>NZ_JAGINM010000001.1 GCF_017876095.1 Azospirillum agricola
TTACTCCCACTCCCGGTGGAGCTTCAGTGAATCATGCTCGCTATAATTTGGGAATCCCATGCGGCCCGAGAGTCAGCTCAGGCGTGAGCCGGTATAAGGGTCCGATCCGGAAATTCGGATTGCCGCTGATCCGGCAGTATCACGCTGTTCGTCAGGCAAGAATGTTATCCATTGCGCCTTGCGCCGACGCTTGAGGAACTCTGACATCAAACGTTTTCAATGTGTTAGCTGCGCCATCTCCGGGGGACTCATCCCCATAAAGTCTTTCCCCTCCCTGACCCTGCTTCTCCTCCGCCACCGTGCTCCACGACGCGCTCCTCTGTCCCAGGGGCGCCCGCAGCACACGGAGACGGACGAATGGACGACAAGACCGGCGGCCTTCCCCCACGCTTTCTGCGCACACCCGAGGCGGCCCGCTTCCTCGGCCTGTCCACCCGGACGATGGAGAAGCACCGCCTCTACGGCACCGGCCCGCGCTACCGCAAGATCGGCGGCCGCGTCGTCTACGCCGTCGAGGACCTGAGGAACTGGGCCGACCAGGGCCTGCGCACGTCCACCTCCGACCCCGGCACCGGCACCGTGCGGCCGGCCCGGCCGGTACGCCGCTGAGGCCGTGTCATGGACGGGGTCTTCCGCGACGGCGACCGCCAGATGCAGCTCGACCTCTTCGTGGCGCTGCCCGGCGACATGGCGGTGCGCGACCAGCAGGACCTGATGGCGCATCCGTTCTTCTCGCTCGCCAAGTCGAAGCGCACCGAGCCCATCGACTACGCCGCGGGCGAAACGCGCATCCGCGTCGAGGGCACCGCCGAGCACGGCCTCGCCACCATCTGGGACGCCGACGTGCTGATCTGGGCGGCCAGCCAGCTCGTCGAGGCGCGCGACGCCAGCCTACGCACCGCGCGCCTGCTCAGCGCCACGCCGCACCAGATCCTCACCTTCACCGGGCGCGGCACCTCGCTGCGCGACTACCAGCGCCTGCGCGCCGCCCTCGACCGGCTCCAGGCGACCACGGTGGTCACCAACCTGCGCCAGCCCGACCGGCGGCGCCGGCACCGCTTCTCCTGGATCAACGAGTGGAAGGAGCGCACCGACGCCGCCGGCCGCCCGCTGGGGCTGGAGCTGATCCTGCCGGACTGGTTCTACCAAGGCGTCCTCGCCGACGCCTTCGTGCTCACCATCGACCGGGACTACTTCGGCCTCACCGGCGGCATCGAGCGCTGGCTGTACCGGCTGGCCCGCAAGCACGCCGGCCGCCAGTCCGAAGGCTGGGCCTTCGACTTCCACCACCTGCACGCCAAGTCGGGCAGCCTCGCCCGCTTCGCCAACTTCGCCATCGACCTGCGCACCATCGCCCGGCGCCAGCGGCTGCCGGGCTACCGGCTGGCCGTCGAGCGCCGGTCCGATGGTGCCGAGCTGCTGCGCTTCGTGCCGCGCGGCACGGCCGAGGCGCTGCTGACCGCCGCCAAAGTTATCCACAGACACGGGGGATAAACCGGTGACACCGCTCGTGCTATCGGGTGTGCAAACGCTCGTGCCATCGGGTGCACGGCACTCGTGCTATCGGGTGCACGGACACCATCCAAGCCCTTGGTCCACAGGGCCGATTCACGCCCTTAACGTATCTAACGTAGACTCTAACGAGTCTTTGTTGTTGGGGCAGCGGAATCATGGGGACGGGCGGTATGCCGTCCGATTCCGGGGAGCGGCGTCATGATCGTGGCGCTGCTCAACCAGAAGGGCGGCGTCGGCAAGACGACGCTCGCCACCCACCTCGCCGCTGAGCTGGCACGGCTGGGCCACCGGGTCCTGCTCATCGACGCCGATCCCCAGGGCTCCGCGCTCGACTGGTCGGTGCAGCGCGACCGCGGGGGGCTGCCCCGGCTGTTCGCGATGACCGGGCTGGCCCGCGAGACGCTGCACCGCGAGGTGCCGGAGCTGGCCCGCGGCTATGAGCACGTTGTCATCGACGGGCCACCGCGCGTCACCGGCCTCGTCCGCTCGGCGCTACTGGCCGCCGACCTCGTGCTCATCCCGGTGCAGCCGAGCCCCTACGACGCCTGGGCGTCGGCGGAGCTGCTGCGCCTGCTGGACGATGCCCGCGGCTGGAAACCCGGCCTGGAGGCGCGCTTTGTCCTCAACCGCTGCATCGCCCGCACGCTGCTGCTGCGCGACGCCCGCCGGGAACTCGCCGGCACGCTGCCGCCGGCTCTGGCGACGACGGTCGGGCAGCGCGTCGTCTTCGCCCGCTGCGCCCGCACCGGCCGGCTGGCGGCCGAGGAGGCGCCCGGATCGCTGGCCGCCCGCGAGATGGTGGCGCTCGCCGCCGAAGTGCTGGGGACGGCGGGATGAGCGGCGGGCGGATCGGCTTCGGGGCGCGTCCCGGCACCCCCGACACCTGGGTGCGCCGCGGCGACGGACCGTCCACTCCCAAGGCGGACCTCTACACCGCGCGGCTCACGGTGGACGTCACGCCCGAGCTGCGCGGGCGGATCAGGATCGCCGCCTTCCGCCGGGGCGTGACCATGGCCGTGCTGCTGCGCGAGCTGCTGGACGGCGCCTTTCCCGAGGAGGGCAGTTCCTCATGATCGTGGCGCTTATGAACCAGGCCCATGGTGCTGGGCGGACGACGCTGGCCGTGCATCTCGCCGGCGAACTGGCGCTTCGGGGCAAGCGGGTGGCGCTGCTCGACACCGACTTGCGCTCTGGCGCCCTGGAGTGGGCCGAATGCCGGAGGCGCAACGACCTGCCGGCGCTGTTCGAGACCATCGGCGTCGCCAGCCCGGACCTGCGCTGCGGCGTCTGGGGCCTGCACGCCCGCTTCGACCACGTGATCATCGACACCCCGGCGGCGTCCACTCCAGCCCTGCGTGCGGCGCTGCTGGCGGCGGACACCGTGCTGGTGCCGACCCATCCCGAACGGGACGCCGTGGGGCGCTGCGCCGCCACCATGCAGTTGGTGGTCGAGGCGCTGGCGGTCGAGCCGGCCATGACAGCGTCGGTGGTCCTGACGCATGCCCCCGCGGGCCTGGCGATCGAGCCGGGCACCGAGATGACCGTCTGCGGCCTGCGTCTGCCCGTGGCCGCCGCGGTGGTGGGCGAACGGATGAGCTTCGCCATGAGCCGGGGCACCGGGCTGCTGGTGCAGGAGATCGACTTCGTCGGGCCAGCCGAGGTCGATGTCCGGCGGCTGGTCGATGAGGTGTTCGGCCGCGCCCCGACGGGGAAAACGGGCTGAGCGGGGCGGGGTCCGGGGCGGTTCCGGGATCGGGCGTAGTGTGGTGTAGAAACGGCGGCAAAGACAGGCGTCCGACGGCTAACGGAAAGAATAGGTTGCGGCTGTTTGGGGAGTAAGAAGGGCCATTCAGCAAGATAAAAGAGCGTCTACACCGCCGTTTCGTCCCGTTCCAGATCAACAACTTATCTGTATTTCGGAAAGATTTGGGAATGCGGGCGCATTCAAAGCGTCGATCCTCTTAACTCATCAGAGAAATTGAGAAAGAGCAGCGCGCAGCTCAACGATGATCATGCCGGACTTGTGTCCGGTGATCGGTGGGGCGGAGCATGGGAAAGCGGTTCGGCCTGTTCGGCGGCATCCTCGACGACGACGGCTTCAAGGCCCGCATGAAGGCGCTGGCCGACCGCGGGCGCCGTCTCGCCCGCGCCTACACCCGCCGGCCGATGCAGCGCGTGCGCGTCAAGGGCGCGCCGCCGCAAGCCGGCCCCTACGCCCGCCCGGTGATGGTCAAGGTGCTCTACCACGACCGCGCCCGCGGCGCATACCCGAACACGGTCTCGGCGCTGGCCAACTACCTCGCCAAGGAGGGGCCGCTGTTCGACCGCGAGCGGCTGGGCATCGACACTGCCGAGATCGTGGACGCCTGGTCGGCCGACCGCCGGGTGTTCCACCTCATCGTCAGCCCGAACGACGGGCACCGCATCGACGACATGGTCTCCTACGGGCGCGACGTCGTTGCCGCCTGGGAGCGCCGGGTCGGCCCGCTGGAGTGGGTGGCCTCGGTCGAGCGCAAGCCCGACATGGCCCACCCGGAGGGCAATCAGCACCTGCACATTATGGTGCGCGGCGTCCAGCACGACCGCGACCTCCACCTCGACCCGGACGTCGTCTCGCGCTGGCTGCGTCATGACGCCGTCGAGGTGACCACCGACCGCCTGGGGTACATGACCGAGCGTGAGCGCCGCGACTTCGAGCGCCAGCTCGTCGAGATGCAGCGCCTGCGCGAGCAGCAGCGCGGCCGCGAGGCCGGTCGCGACGACCTCCATGATCTCGGAGGGCGCGAGCTGTGACCGCTTCCATCCGCCGCGGCGCAACCCTGCTGCTGGTCTGGCTTACCGCCGTCTTCGCCATCACCGAGCTGACCGGCTGGCTGTTCGCTTGGCCGGCCGTCTTCGGCGGGTGGCGCGTCGGCCCGATCGCCCTGTACGGACCCGGCCAGTTCCTTGGCTGGCGCGGGCTGCTGGCCCCCGACCACCGCTGGATCGTCGATGGTGCCACCGTGGTGTCGGGCCTCTGCGCGCTGGCGCTGGGTGCCCGCGTCGTCCTCGACCTGCGTGGGACCCGCCGGCCGGGCTTCGGCACCGGCCGCTGGGCCGACCGCGCTGCCGTGCGCCGCAGTGGTCTGCTGGGCGGGGGACGGCGATGACCGACCGTTCCTCCGTCATCCTCGGCGCCTACGGCCGCGACCTGCTGCACGAGCGCACCATGCAGCCGGTGCTGGTGATCGGCCCGACCGGTTCGGGCAAGACCACCACCACCGTGCACCCGACGCTGCTGGCATCCTGGGACGAGAGCGCGGTGGTCTGGGACTTCAAGGGCTCGGTGACCGAGGACACCAGCCGCGCCCGCACCCGCTTCGGTGACGTCATCGTCCTCGACCTCGCCCGCCGGGGCGGGCCGCGCTACAACCCGCTGATGGCGGTGCGGCCGGAGCCGTACCTCGTCCCCGACTGCCAGCACGCCGCCCGCGTCCTCACCGAGGGCGAGCAGGAGGGGCACTGGCGCAACGCCGCCTTCTCCTACCTCACCGGCGTCTTCGTCTACCTCCTCACCGCCGCGGCCGATTCCGAGAAGTCGCTGGCCGGGGCACGCCGGCACATCCTGCTCGGCGACGACGGGCTGAAGCTGATGCTGGCCGAGGGCGTCCACCCGACCGCCCAGCGCGCCGCCCAGGAGCTGTGGGACAAGAGCCTGGCGCTCGCCGAGGAGCGTGGCACCGGCGAGGGCGAGGGGAAGGGGCGGCCGGGCGGCGGCTCCACCCCGCCCGACAAAAGCCTGCATTACCGCAAGTCGGTCTACGTCACCGCGTCGGTGCTGCTCGCCGAGTTCGAGGACTCCGTCCTGGAGGAGCAGACCGCCGCCAGCGACTTCTCGATTGCCGACCTCGTGGCCGGCGAGCGGCCGGTCACCCTCTACATCGTCGCCCGCCCGCTCGACGCCCGGCGGCTTCGCCGGGTGTTCAAGCTGATCCTGACCCAGATGGTGGACTTCCTCACCATCGACCGCGCGCTCGCCGACGACGGCCGGGCGCGGCGCTGGCGGCTGCTGGTGGTGCTTGACGAGTTCCTGCAATTCCACCTCCGCGAGGCGGCAGAGTGGATCAAGTACGTCCGCGAGTACGGCATCCGCCTGCTGCTGCTGGCCCAGAGCCTGTGGGAGGTCGAGGAGGAGTACGGCCGCGGCCTCACCGCCAACTGCCGGCTGGTGGTTTTCCGCCCCAACTCGTCGGACGAGGCCGAGCGGGTCAGCCGGATGGTTGGCGAGGCCATCGAGGAGGTGCCGACCCGCTCGACCTCCAAGGGGCTGCTCGACCTGTTCCCCACCGTCAGCCGCGGCGTGCGGGTGGACCGCCGGCCGGTGATGCCGATGCACGAGGCACTGGAGATGGGCGGGGACGACCTGATCGTCTTCGGCTACGGCAAGCCGATCCGCGCCACCCGCCTGCACCCCTACGCCGATCCGCGCTGGCGCCCGCTCTACGGCCGCGCCGCGGCGGCCTGGATTCCCAACCCCGACGCCAACCGCTGGTGCGGCGCCACCGGCCCGGCTCCCGACGGCCGCGTGCCCACGGCGCCCGACACGCCCGCAGCCCCCCGGCGTCCCAAACCCCCGAAGGTCTGGACATGACGGACACCCCCGACACCACCGCCACCCGCCCGGTCTCCGCCCGCGTGCCGGCGCTGCTGGCCGATCAGATCGCCCTGGTCCAGGCCCGTCAGGGGCTGCGCACGCTGAGCGACGCGGTGATCCATGTGCTCGACAAGGGGCTGGACGCCATCGCCCACGAGCGGGCGAAGACCGAACGGCTGGAGGCCACCGTCGCCCGCATCGACGACCTGCTGATCACCGTGGTCGCCGTGCTCAACCTCGTGCACGACCTCGACCCGGCGGATGTGGCCGCGACCAAGGCGGCGATCCTGGAACAGCTTGGCCATCCCCGCCGCACGGTGCCCAGCGTGCGCGACGGCTTCCACCCGAAGGAGGCCGGCGCATGACCGAGCTGGTGGTGATCGACGAGCCGGCGCGCCGCGAGATGCTGCTGCTGGCCCTGCGCCGTCTGATGGACGGGTTGTTCGGCGACCTGCTGTCCCGCGAGGACGTCGCCAACGTCCTGGTGCTGCCGCCATTGCGCGGGCAGGGCACCTGCCGGGTGCTGATCAAGAACGGGCCGTCGCCGGAGTTCGTGCGCGACGCCGATCCCGATCAGGTGCGCCGCTTCCTGGCCTACGTCGCCGGCTTCCAGCGCAAGGAGCTGCGCCGCGACCGCCCAACCCTCGACGTCACTCTGCCGGAGACCGGCGAGCGCATCCACGCCGACATCGAGCCGGTCACCACCGGCCCGGCCTGCTCGATCCGCAAGCCCTACCGCGGCCGCATCACGCTGGACGACTGGGTGCGGTCCGGCGCCGCGACAACACTCCAGGCGCGTCTGATCCGCCGCCTGATCGACGGGCGCCGCACGGTGGTGATCGCCGGCGACGTGGACACCGGCAAGACCACGCTGCTGCGCGCCTGCCTGGAGGAACCCGCCTTCCGGGACGGCCTGCCGGCGGTGTTGCAGGACCCCTACGAGTTCGAGCCGCCGTGCCCCTTTGCCTACGCCATGGTCGCCGACCCCTGGGCCGACCCGCCGGTCACGCTGGAGGCGCTGGTCGCCAACGCCCTGCGCGTACCGATGACGCACTTGGTGCTCGGCGAGGTCCGCCGGGCCGAGGCGCGGCAGATGGTGGTCGGCTGGACCACCGGGCATCCGGGGCTGTGCACCGTGCACGCCGGCTCCGCCTGGGACGCGCTCGACCGCATCGCCCAGATGGTCGGGTTGGGCGGCGTCGCCATGGACGCCTTGCAGATGCGCTGGATCGCCAAGGCGGTGCACGCGGTGGTGCACCTCGCCCGCCGCCCGGACGGGCGCCGCTTCGTCAACGAGATCGTCCGGGTCGAGCGCTTCGACCCGGACCGGGGATTCGTCCTCCGCCCGCTGGGGGCGGGGGAACTTGATGGTGGAGGTGAGCATGCAGAGCAACGGTAACGCGCGCTGGGGATTGGCCCTGGCGTTGACGATGGCCGCCCTGAGTGGGTCGGCACGGGCGCAGGTGATCGCCAACCTCGGGGCGGAGCTGCTGTCCTGGCAGGCGGTGTTCGACACCAATTTCGTGCCGATCGCCGTCACCGCCGGCCTGCTGCTGGCGCTGGTGGCGGCGATGTTCTCCCGCATTGCCGGGGTGGTGGTGTTCGTCTTCACCGTGGCCGGTGCCGCCGCCTACGGTGCCCGCGACGCCATCATCGCGCTGGCGGGGGGCTGAGTCGTGGAGACCCCGCTGCTGCCGCCCTCCGTTCCCGACGGCTGGGAGAAGCCGGTGCGTCGCACCTCGGTGCGGCCGACCAAGATGCCGCTCGGCGTGCCCATGGAGCTGCTGGCCATCGCCGTCTGGCTGGCCGCGGAGCTGTGGCTGGCGCTGGGCGCCATCGCACAGGCGGTGGGGGGGTTCCTGCTGGTCTTCCTGACGGCGCGGTACCTGACGCGCCGTGATCCCTGGTGGCTGGAGATCGTCCGCCAGAACGCCTCGGCCTGGCTGCTGCGGGCGCTGCGCACCGGCGGCCGGTCGCTGTCCCTCTCGTCCTACCGCGCCCCGAGGTGAGGCATGCTCGACCTGACCGCCTTCGATGACGGCTTCGATTCCCTGTCGCGGCACCTGCCGTGGGACTGCTTCGTCTGGCCGGGCGTGGTGCTGCTGGAGGAGGACGGCGCGCTGATGGCCGTCGTCGAGTACGGCGGCCGCGACCAGGACGGTCAGGACCCGGCCGAGCGGATGCAGACGGCGCTGGCCGCCGGCAACGTGCTGTTCCCCTTCACCGGCGGCTGGACCTTCCACTTCGAGATGCAGCGACGGGAGGTTGGCGGCTATCCCCGCAGCACGGGCATGCATCCCGTCTCCGAGCTGATCGACCGGGAGCGGCGTGACCGCCTCGATGCCGCCGGCCAGCAACTCCGCACCCGCACCTTCGTGGCGATCACCTACACGCCGTCGCGGCCCACCACGCGCACGGTGGCCTCCTGGTTCACCCGCAACCCGCCCGAGCGCGCCAAGCCGGACGTGATGCGCGACCACGTCGAGCCGTTCCGCCAACTGGTGCTCCAGTTCGCGTCCCTGCTCGGCCGGGCGGTGGGGTGGGCGCACATGCTGGACGACGACGGCGTGCAGACCCTGCTGCACAACTGCGTCTCGCCGCTGTGCCAGCGCCACGTCACCGCCCCCGACCTTCCGGGCTTCCCGATCAAGGCCAACCTCGTGGACCTCGGCTTCAAGCCCGGCTCGTTCCCGGCCTGGAGCAACGGCGGGGCCGAATGGCCGGTCCGGATGATCGGCATCGGCGGCTACCCCAAGGTCAGCCACCCCGGTCTGCTCAACCTGCTGGACAAGCTGCCGTTCGAATTCCGCTGGTCGGTGCGCTTCGAGGCCATGGACCACGTCCAGGCCCGCGGCGTCTTCGCGGCGCTGTGGCGCAAGCACGACGACACCTCCTACGACTGGCGCTCGGTGCTGCTGCGCGCCGTCGGCGGCTACGCCGCCCTGCGCCACGATCCGGTCGGCGTCATGGAGGCGCTGGAGGCGGAGGCCGCCCGGCTGGAGGCCGAGCAGGCCGGCACCAGCTCCGGCTGGATGACGCCGACCGCCGTGCTGTGGGGCCGTTCGGTCGAGGAGGTGGAGGAACGTCGTGACGACTTGGTCAAGGCGCTGCGCACGCTGGGCTTCACCGTCATCGAGGAGACCTGGGGCGCCGAGCGGGCGTGGTACGGCACGCTGCCCGGCCACGTCCGCCCGAACCCGCGCAAGGTGCCGCTGACCCAGGTCCAGCTCGCCGACTTCCTCATCCTCTCCTCGGCCTGGGGCGGGCCGGAGCGCAACCCGCACCTCAAATGCGATCCGCTGATGCAGCTGGAGGCCGAGGGCGGCACGCCGCTGATGCTCGACATCCACCAGGGGCAGGACGGGGCGGCGCTGGTGATCGGCCCGCCGCGCACCGGCAAGTCCACCGTGCTGGCCTTCATGGGCCACCAGTTCCTCGCCCGCGTCCCAAATGGACGCGTGGTGTGGATCGACGTCGACGCCACCGAGAGCACGTCGCTGGTGGCGACCTGGACGGCCGGCGGCGAGTTCCTGTCCATGGGCTCCGGCGACGGCGCTCTCGGTGACCTCGCCTTGCAGCCGCTGGCCGACGTGGACACCGCCAACGGCTTCGCCTGGGGCCATGGCTTCATCATGGACCTGCTGCGCCTTCAGGGCGTGCTGGCACCGGGCAACCTTTCGGCCGCCGAGGCCGGCGACGCGGTGGACGCCGCCCTGCACCTGCTGGCGGTCTCGCCGCCGGCTGAACGCACGCTGTCGCACCTCGCCCATCTGGTGCAGGACAACATCGTCCGCATCGCGCTGGAGCCGTACTGCCGCGGCGGCCCCTACGGCGACCTCGTCGATGCCGCCGAGGACCGTTTCCTCGGCTCCGCCTGGACCACGGTGGACATCGGCGCGCTGATCGACCGCGGCCCCGGTGCGGCGCCGGTGATCAAGGCGCTGTTCCGCCGCTTCTACCGCCTGTTCGAGGATGGCCGGCCGACCCTGTTCCTGGTCGACGAGGCGTTCAAGGCGCTCAAGCACCAGCCGGCCGAACTGGACGAACTGCGCCGGCGCGGGCCGAAGAAGAACGTCGCTCTGGTGCTGGCCACCCACCAGCTCGACGACATCGAGGGCTCGGCCATCGCGGCGATGCTGAAGACCATCCAGGTCCTGGTGCTGCTCGCCGATCCCAACGCCGCCAAGCGCTCCATCTTGCGCGACTGGGGGCTGAACGCCACCCAGGCCGGGCAGGTCGCCCGCGCCATGCCGCGCCGCGACCTCTTCTTCAAGACCCCCGAGGGCAGCCGGCTCGGCCAGCTCACCCTCGATCCGGCAGCACTTGCCGTCTGCGGCTGCGGCGGGGCGGCCCACAAGCGCCGGGCCTTCGAACTAAGGACCGACGTCGGGCCGCAGCGCTTCGCCGCGGAATGGCTGCGCCGCAGCGGCTTGGCCGAGGCCGCCGACACCCTGGAGACCACCCATGAAGGAGACTCCCCATGAGGACCCGCACCCTGCGCGCCGCCACCGCGGCGCTCGCCCTCACGGTCGGCCTGACCGCCGGCCCGCCTCCGGCCCACGCTTTCCTGGGCGGGCTGCTCAACAGCTTCTTCGGCGGTGGCGGCGGAGGCGGCTGCTTCTCCGAGGAGGGCGACGGGCTGTTCGGCACAGCGCTGTCCGTCGTCGCCGGCTATGTCACCGGCGGAGCCGCCGGCGCCGTCATGGGGGCCGCATCCGGCATGACGGGGAGCGGCGGCTCCCAGGCGCCCGGCTGCCCGATCGTGGAGAGCCGGCCGCGCATCGTCGAGGAGATGGTGCAGCGCCAGGAGGTCGAGATCATCGCCCAGACCGCGCACATGCTGACCCAGATCGACAACATGATCCGCATGCGCCGGCTGTCCGACCTCGACACGCGGGTCGAAGTGGCCGTCCGGCTCGGCGACGCTCGCCGTGCCGCCGGCTTGGTGGACCGGGTGCTGTGGAGCCTGGACGGCGTCGGACAGCAGTTCGCCGACCTCTACCCCGATACGCTGCCCGAGGGGATGAGCGCCGGGGCGCTGGCGGAGCACCAAGCCGAGCAGGCGCGGCTGGCGCGCGACGCCAGCCGGGCGAGCAAGCTGGTCTCGGCCGACGTCATGACCGGGATCGAGGATTACCCGGCGCGCGCCCGGGCGCTCATGGCGGCGCTGAAGGCGTGCGACGGCCAGACCTGCGCCATCGACGCCGGCACCCAGGCGACGCTGCTGAACGCCGAGGTCGCCGGCCAGCTGCTGATGATGCAGGCGGCGCACCACCGGGCGGCGGAAGCCCAGCTCGACTACGAGCAGGCCGCCGTCGAACGCGCCCGCCAGCACACGCGCATCAACTGGCAGGGCCTCGATACCTACGGCGCACCGGGGAGCTGAATCGTGGGCATCCGGCACATTCTCCTCGCCCTCGGCGCCATGCTGGTCGTCAGCATCATCGGTGCCATCATCCTGGTGCTGTACGTCCGGTCCGACGACGGGGCGTCCGCCCTGGAGCGGCTGGAGCGCAGCAACCCGGCCTGGGAGGGCATCGGCCGGTATGAGCGGCCGGTGCCGGCCCGCCCCGTGCGGGAGTGACCGGCCATGGACGTCAGCGCCCTCTCCGTCGTCCTGCACCAGCTCACCGCCGCCGTGGTCACCGGCCTTGGCCTGCTCGGGCCGGACGTGCGGACGGCCCTGCGCCTGCTGATGATGCTGTCCTACACCCTGGCCCTGCTGCTCTGGCTGTTCGAGGGCAAGGCGGCGGTGCACGGCCCCTTCCTGCGCATGCTGCTGAAGTTCGCCGCCATCGGCGCCCTGGTCGAATGGTTCCCCGCCGGCTCGGCCGCGCTGATGCAGGCCGCCGCCCAGCAGGGATTGAACCTCGTGCCCGGCGGCGGCTTCGCCCTCGACGACCCCGGCTACATCGCCCACCTCGGCATCCAGGCGGTGATCCCGCTGATGCAGCGCGTCAAGGAGATGCTGGGGCCGGTCGATTTCTTCCTGAACTTCGTCGAGATTGTCATCTTCCTGCTGGCCGCGCTGGTGGTGATCGTCAGCTTCTGCATCCTGGCCATCCAGGTGTTCCTCGCCTTCCTGGAATACCGGCTGCTGTCGCTCGCCGCCTACCTCGCCATTCCCTTCGCCGTGCTCGGCCCCACCAGCTTCGTCGCCGAGCGCGCCATCGGCTACATCGCGGCCACCGCGCTCAAGCTGCTGGTGCTCGGCTGCGTCATCGCCATGTGCAGCGCCACGCTGCTGGCGCTGACCTTCACCGGCACGCCGACGCTGGCCCAGGCCTTCGGGGTGGCGGTGCTGGCGGCCGCCATCTTCGTGCTGGCCATCAAGGCGCCGCGCGCCGCCGCCGGCCTGGTCAACGGCGGCCCGGTGATGGACGGCATGACGGCGCTGGCAGCACTCTGGACGGCTGGCTGGCTCGGCATGCGCACCATGGCCGGAGCGGCGGCGGCCACCACCGGGGCGCCCGGCAGCCTCGCCGTCGGTGCGTCGGCGCTGTGGAGCGGCCTGCGTCATGTGACGACTGGTGCAACCGCGTCCGTCGGCAGCACCGGCGGGACCGGGGGCGGCGCTGGTGGCGGGACCGGCGGTAATTCCGCCGGGCGCCGTTACCCGGCCGGCCACTTTGGTGGTTCCCGGGCCTCGGCGCCGCGCGGCAGCGGCTGGGACAAACCGATGACCGACGCCCAGCGCGGCGAACTCGACCGCCTCGCCGCCGGCCGCACCGTCGATCCCACTCTCACCCGCGGGCAGGCCAGCCGGCTCATCGAACGCTGGGGCGGCGAAGAGTCGTGGCTGCGCCGCTCCGCCTCCAACGCCACCGAACGGCCGCAGGACCCGCCGGGCAGGACGCCCGAAACGGATCGCCGCGCCGACGACAAGGAGACCGACCCGTCATGAAGGAGCGCGTCGTCAACGTCTACGACCCGCCGCCGCTGGCCGTGTCCGACAGTGCGAAGTACCTCGCCGCCATGACCTACCGCGCCAGCCGCGAGGCCAAGGCGCTGCGGCTGAAGCGCTGGACCTTCGCCCTGGCCGTGCTCGGCCTGTCCTGGGGCTCGCTGATGACCTGGGACAACCTGCGCATCGCCGGCAAGCTGGTGGAGATCGCCAAGTACAAGCCGGTCTACCGCGTTGAGCAGGCGATGGACGGCCACCAGCGCCTCGTGCTGCTCGACAACACCATCACCGTGACCAAGGGTGCGCGGATCAACGCCGTCCAGTGGTTCGTCCGCTGGCAGCGCCAGATCGGCACTGACCCGGTGATGCTCGCCAGGGACCGCGCCGCCGCCCGCGCCCGGCTGACCGGCGGGGCCGAGCGCAAGTGGGACGCCCTGATCGCATCCGATCTTGCCCCGGCCGAGGGCTGGACCCGCGATGTCGCCGACGTCCGTGTCCAGGAGCGCGAGGCCGACCCGAAGACCGGCGCTACCGCCTTCTACGTCGTCTGGACCGAGACGGTGTACCGGGACTTCAAGCCGCGCTCGAAGACTCTGATGAGCGCCGCCGTGGTCACCGTGGACGGCCCGTCGCGTGAGGGCGCGCTCGACGGCGTGTCGATCTCCGGCTTCTCCGAGCCCAGCGGCACGCCGCTGAAGGCCGAGACGAAGGAGCCGCCCAAAGCCCACCCCATCCCCCAATCCGAGACGATGGAGCCCCAGCCATGAGACTCCCGATTTCCCTGCTGGCGTTGCCACTGCTCGCCGCCTGCGCCACCGAGCCGCCCTCGGCGCCAGCCGCCGGTCCCGCCACCCCGCAGCGCCCCTACACCCTGGCCGACCTGCACATTCCGCCGACGGCGATGGAGCGGGAGCCGAAGGAGAAGGCGGGGCCGCGACCGTCGCGGGCGCAGACCCGCAGTTGGGTCGGGCAGGCCAACGAGGCCGCCCTCGATCTGCCGACACTCACCTGCTTCAAGGGCAAGAGCTGCGAATACTGGTACCAGCCCGACCTGCAATACCTCGTCTACATGGCGGAAGGGAACCAGACGCTGGTCTGCTTGAAGCCCGGCGAGGTGGTGCGCGACATCGTGGCACCCGGCGCCCAGGTGTGGATTCCCCACCAGCCCTACAGCTTCGGCAAGGGTGCCCAGCGCACCGAATGCATCGCCTTCATGCCGCGCCGGGCCGGCCTTAACCAGCAGATCTCCCTTTTCACCAGCGAGCGCAAGTACGACCTCAACGTCGAGACCCACACGCGCACCCACCACGTCGAGGTGCGCTGGCGCTATCCCGAGGACTATCTCGCCACCCTGAACGGTCAGGCGGCCGTCATCCCGGCCGCCGTCGGAGGCGACCGGCGGGACCGCACCACCGAGCTGGCCACCCGCGACCGCCGCTGCACCTACACGCTCGACGGCGACACGCCGGAGTGGCGGCCGGTGCCGACCCCCGACGGCCAGCCGCCGGTGTGCGACGACGGCGAGGTGACGATCATCAACTTCACCCCCGGCGTGCTCGGCGCTTACGGGGCGCCGATCCTCTGGCGCGTCGGCGCCGACGGCACCCGCATCCCCGTCCAGTACGGCCGGATGAACGCCACCTACCGCGTCGCCGGCATCCACGACCACCTGCTGCTGGCGATCGGCGCCCAGGAGGTGCACATCCGGAGGACCCGCCCGTGACCGCGACCAACGACACCCCGCCGCTGCCGCCCGATCCTCTGGCCCGCCACCGGGTGGTGACCTCCGGTCCGCACGTCGTCCGCATCCTGCTGGTGGCGGCCGTCGTGATCGGGCTCGGCCTGGCCGCCTACATGCTGGGCCGCAGCCAGGGAGCAGGGGGGCTGCCCAAGCTGCCGATTGCCCTCGGCCCGACGCAGCCGGAACCGCGGCTGCCCAGCTACGAGGACATGGCGCCCAAACCAGCGCCGGCACCGGCACCCCGCATCGAAAAGAAGGAACCGCCCCCTCCACCGCCTCGGCCGCAAGCCAAGACTGTCCCGAAGGAGGACGAGCTGCGCAAGAAGGCGATGGAGGCCGGCGTCGGCGGCTGGAGCCGCAAGGAGGAGGGCACAGCCGTCGCCTCCGCCCAGGCCGGGGCGTCGGACTTCGCCGCCGCCGGGTCCGACTGCCTCGTGCCGCCGGGCACGCCGATCCCCCTGCTGACGGTGAACCGGGTGGTGACCGAGCGCGGCGGCATCGTCACCGCGCGGGTAACGCAGGACGTCTGGGACGCCGGCTTCTCCTGTCTGGCGGTGCCGGCCGGCTCGGTGGTGACGCTGGACGTGGGCAGCGGCGTCAGCAAGGGGCAGAAGCGCATCGAGGTGGCCAACCCGGTGATCACCCGGCCCTGGCCGCGCAACGACACGGTGCGTGTCGCTGCCATCGGAGCGGACATCACCGGTGCGGCCGGGCTGGCCGGGTCGGTGCAGGTGCCGTGGCTCCAGACCGGGCTGCTGATCGCCGCCAGCACGGCGGTGGACGTGGCGGCGGCGGCGCTGACCGGCGGCGGCAGCCTGATCGGCGGCATCCTCGGGCACAGCATCGACCGCCCGCTCGACAAAGCCGCCAAGGATCTGCTCGACCGGGCGCCCGTCATCACCCTAGATGCCGGGGAGCCGGTGCTGCTGCTGTTGCGCGGTGGGCTGCGGGCCGACGATTTCGGCCGTGACGACTGACCTTGGCGCAATCCGCACGACCGGGTGCCGGCCCAGCCCGATCGTTGTCGTCGCCCTGCTTCCGTGAATTCAGGGCCAGCGTCAAGGTGGTGAAGGGATCGTTCAGCGGGCCTCGTACCAGCCACGGGTCGCGGTGACGATCCTGACCACGGACAACATCACCGGCACCTCCACCAGCACGCCGACGACGGTGGCCAGGGCGGCGCCCGAGTGCAGGCCGAACAGGCTGATCGCAGCCGCCACCGCCAGCTCGAAGAAGTTCGAGGCACCGATCAGCGCCGATGGCGCCGCCACGCACCACGCAACCCCGAAGCGGCGCGAGAGCCAGTAGGCCAGCCCGGCGTTCAGGTAAACCTGGATCAGGATCGGCACGGCCAGAAGCAGGATGACCAGGGGCTGGGCCAGCACCTGTTCGCCCTGGAAACCGAACAGCAGCACCAGCGTGGCGAGCAGCGCCACCAGGGACACCGGATGAAGGCGGTCGAGCACCCGCTTCAGCGCCGTCTCGCCGCCGCCGGCCAGCAGGCTGCGCCGCCATGCCTGGGCCGCGATGACCGGGACGACGATGTAGAGCACCACCGACAGCAGGAGGGTGTTCCAGGGCACGGTGATCGACGCCACGCCCAGCAGCAGCCCGACGATGGGGGCGAAGGCGACCACCATGATCAGGTCGTTCAGGGCAACCTGGCTTAGCGTGTAGTGCGGCTCGCCGCCGCAAAGGTTCGACCAGACGAACACCATGGCGGTGCACGGGGCGGCGGCCAGCAGGATCAGCCCGGCGATGTAGCTGTCGATCTGGTCGGCGGGCAGCAGGCCGCGGAACAGGGTGGCGACGAACAGCCACCCCAGCAGCGCCATGGAGAACGGCTTGACCGCCCAGTTGATGAACAGCGTGACGCCGATGCCCCGCCAGTGTTCACGGACCTGCCCGAGGGCGCCGAAGTCGATCTTCAGCAGCATCGGCACGATCATCAGCCAGATCAGCACCGCCACCGGCAGGTTGACCTGGGCGATCTCGGTGGCGGCGACGACGGAAAAGGCACCGGGCAGCGCGTGCCCCAGCGCGACGCCGGCGGCGATGCACAGCGCCACCCAGACGCTCAGGTAACGTTCGAAGGTCCCCATCGTGGGGCGGGCCGCCGGAGTGGCGTGGACGTCGGCTGTCATGTCGGTGTGTCCCGGTTCAAAGGATGCGGCGTCCGGCCTCGTCCACGACGCGCTCCCCATCCTCCTTGGTGAAGGCGCCGCGCTGCGGGTCGGGGAGGATGTCGAGCACGGCCTCGGACGGGCGGCACAGGCGGACGCCGAGCGGCGTCTCGACGATGGGCCGGTTGATCAGGATCGGGTGGGCCATCATCGCGTCGAGCAATTGATCGTCGGTCAGTGACGGATCATCCAGGCCAAGCTCGGCATAGGGTGTCCCCTTCTGGCGCAGCACGTCGCGCACCGGCATGCCCATGCGGCGGATGAGATCGGCCAGCCGTCCGCGGTCGGGCGGCGTCTTCAGATACTCGACCACGGCCGGTTCGACGCCGGAGTTACGGATCAGCGCCAGCGTGTTGCGCGACGTCCCGCAGGCCGGGTTGTGATAGATGGTGACCGCCGGCCCAGCCGTCTCCGGCCCGTCAGCCGGCCGCGCAAGGTCGATGCGCAGGCAGACGGCGCTGTCTGGGCACAGACCGGCGAACTGCGCGCTGGACTGGATGGCGAGAGGGGTCGAGGCCCGCTCCACCCGCCGGAATCCGAGACGTTCGAAGAAGCCGGCGGCGCCGGTGGTAAGCAGCCACAGGCGCTCGACTCCCAGCGTGCCTGCCTCCACGCGCACGGCCGCCACCACCGCCCCGCCGGCGCCGATTCCGCGCCGCTCCGGCGGTACGACCACGGAGCGCAGCAGGGCATCGGCGCCATAGACCTCCAGTCCGCCATAGCCGAGCGTCCCCTGGTCGTCCTTGACGCGCCAGAAGCGCCGGCCGGGTTCGGCAAGATCGTCGGTCGGCAGGTTGTCCGCCGCCAGCAGCCGGGCGAGCGCCGGACGCTCCGCGTCGGTCAGCGGGATGACGGTTCCGGTCATGCGTCGTTCCCCCCGGCGGCCATGTCGTCCAGCGTGCGCTTCAGGGCCAGCCGGTCGAGCGAGGCGAAGGGCAGGCTGGCGAAGGCTTGGATGCGGCGCTGGATCTGGCCGAACACCGTGGCGGTGAAGGCGGCCTTCTCGGCGTCCGAGCCCTGGGCGCTCGACGGGTCCGGGAACCCCCAATGCGCCGTCATCGGCTGGCCCGGCCACACCGGGCAGACCTCGCCGGCGGCGCTGTCGCAGACGGTGAAGACGAAGTCCATGTGCGGGGCGCCGGGCAGAGCGAACTCGTCCCAGCTCTTGGAGCGCAGGGGCGCGGTCGGGAATCCCAACCGTTGCAGCAGATCGCGAACGTAAGGGTTGATGCCTCCCGAAGGATGGCTTCCCGCACTGAAGGCGCGGAAGCGGCCCTTGCCCTCACGGTTCAGGATGCATTCCGCCATCACGCTGCGCGCGCTGTTGTGGGTGCACAGGAACAGCACGTTGTACACGCGGGTCTCGACCATGGGCCTCTCCGTGGGCTTGGCGACGGTCTGGGTCATCGGACGCTGGGGGCGGCTCCCGGCCGGGATGGTTCGAGTCCGGAGCCGCTGTGAAGGCGTGGCACGGCGAAGGGTCGGCGCCGTTTACCCCACCGGGATCAGGATCGGGTCAGCAATCGCGGCATGGCGCCACCACCCCATCGAAGGCATCGTCCTGGCGTCCGGCGTTGGCCGCAGCCGGGAGCGGCGCGCAGACCGGTGCGCAGGAGGCCGCGTTGGCCGGGCGACCACAGCAGTTTTCCGACAGGAAGCCGAGAAGGTCGTTCATGCGCTCGAAGTCGGCCGAATAGATCAGCGACCGGCTCTCGCGCCGCTGCACGATCAGCCCGGCGTGGCTGAGGTTGGACAGGTGGAAGGACAGGGTGGCGGGAGCGACGCCGAGCGCTTCGGCGATGGCGCCCGCCGACCGGCCGTCGGGGCCGGCCTCGACCAGCAGGCGGAAGATGTCCAGCCGCGTTTCCTGCGACAGGGCCGTCAACGCGGCCAGAGCGCTCTTCTTCTCCATGAAGGCCACCCGTCCTCAGAGTCGTTGTGCACCGGCCTCGTCAGGCGTGGCCGCGGTTGGATTTGATGATTCGATAATCGTCAAAATGATGGCCACCCGATGGCTCGTCAATGATATTTTTGGAATAATCGAAATATGGAGGCGCCGCCTGACTTCCCGGCAGCCCGTGCCGGTCGCATGAACTTTTCCCCTTGATGCATCGATCATCGAGGTATAGAGGAGAGGTATGAGCACACCCACCGCCCGCCCTCGCCCCGTTTCCAAGCCGGCCCCCGACCTGACCAGCCGGGCCTATTGGAACGGCACGATCAAGATGAGCCTGTCGAAGTTCTTCATCCTCAGCGTCCTGCACCAGCGGCCGATGCACGGCTACGACATCGCCCGCGCCGTCGAGCGGACCACCAACGGCTGCTGCTCGCCGACGGAAGGCACCATTTACCCGGCCCTGCGGGACTTCGAGGAGGGCGGCTACGTCACCTCGGAAGCCGAGGTCGTCTCCGGCCGCGAGCGCAAGGTCTACACCCTCACCGAGCGGGGACGGGAGGCGTTCCGGGTGGCGGTCGCGTCCTGGATGGAGATCACCCAGGTTCTGCTCGACAGCGGCCGCGACGTTGCGGGCAAGCCGGGGGGCTGCTGCTCCTGATTTTTTTTGGCCATATATATCGCCCTTCGAGGCATCGACAACCAAGGCATAGGAGGAAACCAGCGATGTCATGTTCGTCCAATCCTTCACATCCCGTCGCCATCATCGGCGCCGGACCCGTCGGTCTCGCCGCAGCCGCGCACGCCGTGCTGCGGGGGCTGACCCCCATCCTGTTCGAGCGGGGCGCGGCAGTCGGCGCCTCACTGCGGGATTGGGCGCACGTCCGCGTCTTCACCCCCTGGAGCCTGAACATCGACCATGCCGCCCGGACCTTGCTGGAGGATACCGGCTGGGCCGCCCCCGACGACGCGGCGGTGCCGACCGGTGGGGAGATCGTGCGCAGCTATCTGGAACCGCTGGCGGCCCATCCGCGTCTCGCGCCGCACCTCCGGCTCGGCGCCGAGGTGCTGGCCGTCACCCGCAGGGGCACCGACAAGCTGACGACCTCCGGTCGGGCCGACGCGCCGTTCGTCGTGAGCTGGCGCGACGGCGACGGCACCGAGCACCGGACCCCGGCGCAGGCGGTGCTCGACGCGTCCGGCACATGGTTCACGCCGAACCCGATGGGCGCGGATGGTCTGGCGGTCCCCGGCGAACGCGCCGCGGCCGACCGGATCGCCTATGGCATTCCGGACGTGCGGGGGGCTGCCCGCGCCTCCTACGTCGGCGTCACGACGATGGTGGTCGGGTCCGGGCACTCGGCGATGAACGTCGTCCTCGATCTGCTCACGCTCCGGGAGCAGGCGCCCGGCACCCGCGTTCTGTGGGCGCTGCGCTGGAACCGTCTGGCCCGGCTGCTCGGCGGGGGGCTCAACGACCAACTGCCGGCGCGCGGGGCGTTGGGCATCGCCGCCACCCGTGCCATCGAGGACGGGCGGCTGGAGTTGCTGAGCCCCTACGCGGCGGAACGGGTGGAGCGCGCCGCGGACGGGCTGCGCATCGCCGGCCTTCTCGGCGACCAGCCGCACGAAGCTCGGGTGCAGCGCGTGGTCGTCGCCACCGGCCTACGCCCGGACCTGTCGTTCCTGCGCGAACTGCGCGTGGACCTGGACCCGCTGATGGAAGCGCCGCCGAAGCTGGCGCCGCTGATCGACCCGAACCTGCATTCCTGCGGCACCGTGCCGCCGCACGGCGTGGAGGAGCTGACGCATCCCGAACCCGGCTTCTACGTCGTCGGCGGCAAGAGCTACGGACGTGCGCCGACCTTCCTGATGGCCACCGGCTATGAGCAGGTCCGTTCGGTGGTGGCGGAGATCGCCGGTGACCATGCGGCGGCGCGCGACATCCATCTGGTGCTGCCGGAAACCGGGGTGTGCAGCAGCGACCCCGTGTTCGGAGACGAGCGGGAGACCACGGATCGTTGCTGCGGTGCTCAGGCGCCGGCCGAGACGTCGGCACCCGCCGGCTGCTGCGCGGGGAGCGCGTGACCGACACCATTGCCGACGCGGCGCCGCCGCCCGGACGGCACCGCGGCCGGCGGGCGTTCATCGCCGCGCTCGGCATCGGCCAGATCGTTTCCTGGGGGTCGCTCTATTACAGCTTCCCGCTGCTGGCCGGGCCGATGACGCAGGAGTTCGGCCTGACCAAGCCTGAGGTCTATGGAGCAGCGACGGTGGGGCTGGCCGCGGCCAGCCTCGCCGCCTATCCGGTCGGGGCGGCCATCGACCGCGGCCACGGGCGCATGGTGATGACGCTCGGTTCCGCCCTGGCCGCCTTTCTCCTGTTGGCGTGGTCGCTGCTGTCCGCGGGGTGGGCGCTCTATCCCGTGTTCGCCGGGATCGGGCTGGCCCAGGCGATGACGCTGTACGAACCGGCTTTCGCGGTCGTCGCCCGGCGCTACGGGCCGGAGGCCCGGTCGGGGATCACGGCCCTGACGCTGTGGGGCGGGTTCGCCAGCACCGTCTTCGTGCCGTTCATCCAATTGTTGCTGGACGGCGTCGGCTGGCGCCAGACGCTGCTGGCGCTGGCAGCCGTCAACGTGATGTTGGGGGTGGCCCCGCACCTCGCCGCCATCAACCCGGCGGCCGACACGCCGACGCTGGCCACCGCTCCCATGGCCGGACGGCGGGTGATCGGCTGGGCTATGCGCAAGCCGGCGTTCTGGGGCATCCTGGTGGCGTTCACCGTCTACTACGGCACCTTCTCCGCGCTGACCTTCCATCTCTATCCGCTTCTCCTGGAGCGCGGGTACGACACAGCGACCGTGGTCGGTGCCATCGCGCTCATCGGCCCGTCGCAGGTGGCCGGCCGCATCGTGGTGTGGATCTTCGCCGTGCGGCGGTCGATCCGGGCGGTGGGCGGAGGTGCCGTCCTCGGGTTCCCGGCCGCATTGCTGCTGCTTTGGCTGCTACCTTCGGGCTTCGCCTCGCTGGCGGTCTTCGCGGCGGTCTACGGAGCGGCAAACGGGGTCATGACCATTGTCCGCGGCCTCGCCGTGCCGGAAATGCTGACCCGCGACGCCTATGGCGCGCTCAATGGCGTCCTGGCGGTGCCATCCACGGCGGCCAAGGCGGTTGCTCCCGCCGCCGCCGCGATCCTCTGGTCGGCGACCGGGGCCTACGATGCGGTACTGCTCGTCGCGTTCGGCGGCTCTCTGATGGTCGTGGCCGGCTTCTGGCTGGCTGCCATGAAGAGCGGTGCGGCGCCGGAAGGTGATCGTTCGGCCTGATGGTTTCCCTGCTGGATCAAGGACCGTTGAAATGGACGGTGCCGAGACCGGCAAGATCATAGCCCTGGAGGTCTGCCGCCTTGGCCGCTGCCGCCGGTGAGCGGGCGAAGGTGAGCAGCTTTTGCAGCGGCGGCTCGAAAAAGTCGCGGCGGTGCATGATCAGATCGTAGCGCTCCCAGTGCAGAGGCACGAAGTCCAGCCGCAACTGGTGCGCGACGGCGCGGACGGCGAGTCCCGCATCCGCCTGCCCGCTGAGCACCGCCAGCCCGACATCCATTTCAGCCTGCACCGGGCGGTCGAGCGTGGTCAGCTCGTCCCAGCGCAGCCCGGCTTGGGTGATGAGGTGATCGAACAGGAGTTGCGCTCCGGCTTCAGGCTGCCGCCGCACGACGCGGGCACGCACCGCCGGCAAGTCGGCGACGGTGCGGATGCCCGAAGGGTTTCCGGCGGCGACGACCAGTCCTTGCTCGCGTCGCGCCCATTCGATGGCGACCACGCCGCGGTCGCCGAGGCGCTGCCGGACGAAGGGGACGTTGTGTTCTCCGCTCGCCACATCGAGGGCGTGCAGACCGCAGGCGAGTGCCGCCCCTTCGGCGAAGCGGTCCAGCCCGCTCAGGCTCCCGCCCCCCATGAGGGCGAGCCTGCATCCCGATTCCGCCACGCACCATTCCAACAGGGGATCATGGCTGCCGGCGATCACCGGAGGCGCCCCGGCGGCCGGCCGGGCGACGGGCGGGCCGACCGATTCCGCGCTGCCCCGCATGGACAGCCAGCGGTCAATCTGCTCCTTGGGAAAAAGCCACTTGCCGCCGACGCGGGTGCAGGGGATCTCGCCCCGCTGCACGAGATCGTAAACCTTGCGCTGCTTGAGGCGCAGGTAGTCCGCGATCTCCCGCGTGTTCAGCAATTGGCTCATCGCACCGCTCCCGAGGCATTCCCGCCGACAGGCAGGCTCGACGGACGCCATTATGGCGGCGTCGGCGGGATTTGCAAATTCGGGGCGGTCGGTGCGACTTTACGTGCAAGACGGAATATTTGCAGGAATATGCATCATCCGAGTAATTTATGCGCCATTCCAAGAATTGCGCATTATTTACCTGATAAACTCAGTTGAATGTCGTTGCAGGCAAAATAAATGACGTATTACCATCCGCGCCAACGCCCGCCTTCCCTTGATCCATAAGGACTGCGCATTATGAAGCTCTCCGCCCGCAATCAACTGAAGGGCACCGTCGTCGCCGTGGAGACGGGGCCGGTGACCGCGAAGGTGAAGATCGACATCGGCGGTGGCACCATCATCACCTCCGTCATCACGACTGAAACGGTGGCCGACCTCGACCTGCAACAGGGCGACAGCGTCGTTGCCATCATCAAGTCGTCCGAAGTCCTCATCGGCAAGTAACCGCCATCCGTGTTGAAACGGGCGCCTTTCCGGATGACCGGCCATGATGATCCGCATGATCCGCCACGTCTGGGAAAGCCACGAGCGCCGTTATATCGGACTGTATCCAGCGATGTCCGTGGCGTGATGCCGTTTCCGATCCTTGGAGAGACCCCATGAAGATCGTTGCATCCCTGTTTGTTGCCTGTTCGCTTCTGCTCTCCGGAGCGGCCCACGCCGACAAGATCACCGTTGCTGCGGCCGCCGATCTCAAGTTCGCGATGGACGAGATCGCCGCCTCCTTCAAGGAGGCCAACGCCGGCCACGAGGTGGACGTGATTTACGGATCGTCCGGCAAGTTCCACACGCAAATCCAGCAGGGCGCTCCCTACGATCTTTTCTTTTCCGCCGACATCGGTTTCGCGCGGGAGCTGGCGACCAACGGTCTGGCCGCGTCCGACGTGAAGCCCTACGCCGTGGGCCGGATCGTGCTGTGGAGCGGCAGCCGGGACGCCACCAAGATGACCCTGGCCAGCCTCACCGACCCGACGATTGCCCGCATCGCCATCGCCAACCCCAAGCATGCCCCCTACGGCAAGCGGGCGGAGGAGGCCCTGCGCGCGTCGGGGCTGTGGGAAAAGGTCGAGTCCAAGCTGGTCCTGGGAGAGAACATCGCCCAAACCGCGCAGTACGTGCAGACCGGCAACGCCGAGGTCGGCATCATCGCGCTTGCCCTGGCGGTCAATCCCGAGCTGGCCGGCAAGGGAGGGTACTGGCTGATCCCCGACACTCTGCACGAGCCCCTGGAGCAGGGCTTCGTCATCACCAAGCGGGCCGCCGGCAACGCGCTTGCCGGACGCTTCGCCGAGTACATCGGCAGCACGCCCGCCCGCGTCATCATGGTGAAGTACGGTTTCGTGCTTCCCGGCGAAGTCGCTGCAAAGTGAACGAGGGGGGCCTGAACATGCGCAACCGCAATGGCCAGAGCTTCGTGGCCGGATCGCTGATCGGCGCCCTGGGCGGGCTGATCGGCCTGGGTGGGGCGGAATTCCGCCTGCCGGTGCTGGTCGGGGTCTTCAAGCTCTCCACCTTGGAGGCGGTCATCCTCAACAAGGCCATGAGCCTGGTGGTGGTGGCCGCGGCGCTGGTCTTCCGGGCCAAGGCCATCCCCTTCGACCAGCTCACCGATCATCTGGACGTTGCCTTGAACCTGCTCGCTGGCAGCCTCGTCGGGGCGTGGTGGGCAGCCGGTCATGCCATGACCATGCCGCGGGCCTGGCTCAACCGGATCATCATGGTCCTGCTGGCGGGGTTGTCCCTGGTGATGCTGTCGGAGTCCCTGATCGGCCTGCACGACGGCGCCGCCCCCCTCGTCGAAGCCGGACCGCTGCGTCTGGTGGCCGGTCTGGCGGCCGGTTTCGGCATCGGCGTGGTCGCGGCCCTGCTGGGCGTGGCCGGCGGCGAACTGCTGATCCCCACCATCGTGCTTCTCTACGGCCAGGACATCAAGCTGGCGGGCAGCCTGTCCCTGATGGTCAGCCTGCCCACCATGATCGTCGGCTTTGCCCGCTACACCCGTTCCGACGCCTTCGACATCCTGCGGCAGGAGCAGTCGCTTTTCCGCTGGATGGTGGTCGGTTCGATCCTGGGGGCCGCCGTGGGTGGCATGCTGCTGGGCATGGTGCCGACGAACGTGCTGATGACCCTTCTCGGCGTGATCCTGCTGGTGTCCGCCATCAAGACCTTCCGTCACGCCCATTGATCCCGACGATCCACATCATGCTGACCAACAGCGATCTCCAAGCCATCGGGCTCACCGTCAAGCTGGCGGGCATCGTCACCGTCCTGCTGCTGCTGATCGGAACGCCCATCGCCTGGTGGCTGGCGCGGGCCAAGACGTGGTGGAAGGGGCCGGTCGGGGCGGTGGTGGCCTTGCCGCTGGTGTTGCCACCGTCCGTCCTCGGCTTCTACCTGCTGCTGGTGATGGGGCCGAACGGCCCGTTGGGACAGGCGACCCGGGCCTTGGGCATCGGGCCGCTGCCCTTCACCTTCTGGGGGCTGGTGGTGGCGTCGGTGTTCTACTCGCTGCCGTTCATGGTCCAGCCGCTGCAAAGCGCCTTCGAGGCGGTCGGCGAGCGCCCGCTGGAAGTCGCGGCGACGTTGCGCGCTTCCCCTCTCGACGCCTTCTTCACCGTGGCCGTGCCGCTGGCTCTGCCGGGCTTTCTGACCGCCTCCATTCTGACCTTCGCCCACACGGTGGGTGAGTTCGGCGTGGTGCTGATGATCGGCGGCAACCTGCCGGGTGTGACGCGCGTCGTCTCGGTGCAGATTTACGACCACGTCGAAGCCCTGGAGTACGCGCCGGCCCATCGGCTGGCGGCGGTGATGATGATCTTCTCCTTCCTGGTGTTGCTCGCCCTGTATGCGTGGCGCCCCGGTCCGAAAAAGGGCGCCTGACATGGATGGCATCCACGCGCGTTTCCGGCTCGACTGGGCCGGCTTCACCCTCGATGTCGATCTTTCGCTGCCGGGGCATGGTGTGACCGCTCTGTTCGGCCATTCCGGTTCCGGCAAGACGACGCTGTTGCGCTGCGTCGCCGGGCTGGAACGCGCGGCGCAGGGCCGGGTCGTCGTCAACGGCGACGTCTGGCAGGACGACAGCCGGTGGGTGCCGCCGCACAAGCGCCCCTTGGGCTATGTCTTCCAGGAGGCCAGCCTGTTTCCCCACCTGACGGTGATGGGAAACCTGCGCTACGGCCTGAAGCGGGTGTCCGACGCCCACCGCGTGAGCCTGGACCACGCCATTGACCTGCTGGGCATCGGTCATCTGCTTGACCGCAAGCCCGACCGTCTGTCCGGAGGCGAGCGGCAGCGCGTCGCCATCGCCCGGGCGCTGGCCGTCAGCCCGCGCATCCTGCTGATGGACGAGCCGCTGGCCGCGCTCGACCTCAAGCGCAAGCAGGAAATCCTGCCCTATCTGGAGCGCCTGCACGACGAGCTGGACATCCCCGTGCTCTACGTCAGCCATTCCCCGGACGAGGTGGCGCGGCTGGCGGATCACATCGTCGCCATGGAGGGCGGACGGGTGCTGGCCGCCGGTCCCCTGGCCGAAACGCTCACCCGGCTCGACCTGCCCATCCGACTCGGCGAGGACACCGGCGCCGTGCTCGACGCCGTGGTGGGGGCCATCGACGAAAAATGGCACCTGATGCGCGTGGACTTCTCCGGCGGAAGCGCGTGGACCCGGAATCACGGAATTCCGGTCGGCTGCCCGGTGAGGGTGCGGGTGCTGGCCCGGGACGTGAGCCTGGCGCGGGATCACCAGGGGCAAAGCAGCATCCAGAACGTGCTCAGGGGGCGTGTCGATGCCGTCGCGGAGGACGATCACCCCGGTCTGGTGCTGGTGCGCGTCCTGGTCGGGGAATCAGCGTTGATCGCCCGCCTGACGAAGCGTGCAGCGGCGGCTCTCGGCGTGACCGCGGGCGAAGAGCTGTGGGTTCAGGTGAAGTCGGTTGCTCTCTTGGAATAGAGAAGCTTGTTTGACGATGCGACGAAGGTTGCTCACACGCCAACTTTCACAGCGGTGTCGGTGAGCGATGTCATGTCAAGAGAAGATGGTGCGGGCGGTCGGAATCGAACCGACACTCCTTTCGGAACCGGATTTTGAATCCGGCGCGTCTACCAGTTTCACCACGCCCGCACTGTGCCGCCGAACCCGTCTTTCGCGCTCTGCACCTATTCTGCACCTAGCGCCTTTGAGGGCCTTCCCGACGACGTTCCTGCTACCACTCTAACCTATTACAATCCAACGCTTTTTCGACGCGCTGTGACAAAGTGTCGCACCGTAAACAAACCAGTTTTTGAGTCCGGCGCGTCTACCAGTTCCACCACGCCCGCAACGCGCCCCTTCTAGCGCAATCGCCGTGAAACGGAAAGGCCAAATTCGCCGCCGCCTCACGGCATGGGGGCCGGGGCGGCGACGACGGCGATGCGCCTTCCATTCCATGGGGTTGCGCCGACGGCAGCCATGCCGTCCCCGGCGTCGGGCGACGCACGGGGCGGCTGGTCGAACGGCGCCGTCCGCGCTACTCTCCCTGGCATGACGACGCTTTCCCATCCGCTCGACGATCCGCGGCTTCCCGCCATCCTGCTCGCCCTGGCCAGCGCCGGGGTTCTGGGGGCGGCGCTGTTCTTCCAGTTCGTGCTGGGCTACCAGCCCTGCGTGCTCTGCCTCATGCAGCGCTGGCCCTATGTGGCGGTGCTGGTCTTCTCCGGCGTGACCCTGCTGTTCCGCCAGTGGAAGGGGGTGGGGGACGCGATGCTGGTGGCCAGCGGGCTGGCCCTGCTGGCCTGCGCCGGCATCGCCGCCTACCATGTCGGGGTGGAGCAGCATTGGTGGGCGGGAACCTCGTCCTGCGGCGGGTCGGCCCCGGCCAACTCGCTGGAGGCGTTGCGCGCCCAGGTGATGGCGGCTCCCGTCACGCGCTGCGACGAAGTGGCGTGGTCGCTGTTCGGGGTTTCCATGGCAGGGTACAACGTGCTGATCTCGTTGGGGCTGGCCGTCTTCGCCTTCGTCGCGGCCCGCGCCGCCTACACCCGCACCCCGGTGTCGAGGACCGCATTGTGACCGCAATGACCCAACCGAATCCGGCCGCCGCTCCGAAGCGTGGTTTCCTGCCCGGCGATCCGACGCCGCGCGAGCGGCTGGCCCGCATCGTCCGTGTCGACCACGCCGGGGAGTATGGCGCCAAGCGCATCTACGAGGGCCAGATCGCCGTCATGGGCAAGGGCCGGCACGGCAAGACGCTGCGCCACATGGCCGAGCAGGAGCTTGAGCACCTGCGATATTTCGAGACGCAGCTCAACAGGCGCCAGGTGCGTCCCACCCTGCTGCAACCGCTGTGGCACGTCACCGGCTTCCTGCTCGGCGCCGGCACGGCGCTGATCGGCGAGCGCGCGGCGATGGCCTGCACGGTGGCGGTCGAGGAGGTCATCGAGGGCCATTACGAGGAGCAGCTCAAGCATCTCGGCCCGGATGAGGGGGAACTGAAGGACAGCATCCTCCGCTTCCAGGCGGAGGAGGTCGCGCACCGCGACATCGGTCTCGCCAACGAGGCGGAGCAGGCGCCCGCCTATCCCGTCCTGTCCGCCGCGATCAAGGCCGGCACCCGGGCGGTGATCTGGGTGGCCGAGCGGGTGTGACCCGTTACATCGGATCGAGTTCGGTGTCCCAATAAAGAAAATCCCGCCAACTTTCGTGAAGGAAGTTTGGCGGGAAGGCGCGTCCGTTCTCCTGAAGCTCGTAGGCACTCGGCTGGAAAGGCGGACTGAGCGGGATCATGCCGCAGACATGCGGCATCCGGTTGCCCTTTTCCAGGTTGCAGGCCGAGCAGGAGGTGATGACGTTCTCCCACGTCGTCCGACCGCCGCGCGAGCGCGGGATCACATGGTCGAAGGTCAGTTCGTGGGTGGGGAAGGGGCGTCCGCAATACTGGCAGGTGAAGCGGTCGCGCAGGAAGACGTTGAAGCGTGTGAAGGCCGGGCGGCGTGTCGCCGGGATGAACTCTTTGAGGGAAATCACGCTGGGAAGCTGGACTTCGAAACTGGGCGACCGGACGATGCGGTCATAGTGCGATACGATGTTGACCCGCTCCAGAAACACCGCCTTGACCGCTTCCTGCCAGGACCACAGGGACAAGGGGAAGTAGCTGAGCGGACGGAAATCCGCGTTCAGCACCAGAGCCGGACAGTGATCGGGTGGTGGAGCCAAAGGCCACTCCCTTGTCTGGATTGTCTGGGCCCCGCTTGCGGGGGCGTGTCTGCGCCGCCCCGGCCGGCCGGATCGCCGATCCGAGACACCATAGACATAGTGGATCAAGGGCCGTGACTCAACATCCCGGGGACGGGCGGCCCAAAAACTTCACGATCGTGTAACCTTTTTATCTCCATGGGCATCGCCGGAATCGCCTCTTGGTAGGGGGTGTGACAATCGCCGGTCCCTCCAGCTTGGTTACGGACCGTTAACCATGATCGGCGATGGTGGGGCCGTTCGATCAAGCCAGCGACCGGGGAGACACCTCATGAGCGCCATCGTCATCGACCTTGCCGACAAGCGCCGCGAACGCGAGGAGCGTGAGCGTCAGCGCCGCATCGACGCCTTCGACCGCGAGCTGCGCCGCCGGCTGGCGCTCTATCTCGACGGCGACGACCTGCCGGTCGAGCCGATCCGCGACAACCCCTACATCTGATCGGCCCGGCCGCCGATCTTTCCGGTCCAGGGGCGGCCGTCCCAGGGTATAAGACGGGTCATGAGCGACCTCGTCACCCGCTTCGCGCCCAGCCCGACCGGGCATCTGCATCTCGGCCACGCCCATTCCGCCCTGTTCGGCTGGCGCGAGGCGCGCCGGGGCGGCGGACGTTTCCTGCTGCGCATCGAGGACATCGACCCGAACCGTTGCCGGCCGGAGTTCGAGCGGGATCTGATCGAGGATCTGTCCTGGCTCGGCCTGGAGTGGGACGGACCGGTGCGCCGCCAGTCGGAGCATCTCGACGAGTACCGCGCGGCGCTGGCCCGGCTGACCGGGATGGGCGTCGCCTATCCGTGTTTCTGCACCCGCAAGGACATCGCCGCCGAGATCGCGCGGGCGGGGGCGGCTCCGCACGGGCCGGACGGCCCGCTCTACCCCGGCACCTGCCGCCATCTTCCCGAGAGCGTCCGCGCCGAACGGATCGCGGCGGGCGACGCCTGGGCGATGCGGCTCGACGTCGGCGCCGCGCTGCGGCTGACCGGGCCGCTGCGCTGGCACGACCGGGCGCAGGGCTGGCAGGCTGCGACTCCGGAATTGCTCGGCGACGTGGTGCTGGCGCGCAAGGACACGCCGACCAGCTACCACCTCAGCGTCACGCTGGACGACCATCTCCAAGGCGTGACGCTGGTGACGCGCGGCGAGGACCTGTTCGTCGCCACCCACACCCACCGGCTGCTCCAGGCGCTGTTCGGTTTCGAGCCGCCGGACCACCACCACCACGGGCTGCTGCGCAACGCGGCCGGCGAGCGGCTGGCCAAGCGCGACCGCGCGCAGTCGCTGCGTTCGCTGCGCGCGGAGGGGGCGAGCGCCGAAGCGGTGCGGGCCCTCGCCGGTTTTCCGGACGACTCCAAGGACTGACGGGCTATTGCCGCAGGCCGCAGGCGATCTCCAGATAGTCGGGTTCGTTCTCCGGGGTCAGGTGCCCGTGGCGGATCAGGAAGTCGGCGATCACCAGATTGACGTTGAATTTCCAGTCGCCGGTCGTCCGCACCGATTCCGCGACGCGGTCGAGCGTCCACAGCGCGAACTCCTCGACCTCGCCGTCGGTGTTGACCGGGGTGATGTCCGCCGGAAGCTCCAGATCGTAGATGAACAGACGGTCGCGCTTCAGCCCGGCCTCCGTCTCCATCGTGTAGCGGATGGCGCCGACCGGAACCGCCCGCCGCGCGGTGGCGGGATCGAGCCCGGCCTCCTCCTGCGCCTCCTTGACCAGATTCTCGCCCAGGCTCAGGCCGATGGGCTGGCCGCCGGCGATCATGTTGTCGAGCTGGCCGGGGGCGATCTCGCGGTCGCGGGCGCGGCGGCCGATCCATAGGGACAGGGTGCCGTCGGCCCCGCGCTGGAAGCCGTTGACGTGCAGCCCGTAGGATTCGATGCCGAAGGCGGCGACCACCGCGCGGTCCAGCCGCATCAGCGGCTCCGCCCCCCAGCGTGGCATCACCGCGTAATGCTCGCCGCGCAGGGCCTTCACCGTGCCGCGCTCGACCAGATAGCGGGCGGCGTGGTCGAGCAGGGTGGAGCGCGCTTCGAAGTCGCGGATCTCCGGCGCGATGGTGACGCGCTCCGGGCTGGTGACGAAGCCGGGATCGACGCCCGGCAGCTCCTGCGCCAGCGCGTGACGGATCCAGCCGAGGTGGTGACCGTCCAGTTCGAAGGGCCGGAAGCCGGACAGGTCGTGCGCGTTGCAGGCGCGGATGTGGTCGAGGAAGCTCATGCCGTTCATCCAAGCAGTGTCCGGGCCGTCCCGCAACCGCGTCGTGCGGCGTTTCCGAGCGCGGCGCCGTCGTGGCGAGAGGCTTGCGCCGCGTCGAGTGCCATCCTACACAGCAGAACTCGGGCGAGGTGCGGATGTTCCGCAGCGGAAAGGGGGCGGCCATGGCGGTGGATGACGGGTTCCGCGACCGTTCGGTGCTGGTCGTGGAGGATGAGGCCTTCACCCGCATGGTGCTCGTCCGGATGCTGTCCGGGATGGGCTTCGCCGCCGTCCACCAGGCGGCCGACGGGGCGGCGGGACTGGCCGCCGTTGCCGAACACAGGCCGGACCTGATCCTCTGCGACGTCGAGATGCAGCCGATGGACGGCTTCGCCTTCGTCCGCGCGCTGCGCGCCGAGGGGGACCGCGCGCTTGCCGTCCTGCCGGTCCTGTTCATGAGCGGACGCGCCGACGCCGAGCGTCTGGCCGAGGCGCGGGCGAGCGGCGCCGACGCGATCCTTCCCAAGCCGGCGACCCCCGACGCGCTGCGCCGGGCGCTGGCGGAGCGTCTGGCGGTGCGCGCCGCCGGCTGACCACCGACCCCGCGTGGGGCGGGTGTCCACCGTTGCGCTTCTGTTACAATTTTTCACAGCCCTGTGGCAACGCTGCCAAGTCCCTGATTCGGCGGGAGCTTTGCCGTTTTTCCCGATTCCATGCGGCGACTTTGCCTGGAAAAGGTCCAATTTCCGCCTTGTTGACCCGGTCCAATGCGCCGCAACATTCGTTTTGGGAATGGCAGGAGCGTGCGTGTCCCGATCGGGAGGCGCCGTGACGAACCACCCCGCCGGCGTCCGTAATGGGAGCCGGTCGGGGAGGCTCCGCAACGCTCCTGCGAGGTTTTGTTAAGGTTTGGAGAGCAGCATCGAGGTGTAACCGCAACGTCGGGGCGATCCTGACGTTCCTTTGGTCTCTGGAGGGCGATGGCGTGACAATGGGCACCCAGTCGATCCATACCGGGCGACTTTTCCCGACTGGACGGGCATCCCGCCGCGCCGCCGGTCCGGGCCCGATCCCGCGCCTCCTCCTTGTGTCCTTGCAGACCCCGCAATCAAACGCTGAAACCGCGGGCGTCATCCCGCGCCGGCCCTTCCCTCTTCTTCCGTGGGACCTAGTTCCTACGGCCGAGGCCATCCCCCCCACGGGCTTTCCGGCTATCAAACCTGAACGCCTGGAAAGCTCTAGGTCGAGCATTACATTCACATACGATGTGTTCAAACGCCGCCGCGTCGACGGTGTGGCGGCAGGTGACTCCCCCAGGAGAACTTCAGGATCCGTTCCCAGGATCCCTGTGCTGGCTTGTTTCGGTGAGCGGGGGCAGGGCGGCTCCACGGAAGCCGCGTTGTCCCTTGGACTGTCCCATGATCGCGGCGTGCGCCGCCCCCGCCGTCCGGGTCCCCCGGCGGCGCCCCCGACGCATCGGACCCGATAAGACGGAGCGACGAATGTTCCCGGCCGACGAACTGTTCACGCGCTACACGCAATCGTACGAAGGTCGCCGCGAGACCGAGATGTCCCTGACGGACTATCTCCAGCTCTGCCGTGACGATCCCATGACCTACGCCTCGGCGGCCGAGCGCCTCCTGGCCGCCATCGGCGAGCCCGAGGTCGTCGACACCGCCCGCGACCCGCGGCAGGGCCGCATCTTCATGAACCGGACCATCAAGGTCTATCCCGCCTTCTCCGAATTCTACGGCATGGAGGAGACGATCGAGCGGATCGTCGGCTTCTTCCGCCACGCCGCGCAGGGGCTGGAGGAGCGCAAGCAGATCCTCTATCTGCTGGGTCCGGTCGGCGGCGGCAAATCCTCGCTCGCCGAGCGCCTGAAGGCGCTGGTCGAGAAATGCCCGATCTACGTCCTGAAGGCCGGCAAGGAGATCAGCCCGATCTTCGAAAGCCCGCTCGGCCTGTTCAACCCGGACGAGATGGGAGACGTGCTGGAGGAGCGCTACAACATCCCCAAGCGCCGCCTGACCGGGCTGATGAGCCCGTGGGCGGTCAAGCGGCTCGACGAGTTCGGCGGCGACATCTCGCGCTTCAAGGTCGTCAAGCTGCACCCCAGCAAGCTGCGCCAGATCGGCGTCACCAAGACCGAGCCGGGCGACGAGAACAACCAGGACATCTCCTCCCTGGTCGGCAAGGTCGACATCCGCAAGCTGGAGATCTACAGCCAGAACGACCCCGACGCCTACAGCTTCTCCGGCGGCCTCAACCGCTCGACCCAGGGTCTGCTCGAGTTCGTCGAGATGTTCAAGGCCCCGATCAAGATGCTGCACCCCCTGCTGACCGCGACGCAGGAAGGCAACTATGTCGGGTCGGAGAACATCGGCGCCATCCCCTTCCAGGGCATGATCCTCGCCCACTCCAACGAGGCGGAGTGGCAGACCTTCAAGAACAACAAGAACAACGAAGCCTTCATCGACCGCATCTGCGTCATCAAGGTCCCCTACTGCCTGCGGGTCCAGGAAGAGCAGAAGATCTACGACAAGCTGGTCAAGGGCTCCGACCTGGCGACGGCGCCCTGCGCGCCCTCGACGCTGGAGATGCTGGCCCGCTTCTCGGTGCTGTCGCGGCTGCGCGAGCACCCGAACTCCAGCTACTACTCGAAGATGCGGGTCTATGACGGCGAGAGCGTCAAGGAGACCGACCCCAAGGCCAAGTCGATGCAGGAGTACAAGGACCAGGCCGGCGTCGACGAGGGCATGGGCGGCATCTCCACCCGCTTCGCCTTCAAGGTGCTCGCCTCGACCTTCAACTACGACTCGACCGAGATTTCCGCCGATCCGGTCCACCTGATGTATGTGCTGGAGCAGGCGATCAAGCGCGAGCAGTTCCACGAGGAGACCGAGAAGAAGTACATCGAGTTCATCAAGGCCGAGCTGGCCCCGCGCTACGCCGAGTTCATCGGCAACGAGATCCAGAAGGCCTATCTGGAATCCTACTCGGATTACGGGCAGAACCTGTTCGACCGCTACGTCGATTACGCCGACGCGTGGATCGAGGACCAGGACTTCAAGGATCCCGACACCGGCCAGCTGATGAACCGCGAGCTTCTGAACCAGGAGCTGACCAAGATCGAGAAGCCGGCCGGCATCGCCAACCCGAAGGACTTCCGCAACGAGGTCGTCAAGTTCGCGTTGCGGGCGCGCGCCGCCAACGCCGGCCGCAACCCGTCCTGGACCAGCTACGAGAAGATCCGCGAAGTGATCGAGAAGCGGATGTTCTCCCAGGTCGAGGATCTGCTGCCGGTCATCAGCTTCGGCTCGAAGAAGGACGGTGAGACCGAGAAGAAGCACACCGAGTTCGTCTCGCGCATGATGACGCGCGGCTACACCGAGCGGCAGGTCCGCCGGCTGGTCGAATGGTACATGCGCGTCAAGCAGGCGGGCTGAGGCCGGAAGCCCGGATCAAAAGGGGTGGTGGTGCGGCGGGCTGTTGCAACGCCCTTGTTGCAACCCCCTGCCGCACCCCACTTCACTAGGGTGTGCGTGACGAACGAGCCGTGCGTGAAGCAACGGGTGTGAAGCAACGGGTGGGAGGGCCAGCCTCTTGATGAACATCATCGACCGTCGCCTGAATCCGCAGGGCAAGAGCCTGGCCAACCGCCAGCGCTTCCTGCGGCGCGCCAAGGAACAGGTGGTCAAGGCGGTGCGCGACGCCTCGGGCAAGCGGGGCATCCAGGACATCGAGAACGGCGAGAAGGTGACGATCTCGGCCGGCGGCGTGCGGGAACCCTCCTTCCACCGCGCCAGCTCCGGCGGCGTGCGCGACTACGTCGTGCCCGGCAACAAGGAGTATGTCGAGGGCGACACCATCCAGCGCCCCGACGGCGGCGGCGGCGGTCGTGGCAGCGAGGGCAGCCCGGACGGCGACGGCGAGGATGATTTCCGCTTCGTCCTGTCGCGCGAGGAGTTCCTCGACATCTTCCTGGAGGATCTGGAGCTTCCCGATCTGGTGAAGCAGAAGGTCAAGCAGTCGGAATCGCATTCGCTGACGCGCGCCGGCTATTCGGTGTCGGGCTCGCCGGCCAACCTCAACCTGGTCCGCACCATGCGGAACAGCCTGTCGCGCCGCATGGCGCTGCGGCGCCCCAAGCCCGCCGAGATCCAGGAGCTGGAGGAGATGCTGCGCGAGGCCGAGGAGGCCGGCGAGGACGCGACGCAGATCCAGGCGCTGCGCGAGCAGCTGGAGCACATCGTCCTGCGTTCCAAGCGCATCCCCTTCATCGACCCGATCGACGTCCGCTACAACCGCTTCGAATCGGTGCCCAAGCCGATCGCCCAGGCGGTGATGTTCTGCCTGATGGACGTGTCCGGTTCGATGACCGAGCACATGAAGGATCTCGCCAAGCGCTTCTTCATGCTGCTGTTCCTGTTCCTCAAGCGGCGCTATCGCTCGGTCGACATCGTCTTCATCCGCCACACCCACGAGGCCAAGGAGGTCGACGAGGAAACCTTCTTCTACTCGGCCGAGACCGGCGGCACCGTGGTGTCGACGGCGCTGGAGGAGATGCAGAAGGTGGTGCGCGAGCGCTACCCGGCGGAGGAATGGAACATCTACGCCGCGCAGGCGTCGGACGGCGACAACATGTCGTCGGACAACGCCAAGTCGGTGACGCTGCTGCGCGACGCGATCCTGCCGCTCTGCCAGTATTTCGCCTACATCGAGGTGGCGGCGGAGCACAACATGGGGCTGTCGGCGCTGGGCCGCGAGACCGAGCTGTGGCGGACCTACAAGCAGGTGCAGAGCCCGGAGCGCCCGCTGGCAATGCGCCGGGTGCGGTCGCGCCGCGAGATCTTCCCGGTGTTCCGCGAACTCTTCGCCCGCGAAAAGGCGACCGCGTAACCGACATCCATCACGGGGACGGCGCCGCGCCGAGAGCGCCGGTGCCGGTTTGACGCCTTCCGCGCGCGGAAGGCCGGGGGAGGCCGAGGATGAGCGTTGTGATCACCAAGCCCGACACGCTGCTGTATGACGGCGTCGATTGGGACTACGACAAGGTCAAGCGCGTCTACGACGCCATCGAGCACGTCGCGCTGAAGGAGATGGGCCTCGACGTCTATCCCAACCAGATCGAGGTCATCACCGCCGAGCAGATGCTCGACGCCTATTCCTCGATCGGCATGCCGCTGATGTACAAGCACTGGTCCTTTGGCAAGCATTTCGCCCGCGACGAGATGCTCTACCGCAAGGGCTATCGTGGTCTCGCCTACGAGATCGTCATCAATTCCAGCCCCTGCATCAGCTACATCATGGAAGAGAACACCATGACGATGCAGACGCTGGTGATCGCCCACGCGGCCTTCGGCCACAACCATTTCTTCAAGAACAACCAGCTCTTCCAGCAATGGACCGACGCCGAGGGTATCCTCGACTATCTGGAATTCGCCAAGACCTTCATCAGCCAGTGCGAGGAGCGCTACGGCCACGCCGCGGTGGAGCGGGTGCTCGACGCCGCCCACGCGCTGATGAACCAGGGCGTCCACAAGTATCCGAAAAAGCGCTCGCTCGACCTGCGGCTCGAGCAGAAGCGCGAGCGCGAGCGGCAGGAGTATCAGGACCAGACCTTCAACGACCTGTGGCGCACGGTGCCCAAGCCGGCCGCCGGCGCCCGCCCGCCCAAGTCGGTGTCGGAGCGCAAGAAGTTGCTCGGTCTGCCGGAGGAGAACATCCTCTATTTCCTGGAGAAGAAGGCCCCCCGGCTGGAGCATTGGCAGCGTGAGCTGCTGCGCATCGTCCGCCACATCGCGCAGTATTTCTACCCGCAGAAGCAGACCAAGGTGATGAACGAGGGCTGCGCGACCTATGTGCATTACCAGATCATGAACCGGCTGCACGAAACCGGGCGGATCAGCGAAGGCGCCTTCCTGGAGTTTCTGCACTCGCACACCTCGGTGGTCTTCCAGCCGGAGTTCGACGACAAGCGCTTCTCGGGCATCAACCCCTACGCGCTGGGCTTCGCGATGATGCAGGACATCGTCCGCATCGCCGAAAAGCCGACCGACGAGGACCGCCAGTGGTTCCCCGATCTGGCCGGGCGGGGCGACGGCATGGCGGCGGTGCGCGACGCCTGGGCCAACTACCGCGACGAGAGCTTCATCCTGCAATATCTCAGCCCGCACCTGATGCGGAAGCTGAAGATGTTCAGCGTGCGCGACGACGCCGAGGATCCTTATCTGCTGGTGGACCACATCCACAACGAGCGCGGTTACCGCTCGATCCGCAAGATGCTGGCGCGGCAGTACGACCTCGGCTTCCTGGAGCCGGACATCCAGATCGTCGACGTCGATCTGGCGGGCGACCGCAAGCTGATCCTGCACCACCGCGTGACCAACGGCGTGCTGCTGGACGAGAGCGACGCCAAGGCCGTGCTGCGCCACATCGCCAACCTGTGGGGCTACGAGGTGCAACTGGTCGAGGTGTCGTCGATCTCCGAGGCGATCCTCAAGGAGCACGCCGTGACCGCCCCGAGCGGGGTTGGGGGGTAACGGCACGCTCCCCACCTCGCAAGCTTCCCCCTCTCCCCCCCTGGGGAGAGGGGTGGGGTGAGGGGAATGCATTGCGACACCCGGCGGGATCGCCGGGGGCTTCTCATTACAAGGCTTTGCGGGCGACCTGCTGTCCGTCCCGTAAATCCACCCCACGCATCCCCCTCACCCCGACCCTCTCCCCGGGGGGAGAGGGGATAAGAGAGTGGGGGTTGGGACGGGATGCGGCGGCCGATTACTCCGTGTAGTAGCCGCTGCCCACCAAGTAATCGCCCTCGCGGACGATGTAGGAGTGCTTGTGCTCCACCTTGTTGCTGGAGCGGTTCAGCCAGACATACTCGACCACGCCGGCCGGGTTGGCGGCGGTGGCCTTCTGCATCTCCTGCACGATCGGCTTGCCCTCGGCATCCGTCAGCCCGGCGGCGTCCTGGCCGGTCAGGGACGGGTTGCCGCCGGAGGCGACGTAGCGGCCGCTCTTGTCGAACACGAAGACGTAGAGATCCTGCCGGACGAAGCCGCCCTTGGGGTCGTTGAAGGCCTTCGCGGCCTCCGCCGGCCCCTTGGCCTTCAGATAGGCGACGGCGTCCTGCACCAGGGCCTTGGCCTGGTCGGGCGTCGAGGGAGCGGCCAGCGCCGGGGCGGCGGCGATCGAAAGCAGCGCCGCCGCCAGAAGGAGGGCGCGGGTGAAGCGGCTATGTTCCATGATGCTGGTGTCCTTGTTTTTGACGAATGGACCTATCGGGCAGCATCAGTTCTGGACGGGCCGGTGGTCCGGCCTCGCCCGTGCTCTTCGGTTGGAGCGGAAACATCCTAGCGCATGAGGGTGGCGGAGGAAGAGGCGCGTTGCCGCACCTCCTCCCAAAGTATGACAGGGCCCGAACCCTTACAGCGCCTTGACCGCCTTCAGCACGGCGGCGACATGGCCGGTGACCTTCACCTTGCGCCACACCTGCCGCACCACCCCGTCCTTGTCGATCAGGAAGGTGGCGCGCTCCAGCCCCATGTATTTGCGGCCGTACATGCTCTTCTCGACCCAGACGCCGTAGGCCTCCGACACGCTGCCGTCGGTGTCGGACGCCAGCGGGAAGGTCAGGTCGTGCTTGGCCTTGAACTTGTCGTGGCTGGCGACGCTGTCCTTCGACACGCCGATGACGGTGGCGTCGACGGCGGAGAAGTCCGGCAGCTGGTCGCGGAAGCCGCAGGCCTGCGAGGTGCAGCCCGACGTGTCGTCCTTGGGGTAGAAATACAGCACCACCGGTTTGCCGCGCAGGGCCGACAGCGTGACGCTGCCGCCGCCGTCGGTCGGCATGGTGAAGTCGGGGGCGGTGGTTCCGATCTCGATCGGGGCGGGGGCGGTCATGGCAGCTTCGGATCCTGCTGGGAAGCGGGCGGGGTGAGGCGGGACGCCGGTTCCTCGACCAGCGCCCGGTAACGGGCGTGGGCGCGGGCGGCGATGGCGCGGATTCTGCTGTCCAGCGCGGCGAAGTCAACCGGCGGTTCCTCGTCGGGGAAGGCGGCGCGGGCGAGGCCGGCGAACAGGGTGGGCGACACCTGCTCGGGATCGAGCACGCCGGCGGTGGTCAGCCGCAGGAATCCCTGCACCCGCCGCCACAGCCGCAGGGTCGCTTCCAGCTCCGCCGCCACCTCCGGTTCCAGCGCGCCGGTGCGCGCCGCGCTCTGGAGCGCCTTGGCGGTGCCGATGTGGAGGATCTCGGGCCGCTCATGGGCGAATCGGAGCTGGAGATACTGGGCGATGAACTCGATGTCGATCAGCCCGCCGCGCGCGTATTTGACGTTCCACGGGTTGGGCGTGCCGAACTCCTTGTCGATCCGGCGGCGCATGTCGGCGACGTCCCACAGCAGCTTGTCCGGGTCGCGCGGCGCGGTCAGCGCGTCGCAGACGGCCTTCGACACCCGCTCCGCCAGGGCCGGGTCGCCGCCGATGACGCGGGCGCGGGTCAGCGCCATCTGCTCCCAGGTCCAGGCGTCGCCGGCCTGGTACTTGACGAAGGCGTCGAGCGAGGTCGCCAGCGGCCCGGCGTTGCCCGACGGGCGCAGCCGCATGTCGACCTCGTAGAGCCGCCCGTCGCCCATCGGCGCGGTGATGGCGTTGGTCAGCCGCTGCGTCAGCTTGATGTAATACTCGTTGGGCGACAGCGGCTTGGCGCCGTCCGACACGCGGGCGGAGCCTTGGATGTCGTAAATGACGATCAGGTCGATGTCGGAGGTGACGGTGAGCTGCCGGCTGCCCAGCTTGCCCATCGCCACCACCACCCAGGCGCCGCCGGGGATGCGGCCGTGGCGGGCGGCGAACTCCTCCTCCACCCGGCGGGCGAGGTCGGGAACCACGATGTCGGCGAGGTCGGACAGGAACAGCCCGCAGCGGTCGCCGTCGGTGATGCCGCGCAGGATGTGGGCGCCGGCGCGGAAGCGCTGGTCGTTGGTCCAGCGCCGCGACAGGGTCAGCGCGTCCTCGAAGTCGCGGGCGGCGGCGATGACGCGGGCGTGGTCGCCGGCCAGCCCCTCGTCCTTGGTCGGCAGCGGGTCGAAGAAGTCGGGGGAGATCACCGCGTCGAGCAGCGACGGGTTGCGCGACAGGGTGGCGGCGAGCTGCGGCGCCGTTCCCAGGATCTCGGCGACCAGCGCCAGCAGCCACGGGTTGGCGACGAACAGCGAGAACAGCCCGACCCCGGCCGGCAGCCGGGCGAGGAAGCCGTCGAAATTCATCAGCGCGGTGTCGGGGGCCGGCGTCTTGGCCAGATCGGCGAGCAGGGCGGGCGTCAGCTCGGTCAGCAGCTCGCGCGCGCGGGCCGAGCGGGTGGCGCGGTAGCGGCCCCGGTGCCAGGAGGACACCACGGCGATCACCCGGCTGGGGTCGGCGTAGCCCATGCCGCGCAGCGTCTCCACCGTGCCGGGGTCGTCGTCGGTGCCGGTGAAGACGAGGTTGCCGGGGCCGGACAGCGACGGCGCCTCCTCGAACAGTTCGGCGTAGCGGTCCTCGACGCGGCCGAGCCGGGCCAGCAGGTCGGCGCGGAAGTCGGCCGGGTCGTCGTAGCCGAGGAAGGTCGCCAGATGCGCCACGCCCTCGTCGTCGGCGGGGATGCGGTGGGTCTGCTGGTCGTTGGTCATCTGGATGCGGTGCTCGACCCGGCGCAGGAAACGGTAGGCCTCGGCCAGCTCCTCCACCGTCTGCGGCGGCACGCGGCCGATGCCGCACAACGCCTCGTTGGCCAGCAGGGTGGGGGCGATGCGGACGCGGGTGTCGCGCCCGCCGAAGATCAGCTGCTGGGTCTGGGCGAAGAACTCGATCTCGCGGATGCCGCCGCGCCCGACCTTGATGTCGTGGCCGTTGACCGTCACCTCGCGGTGGCCCTTGTGGGCGTTGATCTGGCGCTTGATCGAGTGGATGTCCTGGATCGCCGCGAAATCCAGGTTGCGGCGCCAGATGAAGGGCTCCAGGAAGCGCAGGAAGCTGGCCCCGGCCTCCGGGTCGCCGGCGATGGCGCGGGCCTTGATCATGGCCGCGCGCTCCCAGTTCTGGCCGACGCTGCCGTAATAAATTTCGGCCGCCGACACGGAAACCGCCAGGGGCGTGGCTCCGGGGTCGGGGCGCAGCCGCAGGTCGGTGCGGAAGACGTAGCCGTCCTTGGTGTGTTCATCCATAATGCGCACAAGATCGCGCGCGATACGGATGAACGTACGGGCGAGGTTGTCCGGCTGGGGCGTCCGCACAACGGCGTCGTCGTATAGGACGATCAGGTCGATGTCGCTGGAGTAATTGAGTTCGCGCCCGCCAAGCTTGCCCATGCCGAGAACGATCAGGCCCGACCCCACCCACGGACGCTGCGGATCCGGCAGCGTCAGCGTGCCCGCCTCGCCGGCCCGCCGCAGCAGATGCGCCGCGGCCAGCCGCACGGCCGTCTCCGCCATCTCCGACAGGGCGCCTGTGACCTGCTCCAGCGTCCAGACGCCGGCGATGTCGGCCAGCGCGATCAGCAATGCCGCCCGCCGCTTGGCCAGCCGCAGCCCGGTCATCAGCCGGTCCATGGCGCGCTCCCCGGCGTATTCCGCCGCCAGCGTCGCCAGCAGGGCGTCGAAGGTCGCCTCGAAGCCGTCCTCGACGATGCGCCGGACGAAGGGCAGCTCGCGCGTCAGGCTGTGGCCGAGATACGGGCTGTTGCCGCACACCGCGTCGATCAGGGTCCGTCCGGGGCTTGTGGCGGCGAAGCCCTCGGCCCATGTCCGCAGTTCGGGGTCGGCGCTGGCGGCGGCCTGTTGCAGCCAGCGTTCCACCCCCAGCGCGGCCTGGGCGGCGTCGAAGGCTTTGGGAAGGGCGGCGGACAAGACGATGGGCATGGGACCGGGCTTTCTTGCTCAAATCATGGGCAAAAACCTGCACGGCTTGGGGGATTGCGTCAATCGGGCGATTGAGCGCCCCGCCTGCGGCGTGATGGTCCGGCGGACCTTCCCTTGATCCGCCGGACCGCGAAGATTCTCGCCGTGACGCTGGGTGGCGTCGCGGTGGTGGCGGTCGCCAGCGCCGGCCTGTTCGCGTGGCGGCTGTCGGAAGGCCCGATCGCGCTCGACCCGCTGACCCCCTACGTCGAACGCGCGCTGAGCGATCCGGAGGGGCGCTTCGGCGTGCAGGTCGGCGAGCTGGTGCTGTCGCTGGAAGCCGAGGAGGCGGTGGGCGACGTTGGCGCCGGACCGCGCCGGCTCGACCTGCGGGCACGGCGGGTGCGGGCGGTGAACGCCGACGGCGAGGAGCTGGCGGCGGTGCCGGAGATGGGCATCGGCTTCTCCGTCCCGGCGCTGTTCCTGGGCAAGCTGTCGCCGACCCGGCTCGATCTGGTGCGGCCGCGCGTGCAGGTGCTGCGGCGCGCCGACGGCAGCCTCGCCTTCGACGTGCGCACCGACAGCGCGGGCGTCGCCGAATCCTCCGCGAAGGACGGCCGGCCGGATTTGTTGCAGGAACTGGTGGCGAGCCTGCGCAGCCCGCCCGACGTCAACCGGCCGATGGGGCTGTTGCGCCGCCTGTCGGTGACCGGGGCCGACCTGACGGTGGTCAACCGCATGCTGGATCTGTCCTGGCACGCCAAGCGGGCCGACATCCTGCTGACCCGCGACGACCAGGGCACCCAGGCGCGGGCGCGGGTGGCGCTCGACGCCTCGCGGCGCGACGACGCCCGGCCGGTCACGGTGGAGGCCAGCGGCAGCTACCACAACGCCGACTCCACCACCGACCTGACGCTGGCCTTCGACCGGCTGCTGCCGGCGGAGCTGGCCGACATCGGGCCGGCGCTGGCGCCGCTGGCGGCGGTGTCGGTGCCGCTGGGCGGGCGGCTGGAGGCGCGGCTCGACGAGCGGTTCGAACCGCTGCGCATCGGCTTCGATCTGAAGGGCGGGGCGGGGAGCGTGAGCCTGCCGGAGTTGCGGCCCGAGCCGGTCGCGGTCCTCGGCCTGTCGGCGCGCGGCAGCCTGGACGTCGCCGGCCGGCGCGGCGTGCTCGACGCGCTCGCCCTGCGGGTCGCCGCCCCCGACGGCGGGGAGCCGGTCGCCCTCACCGCGCGCGGCACGCTGACCGAACGCGACGACGGCCGTTCGGGGACCGCCACCCTGTCGCTGACGGCCGGCGGGCATACGGCCGGCTTCGACATCGACGGCACGCAAGGGCCGGACGGGAGCGCGCGGGCGCGTCTGCGTCTGACCGGTGTGCAGCCCTCCGCCCTGGCGCCGCTCGCCCCGGCGCTGGCGCCGCTGGCCGCCGCCGCCGTGCCGCTGTCCGGCGAGGTGGAGCTGGCTGTCGATTCCGCCCTGCACCCCACCGCGCTGCGCGCGGCGCTGACCGCCGGGGCGGGGCGGATCTCGCAGCCCAAAATGTTCGACGAACCCGTGCCGTTGGCCTCGGCCGAACTGCGGGTGCGGGGCGACCGCGCCAGCGGCCGGCTGGAGGTGGAGCGTTTCGCCCTGGCGCTTGGCGACGGCCCCGCCGGCCCGCGCATCGAGGGCAGGGCGACGGCGACCGAGCAGGCCGGACAGGTGTCGGCCGAGGCGTCGGTCGTCGCGCGCGGCGTGCCGCTGGACGATCTGCACCGCTATTGGCCGAAGACGCTCAGCCACAATTCGCGGGCCTGGGTGACGGCCAACATCTCGCACGGCACGGTGACGGAGGCGACGGCGAACGCCGCGCTGTCCTTGCCGCTCGACAATCCCGGCGCGGCGAAGCTCGGCCAGTTCCACGCCCGCATCCAGGGCGAGAACGCCACCGTCCGTTACTTCCACGACCTCTCCCCGGTCACCGGCGCCGGCATGGACGCGACGAGCGACGGCAAGACCTTCACCATCCTGACCAAGGGCGGCCGCATCGGCGACATCGAGGTCGGCGACGGCAAGGCGGTGATCGGCGGCCTCGACGTCGGCAAGGAGACGATGGACATCCGCGTCCCGGTGCAGGGGCCGGTGCGCTCGATCCTGACGCTGCTCGACACGCCGCCGCTGGGCTACCCGACCAAGCTGGAGCTGGACCCCAAGCGCACCCAGGGCACGGCCGAGGCGCAGCTCCACTTCGCCTTTCCGCTGCTGGCCGATCTGAAGGTCGAGGACCTGAATCTCGACGTCACCGGCAAGCTGCGCGGCGTCGGGGTGGAGAAGGTCGCGGCCGGCCTGAACGCCACCGACGGCGACCTGTCGCTGGCGCTCGACCTCAAGGCGATGACGATCAAGGGCAACACCAGGCTGGACGGCATTCCGGTGTCGGTCGACTGGAAGGAGTCCTTCGATTCGACCGCCAAGGGGCCGCGCACCCGCATCGCCGTGAAGGGCGACGTCACCGCCGACGACCTGCGCGCCCACGGCATCGACCTGGAGGAGCGGGTGGCGGGGCCGATGGGCGCCGACATCCTGTTCACGGTGGACCGCCGCCACAAGCTGGCGCTCGCCGCGACGATGAACCTGGAGAAGACCCGCCTGTCGATCGCCGAGCTGGGCTGGGAGAAGCCGCCCGGCCAGCCGGGAAGCGGCAAGCTGACCCTGGAGTTCGACAAGGACCGCCCGACCCGGATCAGCGGGCTGACGGTCGATGCCGGCGGGCTGAAGGCGCAGGCCAACCTGGAGCTGGCCGACGGCGGGCGGCGGGTGGCGCGCGTCGTCGTGCCGTCGCTGAAGCTCGGGTCGACCGACCTGCGCGCCGATCTGCTGGTGCGGCCGAAGACCGCGTCGGGTGCGCCCGGCGGCTATGTTGGCAGCATCACCGGCGAGAGCCTCGACGCCCGCCATCTGGTCGGCAAGCCCGACCCCGCGAAGGCGGCGGCCCCGCCCTCCGATCCGGCCAAGCCGGACCCCGGCGACGGCCGCAAGACCCCGCTGGATCTGGATCTGAAGCTGAATTCCTTGGTGTTCGGCGACGGGCGGCGGCTGCGTCAGGTCGCCGGCACCATGCGCCGCGATCCCATCGCCTGGACCTGGCTGGACGTCACCGGGCGCAGCGGGCCGGGTGGAGGCGTGGCCATCACCTACAAGCCGGGGCCGCGCGGGGTCTACGACCTCGCCATCCGCGCCGACGACCTCGGCGAGGCGTTGAAGGCGATGGATCTCAACGACCGGATGCAGGGCGGCCGGCTGCGTCTGACCGGCCGGACGGTGGAGCCGCGCGCCGACGCCGCCATCGAGGGCAAGACCGAGATCCTCGACTACACGCTGATCGACGTGCCGGTGCTGGCGCGCATCCTCAACGCCATCTCCCCCTCGGGCGTCGCCGAACTGCTGGGCGGCGGCAAGGGCGTCAATTTCGGGCGGATGTCGGCGGATTTCCGCAAGGAGGGGCGCCTGTTGACCCTGAAGGACCTGCGCACCTCCGGCTCGGCGCTCGGCCTGACGCTGGAGGGCGAGGTCGACATCGACACCGACACCGCCAACCTGCGCGGCACCATCGTGCCCATCTATGGCCTGAACCGGCTGATCGGCCAGATTCCGCTGCTTGGCGACATCCTCAGCGGCGGCGAGGGGCAGGGGATCTTCTCCGCGACGTGGCATGTGCGCGGCCCGCTGTCCGATCCGGACGTGACCGTCAACCCGCTGGCCGTGCTGGCGCCCGGCTTCCTGCGCAACCTGTTCTTCCTGGGGGATGGGAAGTCCGCACCGACCGCCCCGCCGGACAGCAGGCCGCCGCCGGACTCGCACATGCGGTAGGGGAACTGGCGCATGCGTCCCCGACCCCGTCCATGAGCGCTGACATGGGTCCCTTTCCCCGAGGGAAAGGGACCGGAAGCAACGCCGGTTGAAGGCGGGGGGCGGCCCTTACGCCACCTTCACCAGAACATGCCGCTTCTTGCCGGCGCTCAGCTTGACCACGCCGTCCGCGTTCAGATCGGCGACGGTGGCCTTCATCGCCTCGTCGGCGATGGCGCCGTCGTTCAGCTTGGCGCCGCCGCCCTTGATCAGGCGGCGCGCCTCGCCCTTCGACGCGGCCAGCCCGGCCGACACCAGCAGGTCGACCACGGCGATGCCGGCCTCCAGCTCGGCGCGGGCGACGTCGATGGTCGGCAGGCCGTCGGCGGCGGCACCCTCCTCGAAGGCGCGGCGGGCGGTCTCGGCTGCCTCCCGGGCGGCCTCCTCGCCATGGGCCAGACGCGTCACCTCGTTGGCGAGGATCTTCTTGGCCTCGTTGATGCCGGCGCCCTCCAGCCTCTCCAGCCGGGCGACCTCGTCGAGCGGCAGCTCGGTGTAGAGGCGCAGGAAGCGGCCGACGTCGGCGTCCTCGGTGTTGCGCCAGTACTGCCAGAAATCATAGGCGCCGAGCTTGTCGGCGGTCAGCCAGACCGCACCCGCCGCCGTCTTGCCCATCTTGGCGCCCGACGAGGTCGTCAGCAGCGGCGTGGTCAGGCCGAACAGCTCCGCCCCGTCGGTGCGGCGGCCCAGCTCGACGCCGTTGATGATGTTGCCCCACTGGTCCGACCCGCCCATCTGGAGCGTGCAGCCGAGCCGCCGCTTCAACTCGACGAAATCGTAGGCCTGGAGGATCATGTAGTTGAATTCGAGGAAGGTCAGCGGCTGCTCGCGCTCCAGCCGCAGCTTGACCGATTCGAAGCTCATCATGCGGTTGATGGTGAAATGGCGGCCGATGTCGCGCAGCAGCGGGATGTATTTCAGCTCGTCGAGCCAGTCGCCGTTGTTGACCATCACCGCGTCGGTCGGCCCGTCCCCAAAGGTCAGGTAGCGGCCGAAGATGCGCTTGATGCCGGCCATGTTGGCGGCGATGACCTCGTCGGTCAGAAGCTGGCGCGCCTCGTCCTTGCCCGACGGGTCGCCGATCTTGGTGGTGCCGCCGCCCATCAGGACGATCGGCTTGTGCCCGGTCTTCTGGAGCCAGCGCAGCATCATGATGGGCAGCAGGCTGCCGACATGCAGGCTGTCCGCCGTGCAGTCGAAGCCGATGTAGGCGACGATCGGCCCCTTGGTCGCGCGCTCGTCGAGCGCCGCGAGATCGGTGCACTGGTGGATGAAGCCGCGCTCCTGAAGGGTGCGCAGGAAATCCGAGGAGGGAGTCGTCGTCATGGGGCCGCAATCCGGCTGTCGTTGGGGACCAGAAGTCGGCGTCTGTTACCATGGAACGGCGGGAGCCTCAATCCGCGCGGCCGGCCCGCGTCAAAGGGGTGGCGTCAAAGGGCCGGCGTTAAGGGGATGACGTCAAAGGGGTGACGGGACGCATCGCCTGTCGTAGGTTGAGCGCCCACGCCTTACGGCAACGACGAGCGGTCACGAGGACACCATGTGCGAACTCCTGGGCATGAGCGCCAACGTGCCCACGGACATCTGCTTCAGCTTCGCCGGGCTGATGCGGCGCGGCGGCCAGACCGGCCCGCACCGCGACGGCTGGGGCATCGCCTTCTACGAGGGCAAGGGCTGCCGCAGCTTCCACGACCCGGCCCCGAGCAGCGAATCGGAGATCGCGGCGCTGGTCAGCCGCTACTCCATCAAGTCCTGCACGGTGATCTCGCACATCCGCCGCGCCAACCGGGGCCGCGTGTCGCTGGAGAACACCCACCCCTTCACGCGCGAGCTGTGGGGGCGGCTGTGGACCTTCGCCCACAACGGCCAGCTCAAGGGCGTCAAGGACCGGCTGCTGACCTTCTACGAGCCGGTCGGCACCACCGACAGCGAGCACGCCTTCTGCTGGCTGCTCGACCAGATCCGCATGCAGTACCCGGAACCGCCGCGCTCCACGGCCGGGCTGATGAAGCTGATCCGCCACTTGGCCGCCGATCTCGGGACGCTGGGCGTCTTCAACATGCTGCTCAGCGACGGCAAGAACCTGTGGTGCCACTGCTCGACCAACCTCGCCTGGCTGACCCGCAAGGCTCCCTTCGGCGCCGCCACCCTGCTGGACGCCGACATGAGCGTCGATTTCTCCAAGGAGACGACGCCGGACGACGTCGTCACCGTCGTCGCCACCCGGCCGCTGACCCGCGACGAGGCCTGGACCGTGATGAAGCCCGGCGAAATGGTGGTGTTCCGGTCCGGACTGGTGGTGGGGCGCTGACGTCATTGTTGCGGATTCCGTGACGATCTTTCGTCAACCCGTTGGCTTCCCCTTGCATTGTCCATGGAGCATGGTCGTCGGCAGAGATTGACCGGCGCCGGGCGCCGGCCGCACCAACGAAAAGGCTTCGCGTCATGACCAGGATTTTGCAGATCGACTCCAGCCCGCTCGGCGCCGCGTCGGTCACCCGCCAGCTCACCGCCTCCATCGTCGAGGCCCTGCGCAAGGCCGAGCCGGCCGCCGAGCTGGCCTATCGCGACGTCGCCGCCAACCCGCCGGACCACCTGTCGGGCGAGCTGTTGCAGGTCGTGAAGTTCCGCAACCTGGACGGCCTGAACGACCGCCAGAAGGCCGAGCTGGCCCTGACCGACGAGCTGGTCGAGGAGTTCCTGGCCGCCGACGTCGTGGTCATCGGCGCGCCGATGTACAACTTCTCGATCCCGACCCAGCTCAAGGCGTGGATCGACCGGCTCGCCCAGGTCGGCCGCACCTTCCGCTACACCGAGAAGGGCCCCGAGGGTCTGGCCGGCGGCAAGCGCGTCATCGTCGCCTCGGGCCGTGGCGGCGTCTATTCGAGCAACCCGGCGCTGGCCGGGCTGGACCATCAGGAGGCCTATCTGCGCACCGTGCTCGGCTTCTTCGGCATCACCGACGTCAGCTTCGTCCGCGCCGAGGGCGTCGGCATGGGCCCGGACGCCAAGGCCGCCGCCTTCGCCAAGGCCGACGAGACGATCGAGAGCCTGTTCGCCGCCGCGTGAGGGTGCGTGCCCTCTCCCAGGGCGGGAGAGGGACGATCCACCGTTACCCCAGCGCCTCCTGGATCATCTCCACCGCCACGTCGAGCGGCAGGTCGAGGCGCTGGATGCCGTGCTGGGCGAGGAAGCGCTCCTCGTTGCGCGACAGTTCGCCCTGGATCACCGCCCAGTGGCGGTCCGACGAGCGCTTGGCGATCTGGCGCGCGTAGGTGCGCTGGATCTCGTGGTCGAAGCGGCAGCCGAGATAGAGGAAGTGCCGCCCGGCGCGGCGCTCCTGCACCGACGGCGGGATCGGAGTCTGGATATCGATCTCGGTCAGCAGCTCCACGAAGTCGCTGTCGGACACCAGATAGTTCCCGGCCGGAGCCACGGCGCCCGACGGCTTGTAGAGCAGGGTGTCCCAGCCGGCCGCCGCCCCGGCCGTCGTCTCGGCCCCGTCCAGTCCGTAATACTTCACCCATTCCCCGGTCGATTGCGGGTGCGACAGCCCCTGGATCTGTCCCCAGTCGCGGTCGCCGAGGCCGGTCAGCAGCGCGTCCAGCACGTTGTCGTACCAGACGTCGACGATCAGCGGCGGCGCCGGAATGGCGGCGACCAGTCGGTGGACCGGCGTCGGCGGCACCGTCTGGCGGAACAGCTCGTTGAGAATCGCGTCCAGCGTCTTGCGGTGGCGCCGCGTCTCGATGAACTGGGCGACCGCCGTCAGGTTGGTGCGGAAGCGCCCCGGCGCCGTGACCCTGGCGTTCAGCCGCTGGGTCAGCTCGGCCGAGTTGCGCGGGATCGGGCATTCCTCCGGCGGCAGCAGCGCGAAGGCGCCCGGTCCGAGATAGGGCACCGCCCGCCGGGCCTTCAGCGCCGCGACGATGTCGGCGATGGCGGCGGCGGTGTCGGTCACCGTGACGGAATCGGCTTCGGTTCCGGAGGCGAGAGCGGTGTCGGTCATGGGAATTCCCCTTCAGAACCTGCGTCAGAGATAGATCGCGGCACCCGCTCCGGTGTTGACCGAGGCGTCCTTCAGCGTGTCGACGATGAAGCGGACCTGATCCTCGGTGATCCCGTGATGCAGCGGCAATGCCAGCACCCGGTCGGCCGTCTTGGTGCAGACCGGGCAGTCGGAGCGGCCGGCGCCGCGCTCCAGGTAATATTGCTGGGTGTGCAGAGGCTGGCCGTAGTCGGAGGCGTCGATGCCCTGGCCGTCGAGATCCTCGATGATCGCCCGGCGGCCCGAGGCGGTGAAGCGCGTGCCGAGATGGACGCTGTAGACCATCGGGTTGACGATCCCGGCCCCGGCGCCGCGGTAGGGCGGCTTGATGCCCTCGAAGCTCGCCATCGCCGCGTCGTACCAGCCGATCACCCGGTTGCGGCGGGCGACGATCTCCGGCAGCCGCTTCAACTGGACGAGGCCCAGCGCGGCGTTGAGGTCGCTCATCCCGGCGTTCCACGGCACGGTGCGGGTGATGACCACGGTGTTGCGGTGCTCCGGCTCGCGGCGGCGCAGGTAGCGCAGGCGGTGCGCCAGATCCTTGTCGTCGGTGACGATCATCCCGCCCTGGCCGGCCAGCAGGATGCCGGGCTCGGAGAAGTCGAAGACGGCGGCCTCGCCGAAGCTTCCCACCATCCGGCCCTTGTAGGTCGAGCCGATCGCCTCGGTCGAATCCTCCAGCAGGATCAGGCCGCGCGCCTTGGCCAGCGCGGTCAGCTCGTCCCAATGGGCGGGGTGGCCGTTGACGTTGCCGGCCAGGATGGCGCGGGTCGCCGGGTTGACCAGCGCTGCCGCCTTCTCCGGGTTGATGGTGTGCTGCCAGTAATCGATGTCGACCAGCACCGGCGTGGCGCCGCTGAGCGCCACCGCCTGCTGCGCCTGGTGCCAGCCGAAGGGGCTGCACAGCACCTCGTCGCCCGGCCCGATGCCCAGCGCCTTCAGCAGCAGCAGCGTGGCGATGGAGCCGCCCGACACCGCCACCGCGTGGGCGCGGCCGACATAGGCCGCGAAGGCGGTCTCGAAGGCCCGCGTCATCCGCCCGTCGCTCAGGCCGCCCGACGTCAGCACACGGCCGAGAACCTCGACCTCGGCGCCCGAGATGTCGGGGTCGGTCAGCGCGATGAAGTCGTCGAGGCCGTCGTCGCCTTGGTCGCCGCCGTTCGGAGCCGTTTCCACTCCCGCCCGTGAGCCGTCCATTCAGTCGTCCTCGTCGCGTTGGGCGATCACGACGCCGGTGGCAAGCTCCGGCTTGTCGGTGATGAGCCAGCAGTGGTTGTTGCCGTCGACCAGATGCAGGTCGAACCCGCTCCCCTCGCGGAACGGATCCTCGGCCATCACCGCCGCGTGGGCGCCGGTGACGGTCTTCAGGTCGGGGTGCGCGTCGCGCACGGCGCGCACCACCGTGTCCAGCCGGCCGCCCTCGGCGAACAGCCGGCCGGCCAGCGTGGCGATGCTCTCGATCCGCTCGGGGGACAGGGCCATGACGATCACTCCGCGCCGCGTTTCTTGGCTTCGACGGTGATGGGAAGGCGGGTGTCGGCCGGCAGCTCCGGCAGGTCGAGCGTCCAGCCGTTGGCGACCTTGACCCAGCCGCCCCACAGATCCGGCTTCTCCATCTCGACGATCGGCTCCTCGAGGTCCTTCTTGGCGACGTAGATCGTGTACTGCTCGGCGACCTTGCGGATCATCACTTTCATCAACTCGACTCCAGAGCGTTGTTTTCGTTGTCGTTGTTGTGTCTCTCACGCGGCGACGAGGCGGGCGTGCAACGCCGGCAGCTCGCCCAGCACCGCGTCGATCTCCGCCGCCGTGCTGTAGCGGCTGAGCGAGAAGCGCAGGCTCGCCGACGCCTCCGCCCCGCTCAGCCCCATGGCGGTCAGCACATGGCTCGGCTCGTTGCCGCCCGACGAGCAGGCGGCGCCCATCGACACCGCGATGCCGGCGCGGTCGAGCCGGGTCAGCAGCTCCTCGGCGTCGACCGGGCGGCCCCGACCGTCGGCGAAGCGGATGTTGGTGGTGTTGGGCAGGCGCGCGACACGCCCGCCGTTGACCTGGGCGCCGGGCCAGCGGGCGAGGATTCCCGCCTCCAGCCGGTCGCGCAGGAAGGCGACCAGCTCGCCCTCGTCCATCCACAGGGCGGCCAGCGAGGCGGCGGCGCCGAAGCCGACGATGCCCGGCACATTCTCGGTGCCGCCGCGCCGCCGCCGCTCCTGGTGGCCGTGGACCAGCGGGCGGAAGGGCGCGCCCTTGCGGACGTAGAGCGCGCCGACCCCCTTGGGCCCGTGCATCTTGTGGGCCGACAGCGTCAGATAGTCGGCGATGCCGCAATCGACCGGCACCCGGCCGGCCGCCTGCGCCGCGTCGGTGTGGAACAGCGCGCCGTGGGCGTGGGCGATGGCCGAGGCGCCGGCCACCGGCATCAGCACGCCCGTCTCGTTGTTGGCCCACATCATGGAGACCAGCGCCGTCCGCTCCGTCACCACCGCGCCGAGGTCGCTCAGCGAGGGCAGCCCGTCGGCGTTCACCGGCAGGATGGTGACGCGCCAGCCCTGCTGCCGCAGATCCTCGAACAGGGCCAGCGTCGAGGGGTGCTCGACCGCCGTGGTGACGATGTGGCTGCGGGTGTGGTCGGTTTCCTCCAGCGTGCGCAGCGCGCCGAGGATGGCGGCGTGCGTCGCCTCGGCGGCGCTGCCGGTCATCACGAGGTCGGCCGGCTTGGCGCCGATCAGGGCGGCGATCTGGGCGCGCGCCTCGCCGACCGCCAGCCGGGCGGCCATGCCGGGGCCGTGCGGGCTGGACGGGTTGGCGGCCGGGCCGAACAGGTGGGGCAGCATCGCCTCGCGCACCTCGGGGGCCAGCGCGGTGGTGGCGTTGTTGTCGAGGTAGATCGTCATGCCAGCACCCCCGGCGTGCCGCGCCGCGACCCGTCCGACGGGGCGATCTCCTCCTCCAGGCAGCCGACCACGGTGCCGCCGGGGAATTCGACCAGATAGACCGGGAGGTTGCCCTCCTCCGAGCGGCCGATCCGGATGATGATTCCGGGCGTGCCCTTGGGGGCCAGGATGGCGCCGGGGGCGGCGTGCGGGTGGCTGCCGTCGTTGAACAGATCCTCCTGCGCGCTGACCGGCAGGCCCCAGTCGTACAGCGGTTCGCGCGGCGGGATGAAGCCGGGCTTGGCGGGGGTGGCGGCTTCGGTCATCGCGAGGCTCCTTCCGGGTGGGTGTGGCCGGTGGGTGTCAGTCGGTCTGGTCGGCGGTCCGATCGGGGGGCTGGTCGGCGGTCATTGCGGGTCGTTGCAGCGGGCGTCGACGATCTCCAGCTCCTTGGCCCGCATGCCGACGACCACGCGCTTCTCGTAAAAATCGACGGCGTAGATGTAGTACATCTGGAGGTAGGTCCCGATCGAGATGACGTAGCCGACGTCGCCCTCGCGGATCAGGAAGTCGCCGATGGGGCGCCCCGGATAGGTGCCGTCGTTGCGGACATCCTTGAGCGCGCGGACCTTGTGGCCCTGCTCGAAGGCGGCGGGGCCTTCCAGCTCGATGGCCTCGTTGGGATCGCGGGCGCGCTCGCGGCGGACGGGCTGGGACATGCGGGCGGCTCCGTTGGCTTGGGAGTGGGGCGTCATAGCGGCGGCAGGTCGTTGGCGATGGCGCGGCCCTGGCGGCGCTGGCGGGCGATGGCGCGCACCTCGTCCTCCGGGTCGTCGAACAGGGGATCGAGCTGGTCGATGTCGATGCGCCCGGCGACGGCGAGCCGGACCATCCAGTCGGCGTCGCGCAGCAGGACGTGCAGCTTGGCGGGGGGCAGGCGCTGCGCCACCACCAGCCGGACGCGCGGGCTGTCGTCCCAGGCGAGGCTGGGCAGCCAGTCCATGGCGACGCGGCGGGCGACCTCGACGCGGACCTCGGGATCCTCGTCGTGCATCATCGCCGGCAGCATGCCTTCGGGGATGCGGCGCACGACGCGCATCCGCACCGAGCAGTCGGGATCGCGCATCAGCGGGGCGAGGTCGGCGTCCTCCAGCCGGGCGGCGACGGCGATCCGCACCTCGCGGTCGGGGTCGTCGCGCAGCTTCAGCAGCAGCCGGCGCGGCAGCCGGCGGGCCAGGGTGGCGCGCACCGTCTCGTCGGGATCCTCGATCAGCCGGGGAAGCTGGAAGATCGGGGCGAAACGCGCGGCGTTGGCCCGCACCTCGAAATAGGGGTGGCCGAGATGCTCGGCGGCCAGATCCGCGTTCCACTCGAAGAAGCGCTGGATGCGCTTGGCGTAGCGGTCGTGGACGCAGGCCCGGCGCGGCTGGCAGCGGCCGGCCGGTTTGCCGTCGGGATTGGAGACCGTCTCCGGCGGCGTCTCGGGATCGATCCGGCGGTCGCGGTGGGCGCAGGCGGCGCAGTCCACCATGTTGCCGCGCCAGTCGAGCGTTTCGAGGATCTCGTCGTCGCTCATGCGCCGGCCTCCTCGCGGACGGGCTCGCGGCCGGGTTCGTAATCGTCATCCTGCTCGTCGGCCCGCTCGCGGCGGTCGGCGACGGCCAGCAGGCGGGAGGCGCCGAAGCGGTCGTCGGGGTCGAGCGCGCGGACCAGGGTCAGGGCCTCGCGCCCCTCGGCGATGCGGCCCCGGCGCAGTTGCAGGTAGCCGATGGCGACGAGCGCGAAGAGGAACAGGCGGGGGGCGGGCTCCAGCCCGGCGAAGTCGGCGCTGGCCGGGGTGACGGCGCGCCAGTCGGCGTGGTTCAGGCCGATGGCGGCCATCGCGTGGCCGATCATCCGCTCGCCATAGGCCAGCGCCTCGTCGAGGTTGGCCTTGTAGAAATGGAACTTGTAGTGGCCGAGATCGACCAGCCGGTGGCCGGGGGCCGCCTCGGCGGCGCGGGCGAGGTGGTGGAGCGCCGTCGCGGAGTCGGCGTAGCTGGCGGCGGCCAGATGCAGGCACCGCTCCGCCTCGGGCGGCAGATCCCCGCCGTAATAGCGGCGGGCGAGCCAGTCTTCATCCACCTCGTCCAGCATGGCGGCGCTCCGGAAGGTCTCGCTTGCCCCACCCCGATCCTCCCCCGCCGGGCGGGGGAGGTGGGCGTCTTCTGGTCAGGCCGGGACGCAGCAGTCGGCCGGGCAGACCGAGGCGCATTGCGGGCTGTCGAACTGGCCCTCGCACTCGCTGCACTTGGTCGGGTCGATGATGTAGGTGCCCTTCTTGAAGCTGATGGCGATGTTCGGGCACTCGGCCTCGCAGGCGCCGCAGACGGTGCATTCGGCGGATTTGATCTTGTAGGCCATGGCTCTCTCCTTGCTGAAACGGGGATGGCTGTGGGGAAGGGGAAACGGGAAAGGGGTCAGGCGCGCCGGGCGGTCAGCGCCCCGGTGCGGATCACCGCGTCCTGGCCGGCGCGGCTTTGCACCGCGCCCCGGCCGAGACGTTCGGCGTGGTCCTTGAAGTAGGCGAGCGCCGATTCCTCGATGTACTCGAAGGCGAAGCGGTCGACCGGCTCGATGCCGGCGGCCTCCAGCGACTTGGACGGGCAGCCGCCGATCTTGGCGACCAGCACGGCGGCGCAGTCGTTGATGGCGGCCAGCACGCCGTCCAGCGTGTCGGCGTCGCCCGAGCCGCCCTCGCAATACTGGTCGACGCGGCGGTGGCCGACGAACTTGGCGCCGCTCGGGCCGACCTCGTAGATCTGGAATTCCTTGGCGTGGCCGAAATGCTCGTTGATGCGTTCGCCGCCCTTGGTGGCGACGGCGATCAGGATGGGGGCGGCCTCGGCGCCGACGGTCTCCTGCACCTCGGCCTTCGCCGCCTCCTTCGAGGCGTGGCGGCCGGCGCGCTCGGCCTCGACATGATCGCGGTAGGTGCGGCGGGCCTCCTCGTCGTAGCCGATCTCGCCCATCGCCTCGATCTTGTCGGTGGTGAACTCCTCGCCGCGGTCCTCGCCGAGCAGCCCGACCGCGTCGGCGCGGCACTGGCGGCAGTGGCGCATCAGCTTGGCGCCGCCCTCGCAGGCGTCCTGCACCACCTTCAGCTCCTGCGCGGTGGGGCCGCGCTGGCCGGTCAGGCCGAAATGGGTGCCGTGGGCCGGGTCGGAGATCAGCGGCATGATGTTGTGCAGGAAGGCGCCGCGCGCCTTCACCGCCTTGTTCACGTCGAGCAGGTGCGTGTCGTTGACGCCGGGGATCATCACCGAGTTGATCTTCACCAGGATGCCGCGCGCCGTCAGCATCTCCAGCCCGAGCATCTGCTGCTCGTGCAGGATCTTCGCGGCGTCGAGCCCGGTCCAGCGCTTGTGCTTGTAGAAGATCCACGGGTAGATGTGCCGGCCGATCTCGGGATCGACCATGTTGATGGTGATCGTCACATGGTCGATGTTGTACTGGGCGATGCGCTCGACGTTCTCCGGCAGCGCCAGCCCGTTGGTGGACAGGCAGAGCTTGAGGTCGGGCGCCTTCTTCTGGAGATGCTCGAAGGTCGCGAAGGTGTTCCTCGCCCCGGCCGCGAGGCTGTCGCCGGGGCCGGCGATGCCGATGACCGAGAGCTGCGGGATCTCCTGCGCCACCGCGAGGATCTTCCTGATCGCCTGGTCGGGGGTCAGCTTCTCGGAGACCACGCCCGGCCGGCTCTCGTTCGAGCAATCATATTTGCGGTTGCAGTAGTTGCACTGGATGTTGCAGGCCGGCGCCACGGCGACGTGCATGCGGGCGAAGTAATGGTGCGCCTCTTCCGAATAGCATGGGTGGTTCTTCACCTTCTCCCACACCGCCGGATCCATGTCGGCCGGCCCGTCGGACGAGCCGCAGGACGACGACGAGCAGCCGGACGCCGCCACCGGCGTCGATTCGGCGGGAGCCTTCAGCTCTCCCAGCCCGAGAATGCTGTCGAGCGAAATCACGTTGCCCATCATCCACTCCTTCCCTGCCGCGCCGGTTCCCGCGGCGCGGGATGGCGTTTGGCCTGCTTCGCCGGACGACACCGTTGGTCGCTTGGCTAAAAGCAAGTTCGGGGCCAACGAGGGAACTAGAGGGTTTTCAAAGGGTTGGCGGGTGTTGTCGGGTTTCCCGGCCCTGTCGGCATTGCGACAAAGGCGGGGCGCTGTCGGGGAAGCGACACGCGGTGCCTGGGGCGCGCGGCCACGCCGCCGGCCGTGGAAGGCGCAGGGGTCAGGCCAGCTCGCCGCGGAAGGCGACGACATGGTCCTGGCGCGCGTCGAGCGCCTCGGCGCCGAAGCCGATCAGGCCGTGACCGACCAGCCTGGTCGAATCGCGGCGCAGCACCAGCGGTGGCGAGCCGCCGCTGCGGATGAAGGTGCCGTTGCTCGAATGGTCGGTCAGCAGGAAGCTTTCGCGGCTGAAGTCGATCACCGCGTGCTGGCGCGACGCCTGGCGCGAGGCGATGCGCAGACCGCTGCCCGCCTCGCGGCCGATGGCGACGCGGGGCAGCGTCGGGCTCATCAGGATGATTTGGCCGTGGTAGGACAAATGCAGCGTCGGCATGGCGGTGCCGGGAACCATGGAAAAGCCCAGCGTCGTGTTGTCCGGCGCCTCCTCCGGTTCCCCGGCGGGGCGGATGCGGTGGACGCGGACCGGCGCCGCCTTGCCCTTGATCGCGACGTTGCCGAGAAGCCGGGTTCGCGCCAGCAGGGCGGGGGAGAGCAGGGCGGCCAGCGCTTCGGTCGCCAGGATCTCGCCGGGGCGGGCGATCTGCTGGACCCGCGCGGCGACGTTGCAGGCGTCGCCGTAGAGGTCGCCGGTCCCCGCGATCACCGGGCCGAAATGCAGGCCGGCGCGCAGCCGCAGCCCATATTCATCCTGGACCGCCATCATCGCCAGCGCGGCCCGCACGCCGTCATCCGCCGCCGGAAAGGCGCCGAGCAGCCCGTCGCCGGAACTCTTGATCACGCCGCCGCCGTTGCCGTCGACCAGCCGGCGCAGACGGGCCAGGATCCTCTGGGTCAGGCTGGCGGCGGTGGCGTCGCCGACCCGCTCGTACAGCATCACGCTGTCGACGATGTCGACGAAGAGCAGGGCGAGGGGCTTTTCCAGGGTGGACAAGGCCGGATCCGTTCAGGCGGGCGGGGCGGCGGTCGCCGACCCCTATAGCACAAACCCCGCCAGACGCGCGCCTTCCCCGGCCTGTCCCCGCGCCGTCAGAACTTCTTGATCTCGATGTTGTACTTGCGCAGGGCGTAGCTCACCTGCCGGGTGGTCATGCCGAGCAGGCGGGCGGCCTTGGCCTGGACCCAGCCGGTGCGTTCCATCGCCCACAGCAGGCGGTCGCGCAGCGGACCCGATTCCGGCTCGTCGGCCGGCAGGTCGGGAACGGACGCGGCGGTGGGCTGGGGCGGCGGGACCGGACGGGCCATCGCAGGCGTGGCCGGTCCGCCCGCCGGTTCCGGCGCCGGCAGCGGCAGGATCGCGCTGGCGGGCATCGGCTTGGCGGGAACGCCGGCGGCGCAGACCGGCGCCGGGCCGGCCGAACAGCCGGTGGCGCAGGCCGGCCAGGAGGCGCCGTTGCCCGAAGCGTTGGTGCCGGCCGGTGCCGGAACCGCGCTGGGCATGCCGGCCGGCGGCTGCGGCAGGCGGGCGTTGGCGGGGCTGGTCGCCACGCTGCTGGTCGAAGGCGCCAGCCCGCCGACCGCCGCGCCCATCGTGCGGTACTGGAAGAGCACCGACGAGTTGCAGAGATTCATGCTGCAGGACAGGTCCGGCAGGCGGATGGTGCCGTTGCGGCACTGGGTGGCGGCGCGCTCGATGCAGTTTTCCAGCTCGCGCACGTTGCCGGGCCAGGTGCAGCGGTTCAGCACCTCCAGCGCCTCGCCGTCGATGTCGAGGTTCAGGCCGTTGTCCTTGCCGAACTTGGCGACGAAATGGCGGGCCAGCAGCGCGATGTCGCCGCGCCGCTCGCGCAGCGCCGGCAGATGGATGGTCACCACGTTGATGCGGAAATAGAGGTCGGCGCGGAACTTGCCGTGGCCGACCGCCTCCTCGAGGTTCAGGTTGGTGGCGCAGATCAGCCGCACGTCGGTCTTGATCGTCTTCGACCCGCCGACCCGCTCGAACTCCTGCTCCTGCAACACGCGCAGCAGCTTGGCCTGGAAGTTGGAGGAGATGTCGCCGATCTCGTCGAGGAACAGGGTGCCGCCGGACGCCATCTCGAAGCGGCCCTTGTGGTCCTTCTGGGCGCCGGTGAAGGAGCCCTTCTCGTGGCCGAACAGCTCCGATTCCAGCAGGGATTCCGGCAGCGCCGCGCAATTCACCCGGATGAAGGGCGCGTCCTTGCGCGGCGACATGTTGTGGATGGCCCGCGCGATCAGCTCCTTGCCGGTGCCGCTCTCGCCGCGGATCAGCACGGTCGACTTGAAGGGCGCCACCCGGTGCACCTGGGCCAGCACGTCGACCATGTTGGGGCTGGTGCAGACCACGTCGTTGACCGGCGCCACCACCGGCCGCAGCTCCTTCTGGACGCGGAAGGTCTCGCGCATCATGAAGCGGCGTTCCTCGGCGACGGTGCGGTGCAGCCGCACGGTCTGGCCGATCAGGTTGGCGACCATGGTCAGGAACCGCACATCGGCGCCGAAATGGCCGCCCGTCCCCTCGTCGGAGATGCGGTCGATGGTCAGCACGCCGACCACCGTTCCGGCCGCCTTGATCGGCACGCCGACCAGCGAGGCGACCTGCTCGTCGAGGTCGTCGCGCCCGCCGGAGCGGTTGAGGAACAGCGGCTCCTCGGCGAGATTGGGGATGACCACCGGCATGGCGGTCTTCAGGATGCGGCCGGTGACGCCCTCGCCGGCCTCGAAATCGATCTCCTGCGCCAGCGCCTCCTTCGAGAGGCCGTGCGCGGCGACCAGCCGCAGCCTGTTGTCCTCGCCCTGGAGATAGACGCGGCCGCGCTGCATCTGGAGCTGGTAGGACAGCGCCCGCAGCACCTCGCGCAGCGTCTGTTCGAGGTCGAGCGACGAGCCGAGGATCTTGCTGACCTCGTAGATCGTCAGCAGCTCCAGGCTGGAGGAGGACGCGGACTGGGATGAACGCGCGGCACTCGGCATGGGTCGATCCCCTCGCTTGGCTGAGGGCCTTGTCGGCGGGTGTCGGGTTGTGGACACCGCGTCACAGGCCCTGGCGACAGCGCCTTGAACCTTTCCTCCCGGCGGAGCGGCAACCGTTGATCCGGCTGCCCTTTTCCCGATTGGCCCGGCCGACCGCACAGCCTTGTGTGCGAACGGCCGGTGGAAAGTTTCTGTGAGTGCTCGCGGAAAGGCAAGCCTTTTCGCATAGGATCTGCTGCGCCGCACAATGACTTTCGTGGGCTTTCGCTCCTGGCCGCAAGGCCGATGACGGAATGTCGCGCCTTTGATCCCGACCCGCGCTGGCGCCGCCGCAAGGGGAACGGCCATCAGGAGATCGTCGCCGCCGCCATGGGCGTCCTCGCGGAGCGGAGCCTCGCCGTCGCCCGCCTGACCGTGACGGCGCCATTGATTGGGTGCGGTGTCGCGGAATGCCTCGGACGGCGCGGGCGGCGCGGTGCCGCTCGGCGCGCCGGCGCCGGTCGCCGTCCACCGGGACCATCGGCGCCGGATCCCGTGTCCGGATGGGAGCGGATCTTGAACGGATGGACCGCAAGCCCGAGCGGCGGAGGCGGGGGCGAATCCCCGAAGGGAGAGGGGCGGGCTGCGGGTGGAGCCGCCGCGGCCGGCTCCCGGAGATGGTCTTCATCCACCGTGTGCGCCACGGCACGGGCGCCGTTCCTCGAGGCGTCCCGGAAAAGCGGGGGGCGCCGGACCGCGGCGCCCCGCCGGCCTCACTCCTTCAGGGCGGAGGTGACGCCGGTGTTCTTGTTCCACTTCAGGGTCAGCTTGGAGATCTGGCAGAGGTCCAGGGCCTGCCACGTCGCGGTCTCGCCGTCGTCGTAGGCCACCTTCATGTCCCACTTGCAGGTCTTCTCGGCCTTGGCGAAGGAAACGTCGAAGGACTCGCCGTCTTCCAGAAGATCGCGGCCGAGGATGTCCTCGTCCCAGTTGTTGTTGTTCGATTCGGAGACGTAGATGTGCTTCAGGGCATAGCCCGTCTTGTTGACGATGGTGAAATCCTGCTGCCCGGCCAGAGCGGCGCCGTGCATCAGGAACAGAGCGGCGGCGAAAGCGGTGCTCTTGGCGACGAAAGCCTTCACGGTGTATCTCCGGTGATAAGGAAAACGGGGTACCTCAATTTTCTCATCAAGAAATCAGTTCGTGTCAATGAACAAAGAAGAAAAATTTAATAAGCGGAATGCGGATTTTTATTTCTTCACTTTCTCGGGGCGTTAACCATTGTTCATTTGGAGGCGCAAGCGGTGGGCTGCCCGGCGGCTTACGGCAAACATGGTTAGGAAATCCATCCGGATGAGCCCCGACCGATCTTCGCCCTGAAAGCGGTATCGCCGGACGCCCGGTTGAAGGGGCGGCGTGGCCTCCACCATTCCTTAACCGTCCGCCCGGTATAAACCACAGCCCGGTGCGCCAGGGGCCGGCTGCGGTTGGGGGAAACCATGAAGCGTTTGGCCGTTGGGGTGCTCGCGTGCGTCGTCGCGGTGGCGGCCCTGGCCGGCGGCGCCGACGCCAAGACCCGCAAGAAGCCGGTCCGCAAGGTCCCCGCCTACGCCACCAGCGTCGCCTGGGCGGCCGTCTCCAGCCCCTCGCTCGGCCTGCCGCAGTCCATCGGCGGCTACGCCGCCGGCTGCATCGCCGGGGCTCGGGCGCTGGCCGGGGAGGGCGCCGGCTATCAGGTGATCCGCCTGTCGCGCCAGCGCAACTACGGCCATCCGGTCCTGCTCGACACGCTGAGGGACATCGGCCGCAAGGTCGCCGCCGCCGGGCTCGGCACCGCGCTGATCGGCGACATGGGGCAGGCGCGCGGCGGGCCGATGCCGATGGGCCACGCCAGCCACCAGATCGGGCTCGACGCCGACATCTGGCTGCGGCTCGACCTGCCGCCGATGGGACGCGCGGCGCGCGAGCGGCTGGAGGAGATCAAGTATGTCGATTACGACCGCATGCGGGTGACGGCCGGCTGGTCGGACAAGCAGGCGCGGATGGTGCAGATCGCCGCCAGCGACCCGCGCGTCGCCCGCATCTTCGTCAACCCGGCGATCAAGCAGGCCATGTGCGAGCGCTCCTGGCCCGATCGCGGCTTTCTGAACAAGCTGCGCCCCTGGCACGGTCATGACGGCCACATGCACGTTCGCCTGAGCTGCCCGCCCGGCAGCCCGCGCTGCGAGGAACAGGCGGTCCAGCCCGAGGGCGACGGCTGCGGCGAGGAGCTGGCCTCCTGGCTCGACCGCGCGTCGCCGGCCATCGAGCGGCCGCCGGGAGTCCGCCCGCCCCCGCGCACCGCCAACGTGCCGGCGGCCTGCGAGCCGGTGCTGCGCGCCGCCGGCACGCGCGTGGCCTCGCTGCCCGCCAGCCCGTTCCCGTCCAGCCCGCGGGGCGACACGGTGACGCCGGTGCCGCGGTGACTTTCCGCTTGCGCGGCAATAACACCCAGTTAACCTGTTGATGCAAAACTTTCTTGCGGCTGGTGTGTCCGAACGGGACGGATCAACCACGATGGGGGAGCGCCGCCCACGGCCGGGCGGCGTGTGATCGGCCGGCGGGGCGGCTGGCGGAGCGGGGCCGGCGGGGAGGCCAACGGGGCGGGCGGTGGCGATGACGGACAAGAACGGGACTTCCTCCGGCCAGGGGCCGACCCTCAAGACACGGCTGCACGCCTGGTGGGAGGGGTACGACCTTCCCGGCCGCAAGGGCGGCAAGGCGGAGGCGCCCCCGCCTCCGCCTCCGGACGCTCCCACGGGGCACGGGCCGGGCATCAACCGCTGGGGCAAGCCCCTGTGGACGGCGACCCGCATCGAGGTGGCGGAGAAGCTGTGGGGCGAGGGCTTCAACACGCCGGGCGGGGCGGAGCACATCCCCTATCTGGTGAAGCCGCTCGGCCTGAACCCGGCGATGAGCGTGCTCGATCTGGCGGCCGGGCTGGGCGGCACCAGCCGCACCATGGCCGGCAAGTTCGGCTGCTGGGTCACCGGGCTGGAGGCGTCGGAGCTGCTGGCCAAGGAGGGCATGGTCCGCTCCTTCAAGGCGGGGCTGGAGAAGAAGGCGCCGATCGAGACCTTCAATCCCGAGCATTTCGGCTATCCCAAGCGGGTCGACGCCATCGTCTACAAGGAGGGCCTGTTCGCCGTCCGCGACAAGGAGCAGATGTTCGACGGGATCGAGGTCGTGCTCAAGCCGCGCGGCCATATCCTGATGACCGACTACATCGCCGAGCCCGACAAGATCGGCGCCAAGGCGATCCAGCTCTGGTGCGACAAGGAGCCGATGCAGCCGCACCTGTGGGACAAGGACCGGATGGCCAACGCCTTCGCCCAGCGGAACCTCGACCTGCGCATCGCCGAGGATATCTCCGACACCCACCGCAACCTCATCCTGGTCGCCATCCAGGGGCTCGTCGAGCATCTGGAGAAGCATCACATGGACGTCGCCACCAAGCTGGCGGTGATGGAGGAGGTCGAGATGTGGGTGCGCCGCGTCGCCGCCATCGAGGCCGGGATGCGCGTCTTCCGCTTCTACGCGATCAAGCCGGCGGAGTGACTTTTTCCACCGTCCGGGGCCGCCTCCGCCCCCTTCGGGAAAAATCTTTCGGGGGATGCGTTTTTCCCTTGTGCCCGGCGTCTCCGCTGGGTACATAGAGCGCCCCGCGTGACCCCAAGTAACGCGGGACGCGCTTGTGGCGGAACTGGTAGACGCGCTAGGTTCAGGTCCTAGTGGCTGAAAGGCCGTGGGGGTTCGACTCCCTCCAAGCGCACCAAAAGGGGCCGTAGCTCAGCTGGGAGAGCGTCGCAATGGCATTGCGAAGGTCAGGAGTTCGATCCTCCTCGGCTCCACCATTTCTTCCCGCTTGGCGGGTTGAGGTGGTGTTTGGTTAGGGAAGTGTTTGCTTTTGCTTCTGCGCGGCTTTGCCGTGTCAGGGTGTTGATACCGAAGCGTTACCCCCAGGTAACGCGGATGCGCTTGTGGCGGAACTGGTAGACGCGCTAGGTTCAGGTCCTAGTGGCTGAAAGGCCGTGGGGGTTCGACTCCCTCCAAGCGCACCAAATTGGGGCCGTAGCTCAGCTGGGAGAGCGTCGCAATGGCATTGCGAAGGTCAGGGGTTCGATCCCCCTCGGCTCCACCATTTCTTCCCGCCGACCAGGGCGGGACTTCCCCAAAGTGAAAAGATTACTTCCTGGGGCCATTCTGTGGCATTGCGGCATCAGGTGGCGGCGCCCAAGGTGTTACCCCCTTGGCAACCATGGCCGGAAGAGGGGCGCGCACGGATAATCGGGGCGCAACTTCACCCCCTGTATTTTCCGGAGCCGCGCCCATGTCCACACGGATGGAGGCCGGGTTGAGGACGCTTGTTCTCGCCCTTTATGACGAAGCCGCCCTGACGGCGACGAGCAAGGGGCTGACCGGCGCCCTGGGCCAGATGGCCGCCCTGCGCGAAACCGCCAGCCTCGCCTCCGGCCCCGCCCACCGCACGGTGTCGGAGGAGGAGGTGATGCGCCTCCTGCTGTCGGCCCGCCGCACCCGCCGCTCCATCCTGCTGCCGCCCGACGCGCTGTCCTCCGATCCGGTTCTGCCGGAGGTTCCCGCTTCCCCGCTGCGGCTGAGGCGCGGGCGCTTGGCGGCGCGGGCCATGCGGTCGCTGGCCCGTTACGGAACGGCCGCCCTGGTCTGAACCGGGTGTGGACCGGGTGTGGGCGGGGCGTGATCCGGACGTCGGCGCCGGGCGGGCCGGATCCGTGGCGCTATTGCGGATGCGGTATGGCGCGGGGGGCGCGCGCAGGGTACATACGGGCATGACGATGCGCCCGCGACCGGCGAGCGAAGCCGGAGCGTTGCGCGACCGGGCCCCCGCCCGGGTGCCGAAGCCGTTCGGAGAGGACCGTTGACCAGCCCGCAGCCCGTCGCCTTCCCGCCGCTGTCTCCAGCCTTTGGAGCGGCCCTTGGAGCGGCCTTCCGTCCCGCCTCCGTCCGAACCGCTGGCGCCCTGGCGCCGTCGCCGCTTTCCCGCTGATACGGACGGGCCGGGCCTTCCATGCGCAGAACGACGATGAAGCCGCGGGCCGACTGGCGCCCGGGGCTCCGCAAATACCCCTATGGCGTCCGCGCGATGTCGGCCGGCGCCGGCTGGCGCGAGGATGTCTGCTACGAGTTCACCGCCTCGCAGATCGACCTGATCGAGAGCGTCGCCGACGAACTCCACACCATGATCGGCGGCGCCGTCCGCCATGTCGTCGACAACAAGCTGTTCGGGGCGCTCGGCATCCGTGGCGAGGCCGTGCGGATGCTGGAGGCGTCCTGGTCCGACTATTGGTCGGCGGGCCGGCGCAACGAGCGGGCCGGCGGGCTGGCCGGACGGCTGACCCTGTCCTACGACGGGCGCGACACGGTCAAGCTGCTGGGCTGCAACTACGACACGACGGAGGGGCTGTTCGCCGCCTCGCTGATCCAGCGCAACTGGCGCGAGGCGATGGCCGCCGACGCCAACCAGTTCAACGGTCTGCACGAGGCCCTGGTCGAGCGCTGGGAGGAACTGGCGGCCGGCCAGCCGGGCCGGGGGCATGTCCACCTGACCTGCGCCACCCCCGACCCGGTGCGCGAGGGCGAACTGGTCTATCTGGCCGCGACGGCGGCCGAGGCGGGGATCGGAACGCGGCTGCTGCCCTTGCAGACGGTCGGCTGGGACGGGCGCCGCTTCCTCGACGACGAGGGGCAGGCGATCTCCTGGCTCGCCAAGCTCTATCCGTGGGACGGGCTGAGCGAGGACGTCTTCCTCCAGCGGCTGCGCAGCGGCGGCATGAGCGTGCTGTCGCCGCTCTGGTGCTGGCTGTGGTCGAACCATGGGCTGCTGGCGGTGCTGTCGCACCTTTACCCGCGCCACCCCAACCTGTGCCGCGCGGCGTTGGACGGGGCGGCGCTCGGGCCGTGCGACGCGGTGACCGCGCGCTCGCTGTTCGGGCTGGACGCCGCCCCCCAGCGGATCGTCGAGCAGGGCGTGATGGTCGCCGACGACGGCGAGGGCGTGACGTCGCACGGGACGGTGTGGCTGGAGACTCCGCACGGCTTCCGCGAGGACGACACCCGCGCGGTGCTCCACGCCTGGGTCGTCGGCGACAAGTGCCTGGGCATGGCGGTGCGGGAGGCGGCGGCCCCGTGGGTCGGGCCGGAGTCGGCAATGGTGCCGCACCTGTTCCGGGGGTGAGGGGCGCGGCCCTTTCCCGCGAAGGAAGGGGCCGCCGGGGGCCGCCTTACGGGGCGAAGGGATTGCGCAGGCTGGGGCCGAAGGTGGCCTTGCGGGCGGCGCGCCAGACATGCTCGTTGGCGATGTCGTTGCCCTGGTCGGCGATGGCCATGCCGGTCACGCCCGGCTGCTGCTCCAGCCAGTTGCGCAGGCTGTCCTCGAAGCGGGTGACGCTGTGCGGGTCGTCGGAATTCAGGGTGATGGAGACGGTCAGTTCGGCGCTCATGGTCGGTTCCTCCTTGTGCCGGCGGCTGTGCCGGTCTGTCGAACCGACAACAGCGCGTGGAAGAAAACGCTGCCCCTCACCCGCGTGACGGTGCGCCGATGCCTCCGCCGGCGCAACAAAAAAGGCGGGGTATGCCCCCGCCTTCCGGCCCGCGCCCGTCCCCGATGTCCGCTCACTTCGGGTCGGATTTCCCCGGTTGGGCGATGCTGGCGATCTGCTTCTGCAAGGCGTCGATCTGTTTCTGCAATTCGTCGAGGCCGCCGGCGGCCGGCGCCGGGGCGGGGCGGGGCGGGGTGCCGGGGGCGGCCGGAGGTTCCTCCGACCCGGCGACGCCGAAGGGCGTGAACATGCGCATGGCCCGCTCGAACATCGCCATGTTCTGCTTGTTCACCTCGTCCAGCCGGCCGAAGGGGAACATGCCGCCCAGCGTGTTCTGGAAATAATCGCGCATCTGCTCCTGGTTGCGCGAAAAGGCCTGCATCGAATATTCCAGGTAGCGCGGCACCACCGACTGCATGTTGTCGCCGTAGAATCCGATCAACTGGCGCAGGAAGCTGATCGGCAGCAGGTTCTGGCCCTTGCTCTCTTCCTCGACGATGATCTGGGTGAGCACCGAGCGGGTGATGTCCTCGCCCGTCTTGGCGTCATAGACCACGAAATCCAGCCCGTCCTTCACCATCTGGCAGAGATGGTCGAGCGTCACGTAGCTGCTGGTCGCCGTGTTGTAAAGCCGCCGGTTGGCGTACTTCTTGATCGTGATCGGAGCGGACTTCTGGTCTTCCTTGTCGGCCATCGCGGAATCTTTCAAGAAGGGACGTTCGGCGGAAATCGTTCCGTGCTTAGGACTACTCGAAGGCGTAGCAATTTGTCCAGTGCCGCGCCGCCGCATGGCGGCCGCCACGGACCCGGATCCAGGACCGGTCCGGGAGTCGGTCGGCCCTTTCGTATGACGATTGCGTGGCGGCCCGATGCGGCGCTGGTCAAGCGGATGCCCCATTGCCTATACTGATGGTCATGGCCGACCCGCTCGACTCCGACCCTCCGTCCCTGGACACGCTGGCGCGCCGCTATCTCGACCTCTGGCAGGATCAATGGTCGGCGACCGTCGCCGATCCCGAGACGGCGGACATGATGGCGCGGCTGTTCCAGATGATGGGGCAGGGGGCGGCGGCGCTGGCGCCTTTCGCCTTCGGGCCGGCGGGTTTCACCGCGTCCGGGATGCCCGGAACCGGTTGGGATCCGAATCCGCCCGTCAACCCAGCGCCGTACCACGCATGGCCGCAGACCGCCTCCCGCCCCGCCCCGTCGGGCCAGACCGCTCCCGAGGGAACCGCCTCCTCCAGGGAACCCGCCGATGACGGCGCTCCGGGGGGACGGGACACCGCCGCGGCGCGGCCCGCGGCCGCTCGGGCTGCACCTGAACCTGGTGATGGCGACGCTGCTCAGCTCCTCCGCCGGATTGCCGCTCTTGAGGAGCGGCTTGCTGCCATGGAAGCCGCCGCTGGGCCCGCGGGCGGAGGATCTGCGCCGGCAGATCGCCCTGGCCGAGCGCCGGGCCGACGGCGCACCCAACAGCGCTGAGGGGCTGCGGCGGGCGGTCGACCGCGAGACGCGGCGGCGGATCGACGCCTTCCTGACCGGTGTCGAGCGCTACCGCCACCATCCCTACCGCCGCGACCTCGCCGACCCGCCGGTCCTGTGGACGGAGGGCGCCACGCGGCTGCTCGACTACGGCCACGGGGCCGGGCGTCCGGTGCTGTTCGTGCCCTCGCTGGTCAACCGCCACTACATCCTCGACCTGTCGCCGGGCAAGAGCCTGATGCGCTGGATAGCCGGGCAGGGCTTCCGGCCGCTGCTGGTCGATTGGGGAACGCCGGGGCCGCTGGAGCGCCGCTACAGCCTGACCGACTACATCGCCGGGCGGCTGGAGCGCGCGCTCGACGCCGTGGTCGAGGAGAGCGGGCGGGCGGTCCCCGTCGTCGGCTACTGCATGGGCGGGCTGCTGACCACCGCGCTGGCCCTGCGCCGGCCGAAATCGGTCGCCGGGCTGGTGCTGCTCGCCACCCCCTGGGACTTCCACGCCGAGGACGCCGCGACCGCGCGCCGCGCCGCCGCCTTCTTCCAGCCCTACGGCCCGCTGCTGGAGCGCTGGGGGGAACTGCCGACCGACGCGCTCCAGGCGCTGTTCGCCCAGCTCGACCCGCTGCTGGCCCTGAAGAAGTTCACCCAGTTCGCCCGCATGGCCCCGGACAGCCGCGCCGCCGAGGCCTTCGTCGCGCTGGAGGACTGGCTGAACGACGGCGTGCCGCTGGTCGCCGCCGTGGCGCGCGACGCGCTGGCCGGCTGGTACGGGCGCAACGACACCGCGGCGGGCAACTGGCTGGTCGGCGGGCTGCCGGTCGACCCGGCCCGCATCCGGGTGCCGACCCTGGCGCTGATTCCGGAGAAGGACCGCATCGTGCCGCCGGCGTCGGCGATGGCTCTGCCAAAAGTCATACCCAACGCGCAAATGATTGTTCCGCCCCTCGGACATATCGGCATGGTGGTCAGCGCCGGAGCGCAGACGGGAGTATGGAAACCGCTGGCCGAATGGCTCGCTGCGACAGGATAGCCGCTCTCCTTCGGGCGCCTTGCATTGGACGGGTTGTACGTCCTAAGCTGTCTTCACTCCAAGCGTCCCTCCAACGCCATAATAAAACCGTCTCATATCGAGGAGCGTTATCATGACCGAGGTTGTCATTGCCGGTGCCGCGCGCACGCCCATCGGCAGCTTCAACGGCGCGCTGAGCGCCGTTCCCGCCCATGTCCTGGGCGAGGTCGCCATCCGTGAGGCGCTCGCCCGCGCCAAGACCGACGCGGCGGAGGTGGATGAGGTCATCCTGGGTCAGATCCTGACGGCCGGCCAAGGCCAGAACCCGGCCCGCCAGGCCGCCGTCAACGCCGGCATCCCGGTGGAGGCGACCGCCTTCGGCATCAACCAGCTCTGCGGCTCCGGCCTGCGCGCCGTGGCGCTCGGCTACCAAGCGATCAAGAACGGCGACGCCGAGGTCATGGTCGTCGGCGGCCAGGAGAGCATGAGCCAGGCCCCGCACGTCATGCACCTGCGCAACGGCACCAAGATGGGCCCGGCGGAGATGCTGGACAGCATGCTGAAGGACGGTCTGACCGACGCCTTCAAGGGCTACCACATGGGCACCACGGCCGAGAACATCGCCCAGAAGTGGCAGCTGACCCGCGAGGAGCAGGACGCCTTCGCCGCGTCGTCGCAGCAGAAGGCCGAGGCCGCCCAGAAGTCCGGCCGCTTCAAGGACGAGATCGTTCCGGTCACCATCAAGGGCCGCAAGGGCGACGTCGTCGTCGCTGACGACGAGTATCCGAAGCACGGCACGACGGCGGAATCGCTGGGCAAGCTGCGCCCGGCCTTCTCGAAGGAGGGCACCGTCACCGCCGGCAACGCCTCGGGCATCAACGACGGCGCCGCCGCCCTGGTGCTGATGAGCGCCGAGAACGCCGCCAAGCGCGGCGTCAAGCCGCTCGCCCGCATCGTCTCCTGGGCGACCGCCGGCGTCGATCCGTCGATCATGGGCACCGGCCCGATCCCGGCCTCGCGCAAGGCGCTGGAGAAGGCCGGCTGGACCGTCGCCGACCTCGACCTGATCGAGGCGAACGAGGCCTTCGCCGCGCAGGCCCTGTCGGTCAACAAGGACCTCGGCTGGGACGTCAGCAAGGTGAACGTCAACGGCGGCGCCATCGCCCTCGGCCACCCGGTCGGCGCCTCGGGCGCCCGCGTGCTGACCACCCTGCTCTATGAGATGGAGAAGCGCGACGCCAAGAAGGGCCTCGCCACGCTGTGCATCGGCGGCGGCATGGGCGTCGCCCTCTGCGTCCAGCGCGACTGAGGACGAGCACGGACCGCCGCCCCGCCGGGTTCTCCGGAGCCTTCGGGGCGGCGGTCCACCCCGCGCCGGCTTTGGGGCGTGATGGATCGCCTGCCATGGACCGTCCGTGACGGCCCACCGGCGCGGACAGGACCAAGAACAAAAAAGACAACCAACCAAAGCACAATTTCAACTGGGGAGAACAACAATGGCTCGTGTTGCAGTCGTCACGGGTGGCACCCGCGGCATCGGTGAAGCCGTCGCCGTCGCTCTGAAGAACGCCGGTTACTCGGTGGCCGCCAATTACGCCGGCAACGATGACGCGGCGAAGGAATTCACCGCGCGCACCGGCATTCCGGCCTACAAGTTCGACGTTTCGAACTTCGACGCCTGCAAGGAGGGCATCGCCAGGATCTCGGCCGACCTCGGTCCGGTCGACGTGCTGATCAACAACGCCGGCATCACCCGCGACGGCGTGATGCACCGCATGACCTACGAGCAGTGGGAGGCGGTGATCCACACCAACCTGTCCTCCTGCTTCAACATGTGCCGCAACGTCATCGACGGGATGCGCGAGCGCGGCTTCGGCCGCATCGTCAACATCGGTTCGGTCAACGGGCAGGCCGGCCAGTACGGTCAGGTCAACTACGCCGCCGCCAAGTCGGGCATCCACGGCTTCACCAAGGCCCTGGCGCAGGAAAGCGCCGCCAAGGGCATCACGGTGAACGCCATCGCTCCCGGCTACATCGACACCGACATGGTGCGGGCGGTTCCGGCCAACGTGCTGGAGAAGATCGTCGCCCGCATCCCGGTCGGCCGCCTCGGCCGCGCCTCGGAGATCGCCAAGGCGGTGTTGTATCTGGTCGACGACGACAATGGCTTCATGACCGGCTCGACCCTGTCGGTCAACGGCGGCCAGCACATGTACTGATCCCGTCCGGCGGTTCCGCAAGGACCGCTGCGGCACGCGATCTGGCGGCCCCTCTCCCGCGTCGGCGGGGGAGGGGCTTTTTCTTTGCGTCGGCGGGGGAGGCGCGTGCGGAGCGACGGGGGGTATCCTTATTTTTCGTAAGGACTATATTGCGAATAACTCTTATTTTCAGTATGGTCTTTGTGCTGGCGCCGCTCCGAAGCCCGGCCGTCCCGCCGGTGCGGCGCATCCGCCGACAACCCCTGTCCATCGAGAGCAAGGCATGAGCATCACCGTCATCTACGGATCCGATTCCGGCGCCACCAAGCAGGTCGCCTCCCGCATCGCCAAGAAGATCCAGGGCAAGGCGCTGGACATCAAGGAGGCGACGACCGCCGATTTCGAAGGCTGCGACCTGCTGATCCTCGGCGCCCCGACCTACGGCAACGGCGACCTGCAATCCGACTGGGAGGCGAACCTCGACACGCTGAAGTCGGCCGACCTGACCAACAGGAAGGTCGCGCTGTTCGGCACCGGCGACCAGGTGAACTATCCGGAGTCCTTCGTCGACGCCATGGGCATCCTTTACGACCACGTCGTCGCGCAGGGCGCCGTCGTCGTCGGCTTCACCGACACGGACGGCTATGACTATTCGGCCTCGGCGGCGGAACGCGACGGGCGTTTCGTCGGCCTCGCCCTCGACCAGGACAGCCAATCCTCCAAATCCGACAAGCGGATCACGGCATGGATTGGCGGTCTGACCTAAACCCGGCGACGATGCGGTTCTTCGCGCGCCACCTCTGCGAATGCAAGAGGGAGAGGGGTGCCTGCTCATCCGCGTCCTCGCCATGGCGACGGGCGGGCGCTGCGCCGGCTGTGGCGGTGTTTCGTAAGGGGTGATTCCCAGCCAACCACGTCATGCCCGTGCTTGGCACGGGCATCCACGGGCAAGTCTCAGATTTCCACGTGGATGACCGGGACAAGCACGGTCAGGACGTATCGGGAAATGTGCCGGGTCGGCCGAGTGGCCGCTATTGCAGCTTCGTCGCGGCGATCTTCGCCACGTCCACCGGCATCGCCACGCAGCCGCCCAGCGTCGGGCCGACCGGCAGTTCCCCGAAGGCGGCCAACGCGCCCTCGGCCTTCAGCCGGCCGACATAACCCGGTTCCAGCCCGCGCGCCACATAGGCGAAGCCGAGCCATGTGGTGCGCACCGGCTGTCCGCCCGCGCGCACCATGGCGGAAAAAGCGTCCGCCTCGCTGGTGCCGGGATGGAAGACCGCCAGCATCAGCCCGTCGGTCTCCTCCGGCAGCGCCGCCTGTCGCAGCGACAGCCCCATCGCCGCCGCCCACACCGCCAGCACCACCGCGAAGAAGGCGGCGGCCAGCCCGTGGCCGAAGCCCGGGGGGCCGAAGCCGGGCGGGGAAGGGGGGGGAGGGGTGCCGGTCATGGAAGGAAGCTTACGCCTTCGCCTCGCTGGCCGCCAGCGACGGGGCGGGCTTTTCCGTGATCGGCCAATGGACGATGGTGGCGAACATCGCCAGCGCCACGCCCAGCCACCAGACCACGTCGTAGGAGCCGGTCCGCTCGTACAGCACGCCGCCCAGCCAGACGCCGAGGAAGCCGCCGACCTGATGGCTGAAGAAGGCGAAGCCGTACAGCGTGCCCATGTAGCGGGTGCCGAACATCAGCGCGACCAGCCCGGAGGTCGGCGGCACGGTGGACAGCCACAGCAGCCCCATCACGGCGGAGTAGGCGACGACCGTCACCGGGGTGACCGGCAGCAGCACGAAGACCGCCGTGGCGATGCCGCGCGAGAAGTAGTTCGCGCACAGCAGATAGCGCTTGCTGACCTTGCCGGCGAGCACGCCGGAGCTGTAGGAGCCGATGACGTTGAACAGGCCGATCAGCGCCAGCGCCCAGGCGGCCAGCGTCGGACTGATGCCGGCGGCGGTCAGGTAGGGCGGCAGGTGGGTGGTGATGAAGGCGAGCTGGAAGCCGCAGACGAAGAAGCCGGAGACCAGCAGCACGTAGCTGCGGTGCTGGAACGCCTGCCGCACCGCCGCGACGAAGCCGATGTCGGCCCCGGTCACCGCGGGCGCGCTGGCGGTGGAGGCGCGCGGTCCGGGGAAGACGCTGGCCAGCCCGACCGCCAGCAGCATCGAGGCGGCGAGCAGCAGCAGCGCGGTCTGCCAGCCGAATCCGGCGATGAAGGCCTGGCTCAGCGGCGCGAACAGGAACTGCCCGAGCGATCCGGCGGCGGTGGCGAGGCCGACCGACCAGCTCCGCTTCTCGGGCGGCAGCAGCCGGGTGAAGCCGGCGATGATGATGCCGAAGGACGCTCCCGACAGCCCGAGCCCGATCAGCACGCCGGCCGTCAGGTAAAGCTCGATGTGTGTGGTGGCGTAGGGCATCAGCGCCAGCCCGGCGGCGTAGAGCACCGCGCCGCTGGCCAGCACCGGGGCGGGGCCGTAGCGGTCGGTCAGCGCCCCGGCGAAGGGCCCGCCGGCCCCCCACAGGAGATTTTGGATGGCGATCGCCAGGGCGAAGACATCGCGGCCCCAGCCGCGCGTCTCCGACAGCGGACCGATGAACAGGCCGACGCTCGACCGCGGACCGAAGGCCAGCATCGAGATCAGGCAGCCGCAGACGACGATGAGGGCCGGCGTGCGCCAGGATGGCGCCGGCTGCGTCGGGGTGGTGGTGGTCAAGGGTCCCTCCTTGGGGAGCGGCGGGATGGGGCCGCCCCGCTGGTCAGGGATGGACGATAGGTGAGTGGCAACAATCCGACAAATTCATAATCGGCAAGCGGGTCATTCCGCGGCGGAATGCACCCCGGCCGGCGATGCCGTGAGCTGCCGCGTCAGGCTGTCCTCCAGCCGGTCGAACACCGGGCCGATGCGGCCGGTGACGCGCGCCCGAACCAGCCACACCGCGACGCCGAAGCGGAAGTCGGGCACCGTGACCGGCCGGATCCGCAGCGCGGCGGCGGCGTCGACCGGAGCGATCAGCCGCAGCGGCGCCAACCCGAAGCCGACCCCGCGCGCCACCAGCGACACCAGCAGCGTCTGGTCGAAGGCCTCGACCATCACGTTCGGCCGGGCGCCCAGCGGCGCCAGCGCCAGCCCCAGGGCGTTGCGGTACTTGCAGCCGTCCGGTTGCAGCACCCAGCCGGCGGCGTTCATGTCCGACAGGCTCCAGGGGCCGGCGGCGGCCTGCTCGGCGGAGGCGATGACGCTGACCTCCTCGCGGCTCAGGCGGCGGGCCGGCAGATCCTCGGGCGGCGCCTGCCCGTCGCCCAGCAGCATCACCGCGCCGTCCAGAACGCCGGTCCGCACCTGCTCGGTCAGCGGGGCGCTCCAGTCGGAATGGATGCGCACGGTCAGGCCGGGAAAGGCGGCGCGCAGCTCGTCGAGCGGCCGTCCGGCGGCCAGCGGCACCAGCACATGCGACACGCCGAGCCGCAGCAGCCCGCGCGGCTCGACCGAGCCGGCGAAGGCGTCGGAGAAGTCGGTGGCGGCTCCCAGGATGCGCCGGGCGTGGGCCAACGCCACCTCGCCGTCGCGGGTCAGGGCCAGCGGCTTGGTCTGCCGGTCGAACAGGGTGACGCCCAGCTCGGCCTCCAGCCGCTGGATCAGCCGCGACACCGCCGACTGGGTGAGGCCGAGCCGGTTGCCGGCCTCCTGCACCGACTGGGCCTCGGCCACCGTGACGAAGGTGCGGATCTCGTTGAGCTTCATGGCGGGCGATCGGACCGGGGTTGGCGGCTGGTGTCCAAGTGTCGGACTGCGGTAGCCTGCCGGTCAAGCAACACGAAGGAGTCGCAGCATGACCAATTCCCCCGCCGAGCGCTCCAGCCGCGAGTACCCCGACCGTCCGTGGGTGGGGGTGGGGGTCGTGGTGTGGCGGGGCGACCGGGTGCTGCTGATCCGGCGCGGCAGGGCGCCCCGGCTCGGCCAGTGGGCTTTGCCGGGCGGCGCCCAGTCGCTCGGCGAGACCGTGTTCGAGACCGCCGCCCGCGAGGTGCTGGAGGAAACCGGGCTGGTGGTCATTCCGACGGAAGTCATCACCGTGGTGGACGCCATCACCCCCGACGCCGAGGGCCGGGTCCACTACCACTACACCCTGGTCGAAGTGTCGGCGGAAAGCGCCGAGGGCGAGCCGGTCTGCGCCGACGACGCGCTGGAGGCCCGCTGGGCGACCCCCGACGAGGCCGGGGCGCTGACCGAGTGGGACGAGACCCGCCGGGTCATCCTGCTGGCGGCGGCCCGGCGTTCCGCCGGATGAAGTCCGGCACGTCGTCCACCGCCAGCGGGCGCGACAGCCAGTAGCCCTGCATGCGGTCGCAGCGGTAGGCCTGGAGGAACAGCCGCTGCTCGGGCGTCTCGACCCCCTCGGCGACGACGGTCATCCCCAGGGCGTGGGCCATGGCGATCACCGCCTGGACGATGGCGGCGGCGTCGCGGTCCTCGACCATCGGCTGGATGAACTGCTTGTCGATCTTCAACGTCTCCACCGGCACCCGGCGCAGCAACGCCAGCGAGGAATAGCCGGTCCCGAAATCGTCGAGCACCAGCCGGATGCCGGCGCCGCGCACCTGCATCAGCGTCTCGCGCGCCTGGACGCTCTGGTCGAACAGGGCGGTCTCGGTCAGCTCCAGCTTCAGGTTGGCGGCGGGCAATCCGGTCTCGGCCAGGACGCGCAGCGCGTGGCGGGCGAAGGAGGGGTCGTCGAGCTGGCGGGCCGACAGGTTCACCGCCACCGGCACGTCGGCGAGGCCGGCGTCCATCCAGCCGGCCGCCGTTTCGCAGGCGCTGCGCAACGCCCATTCGCCCAGCACATGGATGGCGTCGCCCGCCTCGGCCATCGGAACGAAGACGTCGGGCGGGATCATCGTGCCGTCGGCCAGACGCCAGCGCGCCAGCGCTTCGAAGCCGGTCAGCCGCCCGGTCTCGACGTCGGCCTGCGGCTGATAGGCCAGCGACAGCTCGCCATGGGCGATGGCGTCGCGGATGCGGTCGGCGAAGCCGTCGTCGGGGAGGGCCGCCGTTCCGCCTTGTTGCTCGCCGCCTTGGGCCGCCTTGTTGCTTGCCGCCATGTGCCCCTCTTGAACAGGCCGGCGAACGTTGCCGGTCTCCGCCATAACACCAGAAAAGCGGGATCGTTAACCATGTCGCGAAAGAGCTTGGCGGATTTGATTTAGTTGCGAAAGGATTAACGATGCCGAAGACGGTGACAAGAAAAAGGCCGACGCCCCCTCTGGAGGCGCCGGCCTTTTGCCGATCATTACCCGTTCGATCGGGTCAGACGTTGAAGCGGAAGTGGAAGATGTCGCCGTCCTGCACGACGTACTCCTTGCCTTCCTGGCGCATCTTGCCGGCGTCCTTGGCGCCCTGCTCGCCGCCCAGCGTGACGTAGCTGTCGTAGTCGATGGTCTCGGCGCGGATGAAGCCGCGCTCGAAGTCGGTGTGGATGACGCCGGCGGCCTCGGGGGCCTTGGCGTGGCGGCGCACGGTCCAGGCGCGCGCCTCCTTCGGGCCGACGGTGAAGAAGGTGATGAGGTCGAGCAGCTTGAAGCCGGCGCGGATCAGCCGGTTCAGGCCGGTTTCCTCCAGCCCCATCGATTCCAGGAACTCGGCCTTCTCGGCCGGGTCGGAAAGCTGGGCGACCTCGGACTCGATGGCGGCGGAGATGACGACGAACTCGGCGTTCTCGGCCTTGGCCTTCTCGGCGACCTTGGCGGTGAAGGCGTTGCCGGTGGCGGCCGACGCCTCCTCGACGTTGCAGACGTAGAGCACCGGCTTGTCGGTCAGCAGCATGAACTGCTTGAAGACGAACTTCTCGTCCTCGGCCAGCTCGACCACGCGGGCCGGCTTGCCGTCCTGGAGGACCTTCAGCGCGCGCTCCATCAGGTCGGCCTTGACCTTGCTGTCCTTGTCGCCGCCCTTGGCCTTCTTCTGGAGGCTGTTGAGCTGGCGCTCCAGGCTTTCCATGTCGGCGAGCATCAGCTCGGTCTCGACCACCTCGGCGTCGCGCAGCGGGTTGACGTCGCCCTCGACGTGGGTGATGTCGTCGTCCTCGAAGCAGCGCAGCACATGGATGATGGCGTCGACCTCGCGGATGTTGGCGAGGAACTGGTTGCCCAGCCCCTCACCCTTCGAGGCGCCGCGGATCAGGCCGGCGATGTCGACGAACTCCAACTGGGTCGGCACGGTCTTCTGCGACTTGGCGATGACGGCCAGCCTGTCGAGCCGCGGGTCGGGCACGCCGACGCGGCCGACGTTCGGCTCCTTGGTGCAGAAGGGAAAATTCGCCGCCTCGGCCGCCTGGGTGGCGGTCAGCGCGTTGAACAGGGTCGACTTGCCGACGTTCGGCAGGCCGACGATGCCGCAATTGAAGCCCATGGGTTGGGTGCTCGCCGTCGGAAAATTCTGGAATCGAGCCGCTTTATCCTACGGGAGCCGCCAAAGCGCAAACGCGAAGTGGGGGAGGGCGCCCCGGCGGGCCTCACCGTCCTGGCTTACCGGCCCTGGGTCGCCACCGTCACCTTGTTCATGAACAGCTCGGGCTGGCCCTCGACGATCAGCGGCAGATGGTCGGCGACGGCGTCGATCAGCGGCTCGACCCAGCTCTGGTCGGCCTTGGCGAAGTCGTGCAGCACATAGCCGCTGACCAGATCCTTGTTGCCGGGATGGCCGATGCCGAGCCGGATGCGCCAGTAGTCCTTGCCGATGTGGCTGTCGATGGAGCGCAGGCCGTTGTGCCCGCCATGGCCGCCGCCCTTCTTCACCCGCATCTTGCCGGGCGGCAAATCCAGCTCGTCGTGGATGACGACGACGTTCTCGGGCTTCAGCTTGAAGAATTGCAGCGCGGCCACCACCGACTGGCCGGACAGGTTCATGAAGGTGCCCGGTTCCAGCGCCAGTACCTTGTCGCCGGCGACGGTGCCCTCGGCGGTCACACCCTGGAAGCGCTTCCTCCAGGGGGAGAAGTTGTAGCGGCGGGCGATCGCCTCGGCCGCCATGAAGCCGATGTTGTGGCGGTTGCGCGCGTATTCGGACCCCGGGTTGCCCAAGCCGACCAGCAGCAGCATCGCGTCACCCTCTCGACCACAAAATCCCTTTGCACAAACGAAGCGGGGGGCCGAAGCCCCCCGCCGAACACGTCATCGAAGCGCGACCGCTCAGGCGGTGGCCTCGGCCTCCTCGGACTTCAGGCCCGACGGGGCGACGATCGTCGCGATGGTGAAATCGCGGTCGGTGATCGCCGAGACGACACCCTCCGGCAGGGTCACCGCCGAGATGTGGATCGAGGCGCCGACGTCGAAGCCCTCGCACGACACCTGGATGCTCTCCGGGATGTTGTCGGCCGGGCATTCCAGGTCCAGCTCGTGGCGGACGATGTTCAGCACGCCGCCGCGCTTCAGGCCGGGCGACTTGTCCTGGGCGACGAACTCGACCGGGACATGCACGACGATGCGGGTGTCGCTGGTGACGCGCAGGAAGTCGACATGCAGGGGCACGTCGGTCACCGGGTGGAACTGCACGTCGCGCGGCAGCACGCGGTGGGCGGCGCCGTCGACGGTCACGTCGAACAGGTGCGTGAAGAAGCCCGGCTGGTGCAGGACGCGGGTGAACTCGAACTTCTCGAGCGAGATGGTGACGGGAGCCTGCTTGCCACCGTAGATGACGGCCGGAATGCGGCCGTCACGACGGGTTTGGCGGGCGGTCCCCTTGCCGGCCCGTTCGCGCCCTTCGGCGCCGAGCGGAATGATCTTGGTCATGACGATGCTCCAAAACGAAAAGGGCGCCGGCCTCCAGGGGTGCCGACGCTGTGGGGCGGGTCATAGCCGCAAGGGGCCGTGGCGTCAAGCAGGGAGTGGTCCGGCGGGCATGAAGCCTATTTCCGCCCGTCGCCGTAGCGGCGGCAGTCGCGTTCGTCGGTGCCGCGCTCCGCCCGTCCGCCGTTGGAGGTGCGGTAACCCGGGTCGTCGCAGCGCCCGTTGTTGGCGTAGCGCCGGTCCTGGTAGGAGTTGCGGCCACCATGGGAGTCGTGGTGGTGGCGGCCCGACGACGCGTAGCGGCGGCGGTCGTAATCGTTGTCGTTGTCGTCCGACGCGGTGGCGGCCAGCACGCCAAGCCCGACCACGGCGGCGCCGATCAGCAGCGCTGTCCCCGTGTCGTCCGATCCGTTGTTGCCGGCGCAACCCGACAGCGCGATCGAGCCGGCGAGCGCCGTGACGGCAAGAAACCTGAAGCGCATGACGACCCCTCCCGCTGTACTGTTCAACCGATGAACAGCCCCGGAGCCGATTGTCATCCACACAATCGCAGTTTTGCGACGGATTTCACGGGATGAAACAAAACGACCCTTTCCGTCCGGCGACGGAAAGGGTCGAACTCTTGCGAGCCTTAGGTGCTGTCTTACGAGAACAGGCTCGACACCGAGCGCTCCTCGCTGATGCGGGCGATGGCCTCGGCGATCAGCGGGGCGATGGTGAGCTGGCGGGTGTTGCGCGACACGCGCACCGCCTCGGTCGCCTGGATGCTGTCGGTGGTGACCAGCTTCTCCAGCGGCGACACCGCGACGCGGGCGACGGCCCCGCCGGACAGCACGCCGTGGGTGCAGTAGGCGTGCACCGACTTGGCCCCGGCCTCCATCAGCGCCACGGCGGCGTTGCACAGCGTGCCGCCCGAATCGACGATGTCGTCGATCAGGATGCAGTGGCGCCCCTGGGCGTCGCCGATGATGTTCATCACCTCCGACACGCCGGCGCGCTCGCGCCGCTTGTCGATGATGGCGAGGTCGGCGTCGAGCCGCTTGGCCAGCGCGCGGGCGCGCACCACGCCGCCGACGTCCGGCGACACGATGGTGACCTCGCCGACATGCTCGGCGAAGGACTGGCGGATGTCCTTCTCGAACACCGGCGCGGCCATCAGGTTGTCGGTCGGAATGTCGAAGAAGCCCTGGATCTGGCCGGCGTGCAGGTCCATCGTCAGCACGCGGTTGGCGCCGGCCTGGGTGATCAGGTTGGCGACCAGCTTGGCGGAGATCGGCGTGCGCGGGCCGGTCTTGCGATCCTGGCGGGCGTAGCCGTAGTAGGGGATGACCGCCGTGATGCGCCGGGCCGACCCGCGACGCAGGGCGTCGATCGTCACCAGCAGTTCCATCAGGTTGTCGTTGGCCGGGAACGAGGTCGACTGGACGACGAACACGTCCTCGCCGCGCACGTTCTCCAGGATCTCGACGAACACCTCCATGTCGGAGAAGCGACGCACGCTGGCCTTGGTCAGCGGGACGCCCAGACAGGTGGAGATCGCCTCGGCCAGCGGACGGTTGCTGTTGCCGGCAAGCACCTTCATCGGAGTCGGCTCTCTTTGCAGGGAAACGGCTCAAGTGCGCCCGCCGCTGCCGCGCCGTCGCCCCTTGAAAACGGGGCGGACCATAACAAAGGGGCGTGCCTATGTAAACGTTCCATGACGCCGGGGCCGACCCGGATGGGGAAACCCGACCTGCGCCGGTGGCATGGCCGTCGGAGCCCGCCGGTTGCCGCGGCGGATCATCGGACGGGCGCGCAGACGAGTCCTGGAATCTTCGCGAGATGGGTCTTCAGCGGCAGGTCGCCGCGGGTGAAATGGTCGAGGAACCAGAAGGGCAGCAGGTGGTCGGCCTTTTCCTTGGCGTAGCCGAAGGCGAAGGCCGATTCCCGTTCGTCGACCTGGGCGATGATGTCGTCGAGCAGCAGGACCAGCCGGCGGTGCTGCGACCGGTGGTCGGCGAGCAGCGGGTAGCGGATTGCCGCCTGCACCCGTTCCTCCTGCTCGAAATGGCGGAAGGCGAGGGCGCGCAGCCGTTCCAGCAGGGCGATGGCGCGGGGGCGCTGCTCCTCTTCGCCGGGCAGGGCGACGAAATGGCGGATCAGTTCGTTCAGCCGGTGGTGGTCGTCGTCGAGCGCGCCCCGGTCGATGCTCATCGTGTCGCGCCATTCCAGCATGCCACGGCCTCCCGGTTTTCGCCCTTTCGCCACCGAATCATCGCGCGAACGTCGTCCGGCCGCAATCGCGTCAAAGGCCGAAGACTTTCGTCATAAACGATCGGCGGCCCGAAGCACCCACCGGTCGGCGGGCGGCCGGCGGCGACAAGATCAACCCCTGGGGGAGGGTTCAGCCCTGGAGGACGATGGAGGACAGGCCGCGCCCGTAATCCGACTCGCCCTTCAGGCAGGAGCGGCGGTAGCTGAAGAAACGGTCCTCCTCGGCCACCGTGTCGTTGGGGCAGCGCTGGATCACCGCGACCCCGGCGTCGCCCAGCCGGCGGGTGACGTAGGCCGGCAGGTCGAACAGGAAATGGCCGTCGCGGCGGGCCGGGGCGAAATAGTCGCGGTTGCGCTCGTCCTCCTCCAGGAAGGGGGCGGGGAATTCCGGCCCGACCTCGTAGGAACGCTGGGCGATGCAGGGACCGATGCAGGCGACGATGCGGTTGGGCTTGGCCCCCAGCTCGATCATGCGGGCGACGGTCGCCTCCAGCACACCGCCCTTGGCGCCCTTCCAGCCGGCGTGCGCCGCGCCGATGACGCGGGCCTTGGTGTCGGCCAGCAGCACCGGGGCGCAGTCGGCGGTCAGGATGCCGAGCGCGATCCCCGTCTGGCGGGTCGCCATGGCGTCGGCCTTCGGCGCGGTCTCCGGAGTCCACGGCTCCTCGACCACGACGCAGGTCGGGCTGTGGATCTGGTGGCAGGTGACGAGGTGGCTGGACGGCACCTCCATCCGCGCGGCGGCGCGGGCGCGGTTCTCATGCACGGCGGCCGGTGCGTCGGAGGAGCCGAGCCCGCAGTTCAGCGAGGCGTAGAGGCCGGTGGAGACGCCGCCGCTGCGGGTGAAAAAGGCGTGGCGGATGTGGGTGATGTCGTTCAGCGCGCCGAGTGTGATCACGAACGCCGTCCTTCCCTGTCTCTGTCCCGGATCCGATTGGTTCGGACCCTTACTCGGTTTGTGCCTGCGCGGGCTCGAAGCCGGCGGGGGCGGTGCCCCCGCTGAAGACTCCGGGCGTGGTGAGCGCAAGCGCCTTGAACAGCGTGCCCATTTGCTCCGGTCCGATCAAGCGGCCGAGCGCGGAGCGGATGTCGGCGGCCTGCGCGGGGGTGGCCTTGGCGGAGAGCATGGCGGCGCGCTGGCGGATGCCGAGCCGCTCCAGCCATTCCCCCTGGTCCACCGTGCCGAAGGCGTCGGCCCCGGCGGCCCTGGCGGCGGCGGCGAGCGCGGCGAAATCGACATGCGCGGTCAGGTCGGCCTCGCCGGGATCGTCGAGCGCCGGGGCGTAGGCGTGGCGGCGCAGCGCCTGGAGCGTGTCGCCCACCGCAGGCCCGTGGGCGTAGCCGTAATCGACGATCAGCGCCGCGCCGGGGTGGGCGGCCAGCCGTGCCCCGATGGCCCCGGCGACGGAGAGCGAGGCGGGGGAGACCTCGACGACGCTGCCCTCCGGGGCGGTGTCGCGCAGGGGCCCGGGCACCAGCCGGCTGCCGGAGCTGCCGAACGCCTCCAGCACGAAGCGGAAGCGCGGCGCCTCCTGCGTCGCGGCCGGGCCTTCCGCCGGATCGAGGTCGATCAGGCGTTCGAACCAGCCGTGGCTGGTCTTCTGCACCTGACGGATCGGCAGCGCGTCGAAGAACTCGTTGGCGATCAGCAGGGTGGGGCCCTCGGGAACCTCCTCCAGCCGGTCGTGCCAGTGGACGGCGACGGAGTCGCCCAGCGTCTCGCGCTGGCGGGCGCGCAGCGTCGGGCTGGTCTCGACCAGATGGACGATGGCGCCTTCCACGAAGGCCGGCACCACGGCGGCGGCGCGCAGCGCGTCGCGCATCAGGGTGCCGCGTCCGGGACCCAGCTCGACCAGATGGAAGGGGGTGGGGCCGCCGAGCCGCGCCCATGTGTCCACGCACCACAGCCCGACCAGCTCGCCGAACATCTGGCTGATTTCCGGCGCGGTGGTGAAATCGCCGCCGGCGCCGAACGGGTCCTGGCGCGTGTAGTAGCCGAAGCGGGGGTGGCCCAGCGCCTCGGCCATGAAGGCGCCGACGCTGAGCGGACCGTCCACGACGATGCGGCGGGCCAGCAGCCGGGCGAGCGTGTCGCCGCCCCTTTCTTCGATTTCGCCCCCGGTCATGCCGGCAGCGCCGTCCGCCGCCCGCCGCGCAGCACCAGCCACAGCCCGATGGCGACCATCGGCAGCGACAGCAGCTGGCCCATGGTGGCCCCGGCGAACAGGAAGCCCAACTGCGGGTCGGGCTCGCGGAAGAATTCGACGATGATGCGCGACAGGCCGTAGCCGATGAAGAACAGCCCGCCCACCGTGCCGGGACGGCGGCGGACGGCCGGCGTGTGCATGGCGATGGCGAGGATGATGAAGAGGACCAGCCCTTCCAGCGCCGCCTCGTAGAGCTGGCTGGGGTGGCGCGGCACCTGGAGCGGGTCGCGCGGGAACACCATCGCCCAGGCGAAGTCCGGCGCCGGGCGGCCGTACAGCTCGCCGTTGATGAAGTTGGCGATGCGGCCGAAGAACAGGCCGATCGGCGCGCAGGCGGCGACGATGTCGCCGAAGACGAAGGCGGAGATCGTCCGCCGCCAGCAGAACAGCGCGATGGCCAGCAGCACGCCGATCATGCCGCCGTGGAACGACATGCCGCCGTGCCAGACCTGGAGCGCGTCCAGCGGGTTCGCCGCGTAGTAGGGCAGATTGTAGAACAGCACGTAGCCCAGCCGGCCGCCCAGGATGGTGCCGATCACCGCCCAGGTCAGGAAATCGTCGAAATCCTCCGGCGTCGGCCGGCTGTCGGCGTCGAGCCGGGCCAGCCGCAGGCAGTAGCGCCAGCCCAGCACGAAGCCGGCCAGATAGGCCAGCGCGTACCAGCGGATGACGACCGGCCCGACGGCGAGGGCGACCGGGTCGATGGCGGGAAACGGGATGGCCAGCATGAAATCTCCGCTCAGCGGTACGGGTCGGGGCGGGACAGGAAATCCTGCACGTAGCGCCGGACCCCCTCTTCCAGCTCGGTGAAGGGCTGGTCGAACCCGGCGGCGCGCAGACGCTCCGTCTTCGCTTGCGTGAAATATTGGTATTTGCCGCGCAGATGCTCGGGCATGTCGAAGTACTCCACTCGGGGAGCCTGCCCGAGTGCTTCGAAGGTCGCCAGCGCCAGATCCTTGAAGCTGCGGGCCTTTCCGGTGCCGACGTTGAACAGGCCGCTGACCTCCGGGTGGTCGTGCAGCCACAGCATGACCGCCACGCAATCGTCGACGAAGATGAAGTCGCGCAGTTGGCCGCCGTCCTCGAAACCGTCCTTGTGCGACTTGAACAGGCGCGCGGGCTGGCCGGCGGCAAGCTGGGGATGCAGCTTGGCGACGACGCTCATCATGTCGCCCTTGTGGGCCTCGTTCGGGCCGTAGACGTTGAAGAACTTCAGCCCGGCCCATTGCGGCGGCGTCAGGTCGGCGCTGGCGACGGCGCGGGCGACGTGCCGGTCGATCAGGTGCTTGGACCAGCCATAGGCGTTGAGCGGGCGCAGCCTCGCCAGCGCCTCGCTGGAGCCGTCGTCGTCGAAGCCGGCCGAACCGTCGCCGTAGGTCGCGGCGGAGGAGGCGTAGATCAGCCGGCAGCCGCGCCACGCGCACCAGCGCCAGAGATCCAGCGTCAGCGCGACGTTGTTGGCGACGATCTTGTCGACGTCGCGCTCGGTGGTGGCGGAGATGGCGCCGAGGTGGAAGATCGTGTCGATCTCGGCGGCGTGCTGGTCGAGGAAGGCCAGCGTGTTCTCGGGGGCGACCAGGGTGGCGACCTCGCGCTTGGCGAGGTTCTGCCATTTCTCGCCGTCGCGGAAGCGGTCGACCACCGCGACGTCGACGATGCCGCGCGCCGCCAGCGCCGCGACGAGGTTGGAGCCGATGAAGCCGGCCCCGCCGGTGACCACGATCATGCCGCTGTCCGCTGTTGCTTGACGCTGCCGGACTTATAGGCGGGGCGTGGCGTGGGGGCAAGGTTGTGGGGAAGTGGTCGCTCCGCGTGCCCCCACCCTTACCTCCCCCGCTGGGCGGGGGAGGGGACTGCCGCCGAACGCCGACAAGGCTCCTGTCCCCTTCCCCCGCCCAGCGGGGGAAGGTCGGGATGGGGGCTCGTGTGCTTGATTACCGGACCGACCGGTTGGCCGCGCTGACCAGCGCCCGCAGCGAGGCCGTCACGATGTCGGCGTCGATGCCGACGCCGAACAGGGTGCGGTCGTCGCCGGTCTTGACCTCGACATAGGCACAGGCCTGGGCGTCCTCGCCCTCGCCGATGGCGTGCTCGCGGTAGTCCAGCACATGCAGGTCCAGCCCGCAGCCCTGGCGCAGCGCGTCGACGAAGGCGTCGATCGGACCCTTGCCCGAGCCCTTGATGGTCGAGACCTTGCCGTCGCGCTCCACCACCGCGTTCAGCACGCGCGGGCCGGAGTTGGGGCCGCGCGGCTCGGTCGAATGCTCGATCAGGGCCAGCGGCTTGTCGGCGTCCAGATACTCGGCCTTGAAGGCGGCGTGGATGTTGGTCGGCGACAGCTCCTTGCCGGTCTCGTCGGCGACGCGCTGGACGACCTTGGAGAACTCGATCTGGAGGCGGCGCGGGATTTGCAGCCCGTAGTCCTTCTCCAGCACATAGGCGATGCCGCCCTTGCCCGACTGGCTGTTGATGCGGATCACCGCCTCGTAGCTGCGGCCCAGATCCTGCGGGTCGATCGGCAGGTAGGGGACTTCCCACTTGCCGGTGTTGGACTTGGACAGCGCCTTCAGCCCCTTGTTGATCGCGTCCTGGTGCGAGCCGGAGAAGGCGGTGAAGACCAGCTCGCCGGCGTAGGGGTGGCGCGGGTGGACCGGCAGCTGCGTGCAGTATTCCGAGACGCGGACGATCTCGTTGATGTCGTCGATCGCCAGACCCGGATCGACGCCCTGGGTGAACATGTTCAGCGCCAGCGTCACCACGTCGACGTTGCCGGTGCGCTCGCCGTTGCCGAACAGCGTGCCCTCGACGCGGTCGGCGCCGGCCAGCAGGCCCAGCTCGGCCGCCGCGACGCCGGTGCCGCGGTCGTTGTGCGGGTGCAGCGAGATGATCGCGCACTCGCGGTTCTTCATCGTCTTGCAGAACCATTCGATCTGGTCGGCGTGGACGTTCGGCATCGACATCTCGACGGTCGAGGGCAGATTCAGGATGATCTTGCGCTCGGGCGTCGGCTGCCAGACCTCCATCACCGCCTCGCAGATCTCGACCGCGAAGTCCAGCTCGGTGCCGGTGAAGCTTTCCGGCGAGTATTGCAGGACGATCTCGGTCTCCGGCGTCTCGTCGGCCAGCGTCTTGATCAGCCTGGCGCCCTGGACGGCGATGTCGACGATGCCCTGGCGGTCCATGCCGAAGACGACGCGGCGTTGCAGCTCGGAGGTCGAGTTGTACAGGTGGACGATGGCGCGCTTGGCGCCCTTGATGCCCTCGAAGGTGCGGCGGATCAGCTCCTCGCGGGCCTGGGTCAGCACCTGGATGGTCACGCCGTCGGGGATCTTGTTGCCGTCGATGATCTCGCGGCAGAAGTCGAAATCGGTCTGCGAGGCGGCCGGGAAGCCGACCTCGATCTCCTTGAAGCCCATGCGCAGCAGCGTGTCGAACATGGCGCGCTTGCGGTCCGGGCCCATCGGCTCGATCAGCGCCTGGTTGCCGTCGCGCAGGTCGACCGAGCACCACATCGGCGCCTTGTCCAGCACGCGCGACGGCCATTGGCGGTCGGTCAGCTGCACGGGCGGGAAGGGAGTGTACTTGTCGGCGGACTTGGCCTGAATGGAGGGCGCGGCAACGAAGGCGGTGGTGGCGGTCATGATGGCGTCTGGCTCCTGTGGTGCCCCGGATCGCTGTCTTGCGGTTCGGATCGACGGGGCGTCTTCGCGGAAAAGGTGGGGGCCGGCGATGGTACGGCCGTCGAGCCGCCGGGTGTGGCTCAACGACCGTTGCTAAGTCGCAGCCCCGGCCTCGGCCGGGCGGAGCGGGTGCGATGATCGCTCATGATGTGGTGGAACTTCGACCAGTGACGGCAGGAGGACGAACGCGCTTACCCGGACGCTTCAGAGCGCCGGGTACGTAAGAAGGAGAGCGGTCGTGCGGTCGATGCAGGTCATGGCGCGCACTGTGCGTAGGCACGGCATCGCTGTCAAGCGCCGGATTGCGGACGCCGCCAACCATCACCGGAAAAGATGATACAGCGCCGGCAGCAGCAGCGCCGTCGCCAGCCCGTTCAGCCCCATGCCCAGCCCGGCGAAGGCGCCGGCCACCTCGTTGACCTGGAGCGCGCGGGCGGTGCCGATGCCGTGGGCCGCCACCCCCATGCCGAAGCCGCGCGCGCGCCAGTCCTTCACCCGCACGAGGTTCAGCACCCAGGTGCCGAAGGTGGCGGCGATGATGCCTGTGATGATGACGAAGACGGCGGTCAGCGAGGGCAGGCCGCCGATCTGCTCCGACACGCCCATGGCGATGGGGGAGGTCACCGACTTCGGCGCCATCGACAGCATCGTCGCCATCGAGCCGCCGAAGGCCCAGGCCAGCGCCACGGCGCTCAGCGCCGAGGCGGTGGACCCGACCAGCAGCGCCACCAGCATCGCCAGGGCGGAGCGGCGGACCTGGTTGAACTGGTTGTGGAGCGGCACCGCCAGCGCCACCGTCGCCGGCCCCAACAGGAAATGCACGAACTGCGCGCCGTCGAAATAGGTGCGGTAATCGATCCCCGACAGGGTCAGCGCCCCGGTGATCAGCAGCACGGCGATCAGCACCGGATTCAGCACCGGCCGCCGGCCGAAGCGCTCGAACACCCACAGCCCCGCCTGATAGGCGACCAGCGTCAGCGTCAGCCCGGCGAGCGGGCTGGCCGACAGGTAGACCCAGATTTCGCGCAGGTCGGCGTTCAGCCCGGCGTTCACGGCCGCGTCTCCCCGTCGGTGCCGCGGCGCAGCAGGGCGGCCATCAACTTGGCGGTGACGGCGACGCCGAACAGCGTGCTGCCGAACAGGGCGACGGCGATGGGCAGCGCCTCGGAACCCAGCCGCTCCATGTGGGTCATGACGCCGACCCCGGCCGGGATGAACAGCAGCGACAGGTGGCGCAGGATGCCGCCGGCCGTGTCCTGCACCGCGCGCGGAACGCCGCCGCGCAGCAGCAGCCCGGCGAAGAGGAGCAGCATGCCGAGGACCGGACCCGGAACCGGCAGATGCAGGAGGCGGGCGATCAGCTCCCCCGCCAACTGGCAGAGCAGCAGGATGGTGAGGGTTCCAAGCATGGGCGGGCTCCGGAAAGGGCTTTCGGTCGGGCTGTGCGTGAAGGTGGGACTATTGCACCGCAGCACGGCGCGTTGCACCGCTCGTCGCCCCGGTCAGCCATGCGGCTCGCGGCGGGCCGGCTCGGGCGTTCCACCGAAGCCGGCCGGAACCGGGAAACGAAGCCGCAGCCCGGCTGTTCTCATGTCCGGATGCGCAAGCGCGGATGCCCCTTGGGGGTGTCCTTGACGAGGGAGAGGGGAATGGCGTCGAACAGTCTGGAGGCGTGGAACCGATCGGCCGGCCGGCTGGTGCCGCCCGGAACTGGCCAGGCCGGGATGGCGGGGCGCTGGGCCGCGATGATGGGCGGAACGGCGCTGGGGCTGCTGGGCGCGCGGCGCGGCGGCTGGGGCGGCATGGCGCTCGGCGCGGTCGGTGCCGGGCTGTTCCTGGCCGGTGCCGTTGGGGCCGGTGCCGTTGGGGCCGTCGCCGCCGGCCGACCGCTGGAGGCGGGGCTCGCGGCGATGCGGCGGGGCGGCGCCCCGGCCCGCCGGCGCCCGCACCGCACGCCGGAGCGCACCCAGGCCGTCGTCACCATCGCCGCCCCGGCGGAGACCGTGTACCGCTTCTGGCGCAACTTCGCGAACCTGCCGAAGCTGATGCCGTGGCTCGACCGTGTCGACGTGCTGTCGGCGACGGAAAGCCACTGGATCGCCAGGGGCGTCGACGGCGAGCCGCTGCGCTGGCGCGCCGTGCTCGACCGCGACGACGAGAACGCGCTGCTGACCTGGCACACGGCGGGCGAGACTCCGCTGCCGCACCGCGCCTCGCTGATGCTGAAGCCGGCGCCGGGCGACCGTGGGACCGAGGTGCGGCTGACCCTGGTCCACCGCCACCCGCCGAGCGACGTCGCCCAGCTGCTGGGTCTCGCCCCCGACCGCCAGGGCGAGGAGGCGTTGCGCCGCCTGAAGCAGCGCATCGAGACCGGCGAGCTGTCCACCCTGGAGCGCCAGCCGCACGGCGAACGCGGGCTCGGCCCCGCCGGCCGGGAGGAGGGCACGCGATGAGGGCGCTGTGCTGGAACGGGGTGAACGACCTGCGGGTGGAGCGCGTGCCCGATCCCGTGCTGGTCAACCCGCACGACGTGATCGTCAAGGTGTCGCTGTCCTCGGTCTGCGGCTCCGACCTGCATCTGCTGGGCGGCTATGTGCCGACCATGCAGCCCGGCGACATCATCGGCCATGAGTTCCTCGGCGAGATCGTCGAGAAGGGGCCGGAGGTCCGCCACCTCAACCGGGGCGACCGCATCGTCACCGTGTCGATCATCGGCTGCGGCCAGTGCGGCCATTGCCGGCACGGCGACTCCTCGCTGTGCGACAACTCCAACCCGAAGCCGGATTACGCCCGCGCCGCCTACGGCCATTGCGGCGCCGGCATCTTCGGCTACAGCCACGCCTTCGGCGGCTATGCCGGCAGCCACGCCGAATACATCCGCGTCCCCTACGCCGACTTCAACGGCTTCCGCGTGCCGGAGGGGGTGAGCGACGAGCAGGCGGTCTTCGTGTCCGACGCGGTGCCGACCGGCTACATGGCCGCCGACATGGCCGGCATCAGGCCGGGCGACGTGGTGGCGGTGTGGGGCTGCGGCGGCGTTGGCCAGATGGCGATGCGCAGCGCCTATCTGCTGGGCGCCGAGCGGGTGATCGGCATCGACCGCGTTCCCGACCGGCTGCGCGCCGCCCAGATGAAGGCCGGGGCGGAGACGCTGGACTACACGCGGACCGACGTCTTCGACGCGCTCCAGGCGATGACCGGCGGGCGCGGCCCCGACGTCTGCATCGACGCGGTGGGCATGGAGGCCGACAGCCCCTCCAACGCGCTGGAGGATCTGTACGACCGCGCCAAGCAGGCGGTCGGCTTGCAGACCGACCGGCCCGCCGTGCTGCGCCAGATGATCGAGAGCTGCCGCAAGGGCGGCACCCTGTCGATCGTCGGGGTCTATGGCGGCGTCATCGACAAATTCCCGATGGGCGCGGCGATGAACAAGGGGCTGACCTTCCGCATGGGCCAGCAGAACGGCCAGCGCTACGCCGAGCGCCTGTTCGGGCACATCGCCAGGGGCGAACTCGACCCGTCCTACCTGATGACGCACCGCTGGTCGCTCGACGACGGGCCGCGGGGCTACCGCATGTTCAAGGAGAAGGCCGACGACTGCCTGCGCGTGGTCTTCGCGCCGCATTCGTGAGGGAGGGCAAAGCCATGGATCTGATCTACGCCTACCCGGCCGAGAAGGGCCGGGGCGTCGAGGCCGAGATCGTCGGCGGCCTGCGCGACCGTTTCGGCGCCGTCGCCCAGACCGGCCGGGAGAAGCGCGACGCCGAGCGCGGCGGTCGCACCGACGTGTTCGTCACGCTGGAGGTGCGCGACGACCGCGCCGAGGCGGCGCTCGACGCGCTGCGGGCGCACCCGCTGGTGATCGACGCCGCCGCCCGCAGCTTCGGCGAGCGGGTGTAGCGCATGGGGGCGTCCGCGCGGGAGCGGCGCGGTGGGGGGAAAAGCGCATCGTCCGAAAGTTGTAGGGGTTTCTCCCAGGGAGCCGGAGTCGCGGAAATTCCGGTTGTTCCTGCCCTTTGAATACCCTTGAAAAATATATGGATTGCGCGAGTTCGCTTCCTGTCTCGCGGCAATTTTTTGCAGCGTGTCGGGAAATTTTCCGATCATGCAACGAAAGGGGGTAACTTTTTCGAAAGAATTGGTGGGAATGATTGCGTCGTCACTACTCATTCCTGACGCGCCCCGCCGTACACCCGAAGAAATTCGGCAGGACGCGCCTGCATACGCTGGCATTCAGCGGAGGACGTCATGACGATCACCAACTGGTCCATTGCGCAGAAATTGTATCTTCTTGTTGGTGTTTTCACGGCGGTGATCGCTTTGGTCAGCGCGGTCGGGCTGAATGGCGTGGAACGGCTCGGCGACGCAACCGAGGAGATCAACTCGGCCGGGGGCGAGGCGTTCCTGGGCGCCCGGATCAGCCAGAACATCCTTTCCCTCAGCCGCAACGAGTTCCGCCTCGCCCTCGACCCGACGCCCGAGCAGGTCGTCGAGGTGCAGAAGGTGATCGACGACCAGCGCAAGCAGGCGACCGACCGCATCGCTGAGCTGAAGGCGACCGCCGACTCGGCGAAGCTCGCGCAGATCGCCGCGCTGGAGACCGCGTACGGCGCCTACATGCCGGCGCTGGAGGAGACGTTGCGGGTCAGCCGCCAGCTCGGCGGGCAGGTGGTGAGCAACGAGGCGCAGAAGACGATCCGCGAGGCGGCGATGCGCAGCCGGCTGCTCGCCAACGAGCTGGTGAAGGCGATGCGGGCCTACACCGACATGGCCGACAAGGCCAGCGACGCCGCCGCCGCCGCCGCCCAGACCACCGCCCGGAGCACCTTCCGCCTGATGGTGATGGTCGCCGCGCTGGGCGTGCTGGGCGGCGCCGTGATGGGCTGGCTGATCGCCCGCTTCGCCATCGCCAAGCCGATGGCCGCCTCGGTCGACTGCCTGCGCCGGCTGGTGTCGGGGGACGGCTCGGTGGCGGTCTACGGGGCCGGGCGCCGGGACGAGGTCGGCGCCATCGCCGGCGCCATGCTCATCTTCAAGGAGAATCTGGAGCGCAACCGCCAGCTCGAGGCCGAGGCCGCCGAGACCGCCCGCCGCAACGAGGCCGACCGGCGCCACCTGATGACGACGCTGGCCGACGAGTTCGAGGCGAGCATCAAGAGCATCGCCGGCACCGTCTCGGCGGCGGCGACCCAGCTCCAGGCCAACGCGGAATCGCTGTCGGCGACCGCCGAGGAAACCGCCCGCCAGTCCTCCGCCGTCGCCAGCGCGACCGAGCAGGCCTCGGCCAGCGTGCAGACCGTCGCCGCCGCGTCGGAGCAGATGAGCTGCTCGATCACCGAGATCAGCCGTCAGGTCTCCGAATCCTCGCGCATCTCGCAAGGGGCGGTGCAGGAGGTCGAGCAGACCAACAGCACGGTGGAGGGGCTGGCCGCCGCCGCCCAGCGCATCGGCGACGTGGTCAGCCTGATCCAGAACATAGCCGCGCAGACCAATCTGCTGGCGCTCAACGCCACCATCGAGGCGGCCCGCGCCGGGGACGCCGGCAAGGGCTTCGCGGTGGTCGCCAACGAGGTCAAGGCGCTGGCCGGCCAGACCGCCAAGGCCACCGAGGAGATCGCCAGCCAGGTGTCGGGCATCCAGGCGGCCACCGGCGGGGCGGTCGGGGCGATCCGCGGCATCGGCCAGACCATCGTCCGCGTCAACGGCATCGCCAACTCGATCGCCACGGCGGTCGAGCAGCAGGCCGGCGCGACGCGGGAGATCGGCCGCAGCGTCCAGCAGGCGGCGCAGGGCACCCAGGAGGTGGCCAACAACATCACCGGGGTCAGCCGCGCGGCGGAGGACGCCGGCTCCGCCTCCTCGGACGTGCTGACCGCCGCCGACAGCCTGAGCCGCGACGCCGAGCGGCTGAGCGCCGAACTGGACGGCTTCGTCGCCCGCATCCGCGCCGCCTGACCGGGCGGTTGGGCGGCTCCGCCGATATCCGCTATCGGACGGATGTTGCAGGGAAATTCGGGAGGGAGGGGGGACCGGCGCGGATGGCGCCTGTTGTCGGGGGGCCGGGGCCGAGCGGTTCGGCCGCAGCCGGTTCCCCCGAACGCAAGGTCCCATCCCGTGGCGCTTTCCCCCGCATCCCCCTCCCTTTCCGGCATGGCCCGGCCGGCGGCCCGTCGCCGGCCCGTCGGCGTCGAAATCCTTCCTTGTGGAACCGTTCATGCGCGGGTCTGGGCGCCGAAGGCCGGCCGCGTCGATCTGGTGGTCGAGCCGGACGGGCACGCCGTCGCGCTGACGGGCGAGGGGGACGGCTATTTTTCCGGTCCGGTCGCCGGCTTGGCGGTGGGCGGGCTGTACCGTTTCCGCCTCGACGGCGGGGAGCAGGACGCGGACCGGCTGCATCCCGATCCGGCCTCGCGCTTCCAGCCGGACGGGCCGCACGGTCCCTCGCGGCTGGTCGATCCGGAAGCCTTCGCCTGGAGCGACGGCGGCTGGCCGGGCCGCTCCATCGCCGGGCAGGTTGTCTACGAAATGCACATCGGCACCTTCACGCCGGAGGGGACGTGGGACGCCGCCCGGCGCGAGCTGCCGGCGCTGGCCGAGCTGGGCGTGACGGTGCTGGAGCTGATGCCGGTGGCCGACTTCCCCGGCCGATTCGGCTGGGGGTACGACGGGGTCAACCTGTTCGCGCCGACGCGGCTCTACGGCGATCCCGACGCGATGCGCCGCTTCGTCGACACGGCGCACGGGCTTGGGTTGGCCGTCATCCTGGACGTCGTCTACAACCATCTCGGACCGGACGGCAATTATCTGACCTGCTTCGCCGACGCCTACTTCTCCGACCGCTACGAGAACGAGTGGGGCGAGGCGATCAACTTCGACGGCCCCGACTCCGGCCCGGTGCGCGAATTCTTCCTCGCCAACGCCGCCTTCTGGATCGACGAGTATCACCTCGACGGGCTGCGGCTGGACGCGACGCAGCAGATCTTCGACAGCGGCACCCCGCACATCCTGACCGGGATCGCCCGCGCCGTCCGGGAGGCGGCCGGCGGCCGCGCGACCATCCTGGTCGCGGAGAACGAACCGCAGCACGCCACCATGGTCCGACCGGCGGAGCGGGGCGGCCATGGCCTCGACGCCCTGTGGAACGACGATTTCCATCATTCCGCGATGGTCGCCCTGACCGGGCGGAGCGAGGCCTACTATTCGGATTACCGGGGCACGCCGCAGGAGATCGTGTCGGCCGTGAAGCATGGCTTCCTCTACCAGGGGCAGTGGTATTCCTGGCAGAGGCAGCGGCGCGGCATGCCGGCCTTCGGGCTGCCCCGGCCGGTCTTCGTCACCTTCCTCCAGAACCATGACCAGATCGCCAATTCGGGGCGGGGGCTGCGCCTGCACGCGCTGACCGCGCCGGGGCGGCTGCGGGCGATGACGGCGCTGCTGCTGCTCGGCCCGGGCACGCCGATGCTGTTCCAGGGCCAGGAGTTCGCGGCGAGCGCTCCCTTCCTCTACTTCGCCGACCACAAGGCGGAGCTGGCGGTCCTGGTCGCGAAGGGGCGGGCGGAGTTCCTGTCCCAGTTTCCCAGCCTCGCCGATCCGGCGATGCGGGCGGAGCTGGCCGCGCCGCACGCCGGGGACAGCTTTCGCCGCTGCACGCTCGACCATGGCGAGCGCGACGCCCACGCCGAGGTCTGGGCGCTGCACCGGGATCTCCTGCGCCTGCGGCGCGAGGACGCGGTCTTCGCCACGCAGGGAGAGGGCGGGGTCGATGGGGCCGTGCTGGGCGAGGAGGCGTTCGTCCTGCGCTTTTTCGGGAATGAAGGGGACGATCGGCTGTTGCTGGTCAATCTCGGTCGCGATCTGACCTTGCGGGTGCTGCCCGAACCGCTGCTTGCGCCGCCGCTTGGACGGCGCTGGTCCCCGCTGTGGTCCAGCGAGGACCCACGCTATGGCGGGTGCGGCGTCGCCCCGCTGGAGGATGCGGCCGGGCCGGGGGCGGGACTGCCGGGGGCGGGACCGGGGATCGGATCGGGAGAGGGGGGCTGGCGCCTGCCCGGCCACGCCGCCCTGGTGCTGGCGCCCGCCGCCGCTCCCGATGACCCCGCCGCCACGCCGTCCACCAATCCGCAGGACCATCATGGCTGATTTCGTTCGCACCCTGACGCGCACCGTCCTGACATCCGATGCCGACGCGGCGCAGAGCCGCGAATGGCTGGTCGCCAACGGCCTGGGCGGTTACGCCTCCGGCGCCGTGTCGGGGGCGGTGACGCGGCGCTACCACGGGCTGCTCGTCGCGGCGCTGCCGGCCCCGCTCGGCCGCGTGCTGATGCTCAGCCAGCTGAGCGAGATCGTGGTCGAGGCCGACGGCAGCGAATACTGGCTCAGCGGGCAGGATTCCGGCCCCGACCCGCGCGCCCAGGAGAAGCCGGCGGCGCTGCTGGAGTTCCGCATGGAATCGGGCCTGCCGGTCTGGCGGTTCCGCGCCGACGGGGCGGTGATCGAGAAGCAGGTCGTGCTGCCGCACGGCCAGAACATCGTCCACGTCACCTACCGGGTGATCGAGGCGGCCAGGCCGGTCCAGTTGCGGCTGCGCCCGGTGCTGGCCTTCCGCGCGCTGGAGGCGGCGGTCGACCATCCGCTCGCCCGCGACTACCGCGTCAGCGCCGCCGGCCAGCGCTACGAGGTGTCCGCCGGTCCCGACCTGCCGGTGCTGCGCATGATCATCGAGGGGGCGGATTTCCCGATGACGCTGGATGGCGGCATCCGGCGCGAGGTGTATTACAGCGTCGAGGCCGAGCGCGGCTACGCCTCGCACGGGTCGCTGTGGACCCCCGGCTATTTCAGCGGCGAGCTGGCCGCCGGCCAGAGCATCACCTTCGCCGCCGCGACCGAGGAGTGGTGGCGGCTGGAGGCGCTGCCGCCCGCCGACGTGCTGGGCTTCGAGACGGAGCGCCGCCGCCGCATCGCCCGCAACGCCCACCCCGCGCTGCGCCATGGGCCGATGGCCGAACTGGTGCTGTCCGCCGACAGCTTCCTGTTCGTGCCCGCCGGCCGCGTCGCCGACCAGATGCGCGCGCGGGCGGAAGGCGACGAGGTGCGCACCGTCATCGCCGGCTACCATTGGTTCACCGACTGGGGGCGCGACACGATGATCGCGCTGGAGGGGCTGACGCTGTCGACCGGCCGCCACGACGAGGCCGGCTGGATCCTGCGGACCTTCGCCCATTACATCCGCGACGGTCTGATCCCCAACATGTTCCCCGACGGCAAGGACAAGGGACTCTACCACACCGCCGACGCGACGCTGTGGTTCTTCCACGCGCTGAACCGCTATCTGCGCGTCACCAACGACCGCGACACCCTGCGGCTGCTGCTGCCCCGGCTGATGGAGGTGGTCGAGCACCACCGGCGCGGCACCCGCTTCGGCATCGGCGTCGATCCGAAGGACGGGCTGCTGCGCCAGGGGCAGGAGGGCTACCAGCTCACCTGGATGGACGCCAAGGTGGACGACTGGGTGGTCACCCCGCGCCGGGGCAAGGCGGTGGAGATCAACGCCCTCTGGTACAACGCCCTGCGGCTGATGGCCGGCTGGCTGCGGGTGGAGGACGGCGAGCCCGCCGCCCGCCCGCTCGACCAGATGGCCGATCAGGCGGAGGCCTCCTTCAACGCCCGCTTCTGGTGCGCGTCCGCCGGTCATCTCTTCGACGTGATCGACGGCGAGCACGGCAACGACATCGCCTGCCGGCCCAACCAGATCTTCGCGGTGTCGCTCGACAACCCGGTGCTGATGCGTGAACGCTGGGAACCGGTGGTCGAGACGGTGCGCACGCGCCTGCTGACGCCGCTCGGCCTGCGGTCGCTGGCGCCCGGCTGCCGGGACTACAAGGCGAAGTATTTCGGCGATCTCAGGGCGCGCGACGCCGCCTATCACCAGGGGACGGTGTGGGCCTGGCTGATCGGTCCCTTCGTCGATTCCTGGCTGAAGCTGCACCCGGAGGACAAGGCGGGGGCACGGCGCTTCCTGGAAGGCTTCCTGCCCCATCTCGACGAGGCCGGCATCGGCACCATCAGCGAGATCTTCGACGCCGAAGCGCCGTTCCAGCCGCGCGGCTGCATCTCCCAGGCCTGGAGCGTGGCGGAGGTTCTGCGCGGCTGGGTGGCGACCGAGCCCGGCTGATCCGGCGGCCTATGGCCGAACGGCATAGCTGGGCTCGGCGGACCCCGCGAATCCGCGCCGTTGGTGGCATGCCGTTCGCCCACAGTTGTCAACAGGGCACAGCCTGTCGCCGAATCGTCACGAACCGTCCCGTGTCACAGATTCCAATTGACACGTCCGGATGGGCCGGGGCAGGCGAAAAACGCCTTTCTCAAGCAATATCAGTGGTTTGCAATATTTGCCTATAAAACAGGCAAACCTTCCGCGACCGTTGAATCGCCTGTGTCGAATCGGACATGGCCGGGTCTTTTCAACACACTTATCCACAGACTCTGTGGAGAGTGTTCCGCCGCGACGCGTCATGCCGATGGTGGCAGGCCCTTGGGCCTAGGGTTGTGCCCATCGGGGTAAACGGTTTGGATTTTGGATCAACGCGGAAAAGCATCCTATAATTCGCCAGGGTCGACGGGGGTGGCCGCAGGGTGGACGCCGCAGGGCGTTCCGTCCCGCCCTCTCCCGAGGTCGCCGCAACGGAGGTGCCCGCATGGAGGTGCCGATGCAGAACGTCGCAGGCATGGGATGCGCGCCGGGCCGCGACCGCCGGCCGCGCGCCGGCGCGACCGGTGGCCGCCACGCGGTGGGGGCCGTGGCGTTCGCCGGACCGGCCCTGGCGGCGGTCGTGGCGGCCGCCCTGACGCTTCATCTGCTGGCCGAACTGGTCTTCCGCCTTCCGGACGCCGATCCGCTCGGGGTGCTGTCGCTTCTGGCCGGCATGGCGGCGGTCCTGGTCACGCTGATGCCCTTCACCCTGCTGTGGGCCTGCCGCGCGCAGCGGGCGTGGTCCGCCGTCTGGCATGCTGCGCCGCCGCCACGGGCGCCCGCCCGGATTCCATAGGCGAAATCCTCCGGGCGAAACGGGCGGGGCGGCGGATCGAAACGGTTGCTCCCCACGGTGGCTTGCGGGTTTAATCCGCGGGCCGGCCGGCGCCTTGCCGACGGCGATGGCGCAGCGCTGGAGCGGACGAATGGGCCTTTTCGATTTCCTGAAGATCACGGTGCCGGCCAAGAAGCCGGCCAAGGCCCCCTCACGCCTTTCCGTCAGCATCGTCGAATTCGACGGCCGCAGCTTTCCGCTCGCCGCGCTGACGACCAAGGGCTTCGTCACCAAGAGCTTCGACGGCTCCCTGATCCCGGGCCAGAACGCCCGGGTCACCGTGCGGGTGGACGACGCCGCCGGCAAGTTCACCTTTTCCGCGACGATCACCGTGGCCGACACGGCCGGCTCAAAGCTGGTCGGCACCTGGACCATGCTGCCGACCGAGGTCGATGAGGTGATTCGGAAATACGCCCAGATCCGCGGCAAGCAGGCCGGGGGAAAATAAGGCCGCCCCGCCCCGGCTTGCGGTTCAGTTCCGCGTGACGGCGACCGGCGTGGCGGGCGGCGGCGCGGCCTGCGCGGGAGCCGGCGTCGGCATGCCGGCGTTGACGATCTTCGGCAGAGCCAGGGTGCGCATGCGCTCCAGCCATTCCGACAGGGTGACGAACTCGCAGCCCTTGGCGCGCAACTCGGCGATCACGCGGGGCAGCGCCTGCGCGGTGGTCGGGTAGGTCGAGTGCATCAGGAAGACGTTGCCGGTGCCGCCCGCCGTCTTGATGTGCTGGACGATCTTGTCGGCGTTGCGCACCTTCCAGTCGCGTGTGTCGACCGTCCACAGGACCGATCCCATCCGCTCGTCGCGGGCGATCGCTAGCAGATCGTCGGAGTAGCGGCCGTAGGGCGGGCGGAACAGCACCGGGTTGGCGCCGAACTCGCGCAGGATTCGGTTGGTCTCGGCGATCTCGTAGCGCTGGCCTTCGGCATCCATGGCGCGCAGGTCGGAATGGGTCAGGCTGTGGTTGCCGATCTCATGCCCGCCGGCGATGAAGTCGCGGATCAGGTCGCCCTGGTTCTGGGCGATCTTGCCGACCGGGAAATAGGTGGCGCGCACGCCCTCGCGGTTCAGCACCTCCAGCACCTGCCGGGTGACGGTGCGGTGCGGGCCGTCGTCGAAGGTCAGGGCGCAGAGGTTCCAGGCCTCCAGCTTCAGCGTCGCCGGCATCACGTCCAGCCGCGAATCGGGCATCACCGAGCGCAGGCGGCCCTTGCGGCGGCTGTGCTGCTCGATGTCGGCCATCGTGCGGGCGTCCTCCTCGGTGTAGATCACCGTGCCCTCGGTCGGCGCCACCGCCCTGGCGACCGACGCGGGCGGCACCAGCGGCGCGGCCGCCGCCGACGCGATGGGGGTCAGGACGGAGGAGGGCGCCGGATCCGCAGCGGGAACGGCGGCGACGGCCGGAGCCGGCGGCGGGGCGACGGGAACGGTGACCGTGGTCAGGGGCGCCGCGGCGGGCGTGGCCGGGGCGGCCGTGACGACCGGCGGCTTGGCTTGAACGCCGTCCTGGGCGATGGAGGCGGCGATGGAGGCGGTGGCCGCAGCGGTGGCGGCCGGAGCGCTGGCCGTGGCGGGCGGCTGATCGATGAGCAGGCAGCCGAAACCGGCGCCGACGATGCGCCGGCACAGGCGCTGCGCGTCGCTTCCGTCGGTGACGGTGGCGCGCAGCACGGCGCCGCCGGCCTCGGTCTTGCCGTCCAGGAAGGACACGGTGGCGTTCAGGCCCTTGGTCAGCTCCGGCTGGCGGCGTTGCAGGGTTTCCCAGGCCCAGCGCGCGTCGCTCTCGCGCGGGAACAGGCCGAGCTGAAGGGCCGGTCCCTTCACGTCGCCGGCAGGGGGCTTGGCGGCGGCCGTCTTCGTGTCGGCCGCCTTCCGGTCGGCGGTCTTGGTGGCCGCCGGCTTCGCGGGCGGCTGGACCTGGGCCTGCTTCCTGTCGGTTTCGCGCGTCTGCGCGGCGGCGGGCAGGGTGGGCAGGACGAGCAGGCTTCCCAGCACCGTGGCCGCGACCGTACGCCACAGCGCGGCCCGGCCGGAGGGAAACCCGGGAATCGGGGCGGGCAGGAGGGAAATACTCAACATATCGTGTCCCGTTTGCTCGCCCAGCCACTAGCCGCAGGGCCGCTCATAAGGTTTCGCTGCAATATCACCCCATTGGTACTAATTCAAATGACAAGGGGCAAAAGAGGGCGCGGGCGGCGATTTCCCGGACGGGCGTTGCCTTTGTGAAACGCTGCCGGCGCATTGTGATCGGGGGAACCAAGCGCCACGCCGCCGGTTGAGCGGACGAGGCCGGACGGGCACTGCCCGCCGCCGCAACCGAGGAGACGAACCGGATGGCCGATGATTTGGAAAGCCGCATCCGCGCGCGCGCCCACGCGATCTGGGAGCGGGAAGGCCGTCCCGAGGGCCGCGAGGCGGCCCACTGGGAACTGGCCAGCGAGGAGATCGCGATCGAGGACAATTACCGCGACACGCTGAAGCCCAACCCGTCGCGCGGTCCCGACGACACGGCCGACCGGACGGAGCCGGTCGAGCCGGCGCTCAGCGTGGCGAATCAGGGGGAGCAGCCGGGCCTGACCGATCAGGGCGATGATTTCCGCATCCCCGGCGCCGCCGACCAGGATCCCTGGCCGGAGCCGGCCGAGGCGACCGCCGCCGCGACCCCGCCGCCGGCCCGCGCCCGGCGTGCCCGGCGTTGAGTCCGCCTGTCAATCGGATCCGCCTGCCGGTGAGCCTGTCCGCCCCCGAGGGCGGATCACCCAGGAGCGGCCGGGCGCCCGACGAACTGGCCGGGCCTCAGGCGCGCGACCCGCTGGTCGCGGCGACGGTTTCGTCGCCGCGGTCATACACGTCCGGGTGCAGGCGGACGGCGCCGTCCTCCTCGACCGTCGCCGTCCAGTAGACGAACTGGACCGGCACCGGCCGCGCCAGCTTGACCCATTGCGGTTCCGGCCTGTCGAGCATGCGGGTGATGCGTTCCGGCGTGACGTGGGCATCCGCCAGCAGCACCTCCGCCATCTGGCGGGCATCCTGCAACCGCACGCAGCCGGAGCTGATCGTCCGCACCTCGCGGTCGAACAGGCGCGGCTCGTTGGTGCCGTGCAGATAGATGTTGTAGGGGTTGGTCAGGTTGAAACGGAAGCGCCCCAGCGCGTTGTGGTCGCCAGGCTGCTGGACGATGCGCACCCGGCCGGGCGTCACGCCGTTCCAGTCGACGGTTTCCGGCGCCACCTCCGCCCCGTCGAGATAGACCACCGCATTCTGGATGCCGGGCGTGCCCTTGGTCCGCAGCAGCGGGAGCTTGTCCTCCTTCAGGATGGTCGGCGGCACGGTCCAGGTCGGATTGACGATCACATGGGTGATCTGGTCCTGGAGGAGCGGCGTCTCGCGCGACGGACGGCCGACGATGGCGCGCATGGTCAGCGCCTCCTCGCCCGAGCGCACCAGGGTGGTGGTCTGGTTCGGCAGATTGACCAGCAGCACGGTGTCGGGGGCGGTGTCGCGGAATCCGCGCATCGCGGCGGCGCTGTGGCGCATCTGCGCCGCGGCTTCCGCCGGGGTGCGGTCGAGCGCCGCGCGGGTGCCGCCGCCGACCAGCCCGTCCGGCTTCATCCGCTGGCTGATCTGGAAGGCGCGCACGGCGGTGTCCACCGCCTCGGTGAACTGGTCGGTCGCCTGCTCCGGCGCCAGCAGGCCCAACTCGATCAGCCGCTGGGCCAGCCGCCCGACGCGTTCGCCCGAACCGCCCCGTTTCAGCAGCGCCCCCTCGCCGATCCGCGGCGACAGGGGAGGAGCGATCGTGTCCAGTTGCGCCGCCGCTGCGTCGAGCCGCTCGGCCCATTGGGTCAGGGTGTCGCGGTAGGGGGCAGCCTCCGCCGGGCCGGCCAGGGCGTGGGCCGTTCCCGCAAAGGCGGCTGCCGCGAGCAGAAGGGCGGCGAGGCGGAAGCGGTTGGCGGGGGCACTGGCGGTCATGCGGATGGTCCTCATCGTCAGGGCTTCCGGTTGCGAAAACCCGGATAACTTTTCCGTTCACACAATTTATGCATCGAACCTCGCGATGGCGAGACGCGCAACGCGAAAGGGCCGCAAACATTCGTCTTGTGTGACCTTCCTGCCAGTCCGCCTATGAGTGCCTATGCAATTCGAACACAGTCGGAAAATTTTTCGATTGCCTGGGGCCTAACCCTTCCCTATACGGTTATCCGTCCGGCGAAGATTCGCAAAATAGGAACGCTCCGGACCAACGTTTGGCGGTTGGCCTCCACGGCCGGCACGAACGCCATACAGCTCGCCAAAACGCAGAACAAGAGGTTCGGGGATGCTTTTGGGGGATGATGAGCGTGCCGCTCCGGCGATGGGGCGGCGCGGGTTCCTGGGTTTTGCCGCGGCGGCTCTTTCGGCGGCGGTGCCCGTGGTTACGGGGGCGGTGACGGCGGCTCCGGTCCTGCTGGGGTCGTCAGCGGCGGAAGCGGCGCCTCTCGCCGGTCCGATTCGCCGGATCGCGCTCCACAACATCAACACCAACGAGCGGTTCGACGGCGTCTATTGGGCGGACGGCAACTACAAGGCCGACGCGCTGCGCAAGCTGGACGTCCTGTTGCGTGATCATCGCGCCAAGCAGGTCTGCCGTTACGACCCGCGCCTGTTCGATCTGCTGGCGAGGGTCCACCAGAGCGTCGGCTCCGACGATCCGTTCGAGGTGATCTGCGGTTTCCGTTCCCGCCGCACCAACGCGATGGCGCGCCGCCGCTCGCGCGGCGTGGCCAAGGAGAGCTATCACACCCGCGGCATGGCCATCGACATCCGGCTGCCCGACGCCCAACTGCGCGGCATCGCGGAGACGGCCAAGGCGATGCATGTCGGCGGGGTCGGCTACTACCCGCGCAGCGGCTTCGTCCATCTCGACGTCGGACCGGTGCGGAGCTGGTGACGCGGAACGGGTGATCGCGCACCCGTTGGCGGTTGGCCTGCGCCGGCGGCGGTTGGCCCGCGCCGGCCGGGCCGGCGCGGACGGTCCCGTTGAATTCACCCCTCGCGCGACGGAGTCTTCGTGGCGCGCGCGATGTCGGTCGGATCCCAGACCGCGCCATGCCGACGCCGGGGCTTGGAGCCGCCACCGCCATCCTTCAGCGGCTTGACGCGCGGCATTGTCTCGCCGCGGCTTTGACGGGGAACGACGCGGGGCGCGCTTTCGCCGATGGCTTGGCCGCCGACGGCTTGGCCGTTGCTTTCCGATGCCGGTTCCTCTCCGTTCCAGTGCCCATCCATTTCATCGTCGGGCTGCTCGTCCGATCCGTCCGCCGATCCGTCGAGCGTTTCGTGCAGGGCGGGGGACAGCGACGACAGCAGGGACAGCAGTTCATCCGAAACATGGGGCGGCGCGGCGCGCCACAGGCGCAGCAGGCGGGCTTCGCGCCGGCTGATCTGGCTGCCGGCCGTCGCCGATGCGTCGTCGGCGCGCGCGCCTTGGGCTGGTGCGTTCGGATCCCCGTAGCAATCGAAGAAGAAGCTGACCGGAACGTCGAGAACCTGCCCAAGCCGGTACAGCGTGCCGGCGGAAATCCGGTTGGAGCCCCGTTCGTATTTCTGGACCTGCTGAAAGGTCAGGCCGATCGCTTCACCCAGCTTCTCCTGGCTCATGCCCAGCAGGGTGCGCCGCATGCGCACGCGCTGGCCCACATGGGCGTCCACAGACCAGGATTCCGGCGATCCGCGTCGCCCTCTCTTGCGCGCCGTCGGGCCACTCATTTTCCGGGGTCTCCAATGCTTTGAAACCAAACGCCTTCTCTTTACGAGAGTCAAATGATTGTTTGCACGTCCTTTGTTGCCTTTCAAGAGGAAACTTTTAAATATTGGCGACGAAAGGTCATATTCCGATAGGGTGTCGGCAGGACGGCAACATTCGGTGGTCGCTCGTCTGTTACAGAATTGAATTATTCTGCCCGCACCCGGCCGGCTGCCAAGTCCGGAATGTCGGCCGTATCCTTTGTAGGGAAAGTTTTTTTGCGACAACTTGTGACGTCATTCGTTACCGCTTTGAAGTTTGGTCTTTGTGAAAAGATATGCGGGCGTTGTTCGATTCGGTCGCCGGGTGTCTGCGGGTCGCTAAAATTCATTTCGTGAGAAACAAATATTCGATCCGCCCGTAAGTAATTTTCATTAGCGGGAGAGGGCGATATATGGTGTCACGCGTCGGCCACCCCGCCATCGACGGATGGATTCGTTCGTCCGATCACCATTAATCAATCATTAACCATGACTCCCGCCCCCTCGCGGCGGGGTTGTCTGGGCGTCGCGGCGGGATTCGGCGGGGTTGCGTGACGGTCTGTATCGGCCTTTCATGACCCGCCGCGTTCCCCGGCGGTCAGCCGGGGGACCGATCGTGCCAGGGACCGCCGAGGGCCGCGAACCCCTCGACATGGTCGCGCAGCTTCTGAACCTGCGGCGGGGTCAGCGTCCGGCCGAAACGCGACCGCAGCATCGCCGCCATGGCGCCCCGCGTCGGCCGCGCGCCATCCTCCGCCAGCGTCCGGTAGACCGCGAAGGCTTCGGCGTAGGCGCGGATGCGCTCGGGCCGCCGCCGCAGCTGGACGGCCTGGGGCGAAGCCGTCCGGACGAGGTGGTCGGCCAGCCGCTGCGCCGCCTCATCGACGGTCAGGTCGGGCAGGGCGGCGGCGGGGGCGTCGGGCGGCTCGGCGCGGCCGATGGCGGCGCGGGCCCGCCGCCGCCGCTGGCGTTCCCGGTCGGCCAGCCGCAGCCGCTCGGCGTAGGCGGGGTCGCTGCGGCGCCGTTCGGTCCGGGCGAGGTTGGCGCGCTCGGCGCGCTCGGCCTGCCGCGCCCGCTCGGCCGGATCGCGCAGCAGGAAGGCCAGTTCGTCGGCGGTCAGCCGCGACGCGTCGTCGGGCTCCTTCCCGATCGCGGGATCGTCGATGTCGGGGGCGGGGGGCGGCTTGCGGGTCATGGCGCGGAAACGCTCCTCCTTGCGCTTTGCTCCCCGGCCCCGTGGCGGCTCCGCGGAATCCGGCCTGGCGAATTCCTGCCCGAAGGACGGGCGGCTCGTGCTAGAGAGGGCGCGACCTTCAGCCGAACCTTTTCCCGAACCATGTGGGACGACCGCCGGCCATGACCCCCAGGCAAGCCCTTCAGCAGCGCCTCGCGGCTTTGGACGCGCATCTGCGCGCGGAAAACCCGAACCTGCTGCCGGTCCTTCCGACCTTCCGCGCCTTCGACCGGCTGCTGGCCGGGCTCGGCCTGATCGGCCGCTACGATTCGCTGACCACCCGCATTCCCTGGTGGCCGATGGTCGCGGTGCTCGGCACCTTCTCGGCCGGCAAGTCGACCTTCCTCAACGGCTATCTCGGCGAGCCGCTCCAGAACACCGGCAACCAGGCGGTCGACGACAAGTTCACGGTGATCTGCCACGGCCCGCAGTCCCGCCGCGAGGCGCTGCCGGGCACCGCGCTCAACGCCGATCCGCGCTTCCCCTTCTACCGCATCTCCGACGAGATCGAGAAGGTGGCGGCCGGCGAGGGCAAGCGCATCGACAACTACCTCCAGCTCAAGACGCTGAGCGGGCCGCGCGCCAAGGGCAAGATCTTCATCGATTCGCCCGGCTTCGACGCCGACGACCAGCGGCGCTCGGTGCTGCGGCTGGTCGACCACATCGTCGAGCTGTCCGATCTGGTGCTGGTCTTCTTCGATGGCCGCCACCCGGAGCCGGGGGCGATGCAGGACACGCTGCGTCATCTGGTCGCCAAGACGGTGAACCGGGCCGACGCCCGCAAGGTCTGCTACATCCTGAACCAGGTCGACACCACCGCCAAGGAGGACAATCTGGAGGCGGTGTTCGGCGCCTGGCAGCGGGCCATCGCCCAGGCCGGGCTGGTGTCGGGCCGCTTCTACGCGATCTACGATTCCAAATCGGCCGTCGCCATCGAGGACGACGCCCGCCGCGCCCGCTACGAGGCGCGGCGCGACCACGACCTCGCCGAGATCCACGCCCGCATCGCCGAGGTGGAGGTCGCCCGCGCCTACCGCATCGTCGGCTCGATCGACAGCCTCGTGAAGGAGCTGGAGGGCGAGGTGGTGCCGACGCTGCGCGCCGCGATGGCCCGCTGGCGCCGCCGCGTGCTGATCGGCGACGGGCTGTGGGCGGCATTGCTGGCCGTGCTGTTCGTCGGGGCGGGCGTGTCGCTGTTCGACGGGGTGGGCGGCTTCGCCGACTGGCTGACCGCCTCGCGGCCGCTGTGGTTCGGCGAGCAGCCGGCGCGGCTGGCGGGGGCGGCGGTGCTGTTCGGCGGGCTGTTCCTGGCCGGGCATTTCTGGCTGCGCGCGCTGCTGGCCCGCCGGGTCGCGGCCGGGCTGCCCGAGCGCTTCGGCGACGTCGAGCTGAACCTGCGCCACGCCTTCCTGAAGAACACCCGCTTCTTCCGCAGCATCTTCGCCAAGCGTCCCGCCGGCTGGAGCTCACGGGCGAAGAAAAGGATCTTCGGCATCCGCGAGGCGTTGGCCGAGCATGTGCAGCGCATCAACGACCTCTACACCGACCCCGCCGGGCGCCGCGCGAGGACGGGTGCCCCGGCCGATCCGGTGTCGTAGGACGACGCTTCGTGGGGCGGAACAGGGACTGGTCCGGCAGCGGGCGCGCCGCGCTCAACGCCGGGCTGAACATCCCGCCCCACGGCGGCGTTTCCGTCGAGGCGCCGGCCTCCAATGCGGCCGTTGCGCCGCAACAGGCGGTTTTCCGTGGCCGGCGCCCCCCGTCGCCATGGACAGCGCGTGGCGTCGTGCTATAAACGCGCGGTTTCGATCTTGGAAAGGGGCGCGGGGCTTGGCCATCGACGCGTCGATTCTGGTCCTCAACGGGCCGAACCTGAACATGCTGGGCGTGCGCGAGCCGCAAATCTACGGCTCGACGACGATCGACGAGCTGGAGGCCGCCTGCCACGAGCGGGCGGAGCAGATCGGCCTGACCGTCGATTTCCGGCAGTCGAACCACGAGGGCGAGCTGGTGTCCTGGATCCAGCAGGCGCGGACGGAGAATGACGGCATCATCATCAACGCCGGCGCCTACACCCACACCTCGGTCGCCATCATGGACGCCCTGATCCTGTCGGAGCTGCCGGTGGTCGAGGTTCACCTGTCCAACATCTTCAAGCGCGAGCCGGTCCGTCATCATTCCCACATCTCGCCGGTGGCGAGTGGCATGATCTGCGGGTTCGGGCCGCAAGGCTATCTTCTGGCGCTCGACGCCATCGCGAACATCATCGACCGCGACTAAGGAAACGGGAACGACTGACATCATGGCGAGCTTCGACATCGACGGCGATCTGGTCCGCAAGCTGGCGGAACTCCTGCGTGAGACGGGCTTGAGCGAGATCGAATTCGCCGAGGGCGAGAAGCGCATCCGCGTCACCCGCCCCACGGCCCCGCAGGCGGTCGCGGTCCACGCCGCTCCGGCCGTCGCGGCGGTCCCGGCGCCGGCCGCCGCCGCCGCCGCTCCGGCGGCGCGCCCCGGCAACCATCCGGGCGCGGTGACCTCGCCGATGGTCGGCACCGCCTACACCGCGCCGGAACCGGGCGCCGCTCCCTTCGCGCGTCCCGGCGACGTGGTCAAGGCCGGCCAGACCGTGCTGATCATCGAGGCGATGAAGGTCATGAACCCGATCAAGGCGCCGCGCGGCGGCACCGTGACCGAGGTGCTGGTTTCCGACGCCCAGCCGGTCGAGTTCGGCGAAGTCCTTCTCATCATCGAGTAACGGGGCAACCTTGGCGATGTTCGAAAAGGTCCTGATCGCGAACCGTGGTGAGATCGCGCTGCGCATCCACCGCGCCTGCCGCGAAATGGGGATCCAGACCGTTGCGGTGCACTCCACCGCCGACGCCGACGCCATGCATGTCCGCCTCGCGGACGAGAGCGTGTGCATCGGACCCGCGTCGGCGCGCGACAGCTACCTCAACATTCCGGCGATCCTCTCGGCGGCGTCGATCACCAACGCCGACGCCATCCATCCCGGCATCGGCTTCCTGTCCGAGAACGCCACCTTCGCGGAGATGGTGGAGGAGCACGGCTTCACCTTCATCGGCCCCACCCCGGAGCACATCCGGATCATGGGCGACAAGGTGACGGCCAAGAAGACGGTGATGGAGCAGGGGCTGCCGGTGGTGCCCGGCTCCGACGGCCCGGTGACGACGCTGGAGGAGGCCGAGCAGGTCGCCCACGAGGTCGGCTATCCGGTGCTGATCAAGGCGGCGGCGGGCGGCGGCGGCAAGGGCATGAAGGTCGCCCGCAACCCCGACCAGCTCAAGGAGGCCTACCAGTTCGCCCGCGCCGAGGCGCGCGCCGCCTTCGGCAACGACGAGGTCTATCTGGAGAAGTATCTCGGGCGGCCCCGCCACATCGAGATCCAGCTGCTCGCCGACACCCACGGCCACTGCGTGCATTTCGGCGAGCGCGACTGCTCGGTCCAGCGCCGCCACCAGAAGGTCATCGAGGAGGCGCCGAGCCCGGCGCTCAACGCCGAGCAGCGCCGCTTCATCGGCGAGCTGGCGGCCAAGACCACGGCGGCCATCGGCTACCGCGGCGTCGGCACGATGGAGTTCCTCTACGAGGACGGGCAGTTCTACTTCATCGAGATGAACACCCGCCTCCAGGTCGAGCACACGATCAGCGAGATGATCACCGGCATTGATCTGGTGCGCGAGCAGATCCGCGTCGCCGCCGGCGCGCCGCTGGGCTACGGGCAGGACGCCATCCGCTTCGAGGGCCATGCCATCGAATGCCGGGTGAACGCCGAGCATCCGGAGACCTTCATCCCGTCGCCGGGCAAGATCGACGGCTACCACGCGCCGGGCGGCCTCGGCGTGCGGGTGGACTCGGCGCTCTACGACGGCTACCGGGTGCCGCCGCACTACGACAGCCTGATCGCCAAGCTGGTCGTCCACGGCACCACCCGCAACGAGTGCCTGATGCGTCTGCGCCGCTCCATCGAGGAGTATGTCATCGGCGGCATCCAGACGACGCTGCCGCTGCACGAGCGCATCATCGCCGAGCAGGCCTTCATCGACGGCAACTACGACATCCACTGGCTGGAACAGCTGATGGCGAAGTCCTGAGCGGGGCCGTCCGGCCGCGCCCGATCGGAAACCCTCCGCCCCCTCGGGGCGGAGGGTTTTTCTTTGCGCCGGTCTTCGCGCCGGAGAGGAACCCCGCCCTTACCGGCCGGGTTCCGCCGGGAACACCAGCGCCACCCGCAGGCCCGGCCCGTTGTCGGACAGCTCCAGCCGGGCGCCGTGCAGCGTCGCCACCGCGTCCACCAGACTGAGCCCCAGCCCGTTGCCCGGCGAGGCCCGCGACGCGTCGAGCCGGACGAAGCGTTGCAGCACCTTCTCGCGCTCCCCGGCCGGAATGCCGGGGCCGTCGTCGGCCACGACGATGCGCCCCGCCTGCCCCGGCCCGGCGCCGTCGAGGGTCAGCGTGATGCGGCCGCCCTCCGGGGTGTATTTGATCGCGTTGTCGAGCAGGTTCGACACCGCCTGCGCCAGCAGTTGCCCGTTGCCGCGCACCGTCGCCGGCTTGTGGATCTCCATGGTCAGGCTCTGGCCGCGCTCCTCGGCCACCGGCTCGTAGAGGTCGGCGGCGAGCTGCACCACCTCGGCCAGATCGACCGGCACGAAGTCGCGCCGCTTGGCTCCGGATTCGGCCTCGGCGATGGAGAGCAGCGCGGTGAAGGTGGCGAGCAGCCGGTCGGCCTCGGCGATGGTGTCCTGCAACACGCCGCGGTAGACCTCGGGATCCTCGGTGTCGTGGATCAGGGCCAGCTCGATGCGCGAGCGCAGGCGGGTCAGCGGCGTGCGCAGGTCGTGGGCGACGCTGTCGGTGACCTGCCGCATGCCGGTCATCAGCCGCTCGATGCGGTCGAGCATGGCGTTGAGGTTGCCGGCCAGCCGGTCCATCTCGTCGCCGCCGCCGAAGCGCGGCACGCGGTCGCTGAGGTCGCCGGCCATGATCTGGCGGGTGGTGCGGTTGATCGCCTCGATCCGCCGCATGGCCCCCCGGCTGAGCAGCAGCCCGCCGCCCAGCCCCAGCATGGCGGTGACGCCGAGGATCCAGCCGAGCGAATGCACCATGCGGTCGCGGAGCTGGTCGATCTCGCTCATGTCGCGGCCGACCAGCAGGCGGAACTGCCCCGGCAGCGTGAAGGTGACGGCCTGCGCGGTGGAGGGGCGGTCGGTGACGCCGCCGTAGTCGGCGACCTTGAAATGGGTCCAGCCGCTGGCGCTCGGCACGGCCCCCGGCCAGCCCGAGAGGTTGCCGGCCAGGATGACCCCCTGCGGCGTCGTCAGCAGATAGATGGAGTTGTTGCCAGCCACGGCGCTGCGGCCGCGCACCACCTCGATCAGCCCCGACAGGCCGTAGCCGCGGTAGTGGTCCTGGAGGCTGGACACCTCCAGCGCGATGGTCTCGCCGATCTCCTGCTCCAGGAAGCCGGCGGTGGTGCGGTAGACCACCAGCAGGATGACCCCGACCGACAGCACGAACATGCCGAGATAGAGCACCGCGAGCCGGAAGGCCGTGGTCCGCAGCAGCCGCGTCCCCACGGCGACGCAGGCTTCCAGGCGGGTCTGCTGGTGGGGCTCGGCGGGAGGGGCGGCTGCCGCGTCTCCCGCGCTCATCCGGGCGCCCTCACTCGGGCGCCCGCAGGCTGTAGCCGGCGCCGCGCACGGTGTGGATCAGCGGCGTCGGGAAATCCTTGTCGATCTTCTGGCGCAGCCGCGCGATGTGGACGTCGATGACGTTGGTCTGCGGGTCGAAATGATAGTCCCAGACATTTTCCAGCATCATGGTGCGGGTCACCACGCTGCCGGCGTTGCGCATCAGGTATTCCAGCAGGGCGAACTCGCGGGGCAGCAGCTCGATCGGCTTGCCCGCCCGCTTCACCCCGCGCGTCAGCAGGTCCAGTTCCAGGTCGGCGACGGCCAGCTTGGTCTGCGGCTGCGCGGCACCCCGGCGGCGGACCAGCACCTCGATGCGCGCCAGCAGTTCGGAGAAGGCGAAGGGCTTGGTCAGGTAGTCGTCGCCACCGGCCTTCAGCCCCTTCACCCGGTCGTCGACGCTGCCGAGCGCCGAGAGGAACAGCACCGGCGTGTCGTTGCCGGCGGCGCGCAGCACCTGGACCAGCGACAGCCCGTCGCGCCCCGGCAGCATGCGGTCGACCACCATGACGTCGTAATGCTCCCCACCGGCGAGGTAGAGGCCTTCCTTCCCGTCGTTGGCGACGTCCACGACGTGGCCGGCCTCCTTCAGCCCCTTGGCGAGGTAGCTGGCGGCCTGGCGATCGTCTTCGATGACAAGAACTTTCATGTCCATGAGTGTAGCCTCCCGGAACGGCCCGGCCAAGCGCGGGGGCTCATGCCTGGCCGGGCCCGCCCGTCCGTTCAGGCGTGACCCAGCTTCAGGGCGACGAAGGTCTCGTTGCCCTGGCGGCTGATCAGCACCAGAACGGCTTTCTGCCCCGCCTTCTCGGCCTCCGCCACCTTGCGGGAGACGTCGGCGGGGGTCTTCACCGTTTCGTCGCCGACGCGCAGGATGACGTCGCCGGGACGGATCGGGGTTTCCGCCTTGGGCGACAGGCCGGTGACGACCACGCCCTTGACCGACTCGTCGACCCCCAGCCGCTTGCGCGCGGCCTGGTCGAGCGGCGCCAGCTTCAGCCCCTTCACCGCCTCGCCCGTCGCGGCCCCGTCCTTGCCGGTGTCGGCAGCGGCGACCTGGGTGGTGTCGGCGAGGCGGTCGATGTGGACCGCCACCGTCTTCTCGCGGCCCTGGTGCAGAACCTTCAGGTCGATGGTGTCGCCGGCCTTGGTCTCGGCGACGCGGCGGGTCAGGTCGCGCAGCGTCTCCACCGGCTGGCCGCCGTAGGAGAGCACGACGTCGCCCTGGCGCAGGCCGGCGCGGGCGGCCGGGCTGTCGGGCGTCACCTCGGCGACCAGCGCGCCCTTGGCGGTGGGCAGGCCGACGCTGTCGGCGATCTCCGGCGTCACCTCCTGGATCTTCACGCCGAGCCAGCCGCGCTCGACCTTGCCGTTCTCCTTGAGCTGGGCCACCACGTCCTTGGCGAGATTGGACGGGATGGCGAAGCCGATGCCGACCGAGCCGCCGTTGGGCGAATAGATCGCGGTGTTGATGCCGATCACCCGGCCGGACAGGTCGAAGGTCGGACCGCCGGAATTGCCGCGGTTGATGGCGGCGTCGAGCTGGAAATAGTCGTCGTAGGGGCCGCTGTGGATGTCGCGCCCGCGCGCCGAGACGATGCCCTTGGTGACGGTGCCGCCGAGGCCGAACGGGTTGCCGACCGCCATCACCCAGTCGCCGACGCGGGTCTTGGCGCTGTCGGCCCAGTCGACCGCCGGCAGCGGCTTTTCCGATTTGACCTTCAGCAGCGCGATGTCGGTCTTGGCGTCGCGGCCGACCAGGGTCGCCGGCAGGGCGGTGCCGTCCTGCAAGGTGACGGTGATCTCGCTGGCGCCGTCGATGACGTGGTTGTTGGTCACCACGAAGCCGGCCGGGTCGATGATGAAGCCGGAGCCGAGCGCCCCGCTCTTGCCGCGCGGACCGCCGCGCGGCGCGCCGTCCTCGTCGTCGTCCGGCGCGTTCTGGCCCCCCTGCTGCCCCCCCGGCTGCCCCTGGTCCTGGAAGCGGCGGAAGAACTCCTCGAAGGGCGAGCCGGGCGGGAAGGCCGGCAGGCCGGGCATGCGCTGGACGCGCTCGGGCTTGGCCTCCTGGGTCGCGGCGATGTTGACGACGGCCGGGCTGACCCTGGCGGCGAGGTCGGCGAAGGTCGAGGGCGTGTCCTGCACCATGGTGACGGCCGGCGAGGCGGCGGTGCCCTGCGCGTTGGACGCGGCGAGCCCCGTCAGAGCCGGTCCCGTCAGCACCGTCGTGCCGAGCAGCACGGCGGCGATCGTCCGGCGCAGACGGCGCCCGCGGGACGGGCGGACGGTGGAGAGAGCGGTGGTCATGCGAAGGCACTCCAATAGCGGACGTTCCGGAAAGGACGGGCCGGGAGGCGTTGTGTGGATGCCTCCCGGCGACGCTGCTCACTCTAGGGAACGGCCGCTCACCGGCGCCTTGCGGATGGATGAAAAGTTTGTAGGGATAGGGGCGCCGGCGGGAGGGGCGGGGGCGCCGTCATTCCCCCAGCAGATGCAGGGCCAGCGCGCGGCGGTGCGGCCGGGCGCGGTGCTCGAACAGATAGATGCCCTGCCAGGTGCCGAGCGCCGGCTCCCCCTCCATCACCGGGATCGACAGGCTGACGCCGGTCAGGGCCGAGCGGATGTGCGCAGGCATGTCGTCCGGTCCCTCGGCGCTGTGGTCGTAGAGCGCGGGATCCTCGGCGACCAGTCGGCGGAAGAATCGGAGCAGATCGGCTTGCACGTCGGGATCGGCGTTCTCCTGGATGGTCAGGGAGGCCGAGGTGTGGCGGCAGAAGACGGTCAGCAGCCCGGTCTCCATGCCCTGTTCCGCGACCCAGCGGCGGACCGGCGCCGTCACCTCGACCAGCCCGGTTCCTTGCGTCGTCACGCTCAGCGTCGTCGCGGCCTGTCTCATCGGCGTCTCCCTCCGGGCATCGTGGTTGCTTGGCGGCGCCGGTCCGGCATACCAGATGTGGAGCGGAGAGGGAGGACAATCCATGGAGCTGACCGGCACCCACAGCGTTCCCGGACCGCGCGACCGCGTGTTCGCCGCCCTGTGCGATCCGGAGATCCTGCTGCGCTGCATCCCGGTGCTGGAGGAGATCGACCGGGTCTCGCCCACCGACTATGTGGCGCGGGTGCGGGCCACGGTCGGCCCGCTCAAGGCGCGCTTCTCCGGCCGGCTGACGCTGGAGCCGGACGACGCCCCCCGCCGATACCGGCTGCACGCCCAGGGCAACGGCGGGTTGGCCGGCGCCGTCAAGGGCGTCGCCCTGGTCACGCTGGACGAGGCGGACGGGCGCACCGAGCTGACCTACCGCCTGTCGGTGGCGCTGGGCGGCGCGGTCGGGCGGCTGGCGGCGCCGCTGGTGCAGGGCAAGACCGACCGGGTGCTCGCCGCCTTCTTCGAGCGCTTCGCCGTCGAGATCGGCGAGGCCTGCGGCGACATGCCGCAGTCCGGGTGAGGGTCGCGTCCCTTCGCAGACGCAGCATCGTGAGTCACCATACGGTCACACCGATCCCCTCCCGTCGGAGCGCGCCATGACCGAGCCTCCCACGCCCTCCCGTCCGGTGCTGCTCGACCGGGTCGGCGCGGCCATCGACCGGATCATTTTCGACCGCATCCTGGATTGCGCCGCCTCCGACCCGCAGCGCGCCCTGCCGCAGGTCCTGGCCCTGGCGAAAGCGGATCTCGGTGCCCTGACCGCCCGCCACGCCCCCGCCCACGCCCCCGCCGTGTCCGCCCTGACCGGGGAGGGCACCGGCGAGGAGGCCATCGAGGAGCCGGACCTGCGCGATTTCCTGGTCGAGCACGGCGCCCGGCGGACCGAGGAAGAGCGCTGGCTGGCCGCCATCCTGGCGCGGCGCTCGCTGGAGCCCAACCATCTCTGGCAGGACATGGGCTTTCACGACCGCCGCGAGCTGAACGTCATGTTCCGCCGGCATTTCCCGGCGCTGGTGGCGTTGAACGCCAACGACATGAAATGGAAGAAGTTCTTCTACCGCCAGCTCTGCGAGCGCGAGGGGATGATGCTGTGCAAGTCCCCCAACTGCGAGGTGTGCGACGACGTGGCGACCTGCTTCGAGGCGGAGGACGGCGACCCGCTGAGCCGGCTGTCCCGGATGGCGCGCAGCGAGGCGGCGTAGGCGGGGGGCGCGTGAAGGCGGGGCCGCGTCAACGCGGCTGAGCCCCGAGATCCTCGAAGACGAGCCCCTTGTCGCCCGTCTCGCTCTTGCCGAAGCGGCCCTTGCCGTTGACCGTCAGCGGCGGCTGGCCGGGCTGCGGCACGAAGGTCGCGGCGTAGTAGCAGTCGTACTGGCCGGGCTTGCCGCCGGACTTGCTCTTCGCGGCGACGCAGCCCTGCTTGCGGAAGACGTCGAAGGCGCGGAAACCGCCCTGTCCCTGGCGTTCAAGAGCGCGGCGGGTGTGCGCCTCGACCAGACGGCGCATGTCGGCCTCCGACGGCTCGCCGGAGCAGCCGGCGAGAAGCGGCAGCAGCGCCGCCAACGCCAGGACGGGCCTGTTCGCCACCGGCGTCACCGGCCGCCGAGCAGGCGGTCGACCCGCTCCTTCAGCGCGGCGAAGGAGGGCGGCTTGACGACGAAGCCGTTCACGCCCAGCGCCATCGCCTGCTTCACGATTTCCGACTCGGTGTGGTTGGTCAGGAAGACCACCGGTGCCCGCGGGTTGGCCGCCTCGGCGCTGGTGCGCAGCCGCTCCAGGAATTGCAGGCCGGACACCGGCTTCATGTCGATGTCGCAGACGATCAGGTCGGGGTTGGTGCGGATGCATTCCTGCATGCCGCTCTCGCCGTTGTCGGCCTCGGCGACGCCCTGGAACCCGATCTGCGCCATGATCTGGACGATGGTGCGGCGGACGAAGGGCTGGTCCTCGATCACGAGGATGTGGTACCGCGCGTAATCGACCGGCTGCTTGTCCATCCCCGTTCCCCGCCCGGCCGAAGCCTTGCCATCCCGCCCACGCCGGCCGCAAGATTCCCGCGACCGTTCCCCGCGACCACAGATACCGTCTGGCGGTGCCAGCGGCAACCGCAACCGGGTTACAGCCGGCGGGAATGTGGTTTGCCGGCTGTAAGCCGCGCGTCAGCGAGGCAACGGAGCGGTCTCAGGGAGCGGTCTTGGGGAGCGCGGTCTCAGGCGGCGACGTCCAGCGGCGGCAGGCCCTTGGTGATGGACTGGACGGCGTGCGCGAAGTCCGCCGACAGCCCGCCATCCTGGTCGAAGGCGAGGTGGAGGCGGTTGTGCTCCATCGCCTTGATGACGACGGCGGCCTCGACGCCGAGCCGGTCGAGCCGCAGCACGCCGGGCGAACTCGCCGGCAGGCCGTCCTTCAGCGCCGGCACCGGGTCGATCAGCGCGCCGCCGAGCGACAGGTTGCGCACGGTCACCGGATAACGGCCGCCGCCGACCAGCAGGGTCCCGGCCTCATCGACCTGGAAGCGCGGCTTGCGGCGGCGGTCGGCGTCGCTGGTCGAGGTGCGGACGACCCGCACCAGCACCTGCCGCAGATTCTCGATGGCGCGGGCGACGTCGCCGGAGCCCTGCTTGACGTGGACGGCCTGCTCGCCGGTGTGGTCGGCCTCCTCGGACACGGCGGCGATGCGGCGCGACACCTCCAGCGCGGCGGTCGAGGTTTCGACGACGTTGCGGCTGATCTCCTGGGTGGCGGCGGTCTGCTCCTCCATCGCGGCGGCGATGGAGCCGGAGATGTGGTCGATCTCGGCGATGGTGCGCCCGATCTCCTCGACCGCCGCGACGGCCTGGCCCGTCACCTCCTGGATGGCGGCGATCTGGCGGGTGATCTCCTCGGTCGAGGCTGCGGTCTGGTTGGCGAGGTTCTTCACCTCGCTGGCCACCACGGCAAAGCCCTTGCCGGCCTCGCCGGCGCGCGCCGCCTCGATGGTGGCGTTGAGCGCCAGCAGGTTGGTCTGGCCGGCGATGCTCTGGATCAGGTTGACCACTTCGCCGACCTTGGCGACGGTTTCCGACAGCGAGCGGATGGTGACCTGGGTGTGGGCGCCGCTTTCCACCGCGCGGCGGGTGACGGCGCTGGAATGGGCGACCTGCGACGAGATCTCGCGGATCGAGGCCGCCAGCTCCTCGCTCGCCGCCGCCACGGTCTGGGCGTTGGCCAGCGCGATCTCCGCCGCCGAGGACACGGTCTGGGCGTTGGCGCTGACGCGCTCGGCCGCCCCCGCCATGCCCTCGGCGTCGCTCGCCATGCCGCCGGTCCGGGTGGCGACCTCCTCGACGGCGCGGCCGGCCTCGCGCTCCACGGTGGAGGCCATGGCTTCCAGCGCGCGGCGGCGGTCCTCGTCGGCCTGGCGGGCGCGCTCGACGCGCTCCTGCACCGCGTAGCCGAGCCGGGCCTTGAGGCCACGGAGTTGCGCCGTCAGCGCATGGAACTCGGTGGCCACGGGCAGCGCGATGATGTGGCTCTGGTCGTTGCGGGCGATGGCGTCGAAATCGAGGGTGAAGCGGTCGAGCGGCTTGCGCACCGTCCGCAGAAGCAGGACTCCGAAGGCCGCCGCCATCAGCAGCACGGCGAGTCCGGCGGCCAGCGCAAAGCCGAGATGCCAGCGGAAATCGGCCGCCGCGCCCTCATACTCCGTGCGGGCGACCGTGACCTGGAGCGTCAGGAGTTCCCGGTTGGTGGCGTGGGCGGCGTCGAACAGCGGCGTCGCCTTGTCGCGGATCAGCGTTTCCAGCCGCAGCGAATCGCCGGCCTTCGCCAGTTCCAGGGCCGGGGCGAGGGCGTCGCGCTGGAAGGCCGTGCGCTGGGCGGCGAAGCGGTCGGCGAGCGCCGTCTCCTCCGGCGTCATGGCGGAGGCGAGATACTGCGTCCACTGGCTGTCCATGGTCGCGCTGTTGGCGGCGATGCGGGCCTCGCGCGCCTCCATCGCCTTGCGGTCGGTACCGTCGCGGGCGTCGATCACCAGCCGCTGGAGGGTCTGCACCTGATCGCGCATGTGGTCGAGGATGTCGCCGACCTGCACCGCCGGAACCGTGCGGTTCTCGTAGACCGTCTTCAGCGAGGCGTTGGAATCGGCCATGCCCTTCAAGGTCACGCCGCCGACCGCCGCCATCGCCACGATCATCACGGCGAAGACGCCGGTCAGGCGTCCGGCCACGCTGACCGACCAGCGCCCCAGCCGGGCCGGCATGCCCTTGCGCACCGCCTGTCCGTCGCGGACGCTGAGATGCGGGGCGCGGCCCTCGCGGATGTCGGCGTAGAGCCGCTCGGCCGCGGCGATCTGGTCGCGGCACGGCTTGGTGCGGATGGAGATGTAGCCGGTGACCTTGCCGTCCTCGATCACCGGCGTGACGTTGGCGCGGACCCAGTAGAAGTCGCCCGTCTTGGTGCGGTTCTTCACCAGCCCTTCCCAGGGCCGCCCGTCCTTCACCGTCGCCCACAGATCGGCGAAGGCCGCCTTCGGCATGTGGGGGTGGCGGATCAGGTTGTGGGGGGAGCCGATCAGTTCGGACTCCGCGAAGCCGCTGATGTCGACGAAGGCCTTGTTCACGAAGGTGATGCGGCCGCCGGTGTCGGTGCGCGACACCAGCAGGACTCCGTCCTCCATCTCGATTTCACGGTTGGTGATCGGTTCGTTGAGGCGCATGGCGAGTCTCGCAGATCGATGGAGGACGAACGGCGCGAGCCGGGCGGAAGCGGGCCTTCGTCAGGACTGGAGCCATGCCTAGGGTGCACGAGATCGTCATGCACTGATGCAAATCAAATTTTAGCAAAAATCGTTCGGACTCAATCCGAAGGACTGGTTGCCCGGATTCCCTCCGAGGGATTGAACAGAAACCGGCCGGCAGCGGGCGCCGATGATGCGCCTGCCGTCGGTGATGCCGATTTCCTTGGCGGCTCCTGCTCCGGACAATGGCGACCATGCCGAACCCGAGCCGGAATCCACACGCGACCAGGCTGGTTCTCGAACCATTGAAGTTCTCAAGCGCTCCGGCGCGCCAAGAACGCCGGATGCCCGCCACAACGCTCGGGCGCGGACGCCCGAGCGCTTGGCGCAACAGGATCGGCCGACGCGGTTACTCGACGGTGACGGATTTCGCCAGGTTGCGCGGCTGGTCGACGTCGGTGCCCTTCAGCACCGCCGTGTGGTAGGCGAGGAGCTGCACCGGGATGGCGTAGAGCAACGGGGCGACCAGCGGGTCGCAGCTCGGCAGCTCCACCGACCAGCGGACCTTGTCGCCCAGCTTGTCGATGCCCTTCTTGTCGGCGAGCAGCAGCACCTTGCCGGACCGCGCGCAGACCTCCTGCACGTTCGACACGACCTTCTCGAACAGGCCGTCGGACGGCACCAGCACGATCACCGGCACGTTGTCGTCGATCAGCGCGATGGGCCCGTGCTTCAACTCGCCGGCGGCGTAGCCCTCGGCGTGGATGTAGCTGATCTCCTTCAGCTTCAGCGCGCCCTCCAGGGCCAGCGGGTACATGGCGCCGCGGCCGAGATACAGCACGTCGCGCGCCTCCGCCACCTCCTGGGCCAGCTCCTTCAGGCGCTCGTCGTGGGCCAGCACGTCGGCGGCGCGGGCCGGAACCTCGCGCAGCGCGTGGGCGATCTGCTGCATGCGCTCCGGCCCGATGGCGCCGCGGGCACGGGCGACCGTCACCGCCAGGCAGGCCAGTGTGGTGAGCTGCGTCGTGAAGGCCTTGGTCGAGGCGACGCCGATCTCCGGCCCGGCCATCGTGTAGAGCACGGCGTCGGATTCGCGGGCGATGGTGCTTTCCGGCGCGTTGACGATGGACAGGATCTTCTGGCCCTGGCGCTTGCAGTAGCGCAGGGCCTCCAGCGTGTCCAGGGTCTCGCCCGATTGCGAGATGAAGATGGCGACGCCGCCTTCCGGCAGCGGGGCCTCGCGGTAGCGGAACTCCGAGGCGATGTCGACCTCGACCGGGATGCGGGCCAGCGTCTCGAACCAGTATTTGGCGACGAAGCCGGCGTAGTAGGCGGTGCCGCAGGCGACGATCGTCACCTTGGTCGCCTTCGCCACGTCGAAGGGGAAGTCGGGCAGCGCGATGAAGTTGGTCTCGGGGTTGATGTAGGCGTTCAACGTGTCGCCGATGACCTGCGGCTGCTCGTAGATCTCCTTGAGCATGTAGTGGCGGTAGCCGTCCTTGCCGATCAGGGCGCCGGACACGGCGGTCGTCCGCACCGCGCGCTCGACCACCGCGTCGGTGGCGTCGTGGACGACGGCGGCCGAGCGGCTGACCTCGACCCAGTCGCCGTCCTCCAGATAGCAGATGCGGTTGGTCAGCGGAGCCAGCGCGAAGGCGTCCGACGCCAGATACATCTCGCCGTCGCCGTAGCCGAGCGCCAGCGGCGTGCCGTGGCGGGCGCCGATCATCAGCTCATGCTCGCCCGAGAAGATCAGGACCAGGGCGAAGGCGCCGGTGAAGCGCTTGAAGGATGCGGCCGACGCCTCGACCGGCGTCATGCCCTGTTCCATGTAGTGGGTGACGAGATGGACGATCACCTCGGTGTCGGTCGCGCTTTCGAAGGCGTGGCCGTGGCCGATCAGCTCGTCCTTCAGCTCCTGGTAGTTCTCGATGATGCCGTTGTGGACGACGGCGACGCGCGGCGTGGCGTGCGGGTGGGCGTTGGCCTCGGTCGGGCCGCCATGGGTCGCCCAGCGGGTGTGGCCGATGCCGACGGTGCCCGACAGCGGGGCGTCGCGCAGCTTCATGTCCAGGTTCAGCAGCTTGCCCTCGGCGCGGCGGCGCTCGATGCCGCCGTTCACCAGGGTCGCCACGCCGGCGCTGTCATAGCCGCGGTACTCGAGCCGGCGCAGGCCCTCCACCAGCCGGGGGGCCGCGTCATGGATGCCGATGATGCCGATGATGCCGCACATGGGCCGATACTCCTGAAAAAATCCCGCCGACCGGTAGAGAAGGGCGGAAGAAGACGCAAGGCCGGAAAAGGGGAGCCGGGAATAAGGGCTATCTTAAGCCTTTTTCGCCTTCTCGTTCCGCTTCCGCTCGCGGAAGCGGGCGGCCCAGCCGGCGTACGCCTTCTGGGGACCCCGCGCGACGACCAGCGCGTCGGCCTCGACGTTGGTGGTCACCACGCTGCCGGCCCCGACGATGGCGCCGTCGCCGATGCGGACCGGGGCGACCAGCGCGCTGTTGGAGCCGATGAAGGCCCCGGCCCCGATGTCGGTGCGGTGCTTGCCGAAGCCGTCGTAGTTGCAGGTGATGGTGCCGGCCCCGACGTTGGCCTTGGCGCCGACCCGCGCGTCGCCGATGTAGGTCAGGTGGTTGACCTTGGCGCCGGCCTCGATCACCGCGTTCTTGATCTCGACGAAGTTGCCGATGTGGGCGTCGGGGCCGATCTCCGCGCCCGGACGCAGGCGGGCGTAGGGGCCGATGCTGGCGCCGGACTCGACGCGGGTCTGCTCCAGGTGGCAGAAGGGCTTGATCTCGACGTTGTCGCCGACGGTGACGCCGGGGCCGAACACCACATGGGCGCCGACGATCACGTCGCGGCCGAGCCGGGTGTCGACGCTGAAGATCGTGCTGTCGGGATCGCTGAGCGTGGCGCCGTTGTCCATCGCCGCCTTGCGCAGGCGGCGCTGCATCAGCCGCTCGACCTCCGACAGCTCGGCGCGGGAATTGACGCCGACCACCTCGGCCGGGGCGGCCTCGACCACGGCGCAGGCCATGCCGGCGCGCCGGGCGATCTGCACGACGTCGGTCAGGTAGAACTCGTTCTTGGCGTTGTCGTTGCCGACGCGGCCGATCAGGTCGAACATGCGGGCGCCGTCGAAGGCCATCAGCCCGGCGTTGCACAGGCCGACCGCGCGCTCCTCCCCGCTGGCGTCGAGATACTCGACGATCTTCTCCAGGCCGCCGCGCGCGTTCAGGATCAGCCGGCCGTAGGCGCCGGGGTCGTCGGGCCGCATGCCGAGCACGACCACCGCCGGGTCGGCGGCCTGGCGCCGGGCCGCCACCATGGCGCGCAGCGTGTCGGGCGTGACCAGCGGCGTGTCGCCGTACAGCACCACCACGTCGCCGGTGAAGCCCTCCAGCAGGCCGAAGGCGGCGCGCACGGCGTCGGCGGTGCCGCGCTGCTCGTGCTGGACGGCGGTGGGATAGGGGGCGACGGCGGCGGCCACGCTCTCCATGCCGGGGCCGACGACGACGACGACATGGTCCGGGTCGAGCGCCTTCACGGCGGCCAGCACATGGCCGACCATCGGCCGGCCGGCGACGCGGTGCAGGACCTTCGGCAGATCGGACTTCATGCGGGTGCCCTTGCCGGCGGCGAGGATCACGCAGGCGAGTGGACGATGGGCCATGGGGGTCTTCCTGGTCGTGCCTGTGGCGGGTCGGCGGGATACGGCGTGATGACGATGGGAACCGGAGGGCCGCCGCACGTGACGGTGGCGCCTGCCAACGCTGATGTGCCACAGGCGGAGGGGGAAGCCCAAGTCAACTTTTGTGTCACGGTGTCATAGATGCCACGGCCTAAAACCGCCGGCCGGGGCAGGGTGCCGAAAGGTGGGGAGGGGCTGGCATGATGGGGTGGGCGTGGTGGGTGGGGCAGTCCCGTGCTATCGAGGCCGCCGTCTCCCTTCGCCTTCGATCCAGGATATGGGGCTTCCGATGACCTTTCCCTTCGCCGCGCTCGTGTTCGACCTCGACGGCACGCTGATCGACAGCGCGCCCGACATGACCCGCGTGCTGAACCGCACGCTCTCGCGCTTCGGCCGCCCATCCCTGACCGAGGAGCAGGTGCGGACGATGGTCGGCGACGGTTCGGCCATGCTGGTGCGGCAGGCCTTCGCCGCGACCGGGGAGCCGCTGGCGGACGAGGCGGCGGTGCAGCCGGTCCTGCGCGACTATCTCGACCGCTATTTCGACGACGAGGAGCCCTCGGCCCTCTACCCCGGTGTGGTCGGGACGCTGGCGGGGCTGGCGGAGCGCGGGGTCCGGCTCGGCCTCTGCACCAACAAGCCGGAGCGCATCAGCCGCAAGCTGCTCGACCGGCTGGGGCTGGCGCCCTTCTTCGCGGCGGTGGCCGGCGGCGACACGCTGCCGGTGAAGAAGCCGGACGGCCGCCACCTGACCTGGGTGCTGGAGCGGCTGGGCGAGCCGGCGTCGGGCGCCCGCGCCGCGATGATCGGCGACAACGGCAACGACGTGAAGGCGGCGCGCGCCGCCGGGGTGCCGGTGGTGGCGATGAGCTACGGCTACCCCCGCATGCCGGTGGCGGAACTGGGCGCCGATCTGGTGCTGGATCATTTCGCCGAGCTTCCCGAAGCGCTGGAGCGGCTGGCGCGGGCCTGCCCGGTGGCATAGCGGACCATCCGTCTTTCGGACGGGACGGACTATCCCCCGATATCCCTTTGACGAGCCCCCTTATCCGTCCGGACGGAGGACGGCGCGCCGCATTGACCCTACTATGCTTGGGTCGATGCGGCGCTTCACCGTCGCGACGCCCGGCTGAGGGGGAACGCGATGATGCAGAGCGGCGAGACGGCGGTGGAACTGTCGGTGGTCACCGTTCTCGCCCTGCTTCTGGCGCGGGCCGCATCCGACGGTATGACCCACCAACGAAAAGCCTGTCGGGTGCGGACCCGGCGGCGGCGCCCGCCGTCGCCCGGCGATCCGCGCGACGGCGGCCAGCCGGAAGGAAACACGCCATGGCCGTTCGCATCGCTCGAATCATTCACATGGGGAAAGTGGGCGGCTACGCCGCGCGGATTGATGGCGCGCTGCTGGAGGTGGATGGCCGCATGCTGTGGCCGTCGTCGGCTGCCCTGATCATGGACGCGCGCCGGATCGGCGTGGAGGTGTCCACCCACGTCATCGACACCAGTTCGATCACCGGGGACGAGGCGCGGCCGGATTTCCAGCCGATGGGGACCCCGCGGGCGGAGTCCCAGTGGGCGGAGTCCCAGTGGGCGGAGTACCAGCGGGCGGCGTGACGCCGGTCAGGTGGATGACGACGGCGCCGAGGTCGCTGTCGGTTTCCAGTCGCACCGGCAGCGGCGGCTGGCCGGGGACGACCGGCGCCAGCCACAGGTCGGCCGGCGGGCGTTCGGCGGCAGCGCCGTTGCGCTGCCAGAAGCCGTTGCCGGGTGCGGTGCGGGCGTAGCCGGCGACCGGCCGGTAGGACACCCGGCACTGCCGCGCCGTCCCGGAAAAGATCGAGTAGCGGGACGCCCCCACCAGCCTTGGCCCGACGTCCTGGAACTCCATGTCGTAGCGCCGCCGGCCATCGAAGACGGGAAGGCTGCGGGTGCAGGCCTCCCCCCGCGCCGACGCCGCCAGCACGGTCAGGAAGGCGCTGAGCGGATCGTAGGTGGCCCGCCGCTCGGCATCCGGAACCGGCTCACGCCCGTCCTCCTGCGGTGTCGGCAGGACGGTGGCCGCGACGTTTCCCTGGCCGTCATACTCCAGCGTCACGCTGCGCGGCTTCTCGCGGAAGACGCTGCTCTGGCTGTGGTGGGCGGGGACGAGCCGGCCGCCGCGCACCGCGCCGTCGCTGCGCGAGACGGTCTGCCAGGGGAACAGCCGGTTCAGGAACCCCTCGGTCTGCGCCTTCACCTCCATCCGGTAGCTCTGGTCGCCCATCTCCAGCGTTGCGACGATGTCCAGCACGGCGAGGCCGCCGATGTGGAGGCGGTAGGTGGCGGCCAGCGGCTCGGCGGCGCGGGCCGGAGCGGACACGCCGAGCAGCCCGGCGGAGGGCAGGGCGAGCAGCGCGACGGCGAAGGCCGCGGCGCGGGGCCGTCGGACGGGGAGCGGACTGGTCACGGCGGGGTGTGCTCCGTCGGTTGGCGGCGGTCGGGCGATTTTCTTTCATATTGGGATGAAACTCATGCTTGACACCCATCCGCCGAGGGCTTAGAAACCCGCCCACCGCAGCGGCGGGGCCGACGAAAGACGGCGACGACGCATCCACCGGGGGAGAGCCCGGACCGATTTTCAAGGATCGGGCGCGTAGCTCAGCGGTAGAGCATTCGCTTCACACGCGAAGGGTCACAGGTTCAATCCCTGTCGCGCCCACCATCACGAAAGGCTCCGAGGTCCTCCTCGGAGCCTTTTGCTTTTCCGGACCGCCCCGGTGTCTTTGCCGGCCGCGAAGAATATTTCAGGAGAAACCACATCTTTGGCGGGCATTGCGATGGCTATTGCTCGCCTCCAGGAATCAGCGGTTGCTAATGTGGTGTTTCCGTGTGGTTGATTGACGCAGATCAGCCCCAAACCGGGTTGCGATGGTCTAGGAAGGGGCATCCTTCTCCATCGACCCGGATGACATTCCATGGAAGACACCCGCATTTCCCTGATGGCCGTCGGCGCCCTGCTCGTCGCGCTGACCATCATCATCGGCTCGGCCGTTCTGGCGCCGTCGTTCCTGGTGGTGCTCGCCACCCTGGGTGCCTGGGCGAACCTGACCTATCTGGTCGCCGTCACGCTGCTGCGCTGACCGCCAGCCCCGCCCGGCGGAGAAGGGGGCGGCCCTCTCCGTCGCGCGCCCGCCCTGCGGCCCGCTTCCGGGATGACCGGAGTCGCGACGGGAAACACTCTGTCGTCTGGAAAGCATCTCTGGACAGGAACGGTCTGGCGGTTTATCCAGCGCGCGGTTTTCGACGCGCGCGAGGGACGACGCCATGACGACGCCGACGGTTGCTCCGACCGACCATTCCAGCGCCGGGCAGGACGACGCCCTGCCGGTGCTGCGCACGGTCGCCGATCTGCGGGCCCAGGTCGCCGCGTGGCGCGCCGAGGGCCGGACGGTGGCCCTGGTGCCGACCATGGGCGCCCTGCATGACGGGCATCTGGCGCTGGTCCGCCGCGCCCGCGAACTGGCCGACCGCGTGGTCGCCAGCGTCTTCGTCAACCCGACCCAGTTCGCCCCCCACGAGGATTTCGACCGCTACCCGCGCGACGAGGCCGGCGATTCCGCCAAGCTGCTGTCGGCGGGCTGCGACGCCCTCTACGCCCCCACGGCGCGGGGGATGTACCCGGAGGGCTTCGCCACCGCCATCTCCGTCGGCGGCCCGTCCGAGGGGCTGTGCGGCACCTTCCGTCCGCAGATGTTCGGCGGCGTCGCCCTGGTGGTGACCAAGCTGTTCCTCCAGGCCTTGCCCGACGTGGCGGTGTTCGGTGAGAAGGATTACCAGCAGCTCATGGTCATCCGCCGCTTCACCCGCGACCTCGACATCCCGGTGCGGGTCGAGGGGCTGCCGACGGTGCGCGAGGCCGACGGGCTGGCGCTGTCCTCGCGCAACGCCTATCTCGGCGCCGACGAGCGGGCGCGGGCGCCGGAGTTGAACCGCGCCCTGATGGCCGCCGCCGCCGCGCTGGCGGGCGGCGCCGACCCCGACGCGACCCTGGCGGCGGTGCGCGGCCGGATCGCCGAGGCCGGTTTCGGTGACATCGACTATGTCGAACTGCGCGATGCCGAGACCCTGGCCCCCATCGCCCGCGTCGAGCGCCCGGCACGCCTGCTGGCCGCCGCGTGGCTGGGCAAGGCCCGTCTGATCGACAATGTTCCGGTCCTGCCCGCCTGACGGCCCCCGGATGGGACACGAAAAGGTGCGTTTGACCAATTTGTCGCGCTTGTCTAAAATGTTGGCAGGTTGAACGGTTTCAGCTCCCGGCACCGGGGTCGGAAAGGCGGTCTTGCGACTGGTCCATCGAAACCGCAACGGCGAGACGGTGTCGCTGATGCCGTTCGTCCTCACCGGCCTGATCCTGGCGCTGGGCGGGCTCGGCGCGGCCGGTGCCGTCCTCGCCTCCAAGAACCGGTCGCCGGCGCCGGCGGCCTCCGAAAAGGCGAAACCGGCGAAGCACTACGCCGCCCTGCCGCAGATGACCTTCACGCTCGGTGGCGGCGACGCCCGGCTGATCGACGTGAAGGTGCTGCTGGAGATCGACCCGACGGTCGACGGCAAGGTCGCCGACCCCTATGTGCCGCGCATCGCCGACCAGCTTTCGGACAGGCTGCGCCAGATCGATCCGCAGCAGCTGTCCGGGGCCGAGGGCGCCAGGCTGATGAAAAGCACCATCGGCAGCGTGCTCGACCGTGAACTGCGCGGGGTGCGCATCCGCGAGGTTCTGCTGGACCGGATGGTGGTGCGCTGAAAAAACTGGGCTGTGCCGATTTCGTCCCCCACGCCATGACCGGGCTTGTCCCGGTCATCCACGGGCGCGCTTGAGATTTGCGCGTGGATGCCCGGCTCAAGGCCGGGCATGACGGAAGGCCGAACGAAGGTGGCTGCCCGCGCGATCCCTTATTCCGCCGCGACCGCGGCGCGACGGCGCGCGTCACGCTCGCCGCGGCCGCGCTTCAGCTCGCCGGCCAGCAGGAAGGCCAGCTCCAGCGACTGGCTGGCGTTGAGGCGCGGGTCGCAGGCGGTGTGGTAGCGCTGCGCCAGCTTGTGGTCGGTGATCGCCTGGGCGCCGCCGGTGCACTCGGTCACGTCCTGGCCGGTCAGCTCGAAATGCACGCCGCCGGCGTGGGTGCCCTCGGCCTGGTGCACGTCGAAGAAGCCGCGCGCCTCGGCCAGCACCTTCTCGACCGGGCGGGTCTTGTAGCCGGTGGTCGACTTGATGGTGTTGCCGTGCATCGGGTCGCAGGACCACACCACCGTGCGGCCCTCGCGCTGGACGCGGCGCAGCAGGGGCGGGAACTTCTCCGCCACCTTCTCCGCGCCCATGCGGACGATCAGGGTCAGCCGGCCGGCCTCGTTGGCCGGGTTCAGGATGTCGATCAGGCGGATCAGCTCGTCCGGATCGGTGGTCGGACCGCATTTCAGGCCGATCGGGTTCTTCACGCCGCGCAGGAACTCGACATGGGCGCCGTCGGGCTGGCGGGTGCGGTCGCCGATCCACAGCATGTGGGCCGACACGTCGTACCAGTCGCCGCTGGTGCTGTCGACGCGGGTCAGCGCCTGCTCGAAGGGCAGCAGCAGCGCCTCGTGGCTGGTGAAGAAGTCGGTCTCGCGGATCTGCGGGGTGGTCTCCGCCGTGATGCCGCAGGCGGCCATGAAGGCCAGCGTCTCGTCCAGACGGTTGGCCAGCTCCTGGAAATGCTCGCCGGCCGGCGAACGCTCGACGAAGCCGAGCGTCCACTGGTGGACCTTGTGCAGGTCGGCGTAGCCGCCCTGGGCGAAGGCGCGCAGCAGGTTCAGCGTCGCCGCCGCCTGGGTGTAGGCCTGCATCATGCGTTCCGGGTCGGGAACGCGGGCATCGGCGGTGAAGTCGAAGCCGTTGATGATGTCGCCCCGGTAGGAGGGCAGCTCGACCCCCTCCAGCGTCTCCATGTCGGCCGAACGCGGCTTGGCGAACTGGCCGGCCATGCGGCCGACCTTGACCACCGGGATGGCGGCGCCGAAGGTCAGCACGACCGCCATCTGCAACAGCACGCGGAAGGTGTCGCGGATGTTGTTCGGGTGGAACTCGGCGAAGCTCTCGGCGCAGTCGCCGCCCTGCAACAGGAAGGCGTTGCCGGCGGCGGCATCGGCCAGCTTGGCCTTCAGCCGGCGGGCCTCGCCGGCGAAGACCAGCGGCGGATAGGCGGCGAGGCGCTGTTCGACCGACTCGACCTTGGTCTGGTCGGGATAGACCGGCATCTGCTTGACCGGTTTCGACCTCCAACTGGCGGGTGTCCAACACTCGACCATGACGCGCCTGCTCTTCCTTAGACGTACGGGATCCCCTCTATGCCCGATTCGCCGCAACTTTTCCACAGTTTCGGGGGGCGCTTCCGCAACGCTGTACCGCCCGAGTCCGGCATGGAGCGCGCCGACCGTGCCGGAAACGTTCGTTTCGCCCCGGCGGCCCGGCCTGCGACGTAGGGATGCATTGACGGGGATAGGTTGCAAACGTACGACTTGGTCATCTTGCGGGGGTGTAGACCGTCAGCGGTTCTGACCTTTTTAGAGTGTGAACGAAACCATTCAATTCCGGAGGACCGATGCTCGGTCGTATGTTCAAGGGCGCGATGGTGTGCGGCGCGGTGATGACTCTGGCGGGCTGCGTGTCCGCCGGCGGTGGCACGGGCGGGATGAGCGGGTCTGCGGGCGGTTCGACCAGCGTGAACGCGGCCGCCAACCTGCCGCGCTGCGACCAGCCGCTCGGCACGCTGGCCGTGGACGACGGCCGCTCGGCGGATTGGTGGGGCCCCTTCTCCCGCGCGACGCAGATCACCACCGTCGAGCCGATGATCCGCCTGATCGTCGCCCAGTCGAACTGCTTCGTCATCACCTCGGTCGGCAACAGCCGCCTTGATTCGCGCATGCAGGGCATCACCGACCAGCAGCGCAACGGCGAGTACCGGGCGGGCTCGAAGCAGCAGAAGGGGCAGCGCGTCGCCGCCGACTACTTCATGGAGCCGGCGATCCTGTTCGCCTCGGCCAACACCGGCGGCCTCGGCGCCGCGGTCGGCGGGGCCCTGCTGGGGCCGGTCGGCGGCGCCCTCGGCGGCATGATGAACCAGAAGAGCACGGCGGTGACGCTGTCGCTGTTCGACATCCGCTCGTCGGTGCAGATCGGCATCTCCACCGGCAACGCGACGGCCACCGATTTCGGCGCGGCGCTCGGCGCGCTGGGCGGCAGCGCCGGCGGCGTGCTCGGCGGCTACAAGAAGACGCCGGAAGGCGAGGCGACGGTGGTTGCCTTCGTCGACGCCTACAGCGAAATGGTCGCCGCGCTGAAGAACTACAAGGCGCAGACCGTCAAGGGCGGCCTCGGCACCGGCGGCACGCTGAAGGTCCAGTAACGGGCCCGGGCGGCTTCCGGAATGAGCCCTTGCCGGAAGCCGCCCGCCCGTCCCCCTTCGCGACCGGCGCGCCCGTCCCGGTGCCCGCACCCCCATAGACCGGGAGCCTCCATGCGCACGCATCGCATCACCCGCGCACTGGCGTTGCTGGCCATGCTCGCCAGCGCCGCCGGCTGCAACGCCACCCGGACCGGCGAGGTTTCGCCGACCATCCGGATATGCGACACCAGCGGTTGCTCCGAACGGGATCGGGCGACCGCCAGCTTCGTGCCGGACGACTCCGGCAAAAGTCCCCTGCTTCAGGATCCCGACCGCTACGCCGGGGAGAGCGCTCAGGACTTGCGGGCGGCGGCGGAGAACGGATCGGCGGCCGCGGCCGACAAGCTGGGCCAGATGCATCTCTACGGCCTGGGCGGCACGCCCAAGTCTGCGGCGCGGGCGGCCGGCTGGTTCCGGAGCGCCGCCGACGCCGGCCATCCCTGGGCCCAGTACCGGCTGGGCCAGATGCTCGCCGACGGCAGGGGGGTGACGGCGGACCGCCGGCGTTCCCTGGAGCTCATGGAGGCCGCCGCCGCCCAGGGGCACCCGCTGGCGGCCCATCATCTCGGCCTGCTCGCGCAGGGAGGGAAGGGCGTTCCCGCCGATGCGGCGACCGCCGCGCGCTGGTTCGCCGTGGCCGCCGAGGGCGGGGTCGCCGACGCGCAATACAACCTCGGCCTGCTGCTGCATCGCGGACAGGGCGTCGAACGCGATCTGTACCAGGGCCTGCAATGGATGCGGCGGGCGGCGGAGAACGGGAACCTCCAGGCGCAGACGGCGGTGGGGCGGCTCTACCTGACCGGCCTCGACACCATGGGGCAGGATGTGGCGGAGGCCGAGACCTGGCTGGGCATCGCGGCCGGACGGGGCGACGCGGCCGCCAAGTCGCTGCTGGCGCAACTGCGCAAGCAACGCGAGAAGGACGAGGATTTCCGCCGCAAGCTGATGCTGCTCCAGGCCGAAACCGAACGGGCCTGGGCCAGCGCGGTGCTGGCCAGCTGGCTGACCGCCCCCCGAATCGACTATGTCGTTGTCTGGTAGGGCGTCGGGCCGGGCGATTTGATCGCTGGCGGGGACCGGAGGCGCCTTTTATAAGGCATGCGGTCGAGTCCCATGGAAGGCGTTTCCGGTGATGGCATCCTCCTGGCGCGACGCTGCGTCCGTCTATCTCGATCGCCGGGTGCTGGCGATCCTGTTTCTCGGCTTCTCCGAAGGGCTGCCGCTGGCGCTGACCGGCGCCACGCTGAATGTCTGGCTGCGCGAGGCGGACGTCAGCAAGACCAGCATCGGCCTGTTCGCGCTGGTCACCATGCCCTACGCGCTGAAGTTCCTATGGGCGCCGCTGATCGACCGCCTGCGCCTGCCGGTGATGACCCGGCTGTTCGGCCGGCGGCGCGGCTGGGCGCTGACGGCGCAGGCGGCGCTGGCGGCGGCGCTGCTCGGTCTGGGGACCACCGATCCGGGGACCGACCTGTGGTGGACGGCGCTGTTCGCGGTGATCGTCGCCTTCTGCTCGGCCAGCCAGGACATCGTCGTCGACGCCTTCCGCGTCGAGGTGCTGGAGGAGAAGCAGCAGGCGGCCGGGGCGGCGGTGCTGGTGCTCGGCTACCGTTTCGGGATGATGGCGGCGGGGGCGGGAGCGCTCTACATCGCCGACTTCCACGGCTGGCGCGCCGCCTACGAGGCGATGGCGGCGCTGGTGCTGGTCGGCATGGTGACGATCCTGCTGAACCGCGAGCCGAAAATCGCGGAGTCCGCGGAATCCGTTGCGCGCGAGCGGCATGTCGCCGACTGGCTGGCGGCGCGCCCGCACCTGTCGGGCCGCATGGCGGAGCTGCTGTCCTGGCTCTACGGCGCGGTGGTGGCGCCCTTCGCCCAGTTCATGGGGCGGCAGGGCTGGATCGTCATCCTCGGATTCATCGCCAGCTACAAGCTGGGCGAGGTGCTGGCCGGCGTGATGTCGGCGCCCTTCTACGTCGATCTCGGCTTCACCAAGAGCGAGATCGCCACGGTGACCAAGCTGTTCGGGCTGTGGGCGACCATCGCCGGGGGGTTGCTCGGCGGGCTGCTGGTCGGGCGGGTCGGCACCCTGCGCGGGCTGATGATCGGCGGGGTCCTACAGATGGTGTCGAATCTCGGCTACGTCGCGCTGGCCTGGACCGGGCACGACGTGACCATGCTGGCGGTGACGGTGGCGGTGGACAACGTCTGCGGCGGCATCGCCACGGCGGCCTTCGTCGCCTACCTGTCGGGCCTGTGCAACGCCGCCTACACGGCGACGCAGTACGCGCTGCTGTCGAGCTTCTACAAGCTGGGCGGCGACCTGTTCGGCGCCTCGTCGGGCTGGCTGGCCGACCGGATGGACTGGGTCAGCTTCTTCCTGCTGTCGATGGCCGGGGCGCTGCCGGCGCTCTACCTGCTGACCCGTCTGATGGGCCGGGAGCGGCGGGGTGGGGCCGCCGTCCCGGCCGAGTAGGGACGGCGGCCCGGAGCAGGGATTACGCCTTGCTCTTGGTCTTGGTCGTCGTCTTGCCGGCACCCGGTCCGGCGCCGAGGTCGGCGCCGGTGACCGGATCGGCGGCGGGGTTGGACATGGTGCGGGCGGCGACCGCGTTGACGGCGGCCATCTCCTTGGCGGCCAGCTTCACCGACGGGGTGCCGTCGCCGCCGTTGACCGGGGCGTCGGTCGGCTTGACGTCGACATACTCCCACTGGGCGCCCTGGTTCCAGGGGCCGCGCGTGTCGCCCTCGCCCTGGCTCGTGTTGTAGTACTTGTCGGTGTATTCCGGCATGCCCGGCAGCTTGCCCGGCGGGAAGTTGTTCTCGATGGAATAGAGCGCCTTCTCGAAGCTCTTCTGGTGCGCGATCTCGCGGGTCATCAGGAAGCCCAGCGCGTCCTTGACGCCGGGATCGGTGGTCAGGTTGATGAGCCGCTCATAGACGATCTTGGCGCGCGATTCGGCGGCGATGTTGGAGCGCAGGTCGCAGGTCGGGTCGCCGATGCTGTCGATGTAGCCGGCCGTCCACAGCTGCCCGGCCGAGTTCACCAGGGCCGGGCCGCCGCCGTAGAGCAGCGACAGGGTGTGGCTGCCCGACCCCTGCGTGATGGTGGCGTAGAGGTCGGCGGTCTCCTCCGACGCCTCGGCCAGCTTGCCCTTCACGCCCTTGGTCAGCATGGCGACGATCGAGCCGATGATCTCCAGATGGCTCAGCTCCTCCGTCGCGATGTCGATCAGCATGTCCTTGCGGCCCGGATCCTCGTCGGCCAGCCCCTGCGTGAAGTAGCGCATGGCGGCGGCCAGCTCGCCCTGCGGTCCGCCGAACTGCTCCAGCATCAGGCTGGCCAGCTGCGGGTTGGGCTCCGACACGCGGACCGTGTACATCAAATTCTTGTTGTGCATGAACATACGGAAAATCCCCCCTCTCGTGGGCATCGAGGATGCGGAGGATCCGGGACCGGACGGGCCGGCGGGCCAATGGGGCGGGCCATTGGGCGGACCGTTCCCGGATGCGCTTCCGGGGCCATCAACACGGCCGCTTTAGAAGCGTTCCAGAAAAGCGGCCCGTCCCGTCGCCTTATACCATAGGGGTCTTACACGATAGGGCAGTCAGAGGCTTTTGGTCTCCGGCGCCTTCTCGCGCATCAGCACGAACTCCTCGGCGGTGGAGGGGTGCAGCGCGATGGTGCGGTCGAAATCGCGCTTGGTGGCGCCGACGTTCAGCGCGATGCCCAGCGCCTGCATCATCTCCGGCGCGTCCATGCCCATCATGTGGCAGCCGAGCACGCGGTCGCTCTCGCCGTCGACCACCAGCTTCATCAGCACGCGCTCGTCGCGGCCCGACATGGTGTGCTTCATCGGGCGGAAGCCGGCCTTGTAGATGTCGATCTTCGGGAATTTGGCGCGGGCCTGCGCCTCGGTCAGGCCGACGGTGCCGAGCGGCGGGATGGAGAAGACGGCCGTCGGCACGTTGTCGTAGCTGACGCTGGTCGGGTTGTCGTTGTAGAGCGTCTCGGCCAGCGCGCGGCCCTCGGCGATGGCGATCGGGGTCAGCGCCATGCGGTCGGTGACGTCGCCGATGGCGTAGATGTTGTCCACCGACGTGCGCGACTGGGCGTCGACCGGGATGGCCCCCTTGTCGTCGAGCGCGATGCCGACCGATTCGAGGCCGAGGTCCTTGGTGTTCGGCTTGCGGCCGGTGGCGGCCATGACGAGGCCGGCGGAATGCTGGCGCCCCATATGGTCGGTCAGGGTGTAGCCGCCCGGTCCCTGTTCGAGCTTCACCGGCTTGCAGCGGGAGATGATGGTGATGCCGCGCTTGCGCATCTCCTGGGCCAGCGCGATGCGGATGTCGTCGTCGAAGCCGTTCAGCAGCTCGTCGCCGCGGATCATCAGCGTCACCTCGGCGCCCAGCCCGCGGAAGATGCCGGCGAACTCGACCGCGATGTAGCCGCCGCCGAGGATCAGCACGGAATGCGGCAGCGTGGGCAGATGCAGCGCCTCGTTCGAGGTCGCGGCGTGCTCGATTCCCTCGATCGGCGGCAGCGACGGCCAGCCGCCGGTGGCGATCAGGATGTTGCGGGCGGTGTAGCGTCGGCCGGCCACCTCGACCGTGTGGCGGTCGACGATCCGGCCGTTGCCCTCGATCAGGGTGACGCCGGAATTCTTCAGCATGCTGATGTAGATGCCGTTCAGCCGGTCGATCTCGGCGTCCTTGCGGGCGATCAGGGTTTCCCAGTCGAAGGCCGGCGCGTGCGCGTCCCAGCCGTAGCCGCGCGAATCCTCGAAGCCGTCGCGGAACTGGGCGGCGTAGACCAGCAGCTTCTTCGGCACGCAGCCGCGGATCACGCAGGTGCCGCCGACCCGGCTGCCCTCGCAGATCGCCACCTTGGCGCCGTAGGACGCCGCGCGCCGGCTGGCGGCGACGCCGCCGGACCCCGCTCCGATGGTGAAGAGGTCGAAATCGAACTCGGCCACTGCCGTCTCCTTCCGCTCCGCAAAGTCTGGCGCCCCGGCTTGGGCTCTCTGGCGGGGCGGGCGGAGTGTTCCGCATTCCGCCGGGCCTGTCGAGGGGGCGGGGAGGGATATGGGGTGCGGTGCCGTGGATGCGAAGCGGCGGATCAGCGCAGCAGCATGTCCTGGACGAGCACTTGACGCACCTTCAGCGGCCGCATCGCCTTGTCGGCGGCGAAGCGCAGGGCGTCCTTGATGTAGTGCGTGCCGTCCGGACCGCGCAGCTCGTCGGGCGCGACGTCGAGCATCCGCAGATTCATGGCGTCGGCGATGCGCGGCAGGTGGGGCTTGACGCTGTCGAGCGGGATGGAGGGATCCAGTTCCAGCACGGCGCGGACGCGCAGCTCGCGCAGGCGCCTGCCGTCGCTCAGGGTGAAGTTCATCGTCGGCAGGGTGGCGTAGGTGGCGACCGCCGCCTCCGCTCCGGCCGGGGGCCGCGCGGCGGAGCCGGTGCCCGTGTGGGCGGTGGCCGGCTTCAGCATCAGGGCGCCGCCGGCCCCGGCGGCGGCCAGCGTCACCAGCAGGCCGAGCAGGACAACGACGATCTTGTTGCCGATCCGGTCGGGTTCCGACGCGGGGTCGGCTGTCGCACCGCTGGCCATGTCACTCGTCGCCGCCTTCGCCATGACGCCCACCACCCTCTTTCGGATGAGGGTAGAGGGCCGAAAGTGGGGCGTCAAATATCGGTATTTTACGCTGTTTCGATGCGCCGGGAGCCCGGCGGCGACCCACGCCGCCGGCGCAACCCTGCCATCCGCCCACGGTCGTTCCGGGTGGAAGCCTCTTCCACAGCGGAGCCCGGCCGTATAATGCTGGCTGTCCATTCAGTTCGGCATTCTCCGTACCTGATCGGGTGCGGGCGGCGCCGGCGTTCACGCGGTGACGGGCAGGGGCGGAAGGCGAGGGCATCGGTATGAGCGACAGCAGCAAGCGGCCGGCGGCCGTCCACCCCTCGACGGCGGCGATCGGCGACTGGACCGACACCTATTTCCGCCGCACCAAGGAGGCCGTCGGCAAGTTCGGCGACAAGCAGGTGACCTACGCCATCTTCATGCGCCGCCCGGTGGTCTGCGCCCCCCGGCTGGCGCTGGAATGGCTGGAGGCGGTGGCGCGCGAGCGCGGCTTCACGGTCGACATCCAGCTCAATTTCCCGGAGGGCAAGTGGGTCGGCGCCGGCGAACCGATCCTCTACGTCACCGGCTCCTTCTACCATCTGGTCGATACCGAGACGATCCTGCTTCAGAAGCTGGGGCCGGCCTGCGTCGCCGCCTACAACGCCTTCACCATGTGCGCCGACCTGCCCAAGGTCGCCTTCCTCGCCATGGACGCCCGCCATTGCGCCGGCACCGAGATGGCCGAGACGATGGCCTACGCCGCCTCGGTCGGCTCCGACCGCGCCAAGCGCAAGGTCGGCGCCAAGGGCTTCGTCGGCAACGCCACCGACGCCACCGCGCATTTCTTCGGACAGGCCAAGGGCATGGGCACCATGCCGCACGCGCTGATCGGCTACGCCGGCTCCACCGTGCGCGCGGCGGAGATGTTCCACGAGACCTTCCCCGACCTGCCGCTGACCGTGCTGGTCGATTATTTCGGGCGCGAGATCACCGACGGTCTGGAGGTCTGCCGCCGCTTCCCCGAACTGGCCGCCCAGGGCAAGCTGACCCTGCGGCTGGACACGCCGGGCGGCCGCTTCGTGGAGGGGCTCGACCCGCCGGGCTCCTACGCGGTGCTGGAACGCCACGCGCCGCATTCGATCCGCGGCTACCGCGACGAGACGCAGCTCCGCTACCTGATCGGCACCGGCGTCTCGGCGGCGGCGATCCATTACGTGCGCGAGCGGCTGGACGAGGCCGGCTTCCCGGCGGTGAAGATCGTCGCGAGCAGCGGTTTCGGCCCGGCGAAGTGCCGCCTGATGGCGGAGGCCAACGCCCCCGTGGACATCATCGGCACCGGCAGCTACCTGCCCGAACGCTGGACCGAGACCTACGCCACCGCCGACATCATCGAGTATGACGGCGAGAAGCGCGTGAAGGTCGGCCGCGAGTTCCTGTTCCGGCGCTGACGCGCTCCCTCTCCCGCCTTGGGAGAGGGCCTTCCATCACCGGCTCAGCACCATGACCAGCCGTTCCACCGGAACGTTGCTGGTCAGGTGCTGGTCGACGATCTCGTCGATGTCCTCGGGCGTTTCCGGGCGGTACCAGATGCCTTCCGGATAGACCACCATCAGCGGCCCGGCCGAGCAGAAGCCGAGGCAGCCGGTCATCGCCATGCCGACGTCGATCAGCCCACGGGCCTGGATCTTCTGGTCGAGCCGCTGCCACAGCGGGTGGGCGTTCTTCGCCCCGCAGCTTCCGCGTGGATGGCCGGGCGGGCGCTGCTGGGCGCAGCAGAAGACGTGGTGCCGGAAGGTCGGCGGCAGGTCGAGCGGCATCGGGCATGCTCCATGGCCATAATATTTTTATGGATAATGCCCGATTTGTGCGTTGCGGCAAGCCTTTTGTAATCGTTCCAAATCCGACGGGAGCGTCTCTCAGGCGTCCTCGGCGAGCCGGAATCCGGTGAAGGACAGGCGCATGTCCGGCCGCAGGTAGTGGCGCGTCCATGGCCCGGCATGGTCGAAGGGCGTGACGCAGCTTCCGCCGCGCAGCACCATGCGGTTGCTCATGAAGCGGCCATGGACGGCTTCGTCCAGCCCCTCGGGCTGGCGGTAGCCGGGGTAGGGCGCGAAGGCGCTGCGCGTCCATTCCCACACGTCGCCGCACATCTGCCACGGCCCCTTGCCGTGGTAGGAGCCGGCGCGCGGGTGGCGGTAGCCGGTGCCGAGCAGATTGCCCATGCCCTCGCAGCGGGCGGCGACGGTTTCCCATTCCGCCTCGACCGGCAGGCGCTTGCCGGCCCAGCGGGCGAAGGCGTCGGCCTCGTACCAGCTCACATGGCAGACCGGCTCGTTGGGGTCGAGCGGCCGCTGGCCGTGCAGGGTGAAGATCTGCCACGCGCCCTCGCGCCGCTCCCAATAGAGCGGGGCGCTCCAGCCTTCGGCGCGCAGGGTCTCCCAGCCGTCGGCCATCCACAGCGACCGTTCGCCGTAGCCTCCGGCCTCGACGAAGGCGCGGAACTCGCCGCAGGACACCGGGCGGGCGGCCAGCCGGAAAGGCTTGAGGAAGACCTGGTGGCGGGGGCTTTCATGGTCGAAGCCGGGCTGCGGCTCGGCCCGGCCGACCTCGACCAGCCCGCCGGAATGCTCGACCCAGGCGTCGGGCGGGGTGCCGCCGCCGACATGGTCCGGCGCGCTCTCGTAGGCCGGGTGCAGCGGGTTGCACCAGAAGGCGTGCTTGATGTGGGTCAGCAGCCGCTCCTGGTGGCGCCGCTCATGGGCGATGGCGATGTTGATGTGCTCGGCGACGCTGTCGAACAGCCCGTCCTCGGCGGCGTCGATCAGATGGAGCACGGCGCCGTTCACATGGTCGCGGTACCGCATGATGTCGGCGGCCGACGGCCGCGACAGCAGCCGCAGGGCGGGCGCGCGGACAGGCTTGCCGCCCGGCCCGCCGCTGTGGCCCTCGATGCGCTCGTCGCGGGCCTGGAACAGGTCGAGGAAGTGGGGATCGTAGGGCCGGTAGCCGGGGCTGAACGGGATCAGGACGGTCGTCTCGAACAGCCAGGTGGTGTGGGCGAGATGCCATTTGGCCGGAGCGCCGTCGGCCACCGACTGGATCATCAGATCCTCGGGCGACAGCGGGGCGACGAGCTCGGCGGTGCGGCCGCGCGCCTTCTGGAACCGGCTGGTCAAGGACCGCCGGCGGTCGCTTCCGGCGTCGAGCGAATCGGCGAGATGGGTGTCGGGCACGGGCGGATCCCTCCAGGATCAAGGCGTTTTCCCCAGTGTGACGCAACAGTGCGCCGCAACCGCGCACAGGGGGAATGCACGCTTTGGGGGAGGCCGCTACGCCGCAATTGCGCGGTGTCCTTCCCTCCGCCGGGCCCTTTGCCTTCCGGTCAGGCCCGTTCGCGCAACACCGGTCCGGCGCCCTCCTCGGTCAGGGCGCGGGGCAGCTTGAAGGTGATGCTCTCGGTCGCCGTGCGCAGCTCCTCCACCGTCACCGCGAAACGGGCGCGGGCGGCGTCGAGGACCTCCTCGACCAGCACCTCGGGGGCGGAGGCGCCGGCGGTGATGCCCAGCCGTTGGACGCCCTCCAGCGCCGTCCAGTCGATGTCAGCGGCGCGCTGGACGAGCTGCGCCCGCGGGCAGCCGTGGGTCTTCGCCACCTCGACCAGCCGCTTGGAGTTCGACGAGTTCGGCGCGCCCAGCACCAGCAGCGCCTCCACCTTGGGGGCGATCGCCTTGACCGCCGCCTGCCGGTTGGTGGTGGCGTAGCAGATGTCCTCCTTCTTCGGCCCGGCGATGGCCGGGAAGCGGGCCTGGAGCGCCGCCAGGATTTCCGACGTCTCGTCGACCGACAGGGTGGTCTGGGTGGCGAAGGCGAGATTGCCGGGGTCGGCGACCTCCAGCGTGGCGACGTCGGCGACCGTCTCGACCAGCACGACGGCGCCCTCGGGCAGCTGCCCCATGGTGCCGATGACCTCCGGATGGCCGGCGTGGCCGATCAGCACGATCTGCTTGCCCTCATCGAAATGGCGCTCGGCCTCGCGGTGGACCTTGCTGACCAGCGGACAGGTGGCGTCGAGGTAGAACAGCCCGCGCGCCTCGGCCGCCTGCGGCACCGACTTCGGCACGCCGTGGGCCGAGAAGACCACCGGCACGCCGTCGGGCACCTGGGTCAGCTCGTCGACGAAGACGGCGCCCTTGGCCTCCAGGCTCTGCACGACGAAGCGGTTGTGGACGATCTCGTGCCGCACGTAGACGGGCGGGCCGTAGCGGTCGAGCGCCGTCTCGACGATCTGGATCGCGCGGTCGACGCCGGCGCAGAAGCCGCGCGGGGCGGCGAGGAGGATCGTCAGGGGTGCTGGGTTCGTCATGCCGGTTCAAATCCGCGGTTGCGAAAATCGGTCACAGGAAACAAAGCGGTCGCATGGCCTTGTGCCGGTTAAGCTGGATCTCTAAAGTCGCGGGCCAACGATCCGATAACCGATCAGGCCGAACCGATGGACCGCCGCGACCGTAATATAGGAACCCCCGCCTGGAAAGGCCCGCTGTCCGTTGGCGCCCTGGCGCTGGCCGGGCTGACGCTGGCCGGCTGCGGCGGCATGGGGCTGGGACCGAAGGATCCGGCGGAGTCGGCGCTCGCCTGCCCGAAGGTGTCGATCATCCGCGACCTGTCGGAGGTGACCGCCTTCCGGCCCGGCGGGCGCGACCTGACCGACCTGGAATCGCGCGCGGCGTTGGTCGATTTCGCCGGCAACTGCGAATACGCCAGCGACGGCGTGACGGTGAACGTCAACGTCTATCTGGTGGCCGAGCGCGGCCCGGCGCTGAAGGGCGACACCGCCAAGTACACGTATTTCGTCGCGCTGGCCAAGCCGGACGACACGCTGGTGTCGAAGGCCTATTTCGACACCGACGTGACCTTCCCCAGCGGCCAGCCGCGCGCCGGCACCAAGGAGGAGCTGGCCCCGAAGATCCCGCTGCCCAAGGACGCCAACGCCAAGGATTGGAAGGTCTATCTGGGATTCCAGCTGACGCCGGAGCAGTTGAACTTCAACCGCACCCAGATGAAGAAGTGATCTGGCGCTGGTTGCCATAGGACGTGTGGAGTGGTGCCGGGTGTGCAACGACCCCGGCACCACCGTCTTGTCAGGACAACAGCGAGGCTGTGAAGAACGTCGCCACCGACGTTCCGTCCAAGACGCCGTTGGTGACAATGGTGTTCAACACATGCAACTCGGCGTAATCCGTGCTGCCGTTGAAGTGGGCGATGGTGGTTGCCGCTGCATAGGTCAGTGTCGAGATTGGCGTCAAGGCGCGGCATTGGACAATAATGCCTCCATTAATGAACAATCCTGCATAGAGCGACCCGCCGATGTTGCAATTCATCATCACTTGCCCGTGCAGCAGGTAATACCCGGCTTTGGCCGGCTGGAAGCGCGATGTCGAGGTGTCGAACGCATCGCCAACGTTGAAATCCGTTGCGGACAGCTCGACCTTCGCCCACACGTTGCTGGTGATGCCCGACTGGCCAACGCCATTCCGATGGGCGCGTGTGGCGATGATGGGCCTTGCTGCCGTCGTCTGGTCGTAAAAAGAACGTTCGTCGACAAGGTTGTGATTGGAGATCGCGGTCGTGGTGTTTTGAAGGAACACCTGCGCGACCGGAAGGGTGCCGACCGGGATCGCCGGCGGTGTAAGGCTGTCGGCGATGCCCGTGACGATGGAGGCAACGCCGGTCGCGCGATCAATCACCACGCGGTCGATGCGGAAGCCCGAAGCCGGCGGAGCGAAGGGGCCGACGTTCTGCGCGTTGACCTCGGTCAGGGTCGTGCCGCTCAGCAGATGGCCCGGATCCAGCGCCAGCGTCAGGTTGGGCGTCACCTGCGCGTGGGGGGCGAAGGGGCCGACGATGCGCTGGGCCACCGCCCAGTTGGCGGTGGACTGCGACAGGTCGGTCGGGTTGAAGGTCTGGACGGCCATGAACGACTCTCCGCTTCTGCGAGAATGAGACAGCACGCGAGGGACGAAGGCCGGCCGGCTCCACGAAACGCGTGAGGGGATGATTGGCCGGTTGCTGGCCGATGAAAAGAAAAAAATCCTAAAAATAGGACTTTCAAGCACTTAGGCATGTCGGTCTTCCCGTGACCGCCCGCCGATCCCCGGATTGACAATCGCCGGCTCCCGCGACAGTGTGGGCCATCACGCCGATGATCCCTCGCGGGAGAGATCGCCACGGACCGGGCCTGGAAAGGCACGCGCCCGATGGCGGCGCCGAAGGAGCAACCGCCCCCGGAAACTCTCAGGCAAAAGGACCGCAAGGGGATAAGGCACCTCTGGAAAGCAGCCTCGGCGCGCCTGCGTCGCGACTCACCGAAGGAGTAAACCGACGCGGACGGCTCGGCCGGCGCGCGGTGAATCTCTCAGGTCCAAGACAGAAGGGGGCAGACTCCCGCACCGAATCCGGTGCGGGCGCTGCAACCCATGTCGGAGGACCCGCGTGACCGAGGCCAACGCACCGCTCAAGACCACCCCGCTGCACGCCCTGCACGTCGAACTCGGCGCCCGCATGGTGCCCTTCGCCGGCTATGACATGCCGGTGCAGTACCCGCTGGGCATCCTGAAGGAGCACCAGCACACCCGCGAGAAGGCCGGGCTGTTCGACGTCTCCCACATGGGGCAGGTGCGGCTGACCGGCGGGGATCCGGCGGCGGCGCTGGAAACGCTGGTTCCCGGCGACATCAAGGGGCTGGCGCGCGGTCGCATGCGCTACACGCTGTTCCTGAACGAGCAGGGCGGCATCCTCGACGACCTGATGGTGACGAACGCCGGCGACCATCTGTTCCTGGTGGTCAACGCCGCCTGCAAGGAGCAGGACGTCGCCCATCTGCGCGAAAAGCTGGCCGGTAAGGCCGAGGTGGAGCTGCTCGACGATCTGGCGCTGCTGGCCCTGCAAGGTCCGGCCGCCGCCGGGGTGCTGGCCCGCTTCGTGCCCGAGGCCGCCACCATGAAGTTCATGAGCTACCTGCCGGCCACCTTCAACGGCGTGCCGGTGGTGCTGACCCGCTCCGGCTACACCGGCGAGGACGGCTACGAGATCTCCTGCGCCAACGCCGACGCGGAGACCATCGTCCGCGCCCTGCTGGCCGAGCCGGAGGTCGAGGCGATCGGGCTCGGCGCCCGCGACTCGCTGCGGCTGGAGGCGGGGCTGTGCCTCTACGGGCACGACATCGACACGACGACGACTCCGGTCGAGGGCGCCCTGGAATGGACCCTGCCGAAGCGCCGCCGCGCCGAGGGCGGTTTCCCCGGCTTCGACATCATTTCCAGGCAACTGGCCGAGGGGGCGTCGCGTCGCCGCGTCGGCGTCCAGCCCGACGGCCGCCAGCCGGCCCGCGAGCACACCGAGATCCAGGATGCCGACGGCAACAGGATCGGCGAGATCACCAGCGGCGGCTTCGGCCCGACCGCCGGGGCGCCGGTCGCCATGGGCTACGTCGACGGCGCCCACGCGGCGGTCGGCACGCCGCTGACCCTGCTGGTGCGTGGCAAGCCGGTGCCGGCCCGCGTCGCCGCGACTCCCTTCGTGCCGCAGCGTTACTACCGGGGCTGACGCTCCGCTCCCGCCTTCACAAGAAACTCCACCATCATCGAACAGGGGACGATCATGACCGTCAAATACACCAAGGACCATGAATGGGTGCGCGTCGAGGGCGACGTCGGCACCGTCGGCGTGTCCGATTTCGCGCAGCACCAGCTCGGCGACGTGGTGTTCGTCGAGCTGCCCGACGTCGGCCGGACGCTGGAGAAGGGCAAGGAAGCCGCCGTCGTCGAGTCGGTCAAGGCCGCCAGCGACGTCTTCGCCCCCGTCTCCGGCGAGGTCATCGAGGTCAACCACGACCTGGAGAACGAGCCCGCCCGCGTCAACACCGGCGCCCAGACCGAGGGCTGGTTCTTCAAGCTGCGCCTGTCCAACCCGTCCGAGCTGGACGGGCTGATGGACGAGGCGGCCTACAAGGCCTTCGTCGAGGAATCGAACTGAGATGCGCTATCTGCCCCTGACCGAGGCCGACCGGCAGTCCATGCTGGCGGCCACCCGCGCGGCGTCGGTGGACGAGTTGTTCCGCGACGTTCCCGAGGCGGCCCGCCTGTCCGGCCCGATCGGGGGCCTGCCCGATCACATGGGCGAGCTCGAGGTCGAGCGGCTGCTGGGCGCCATGGCGGCGAAGAGCCTTCCCGCCGGTTCGGTGCCCAGCTTCCTCGGCGCCGGCGCCTACCGCCATCACATCCCGGCGACGGTGGACCATCTGGTCCAGCGCGGCGAGTTCCTGACCGCCTACACCCCCTACCAGCCGGAGGTGAGCCAGGGCACGCTCCAGGTCCTGTTCGAGTTCCAGACCCAGGTCGCCCTGCTGACCGGCATGGATGTGGCGAACGCCTCGATGTACGACGGCGCCACCGCCTGCGCCGAGGCCGTGATGATGGCCAACCGTGTCACCCGTCGGAAGAAGGCGATCCTGTCGGGCGGCCTGCACCCGCATTACCGCGACACGACGACGACCGACGCCCGCTTCATCGGCTTCGACGCCGTGGCGCTGCCGGCCGACCCGGAGGGCACGGAGGATCTGGCGGCGCGCATCGACGACCAGACCTCCTGCGTCGTCGTGCAGAATCCCAGCGTCTTCGGGCAGGTGCGCGATTACTCCGACCTCGCCAAGGCCTGCCAGGCGAAGGGCGCGCTGCTGATCGTCGTGGTGACGGAGGCGCTGTCGCTCGGCCTGCTGCCGACGCCCGGCGGGATGGGCGCCGACATCGTCGCGGCGGAAGGCCAGTCCTTCGGTGGCGCCCTGAACTTCGGCGGTCCCTATGTCGGGCTGTTCGCGGTGAAGGACAAGTATGTCCGCCAGATGCCGGGCCGCCTGTGCGGCGAGACGGTGGACGCCGACGGGCGGCGCGGCTTCGTGCTGACGCTCTCGACCCGCGAGCAGCACATCCGCCGCGAGAAGGCGACCTCCAACATCTGCACCAACGCCGGCCTGTGCGCGCTGGCCTTCTCGATCCATGTCAGCCTGCTCGGCGAGGAAGGGCTGACGCAGCTCGCCCGCCTCAACCACGCCAAGGCGGTGCAACTCGCCGACAAGCTGGCGGCGGCGCCCGGCGTGTCGGTGATCAACGACGGCTTCTTCAACGAGTTCACCGTCCGGCTGCCCAAGCCGGCGGCTGAGGTGGTCGAGGCGCTGGCCGAACGCCGCATCCTCGGCGGCGTTCCGGTGTCGCGCCTCTATCCGGGTGAACTCGGCAAGGGGCTTGAGAATCTTCTGCTGGTCGCCGTCACCGAGACCAACACCGAGTCCGACATGGACGCCTTCGTCACGGCCCTCGCCGAGGTTCTGTCATGAGCATGAATTCCCAGGGCCGTCCCTCGGCCATCCCGGCGGCCGGCGGCACGGACTCCGTGACCGGCACCGTCACCGGCAACCGCGGCCTCCAGATCGAGGAGCCGCTGATCTTCGAACAGGACAGCGCCGGCCGCTGCGGCGTCGACCTGCCGGAAGCGCCCAAGGTCGCGTCGCGTCTCGGTGGAATCACGCCGCGCGCCCGCATCGGCCTGCCCGGTCTGGCCGAGCCGCAGGTCGTCCGCCACTACACCCGCCTGTCGCAGAAGAACTACGCCATCGACAGCGGCCTGTACCCGCTCGGCTCCTGCACGATGAAGCACAACCCGCGCCTGAACGAGAAGATGGCGCGGCTGCCGGGCTTCGCCGACGTCCACCCGCTCCAGCCGGTCAGCACCGTGCAGGGGGCGCTGGAACTGATGGACCAACTCGCCCATTGGCTGAAGACGCTGACCGGCATGGCCGCCGTGACGCTGGCCCCGGCGGCCGGTGCCCATGGCGAGATGTGCGGCATCATGGCGATCCGCGCCGCCCACGACGCCAGGGGGGACAAGGCCCGCACCAAGATCCTGGTGCCGGAGAGCGCCCACGGCACCAACCCGGCGACCGCCGCCGCCTGTGGCTACGCCGTGGAGTCGATCCCGGCGACGGCCGACGGCCGCGTCGACCTCGACGCGCTGAAGGCCAAGCTCGGCCCCGACGTGGCCGGGCTGATGCTGACCAACCCGAACACCTGCGGCCTGTTCGAGCGCGACATCATCGCCATCGCCGAGGCGGTGCACGGGGCGGGCGCCTATTTCTACTGCGACGGCGCCAACTTCAACGCCATCGTCGGGCGGGTGCGGCCGGCCGACCTCGGCATCGACGTCATGCACATCAACCTGCACAAGACCTTCTCGACGCCGCACGGCGGCGGCGGTCCGGGCTCGGGGCCGGTGGTGTTCTCGGAGGCGCTGGCGCCCTACGTGCCGGTTCCCTACGTGACGCACGGCCCCGACGGCTTCGCTCTGGTCGAGGAGGCCGGCGACGGCCCGGCCTTCGGCCGGATGAAGGCGTTCCACGGCCAGATGGGCATGTTCACCCGCGCGCTCTCCTACATGCTGAGCCACGGCGCCGACGGGCTGCGGCAGGCGTCGGGCGACGCGGTGCTCAACGCCAACTACGTGATGGCGCGGCTGGAGGACGTGATGACGGCGTCCTTCGAGGGGCCCTGCATGCACGAGTGCCTGTTCGACGACCGTTTCCTGAAGGGGACGGGCGTCACCACGCTCGACATCGCCAAGGCGCTGATCGACGAGGGCTTCCACCCGATGACCATGTATTTCCCGCTGGTCGTCCACGGCGCCCTGCTGATCGAGCCGACCGAGACGGAGAGCAAGGCCGGGCTCGACCAGTTCATCGACGCCCTGCGGGCGCTGGCCGAGCGCGCCAAGTCGGGCGACGCCGCCTATTTCCAGGGTGCGCCGCGCCTGACCCCGCGCCGCCGCCTGGACGAGACCGCCGCCGCCCGCAAGCCGGTGCTGCGCTGGGTCCCGCCGGCTCCCGCCGAGGCGCTGGCGGCGGACTGACCCCGCTCCGGCAAAAAAAGGCCCGCCTCTTTTCGGAGGCGGGCCTTTTCTCTGGGGTGGTCGTGCGGTGGCTCAATTGACCTTGCGCAGCACCGTCTCCAGCCGTCCCTTGCCGGCCTTGTCGAGCCAGGTCGCGGCGATGCGGCCGTCGGGGCGCAGGCGGTAGCGCAGGATGTTGCGGCCCTTCTCGTCGAAGATCAACTCGCCATCCTCGATGCGGCCCTTGCGGCGGACGCGCTCGAAGGGCTGGTCGGGCTCCATGCCGGTGCCCAGCACGTAGTCGGCGTAGACGGCGTCGCCCTCGGCCCGCTCGACGGCCAGCGCCACCTCGCGGCCGTTGATGTAGCTGCCGTACCACATGCCGAGATAGGGACGCAGCGGGGCCGCCGCGTCGGCGCCGCTGGCCGACCCCGATGCCGAGGTGGAGGTCGCCGCCTGCAACAGCTCGGCGCTCGGGTTGCGGCCCCAGCTGTCGTCGCAGGGCGGGTCGTTGGGGGAGGGGGGCGCCTCGGCGAAGCGGACGATGCAGCCGGCGAAGCGGCGGACGAACAGGCCGGTGCCGGCGGCGCCATGGCCGGTCAGCAGCGCCGGCTGGTCGATCACCAGATTGGGAAGGCCGCGCTGGGCGAGCGCGCTGCGTGCCGGCTCGCCGCGTCCGCCCGGATCGAAATCGTCGCCGTGGAAGAAGAACAGCATCACGCGCGACTGGCGCACGTTGCGCAGGATCGGCCAGAGTTGGGATGCGTTCTCGCGGTAGCTGTCATAGGCCTCGGTGAAGTTGCCGAAGGCCGCCGGGGCGGTGCCGACCACCGCGTCGATCCGCTCGGTCTGGCCCGCCGCCATCAGCGAGATGAAGGCGCCGAAGGATTGGCCGGTCAGCGTGACCCGGCGGTAGCCCTTGCTCTTCAGGCTGTCGGCGTAGCCGGCCAGCGCGCGCGAGCTGTTGGACAGCGTGTCGCTGACCCGCATGCGGTCGAGCCGGTAGACATCCCAGCCGGCGTCGCGGAAGGCCTTCATGTAGAGCGGGGTCGGCGATTCCGAATCCTCGGATTCCACCGAACGGCCGTGGCTCCACACCACCGCGCCGCGCGCCTTGCCGGCTCCCAGCAGCGACGCTTCGCCGTAGGCGGGTTTCAGGACGATCTGCGCGGACGCGGGCTGGGCGGCTCCCATCAATCCGACCGTCGCGATCAGTCCGAGGATGGCGTGTCGAAGCGTCCGCATCATTCGTTCCGGCCCCTGTGCTGCGTGCGGGGCCAGAATCCGGCCGGGAGGGTTAACGTGACCTTTCCAAGCCCTTGCCCCCGGCGTTTGTCACAGGGTCAGTCATGCAACTAAGAATGACTCGCATCCATCAGCAAAGCGCGATACGATGCGGCCAACAGCCCAAGCGGAGGAGCGTCGCGGCATGTGCGGAACGGTGGAAGAAGGGCGTTCGTCGCCCTGGACGGTGTCGGACCTGACGGCGGCCGAGCGGGCGCTGCTGACCGGCGTGCGTCAGTGGTTTCGCGCCGGCACGGCGGGGGCGATGGCCTCCATGCGCATCGGGCTGAACGTCGCCGGGGTGCCGAACACCGCGCTGCTGCCGCTGTTCGCGCTGCTCGGCACCTTCGCGGTCGCCAATGCCCGCAAGCCGGAGATACGCTGCCCGGCCTGCTCGCGCATCAGCGTCGACGAGGCCGCCCTGCTCGACGCGCTGGCGGCGATCCAGGGCGGCGAGGCCGAGGTGGCCGCCCAGCTCTTCGACCGCTGGCTGCCGTTGGTGGCGCTGTGCATGGCGACCGACGCGATGCGCGAGCTGGCCGGCATTCTCGACACCGCCCGCATCTATCTGCCGCGCCGCCGCCCGGCCCGCCTGATGATGGCGATGGCCGCCGAGTGACTCCCCTCGAGCCGGGCGGGTGCCCGGCTCGCCGGCTGCGTCAACTGGCCGCCTCCAGCGCGGCTTTCGCAAGCTCCAGAAGCTTCGCCTCGACCGCCTCGGCGTCGTAGCCGGGGTGGTCCGCGAGGCTGTCGCGCAACCGCATGGCGATGAGTTCGCCGGTGTGGTGCTTGTCGTAGAGCCGCACGTCGCCCAGCGCCCTGGCGACGCGCTTCAACCGTTCCCGATCGGGTTCCTGATCCATCACGCTCTCCCGGTTGTCCTGTTCGGAACGGGAACAGGCGCGCCCGCCGATCCTCTCCTTCCACCCCGCGGACCAAGCGCGGTAAGGCGGGAGGGTGGGGGAACGAACCGGGTTCCCGTGCGTCCTGGTTTGCGAGAGCGCGGATGTGCCGCGACCGCCGGGCAGGGAGATGAGCGCATGGATCCGGGACATGACCAACGCCGGGAGCTTCTGGCCCGCGTCCGCCTCGTCGTCGAGCATTACGAACGCAACAGCACGGCCGGCGTCGCGATCATGCGCGGCGTGCGCTACGACCTCGCGGTGCGGGCGACCGACCTGAACGGCGACGGCTGCCTGTTTCCGGCCTGCGGCTGCGTCAAGGCGGATTGCGCCGGCCGCGCCTCCTGCGCGCCGCCCGACACCGGGGCGTGGATCAAATGAAGCCCCGCCGCTCCTGAAACTGAAACGGAAAAGCCGCCCCGGATTGCTCCGGGGCGGCTTTTCCATAATCTTCGACGAGGCGCGGCGCCCGGAACCGGACGCCGCGACACCGCATCAGACCGAGTAGTACATCTTGTACTCGATCGGGTGCGGCATGGTCTCGAAGGCCATCATCTCTTCCGTGCGGAGGTCGATGTAGCCGTCGATCATGTCGGCCGAGAAGACGTCGCCCTGGCGCAGGAAGGCGTTGTCCTCGCGCAGCGCGTTGAGCGCCTCGCGCAGCGAGCCGCAAACCGTCGGAACCTTGGCCAGCTCTTCCGGCGGCAGGTCGTACAGGTTCTTGTCCATCGCGTCGCCGGGGTGGATCTTGTTCTTGATGCCGTCCAGGCCGGCCATCAGCATCGCCGCGAAGGCGAGGTACGGGTTGGCCGACGGATCCGGGAAGCGGACCTCGACGCGCTTGCCCTTCGGCGAGGCGACGTACGGGATGCGGCAGGAGGCCGAACGGTTGCGGGCCGAGTAGGCCAGCAGCACGGGAGCCTCATAGCCCGGGACCAGGCGCTTGTAGCTGTTGGTCGACGGGTTGGTGAAGGCGTTCAGCGCCTTGGCGTGCTTGATGATGCCGCCGATGTAGTACAGCGCCAGCTCCGACAGGTCGGCGTACTGGTTGCCGGCGAACAGCGGCTGGCCGTCCTTCCAGATCGACTGGTGGCAGTGCATGCCCGAGCCGTTGTCGCCGAACACCGGCTTCGGCATGAAGGTCGCCGACTTGCCGTAGGCGTGGGCGACGTTGTGCACCACGTACTTGTAGTACTGCATGTTGTCGCCGGTGCGGACCAGCGTGTCGAACTTGATGCCCAGTTCGTGCTGGGCGGCGGCCACCTCGTGGTGGTGCTTCTCGACCGGGACGCCCATCTCGGCCAGGACGCTCAGCATCTCGGCGCGCAGGTCGTTGGCGCTGTCGATCGGGGCGGTCGGGAAGTAGCCGCCCTTGGTGCCCGGACGGTGGCCCAGGTTGCCGTCCTCATACTCCTTGTCCGACGAGTAGGAACCCTCGTCCGACGCGAACTGGTAGGACACCTTGTTCATTTCGACGCTGTACTTGACGTCGTCGAAGATGAAGAATTCGGCTTCCGGACCGAAATAGACGGTGTCGCCGATGCCGGCCGAGGCGGTGTAGCGCTCGGCGGCCTTGGCGATGCCGCGCGGGCAGCGCTCGTAGGCCTGGCCGGTGCCCGGATCGAACACGTCGCAGAGGATGTTCAGCGTCGGCTGGGCGGCGAACGGATCCATAACGGCGGTGGTCGGATCGAGCTGAAGGATCATGTCCGACTCTTCGATGCCCTTCCAGCCGGCGATCGACGAACCGTCGAACATGATGCCGTCCTCGAACACGTCCTCGTCGATCGTCGAGACGTGCTGGGCGGTGTGGTGCAGCTTGCCGCGCGGGTCGGTGAAGCGCAGGTCCACATACTTGACGTCGTGTTCCTTGATCAGGTCGAAGACCTTGCTGATGTCGGACATATCTCTTTTTCCACGCTTGAGAGGTTTGGATCCCGCAGCGTCAAACCAACCTTCGGATCACGAGGGCGGGAGACGGCGCTCGCGGCGGACGTTATGTCACGCCTGACCCGCCCGCACAACGCGCGAGCCGAAAAACGCGCACGTCCGGCCTAGGGCCATCGGCCGTTCGGCAGGGGGTGCGGCGTAGGTCGTCCGGGCGGGCTGGCAAGTCAGGCGCATGTTGGCAACGGCTTGGGTGACGGGGACGGGTGGGGACGCCGGTCAGATCGCGTCCGGACCCTTTTCGCCGGTCCGGATGCGGACCACTTCTTCCACGGGCGTGACGAAGATCTTGCCGTCGCCGATGCGGCCGGTGTGGGCGGCCTGCTGGATCGCCTCGATCGCCCGTTCGACCAGGGAGTCCTCCATCACCACCTCGATCTTCACCTTCGGCAGGAAGTCGACGACGTACTCCGCGCCCCGGTACAGCTCGGTGTGGCCCTTCTGGCGGCCGAAGCCCTTGGCCTCGGTGACGGTGATCCCCTTGATCCCGACTTCGTGAAGAGCCTCCTTCACCTCGTCGAGTTTGAACGGCTTGATGATGGCTTCGATCTTCTTCATGGGTCTCTCGTGTACGAGGTGCCAACGCCGGCAGGCACCGTCCACGGCTCTGCCGACACGACGACATTAAGCATGGAGCGTGCCAGAAACGGGTACTCCGATCCGGCAGCATGAAACCACGACGAAAGGCAGCGGGCTGCCGTTGGTTGGGGCATCGCTCTGCCAACGAATGCGGCGAAGTGAACATTATTTGTGCAAAGCCTGCAAGAGATCCGCGCAGGCGGCGGCAAACAGGGGGTGAAAGCGGGGGCGTCGCTTTTTTTCGGCCCCTCGTGAAAAAGCCCTTGACCGGACGGCTCGGCTGGGGCAAATAAGCGCTCCCAACGGCGGCGGTGGTAGCTCAGTTGGTAGAGCCCTCGGTTGTGGTCCGAGTGGTCGTGGGTTCGAGTCCCATCCATCGCCCCATCCCCCCTCATGGGGGTTTCCCAGACAACTCGATCTTTTTGACGTCCGCGCGGCTGGCTGGCCGCCCAGCGGGCGTTTATGCTTGCCCGGTTGAAAAATCGCGCTATCCATGGCGTCCGCGTCGGCCATGGCGTTTGCCGGATCGGGAAAGGCCGGATCGAGAAGGGAAGGGGTGATGGACGAACTGCTGTCCGTCGCGGAAATGCATCGTGCCGACGAGATGACCATCGCGGCCGGCGTGCCGGGTGCAGCGTTGATGGAGGCCGCGGGCGCCGCCGTGGTGCGCGCGGTGTGCGAGCGCTGGGCGCCGCACCCGACGGCGGTGCTCTGCGGGCCGGGCAACAACGGCGGCGACGGCTTCGTCGTCGCCCGGCTGCTGCTGGAGGCCGGCTGGCCGGTGCGTCTCGCGTTGCTCGGCACCCGTTCGGCCCTGACCGGCGACGCGGCGGTGGCGGCGGAGCGCTGGCCCGGCCCCATCGAGGCGGCCGACCCCTACATCCTCAAGGGCAACCCCCTGGTCATCGACGCGCTGTTCGGCGCCGGCCTGTCGCGGCCGCTGGAGGGCGTCGCCAAATCCATCGTCGAGGCGATGGCCGGGCGCACCGTCGTCGCCATCGACGTGCCGAGCGGCCTGCATGGCGACAGCGGGCGCGTGCTCGGCGTGGCGCCGCAGGCGGCGCTGACCGTGACCTTCTTCCGCTGCAAGCCGGGCCATGTGCTGCTGCCGGGCCGCGAACTGTGCGGCGAGGTGGTGGTCGGCGACATCGGCATCCCCGAGCGGGTGCTCGACGGCATCGTGCCGCAGACCGCCGTCAACGGGCCGGAGCTGTGGCGTCACCTGTTCCCCTGGCCGGCGCTGGACGGGCACAAATACGCGCGCGGCCACGCCGTGGTGCTGGGCGGCGGGCGGATGACCGGCGCGGCGCGGCTCGCCTCCGTCGCGGCGCTGCGGGCCGGAGCCGGGCTGGTGACCCTCGCCTGCCCGCCGGAGGTCTTCACCGTCTACGCCGCCGGTTCGCCCAGCGTGATCGTCGAGCCGGTGGCCGATGATGCCGAATTTGCCCAATTGCTGAGCGATTCGCGGCGGAACGCGGTGCTGCTCGGGCCGGGGGGTGGGCGGGGCGCCCAGATCCGCGCCCGCGTCCTGGCGGCGCTGGAGGCGCGCAAGGCCTGCGTGCTGGACGCCGACGCGCTGACCAGCTTCGCCGAGGCGCCGGAGGATCTGTTCGACCGGCTGAACAAGCGCTGCGTGCTGACCCCGCACGAGGGCGAGTTCGCGCGGCTGTTCGGTGCCTCGGTCGGCATGGACAGCGACAAACTGTCGCGGACCCGCGCGGCGGCGTCGCGCTCGGGGGCGGTCGTGCTGCTGAAGGGGGCCGACACGGTGATCGCGTCGCCCGACGGCCGGGCGGTCATCAACGTCAACGCGCCGCCCGAGCTGGCCACCGCCGGGTCGGGCGACGTGCTGGCCGGCATCGTGCTGGGGCTGATGGCCCAGGGCATGGACGCCTTCGAGGCGGCCTGCGCGGCGGTCTGGCTGCACGGCGAGGCTGGGCACGCCGTCGGGCCGGGGCTGATCTCGGAGGATCTGTCCGGGGCGCTGCCGGGCGTGCTGCGGGCGCTGAAGGGCTGAGGGCCTGTTTGGCCGACGCAGCCGGGAAAGCGGCTTGCGCTTTTGGCGGCCTTCTTCTCCTCATCCTTTCGTCATGGCCGGGCATGACGCTCCTGAAAAGGGGAGCCGTGCCGTCTGTCGGACACGGACCCCAAGCCGTCGTCATTGAAATTTCATGGAGGGCCGAAAACCCCGGCGCGCGTCGCGTCGGCGGTACTCACACGGGTGACGCCCGCCGCATCCCCTTGCCGAATCCGGCGGCAGGGGCCAGACTCCAAGCATGAGCGACGCACCGAACACCGCCACTCTGGATCCGGTCCAGCCGCCTGCCGGCCCGCCGGGTCTTCTCGACCGCGCGCTGGACAACCTGCGCACCCGTTGGCGCGAGATCGCCGCCTCGGCGCGCGGCGCCGTCGGCGCCCCGCCGCGCACCCATCTGCCCAAGGAGGACGCCGAGCGTCTGAAGGAACAGATCGAGGCCTGCCTGGAGGCGCGCGGCGGCGAGGTGTCGGCGCGGGCACGGGCGGCGCAGCTCGGCCGTACCTATCTGGCGCTCGATCCGCAGGGGCGGCGCAATTTTCTCCTGATGCTCGCGCGCGACTTCGACGTCGAGCGGGCCGCCGTGGACGAGGCGATGGCGACCTTCCAGGCCGCCGCCGACCCGGTCGCCCGCGGCCATGCCGAGCGCGCCCTGCGCCGCGCCCTGGAGCCGCCGCGCGTGCGGCTGCTGACCCAGTTCAACGCCTTGCCGGAAGGGGTGAAGTTCCTCGTCGACCTGCGCGCCGAGCTGATGGAGATGGCGCGCGGCGAGCCGCTGCTCCAGGCGCTGGAGGACGACCTCAAGAATCTGCTGCGCTCCTGGTTCGACGTCGGCTTCCTGGAGATGCGCCGCATCACCTGGGACAGCCCGGCCTCGCTGCTGGAGAAGCTGATCAAGTACGAGGCGGTGCATGAGATCAGCGGCTGGCAGGATCTGAAGGACCGGCTCGATTCGGACCGCCGCTGCTTCGCCTTCTTCCACCCGCGCATGCCGCACGAGCCGCTGATCTTCGTCGAGGTGGCGCTGGTGCAGGGCATGTCGGACAACGTCCAGGCGCTGCTCGACCCCTCGGCCCCTGTCTGCGACCCGAAGAGCGCCGACAGCGCCATCTTCTACTCGATCTCCAACGCGCAGGTCGGGCTGGCCGGCATCAGCTTCGGCAACTTCCTGATCAAGCGGGTGGTCGACGGGCTGACCGGCGAGTTCCCCAGCATCAAGTGCTTCGCCACCCTGTCGCCGATCCCCGGCTTCCGCCGCTGGTTCGACCGCACGCTTGACCGCGACGGCGACGCCCTGCTGACCAACGCCGAGGCCGAGCGCATCGCCGAACGGCTGGCCCAGCGCGACTCGGAGGCCGGCGCCGTCCCCGATTCGGACCCCGATTCGGGTGACGAGGCGCCGATTCTCGCCCGCGCGCTCACCGTTCCCGGCTGGCACGAGGACGAGGAGTTGCAGAAGCAGCTTCGCGGGCCGCTGATGCGGCTGGCCGTGCATTACCTGACGACCGCCCAGACCTCCGAGCGGCGGGTCGAGCGGGCCGAGGGCGCGCAGGCCCGAGCGCTCGATCCGGTGGCGCATTTCCACCTGACCAACGGCGCCCGGATGGAGCGGTTGAACTGGCTGGCCGACCGGTCGCGCAAGGGGTTGAAGCAGTCCTGCGGGATGATGATCAACTACCGCTACCGGCTGGGCGAGATCGACGCCAACCACGAGGCCTACAGCGGCGACGGCAGGATCATCACCTCGTCGGCGATCCGGTCGCTGGGCAAGGCGGGCGGGTAGGGCGCCCGCGCCACCCATCCGTGCGCAGCCCCGCGCAATCGCGACGAATCCCGTCCCATTTTGCCTGTTTGCATTGGGCACGCTGTGCTATAGACCGGACTTCGCCGGCGGTCCGGCGGGTGTGCGGCACCCGCTGCGGCTGCCTTTTGCCATGGAAAAGCGGGCGTGGCGGAATTGGTAGACGCGCTGGATTTAGGTTCCAGTGACTTCGGTCGTATGGGTTCAAGTCCCTTCGCCCGCACCATGGCAACACGCGCACCGCTATGGATAACACGGTTTCGGGCCGCCCCGGACGGGCGCCGCCGGGCCGGAACAACGAGATAGGCTTTCGTTCCGATGAACATCACCGAGACCAGCACCGACGGCCTCAAGCGCGAATTTCAGGTCGTCATCTCCGCCACGGACATCGAAGGGAAGGTGAACGGCAAGCTGGAAGAGCTGCGCCGCACCGTCCAGCTGCCGGGCTTCCGCCCCGGCAAGGTTCCGGTGAGCGTGATCAAGCAGCGCTACCACGGCGGCGTGCTGTCCGAGGTGCTGGAGGACGCCATCTCCGACAGCTCGCGCCAGGCGCTGAGCGAGCGCGGCCTGCGCGTCGCCCTCCAGCCCAAGATCGAGGTGGAGAAGTACGAGGAGAACGGCGACCTCACCTACAAGATGGCCGTCGAGCTGCTGCCCGACGTCGAGCCGGGCGAGTTCGGCGCCATCGAGCTGGAGAAGCCGGTCGCCGAGGTGAGCGACGAGTCGGTCGAGGAGGCGCTGGGCAAGCTGGCGTCGGCCCATTCGACCCAGGCCCCGATCACCGAGGACCGCGGCGCCGAGAACGGCGACATCGCGCTCATCGACTTCGCCGGTTCGGTCGACGGCGAGGCCCTGCCGGGCATGGACGGCAAGGATTATCCGCTGGAGCTGGGCGCCGGCCGCTTCGTTCCGGGTTTCGAGGAGCAGCTGATCGGCGCCAAGGCCGGCGAGCACCGCTCCATCAACGTCACCTTCCCCGAGGACTACCCGCACGAGCGCCTGAAGGGCGCCGCCACGGTGTTCGAGGTCGACGTCAAGGAACTCCGCAAGAACGTCCCGGCCGAGGTCAACGACGACCTCGCCAAGGAGTTCGGCATGGAGAGCCTGGAGAAGATGCGCGAGGCCGTCCGCGACCGCATCAAGGGCGAGTACGCTAACCTGTCGCGCCTGCGCGTGAAGCGCCAGCTGCTCGACAAGCTGGCCGAGAGCCACTCCTTCGAGGTGCCGGCCGGCATGGTCGACATCGAGTTCGAGGGCATCTGGGCCCGCCTCCAGGAGGAGCTGAAGAACGGCAACGCCGGTGAGGACGCCGACAAGCCCGAGGACGAGCTGAAGTCCGAGTACCGCGCCATCGCCGAGCGCCGCGTCCGCCTGGGCCTGCTGCTGTCCGAGGTGGGCCGCCGCAACAACATCCAGGTCACCCAGGACGAGGTGAACCGCGCCCTGATCAACGAGGCCCGCCGCTTCCCCGGCCAGGAGCGTCAGGTGTTCGAGTTCTTCAAGCAGAACCAGCAGGCGCTGGAAAACCTGCGCGCGCCCATCTTCGAGGACAAGGTCGTCGACCACATCCTGGAGCTGGCCAAGGTCACCGAGAAGACCGTCACCGTCGACGAGCTGACCAAGGACGAGGACGAGGACGCCGCCGAGGCGTAACAAACTCCCAAAAGGAGTGGGGGTGGGCTACCGCCCGCCCCCGGCGGCGCCTATATGTGATTTCGTGCCGGGAACGAACACCGGTCCAGCCAACTGCGGGGGCAGGGAAGAACACATGTACGACTTCGAGCCGAAGATGAATGCTCTGGTCCCGATGGTCATCGAACAGACCAACCGGGGCGAACGCGCGTACGACATCTATTCGCGCCTGCTGAAGGAGCGGATCATCTTCCTGATCGGCGGAGTCAACGACGCCGTCGCCAGCCTGATCTGCTCGCAGCTGCTGTTCCTCGAATCGGAAAACCCGACGAAGGACATCGCGCTCTACATCAATTCTCCGGGCGGCTACGTCTCGGCCGGCCTCGCCATCTACGACACCATGCAGTACATCCGCCCGCAGGTGTCGACGGTGTGCATGGGCCAGGCCGCCTCGATGGGCTCGCTGCTGCTGACCGCCGGCGCGCCGGGCAAGCGCTTCTCGCTGCCCAACAGCCGCATCATGATCCACCAGCCCTCGGGCGGCGCCCAGGGCCAGGCCTCGGACATCGAGATCCAGGCGCAGGAGATCCTGAAGCTGCGCTCGCGCCTGAACGACATCTACGTCAAGCACACCGGCCAGACGCTCGACACCATTGAAGCCGCGATGGAACGCGACAAGTTCATGTCGCCGGAGGAGGCCAAGGCCTTCGGGCTGATCGACGAAGTCGTCGAGAAGCGCCCCGGCGGGGACGCCCGCGCGTCCTGAGCGCTTGAGGGGCAGTCCAACAAAGGGTTGATCGGGCCGTTTCGCTGATGTTGAATGGTCATGAAGCGGTCCGATCCCGGACTGAATCGAGATGCGACCTTGTCAAGGGCCATGCCCGAGACAACCTCTGAATGGACCGGCGTCGGGGGGCGCCGCGAACGGGCAAGGCCCTTGAGGGCCTCGTCCCCCGCGAGATGACGGAGTACCGATGAGCAAGTCCAGCAGCGGCGATTCGAAGAATACGCTCTACTGCTCCTTCTGCGGCAAGAGCCAGCACGAGGTCCGCAAGCTGATTGCCGGTCCGACGGTGTTCATCTGCGATGAATGCGTCGAACTGTGCATGGACATCATTCGCGAGGAGAACAAGACGACCCTCGTGAAGTCCCGCGACGGGGTCCCGACTCCGCGCGACATCCATGCGGTGCTCGATGATTACGTGATCGGCCAAGTCTACGCCAAGCGCGTGCTCTCGGTCGCGGTCCACAATCATTACAAGCGGCTGGCGCACGGAACGAAGCACAACGACGTCGAACTCGCCAAGTCGAACATCCTGCTGATCGGCCCGACGGGTTGCGGCAAGACGCTGCTCGCCCAGACGCTGGCGCGGATCATCGACGTGCCCTTCACGATGGCCGACGCCACGACGCTGACCGAGGCCGGTTACGTCGGCGAGGACGTCGAGAACATCATCCTCAAGCTGCTCCAGGCCGCCGACTACAACGTCGAGCGGGCGCAGCGCGGCATCGTCTACATCGACGAGGTCGACAAGATCAGCCGCAAGTCCGACAACCCGTCGATCACCCGCGACGTGTCGGGCGAGGGCGTCCAGCAGGCCCTGCTGAAGATCATGGAGGGCACCGTCGCCTCCGTGCCGCCGCAGGGCGGGCGCAAGCATCCGCAGCAGGAGTTCTTGCAGGTCGACACCAGCAACATCCTGTTCATCTGCGGCGGCGCTTTCGCCGGGCTGGACAAGATCATCGCCCAGCGCGGCAAGGGCACCTCGATCGGCTTCGGCGCCGACGTGCGCGCCCCGGACGAGCGGACGACCGGCGACATCCTGCACGAGGTCGAGCCCGAGGATCTGCTGAAGTTCGGCTTGATCCCCGAGTTCATCGGCCGCCTGCCGGTGCTGGCCACCCTGTCCGACCTGGACGAGGCGGCGCTGGTCGAGATCCTGAGCAAGCCGAAGAACGCGCTGGTCAAGCAGTACCAGCGCCTGTTCGAAATGGAGGACGTGCACCTCGAATTCTCCGAGGACGCGCTGAAGGCCATCTCGCACAAGGCGATCCAGCGCAAGACCGGCGCGCGCGGCCTGCGCTCCATCATGGAGGCGATCCTGCTCGACCCGATGTTCGACCTTCCCGGCCTGTCGGGAATCGAGAGCATCCTGGTCAACAAGGAGGTCGTCGAGGGGCGGGCCAAGCCGCTCTACGTCCATGCGGAGCGCCGCAGCGAGGCGCCGGGAGCCTGACGCTTCCCGGCCTTCCGGTCTCGTGTGTTTGGAAAGGGGCGCTTCGGCGCCCCTTTTTCATTTCCGCCTCTTTTTCATTCCAGATGAAAACCCCTACCGCTTGATGTGTGCCGTTCCTGCGGATTGTTCGTGCATGATATGCTTCCTGGCAAGAACTGATTGGAAAATGATCGGTGGGGTTCGAAACAAATCCTTCGTTTCATTGTCCATCGGCGCTGAATAACAATAAATCGGCGAGCGAGACATGAAAATTCGCAATTTTCTTTACATATGTTTGGCGAGCGCTGGAATTGTTGCGGCGGTTCCGGCCTGCTGGCTGGCGGTGCAGGAAGCCCGCTCGGCCAGCCGGGCGTCGGACGCGCGGGCCATCGTCGACGTGCTGGCCAGCGCGGCGGCGCTGAACGAGACGCTGGCGCTGGAGCGCGGCGTCATCAACCTGCCGCTTGCGGCCGGCGTGGCGGCCGACGCGGCGACGCGGGAGTCGCTGACCAAGGCGCGCGCCCAGGCGGACGGCGCGCGCGACCGGCTGATGGCCAGCGCCGCAGCCTTCGGCGACGCGAAGACGCTGACCGAACTGTCCGGGCTGGCGGGGAAGCTGGCGGAGGTGCGCCGCACGGTCGACGGCTGGCTGCCGCAGGACCGGGCCGTCCGTCCGGCCGACGCGCCCGCCCGCTTCTTCGGGGCGATGGTCGGGGTGACCTCCGTGGTGAGCGCGATGATGAACGGGCTCGAGCACCGGCTGACCGATCTCGATTCGACGGCGGGGGACCGCGCCGACGTCGCCGGGCGGGCGGCGGCCCTCCGTGAAGTGGCCGGGCAGCAGTCGGTTCTCTTCCTGCGGACGCTGGGCTCCGGCAAGCCCTTCACGCTCGAGGCGGAGCGCGAGGCGCTGCAACTGGAAGGGCGCATCCAGGAACGCTGGGCGACGATCGAGGACGACATCGTTGCCGGCGACATGGGGCCCGGCCTGCGGGCCGCGCTGGAAACCGGACGGAAGGGCTACGTCGAGGGCTTCGGCGCCTACAAGGCGCGGGTTCTCGACGCCTCGCGCAAGGGCGTGCCCTATGATCTGGACAGCGCCGACTGGCGGCGCTCCGCCTCGCCGCTGCTCCAGGATCTGCTGGCGATCCGCGACGCCGGCTTTCAGGGCGCCCGCGACCTGACGGACGCCCACCAGGCGTCGGCGGTCCGTCATCTGATGCTGGCGCTTGCCGTGCTGGGGCTCGCGGTGGCCGCCCTGGCGGCGGTCGGCGTCGCCATCACCCGCCGCGCCACCCGGCCGATCGTCGAGTTGGCCGGCGTGGTCGGCGCCATCGCCGGCGGGCGGCGCGACCTCGACGTCCCGCATGGCGGCCGCCAGGACGAGATCGGTGAAATGGCTGGGGCCATCGGCGTGTTGCAGGAGCGCGCCCGCGCCGCCGACCTCGCCGAGGCCCAGCGCGCCGCCGAGCGCGAGCAGCGCGAGGCGCGGCGGGGAGAAACCGAGCGGGCGACGCGGGAGTTCGTGACCCAGCTCGAATCGGTCGTCCGTCATCTGTCGACGACGGCGGAGAGCGTGCGCGGCAGCTCCGAACGCCTGTCCGACGCCGCGGAAAGCGTGTCGTCGCGCTCCAACGCGGTGGCCTCCGCCTCGGCCGACGCCACCGGCAACATCCAGACCGTGGCCGCCGCCTCCGAACAGCTCCAGGCCTCGAGCGGTGAGATCGGCCGGCGCATCGACGACGCGGCGCGCATCGCCCAGGACGCGGTGCGCGAGGCCGGCACCACCGCCGGCATCGTGGCGACCCTGGCCGAACGCGCGGCGGGGATCGGGTCGGTCGTCGACATGATCAACTCCATCGCCTCGCAGACCAACCTGCTGGCCTTGAACGCCACCATCGAGGCGGCGCGGGCGGGCGAGGCCGGAAAAGGGTTTGCGGTGGTCGCCAGCGAGGTGAAGAGCCTTGCCGGCCAGACGGCCAAGGCGACCGAGGACATCCAGCTCCGCGTCGGCGAGATCCGCGACGTCAGCGGCAGCGCGGTGGAGGCCATCGGCGCGATCAGCCGCACCGTCGCCGCGATCAGCGAGGCCGCCGCCGCCGTGGCCGCCGCGGTGGAGGAGCAGAACGCCGCGACGCGGGAGATCGCCCGCAACATCCAGGCGGCCGCTCAGGGCACCGGCGAGGTGTCCGGCACCATCGGGCAGGTCGCCGCCACCGCGGAAAGCACGCGGATCGCGTCGGGTGAGCTGCTGGCGGCGTCGCGCGGGCTCACCGAGGAGGCCGGAACGCTGCGCACGACCGTCGATGGCTACGTCCGACGGCTTGCCGCGGCCTGAAACACCGACGTTCGGGGGATGAAAGGGGAGGGAAGGGCCGTTTTCCGCCGCGTCGCGGCAAGGAAACGGCCCGCCACCGCCGCCAGCCCCTTGAAGGCCACCAAGGCGTGTGCCACGTTAGTCAGCGTGCCGTTTCCGGTCCCCGCGCTTGATCCCTGAGGCGGGAACCGCGTCAGGCCCATTCCGGGCTGGCGGCGATCCTATCACTGAGGCTCTGCCGATGATCGAACTCTCCCGTGGTGCCCTCTACCCCGTCCTGCCGCTGCGCGACATCGTGGTGTTCCCCCACATGATCGTGCCGCTGTTCGTCGGGCGCGAGAAGTCCGTGCGCGCGCTGGAAGACGTGATGAAGGATGACAAGCAGATCCTGCTCGTCACCCAGAAGAACGCCGCGCAGGACGATCCGACTCCGGCCGACATCTACAGCGTCGGGACCGTCGGCACCGTGTTGCAGCTGCTGAAGCTGCCGGACGGGACCGTCAAGGTGCTGGTCGAGGGCGGCCAGCGCGCCGCCATCACCAAGTTCGCCGACAATGAGGAGTTCTTCCAGGCCCAGGCCGAGCTGGTCGAGGAGAAGACCGGCGAGAACCAGGAGCTCGAGGCTCTGAGCCGCGCCGTCGTGTCGCAGTTCGAGCAGTACATCAAGCTCAACAAGAAGATCCCGCCGGAGGTGCTGGTCTCGATCAACCAGATCGAGGAATCCGGCAAGCTGGCCGACACCGTCGCCTCGCATCTGGCGCTGAAGATTCCGGAGAAGCAGCAGCTCCTGGAATGCGCCACCGTGTCCGAGCGGCTGGAGCGGGTCTACGCCTTCATGGAAGGCGAGATCGGCGTCCTTCAGGTCGAGAAGCGCATCCGCAACCGCGTCAAGCGGCAGATGGAGAAGACCCAGCGCGAGTATTACCTGAACGAGCAGCTCAAGGCGATCCAGAAGGAACTCGGCGAGACCGAGGACGGCCGCGACGAGTCGGCCGAGCTGGAAGAGAAGATCAACAAGACCCGCTTCCCCAAGGAGGCCCGCGAAAAGGCGCTGGCGGAGCTGAAGAAGCTGCGCTCGATGAGCCCGATGTCCGCCGAGGCCACCGTGGTGCGCAACTACCTGGACTGGATGCTGTCCATTCCCTGGAAGAAGCGCACCAAGGTGAAGCGCGACCTGAAGCTGGCGCAGAAGGTGCTCGACGCCGACCATTACGGTCTGGAGAAGGTCAAGGAGCGCATCCTTGAATACCTCGCCGTCCAGAACCGCATGAACAAGGTGAAGGGCCCGATCCTCTGCCTCGTCGGCCCGCCCGGCGTCGGCAAGACCTCGCTCGGCAAGTCGATCGCCAAGTCCACGGGGCGCAACTTCGTCCGCATGTCGCTGGGCGGCGTGCGCGACGAGGCCGAGGTGCGCGGCCACCGCCGGACCTACATCGGCTCGATGCCCGGCAAGGTCATCCAGGGCATGAAGAAGGCCAAGTCGTCGAACCCGCTGTTCCTTCTCGACGAGATCGACAAGCTGGGCGCCGACTGGCGCGGCGACCCGTCGTCGGCGCTGCTGGAGGTGCTGGATCCGGAACAGAACGGCACCTTCAACGACCATTACCTGGAGGTCGACTACGACCTGTCCGACGTGATGTTCGTCTGCACCGCCAACACCATGCGCATGCCGCAGCCGCTGCTGGACCGCATGGAGATCATCCGCGTCGCCGGCTACACCGAGGACGAGAAGGTCGAGATCTCCAAGCGCCACCTGATCGAGAAGCAGATCGAGGCGAACGGCCTGAAGAAGGGCGAGTTCACGATCTCCGACGACGCGATGCGCGACCTCATCCGCTACTACACGCGGGAGGCCGGCGTCCGCAGCCTGGAGCGCGAGATCGCCAATCTCTGCCGCAAGGCGGTCAAGGAAATCCTGATGAAGGCGTCCGGGGCGGGCAAGGTCGCCGTGACGCGCCGCAACCTCGACAAATACGCCGGCGTCCGCCGCTTCCATTACGGCGAGGCGGAGCTGGAGGATCTGGTCGGCGTGACCACCGGTCTGGCCTGGACCGAGGTCGGCGGCGAGCTGCTGTCGATCGAGGCGGTCGGGCTGCCCGGCAAGGGCCGCGTCACCACCACCGGCAAGCTGGGCGACGTGATGAAGGAATCGGTCCAGGCGGCCGAGAGCTACGTCAAGTCGCGCGCCGTCGCCTTCGGCATCAAGCCGACGCTGTTCGAGAAGAAGGACATCCACGTCCACGTTCCCGAGGGCGCCACGCCGAAGGACGGCCCGTCGGCCGGCGTCGCCATGGCCACCTCCATCGTCTCGGTGCTGACCGGCATTCCGGTGCGCAAGGACGTCGCGATGACCGGCGAGATCACGTTGCGCGGCCGGGTGCTGCCGATCGGCGGCCTGAAGGAGAAGCTGCTGGCGGCCCTGCGCGGCGGCATCAAGCATGTGCTGATCCCGAAGGACAACGAGAAGGATTTGGCGGACATCCCGGACAACGTGAAGCGCGGGCTGGAGATCATCCCGGTCGGCACGGTGGACGAGGTGCTGCGCAACGCCCTGACCCGTCCGGTCGAGCCGATCGAATGGAACGAGGCGGAGGTCGATGCGGCCGCCGCCAAGGCCCAGAGCGAGAAGGCGGCCGGCGACAAGGCGGGCGACAGCCTGCGGCATTGATTCGGTCCACCATTGTTTGGATGGAATGCCAAAGTGTGCATGGCCTCACCCGCTTGTCGCCAATTGACGGGCGGGTGAGGCTGTGATTATGCTTCGCCCCCGAAAAGTCGTGGGGCGGCTTTTTGGAATTGAGTATTTGCTGAATTCGGAAGGGGGATTGCGTGAACAAGAACGATCTCGTGGCGCATGTGGCCGATGCGTCGGGTTTGTCTAAAACTGACGCGACCAAGGCGGTCGATGCGGTGTTCGAGGGCATTGCCGACTCGCTGAAGAAGGGCGACGAGGTCCGCTTGGTCGGTTTCGGCACCTTCGCGGTGGCCGAGCGCGCCGCCAGCGAGGGCCGCAATCCGCGCACGGGCGAGAAGATCGACATTCCGGCGTCCAAGCAGCCGAAGTTCAAGGCCGGCAAGACGCTGAAGGACGCCCTGAACTGATTGGTGAACCGATCTTGAACTGATCGGCGCCTTCGGGGCATAGTGCGGCCGGCCGGACCCCTGTCCGGCCGGTTTCGTTTCGGGTCGGTTTCCTTTTCGGGCGATTAGCTCAGCGGTAGAGCGCCTCGTTTACACCGAGGTGGCCGGGGGTTCGATCCCCTCATCGCCCACCAATCCTTTCCATGCTGTTGCGCGAAAGAACGGCCCTGAGAGGGGCCGTTTCGCATTTCCGTGGCATGCCCGATGTTGCACTGCGTGTCTCTCCCTATTGGAAGCGCAACCGGAAAACGATAAAGGTGAGGGTGTCGGCCACAGCGCGCGGATCGCGGACCGTTGGGGTTCGCGTCGGGCGCGAGGTCGGGTTCCTGCAATCATGCGGCGGCCCGTCGGCCGCCTCGATCCTTCCGGAGGCTCCATGGCTTTTCCCACCGCCGTCAACAGCCAGATCACCGATTCGGTTACCCAGGCGAACGTCAAGGTGCTGGGCGATTCCCCCGCCATGGCGATGGGCAACCTGCTCGCTGCCGCGTCCCGGCAGGCATTGGCCGACGCCGCCAACAACGCGGCGCAGAGCTTTGCAACCATGGTGGAGTGGCAGCGCGCCCTGGGCGCCCAGGCGACGTTGGCCACCGGCATCGGCGTGGCGACCCTCTATTCGCTCGACACGGTTTCCGACGCCGTCGCCACCGCCAGAATTCTCGCTTCCAAATAACGTCGGCGGCTGTTCCGGCGCCCTCAGCCACCCGGACCTTCCTATTCCCATGGTGGTTGGGGGCATCGGTTTGCGGGGGGCTGGGTCCACCGCTTGGGGGTTGAAGGACGCTTGGCCTTGGCGTAAAGCCACGGCAACCAGGCCGGGCCCCTCTGGCAACCCCCCTCAGGGGTTGCGATGTCGGACTGGATTTCCGATGGAGTGGCCCCGGTTCGTGCGTTTCCTCGCGCGCGTGCGGTGTTCCTGCGACGAAGCGTGCCGTCACTCCTCCCGTGCCCCTACGCGAGGACGCTTCCCGCATGAGCGAGCTTTTCACCGCGGACGCCCTGACGGCGCTTCTGCAAGTCATCATGATCGATCTGGTTCTGGCCGGCGACAACGCCATCGTCATCGGCCTCGCCGCCGCCGGGCTGCCGCGCGACCAGCGCGGCAAGGCCATTCTGGTCGGCATCCTGGCCGCCACGGTTCTGCGCATCGCCTTCGCGGCGGTCACCACCCAGCTTCTTCAGATCATCGGCCTGCTGCTGGCGGGCGGCGTGCTGCTCCTGTGGGTCTGCTGGAAGATGTGGCGCGAGCTGCGCGCCTCCCACGCGAGCGAGGACGAGGCGGTGGAGGCGCTGTCGGACAGCGACCTCGACGGGGATGGCGCCGTCGCCGGCTCGGCGCCGCGCAAGACGCTGCCCCAGGCGATCTGGCAGATCATCGTCGCCGACGTCTCCATGTCCCTCGACAACGTGCTGGCGGTGGCCGGTGCCGCGCGCGAGCACATGACCGTGCTGGTGATCGGCCTGACCTTGTCCATCGCCCTGATGGGTCTTGCCGCCAGCCTCATCGCGCGGGTTCTCCAGAAGCACCGCTGGGTCGCCTATGTCGGCCTGCTGGTCATCCTCTACGTGTCGCTCGACATGATCTATCGTGGCGCGATGGAGGTCTGGCCCCTGGTGAACGGCCACTGACGCGCTTCGCGTCCGGTCTGCGTCCCGGAAAATCCGGGGTGACGCGCGGCACGGGATCGCTTATCAACGGGCCTGGGCTTTCAAGCGGATGGTTGTTCCCGTGTCGCGATTCGCCGTGGTCTGCCTGCTCGCCGCCGTGACCGGCGGCCTTGCCGGCTGTTCTTCCGATTATTCCCCCAACACCTACGCCAGCAACGCCGTCCAGCAGGCCAACAAGGTCGAGCCGGCGATCGTCGTCGGCTTCCGTCAGGTCGCGATCAGCGCCAACGGCACGGTCGGCGCGGTCAGCGGCGGCGCGGCCGGCGGCATCCTCGGCGCGCAGGTCGGGTCCGGCGGCATGAGCGCCGCGCTGGGCACGGTCGGCGGCACCGCCATCGGCACGATCCTCGGCAACACGCTGGAGCACATCAGCGGCGACACGACCGGCTGGGAGTACATCGTCCGCAAGCCGAACAACGAGCTGCTGTCCCTGACCCAGCGCGAGCCGAAGCCGCTGCCCATCGGGCAGAAGGTGCTGGTCATCACCGGCAGCCAGGCCCGCATCGTCCCCGACTACTCGACCCCGGCCGAGGCGACACCGCCCGAACCGGAGAAGCCCAGGGCCGAGGCCAAGCCCGCTCCCGAGCCGGAAGCCCGGACGGACCCCAAGCCGGACATCCGCGCCGAACCGTTGCCGCCCCCCTCCGCCCAGCCGGAAGGCGGCGCGCCCGAAGCGGCGCCGCCGGCTTCGGGGCCGTCCGCTTCGGGGCCGGTGCGCCTTGCTCCGGCAGCGGAGCCTCCGGCGGCCGTGCCGCCCCCGGTCGCTCCGCTGCCCCTGTCGGGCGACGCGGTGCGGATGGCCGAGTAGCGCGGGCGCTGTTCCGGTCCGTCCTCGCCGGGCTTGCCTGGATCGGCGGTTTCGCACACTGTTCGGGCCGCCAACAGACCGCGCAAGATCCGAGGACCCATGACCGAAGCCGCCACTCCCACCGCTCCCGCCATCGCCAAGGACGAGTTGGACACCCTGATCCGCGAAGGGGTTCCGCTGGTCGGCAGCTTCGGCGTGGCGATCGACAGCCTGGGCGCCGGGACGATCCGGCTGCGGCTGCCCTACAAGGACGATTTCGTGCGGCCGGGCGGCACGGTGACCGGGCCGGCGATGTTCGGGCTGGCCGACGTGGCGCTCTACGGCGCGGTGCTCAGCCTGATCGGGCGGGTCGAACTGGCGGTCACCACCAGCATGACCATCAATTTCCTGCGCCGCCCGCCGCCGGTCGCCATCGTCGCCGAGGCCCGCATCCTCAAGATGGGCAAGCGGCTGGCCTATGGCGAGATCCTGATCTTCTCCGAGGGCGACCCGGAGCCCGTCGCCCACGCCACCGGCACCTATTCGATTCCGCCCCATGATCCGGTGAAGCTTGCGGTATCTGGATACCAGGGATCGGCGTCTGACTGAAAAATCCTTTGGAATCAATGCCATTCAATGAGCGGTATTGAGATACCGCGAATGCAATTCATTGATTTTAAAGTGAAATTTTTCCATTGACAGCCCGATCCATGAACCGTCATAAACCGTCCGCTTCGGCGCCCCGGATTCGGCGGCCCGCCGATCTGTGGCAGAATTAAGAGTGTGGCGATGAAGACCTTCAATCTGAAGCCGACCGACATCGAGAAGAAGTGGTACGTCGTCGATGCCGACGGCCTCGTTCTCGGACGGCTTGCCAGCATCCTGGCGAACATCCTGCGCGGCAAGAACAAGCCGACCTACACCCCCCACATGGATTGCGGCGATCACATCGTCGTCATCAACGCGGAGAAGGTGAAGCTGACCGGCAACAAGCGCGACGCCGACATCTTCTACTGGCACACCGGCTATCCGGGCGGCATCAAGGGCCGTTCGAAGGGCCAGATCCTGGACGGCAAGTACCCGGAGCGTGTCATCGAGAAGGCCGTGGAGCGCATGGTTCCGCGCGGTCCGCTCGGCCGCAAGCAGATGACCCACCTCAAGGTCTACAAGGGCGCCGCCCACCCGCATGAGGCCCAGCAGCCCGTCGCCATCGACGTCGCCGCCCTGAACCCGAAGAACAAGCGGAGCGCGTAATCCAAATGGCTCAGGTTACCACCACCCTTTCCGGCCTGAAGGATCTGACGGGCGCCGCCACCACCGCGACCGTCACCGAAGAGCTGGCCGCTCCGAAGCTCGACGCGCAGGGCCGCGCCTACGCCACCGGCAAGCGCAAGGACGCCGTCGCCCGCGTGTGGATCAAGCCGGGCTCCGGCAAGGTCACCGTCAACGGCCGCGACCAGAGCGTCTATTTCGCCCGCCCGGTGCTGCGCATGATGATCGCCCAGCCCTTCGGCCTGACCGAGCGCGTCGAGCAGTTCGACGTGGTCGCCACGGTCGCCGGCGGCGGTCTGTCGGGTCAGGCCGGTGCGGTCCGTCACGGCATCTCGAAGGCCCTGACCTACTTCGAGCCGGCCCTGCGCCCGCCGTTGAAGGCCGCCGGCTTCCTGACCCGCGACGCCCGTACGGTCGAGCGTAAGAAGTACGGCCGCGCCAAGGCCCGCCGCAGCTTCCAGTTCTCGAAGCGCTAAGGCCCTACCCGGACCCGCGTCGCTACGGTACAAGCGAGGGGCGTCCCGAAAGGGACGCCCCTTTCTTTTTGTCTCTTCCATGACTTTTCCAGCGAAGGACACCGGTTTCATGGCCCTGATCAGCACGTCTGGCAGCACACCCGGCGGCACGAAGATCCGCGTCGGCATCCTGGGCGCGTCCGGTTACACCGGCGCCGAACTGGTGCGCATGCTGCTGCGTCACCCGAACGTCGAGATCGCGGCGCTGACCGCCGAGCGACAGGCCGGAAAGCCGTTGGCCGAGGTGTTCCCGCATCTGGGCGGCTTCGGCCTGCCCGATCTGGTGAAGATCGATCAGGTCAGGTGGGACGGGCTGGACTTCGTTTTCTGCGCCCTGCCGCACGGCACCACGCAGGAGGTCATCGCCGGCCTGCCGAGCGGGCTGAAGGTGGTCGACCTGTCCGCCGATTTCCGGCTGACCGACCCGGCCGAATACGCGACCTGGTACGGGCACGAGCACCGCGCCACCGATCTCCAGAAGGAGGTCGCCTACGGCCTGACCGAGTTCAACCGCCAGGGCGTGCGCAAGGCGCGCGTGGTGGCCAACCCCGGCTGCTACCCGACCTGCTCGCTGCTGCCGCTGCTGCCGCTGCTGCTGGAGAACCAGATCGAGCCGGGCGGGATCGTCATCGACGCCAAGTCCGGCGTGTCGGGTGCCGGCCGCGACGCCAAGCAGGCCAACCTGTTCTGCGAGGTGTCGGAGGGCTTCAACGCCTACGGCGTCGGCCATCACCGCCACATGCCGGAGATCGAGCAGGAGCTGCGGCTGGCCGCCGGCCGGCCGGTGACCGTCTCCTTCACGCCGCATCTGGTGCCGATGAACCGCGGCATGCTGGCGACGATCTATGTCCGCATGGCCGAGGGCGTCACCGCCGACGACCTGCGGGCGACTCTCGCCGCGCGCTACGCCGACGAACCCTTCGTCGGGGTGACCCCCGCCGGGGTCGTGCCGGCCACCCGCCATGTCCGCGCGTCGAATCACGCGCTGATGGGCGTGGTCGCCGACCGCACCCCGCGCGGCGCCATCATCGTCTCGGTCATCGACAATCTGGTGAAGGGCGCCTCGGGGCAGGCGATCCAGAACATGAACGTCATGCTCGGCCTGGGCGAGACCACCGGCATCGATCAGGCGCCGCTGTTCCCGTGACCTTGTTCCGGAGCGGTCCGGCAAGATCACGACACAGATGAGGGTCGGGACCGGCGTCCGGCGCATGGCAGTGTGACGCCGGACGCCCAGTGTTGCAAAGACGCAGCAATACCGACCCGCTTTGACCGTGCACCACGAATTCGGGTGGTGCCCTTGGGCGCGGGGTGTTTCAATCCCGCGCGTCACGCATGGTTCAGGTAGACGTCATGTCCGGTCTCGTCCGCGCCTTCAACGGCATCCTTCCCACCATCGACCCGACCGCCTTCATCGCGGAAACGGCGGTGGTGATCGGCGATGTCGTCATCGGGCCGGACAGCGGCATCTGGTATGGCTGCACCGTGCGCGGAGACGTGAACGAAATCCGGATCGGTGCCCGCACCAACATCCAGGACGGCACCGTGATCCACGTGGCCTCCGAGGGGCAGGGCACCTACATCGGCGACGACATCACGGTCGGCCACATGGCGCTGCTGCACGCCTGCACGCTTGAGGACGGCTGCTTCATCGGCATGAAGGCCTGCGTCATGGACGGGGCGCATGTCGAGTCGGGGGCGATGGTCGCCGCCGGTGCCCTCGTGACGCCCGGCAAGCGGGTGACACGGGGATTCTTGTGGGCCGGAAGTCCCGCAAGGCCGGTTCGCGAGCTTTCCGAGCGTGATCTCGGCTTTTTTCCGGTGTCCGCCCGCCGCTATGCGGATTTGGCGGAAACCTACCGGAAAAGCTGATATGGAAGAGGAGCATAGGTCCAAGTAACGGGGCAAACAGGCCGTTCGGCAGAGGTTTCGGAACAACGCCGGACACCACATGTTGGACCGCTGGCTGCCGCGCTTGCACGTGGGCGGATGCTTCGATTGAAAGGTTCATCCCCCGCAGGCACTCTGATGGGGAAGGGTTCTGGAAGGGAGTGAAGACATGAAGACTCTTGTTCGCGCTGGTCTGGCGGTCGTGCCGGCCGCTATCGTTGCCATCGGTCTGGCTGGCGCCGCCAACGCCCAGGACGCGAGCCTGGTCGGCATCGGCACCAAGTGGTGCAACCCGGTGATCGGCTGGACCGGTCAGGTTCCGGGCGGCGTCGATGCCCGCACCGCCAATGGCGGTTATGTGATCCACCAGGGCAGCTACCCGTGCCCGCCGGAAGCCGCTGCTCCGGCCGTCGCTCCGGTGGCTCAGGTTCAGAACGAATACCTGGTGTTCTTCGACTGGGACAAGTCGGTCGTCACCCCGGCCGCCGACCGCGTGATCGGCGACGCCGTGGCCGCGATCAGCAAGTCGGGCGGCGCGCGCATCCATGTTGTCGGCCACACCGACAGCTCGGGTTCGCCGGCCTACAACCAGCGCCTGTCGATCCGTCGCGCCGACGCGGTGAAGAAGGCTCTGGTCGCCAAGGGCATCCCGGCCGCCAACGTCACCACCGAAGGCAAGGGCGAGGGCCAGCTGCTGGTCCAGACCGGCCCGAACGTCCGCGAGCCGTCGAACCGTCGCGCGCAGATCCTGCCGCGCGGTGTCAACGCCCCGTCGTCCTAATCGGACGAACGGGCCGGGGCCGCTCCGGGGGTATCGGGGCGGCTTCGGCTTGCGTGAAAAAGAAAAGGGCCGCGATCGGATCCTCCGGTCGCGGCCCTTTTCTTTTCTGAGGTTGGCGGGCGCCTCACTCCCCGTCGCGGACCGGCGTGCCGGCGACCAGCGACAACGGCACGAGGCCGGCCCAGACCGGACGATCCATGTCCTCCGGATCGTCGCCCGGCGGGCCGGAACGGACCTTGGCCGAGGCTTCGGCGATGGGGAAGGCCAGCACGGCGGTGGCCTTCAGCTCCTGCGCGTTGGGCGCGCGAACCTTGGCGGCGCGGCCGGGCTCGATCTTCTCGACCAGCGCGTCGAGCACCGCGCGCTTTTCCGTTTCCTCCTCGACCAGCCGCGGGCGGCCGAACAGGACCACCGAGCGGTAGTTGACCGAATGGTTGAAGGCCGAGCGGGCCAGCACCCAGGCGTCGATCAGCGAGACGGTGACGCAGGCCTCGTCGCCCGATTGCAGGCGGCGGATCATCCGGCTTGCCGAGGAGCCGTGGATCATCAGCTCGCCGCCGACCCGCCAGGGCACGGTCGGGATGACCACGGGAACCGGCCTGGAGTCCGGAGACTCGCCGCCGTCGATGAAGCCGACATGGCAGACCGCGGCCTCGTCGATGATGGCGTGGATGGTGGCGACGTCGTGGGAGCCGCGATCGCCCCGCCGCACCGCGCGGGTGCGCGGGGTCTGGGGCAGGGGCTGGGCGGTGTCGGCGGAATGGGCGCTGCTCATGGCCTGGCGGGTCCGGCTGGGTTGCGATGCCGGAGCTTTGCGGCGAAAATGGTCCGGTTGAAAGGTCCGGTTGGCTCTTTCCGTTGGGTCCAATTCGAAAGGCCGTGCTGATGGGACGCATGGGACGCCGCGCCCGTCCGGTTCTCGCCAGCCTGGGGCCGGTGGCGCTCGACCGTGCCGGACCCGAGCCGCTGCACCGCCAGCTCTACCGCGCCTTGCGACAGGCGGTGGTCGATGGGCGGTTGCGGCCGGGGGAGCGGCTGCCGCCGAGCCGCGCGCTGGCGGCCGAGTGGGGGTTGTCGCGCAACACGGTGGTGACCGCCTACGACACGCTGCTGGCGGAGGGGTACGTCACCGGCAGGGTCGGGGCCGGCACCTTCGTGGCGACCGCCCTGCCGGACGTTCCGCCGGAGGGGGCGCCGCGCCGTTTCGACACGCGGCGCGGCGTCGGGCTGTCGCGGCGCGGCGCGGCGCTGGCCGAGGCGCCGTCGGTGGCGCGCGATCCGCTCGACCGGCCCTTCTCGCTGGGCACGCCCGACCTGAACGCGTTCCCCTTCGCGTTGTGGGGGCAATTGCTGGGGCGGAGCTGGCGGGTCGGCGGACGCGGCTTGGCGGCCGATCCCGATCCGCTCGGCCATCCGCCGCTGCGCGAGGCGATCGCCGGCTATCTGCGGGCGGTCCGCGCGGTTCGCTGCGACGCCGAACAGGTGGTCATCGTGTCGGGGGCGCAACAGGGGTTGGCGCTGGTGGCGCAACTGCTGCTCGACCCCGGCGACGCGGCCTGGGTGGAGAATCCCGGCTGGCCGGGAAACCGCGCCGCGCTGCTGGGCGCGGGGGCGCGGCTGGTTCCGGTGCCGGTCGATGCGGAGGGCATCGACGTGGCCGAGGGGGTGCGGCGCGGCGACGGTGCGCGGCTGGCGCTGGTGACGCCGTCGCACCAGTTCCCGCTCGGCGTCACCATGAGCCTGGGGCGTCGGCTCCAGCTTCTGGACTGGGCGGCGGCGCGCGACGCCTGGATCGTCGAGGACGATTACGACAGCGAGTTCCGTTACGCCGGCCCGCCGCTGGCCGCCTTGCAGGGGTTGGACGGGGCCGGGCGGGTGGTCTATGTCGGCAGCTTCAGCAAGGTGATGTTCCCGGCGCTGCGGCTCGGCTATGTCGTGGTGCCCCCCGATCTGGTGGAGTCGGTGCGGGCGGCGCGGCGTCATTTCGACGGCGGCACCAGCGTGGTGCCGCAGGCGGCGCTGCACCGCTTCGTGGCCGAGGGGCATCTGGCGTCGCATCTGCGGGCGATGCGGGCGCTCTACGCGGGGAAGCGGGCGGCGCTGCTCGACGCGCTCGGCCGGGAGTTCGCGGGTTTCGGCAAGGCCGAGGCGGGGGAGGCCGGGATGCACGTCCTGCTGCGCCTGCCGGACGGCTGTTCCGACCGCGCGCTGGCGGAGCGGGCGGCGCGCGTCGGGCTGACGGCGCCGCCGCTCTCCGGCTATGGCGTGGACGGGGCGGGCGGCAACGGGCTGGTGCTGGGCTTCGCCGCCCATGGGGTGGAGGCGCTGGAGCGCGCGGTGCGGGAACTGGCGGGGGTGGCGGGTGGCCGCCCGGATCCGATCAGAGGGCCGGCACCGTCGCCGTCGCGTCCGTCACCGCGCCGACCGCCGGCCAGGCCGGTTGGCGCAGGCTGAGCTGGTGCTCGCGGTCCTGCATGTCGAGCACGGCGCGGCGCACCGACGGGTCGGCGCGCATCGCGTCCTCGCCGGCCATGTGGACGATGCCGAGCCGGCGGTTGGGCAGGTAGTATTCGACCAGCTCACGCCTGTCCGCGTCGAAGCGCCAGGGGCCGATGTAGTTGCACCATTCCGGCAGCAGCTCCACCGGCAGCCCGTCGAGGTAGATGGCGCCGGCCATGGCGAGCTGGTCGGAGGTGAACAGCCGGCCCTTGACCAGAACCCGCTTCTGCCAGCGCTGGAACGCCGCCCAGTGCGGGGCGTCGGCCTTCAGGGCGTAGGCCCCGGCGTTGAGCGTCGGGCGGGTCGCCAGCGCGCGGCTCTCGGCGGCGCTCAGGCCGGCGCGCAGCGCGTTCTTCAGCAGGATCGAACGCACCCGCGCGAAGCGGCCGAACAGCCAGTCGAGCCGCAGTTCCGTTTCCGAGAAGCGGCCGAACTGGGCGACGATGGCGAAGCGGTTCAGCGCGGCGCCCCGGCGCAGCATCTCCACCGCCTCCCAATCCTGCACCCAGGCGTCGGCGTCGATCCAGATGACCGTGTCGTAGCCGGGGAAGTAGGTCGGCAGATGCAGCTTGGCGAGGTTGGCCTTCAGGTGGATGCGGTTGCGCAGCCGGTGCGCCGGGATCTCCACCGGCCAGGGCGGCGTCACCACCGTCAGCCCGTCGGCCGACATCGCGGCGCGCTGCTCGTCGGTCAGCCCGGCGTCGACGATGCCGATGGGGCATTCGGCGGCCGGCTTCAGCGCGCGCAGCGAGGCGACCAGTTCGAGGATCAGCGGGCAATAGCGGGAATCGCCGCCGGTGACGATGATGAAGGAGCCGAGGGGGGCCATGATCCGCGCTGTCGCCGTCCATTCTTTCGGATAGGCGGGCAGCCTGATGGGGGGGGCGGCGCAAGTCAAGCCGCGCGCGCCCGCGCCGCCGGAAGGTCTGGCCTTTGTCCCAGCCGAAGGATAAGAAAAGCAAGGCTTTGAACGGTCAAGGACAGGCTTGGGGAGCGTCCGAGGGACATGACGTATCGGCTCGACGACGAGGCGGCGCTCTGCTCGATCGAAATCCTGTCCGAGGCGGTGGAGCGCACCTGCGTTCCCGGCGTCCTGGAGCTGCGCATGCTGCGCAACGCGCTGCGCGCGGCGGTGGCGAGCCGGACGACGGAGGCGGTGAAGACCGCCTTCGCCATGTTCGGCCGGGTCGATCCCGATTACCGCCGCCTCATCGCGCACGAGGCCCTTTCCCTGGCCGCCCGCCAGAAGGGGCGCTACGCCCCGCGCGAACGGATGGTGCGGGGCGCGCGTCTGGGCTAGCGACGGACTCGACCTTCGGGCCGGTTCCTGTCACGATTCTTCCGGCCGGCCGGGTGAAACCTTCACCCGTCTGGCTTGTTTGCCTACGGTGTTCCCGCAACACGTGTCTCCGCAACACGATTCGCGAAAGTGCTGGACCCATGATCGACCGCCAGGACCGGCTTTGGTACAAGGACGCCGTCATCTACCAGCTGCACGTCAAGGCGTTCTTCGACGCCGACAACGACGGCATCGGCGATTTCGCCGGTTTGACCCAGAAGCTCGACTACATCCAGGACCTCGGGGTCACGGCGGTCTGGCTCCTGCCCTTCTACCCCTCGCCGCTGCGCGACGACGGGTACGACATCGCCGACTACACGTCGGTCAACCCGACCTACGGCAACCTCGACGACTTCAAGCGCTTCCTGGACGAGTGCCACGAGCGCGGCCTGCGCGTGATCACCGAGCTGGTCATCAACCACACCTCCGACCAGCATCCGTGGTTCCAGCGCGCCCGCCAGGCGCCTCCCGGTTCGAACCACCGCGACTATTACGTCTGGTCCGACACCGACCAGAAGTACCAGGGCACGCGCATCATCTTCTGCGACACGGAGAAGTCCAACTGGACCTGGGATCCGGTCGCCAACGCCTATTACTGGCACCGCTTCTACTCGCACCAGCCCGACCTGAACTTCGACAACCCCGAGGTGCTGGCCGAGGTGCTGACGGTGATGCGCTTCTGGCTCGACATGGGGGTCGACGGGCTGCGGCTCGACGCCATCCCCTACCTGAAGGAGCGCGAGGGCACCAACAACGAGAACCTGCCGGAGACCCACGACGTCCTCAAGGCGATCCGCGCCGAGCTGGACAAGCATTACGACGACCGCATGCTGCTGGCCGAGGCCAACCAGTGGCCGGAGGATGTGCTGCCCTATTTCGGCGACCTGGAGAAGGGCGGCGACGAGTGCCACATGTCCTTCCACTTCCCGCTGATGCCGCGCATCTACATGGCGGTGGCGATGGAGGACCGGCACCCGATCGCCGACATCATGCGCCAGACCCCGGACATCCCGGAGGAATGCCAGTGGGCCATCTTCCTGCGCAACCATGACGAGCTGACGCTGGAGATGGTGACCGACACCGAGCGGGACTATCTCTGGAACTTCTACGCGTCCGACCGCCGGATGCGCATCAACCTCGGCATCCGGCGCCGGCTGGCCGCGCTGCTGGAGAACGACCGCCGCAAGATCGAGCTGCTGAACAGCCTGCTGCTGTCGATGCCGGGCACGCCGGTGCTCTATTACGGCGACGAGATCGGCATGGGCGACAACATCTATCTCGGCGACCGCGACGGCGTGCGCACGCCGATGCAATGGTCGATCGACCGCAACGGCGGCTTCTCGCGCGCCGACCCGGCGCGGCTCTACCTGCCCGCCGTGCTCGACCCGATCTACGGCTTCATGGCGGTCAACGTCGAGGCGCAGACCCGCAACCCCTCCTCGCTGCTGCACTGGATGAAGCGGCTGGTCGCGGTGCGCAAGCAGCGTCCGGGCTTCGGGCGCGGCAGCTTCAGCCTGCTCTACCCCGGCAACCGCAAGGTGCTCGCCTATCTGCGCTGCCTGGAGACGGAGAACGGCACCGAGATCGTGCTGTGCGTCGCCAACCTGTCGCGCTCGGCCCAGGCGGTCGAGCTGGACCTGAAGGCGTTCAAGGGCCGCATCCCGGTCGAACTGCTCGGCCGCACCGTCTTCCCGCCGGTCGGCGATCTGCCCTATCTGCTGACGCTGCCGGCCTATGGCTTCTACTGGTTCACGCTGGCCGCCGAGGCCGAGCTGCCGAGCTGGCACGAGACGCTGCCGGAGCCGGTGCCCGACCTGCTGACCGTGGTGATGCGCGAGGGGTGGAAGAGCCTGACCACCGGCAAGGCCGGCGAGGACCTCGCCCGCGACATCCTCCAGGCCTACCTGCCCAAGCAGCGCTGGTTCGCCGCCAAGGACCAGCGCATCGTCGCCTCCCACGTCACGCTGGCCGCCGAGCTGAAGGACACGCTGGGCGCCAGCGGCGACGGCTTCATGCTGCTGAAGGTCCAGGTCGAGCTGGACGGCGGCACCCCGCCGCAGACCTATTTCCTGCCGCTGGCGATGAGCTGGGACGGCGCCGCCGGCAACGCCGGCTGGCCGCTGCTGCCCTTCACGCTGGCCAAGGCGCGGCGGGGGCCGAAGACCGGCGCGCTGTACGACGCCGTGCAGACCGACGGCTTCGTCCTGTCGCTGCTCGACGCGCTCCGCCAGGGCAGGGCGCTTCCCGCCAACGGCAGCGCCGGAACCATCCGCTTCACGCCGACCCGCCAGCTCGAGGCGATCGAGCTGGCGGCCGAGCCGGAGGTGCGTCGCCTCGGCGTCGAGCAGAGCAACAACTCGGTGCTGGTCGACAGCCAGATCGTCGTCAAGGTGCTGCGCCGCCTCGTCGCCGGCCAGCATCCGGAAATCGAGATGGGCCGCTTCCTGACGGAGGTCGCCGGCTTCGCCAACACCCCGGCGACGCTGGGCGCCGTCGAGCACATCGCCCCCGACGGCACGCCCACCGCGCTGGCGGTGGTGCAGAGCTTCGTCCGCAACCAGGGCGACGGCTGGGCCAGCACGGTGGAGACGCTGGAGCGCGAGCTGGAGGACATCCGGCTCGGCGTCGCCACCACCACGCCCGACGCGGCGGAGTCCGGCGAGCCCTTCAGCATGCATCTGACGATGATGACCACGCTGGGCCAGCGCACCGCCGAGCTGCACCGCGCACTGGCGCAGACCACCGGCGACCGGGGCTTCGATCCGGAGCCGGTGACGGCCGAGGACATGCGGGGATGGGCCGACGCCGCCCGCCGGCAGGCCGACGCCGCCTTCGCGGCGCTGCCCGGCACGCTCGACCGCGTGCCGAACGCGGTCCGCGAGGACGTCGAGCGGCTGCTCGCCCGCCGGGACGAGGTGACGCGGCGCCTGTCGGCGTTGGCCGACCAGCCGGTCCGCAGCGCCAAGACCCGCATCCACGGCGATTATCACCTGGGGCAGGTGGTGCGCGCCCAGAACGACTGGTACATCCTCGATTTCGAGGGAGAGCCGGTGAAGACGCTGGAGGAGCGCCGGGCCAAGCACAGCCCGCTGCGCGACGTTGCCGGCATGATGCGGTCCTTCAACTACGCCGCCTGGGCGGCGCTGTTCCGGCTCGACGGCGGCGCCGAAACCGCCACCCCGGTGCTCGACGCCGCGCGCGACTGGGAGCGGCGCAGCACCGACTCCTTCCTCGCCGGCTACCGCACGGCGATCGAGGGCTGCCCGAGTTGGCCGGCGGACGATGCGGAGGCGCGTGGCCTGCTGACGCTGTTCCTGCTGGAGAAGGCCTTCTACGAGATCGCCTACGAGGCCGCTCACCGCCCGGGCTGGATCGGCATCCCGGTAAAGGGCGTGCTGGGGCTGCTCGACGCGGAGTGAGTGGGCATCATGTGCCCCCACCCTAACCCTCCCCCGCTGGGCGGGGGAGGGGATGAGCGCCGCACTTTCACAAAGCTTCTGCACAAGCCCCCTCCTCCGCCCAGCGGGGGAGGGGCGGGGTGGGGGCACGAGGTTTGGCAGAGCCTCCCCCCTGGCCGATTGGCCGATGCGCCGGGCATGGTGTGACGAAGCCGGCCTCTGTATGTTCACCACGGATCACGAAGACGGGCAGGAGTTCTCCCGATGGCGAGCGATATCAGCACGGACACGCGCATGACCCGCGCCACCGTTTCTCCCGATCCGGCCCTGCTGGCGGCGGCCGACGCCATCGCGCGGGCCGACCATGGCGATCCCTTCGCGGTGCTGGGCATGCAGCAGCCGGCGCCCGGCCGGCCGGTCGAGGTCCGCGCCTTCGTTCCCGGCGCCGACCGCCTGTGGGTGATCGACAGCGCCACCGGCCAGCCGGCCGGGGAGGCGGAGCGCGTCCACAACGACGGCTTCTTCGTCGCGGTGCTGGCCGAGCGGACGCAGCGCTTCCGCTACCGGCTGCGCGCCCAGTACCCGCTGGCGACCCAGGAATTCGAGGACGCCTACCGCTTCGGCAACGTGCTGGGCGAGCTGGACGTCCATCTGCTGGCCGAGGGCACCCACCTGCGCGCCTTCGAGCGGCTGGGCGCCCACCCGCGCACGCTCGATGGGGTCGAGGGCGTCGCCTTCGCGGTCTGGGCGCCGAGCGCCAAGAGCGTCAGCGTCATCGGCGACTTCAACAACTGGGACGGCCGCCGGCTGCTGATGCGGCGGCGCGTCGAGGCCGGGGTGTGGGAGATCTTCGTGCCCCACGCCACCGCCGGCCAGCGCTACAAGTTCGAGGTGCGCGGGCCCGACGGCAACCTGCTGCCGCAGAAGGCCGACCCCTACGCCTTCCGCGCCGAGATGCGGCCGGCCACCGCGTCGGTCGTGCACGGCCTGCCGGCCTACGAATGGCGCGACGCCGAGTGGCAGGGCCGCCGCGCCGCCGCTTCCGACCGCGACGCCCCGGTGTCGATCTACGAGGTGCATCTGGGATCCTGGGCGCGGGTGCCGGAGGAGGGCGACCGCTTCCTGACCTACCAGGAGCTGGCGGAACGGCTGATCCCCTACGTCAAGAACCTGGGCTTCACCCACATCGAGCTGCTGCCGATCACCGAGCATCCCTTCGACGGCTCCTGGGGCTACCAGCCGATCGGGATGTACGCGCCGACCAGCCGCCACGGCTCGCCGGAGGACTTCAAGGCCTTCGTCGACGCCTGCCATCGGGCGGGGCTGGGCGTGCTGCTCGACTGGGTGCCCGGCCATTTCCCGACCGACCCGCACGGGCTGGGGCTGTTCGACGGCACGCATCTCTACGAGCACGCCGACCCGCGCCAGGGCTTCCACCAGGACTGGAACACCCTGATCTACAATTTCGGCCGGACCGAGGTGCAGAATTTCCTGCTCGGCAACGCGCTGTTCTGGCTCGACCAGTACCGGCTCGACGGGCTGCGGGTCGACGCGGTGGCCTCCATGCTCTACCTCGACTACAGCCGCAAGGAGGGGGAGTGGATCCCCAACCAGTTCGGCGGGCGCGAGAACCTGGAATCCATCGCCTTCCTGAAGCGGATGAACGAGCTGGTCTACGGCCACCACGCCGGCGCCATGACGGTGGCGGAGGAATCGACCTCCTGGCCGATGGTGTCGAAGCCGACCTATCTCGGCGGCCTCGGCTTCGGCTACAAGTGGAACATGGGCTGGATGCACGACACCCTGTCCTACATGCAGAACGACCCGATCCACCGGCGCTACCATCACCACAAGATGACCTTCGGGCTGATCTATCAGTTCTCGGAGAATTTCGTCCTGCCGCTCAGCCACGACGAGGTGGTGCACGGCAAGGGCTCGATGATCGAGAAGATGCCGGGCGACAGCTGGCAGAAATTCGCCAACCTGCGCGCCTATTACGGCTTCATGTTCGCCCATCCCGGCAAGAAGCTGCTGTTCATGGGCGGCGAGTTCGCCCAGTGGCGGGAATGGAGCGAGGCGCGCAGCCTCGACTGGCACCTGCTGGAGGAGCCGCAGCATCGCGGCGTCCGCGACCTGATCCGCGACCTGAACGGCCTGTACCGGGAACTGGAGCCGCTGCACAGGACCGATTGCGACGCGTCCGGGTTCGAGTGGATCGAGTCGAACGACAACGAGAACTCGGTCTTCACCTTCCTGCGCAAGGCCGGCGATCCGGACCATCTGGTGATCGCGGTGTCGAACTTCACGCCGGTCCCGCGCGAGGGCTACCGCGTCGGCGTGCCGCTGCCCGGCCGCTATGTGGAGCGGCTGAACACCGACGCGCCGGAGTATGGCGGCAGCGGCGTCGGCAACGGCGGGGCGATCGAGGCGGAGGAAGTGCCGTGGCATGGCCGCACCCACTCGCTCAACCTGACCATCCCGCCGCTGGCGACGCTGATCCTGGAGCGGCGGGGCGGCTGACGCCCCGCCGGCCCTCAGGCTGCGACCGGCAGATCGGCCAGCATCGACATCTCCGCGAGGGCAAGGCCGAGCAGGGCGATGTCGATCAGGGCGCGGATCTGCGCCCGGCGCTGCCTGTCGCCGTGCAGGCTGTCCCAGCTTTCCAGGAAGCCGTTGCGGTCGGCGTTGCGCGACCAGAAAGGCAACCGCTCGCGCAACTCGTCATGGATGTGGACCAGAGCGGGCAGGGCGGTCTTCGGAGCATCGTCGGCCAGCCAGTGGCGCAGATGTTCGGCGGCTTCCTCAGCACCATGGGCTTGCGAGTCGGAGTTCAGCCAGAGCCAGCCGCAAGCGGCGACCGCCTTTTGACCGGGATCGTGGAAATCCTCGAACAGATAGTCCAACGCCTCTTCGTCCTTGTCGCGCAGGGCCAGTTCCAGCCGCAGCCCGAAATCCCCACCGGCAACCCGCCGCGCCGTGTCGGCGTCGATGGTCCTGGCGATCACATCGGGATAGCGGGCGGCGATCAACCGCACCACCGGGTTGTTGGGCGCCCGCGCGATCGCCTCGCGCAGCATCGTCTTGGCGGTCTCTCGCAGATCAGCCCGCTTCTCCGCCGTTACGAGAAGAAGCTTTGGATCGTTCAGCGCAGGAGACAGCAGGAACTCCGCATGCAGCGCGTCACCCGAGGCGATGAACGTGGACCAGTCGGGATCGGGTTCCGCCATAGGGGATGACGGCGAAGCGGATTGGGTGAGCTTGGGTTGGTTGTTCTGTTGTCTGGGAACGCGCTGGCCGCGTTGTTCCGCGTCCATGTGCCGGCGCAGGATGCCGGCTACGGGTGCGCGCATCCGAAGCAGATCCTCCAGGAAAGGTTGGACCTCCTTCAGCGGGCGTTTCAGGTCGAGCAGCAACAGGCCGAGATCGAGGCGGCAAACGGGATCGTCTGGAAAGCGCTTGATGGCGTCGCGGTAGAGGGCTTCGGCCTCCTTGGCGCGTCCGTTGTCGGCGAGCAGCTTGGCGAGGGCGCTGGGGGCGACCTCGTCTGTGGGGAAGCGCTTGATGGTATCGCGGTAAAGGGCTTCGGCCTCCTTGGCGCGTCCGTTGTCGGCGAGCAGCTTGGCGAGGGCATTCGGGGCCACCTCGTCTGCCGGAAAGCGCTTGATGGTGTCGCGGTAGAGGGCTTCGGCTTCCGCGACTCTCCCTTCATTTTCCATGCTCTCGGCCAGAACGTTGCGGACATGGACCTTGTCCAGCATGAACCGGCAGGCGCGCCACAGCACGGCTTCGGCGGCCTTTACCCGGCCCATCCGCCGCATCGCCTTCGACCACAGCACCCAGCTCGGTTCGTCGTTGGCGTCATGCTCCAGCACCTTCACCGCCAACCGCTCGGCCAGTGGTGGTGTCTCTGGACGGTCCTCCATCCCGAGCAGGGCGTTGCCCAGGACATTGAAGGCACGGGATAGGGTGTAGGCCGAGCCGCTGGATTGGGCGTAGCGCTCCTGCTTCGCCATGAACTGGTCGATTTTCGCCTTTGCCTTGCCCCAGGGAAGCTTGCGGATCTCGTCGATAACCGCAAAGGTGTCGTTCCGTGCCGGTTCCCGTGCCGGTCCGACCTTGGTGGGCGTATGGATGCCCAACTCCTCCCGCAACCATGCGGCGAAGGGGCGGGTGGCATGGTCGGCGAGGTTGTTTTCCAGCATTGCCGCCCAATCGCTGGACCCGCGGGGGAAAACCTCCGCGAACACGCGCCAGCGGCGCAGGAACCGAGTGTGCGCCTCCTGGGTGTTGGGCAGACGTGCCGCCCAGCGAATTATGCCTTCCGCTTCCTCCACGACCGTGGCGCCGCCATCGGGGGAGGGCAGCAGCCGCAGGCCGAGCAGGCCGATGGTCAGGTGGAAATCAGCCTCCGCCGGCGTTGGCTGGTCAGCCCCGGCGTCGCGGCACAGCCGCAGCCATAAGGACAGGAAACGCCGTGTCTCCCCCTGATTGTGCGCCAGTGCGAGGAGATAGCGGGCGCGGATGTTGCCCGGCCCCTCCTCCGACAGCCCCCGCGTCCAATCCTTGAACTCCGTGTGGCGGTCACGCAACAGAGAGCCGGTCATGGGCAGGGACACGGAGGAGGCCAAGCCGAACGCTTCCACCAAGGCGGCGACGTAGCTGTTCCAGCCAACCTCGTCCACTGTCTCCGGTGGTTCGGCCAAGCGGTCGGTCAGCCATCCTGCCAATTCACGATCGATCAGCCGGCGATCATCATCGCTTCCCGATTCCGACAGGGCGATCCGGATGGTATCGAAGACCTCGCCCCGCTGGTATGGGCTGATGCCGTCCCACTGCCGCAGCATCCGGTTCAGCCGGTTGGCGGGGTCGGCGCGCAGCGCCTCGATCCAGGCGGCGCAGGTTGCGTAGGTTGCCATGAGACTCAATCCGCCGCGAAGGCGGCGCAGCCGCTCAAGCGCCGCAGCGGTTCGAGGTGATCCTTGCGGACGGTCGCGAGCGGTGGCGTGATGGGGGTTGTCAGCACCGCCACATCCTGCACGTCGCCAAGCTCGTAGGTGATGCTGCGATGGATGATCTCGCACATCATGGTGCCCTGGCTCCGCAGGTGGACGGCTCGTCCATAATGTATCGGATTTTCCGGACTCGGCAACGGTGACGGAAGAAACCAGCCGTTCGGACGATGGTCGAGCACGGTCGGCGCGGCGAAGCGGTGTTCCTTCGCCACGCGGCCCGGCGCATCGAGCACGCGCTTGACCGGATAGCTCATCAGCGCGACCAGGCGGGGGTTCTCGGGGGTTGCGGTCAGATGCGCCAATCCCAGAAGGTCGGGCAGGACGGTTGTCCAATCCTCACGCCAGCCGGGGCGCTTGTCCAATTCCTCCTTCAGCGCGGCGAACATCGGGCGGCGCTCGATGAGGTTGGAGAGGTAATTCCTGAAAAACAGATCGAAAGCGCTGGTTCCCGCATCGAAGGACGCCTTCAATGACGCGATTTCCTTGGGCCAACGTTCGGCACGCTTGTCGTTGGGAAGGGCGAGAAGCTTGGACGCGCACCACGTCAAATCCTCGACGCGCACGAGGATTCCAGTTTCGTCGAGCGGTGGAAGCAGGGCGTTGACGTTGGATGCGGTGAAGGAGGCCGGCTCGTCGCGCTTGGAAAAGACGTTCACGGCGTTGGTCAGATAGCTGCCGTGATGCCTGTCCAGATCCTCCGGAGACTCGACGCCGTCGCTTCCCTTTTGGAAGGAGATCAAACGCTCGGCGGATACCCGCTCTTCCCAACGGTAATTTTCGCCCTTGGCAACCGTCTCGTCATCCCCCCGGCGCATCGTGTCCACAACGTTGTCCATGCCGGCGCGCGCGAATCTCATCAACCAACCCCAGCCACCATTTCGCGCACGCAGATGACCATGGAGGAGGGGAAGATTTCAAGAGACGATCAACCGCTGCGGGCGTTAGTCGGCCGATCCTCGGCGGCGGATCTTTCTTGACGTGCCGATCCGAGCCTTTCTAATGGGGATCAAGGGATTGCCACCCGTTCCCAGCCGCCGACCCGGACACCGCCGATGCCCCAGACCTCCACCCGCTCCACCGTCTGGCCCGGCAAGCCGCACCCGCTGGGGGCCACCTGGGACGGCTTCGGCGTCAACTTCGCGCTCTTCTCCGCCCATGCCGAGCGGGTCGAGCTGTGCCTGTTCGACAAGACCGGCCAGCGCGAGGTTGAGCGCGTCACCCTGCCGGAGCACACCGACGAGGTCTGGCACGGCTACCTGCCCGAGGCGCGGCCCGGCCAGCTCTACGGCTACCGGGTCCACGGCCCCTACGAGCCGGAGGAGGGCCACCGCTTCAACCCGAACAAGCTGCTGCTCGACCCCTACGCCCGCGCGCTGTTCGGCGGCTTCAAATGGTCCGACGCCCATTACGGCTACCGCGTTGGCTCGACGCGCGAGGATCTGTCCTTCGACCGGCGCGACAACGCGCGCGGGATGCCGAAATGCCGGGTGGTCGACGGCGCCTTCACCTGGGGGCACGACCGCCACCGTTCCGTCCCCTGGACCGACACGGTGATCTACGAGACGCATGTCCGCGGCTTCACCATGCGCCATCCCGACGTGCCGGCCCATCTGCGCGGCACCTTCGCCGGCATGTCGGCCCACAGCGTCATCGAGTATCTGCGGGCGCTCGGCATCACCTCGGTCGAGTTCCTGCCGGTCCAGGCCATCGCCGACGAGCAGCATCTGGTGTCGCGCGGCCTGACCAACTACTGGGGCTACAACTCCATCGGCTTCTTCGCGCCCGAACCGCGCTACATGAACACCAACGTCCTGTCGGAGTTCAAGACGATGGTCGCCCGCCTGCACGAGGCGGGGATCGAGGTCATCCTCGACGTCGTCTACAACCACACGGCGGAGGGCAACCATCTGGGGCCGACCCTGTCCTTCAAGGGCATCGACAACCTCAGCTACTACCGGCTGATGCCGGACAGCCCACGCTTCTACATCAACGACACCGGCACCGGGAACACCCTGAACTTCGCCCATCCGCGCGTGGTGCAGATGGTGATGGATTCCTTGCGCTACTGGGTGACGGAGATGCACGTCGACGGCTTCCGCTTCGACCTCGCCACCGTGCTGGCGCGCGAGCCCTATGGCTACGATCCGGGCTCCGGCTTCCTCGACGCGGTGCGCCAGGACCCGGTGCTGGCCGACGTCAAGCTGATCGCCGAGCCGTGGGACGTCGGCCCCGGCGGCTACCAGGTCGGCAACTTCCCGCCGGGCTGGGCCGAGTGGAACGACCGCTACCGCGACACCGTGCGGCGCTACTGGCGCGGCGACGACGGCATGCTGCCGGAACTGGCCGGGCGCATCGCCGGCTCGTCCGACCTGTTCGAGAAGCGCGGGCGGCGGAGCTGGGCCAGCGTGAACTTCATCACCGCGCACGACGGCTTCACCCTGCACGACCTCGTCTCCTACAACGAGAAGCACAATTGGGCGAACGGGGAGGAGAACCGTGACGGCCACTCCTCCAACTGCTCGTGGAACCACGGGGTGGAGGGCGAGACCGCCGACCGCGCGGTCAACGCGCTGCGCGCCCGCCAGACCCGCAACCTGCTGGCCACCCTGTTCCTGTCTCAGGGCACGCCGATGATGCTGGCCGGCGACGAGATGAACCACAGCCAAAAGGGCAACAACAACGCCTATTGCCAGGACAACGAGCTGACCTGGCTGGACTGGTCGCGCCAGGACCCGGCCCTGCTGTCCTTCACCCGCCGCGTCATCGCGCTGCGCCGGGCGCACCCGGTGCTGCGCCGGCCGGTCTTCCTGCACGGGCGCGAGGCGGCGTCCAACGGGCTGAAGGACATCGTCTGGTACAACGCGCAAGGCGTGGAGAAGACCGCCGAGAACTGGCGCAACACCCAGGCGCGCTGCATCGTCCTGCTGCTCAACGGCCGCGCCGGCAACCATGTCGCCCCCGACGGCCAGCCGCTCGACGACGGGGTGCTGCTGATCGTGCTGAACGCCCACGCCGACACGCTGGCGGTCACCCTGCCGGACGTGCCGGGCGGGCGCGGCTGGCGCTGCGTGCTCGACACCCGCGTCGAGGACGGGGCGGGGGACGAGCGCATCGCGCTGGCCGGGCGTGCGTTGCTGGTGGATGGGCGCACGGTCCTGGTCTTCACCCTGGTCGAGCAGGCCGGGATGTGAGGGCCGGGGCGGGGGAATCGGTTCCACGCCGCTTCGCCCGCCGGTGCGCGCAGGACGTGCGATGGTAGCGCGACGGACGGGATCGGTCGTGATAACCTCGGGCCGGACGACAGGACCGCCGCGAAGCTTCGGATAGGATGATGCCGGACTACGATTTCTCCCAGGTCGACGCCGCGATCATCGACAGCCAGCTCAACACCGCCCGCGTGTTCCGCGACGTGCTGGTGCGGATGAGCTTCCGCCGGATCGAGCTGTTCGATTCGGTCAAGGCCGCCGCCGGGCTGCTCAGCGCCGGGACGCCGGACATCATCCTGGTCGACGCCGACGGCGAGGATACCGAGGCGTTCCGCTTCATCCGCGCTCTGCGCAACGAGCCGAACGTTCCCAACCCCTTCGCCTGCCTGATCGTGACGACCTGGGCGCCGACCCCGGCCCTACTGACCCGCGTCACCAACAGCGGGGGCGACGACCTGCTGCTGAAGCCGGTCTCGCCCAAGCAGGTGCAGGACCGCATCGCCACGCTGATCGAGGGGCGCAAGGGCTTCGTCGTCACCGCCGACTACACGGGGCCCGACCGCCGCAAGTCGCCGCGCGAGGGCGCCCAGGTGCCGGTGCTGGAGGCGCCGAACACGTTGCGCCTGAAGGCGACCGGCCAGTGGAGCCAGGCCGGGGTCCGCATGCTGCTGAACGAGGCCAACGGTTTCGTCACCGCGCAGAAGCGGATCCGCGCCAGCATCCAGATCGCTTTCCTCGCCGAGTTCGCCATGCCCGGCCTGTCCCGTCCGGTTCCGGACCGGCTGGCGGTGGAGCATGTCGGCCGCATCGGCGGATTCCTCGACGACCTGCTGCGCCGCCTGACCGACGAGGGCGACCACGCCCATGTCGAGGCGGTGGCCCGCGCCGTGAAGTCGCTGGCCGAGGATATCCACCGTCAGGCCGACAAGGGCGCGGTGTCGCCCGACGATGCGGCGCAGTTGCAGACCATGGTGCGCGCGCTGATGCAGGCGACCGATCCGGAGCGCCCGCTGGAGGCGATGACCCGCGAGGTCACCGCCGCCGTCACCGGCTACCGCACCCGGCTGGAGCAGATGGCCCAGGCCAAGGCCGCGGCGGCGGCCTCGGCGGCGTTGGCGGCTTCCGCCGCCGCGGGCACGCCGTCGCCGTCCGGCGCCCCGGTGGCCGCCTCCGCCGGGTGAGCGCCGCGGCGCGCCGATTCGCCGGCGCGCCTGTTTTTCCGTCTCTCGGCGACGCCTCCGCCCGGCGGCATCGCCCCATACGAACACTCAGCGAGGACCCTGCATGAGCGCTCTCGACCGGCTGGCCGATCTGGTTGGGCTCGAGCCCTTCTACCATGACATCTGGGGCAACCGGCGCGAGACCGGCGAGGCGACCAAGCGGGCGCTGGTCGCGGCCATGGGACTTCCGGCCGCCACCGGCGACGAGGCCGAGGCCAGCCTGCGTGCGTTCGAGGGGCGGTCGTGGCGTCGCCCGCTGCCGCCGGTGCTGGTGGTCGGGGAAGGGCAGGGGATCGAGCTGGGCCTGTCCCTGCCGGCCGGACTCGACGACGCGACCCTGTCCTGGTCGCTGGCGCTGGAGGACGGTGCGACGCGCGGCGGGACGCTGGCCGTCCGCGAGGCGCCGCTGTTCGACGGCATCTTCATCGACGGCCGGGGGTTCGAGCGGCGCGAGCTTGGCCGGTGGCTGCCGGCCGACCTGCCGCTCGGCTACCATCGGCTTAGCGTTTCCGTCCAGCCCCAGGGTTTTGGGGACGCTGGCACCGGCGAGATCGGAAGCGGCCTCGTGGAGGGGGCGACGACCATCATCGTCACCCCCGACCGCTGCCTGACGGTGGAGGAGGTGGTGCCCGCCGGGCGGACCTGGGGCATCGGCCTGCAACTCTACGCGCTGAAGAGCGCCCGTGACTGGGGGCTGGGCGATTTCGGCGACCTCGGGGCCTTCGCCGAGACGGCCGCCGGCCTGGGCGCGGGGCTGGTCGGCCTCAACCCGCTGCACGCGCTGTTCCCCGCCGACCCGAACCACATCGGCCCCTATTCGCCGTCGAGCCGGACCTTCCTGAACATCCTCTACATCGCCGTGGACGCCGTGCCGGAACTGGCCGCGACGCCCGATGCCCAGGCCCGCATCGCCTCCGGCCCGTTCCAGGAGGCGCTGGCCCGCGCGCGCGCCGCCGAGCTGGTCGATTACCCGGCGGTCTCCGGCCTCAAGCTGCCGGTGCTGGAGGCGCTGTACGGCACCTTCCGGGCGCTCGACCCCGCCCATCCCCGCAAGGCCGCCTTCGAGGCGTTCCGCCGTGCGATGGGCGAGGGGCTTGAGCGCCACGCCCTGTTCGAGGCGCTGCACGAGCATTTCTACCGCCGGGACCCGTCGCTGTGGATGTGGCGCCACTGGCCGGCGGCCTTCCAGACCCCCGACAGCCCCGAAGTCCAGGCCTTCGCCGCCGAGCGGGCGGAACGCGTCGGCTTCTTCGCCTATCTGCAATGGGAGGCCGACCGCCAACTGGGCGAGGCCGCCGAACGGGGGCGCCGTGCCGGCCTGGGCATCGGCTTCTACCGCGACCTTGCCGTCGCGGCCCATCCCGGCGGGGCCGCCGCCTGGGGGGATTTCGCCATCCTGGTGCAGGGCGCCAACGTCGGCGCGCCGCCCGACCAGTTCAACCTGAAGGGCCAGAACTGGGGGTTGTCGCCGCTGTCGCCGCTGGGCTTGCGCGAGGCCGCCTACGCCCCCTTCGTATCCCTGCTGCGCGCCAACATGCGTCACGCGGGCGCTCTGCGCATCGACCATGTGATGGCCTTGCAGCACCTGTTCTGGATTCCGGAGGACGGGAGCGACGGGGCCTACGTCGCCTATCCCTTCCACGACCTCCTGCGCATCGTGGCGCTGGAGAGCCGCCGCAACCGCTGCCTCGTGATCGGCGAGGATCTGGGCACGGTGCCCGAGGGCTTTCGTCCGGCCCTGGAGCGGGCGGGCATCCTCAGCTACCGCGTGCTCTATTTCGAGCGGAGCGCCGAGGGCGGCTTCAAGGCGCCGGGCGATTACCCGGTGGAGGCGATGGCGACGGTCAGTACCCACGACCTCGCGACCTTCAAGGGCTTCTGGACCGGGCGCGATCTGGAATGGCGCCGCGACCTCGACCTCTATCCCGACGCGGCGAGCCGCGACAAGGACATCTGGGACCGCGGCGTCGACCGCTGGCGCCTGCTCCAGGCGCTGGCGCGGGAAGGGCTGCGCCCGGCCAGCTACCCCAACGACGAGGGCGACCAACCCTTCCGCCCGGAACTGGCCGCCGCCGTCCACGCCTACATGGCGCGCACGCCATCGCGGATCGTCATGGCGCAGATCGAGGACGCGCTGGGCGAGACCGAGCAGCCGAACCTGCCGGGAACCGTGGACCAGCACCCGAACTGGCGCCGCCGCCTGACCAGACCGGTCGAGGAACTGGCCGGCAACGCCGAGGTGGAGCGGATCGTCGCGCCGTTACGCGACGCCTTGGCTGGCTCCGATGGGGGAGCCGCCTGATCCGGGAGAGTGTTTTTCAGAAAAGTGCGAGGGCGATGAAAAAAGGTCTAGGCAAGCCTGTGAGGCACTGCTATAAGCCCGCCCACACCACGGGGCACAGCGGAAACGCACCGCCCCGGTGACGGTCTGGGGGATCGTCTAGCGGTAGGACAGCGGACTCTGACTCCGCCAGCCTAGGTTCGAATCCTAGTCCCCCAACCAATCCAATTCCCTTGGATATCAAGGACGAAAGGCCCGCCAGTGAGCGGGCCTTTTCGTTTTCTGGTGCGCTGTGTCGGTCCTTTGCGGAAATCCGCCGATTTCAGCGGTCCTCGACCATCTCCGAATTTTTCGGGCGACACGCGCACGGCATGTTGCGGCACCTGCGCGCATTTGCGCGGCTTCACCGGCGGAAGACGGCCTTTCCCCTGGCGTGCCCTGGTCGACGCTTGCATCAACGTCCAATCGCGGCAAACACAATTTTTACTCCGGGTCGGGCGGAATGCTACACCAACCGGAACCTCCCCGGCTTTCGCCGGGGGCTCAGCAGCTTCGGACGGAACATGGTGCACCCGACCCTTTGGCAACCTCGATTCAAGGCCATCCCGGCCCTGATCCTCGCTCTCACCCTGGTTGCGGCCTGTGTCACGCCGAGCGACCGTTCTGGCATGCCTGGACAGGGCCAGGATGTCGAGGCCTGCCTCAAGGCGTCCAGTTTCTACGCGACGCAACAGAGTTGCGGTCCGAACTCACGCTTCGCATCCAAGGCGGCCGTGCAGGCCGGACGCGAGAAGTACGAGAGCTTTTTCAAGGATCCGGATCCCAACAAGCGCCTGATCCGGGCGGTCATCGCCGAGGAGTACGAAAAGGCCGAAACCGCCATCAAGGATGGCGCCGATGTGAATCGCGTCCACCCCGGCAACGGCATCGGGCTCACGGACCCCGCGCTCCCGATCGATCAGGCCGCGAAGAATCTGGACATCGATATGGTTCAGCTGCTGCTGAGGTCCGGAGCCGATCCCAACGTTAAGCAGGAACCGCCTCGACCGTCATTGCTGGTGGCGAACATCGTCTTTCAGATGGCGACGGTCATGCCCGACAAGGATCTGAACCGGAAAAGAAAGGAGGAGGGGCTGAGGATTCTGGAGGCTGTTCTCAACGCCGGCTACACGGTCGATGCCTCCGACCTGGAGACCGTGGAGGATCTGGGGCAGCGCGCCTGGAGCCCGATTCATGAGCTCAATGACACGTATCTTCCGAAAGCCCGCAGGATCGTTCTCGCCGCCACACCACGCGCCGCTCGCGAGCAACTGGCCGCCGGCAACCGGGAGCGCGAAGCGGCGGACCTGAAGCGCGAGCAGGCGTACGCGGAGGCTGCCCGGCGAAGGCTGCAGGAACAGGCGAGCGCACAGGAGGCGCGGATCCGGAACGTCAGCCGCGTCGGCCAAAAGGTCTGCCAGCCCTCCGTGTTCACCGGCGGCGGACGCAGCATCCGGACGACGATCATCGGCTACACCGAGCGCGTCGTCGACGGACGGGTGCAGATCCGCATGCGCGGAACGGACCCATACGTCCCAGGTCCCCTCATCTTCGAGAACGCGCCCTTGGAGCCGGATCAACTGATCTGGGACAAACCGGCGAACTGGGCCGCCTGTTGAACCCATTCCCAGGAGGGGAGGCCAACAGGCACCCCGGTTGGCCGGGTGGAAATCCACGCATGGTCTTGCTAGACAAAGGCCGCGCCCCGAAACGCACCATAAAAAAGGAAACACCATGACCGAGCGCCGGAAGCTGATCGCTGGAAACTGGAAGATGAACGGGCTGAAGGCCGACGGGCTGGCCCTGGCGTCGGACCTTGCCGGGCGGCTGAAGGGCGCCGGCGCGGTGCCGTTCGACCTGCTGGTCTGCCCGCCCTTTCCGCTGCTGTTCCCGGTCGGCGAGGCGATCGCCGACAGCGCGCTGGCGCTCGGCGGCCAGGATTGCGCGGCCAAGACCTCCGGCGCCCACACCGGCGACGTGGCGCCGACCATGCTGACCGACGCCGGCTGCCGCTATGTCATCCTCGGCCATTCGGAGCGCCGCGCCGACCATGGCGAGGGCGACGCGCTGATCGCCGCCAAGGCCGCCGCCGCCCACAAGGCGGGCCTGATCGCCATCGTCTGCGTCGGCGAGACCGAGGCGCAACGCGACGCCGGGCAGGCCGACGCCGTGGTGTCCGGCCAGCTCGCCGGCTCGATTCCCGAGGGGGCGACCGCCGCCAACACCGTCATCGCCTACGAGCCGGTCTGGGCCATCGGCACCGGCAAGACCGCGACCGCGGGCGACGTCAAGGCGATGCACGCCCACATCCGCGCCGAGCTGGACGGGAAGATCGCCGAGCCGGCCAAGACGCAGATCCTCTACGGCGGCTCGGTCAAGCCGGGCAACGCGGCGGAGTTGATGGCGGTGGAGAATGTCGACGGCGCGCTGGTCGGCGGGGCCGCGCTGAAGGCCGACGATTTCTGGGCCATCGCGACCAGTTGCCGCTAGCATATCGCGCGACGGCGCGGTACAAACAGTGGGCGCGCGCCACGGGCCCTTGAGACGGCCTGTGGCGCGCTGTTCGATTTTCGGGCCCAGTTGATCGCGTTCGCCACGTCGATCTCGTTCCAGGTGTGGAGATAGGTTTCTTATGGAATCGGTGCTTCTCGTTATTCACCTGTTGATCGCGGTGGCCCTGGTCGGCGTGATCCTGGTCCAGCGGTCGGAAGGCGGCGGCCTCGGCATCGGCGGCGGCACCATGGGCGGCATGATGAGCACCCGCGGCACGGCCAACCTGCTGACCCGCACCACCGGCATCCTCGCCGGCTGCTTCTTCGCCACCAGCATCGTGCTGGCGATCCTGGCCGGCGGCCATTCGCGCCCGGCCTCGATCATCGATTCGATGCCGGCCGGCATCCCGGCCCAGCCGACGGCTCCGGCCCAGCCGGCTCCGCCCGCACAGCCCGCGCCGCCGGTCTCCCAGTAACGGGGGCCGGTTCTCTACAAGGCAAGGGTGAGAGACAGCAGAGGCGGCCTCCCAGAAGCCGCCTCTTTCTTTTGAGGGCCGCGCGTCGCGAAGCATTCTTCCCCGCGCGATCCTTCTGGGGACATGGAACAGCTCTCAAGCTCTTCGGACGGACATGACTCGCTACATCTTCATCACCGGTGGCGTCGTTTCTTCGCTGGGCAAGGGCCTGGCTTCGGCGGCGCTCGGGGCGCTTCTCCAGGCGCGCGGCTACAAGGTGCGGCTCCGCAAGCTGGATCCCTACCTGAACGTCGATCCCGGCACGATGAGCCCCTACCAGCACGGCGAGGTCTTCGTGACCGACGACGGCGCGGAGACGGACCTCGACCTCGGCCATTACGAGCGCTTCACCGGCGTCTCGGCCCGGCGCGGCGACAACATCACCACCGGCCGCATCTATTCGACGGTGATCGCCAAGGAGCGGCGCGGCGACTATCTGGGCGGCACCGTCCAGGTCATCCCGCACATCACCGACGAGATCAAGGAGTTCATCCGCGCCGACGCGACCGATGAGGACTTCATCCTGGTCGAGATCGGCGGCACGGTGGGCGACATCGAATCGCTGCCCTTCCTGGAGGCCATCCGCCAGTTCGGCAACGAGGTCGGCCAGGAGAACGCGCTCTACATCCACCTGACGCTGCTGCCCTACATCCCGACGGCGGGCGAGCTGAAGACCAAGCCGACCCAGCATTCGGTCAAGGAGCTGCTGGGCGTCGGCATCCAGGCCGACATCCTGCTGTGCCGCGCCGACCGCGCCATTCCGGAGAACGAGCGCAAGAAGATCGCGCTGTTCTGCAACATCCGTCCGGAGCGGGTGATCGCGGCGCTCGACGTCGATTCGATCTATCAGGTGCCGGTCAGCTACCACGAGGAAGGCTTCGACACCCAGGTCCTGTCCTATTTCGGCATGCCGACCGACAAGGCGCCGGACCTGTCGCGCTGGACCAGCATCGTCGAACGCGTGCGCAAGCCGCAGGGCGAGGTCACCATCGCGGTGGTCGGCAAGTACATCAGCCTGCTCGACAGCTACAAGTCGCTGGCCGAGGCGCTGACCCATGGCGGCATCGCCAACAACGTCAAGGTCAACCTCGACTGGATCGATTCGGAGATCTTCGAGGACGACGACGCGGCGGTGAAGCGGCTGGAGAACGTCCACGGCATCCTGGTGCCGGGCGGCTTCGGCTCGCGCGGGACGGAAGGCAAGATCCGCGCGGCGCAGTTCGCCCGCGAGCGCAAGGTGCCCTATTTCGGCATCTGCTTCGGCATGCAGATGGCGGTGATCGAGGCGGCGCGCAATCTGGCGAAGATCGAGGACGCCGGCTCGACCGAACTCGGCAAGCCGGGCAACCCGGTGGTCGGCCTGATGACCGAGTGGATGCGCGGCAACACGCTGGAGCGCCGCGCCGAGGCGAGCGACCTGGGCGGCACCATGCGGCTCGGCGCCTATCCGGCCAAGCTGAAGGACGGCAGCAAGGTCGCCGAGGTCTACGGCACGACCGACATCTCCGAGCGGCACCGCCACCGCTACGAGGTGAACGTCTATTACAAGGAGCGGCTGGAGCGCTGCGGCATGATGTTCTCCGGCCTGTCGCCGGACGGCGAGTTGCCGGAGATCGTCGAACTGCCGGGCCATCCCTGGTTCATCGGCGTGCAGTTCCATCCGGAGCTGAAGTCGAAGCCCTTCGAGCCGCACCCGCTGTTCACCGCCTTCATCAAGGCTGCGATGGACCAGAGCCGTCTGGTCTGATCCAGCGCGGCGCGCACCGATGGCAGGAAAACCCCGCTTCGAACGAAGCGGGGTTTTTTGCGTCCGTGGCGTCGGTCTGCTACCAGCCCGCTTCCTGACCTATAGGTCATACGCCTTGAGGGCGAGCGCAGCCTGTGCAACCATCCGATCCACCGTTGGCGAAACGGACGATTACGGATCGGGTGGGGGAAACCATGCGTCGCTTTCGTGACATCGCGGCAGCCGGGGTGGCCGCCGCCGCGCTGTGCGCCGGTCAGCCGGCCTTGGGCGCCGATTATTCCGGCACGGTCTTCTTCGGCGACAGCCTGACCGATGCCGGCAGCTTCCGCACGCTGCTGCCCGCCGGGGGAAAATTCACCACCAATCCGGGGCTGGTCTGGTCGGAGACTCTCGCGGCGGCGTATGGCCGGTCGGCGACCCCGGCGATCGACGGCGGCACCGACTACGCGGTCGGCGGGGCGCGGGTGGCCCGGTTTCCCGGCGTGCCGGCCTCGCCGCCGACGGGAAGCGCCACCCCGGTGCGCAACCAGATCACCGCCTATCTCGCCTCGACCGGCGGGCGGGCCGACCCGGGCGCGCTCTACACGGTGTGGGGCGGGGCCAACGACATCCTGGCGGCGCTGAACAGTCCGGCGACGGCGCAGGCGGCGATCACCCAGGCGGCGGCCGATCTGGTGGGGGAGGTGGCGCGGCTGCGCGCGGCCGGCGCCCGCACCATCCTGGTCCCCACGGTCCCGGACATCGGACTCACGCCGCTGGGCCGCTCGCAGGGGGCGGCCGCGGCGGCGCAGATCACGCAACTCGTCAGCGGCTACAACCAGCTCGTCACGCTGGGGCTGGCGGGGGCGGGGGTGTCGGTCGTGCCGATCGACACCTTCGCGCTGCTGCGCGACGCGGCGGCGAACCCGGCCGCCTACGGCTTCGCCAACGTGGTGAGCCCGGCCTGCACGACCAGCAGCTCGCTGCTCTGCACCCCGGCGACCCTGGTGTCGCCCACCGCTTCGCAGACCCATCTGTTCGCCGATGGGGTGCACCCGACCACGGCGGGACACCGGGCAATCTCCGATTTCGTGCTGAACGCGCTGACGGCGCCGGGCAACATCGCGCGGCTCGCCGAATCGCCGGTCCACACCCGCGACCGGCTGATCTCCACCATCCAGGCCCAGGCGGCGACCAACCTGTGGACCCGCAGGGCCGGCGAGGCGGGCGCCTGGATCGTCGGCGGCGTCGGCCGCCTGACCCTGGAGCGCGACGGCGACCGGGCCGGGACGCGCGGCACGCCGCTCAACGTCAGCGTCGGCGTCGACAAGCGCTTCGGCGACACCCTTCTGCTCGGCGTGGCGGGGACGATCGCGCATTACAAGGGCGCCTTCTCGACCGGCGGCGACTACAGGCAGCGGGAATACGCGCTGAGCGGCTACGGCACCTACCGGACCGGCGGCCTCCACGTCACCGGCGTCGGGACCTTCGGCTTCATCGGCTACGACCTGCGGCGCGGCGTCACCATCAACGGCACCGACCATTCGACCGGCGGCAGCACCGAGGGCACCAACGCCTCGCTGGCGGCGGAGGGCGGCTACGACTTCACCAGCGGCGGGCTGAGCCACGGGCCGGTCGTCGGGCTGCGCTACCAGCATGTCGCGGTCGAGGGGTTCGGCGAGGACAGCGCGCTGTTCGGCTTCTCCTACCGGCAGCAGACCCGCGATTCGCTGATCGGCAGCGTCGGCTACCGGGCGGCCTATGATTTCGGGAACGTCCGCCCCTACGCCAAGGTCACGCTGAACCGCGACTTCAACGACGACGACCGCAGCGTCACGGCCGCCAGCCGCAGCGTCTCGACGCTGTCCTACGACACGCCGGTGGGCAGGGGCGACCGGACCTTCGTCGATCTGACGGCGGGGGCCTCGGTCGCGCTGGCCTCGTCGGTGACGGGGACGCTCGGCCTCAACGCCCGGCTGGGCGAGGAGCGCACGCGCGATTTCGGAGCCTTCGCGGGCGTGAGCGTCGGATTCTGAAGCTTGGCCGATTTTGAAGTTTGTCCGCCGGACAGGTGCCGATCGGCCGATCGGCACCATATCTTGGCGCGGATCCGCAAAATCAGGGGAGGATGATCTGTCATGCCCGAGGTTAAGATCGACGCCGCCGACGGCGGCCAGTTTTCCGCCTACGTCGCCAAGCCGACGGTGACGCCGGCCGGCGGTCTCGTGGTGATCCAGGAGATCTTCGGCGTCAACGCGGTGATGCGCGAGCTGTGCGACGCGTACGCCGCGCAGGGTTTCCTGGCGGTTTGCCCGGACCTGTTCTGGCGCCAGAAGCCGGGGGTGCAGCTCACCGACAAGACGCAGGAGGAATGGAACCAGGCTTTCGCCCTGATGAACGGGATGGACCAGGACAAGGCGGTGGACGATCTGATCGCGGCGCTCGGCTGGCTGCGCCAGCAGGGCGACTGCACCGGCAAGGCCGGCAGCGTCGGCTATTGCCTGGGCGGCCGGCTGGCCTTCCTGATGGCGGCACGGTCGGACGCCGACGCCAATGTCGGCTTCTACGGTGTCGGGCTGGAAGGGCTGCTGGGCGAACTTCCCGGAATCGGCAAGCCGCTGCTGCTGCACATCGCCGAGAAGGACAAGTTCTCCAGCCCGGAGAAGCGCGACGCGGTGGTGGCCGGCGTCGCCGGCAACAGCTGGGTGACGGCGAAGGTCTATCCCGGCGTGGACCACGCCTTCGCCCGTCCCGGCGGCGAGCATTACGACGCGGCGGCGGCGGCCGAGGCCAACCGTCTGACGGTCGAGTTCTTCCGCACGCATCTGAGTTGACCCGCCCCCGCATTAATGGGATGCAAGGGCCGTCCGGCCCTTGCCGGGAGAGTGTGAGAGGGCAGCGCCCTCTCACGTTTGCTTAGTCCGGAGTTTTCCTGCAATGACCACCCCGCGCACCGTCCAGATCGGCAACCTGTCGATCGCCAATGACCGCCCCTTCGTCCTGATCGCCGGCCCCTGCCAGATGGAGAGCCGCGACCACGCGCTGGAGACCGCGTCGGCGCTGGTGGAAATGACGAACACCCTGGGCCTCGGGCTGATCTACAAGTCGAGCTTCGACAAGGCGAACCGCACCTCGATCACCACGGCGCGCGGGCTGGGCATGGACAAGGCGCTGCCGATCTTCGCCGAGATCCGGGAGCGGTTCGGCTGCCCGGTGATCACCGACGTCCACGACGCCGCCCAGTGCGCGCCGGTCGCCGAGGCGGTGGACGTGCTGCAAATCCCGGCCTTCCTGTGCCGGCAGACCGACCTGCTGGTCGCCGCCGCCGAGACCGGCCGGGCGGTGAACGTGAAGAAGGGCCAGTTCCTGGCGCCCTGGGACATGAGGAACGTCGCCGCGAAGCTGACCGCCTCGGGCAACGACCGGGTGATGCTGTGCGAGCGCGGCGCCAGCTTCGGCTACAACACGCTGGTGTCGGACATGCGCTCGCTGCCGATCATGGCGGAGACCGGCTTCCCGGTGGTGTTCGACGCCACCCATTCGGTGCAGCAGCCGGGCGGGCAGGGCACCACCTCGGGCGGTCAGCGGGAGTTCGTGCCGGTGCTGGCGCGGGCGGCGATCGCGGTCGGCGTTGCGGCGGTGTTCATGGAGACGCACGAGACTCCGGACAGCGCCCCCAGCGACGGCCCCAACATGGTCCCGCTGACGGAGATGCCGGCCCTGCTGGCGCGCTTGCAGGCGTTCGACCGTCTGGCGAAGTCCTGAACCGGCCCGAGTCCTGCCCGGTGAAGTCCTGAAGCCCCACGAAAAGAAGGAAACGGGCGCGATGGTCGGTCGGATGGTGCAAGGCGCGATGGCGCTGGTCCTGCTGGTGATGATGGCGCTGCCGGCGGCGGCGCTGGAGGGGTTCCAGAAATCCTCGCTGACCGTCGAGACCGCCTCGGGCGGCAAGTTCCGCTTCGACGTGGAGCTGGCGGAAACCATGGCGCAGCAGGCGCAGGGGCTGATGTTCCGCGAGCGGATGGCGGACGACGCCGGCATGCTGTTCATCTACGACAGCGTGCGGCCGGCCAGCTTCTGGATGAAGAACACGCTGATTCCGCTCGACATGCTGTTCATCGGCGCCGACGGGCGCATCGTGAACATCCACGAGCGCGCGGTGCCGCAGTCGCTCGACTCGATCAACTCGGCCGGGCCGGTCAAGGCCATCCTGGAGTTGAACGGCGGGATGAGCGCCCGGCTCGGCATCCGCCCCGGCGATCTGGTCCGGCATTCCACCTTCGCGAACAAGTGATCGCCGCCGTTCCGTCCCCGACTTCCCGGTGACTTCCCGCCCCGTTCCGCCCACATTGATGGGCAAGGGTGTGGGGAGCGGCGGATGAGCGGGCGGACGGCGATCTTTCTGGGCGGCGCCCTGGCCGTGGCGGCGGGGCTGTCGGCCTACGTCATGCTGGCGCGGGCGGAACCGGGGCCGGCCTACCGGCTGGGCCGGGTCGAGCAGGGACCGCTGGTCAGCGCCATCACCGCCACCGGCACCATGAGCGCGCTGGTGACGGTCGAGGTCAGCTCCCAGCTGTCCGGCCAGATCGCCGAGCTGTTCGCCGACTTCAACAGCCGCGTCTCCAAGGATCAGGTGCTCGCCCGCCTGAACGGCGACCAGCTCGCGGCCCGGCTGGCGCAGGCGAGCGCCGACGTGGAGTCGGCCCGCGCCTCGCTCGTCCAGCAGCAGGCGCTGCTCGACAAGGCGCGGGCCGACGTCGCCAACGCCAGGGCGAACGTCGCCAACGCCCAGGCCCAGATGGTGCGGGCCGATCTGGCGCAGCGCGACGCCGACCGCGACCTCGCCCGCCGGCAGGATCTGCGCGGCCGTGGCGTCGTCGCCCTCGCCGACCTGGAAAAGACCGAGACCGCCGCCCGCAGCGCCCGCGCCCAGACCGTCGCCGTGCAGGCGCAGTTCCGGCAGGCGGAGGCCGGGGTCGCCTCGGCCGCCGCTTCGGCGGAGGTCGCCGCCGCCCAGGTCGAGGTCGCCCGCGCCCAGGTCGCCCAGCGCGAGGCGGCGCTGCAACTGGTGCGGGTCGACGCCAACCGCTCGGTCATCCGCTCGCCGATCGACGGGGTGGTGGTGAACCGGGCGGTCAGCACCGGCCAGACCGTCGCCGCCAGCCTGTCGGCGCCGACCCTCTTCACCATCGCCCAGGATCTGCGCCAGATGGAGGTGCTGGCCAACATCGACGAGGCCGACATCGGCCGCGTGCGCGAGGGCATGCCGGTGCGCTTCACCGTCAACGCCTTCCCCGGCGACCACTTCACCGGCACGGTGGCGCAGGTGCGGCTGGCCCCCAGGGAGGACCAGACCGTCGTCACCTACATCGTCGTCATCACCGTCGGGAATCCGGAGATGCGGCTGCTGCCCGGCATGACCGCCAACCTGCGCATCACCGTGGACGAGCGGCCGGCCGCGCTGAAGATTCCCAACGCCGCCCTGCGCTTCCGACCGCTGGGGGCAGAGCTTTCCCCGGCGGGAACCGCCGCGGCGGTGCCCACGGTCGGCGGTCCCGACGGCGGTCGCGGCGCCCAGGCGCTGGAGGCCGCCGCCCGGCGCGTTGCCGACGGGCTGAGGCTGGACGAGGGCAGGCGCCGCGACATCGCCGCCCTGGTGGCCGAGGCGCGCGACCGCTTCGCCGCGCTGGACGCCGAGGGGGGCGATCCCGAACGCCGCCGGGTCGAGGCCGCCGCCATCCGCGGCGGCGCGCTGGAGCGCATCGCCGCGTTGCTCGACCCGGTGCAGCGCGAGCGTTTCGACGCTCTGGTCGAGCCGCGCCGCTCGGCCGAGGTCACGCGCACCGTCTGGGTACCGGGCCCGTCCAACGGAGCGCCGGTCGGGGTGCCGGTGCGGCTCGGCATCGGCGACGGCAGCTTCACCGAGGTGGTGGCCGGCGACCTGCGGCCGGGGCAGGACGTCATCACCGGCATCGCGCCGCCCGACCGCGACGGCCGCCGGGGGCCGCGCCTTGGCTTCTGATCCGCCAACGGCACCGCCAGTTTCCCCTTCTCCCCGGGGGGAGAGGGAGGTTGGCCATGGGGGCGAGGCGGCGACTCCCGTCCTTATCTCTGTCGAGAACCTGACCCGTTCCTACCAAATGGGGCCGCACCGGGTGCAAGCGCTGGACAACGTGTCGGTGGAGGTCCGGCGCGGCGAATTCGTCGCCGTGATGGGGCCGTCCGGCTCCGGCAAATCGACCTTCATGAACCTGCTGGGCTGCCTGGACCGCCCCGACGCCGGCCATTATCGCCTCGACGGGCAGGAGGTCGGCCGCCTGTCGTCGGACGCGCTGGCCGCCGTGCGGAACCGCCGGATCGGCTTCGTCTTCCAATCCTTCAACCTGCTGCCACGCCAGACCGCCCAGGCCAACGTCGAGCTGCCGATGGTCTATGCCGGCATCCCCCGCGCCGCGCGGGCCGCCACGGCGCTGAAGGCGCTGGCCGCGGTCGGGCTGGACAGCCGGGCGCACCACCGGCCGACGCAGCTTTCCGGCGGGCAGCAGCAGCGCGTCGCCATCGCCCGCGCTCTGGTCAACGACCCGGTCCTGCTGCTGGCCGACGAGCCGACCGGGGCGCTCGACAGCGCCACCAGCCTGGAGATCTTGGCGCTGTTCCAGCGTCTGAACCGCGCCGGCCTGACCATCGTGCTGGTCACCCACGAGCCGGACGTGGCGCGCTTCGCCGGTCGGGTCCTGAGCTTCCGCGACGGGCGTCTGGTCGACGACCGCCATCAGGTTCCGGAAGAGGCGCCCGGCCTCCGGGAGGCCGTGCCGTGAACGCGCTGGACGCCGTGCGCTCGGCGCTGGATTCGCTGCGGGCCAGCCCGCTGCGCAGCGCCCTGACCATGCTCGGCATCGTCATCGGCGTGGCGGCGGTGATCGCCATGGTCGCCGTCGGGGCCGGAGCGCGCGATCAGGTGCTGCGGCAGATCGCCAGCCTCGGCACCAACCTGGTGATGGTCGGCCAGGGCAGCGTCGTGCGCTCCGGCGTTAAGCTGGGCGCCGGCACCGCCTCCTCGCTGACCGAGGACGACGGCATCGCCGTGCTGGCCGAGATCCCCGGCGTGACGGTGACGGCGCCCTCGGTGCGCTGGGGCCTTCAGGTCGTCGCCGGCAACCAGAACTGGGGCAGCGTCCTGTTCGGCGTCACCCCCGATTACATGGACGCGCGCGACTGGAGCGTCGTCCAGGGGCGCGGCCTGTCCGACGAGGACGTCGCCCAGGCCAACAAGGTGGTGGTGCTGGGCCAGACCGTGGTGCGCAACCTGTTCGGCGGCGGCGACCCGGTGGGGGAGCAGGTCCGCGTTTTCTCCACCCCGCTGACCGTCGTCGGCGTGCTGGGCGAGAAGGGGCAGAACACGCAGGGGCAGGACCAGGACGACGTGATCCTCGTGCCGCTCTCCACCGCCAAGCGCAACATCCCCGGCATGGCGAAGTCCAACCCGCGCTTCGTCCACACCATGGTGGTGAAGCTCGCCGACGGCACCGACCAGGAGGAGGCCCAGGCGCAGATCCGCGACCTGCTGCGCCAGCGCCACCGGCTGATCGAGGGGCAGGACGACGATTTCTGGATGCGCAACCTGTCGGAGGTCGCGGCGACGCGCGACGCCTCCTCCCGCGCGCTGTCCTTCCTGCTGGCCGCGGTGGCGGCGGTGTCGCTGCTGGTTGGCGGCATCGGCATCATGAACATCATGCTGGTCTCGGTGACCGAGCGGACGCGCGAAATCGGGCTGCGGCTGGCGATCGGCGCGCGGCGGCGCGACATCCTGATGCAGTTCCTCATCGAATCGACGACGCTGTCGCTGATCGGGGCGGCTGTCGGCGTGCTGGCCGGGGTCGGGACCGCCATGGTGGTGGCCGGGCTGGCCGGCTGGCCGACGCTGATCCGGCTCGATTCCGTGGTGCTGGCGGTGGCGGTCAGCGGGCTGGTCGGGGTGTTCTTCGGCCTCTACCCGGCGCGCCGCGCCTCACGGCTCAACCCGATCGAGGCGTTGCGGCACGAATAGCCGCGAGGGCGGCCTCCACGTCCGTCCCACCCACCGTCACCACCGGCGTGCGGCTGCGCGCCAGCCGGACCGCCAGCCGGGCGATCCAGGCGACGGAGGCCGGCACGGCCAGCACGGCGGGACGCCGCTCCGCCAGACAGCGGGCCAGGGCGAGCGGCGACGTCGCGGCGTGACGCTTCGCGAGGTCGATCTGGCCGATGGCCGGATCGAGCGTCGCCCGCAGAGCGCCGCCGCCCATCGGGGCCACGAGATCGACCGGATGGCCGTCGCGGTGCAGCGCGTGGGCGATGGCGACGGCGGCGCGGCGGTCCGGCGCATCGCTCAGGTCCGGCACGAAGACGGCGACGCGGGGCGGGGTGGCGGGAGTGTCGGGCACGGATGCGTCTTGCGAGAAAGGGGAGGGGGCCTGCGCCCCGCGCGGTCAAGAATCCGACACGGATGCGTCAGCCGACTCCTTGCCGTTCGCGCGGCGTTCGTGTATCTCACAACGCGGCGACGGGGTGTAGCGCAGTCTGGTAGCGCGCCAGTTTTGGGTACTGGAGGTCTCCGGTTCGAATCCGGGCTCCCCGACCATCGCCGAACGGGACCATCGCCGCCGCGCGACCGGCGCGGCCAGCCAGGAATCGAGGGAGACGAGGCCAGCATGAACGTCCGGATCTATCAGCCGACCAAGACGGCCATGCAGTCCGGCCGGGCCAAGACCCAGCGTTGGCAGCTCGATTACGAGATCGAGACGCCGCGCCGTCCGGAACCGTTGATGGGCTGGGTCAGCTCGGGCGACACGCTGAACCAGGTGCGCCTGAGCTTCGACAGCAAAGAGGAGGCGATCGCCTTCGCCGAGCGCAAGGGCTGGAGCTATTCCGTTGCCGACGCGCCGATCCGCCGTGTGCGTCCGCGCAATTACGCCGACAATTTCCGCACCGACCGCCCGCGCTTCTGATTCCGGTTTCCTGATTCCGGCTTTTGCGCCTCCGGACAAGGCCCCATAGCTCAGTTGGATAGAGCAATCGCCTTCTAAGCGATAGGTCGCTGGTTCGAATCCAGCTGGGGTCGCCACTTGAGATGCCGACGAAATCAACTCTTCAGCCCCGCTTCGGTGGGGCTTTTTGATGCCGGCATGTTGCGGTGGACCCGCCCGCAACCAGGGTGCGTTTCCGGCACGCGAAAGCCCGCGACACAATGGCGCGGGCGACGGGCTTGTCAGGAAGCGGCCGGGGATGAAGATTCGACAGCTTGGCGCGGTCGTGGGGGACGTGTGAACGATGGGCAATCCTGATCCGCGCCGGCCTGGATGGCGGTTCGACCGATCGGTCGGTGATCCGTTCGGGTACGGAGTGCACCATCACTGGTTCGTCCGATCCGGCGGCCTGCTGCTGCTGGTGTTCGCGGCCGCCACCTATGTCGGACGGGCTCTGCTTGCCCCTCTGGTCCCGGCGGCATGGGCAATGCCCATGTGGGTGCTCGTCCTGTGGCTGCTGGGCTTGATTGCCGCCTCGATCATGAGCGCGATCAGACGGCGGCCCTTCCAGGGAATGGCTCTGGTCGCCATGACCATGCTGAGCGGGCCTGCCCTGGCCGTCATGGCGAGGCAATGGTAATGGGTGCCTGCCGGTTCCCGCCGCCCGATCAGGCGTTCACAGATAGGCGGCCCGCCGCCGGCCCGACGCCTTTTCCCACGCCCATTCCACGATGACGCTCATCAACCGTTCCAGCGACGGGCGCACCTGCCCGGCCAGATCGGGCCGGAACGGGTAGGGGGCGTCCTCGTCCATGTAGGTGGACTGCGTCAGTTCGAGCTGGATGGCGTGGATGTTCTCGTCCGGGCAGCCGTAGGTGCGGGTGATGTAGCCGCCCTTGAAACGGCCGTTCAGGACCGCCGAATAGCGCTCCGACGCGGTCAGCACGTTCATCAGCCGGCCGACCAGCGGCTGGGCGGTGCTCTGCCCCTCGGCGGTGCCCAGGCTGAAATCGGGCAGCGTGCCCTCGAAGAAGCGGGGAACCTGCCGGCGTACCGAATGGGCGTCGAACAGCACGGCCACCCCGAAGCGCTCCTTCAGGGCGCGCAGTTCGGCCTGGAGCTGCGCGTGGTAGGGGCGCCAGTAGGTGCCGAGTCGCCGTTCGATCTCGGCGGCGTCAGGCTCCTGTCCGGGCTGGTAGAGGGGAGCCCGGTCGAAGCTGGTCAGCGGACAGATTTCGGTGTCGCTGGCGCCGGGATGGAGCGGTTTCCCGGATGGATCGCGGTTCAGATCGATCACATAACGCGAAAACAGCGGCGTCAGGAAGCCGATTCCGAGCGCCGGGGCGAAATGGTAGAGCCGGTCGAGATGGCGATCGACGTCCGGCTGGGCCAGCCCAACCTCGGTCATGCCCGACGCGATGTCCGGCGGGATCATCGTTCCGACATGCGGAATGCTGAGCAGGACCGGGGTTTCGCCAGGCTGGAAGCGGAAGGTTTCCATGGCTCGTCTCGTGACCGGAACGGAGTGCGCCACGGGTGGAAATGGGTGCGGCGCAGCATCAGGTGAGGACTATGGTATGCCCGATGCCGCCACGTCAAACAGATTGCGGTTTTGCGCAAGTTTTGCAGGCCGATTTGGAAACTCCTTTCCGATCAATCCCTTCATGATAGGGTGGCGGCGCGTCGCTTTGCGCATTGACCGCCGCCCGGCCTTGCCGGACACTCGTCGCCAATCAGCGCCGGCCGGAGAGCCGCGTTGTCCGTCCGGATAATGGTTCAAGGATCCGGCGGGCGGCGGGCGCAGCAGGGGAGAAAACCGTGATGACCACACGCCGTCAGGTGCTCGTGCCGCTCGCCTTGGCTCCCGTCGCCGGTTGGGCGATCTGGGCCGCCGGTGCCGCCGATGCGCCGGCCCACGCCGCGGGGCCGTTCCATCTGCCGCTGGATGAAAGCACCGCGCTGTGGCGCGATCTGGCCCAGGTCCGTCTGGGCGGGCCGGCGGGCGACCCGCAATTTCCCATCCGCGTCTCGGCGCTCGACGGACGCCCGGTTGCCGTGCGCGGCTTCATGGTGCCGCTGGCCGGCGGGGCGGCGCACAACCGCTTCATCCTGTCGGCCAACCCGCTGAACTGCCCGGCCTGCGAGAGTCCCAGCCCCTCCAGCATGCTGTATGTCCACAGCCGGTCCGCGCTGGCCGAGACGCGGGAGCCTCTCCTGCTGACCGGCACTTTGCGCCTGAGCCCGCAGGAGGGGCTGTTCTACCGGCTGGACCGGGCCGAGCCGCGCTGGGCCTGAGCCGGTCCGGCCCCAGCTCCCGCGATCAATCGAACAGCAGGCCGTGCTCGCCGGTCGCCAGCGGCGCCGGCCCGGCGATGGAGGCCACCAGCTCGCCGCGGCTGGCGAAGCGCAGATTGTTGCGGGCCATGACGATGCCGCCCCCCGGCGCGACCAGCGTGGTGCGGGCGTTGTCGGGATCGGCGGCGGTGGGATCGACGATGTCGGCGATGGGGTCGCCGGCCTCGACCCGGTCGCCGACCGCGCGGTGGAAGGCGATCACCCCCGAGACGGGGGCAACGACCCGCGCCAGCCCGGACAGCGGGGTCGCCTCGCACAGCAGCGGCGGCAGATCCGGCAAAGGACCCGGCACGGAACCGGTGACGGCGCCACGGCGGATCAGCATGCCGATCAGCGCCTCGGCGTCGGCCGCCGCCCGGTCGTCGTCGACGTCGGCCTTGCCGCGCAGCTCGACCGTGGTGGCGACGCAGGCCGGCGGGATCGGGCCGTCGGCCGCGAAGCGTTCGGCGAGCGTCCACCAGGGCACCGAGCAGGCCTCGTCGAACGGCTTGCCGCCGGAATCGGCGGAGAGCAGCACCGCCTTGACGCCGAGCAGCGCGGTCAGGTCGGCCAGATCCGGCCACAGCGCGTCGCCGGCGTAGAGGTGCGGCACCGCCTCAAGGTCGCAATGCAGGTCGAGCACGATGTCGGCGTCGAAGGCCATGCCGAGCAGGGCGCGGCGCAGTGCCGGCACCTCGCCTTTGGGCGGCGGAAGGGCGTCGAGCGTGGCGCGCAGCGCCTCGCGCACGGCCGCCACGTTGGCCTTCCCGTCGGCGCCGATGCGGCCCTTCAGCCGTTCGGCGGCGCCGTCGATCAGGTCGGGGAAGTCGCGGTTGAAGTTGCCGGCCCCGTCCAGTGCATAGCGGCCGATATGGACACCCTCGACGATCTGGGCGATGCCGGTCGGGTTGGCCATCGGCACGACGATGATCTCGCCGGGGATGTCCAGCCCGCGCAGGCGGCGGATCAGATGGTGCGCCACCAGCAGGCCGGGCGTCTCGTCGGCGTGCAGCGCCGCCTGCACATAGACCTTCGGCCGCGCGCCCGGCGTTCCGAACCGGTGCACGGTCAGCGACCGGCGCGTGCCCAGCCGGTCGGTCGGCAACGGCAGTTCCTCCACGCGATGCGGCGATGCGGGACGGCTCACGATGCGGATTCCTCTTCGATGCCTGGCCCGGCGGGACGCCGGGGTGATGATCCGGCGGGACGCCGGTGCGACGGTCCGGCGAGACGCCGGGGCCGTGATTGTGCCACAAGCGGAGGCGTCGAGGTCAGCGTGCGTCGGAGGGCAGGGGTGCCGTGCGGGACGGGGCGGACAGGGTGCGGGGCGGCGTCGCGGCGCTGGCGCTCGCCGGGGCGCTGGCGCTGTACGGCGCCTTCAGCGCGCCAGCTCCGCCGTCGGTGCGCGCGGCGGAGGCCGCCATCGGCGCGCTGCTGCTGATCGCGGTCGGCTGGCGGCGGCCCCTGTTCGTCGTCACCGGCCACGCCCTGCGCGGCCCCTCCCTTCCGTCCTGGGAGGCGCTTGCGGTGCCGGCGCTCGGCTGGCTGCTGTGGGTGCCCTTGCTGCGCGGCGCGGCGCTGGGTTGGGAGACCGCCGACATGCTGCGGGACATGGTTCCGCTGCTCTACCTCTTCCTGCCGGTTCTGCTGGTTCCGGTGCTGCGCGGGGCCGGCGGCCGGGCGGTTGTTCTGCTGGGCGGCGGGCTGATCCTGGCCGGGCTGCTGCTGGCCCTGCGCTGGTGGAAGCAGGCGCAATGGGGATTCGGCGCCGTCGGGGTGCGGGCGATGCCGGATGGCGGGGCCTATTTCCTGAACGCCCCGGTGGTGCTGTTCGCCGCGGTCGCCTTGCCGGCCCTGGCCTTGGGCCTTGTCGCCGGTGGCGTGACGGGACGGGGCGGGACGGCCGGGCGCTGGTCGGCGGCCGTGGCCTGCGCCGTCGCGGGAGCTTTGTGTCTGGCGGCGCTGGCCGGTGCCGTGCATCGCACCGCTTTGGGGCTGGCGGCGCTGTCGGGTCTGGTCCTGGCGCTGTGGTGGGGGCGGCGGGCGCCCCGGACGCTGCTTCCGGTGGCGGCCGCCGGGTTGTGCGCCCTTCTGGCTTTCGGCGATCCCCTGTCCGGCGCCTGGGAGCAGGTGGCGGAAAAGACCCGCCTGACCGGCGCCAACACCCGCTGGGAGGAAGCGGGGGCCGTGCTGGAGCATGTCGCGCGGTCGCCCTGGTCGCTGCTGTTCGGCGACGGCTGGGGCGCCAAGCTGGCGAATCCGGCGGTCGGCGGTTGGCGGGTGGCCTACACCCACACGCTGGCGACCTATGTCCTGGTCAAGGGAGGGGTGCTGGGAGCCCTGGCGCTCGCCGCCTATCTCGGCGGGCTGGCGCCCCTGGCGCTGCGGCTGCTGCGCCAAAATCCGCCGCTGGGCTGGTCGCTGCTGCCGCCGCTGTTGATGGCCCTTGGGTTGCACACGAGCTTCAAGTATCTCGACACGGGGCTTCTTCTGACGCTCATGGTGCTCGGGCTGGAGCGCAGGAAAAGGTTGGTGAAATCGTGAGGGTTGTGCATACTTCCGCGTGCAACGCATGCGATGGTGTGCCGTGGGAAAAGCGATGCCCTCGATCCTGCTCGTCAACCGCGTGTTCCCGCCGGACCGCGGCGCGACCGGCCGCTGCCTCGCCGATCTGGCCGGACGGCTGGCGGCTCTGGGCTGGCGCGTCACCGTGGTCGCGGACGGGGCGGCCGGGGCGGACGTGGAAACGCCGCCCGGCGTGACGCTCCATCGCGCCGGCCGCGGGGTGCCGGAGGGGAGCGGGCCGGATGCGCTCTCCTACCTCGGCGCCCTGCGCCGGCTGGCGTGGCGTGCCTTGCGGCTGCCCCGCCACGATGTGGTGGTCACCATGACCGACCCGCCGCTGTCGGCCTGCCTCGGCCCGCTGCTCGCCGCCCGGCACCGCGCCGCCGCCATTCATTGGAGCCAGGACGTCTATCCGGCCCTCCTGCCGCAGGTCGGGGTGCGGCTTCCGCCGCCGCTGTTCGCCCTGCTCGATGGCGTGATGGCGACGGCACTGCGGCGGCACGACGCCGTGGTGGCGATCGGGCGCTGCATGGCCCGGCGCCTCGCCGGGGCCGGCGTCGCCGGGGAGCGGGTGACCGTGCTGCCCAACTGGCCGGATCCGCTGGTGCGGCCGCTCGCGAAGGAGCCGAACCGCGTCCGCGCCGGTCTGGGGCTGGAGGGGCGCTTCGTGGTCGCCTATTCGGGCAATCTCGGCCTCGCGCATCCGATGGGCGGGGTGCTGAAGGCGGCGGCGCTGCTGCGCGACGATCCGTCGGTGCGCTTCCTGGTGGTCGGCGAGGGACGCGGGCACGCCGCCTTCACCGAGGCGGTGCGGAGCCGGGGGCTCGCCAACGTCGCCGTCCTGCCCTGGCAGCCGGCCGACCGTCTCGCGGAGAGCCTGTCCGCCGCCGACCTGCATCTGGCGGTCATGGCCGGGCCGGCGGAGGGGCTGATGGTGCCGAGCAAGCTCGCCAGCGCGATGGCGGCCGGGCGGCCTTGCCTGTTCCTGGGACCGGAGGGAAGCGAGGCCGCCCGGCGGCTCGACGGGTGCGGCGGGGTTCTCGCCGCCGGTGACGGGGCCGGTCTGGCGGAGGCGATCCGGGCCTACGCCGCCGATCCCGCCCGCTGCGCGGCGGAGGGGGCGAAGGCGGCGGCCGTCGCGGCCTCCTGGACCGCCGACCATGCCGCCCTGCGCTTTTCCGCCTTGGCCGAGGCGCTGCTGGAGCGCCGGAGGGGCAGGATGGGGGCGCCGGCGTGGCAGCGGCTTCCCTATGCCTGATGGCGCCGTGCCCGAGGGAACCATGCCCGGCGCTGGGGTGACGCTGAGGTCGCGGGCGGCGTCGGGGGCGGATTTCCGCACGCTGCTGCTCACCGCCCTGGCGGGCTGGCGGGTCCTGGCCGCCGGCGCGTTGAGCGGGATTCTCCTGGCGCTGGCCGGCCTGTGGGTCGTGCCGCCCGAGCACACGGTGGTGATGATCGTCGGGCCGACCGCGCGGGTCGGGTCGGCGGCGATGGGCGCCCGCGTTCCGGTGATGGCCGGCCGTGAGATCGCCCTGGGCGCCGCCGAGCCGGGACCGGGGGACGAGGCGCTGTCCGACTACGCCCGCTATCTCGAACTGTTCGGCACCGGCCCGGTTGCGGAGCGGCTGGCGACGGATGCCTCCCTACTGCGTCTCCTCTTTCCCGAACGCTGGGACGCGGCGGAGGGGCGATGGCGGTCGCCGCCCGGCCTGTTGCCGGGACTCAAGCGCCTGCTGCTGGCGCTCGCCGGGCGGGAGGATTGGGTGGAGCCCGACGCCGAACGGGTGGCGCGGGCCCTGCGCGACCGTCTGGTGATCGACATGGTGCGCAGCGGGCCGATGCGGCGGATCGCCCTGCGCCATCGCGACCGCGCCGCCGGGCTGGAGCTGCTGGGCCGTGTCGCGGCGGCGACCGACGCGCATCTGCGGGCCGAGGCGGCCCGGCGCAGCGCCGCCCAGATCGCCCATGTGAAGGCGCGTCTGGCCGGAGTGACGGTGACCGAGCACCGCCGCGCCCTCAGCGACCTGCTGGCCGATCAGGAGCGGGTGGCGATGATGATCGAGGTCGATCTGCCCTTCGCCGCCGACCCGGTGCAGGCGCCGACCGTTCCGGCCCTGCCCGACTGGCCGAATCCGGCGGCGGTGGTGCCGCTGGCCGGGCTGGTCGGGCTTCTGGCCGCGGCGTTCGCCCTGTCGGTTCGCGCGGCGTGGCGGGAGGCGGCATGATCCCGGTGTCCGTCGTGGTGATGACCCGGAACGAGGCGGCCAACCTGCCGCTGTGCCTGCCCCGTCTCGACCGCTTCGCCGAACGTTTCGTCGTCGACAGCGGCAGCACGGACGGCACCCCGGCCATCGCCGCCGCCCGGGGGGCGAAGGTGGTGCCCTTCCTCTGGGACGGGCGCTATCCGAAGAAGAAGCAATGGTGCCTCGATCATCTGCCCTTCGCCGGCGATTGGGTCCTGTTCGTCGATGCCGACGAGCGCCCCACCCCGGCCCTGGTCGGGGAGATCGCGGTGCTGATGGCGGAAGGGCCGGACCGCGCCGGCTATTGGATCGACGGGCGCCCGGTGCTGCACGGGCGGCCGTTGCGCTTCGGCTGCTGGAACCGCAAGCTGGCTCTGCTCGACCGCCGCCGGGCGCGCTTTCCGGAGGTTTCCGATCTCGACGTTGCCGCCATGTGGGAGGTCGAGGGGCATTACCAACCCGTCGTCGCCGGCCCGACCGGGCGGTTGCGCCACCCGATGGACCATGCCGACGAAAAGCCGCTTTCGGCTTGGTTCGACCGGCACAACCGCTACTCCGACTGGGAGGCGGCGTTGCGGGCGGACGGGCGGATGGAGCGGCTGATCGACAACGAGGCCGGACGGCGGCGCCTGATGAAGCGGCTCCTCCACAGGGTGCCGTGCCGCCCCCTTCTGGTCTTTCTGCACGCCTACGTCGCAAGGCTCGGCCTGCTCGACGGGCGGGCCGGGTTCGACCATGCGCTGGCCCGCGCCTTCTACTACTGGCAGGTCGCCGTCAAGACACGCGCGGCCGCCGGCCGGGAGACGCCGTGACGGTTGCACGCCGGAAGGTCGGTCACTCCTCGATCAGCGCGATCTTGTCGCCGCCCAGCGCCTTCAGCAGGTCGAAGGTCCGCTTGCGCACGCCCGGATCCTCGATCCGGTAATAGGCGCGGACCAGTTCCAGCGTCTCGCGGCGGGCCATCGATTCGAACTCGTCGGTTTCCGACGGCAACGCCGCGAAGGCTTCGGGGATGGCGCTCTCCGGCGAAGGCATGTCGTCGAAGAAGTAGCTGACCGGCACGCCGAGCACCTGGGACAGGTTGTAGAGCCGGCTGGCGCTGATGCGGTTCGACCCGCGCTCGTACTTCTGAAGCTGCTGGAAGGTGATGCCGACGGCCTCCCCCAGCTTTTCCTGGCTCAGTCCCAGCAGGGTCCGGCGCAGGCGCAGGCGGGCGCCGACATGGATGTCGATCGGATTGGGGCCTTCGCCGCGGCGCGACAGGGTGTGGGCAGGGGCAAGCTTCGTCTTGGTCGCGCTCATAGGTGGTACCTCGAAGGGTGAAGTCTCAGGGAAGGCGCCGCGGAGGAATGCTTAGTTCAGGAAGTAAATTCTATGCAACCTTTTGTGCGCATCAACCGTTTGATTCGATGAAAATGGTTGGCGCTCTATGAAAGAAATAAAGTTGCTGGCTGTCGGAAACGCCATGTCGCATAGGCCTTTGGGAAAAGCCTGCGCAGGGTCATGATCGCCCATTGGGCGCCGCGCAGCAGCGATTCGTGAGCGCGGCCATGCCCCAACATGTCGCGCCGGATGAGGGATTGTTCCCGCCGTCCCTGCGCCGCGTTGCGCTGCGACAGCCCGCCCGGCGCGAAGACGCAGACCGGAACGGACAGGCGGACCGCCGCCCCGCGCTCCAGCGCCGCCAGGGTGAAGGCGTAGTCGGCGGCGATGGCGAAACGTTCGTCGAAGCGCGGACTGCCGGGGGTGTCGAGTCGGTAGATCATGGCTTGGTGATGGGTGAACATGCCGAGCGCCGCCCGGCGATGGGAGCGCGCGGGCTTCGACAGGATACAGCCGTCCCCCAGCCTTTCCAGCGCATCGCCGTAGAGCAGGGCGGCGTCCCCGTGCCGGCCGATGGCGTCGCGCAGGAGCGCCGCCGTGTCCGCCCCGGCGAGGCGGTCGCCGGCGTTGAGGAACAGGGCGTGGCGGCAGCCCAGCGCCCGCGCGGCGTCGAGCGCCCGGTTCATGCCGCCGTAGGGACCGCCGTGAGGGCCGCTGTCGGGCGCCGAGCGCCACCACGCCATCTCTCCGGCATGGGCGCGCAGCCAGTCGGCCGTGCCGTCGGCCGACCCGCCGTCGGCGACGATCCAGGCGAAGCCTTGCCAGGATTGGGCGCGCAGGCTGTCGCGGGTCGCCGTCAGGCCGGCGAGATCGTCGCGCGCCACGGTCAGGACGGCGAAGGAGCCAGCGGGCGGCGTCATCGCGAGATCACGGCGATGGAGGCGGCGGTGATCGCCAGCTGGCCGAGGATGCCGCCGACGGATTTGGTGAACTCCAGGGAGTCGAAGGGCTTCGGGTCGCGCGGCACCACCAGGATGGCGCCGGGCGGGACGGTGCTGACCCGATGGTTCCACGACGACAGCGCCAACGGCTGGGCCCGGCCGTCCGGCAGGATCAGGAAGCTGCGGCCCGGATCGGCGTTGCGGGTCGGGCCGCCGGCCTCCTCCAGATACGCCTCGGCGCTCTTGCCGCTGACGAACTGGGCGGCGGTCGGGTGCATGACCTCGCCGGCCACCGCGACCGACAGCGGCCGTTTGGGGATGTGGATGCGGTCGTCGGATTCGAGCAGCGGGTCCAGCTCCGGCCGGGCGCGCAGCACGGCGGGGTCGGCCTCGACCACGATGCGGCCGAGCGGCTCCGCCCCGCGCAACTGCGCGGCGAGCTGGCGGGCGAGCGCCACATTCTCCGCCTTGACCGGATCGCCCTTTTCGATCTCCAGGGTCAGGGCGCGCTCCAGCTCGCGGGCCTGCTGGGTGAACTGTTCCTTCTCCCGGCGGCGCTCGCTTTCGCGGGTGAAGACGGCGCCGGCCGGATAGGCGTCCTCGGTCAGGCCGCCGGCCCGCGCGATCAGCGACGACAGCGTCTCGCCGCGCCCGACGTCGTAGCTGCCGGGCCGCCGCACGGCGCCCTGGATGGTGACGGCGCGCGCCTCCAGCGCCTGGGCGCGCGGGTTGACCCGGATGGCGTCGCCCGGTCCGGCGGACTGGACGGAGTTCCCGGTCCGGCCGAGATCGATGGCGGTCCGCGCCCCGCTGGCGGCGGTCAGCTCCACCGAGGTCGGATCGGCGTCGCTCGACAGGCCGCCGGCCACGGCGATCAGCGCGGAAAGCGGCGTCTGGTCGGCGACCGGATAACCGCCGGGCTGCCGCACGGCGCCGCGCACCTGCACGGTGCGCTCGGCGATCAGGGCGGCGATGGCGGGATCGAGCGGCTCGGAATCCGGGGGATCGTCCCGCTTCGGGACGCTTGGGGCGGTGCCCGCCTCCTGGGCGGAGCGGGGCGGGCTGTGCAGGCGGGCGGCCGGGAACAGATGGATGCGGTCGCCGTCGGCCAGCGCCCGGTCGGCCCGGCGGGCGCCGACCTCCTGGGGGGAGAAGGGAATCAGGGAGCGGGTCAGCGTCCGGCGGTCGAAGCGCTCGATCACGCCGAGCAGCGGATAGACGCCGCGCTTCATCGCCTCGCCGCCGCCCAGCGCCGTGCGCAGGGTCGTCCGGCCGGTCAGCGGCCGGGTGCCGGGACGGCGGACATGGCCGACCAGCTCATAGTGGGGAACCGTCGATTCCAGGATGGCGCCGCGCCCGTCCGCCTCGCCATCCTCCGCCGGATCGACCCACTCCAGCCCCTCCGGCTCGTCGCCGGCGGCGCGGGCCAGCGCCGAGGCACCCCCGGCGGCCGCGCGGCCGGCGCGCGGGTAGAAGCCGGGGCGCGGGACGCCGCCGAGCAGCAGGACCGAACGCTCCAGCGCGAAGGCCAGCAGGTCGGGCACCGCCTCGAACAGCGGCGGGCAGGGCCCGCGCGAACCGGTCAGCCCGGCGGCGGCGCGGGCCTGCCGGCCGGTGGCGAGCGGCCCGTCGGGGGAGGCGGCCAGCGCCCGGCCCAGCACCACCAGCCCCTGGCAGGCGTCGGACGGCAGGGCGCGGTCGCCCCGCAGGAGGTCGAGCACCGGCTCCGATGTCAGGAAATCGACGTCCCCGGCACCCAGCACATAGAGCGTGTCGCCTTCGGCGAGGCGACGGTCGTCGCGGCCCTTCAGCACCGCGGCGAGATCGACCGCGCGCAGGACCCGCGCGCGGGTCGCCGGGTCGGTGGTGGCGAGGGCGGCGAAGGGCAGGTAGGGATCGGGGCGCAGGTCGGACCGGGCGACCAGGGCGGACAGGCGGCCCGACCGCGCCAGGGCGCGCGGGCCGGGGCGGTGGACGTGTCCCTCCAGCCGCACCTCGTTGCGGCGGTCCTCGCGCTGCGGGGTCAGCAGCAGCAGGTCGCCGTCGCCGAACAGGGGGGCCTGGGGATCGCCGACCTCCTCGGCCGCCTCCTCGCCGGAGGGGGCGATGCCGAACCGCAGGACCCGCTGCGGACCGGGGCGCAGCACGCCGCCGGCCAGCTCCCGCAGCTCGGTGGCCGACAGGCGCGGCTGTCCGGGAGCCAGCTCGTAGATGCCGGGGCGCTTGACCGGGCCGGCGACGGCGGCGGTGGGGCCGAGCGGCGGCACGAACAGCCGATCGCCGTCGCGCAGCCGCTGCCCGGCGCCGCCGGCCGACTCGCCGCCGGTCAGATGCAGGTCGTAGAGATCGATGGTCCGCCCGCCCTCCGCGTCGCCGGCGCGGATCAGGCGGATGCGGCGCAGCGACCCGGCGCGGGTGACGCCGCCGGCCGTGGACAGGGCGTCGAGCACGGTGGCGAAGGCGCTGACCTCCTGCCGGCCGGGGCGGCCGACCGAACCGGTGACGACGATCCCGATCCGCCGCACGTCGGCCAGCGAGACGAAGGTGTCGGTGTTGGGCAGGGCGGCGGTGACGGCGGCCGACAGCTCCGCGCGCAGCGCCGCCAGGGTCAGGCCGGCGGCGGTCACCGGCCGGATCTCGTCGACCAGCAGCAGGCCGCCGCTGTCGATGGCGAAGCGCTTGCTGAAGGATTTCTGGCCGCGCAGGGTGACCAGCAACTCGTCGCCGGTGTTCAGCACGTAATCGCCCTGGACGGCGCCCGGCAGGGGCCGGCTGTCCGCCGCCTGCGCGAACAGATCGTAGCCGAACTGGCGCAACGGCTCGCCGGCGCGGGCGGAGAAGGCGGCTTCGAGGGCGGAGGCGTTTTCGACCAGGGCCGCTCCGGTCGCCGCCGACACCGGCTCCCGCAACGGGCCGGCGGTTCCCACGGCGCAGACCCACGGCGCCAGCGTCAGTCCCAGCACCAAAAGGGCGAACATCCTGCGCATGACGGAAATCATTGGGAGCCGTACGGAAGAATCCACCACCTAGCACGGCGCGGACGCCACGCATGAAGACTATTGCGTGCATTTGATCGAAAGGCAACGATTCTATCGGGGTGCGCTATGCAAAAGGTCATGGGTCGGCCGGCGGCGCCCGCCGTTATCATGGAGCCCCCCATGTCCCCTGCGAGGAAGAGCGCGGCGTGATCGTCATCTACAGCGAGGAGCATCGGCTCCAGTCCGGCCGGTCCGAACTCAACGACGGGCAGCTCGTCCCCTGCTACGAGAAGCCGGAGCGGGCCGACATCGTGCGCAGCCGGCTGGAAGCGGTCGGCATCGGCCCGATCCTGGCGCCCGAGGCGCATGGGCCGGCCCCGCTGGAGCGGGTGCACGACGCCGGCTATCTGGGCTTCCTCCAGACCGCCTGGACCGAATGGGTGGCGGAGCATGGCGACTGGGACGCGCTGCCGCTGAACTGGGTGGCGCCGGGGATGCACCGCCGGGTGGTGCCGCGTTCGATCGACGGGCGGCTCGGCTACTACTCCTTCGACGCCGGGACGCCGATCACCGCCGGCACCTGGCGCGCGGCGACCGCGGCGGCCGACAGCGCGCTGACCGGAGCCGACCGGCTGCGCGCCGGTGACCGCAGCGCCTTCGCGCTGTGCCGGCCGCCGGGGCATCACGCCGGCCGGGCCTTCTACGGCGGCTACTGCTTCCTCAACAACGCGGCCATCGCCGCGCAGTCGCTGCGCGACAACGGCGCGGCGCGGGTCGCGGTGCTCGACGTCGACTACCACCACGGCAACGGCACGCAGGAAATCCTGTGGGAGCGCGGCGACGTCCTGTTCGTCTCGCTGCACGCCGATCCCGCCGACGAGTTCCCCTATTTCAGCGGCCACGCCGACGAGACCGGGGCGGGGGCCGGCGAGGGGTTCAACCTGAACCTGCCGCTGCCCTGGGGCACCGATTGGGCGGCCTACGCCGAGGCTCTGGCGGTCGCGGCCGCGCGCATCCGCGCCTTCGCGCCCGACGCGCTGGTCGTCTCGCTGGGGGCGGACACCTACGGCGGCGACCCGATTTCGCGATTCCGCCTGCTGTCGGAGGATTTCCTGCGGATGGGCGCGGCGCTGGCGGGAATCGGGCTGCCGACCCTGTTCGTGATGGAGGGCGGTTACGCGGTGGCCGACCTGGGCGTCAACGTTGCCAACGTGCTGACCGGCTTCGAGAACGCCTGACGGCGCTGCGGCGGCGGACGGTCCGGCGAGAATCCTGCCGGCGCCGCCGTTGCCGGCCGCGGCGAAGTGGCCTAGATTTTCCCTGTGTTCGCGGAGGCGGATGAAGGGCGCGGGCCGTGGCTGGCGACGTCTCGTCCATAGGATCGTCCATCGGGACGTACCGCGCGCCGTTCGCGGCCACGCCGGGCCGCGACGGCGGCGGGAGAACCGCGTCCGACGACGGCGGGGCGGAGGGCACGGCTCCGCGCGGCTCCCAGGCCGCCGCGTCGGTCGTCACTCTGTCGGCCGAAGCCCAGCAGCAGGTCCAGAAGCTCAAGCAGACCGACGCCAATGTCCGCCAGCACGAGGCGGCGCATCAGGCGGCGGGGGGCGGGCATGCCGGGGCGGCGTCCTTCACCCACGCGCGCGGGCCGGACGGCAAGAGCTACGCCGTCGCCGGCGAGGTGCCGATCGACATCAGCGCCGAAGCCGAGCCGTCGGCGACCGTTGCCAAGATGGAGCAGGTCAAGGCGGCGGCGCTGGCTCCCAGCGATCCGTCGCCGCAGGATCTGCGGGTCGCCGCCCAGGCCGACGCGCAGAAGCTGAAGGCGCAGTCGGAGCTGCGGAGCGCGGGCGGCGAAGCGGGCGGGAACGGCATGGCCGCATCCGGAGCGTCCCCCGCGCTGGCCGCGCGCGGGACGGCCGCCTACGGGGCGGTGCAGGCGCTGGGGGCCTCGTCCCGCCAAGCCGCCGGACTGGTGGTGTGAGCCCGCCCAGCCCGACCGGCGACCCGGCGGATCACCGTCTGGCGGATCGTCAGCGGCGCGGCGTCGTCTCGCCGTCGAGCGTCAGCAGGGCGCCGTACAGCTCCGGCCGGCGGTCGCGGAAGACGCCCCAGGAGGCCCGCTGCGCGGCGATGCGGTCGAGGTCGAAGGTCGCGGTCAGCACGCCGCGGCTCTCGCGGTCGGCCTGGGCGACGATCTCCCCCTGCGGGCCGGCGATGAAGGACGATCCGTAGAAGGTGATGCCGCAGCTTTCCCCCTCCTCGCGGCCGATCCGGTTGGAGGCGACCAGCGGCATCAGGTTGGCGCCGGCGTGGCCCTGCATCACGCGGGTCCAGTGGCCCTGGCTGTCGATGCCGGAATCCTGCGGCTCCGACCCGATGGCGGTGGGGTAGAGCAGGATCTCCGCCCCCTTCAGTGCCATGATGCGGGCGGTTTCCGGAAACCACTGGTCCCAGCAGATGGCGCAGCCGACCGTGGCGTAGCGGGTCCTGAACACCGGAATCCCGGTGTCGCCGGGGCTGAAATAGAATTTCTCCTGATAGCCGGGGCCGTCGGGAATGTGCGACTTGCGGTAGACGCCCAGCACCGCCCCGTCGGCGTCGACCATGGCGACCGAGTTGTAATACGCGTTGCGCGCCTTCTCGAAGAAGCTGACGGGAATCACCACCGACAGCTCGGCCGCCAGCGCGCTCATCCGCGCGATGACCGGGTGGCCCTCGGCGGGGGCGGCCAGTTCGAACAGGCTCTGCTTCTGGTCCTTGCAGAAATAGGGGGTCTCGAAGAGTTCCTGCGGCAGGATGATCTGGGCGCCGCGTCCCGCCGCCTCGCGGATCAGGGACTCGACTCCGGCGATGTTGGCGGCGCGGTCCCAGCCGCAGGCCAGCTGCGTGGCCGCGACGGTGACGGTGCGGGACGGGGGCGTGGTGTTCATGGCGGATCCTGGTTCCTGTCGGGTCGTCGGTGGGGGCGGTTGCGGAAGCCCGGCGGACGCTGTGTGTGCCCGGAGCGGCGTCCGGCGCAAGCGTTCCAGGCCGGTGGCGTGCGTATTAGCAAATTCTTCATATTTGACGCTTCTTCTGCCGCTCCGGCGCGAAGTAAAAAGCGTGATGCTGGCAATTCAATCCAGGGACTCATACTCGGATATGAGGCTTCCTGTCCTGTGCGTCAGAAAATATTTGGTTCGGCTCAATTGGGAGAAGGATTCCCGGCGATGGAATTGTTTCGTTTGCGTGCGAATCCGTCGCGCTGTCCAGGCATATCATTGCATGCCGGCGCGGAAGGCTCGCGTATTTGATTGGCGCTTTGACGGCGGCAGGCTATGATTGGCAGGATCCGCATTGTCCACTCATTTACTGGTGGCGATGGGGAACGTGGTGTCCCCGGACGTCTGAAGGACGGGCGGAGCGACGCGATGCGCGCGAACGACGGGCAGAGAGATTGTCGGGATGGTGGCGTGTTTCAAGGGGTGGGAGCCGGTGACGGTCAACGAGGCTGAGGACGCGGTGCAGGCGTCCGACGGCGTCCTGTCCTTCGTGGTGCGCGACGTGAACCGTGCCTTCGCCCGCGCGTTGCAGGCGCGCATCACCCGGTCGGGCGTCAGCATGGGGCAGTGGTTCTTCCTGCGCGCCCTGTGGGACGAGGACGGGCTGACCCAGCGCGAGCTGAGCCATCGCGTCGGCATGATGGAGCCGACGACGGTCACCGCCGTCAACGTGATGGTGGCCCAGGGGCTGGTGCAGCGGGTGCGCAACGCCCACGACCGGCGCAAGATGAACATCTTCCTGACCGAGAAGGGGCGGGCGCTGCGCGACGCGATGATGCCCAGCGCGTCGGACATCGCGGCCCTGGCCGTGGCCGGCATCGCGCCGGAGGAGGTCGCCCACGCCATCGACGTGCTGCGCCGGGTCGGCGCCAATCTGAACGCCGCGACGCTCGGCAGCCGTGAGGGCGACGACCGGGAGGGAGTTGCGCGTGAGGGGATCGGCCGGGACGACGCCCTGGAGGCGTGAGACGGCGTGAGACGGCGTGAGACGGCCCGGACCGGACGGAAAGGGGCCGGCCGCCGTGCTCAGTCGTCGTCCGGATCGGGTGGCGGCGGCAGGCTGGCGCCGGCCAGGTTGGCGCCGGTGAAGCGGGCGTCGCGAATGTTGGCGTCGCTCAGGATGGCGCCGGTCAGGTTGGCGTTGGAGAAGTCGCAGTCCGCCAGGGTGGCGCCACGCAGGTTGGTGCGCACGCAGGACGCTCCGGTCAGCCGGCTGCCGGTCAGGTTCGCGGCCCACAGCCGTCCGGTCGGCCGTCCGTCCGGCCCCTTGATGTCGACCCAGCCGATGCCGGCCCCGTCCAGCCGCGCGCCCTCCAGGTTGGCGCCGCGCAGGTTGGCGCCGTCGAGGATCGCCCCGGTGAAGTCGGCGCCGGACAGGTCGGCCTCCGAGATGTCGCACATGATCAGCAGCGACTCGCGCATCTTGGCGCCGTTGAGGTTGGCGCGCTTCAGGTTGGCGCCCGACAGGTTCACGCCCGACAGATCGATGTGGCTCATGTCGGCCCCGGCGAGGTCGGCGCGCGCGCCCATGCTGCCGTTGGTGTTGATCCAGGTGTAGTGGTTGTGCAGCGCCTGCTGGATCTGCACCGAGAAATTCTCCGCCGAGCGGGCGAGGTTGGCGCCGGTCGTGTCGGCCCCGGTGAGGTCGGCCCCCTCCAGCTTGGCGCCCTGGAGGTCGGCGTTGCGCAGGTTCGCCCCGGCCAGCAGGGCGCCGGTCAGGTTGGCGTCGCGCAGGACGGCGCCCTGGAGGTTCACGCCCGACAGGTTGCTGCCGCGCAGGTCGGCGCGGGCGAGGTTGCAGCTCTTCATGCTGGCGCGCATCAGCGTGGCGCCGGTCAGCAGCGCGCCCTCGCAGTCGGCGCCGTTCATCGACACGTCGGTCAGGTCGGCGCCCGACAGGTTGGCGTTGCTCAGCGAGGCGTCGTCGAAATCGCTGCCCGAGAGGTCGGAGCGCACGAAATCGAGTCCCTTGCCGCCGCCGTTCGGCGAACCGCCGCCATAGAGCAGGGCGCCGCCGCGCAGGTCGGCCTCCTTCAGGATGGCGCGCTTCATCTTGGCGCCGCGCATCCGGGCGCCGCGCAGGTCGGCGCGGTACAGGTTGCAGCCCGACAGGTCGGCCTTGGTCAGATGGGCGGCGAACAGGTCGGCGTTGCTGAGGTTGGCGTTGGTCAGGTCGCAATGGGACAGGTTGGCGCCCGACAGCTTGCCCTGCGTCAGATCCACGCCGGACAGGTTGGCCCCTTCCATGTTCGCCATGGTCAGGTTGGCGCGCGCGCCGCCCGACTTGTTCTTCAGCCAGCGCTCGTGCTTCTCCAGCACGGCGACCAACTCGTGAGGCGTCATCGACCGGGTCCGGTGTCTGTGGCGTCCGGCCCGCGAAACCGGGGGCCGCGGGGCGAAGGCATGCTGTGTTCCATCGATAGACCAGTGTCCCAGAATAATCTATGCCAAAGGTTAAGACGGACGGGCGGCCGCACCGCGCTTGGCACGCGGGCGGCGCCGTATTATCTGCACGGGCACGCGAAGCGTTCTTCAGCAAGGGGATGGGGCATGGCCGGGGGACACACGGTTGCGGCGTTCGACGCCGAGTTGACGGCGCTGCATTCCGCCATCGACCGCATGGCGGCGCTGGTCGAGACACAGTTCGCGCTGGCGCTGGAGGCGCTCGCCGAGGCCGACGCGGCTAAGGCCGCCGCCGTGGTCGAGGGCGACGCCGCCATCGACCGGCTGGAGCTGGAGGTCGAGGCGATGACCATCCGCCTGCTGGCCCTGCGCCAGCCGATGGCCAAGGATCTGCGCGACATCGTCGCCGCGCTGAAGATCGCCTCCAACCTGGAGCGGATGGGCGATTTCGCCGGTTCGGTCGCCAAGCGGGCGGTGACGCTGGCCGGGCTTCCCGCCGTGCCGCCGGTGGGGTCGCTGACCTGGATGGGGCGGACGGTGCTGGAGATGATCGGCGACATGCGCCGCGCCTACGCCGGGCAGGACGCGAATCTGGCCACCGCCGTCCGCAACCGCGACGGCGAGGTCGACGCCGCCTACACCAGCCTGTTCCGGGAATTCCTGACCTACATGATGGAAACCCCGGCGCAGATCACCGGCTGCACGCATCTGCTGTTCGCCGCCAAATCCATCGAGCGGATCGGCGACCACGCCACCAACGTGGCGGAGAACATCTGCTTCCTGGTGCAGGGCCGCCTGCCGTCCGATGAGCGGCCCAAGGAGGATCTCAGCAGCTTCGCCGTTGCGTCTGCGCCGAAGCCGGAGGCGTGAGGGAACGCCCCTCCTTCAAGGAAGCCCCCTCGTCAAAACCCTTCTCCCTCGGGGAGAAGGGTTTTGCGCTTCTTCGGGACATTGTCCTGGAAGACGCGCCGGGCGGCGTCAGGAGGCCCGGCGCAGCCGCTCCAGCATTCCCTTGGTGGCGAAACCGTCGGGAACGACGCCGATGGAGGTCTGGAAGCGGCGCAGCGCGTTGCGGGTGTTGGCGCCGATGATGCCGTCGGGGGTTCCCGGCTCCATCCCCAGCGAGGCGAGCCGCTCCTGCAACTCCGTCCGTTCGTCCTTGCTCAGCGCCGTCTCCTGCCGGGGCCAGCTTCCCAGCACGCCCGCGCGTCCGGCCATGCGGTCGGACAGCAGCGCCACCGCCAGCGCGTAGCTGGTCGACGGGTTGTAGCGCATGATCGCGCGGAAGTTGTCGCGCGCCAGGAAGGCCGGCCCCTGATGGCCGGCCAGCACGATGATCGACGCCGGGCCCTCGCCGGCCAGCTCGCCGCCGCCGGCCGGAAGCACGCCCATCCGGCGCCATTCCGACACCGGCTTGACGACGCTCAGCTCCGCCTGGTCGTAGGGGAAGCCGTCGGGAAGCCGCACCTCCTCCCCCCAGCGCTCGCCGCTGCGCCAGCCGTTGGCCAGCACGAACTTGGCGGTCGAGGCCAGCACGTCGGGCAGGCTGCCCCAGATGTCGCGGTGGCCGTCGCCGTCCTCGTCCACCGCGTGTTTCAGGAAGATGGTCGGCATGAACTGCGTCTGCCCCATCGCCCCGGCCCAGGAGCCGGACATGCGCTCCGGCGCGATGTCGCCCGAATCGAGGATGCGCAGCGCCGCCAGCAACTCGGTGCGGAAATAGGCCGCCCGCCGGCCCTCGTAGGCCAGCGTGGTCAGCGCGTCGACGACCGAGAAGCCGCCGGTGGAATTGCCGAAATCCGTCTCCACGCCCCAGAAGGCGACGAGGATCTCCGCCGGCACGCCGGACCGCTGACTGATGCGATTCAGCAACGCCGCGTTCTCCTGCATCTTCTGGCGGCCGGCCTGGACGCGCTTTTCGTTCACGGCGCTGTCCAGATACTGCCACACTTGGCGGGTGAACTCGGGCTGGCTGGAATCCAGCTCCACCACGCGGTCGGACAGCTTCACCCGCTGGAAGGCGCGGTCGAAGGTCTGGGCGCGGATGCCCTGGGCGAGCGCCTCGGCGCGCAGCGCGCGCAGCCAGTCGGGGAAGCTCTGGCTGGGCTGGGCCGCCGGGCGGGGAGCGGGGGCGGGAGCCGCGGCCGCGGCCGGCGACGCGCCGCCGGCCGGCACGGGGGCGCTGGCGCCGGTGCTCTGGCAGCCGGCCAGCAGGAGCGTGACGAGAAGGAGGCGGGCCGAATGGCGGGGCAGGGTGCGGGGCAGGGTTCGCATGCGCTCGATCATGGTCGCTGGGAATGCCGGAGGCTGACCCTAGGATGCCCGGCCGCTCCGCTCAACCGCGAAATCCGTGGCGGGGGCGGCGAACGGCGCTGTCACCGGCGCGGGGCAGCTGGAACGAAGCTTGAACAGCCGCGTCCATGGACCATATCCCTGTCATCCCGCAACGCGCCGCCGACCGCGCGGCCGAAGTCCCGGCACTGGCGGTGCCCATCCATCCGGCGGGCATCCGGACCGAGCCGTTCGCATCCTCCGCCATGGCTGGAACTTCGCCGTGTCCGACCGCGTTGAGTGAGCAGGGGCCGCAGTCCCGGCAGACCAGTTCCAACAGACCGGTTCCGACAGACCCGTCCCGGCGGATCGCACGCCACCGATCGCATGAAGGTGCCGACGCCATGAAAATCGTGATTTTCGGCCTCACCACCGGTACCGGGCACGACGCCGCCCACAGCCTGCGCTGGCGCGCGCTGGTGCAGGCGCTGGCGATTCGCGGGCATCGCGTGATCGCCGTCGAGCGGGCCGGTCCCGGCGGCGCGGCCGCGCCCTGGACCATTCCGGGTGGCGAATGGCTGACCTACGACGACTGGGACGCCATCGCCCCCGAGGCGGCGCGGCAGGCCGACGATTCCGGGGTGGCGCTCGCCGTCGCCCATGGGCCGGACGCGCTGGCGGCGGCCGGGCTGGTGCGGGAGTCCCGGAGCGCCCGCCGGGTCCTCTACGACCCCGACGCGCCGGCCTCGCTTGCCGCGCTGGAGGCAGGGGAGGGGCCGGCGCATCTGCCGGCCGGCGGGTTGGGCGGTTTCGATCTGGTGCTGACGTCGAGCGGCGGCCCGGCCCTGGACGCCTACCGCGAGAAGACGGGGGCCGACGGCGTGACGCCGCTCTACCCGTGGATCGTGCCGGAGGCGCACAAGCACGGCCATCACCGCCGCGCCTACCACGGCGACCTGTGCTGCGTCGCGCCCGACGCGCGGGCGATGCGCGAGGGGCTCGACCGCTTCTTCATCGAGCCGGCGCAGCGGCTGGCCCGCCGCCGCTTCGTGCTGGCCGGCGGCCACCTGCCCGACGTGGCGGCGCTGTCCGGCAACATCGCGGCGCTGCCGGACTTCGACCTGTCGCACACCGGCGATCTGCTGGCCTCGGCGACCCTGACGCTGGCCCTGGCGCGCGACGACGAGCGTCGTGTCGGCTGGTGCCCGACCGACCGGCTGCTGGAGGCGGCGGCGCGCGGGGCAGCCATCGTGTCGGACCGTTGGGACGGGGTGGAAACCTTCTTCGAACCGGGCCGGGAAATCCTGGTCGCCGCGCAGACCGACGACGTCACCACGGCGATGATGCTGCCGCGCAACCATCTGGCCGATCTGGGGCAACGGGCGCGCAAACGGGCGCTGGCCGAGCACAGCGCCGAGCGCCGGGTGCAGGAGCTGCGCGGCATCCTGGATCTGAAGGGGGGCGGCGACGACTGACGGTCGCCGTTCCGTGGTGGCCGGTCCCGTGCTTTGGACGTGCGGACGAGAGGGAGGGCGGCTATCGTCGGCGCCTTGGCCCGTTCCGGGCTGCGTTTTGCGAGAAAGTTGCACGCCCATGCCGACCGTGACCATCCGACCGGCCGTCGAGTCCGATTGCGCCGTCATCCTGCGCTTCGTCCGCGAGCTTGCCGAATTCGAGCGCGAAGCCCATTCGGTCAAGGCGTCGGAAGAGGATTTCCGCCGCGACGGCTGGGGCGAACATCCGGTGTTCGAGGCGCTGATCGCCGAGCTGGACGGCGTGCCGGCCGGCTTCGCGCTGACCTTCCTCACCTATTCGACCTGGGAAGGGCGGCCCGGCCTGTTCGTCGAGGATCTCTACGTGACGCCGGAGGCGCGCACCCACGGGGTCGGTCGGAAACTGTTGTCCGCCGTCGCCCGACGGGCGGTGGAGCGTGGCTATCGGCGCGTCGATCTGAATGTGCTGGACTGGAATCCGGCGCGCGGCTTCTACGACCGTGTCGGCTTCCGCCAGATGAAGGAATGGCTGCCCTACCGGCTGACCGGCGACGGCCTGACGGCGCTGGCCGAGGAGAATCCCTGAGGGGAACTCCGGATCGCGGCGTGTTGATTCCGGGCGGCGGAGGGACGGGAGCGGCGCGGCAGGACGGCGCCGTTCCCTTCCGAACGCATGGCTTTCGCGAACGCGGGGCCGTGGGTGGATCGCGTGGGTGGATCGCTGGTCAGGCCGCGCGGTTGAAGGTGGCGGCGCCCAGGATCTCCACATAGCCGGCGCGCTCGTCGCGCAGGCTGGTCAGCAGGTCGGCCAGGCTGTCGCGCACGAAGGCGTCATCCTGCGCGCCGATCCGGTCCTGGGTCAGGCGGATGAATTCATCCAGGAGCGTCAGATGGGTCAGGGAAGAGGCGGTGATCTTCTCGGACTTCGTGGTGACGATCATGTAAATCTCCCTTCGCCTGTGCGTTCGTGATGACGCCATTGAGCCACGCCGCCGGTTAATGACTCGCTAACGGAGCTATGAGGCAGGTCGTATCTTGAGAGGTACTTCTAGGACTCGTAGATAGTCTCTATGACTTCTCCTTAGAGGTACCTCGTTTCGTGGGTTTGCGGTCGATGTTGGCTCGCGATGCGTGATTTTGCGTCATTGCGGCGTGCTTGTCTTCCGCCGCTCTGAAGAACAACACCGGCATCATCGCACGGGTTGCGCGCCGACGGCGGGGGATTTGGTGGCAGCGGCGATCGAAAGTTGCGCCTTCCGCGCAATTCTGGTCAACACTCTTGGCGAAGCGCGACCGAACCTTAACGGCGGCGGCGGCGCAATCCGGCCCAATAGTCCAGACGCTTTCGGATATCGCGCTCGAAACCGCGTTCGACGGGGCGGTAAAACTCGTGGCGCCCCACCGATTCCGGGAAATAGTCGAGGCCGGAGAAGCCTTCCGGCGTGTCGTGGTCGTAGACGTAGCCCTGCTTGTAGCCGAGGTCGGCCATCATCCTGGTCGGCGCGTTCACCGCGTGCATGGGCGGCATGACGCTGCCGGTCGCCTTCGCCAGCCGGCGCGCCTCGCCCAGCGCCACCTCCACCGCGTTCGACTTCGGCGCGGTCGCCAGATACAGGCAGGCCTGGGCCAGCGCCCGCTCGCCCTCCGCCGCCCCCAGCCGTTCGTAGGCGTCCCAGGCGGCGGTGGCCTGGAGGATGGCGTTGGGGTCCGCCAGCCCGACATCCTCGTTGGCGACGCAGACCATGCGCCGCGCAATGGTGCGCGGATCCTCGCCGGCGTCGAGCATGCGGCACATCCAATAGAGCGCCGCGTTGGCGTCCGACGCGCGCAGGCTCTTGTGGAAGGCCGACAGCAGATTGTAGTGGCCGTCGCCCGACTTGTCGTAGGACGGCATGCGCCGTTGCAGGATCCGCCCGAGCGCCGCGTTGTCGAGCGGCCCGGCGTCGGCCGAGGCGCCGCCCACCGCATAGATCTGCTCGGCCATGTTCAGCACGAAGCGCCCGTCGCCATCGGCCATCGCCAGCAGCGCCGCGCGCGCGTCGGGCCGAAGGGGCAGGGGGCGGCCGACATGCTCCTCCGCACGGGCCAGCAGGCTGTCGAGCGCCGCCGCGTCGAGCCGGCGCAGCACGAAGACCTGCACGCGCGACAGGATGGCGGCGTTCAGTTCGAAGGAGGGGTTTTCGGTGGTGGCGCCCACCAGCGTGATGGTGCCGTCCTCCAGATACGGGAGGAAGCTGTCCTGGACGTTGCGGTTGAAGTGGTGGATCTCGTCGCAGAACAGCAGCGTTCCCTGGCCGCCGTCGCGGCGCTGGCGCGCCGTCTCGAACAGCTTGCGCAGGTCGGCGACGCCGGTCTGCAAGGCGGAGATCGATTCGAATCGCAGGTCGGTGGCCTGTGCCAGCAGGCGGGCGATGGTGGTCTTGCCGCAGCCGGGCGGCCCCCACAGAACCATCGAGGACAGGGCCCGGGCCGCGACCATCCGGCCGATCGGGCCGTCGGGTCCGAGAAGATGGTCCTGCCCGGCGACGTCGGACAATCGGGCGGGGCGCAGGCGGTCGGCCAGCGGCCGCGGGGCCTGGGCGGCGAGCAGGCTCGGCGTGGACATCACAAGCTCCGGAACATCGGGCGGCGGATCGCCCCCTTGCCGGCTCCTTCGTTGCTGGCCCGGTCCCGTGGCGGGACGGTGGCGGTCAGGCCGCCATGCCGTCCATCGGCGCCGTGGCGATCAGGCGGTAATGGTCGGTGTCGACCAGCACCGAGCAGCTCAACGTCTTGGACACGCCCTCGTCCTCGGTGCTGACGATGCGGGCGTGCGGGATTCCGAGCAGATTGACGGTCCCCATCACCCGCCACGCGCGGCCCTTGCCTGCGCCGACCGGCTGAAAGACCTGCCCGATCTGGACATGCTTCTTGCTCATGCTGGAACCCCTTTGGGGCCGGCCCGCATCCGCGCCGCCGGATGGTCCGGCGCCACGGAGCGCACCAGCCTGTTGCGCCTCCGATAACCCTGACAGTTAAGCGCAGCAACGAGTCGCGATCAACCATTAAGTATTTTCTGCAAATACCGCTCAGCATCCGGATTTGGGCAACGCCTCGATCGTGTCGAGGATCGCGTTGACCGTGAAGTCGCCGTAGTCGATCTGCATGGATTCGGCGATGCCGTTCTGCAACAGCCGCAGGCTCATTTCATACTCGGGCTGGGCGGAGTCGCTGTGGGTGGGGAAGAAGGCCATGCGGACCGGCCACGCCTTGATGTCGCGCAGCAGCGCGTTCTTGCCGCTCTCCTTGGGTGCGCCGGCCTGGCCGATGACCGTCGACACCTCGGTCGCTCCTTCCGCGTCGGCGCCGTCGAAGACGGTGCGGCTGAAGAAATGCTCGCCGCGCAGCGCATGGTCGAGAATCGCCAGCGTGTGGGCGGTGGGGAACATGGTGGCGGCCGGCAGGGGCATCTCCTGCGGTTCCGGCTTGGTGAACTGGGCGCTGCCGGCGCCCTCGCCGGCGCCCAGGTTGGCCTCGCCGCGCACGTCGTCGTCGACCTCGCCGTTGATCAGCTTGCGGACGTTGAAGCGGTAGCGCCGCCCGTCCTTCGCCTCCCAGGTCGTGTAGTTGGTGTTCATCGCCATCTCGTCGCCCTCGCTGTAGGCGAAGCGGAGCTGGAAGCGCTGCTCCGTCGTCCAGCCGTCGCAGGCGTCGGCCCATTCGAACATCATGCGGCCGCGCACGTCGCTGACCTTGGAGCTGTTGCGGGCCGACAGCAGGGACATCCTGTAGATGGCGCGGTGCGGCTGGATGTCGGCCGCCACCGCGGAAACCGCGGCGGCGCCGGGCTGGGGAGCCGCGACCGGCGCGGCCTGGGCCGCCGCCGGCAGGCTGGCGAGGAGCGCCAGGGCGCCCAGGGTCACGCTGAAGGCCGCGCCCACGGTCATGCCCATGGTCGTATGACGGGCGGAGGGGGTGGCGGTGTGGCGGTCGGACAAGGCGGGATCCACAGGTGATTGTCGGCGCTGGTTGGATTATGGGTGTTTTCGAGGCGGACCGGAAGAGCCGCCACCCGCAATTCCTACCATCCGAAGGGAAATCCCGGAATGACCAGCCCCGCCCAACGTCCCGTTGACACCGCCCGCCCGGTTGTGCTGCTGACCCGCCGCCTGCCGGACGCGGTCGAGGCGCGGGCGTCGCGCGACTATGCGGCGATCCTCAACCCGGCCGACGAGACGCTGAGCGGTGCCGCCATCGCCGAGCGCGCCGCCGGTGCCGGGGCCGACGCCGTGCTGTGCTGCGCCGGCGACCGGCTGGACGCCGCCGCCATCGCCGCGCTGCCCGCCGGGGTGAGGGTGCTGGCGACCTTCTCGGTCGGCACCGACCACATCGACCTGGAGGCCGCCAGGGCGCGCGGCCTGACCGTCACCAACACGCCGGACGTGCTGACCGACGCCACCGCCGACATCGCCCTGCTGCTGATCCTCGGCGCCGCCCGCCGCGCCTCGGAAGGCGAGCGGATGATCCGTGCCGACGCCTGGACCGGCTGGACGCCGACCCAGCTCATGGGCACCCACCTCGGCGGCAAGCGGCTGGGCATTATCGGCATGGGCCGGATCGGGCAGGCGGTGGCCCAGCGGGCGCGCGCCTTCGGCATGACCATCCACTACAGCAACCGCAAGCGCCTGCCCGCCGAGCTGGAGCAGGGGGCCACCTACCACGCCGATCCCGACGCGATGCTGGCGGTCTGCGACGTGCTGTCCCTGCATTTCCCGGCGACGGCCGAGACCCGCCACTGGCTGAACGCCGAGCGGATCGCCCGGCTGCCGCGGGGCGCCATCCTGGTCAACACGGCGCGCGGCTCGGTGGTGGAGGACGAGGCGGTGATCGCCGCCCTGCGCTCCGGCCAGCTCGCCGCCGCCGGGCTGGACGTGTTCGAGAACGAGCCGAGGCTGCACCCCGGCTACCGCGACCTGCCCAACAGCTTCCTGCTGCCGCATCTGGGCAGCGCCACGGTGGAGACCCGCTGCGCCATGGGCTTCCGGGCGCTGGACAACATCGACGCGGTGCTGGCGGGCCGCGAGGCGCCCGACCGGGTGGTGTAAGGGCGTCGTCCGGGCGCTTCCCGGGGGATTCCCTTATCGGCAGGGATTACCCACCCCGGCAGAAGATGCCGGTGGCGGGGCCGGAGCGGCAAATATCGCCGGCCGGCGCAGGGCCGGGAGCGCCCGATTCCGTTCGGATCTTTCGTTCCGGCGAAACAGGATGTCCCTTCATGCGCCGGCCATGCGGGGACCAGACCCGCACCGGAGGGGCGGGGACATGGTAAATGCTTGGTTTCCTTGCCGTGACGAAAATCCCGCCGCTCACGCCGCTGTGACATTCCTGCATCGGTCAAGCTTCGACGCGGGGGTGGCACGCTTGTTGCTTTTGTGATCGGCGAAGTGTTTCGACCTTCATCGAGGAGCCGACTCATGAACGCCGTTGTCGCCGCATTGGATCTTCAGAGCCACGTTACCGATCGTTTCGACGGATCGGTGGCCTGGAACCCGGTCGCGCTGGCCTCGCGCGTCGGGATCCTGCGGGGAACCGAACGCCATGTCCTGGACGAGACCCTCGCCCTGCTGTCCGAGGCGAAGGACACCATCAGCCAGCTCCAGGAACGGATCGCCTTCCTGGAAAGCCAGGCGATGACCGACGAGCTGACCGGCCTGCTGAACCGGCGCGGCTTCTACAGCCATTTCCGCCGCGAGCTGGCCTCGGCCCGCCGGTCCGACGCGGCCGGTGGGGTGCTGGTGATGATCGACCTCGACGGTTTCAAGGCGATCAACGACACCCATGGCCATGTCGCCGGGGACAGCTATCTGCGGCAGGTCGCCCGGATGATCGCCGCCAGCGTCCGGCAGGAGGATGTGGTCGCCCGGCTCGGCGGCGACGAGTTCGCGGTGCTGCTGACCAACACCGACACCGCCAGCGGCCTGGCCCGCGCCCGGCAGCTCGCCGCCATCGCCGACGCGCACCACGCCGAATGGGGCGGCAGGACCCTGCCGGTCCGCTTCTCGGTCGGCACCCAGCCCTACGGCGCCGACGATCACGAGGACGAGGTGATGCGCCGTGCCGACACCATGATGTACGGCGCCAAGAGCGCCCGCCGGCGGGACGCCAAGCGCAGGGTCAAGGCCGCCGCCTGAACGGCGGGCCGGCGCCGTCCCGCCGGTTGACGGAGAGGCGAACGGCTCGCCCATGCTTGCGCGGGGCGGGCTTCGCGCGTGGCGGGAACGCCGCATGCCCGGCCCCGCGCTGTCGTGCCGGTTGCGCAACGGCCGCCGGGATAGGTGGGGATCCCGTTCCTCGGTAACGACAATTTAACCGTCGCGACCCATTTTAAAAAGGGGTATACCGGACTCGGGAACAGTCTTGGGTCCGTGCGTGCCGGGAGATCCGGCGCGTGGACGGTGCAGGTGCCAAGCCCAGGGGAGGATGCATGCCAGCGGAACCGGGCGGCCCAGGGGTGGTCGGCGACACGGCGGTGAAGACCGTGCTGATCGTCGAGGACAACGAGCTGAACATGAAGCTCTTCCACGACCTGCTCGAGGCGCATGGTTATCGCACCTTGCAGACGCGCGACGGGATGGAGGCGATGCGGATGGCCCGCCAGCACCGTCCCGACCTGATCCTGATGGACATCCAGCTTCCTGAGGTGTCGGGCCTGGAGGTCACGCGCTGGATCAAGGACGACGCGGAGCTGAAGGCCATTCCGGTCGTCGCCGTCACCGCCTTCGCCATGAAGGGGGACGAAGAGAAAATCCGCCAGGGCGGCTGCGAGGACTACATCGCGAAGCCGATCTCGGTCGTGAAGTTTCTTGAGACGGTTAAGAAGTTCTTGAACTGACCTTTCTTTGACGGAATCCTCACGGGATCTGATCGCTCCATGTCCGCGCGTGTCCTTGTCGTCGATGATGTTCTGCCCAACGTGAAGCTGCTCGCGGCGAAGCTGACGCGCGAGTACTTCAACGTCATCACGGCCTTCAACGGGCCGGAGGCGCTGGAGGCGGTGCGTCGGGAGTCGCCGGACATCGTCCTGCTCGACGTCATGATGCCGGGCATGGACGGGTTCGAGGTGTGCGAGAAGATCCGCTCCGACCCGGCGACGATGCACATCCCGGTGGTGATGGTGACGGCGCTGTCCGACGTCGCCGACCGCGTGCGCGGGCTGGAGGCCGGCGCCGACGATTTCCTGACCAAGCCGGTCAACGACATCGCGCTGTTCGCGCGGGTCCGCTCGCTCGTCCGCCTGAAGATGATGATGGACGAATGGCGCCTGCGCGAGACCACGTCCGGCCAGTTCGGGGTGATCGAGCGCAGCGGCACGCTGCTGAACGAATCCTTCGAGCGGGCGCGCGTCCTGGTGCTGGAGGATTCGGCGCTCGACCTCGACAAGGTGACGGAGACGCTGCTGCGCGACCACAACAGCGTCATGGCCGCCGACAGTTGCGCCAAGGCGCTGGAGCGGGCGCTGTCCGGCGAGTTCGACCTCGTGGTCATCAGCCTGACCCTGCTGAACGAGGACGGCCTGCGGCTGTGCTCGCAGCTCCGCTCGCACGAGCGGACGCGGCAGGTGCCGATCCTGCTGATGGTGGACGAGGGCGACTTGAACCACGTCGCCAAGGGGCTGGAGCTCGGCGCCAACGACTACGTCATCAAGCCGATCGACCGCAACGAGCTGCTGGCCCGCGCCCGCACCCAGATCCGCCGCAAGCGCTACCAGGAGCGGCTGCGCTCGAACTACGAGCAGAGCCTGTCGATGGCGCTGACCGACAGCCTGACCGGCGTGTTCAACCGCCGCTACGTCAACGCTCATCTGCCGCGCCTGCTGGAGCGCGCCATCGACAGCCACAAGCCGGTGTCGGTGCTGATGTTCGACATCGACCATTTCAAGGTGGTGAACGACACCCACGGCCACGCCATCGGCGACGAGGTGCTGCGCGAGGTGTCGGCGCGGTCCAGCCGCAACCTGCGCACCTTCGATCTGGTCGCCCGGCTGGGCGGCGAGGAGTTCGTCGTCATCCTGCCCGACACCGACGGGGAGGCGGCGCTGATCGTCGCCGAGCGGCTGCGCCAGCGCATCGCCGACACGCCCTTCGTCGTCTCCGCCGCCGACGCGGCCGAGATCTCGGTGACGGTCTCGATCGGCATCTCGGTCGGCGGGCTGCTGGGCGATACGGCGGAAGGGCTGATCCGCCGCGCCGACGAGGCGCTCTACGAGGCCAAGCGCTCGGGCCGCAACTGCGTCATCGCCGACGCGCGGGTCGATCTCGCGGGGTGATTCCCCGGTCTCCCGCTCCGCAAGAGGGCCGGTTTACGGCTCGGTTCCCAGCAAATAGTCGATGTCGCCGCCGTCGAGCGCGCTGACCAGACCGGCGCCCTCGATGGTCGCGGCGGACAGGCTGCCCTTGCGGCGCTGGAGGTCGATGATGCGTTCCTCCACCGTGTTGGCGGCGATCAGCTTGTAGACGAACACCGGCTTGTCCTGGCCGATGCGGTAGGCGCGGTCGGTCGCCTGGTCCTCGGCCGCCGGGTTCCACCACGGGTCGTAATGGATCACCGTGTCGGCGGCGGTCAGGTTCAGGCCGCGCCCGCCCGCCTTCAGGCTGATCAGGAAGACCGGGACCTCGCGGTTCTGGAAGCGGTTCACCGGCTCCGCCCGGTCGAGCGTGCGGCCGGTCAACTCGACATAGGGGATGGCCGCCTTCTCCAGCTCGATCTTGATCAGGTCGAGCATGGTGGTGAACTGCGAGAAGATCAGGATGCGGCGGCCTTCGGGCACCATTTCCCGCACCATCTCGGTCAGCGCCTCCAGCTTGGCGCTCTCGCGGGTTTTCGTCCCGGCCGGGTTGCCGGTGCCGATCTTCAGCAAACGCGGGTCGCAGCAGACCTGACGCAGCTTCAGCAGCGCGTCGATCACCGTGATGGCGTTGCGGCCCAGCCCGCCGCCCGACCCGTTCCCCTGACCGCCGACGGCGAGCGCCGCGCGCACCGTCTCGTTCACCGACAGGCGGATCGTCTCGTAGAGGTCGCGCTGGTCGCGGTCGAGGTCGATGCGGACCACCACCTCGGTCTTCGGCGGCAGCTCCTTGGCGACCGCCTCCTTGGTGCGGCGCAGCAGGAAGGGGCGGATGCGGCGCATCAGCAGGTTGGCCCGCGTGTTGTCGCCGCGCTTCTCGATCGGCACGCGGTAGCGCTTGCCGAACTCCTTGCGGTCGCCGAGCAGGCCGGGCATCAGGAAGGCGAACTGGCTCCACAGCTCGCCGAGGTTGTTCTCCACCGGCGTGCCGGACAGGCAGAGCCGGTGCCGCGATTGCAGCGCCGCCACCGCGCGGGTCGCCTTGCCGTCCGGGTTCTTGATCGCCTGGGCCTCGTCCAGCACCAGCATGTGCCACGCCAGCCGCTTCAGCAGGTCGACGTCGCGGGCGACGACGCCGTAGGTCGTCACCACGATGTGGGCGCGGTCGAGTTCGGACAGCTTCTCGTGCCGGTCGAGCCCGTGCAGCACCACCACCCGCAGATGCGGGGTGAAGCGTTCGGCCTCGGCGACCCAGTTCGGCACGAGGCTGGTCGGCACCACCACCAGGCAGGGGTCGGTCAGCCGCCCCTCATGCTCCTCGGTGGCGATGTGGGCGAGGGTCTGGGCGGTCTTGCCCAACCCCATGTCGTCGGCGAGGATGCCGGCGACGTCGTTGGCCCGCAGGCTCTGCATCCAGGCCAGCCCGGCGCGCTGGTAGTCGCGCAACTCGCCGCGGAAGCCGGGGGGCGGCTCCATGTCGCCCGCCAACTCGCTGTCGCGCAGCCGCTTCAGGTAGCCGTCGATCTGCGCCGTCTCGCCGGTGCGGCGGGCGATCAGGTCGTCGATGTCGAGCAGCGAATCGGCGTCGGCCAGCGGCACCTTCAGCTTGTCGCCGGCGGGGCGGCCGCTGCTCAGCATGGCGTCGAGCACGCTCATCAGCCGCTCGACCCGCTCGGCCGGCAGCGCCAGCACGTTGCCGTCGTCCAGCACGATGTGGGCGCGCCCGTCGATGATCCGGGTGGCCGACAGGCCGCCGCGCTCCACGAGCCGGGCCAGGATGGGCAGCAGCGGCCGGCGCTCGCCCTCGATCTCGACCCCGACGTCGAGGTCGAACCAGCCGTCTCCGGCGTCACGCACCGCGACCTCGACGTCGGCGCCCGGCTCGATGACCTTGGTGCCGAAATCGGCGCCGATCTCCACCGCCCAGCCGTCCCTGGTCAGGGCGGGGACCTCGGTGGCGAGGAAGGCGCGCCAGCGCTCCTCGACGTCGCGGCCGGTCAGCCAGTGGACACGGGTGCCGCGCGCGTTCAGCGAGCCCTTCGGCGGCTCGATGCGCGCCTGGGCGAAGCCGAGGCCGGACAGCCGGTCGAGCGCCGCCTGCTCCTCCGCCTTGGCGCGGCGGACGAAGGTGACGTTGCCGCGCGCGTCCTCGAAGCGGGCGAACTGGCGCTGGTCGTCGGGCTCGATCTCGGTCGTCTCGCCGGGCGCCTCGTCCGATGGATTGCCGGGCTGGTCGTCCGGGTCGCCGTAATCGAAGGACAGGCGCAGCACGTCCACCAGCCCGTCCGACGGCGTCACCACCCGGCCGAGCCGGGCGATGATCCGGGGCGAGCGCTCGACGATGTCGGCCGCCTCGGCGGCGCCGCTGCGCACGCCGGGGATGCCGCTCTCGCGGAAGGAGGGAAGGGCCGGCGCGAGACGGGGCGGCGGGGCCGGGGCGTGGCGCGACGGGGCGAACAGCCGCGACACCGGCTGGCCGGCGGGCTTGGGGTCGGGGGCGGCGGCCGGTGCGCCCGGCTTGGCCTTGGGCACCTCGACCACCTGGAGGTCGACCGGGAAGACGCTGCCGGTCGCCGAATCGACGCACCAATAGGACTGGCCCTTCACCAGCACGCTGCGCTCGGGAAGGCCGGTCGGGCGCAGCTTGCGGGTCGCCGGGTCGCGGAAGGCGCGGACGACGCGGCCGGGCGCCTCGGTCAGCGGGGTGCCGTCGCGCCAGTGCAGCCGGCCGGTGGCCAGCAGGCGGCGCAGAAGACGATCCACCGCCTCGCCCCGGCTCTTGGCGACCGGGGTGCGCGTCGAGCCGCCGCCGCCCAGCAGCCGGGCGATGGCGCGGTCGGCGTCGCCCTCCATGTCGCGCGGGGCCTTGGCGAGCACGTCGCGCGGGGTGGCCGGATCGAGTTCGCTCCGCCCCTCGGTCACGAAATCGGCGGAGATGTGGCAGGCGACCTCGCCCTGTCCGGGCTCCAGCGTCCAGCGCAGGCTGCGCGCCTGTGCAGGGGCCGGTGCAGGGGCCGGTGCTGGCGGGGGCGCTGCCGTCGGCCGTGGTGCCGCCGATGCGGGACGGATCAGCGACAGGGGCGGCGAGGGCGGTTTCGCGGCGAACGGAGCGGCCGTCCGGGACGGGGCGGCGTCGGTCGGAACCGGAGCCGCGGGCTGCGGCCGGGCCTGAACCGGAGCCGTGGCGGCGGCCGGAGGCGGCGGGGGAGGGGAGGCGGGACGGTCGACCAGATCGAACAGCGACGCCTTGCGCCATTCCGGCCGGGTCTCCAACGCCATCATCGCCGCCGCCGCCATATGGGCGCAGGCGTTGCGGCCACAGGTGCAGGTCCGCTCCAGCACGACGCCGCGCTTGCCCTGGGCCGGCGTGATCGTCACCGCCAGCCGGCGGCCGAGGTCGTTCACCTCGGCCTTGATCTGGCCGGTTCCCGGATCGCCGAGCAGCACGGCGCCGGTCATGATCAGGGTGCGCCCGCGCTGCACGGTCTTCGCCTCGAAGACACGCGTCAGGTCCTCCTGGGCGAAGGGGACGACGGCGCCGGCCGAAGGGCCGCGTGGCAGGGCATCGAACAGGGACATACGCGGTAAACGCCGAAAAACCGGAACGAAACAAAAACGGGCGGCTGGTATAGGCCCTTCCGACCGTCATCGCAAGCGCGGCGCCGGACAGGGCCGGCGGACCGGCCGCCGGAAACGCGGAAGGGAGGTGATAACACAGGATGGCCGGTCCGGCATCACCGCGCTTGGAAATAGATGTCCTGCCCATTGGTGCCGTGCCCGAAGGCGGCGAGGCGGGGAACCCCGCACAGTCCGGTTTCGGTGCGCAGCTCGGCGGCGAGCGTCCGGATGCCGGACTCGATGATCGAGGGATCGCCGGCCCGGACCATGCCGGCCAGCCCGAGCGCCACCGCCGCCAGCAGCAGCGGCGGCATCCGGGGCCGCGCCGGCGCCGGCAACGTCCGGCCGCTCCACAGGAACAGCCCGACCGTCAGCCCGCCGACCAGCAGCCCGGCGACGACCTCGGCGGCGGAGTGGGCGGAGACCAGCACGCGCGAGACCGAGATCGCCGCAACCAGCCCGACGGTCGCCAGCAGGATCAGGCCGCGCCAGCCGGGCGACCCGGCGCCGCGCGCCGCCAGCGCCCCGACCGAGCCGTAGAAGATCGTCGCGAAGGCGGCGTGCCCGCTCGGGCTGACGAAGCGGTCCTCGGGCAGGAAGGGGAAGGGCGGCAGGCCGCAGCCATGGCCGAACAGCTTCAGGCCCGCCATCACGCCCAGCCCCAACCCGGCCGCGGCCAGCCAGCGCAGCGCCAGCGGCGCCGAATGCCGGCGCCACAGCAGGGTGGCGTAGAGGGCGGACAGCGGCATCAGCAGGGTGCTGCTGCCCAGATGGGTGACGGCGTGGGTCATGGTGGCGATCATCGGCGGTCCCGGTTCCTGTCCGCTGTCCGGTCGGCGGGCTCGCCCGGCCGGCCGCAATCCTGTCCAAGACGACGGTGTTGCCGGGCTGTTAGAGTATAGCGATGGATCAGCACGCCGCCCTCACCGAATCCCTGGCCCACCCCCTGGGCTCGGCCCCGACGGCGCGGGGGGAGTACGCGCGGCTGTGGCGTGAATCGCGCTTCGACCGCATGGAGTGCCTGAACGCGCGGTTCGAGCAGCATGCATACGCGCCGCACACCCACGAGACCTATGTCATCGGCGTGATCACCGCCGGGACCGAGCTGTACCGTTACCGGGGCGTTCTCCACAGCGCCGTCGCCGGGGACGTCGTCGTCCTCAACCCGGACGAGCTGCACGACGGCCGACCGGCCGGCGAGGGCTTCGCCTACCGCATCTTCTACCCGCCGGTCGCGCTGCTCGAGCAGACGCTGGCCGACGCGCTCGGCCGCCCGGCCCGGCCCTCCTTCACCGACACCATCCTGAAGGACCCGGAGCTGTTCCGCGTCATCCAGGCGCTGCATCGCGGCCTGGAGGAACCGGGGGGCGACGCCCTGCGGCTGGAAACCGACGCGCTGCGCGCCTTCGCCGCCACGGCGCTGCGCCATGGCGACCTGACGGCCCGGCCGCGCCCCGCCGGCTCCGAGCCGCTGGCGGTGCGGCGTGCCCGCGACTATCTCGACAGCCATCTCGACGCGGTGGTCGAGCTGGCCGACCTCGCCGAGGCGGTGGGGCTGAGCCGCTTCCATCTCCTGCGGGTGTTCCGCGCGGCGGTGGGGACGACGCCGCACGGCTACCTGACCGACCGCCGGGTCCATCGCGCCAAGGAGATGCTGGGCGGCCCGCTGCCGCTGGCCGAGATCGCCGCCGCCTGCGGCTTCTGCGACCAGGCGCATCTGAACCGGGTGTTCAAGGCGCGGGTCGGGGTGGCGCCCGGCCAATACCGGCGCGGCAGCAATCCTGTCCAAGACGGGCGGAGCGCCGCCGCCTAGCTTGCGGGGCATGAACGCTCCAATCCCATCCCCTCCGGTGCCCGCCCGGCGCGAGTTCGCGCTCGGCGCCGTCCATGCCCTGCCCATCGTGGTGGGGGCCGTTCCCTTCGGGCTGCTGCTCGGCAGCCTCGCCGCCAAGGCCGGCATCTCGCCGCTGGAGATGGGGCTGATGAGCGGCCTCGTCTTCGCCGGCAGCTCGCAGTTCGTCGCGGTCGAGCTGTGGAGCAAGGGCGCCGCCGGGGCGGCCGTCGCCGGAAGCATCCTGCTGGTCAATCTGCGGCATCTCCTGATGGGGGCGACGCTGGCGCCGCGTCTGGCCGGCCGGCCGCCGCTGCGGGTCGGGGCGGCGCTGTTCCTGATGGCCGACGAGGTGTGGGCGCTGGCGCTGCGCCGGGGCGAGGCGCTGACCTTCGCCTACTGGTTCGGGGTCGGGCTGACGCTCTATGTGGCGTGGCTGGCGAGCACGGTGGCCGGAACCTTGGCCGGCGCGCTGATCGCCGATCCCGCCGCCTGGGGGCTGGACTTCACCTTCATCGCGGTCTTCCTGTGCCTGCTGGCGGGATTCTGGAAGGGGGCGGGGTCGCTGCCGCCCTGGCTGGCCAGCGCCGGCGCGGCGCTGGGCGCGCACGCGCTGATGCCGGGCGGGCCCTGGCACATCGTGGCCGGCGCGCTGGCCGGCGGCGCCGTGGCCGCGTGGCGGGGGAGGGCGTCGTGATGGATGGACCGATCGACGGCGCGCTTCTGGCGGTGATCCTGGCCGGGGCGCTGGCGACCTGGCTGACGCGAGTCGGCGGCCCCTGGCTGATCGCGCGCATCCGGCTGGGGCCGGCGGCGAGCGCCGCCCTAGAGGCGACGCCCGGCGCGGTGCTGGTGGCGCTGGTGGCGCCGGCGGCGCTGTCGCGGCCGTCCGACGCGCTGGCGGCGGCCTTCGTGTGCCTGATCGCCCGGCGCGTGCCGATGGCCGTTGCCGTGGTGGCGGGCGTGGTCGCCGTCGTGGTGCTGCGGCGGGTGATGTGAGCGCCTTCTTCCGTTCCGGAAGAGGGCGCCGTTACCTCTCGGCGCCGCTGTCGCGCAGGGCCTTGTCGGCCTTGCGCTGGTCCTCGGCGGCTTCGCGGGACATCTCCTCGCCGATGCGCGGGTCGATGCGCTTGGCCTCCTCGATCAGCTCGCGGGCCTTGCGGGGGTCGCCCTCGGCCGCGCGGTCCAGCGCCTCCTCGGCGATCTCGTGGGCCTTCTTGTGCTCGGGCGTCTGTTCATGCCTGGTCGTCATCGTGGCGTCTCCTTGCGTTTGTTCGGTTGCGGCGCACTCGCTCAATGCAGCAGTCCGTTGCGCCGGGCGGTCGAGGGCGGAGAGGGGCGGGAGGCGCCGGCATCGTCGCCGTCCTCCCCGGGCATCCTCTCGTCGATGGTCGTGTCGGCGGCGTCCTGCATGGCCTCGGCCTGCCGGCGGATCGCGTTGGCGCGGTCGCGGCAGTCGGCCTCGTGGCAGTTGGCCTCGATGAAGGCGGCCGCCTGCTCCGTCACCGCCAGGGTTTCGAGAACCTCGTCCATCGTGTCCTCCAACGCCTCGACGTCGATCTGCTCATCGCTTTTCGGGTCGGTCATTGGGGGCTCCCATCCTGCTTCCGTGTGGTTTGCGGATGCCTTCAGCCAACAGGAAGGGGCAGCGCGGGTTCCCGTTTTGGCGCTGCACAAAAATTTTGGAATGGCCGGGAATAGATCGCCGGCCCCCCTCGTTGATGCGGGTGTCCGGTGGCGCACGGCCACCTCAATTAGGGCATCGCGAACTCCCCATGAGCAACCCGAAGAACCCGATGCGGTCCGCTGCCATCGCCGCCGCGCTGCTGGCCGTGACCGCCGGCCACGCGTCCTTCTGGTCCTGGCGCAACGCGCCGACGCCGGTGGAGGCCGAGCCCGGACGCATCGAATCGGTGTCCTACTCGCCGTCCGGCCGGGATTACGATCCCAACCATTCGCCCGTCGTGCCGCGCGCCGAGCTGGAAAAGGACATGACCGCCATCGCCGGCTTCGCCGACGGGGTGCGCACCTACTCCACGCTGGGTTCGCAGGGGCAGGTTCCCGAGATCGCGGTGTCCAAGGGCCTCGACGTCACCATCGGCGTCTGGCTGAGCAAGGACATGGCCCGCAACGAGCAGGAGGTCATCCGCGCCATCGCGCTGGCCAAGACCGTGCGCGGCATCAAGCGGATCGTCGTCGGCAACGAGACCCTGCTGCGCGCCGAGCTGACCGACGCCGAGCTGGCCCGCTACATCCAGCGGGTGCGGGCCGCCGTTCCCGCCTCGATCAAGGTCGGCACTGCCGACGTCTGGTCGGAGATGGTCAAGGCCAACGCCACGGTGAAGGCGTCGGACTTCATGGGCGTCCACGTCCTGCCCTACTGGGAAGGCGTGCCGGCCGCCGACGCGCTGACCTGGATCCGCGACCGGCTGGACACCGTGCGCAAGTCGCACCCCGGCAAGCCGCTCTATGTCGGCGAGGTCGGCTGGCCGTCGGGCGGCGAGAATTTCCACGACGCCTTCCCGACGCCGGAGGCCCAGGCCGCCGTCGTGCGCGGCTTCGCGGCGGAGGCCAACGCGCTCGGCATCCATTACAACGTGGTCGAGGCGTTCGACGGCATCTGGAAGTCGACCATCGAGGGCTCGCCCGGCCCGAGCTGGGGCGTGCTCGACGCCGACCGCGCGCCGAAATGGTCGATGACGGGGCCGGTCGCCGCGTCCCATGGCGAGAAGGTCGGCGCCGGGGTGGCGATCGCCGTCGGCCTCGCGCTGTCGCTGTTCGTCGCCTTCCGCCGCCGGACCAACACCGGCTTCGCGCTGGCCGCCTCGCTCGGCGCCAACGTCATCGGCTTCGCCGTCGGCTCGGCGGTGGCCGGGGCCTACGCCGAATACCTGACCTTCGGCGCGCTGACCACCTGGGGCTCGGCCTTCGCGCTGGGCGCCCTGATGATGAGCGTCGCCTTCGCCGATCTGGTCGACGTCGCCCGCCGGCTGCTGACCGGCCGCGCCCCGGCCCTGCTGCCCCGCGCCGTCCCGGCCGCCGCCGCGGATCACCAGCCGGCCCACACCCCCATGGTCTCGATCCACGTCGCCGCCTGCCGCGAGCAGCCCGACGTGCTGGGCGCCACCCTGACCTCGCTGTCGCGGCTCGACTACCCGAACTACGAGGTCGTCGTGCTGGTCAACAACACCGAGGAGGAGCATCTCGTCCGCCCGGTGGAGGAGCTTTGCCAGGCGCTCGGGCCCAAGTTCAAGTTCCACTGGTACAAGACGATTTCCGGCTTCAAGGCCGGCGCCCTGAACGCCGCGCTGCGCCACACTGACCCGGCCGCCGAGATCGTCGCCGTGCTCGACGCCGACTACACCGTGTCGCGCGACTGGCTGTCGAAGCTGGCCCCGGTCTTCGCCGATCCGTCGGTCGGCATCGTCCAGGCCCCGCAGGAGCACCGCGACGGCCACGAGACGGCGCTGAAGGCGGCGATGACCGCCGAGTACCGCCCCTTCTTCGACGTCGGCATGCAGGAAGGGCTGTCGAACCAGGCCTTCATCTGCCACGGCACCATGATCATGCTGCGCCGCTCCGCCATGGACCAGGTCGGTGGCTGGTCGGAGGCCGGCATCTGCGAGGACACCGAACTCGGCCTGCGCATCCTGTCGGCCGGCTACCGCGCCGCCTACACCGACGAGCGGCTGGGCGAGGGGCTGGCCCCCGACAACTTCATGCAGTTCCGCAAGCAGCGCGACCGCTGGGTGTTCGGCTCGACGCAGATCGTCCGGGCGCACTGGACGAAGTTCCTGCCGGGCGCCAAGGGCCTGACCGCCGGCCAGAAGCTGGGCTACGTCACCAACTGGATCCGCTGGTGGTCCGACGCGGTCGGCGTGTTCGCCGCGGTCGCCGCCGTGGTCTGGACCTTCGCCTCGCTGGTCCTGCCGCTGCACCTGCCGCCGGTCGCCGCCACCGCCGCCGTGCTGGGCGCGCTGGTTCTGCGCGCCGGGTCGAGCCTGCTGGCCGCGCGCTACGCCTCGGGCAACTCGTGGAGCCACAGCCTGGGCGCCTGCGCCGTCGGCATGGCGCTGTCCACCACGGTGGCTCTGGCCGCGCTGCGCGGTCTGGTCCGCAGCAAGGACGCCTTCCGGGTGACGGCCAAGGGCGGCAAGCGGTCGAAGGGGGCCTTCTGCGCCCGGCCGGAGGCCATCCTGTCGGTCGCGCTGATCGCCGCCTCGGCCACCGCCGCCCTGGTCAACCCGCTGGGCACCCTGGCGCTGGAGCTGTGGTCGATCCTGCTCGCCGCCATGGCGGTGCCCAACCTGATGGCGGTCGGCTTCGCCGTCGCCGACATGCTGCCGGTCCGCGAGGCCCGTCCGGCGCCGGTTCCGGCCACGGAGCAGCCCTCCACCGCCTCGCAGGCGATCGCCGCCTGACAGTTCCGGCCGATCCCACCTTTGTACCTCTCACCCCCGCCCGCAAGGGCGGGGTTTTTTTGTGCGTGGAGTCGTTCCAATTGTGACGCTCAAGGATTGCCTTTGCATTCCTCGGAGTGCGATTTTACAGAGTGGTTGCGCCAAAAATTCCAACGCTTTGGTTGCTCCCGCCCCGCCGCCGCACCCGTCCGCCCCTTCGGCCGGGTCTTCAACGGAACGATCCCACCGATGAGCGACCGCCCGCAGAATCTTCTGTACGCCCTGGACGAGCGTCCCCCGGCCCGCGTCACCGCCGTTCTGGCGACGCAGCACATGGTGCTGGGGCTGATGATGATCATGTATCCGGTCATCATGGCCGCCGAGATCGGGCTGGACGGCGACGCCACCAGCGCCTTCGTCACCACCGCCATCCTCGCGGTCGGTCTGGCGACGATCCTCCAGGCGACGCCCATCGGCAGCGGTTTCCTGGCGGTGGCGCTGCCCAACCCGGTCATCATGCCGGTCTTCATCGCCACCGCGCGCTCCGGCGGGCTGGGGGCGGCGGCCGGCACGCTGGCGGCCAGCGCCGTCCTGCAACTCGGCCTCGCCAAGCTGCTGCCGCGCCTGCGCTCCTACCTGCCGCCGGAGGTGTGCGGCGTGTCGGTGCTGATGCTGGGCGTCTCGATGGTGAAGGGCGCGGGGGAGCGCGCCGTCGGCTACCAGCCGGGTGTCGGGCCGGGCGGCGATCTGGTGGACGCGCGGGCGATGGCGGTGGCTGGCACGACGCTGGCGGTCATCATCGGCCTGTCGATCTGGGGCAAGGGGCGGGTGCGGCTCTACGCCATGCTGGCCGGCTGCGCCGCCGGCTACGGGCTGGCCCTGTGGTTCGGGCTGATCGACGCGGCGGCGCTGGCGCGGGTCGCCGACGCGCCGCTGCTGGCGCTGCCGGTTCCCGCCTTCCCGCGCCTGTCGGTCAGCCTGGAAGCGCTGCTGCCGATGGTCATGATCATGCTGATCTCGGTGATGGACGGGGTCGGCTGCATCATCACGCTGGACAAGATGAACCGGGCGCACTGGTCGCGCACCGACATGCCCAAGGTCAGCCGCGGCGTCTTCGCCGAGGGCTTGGCCAGCCTCGCCAGCGGGCTGTCGGGCGGCAGCAGCGTCGGCTTCTCCTCCGCCAACATCGGGTTGGAGTTCGCCAGCGGCGTCACCGCGCGGGTGGTCGGGCTGGCGGCGGGGGCGGCGCTGATGGCCGCCGCCTTCGTGCCGAAGATCACCGCCGCGCTGATCCTGATGCCCGGCCCGGTCATCGGCGCCGTGCTGATCTACACCGCCGCCTGCCTGATCACGGCCGGCATGGACCTGATCATGTCGCGCATGATGAACGACCGCCGGGTGATGGTGGTCGGCCTGTCGGTGATCCTCGGCGTCAGCGTCACGGCTCTGCCCGGCCTCTACCACGGGGTGCCGGGCTGGATCGCGCCGATCTTCCATTCCGAGGTGACGGTGGCGGCGCTGGCGGCCCTGCTGCTCAACATGCTGTTCCGCATCGGCGTCCGCCAGCGGGCGGTCTTCGACTACGACCCGCGGACCATGCGCTCGTCGGAGGTCCACGACTTCTTCGAGCGGCAGGGCGGCGTCTGGGGCGCCCGGCGCGAGGTGGTCGCCCGCGCCGTGCTGGCGACGCTGGAGGCCATCGACGTGCTGACGCGCGAGGGGCTGGCCCGCGAGACGGTGCAGATCGACGCCAGCTTCGACGAGCTGAACCTCGACGTGCTGCTGCGCTACCGTGGCGGGGCGCTGTCTGTGACCGACGAGGCCGTCGACGTCGCCGACCTGCTGGACGCCGACGACGAGGCGCTCGACCGCCACATGCGCGGCATCGCCGGGCGTCTGATCAAGCGGGCCGCCGACCGGGTCGTCGCCTCCGCCAGGGGGGAGAACAGCCAGCTTCTGCTGCATTTCGCCCACTGATCGCCCGCGCATCGAAGACTCCGGCGGGGCAGCTTCGGAAAAAACGGAGAGGTGGGCCGTCTTGCCCCCACTCCCACCAAGGTCAAACTTGCCGGGTTTCGCGCTTCGTGCCTACCATCGCCGATGGAAGGTTTGAACAGGGGAGCAGGCCGTGCATGTCGCGAACCCGTCTCTTGCGTTGCCGAACATCGTGCTGACCGATGAAAGCCTCGGCCGTCTTTCGGACTGGCTGGCCGTGCAGACCGGAGCCTCCCGCGTCACGGTGACCGATGAGGGGCGGCTCGGCGGGGCGGTCGCGTTCAACCTCGCCCTCACCCTGGACGTCGACGGCGGTCCCCGTGCCGGGCGCCACGCCTGCGTGCTGCGGGCGGAATCCGCCGGGCGGCTCGCCGCCAGCATCGGCCGGCGGCGCGAGTTCGCCGTGCTGTCGGCGGCCGTCGCCGGCGGCGTGCTGGCGCCGGAGCCGCTGTTCTTCTGCGACGACCCCGGCGTTCTCGGGCCGGATTTCCTCATCATGCGGCGGGCCGAAGGCGCCGGCGGCGGCTTCAACGTCGTCAAGGCCGACGCGCCGGAGCCGGAGCTGGCGCGGGAACTGGGCCGCCAGCTCGGGCTGCTGCACCGGGTGATGCCCGGCGCGCCCGGGTTGGAGCGGCTGCCCGAGCCGCCGGCCTGTCCGGCGCAGGAGGCCATCGCCCAGCTCCGCGACTGGATCGGCGATCTGGCGCGGCGCGATCCGGTGCTGGCCTGGGGCCTGCGCTGGCTGGAGGTGAACGCGCCGCCGCCCGACGCGGTGGTGCTGTGCCACCGCGACTTCCACGGCGGAAACTGTCTGGTCAAGGACGGCCGCCTCAGCGCGATCCTCGATTGGGAGTTCGCAGGCTTCGGCGACCCGATGGAGGATCTCGCCTGGTTCTGCGCCCGCTCCTGGCGTTTCCGCCGCCTCCATCGCGACTCCGGCGGCGGTGGCGATCGCGACGACCTCTACGCCGGCTACGAGGAAACCTCGGGACGCCGGGTCGACCCGCGACGCGTCGCCTATTGGGAGACCGCCGCCTATCTGCGCTGGGCCGCCGTCGCCCTCCAGCAGGGGGAGCGCCACTGTTCCGGGGCCGAGCCGTCGCTGGAGCTGGCCCTGACCGGACGCAGGCTGCCGGAGATCGAGATGGAACTGCTGCGCCACCTGCGCGCCCAGGGATGGGCGGACAAAGCCGCCGCCACCCCGGAGCCCGCCGCCACTCCCGCCGACCCGCCCGAGGCGGCGTCGGACGCTCCTGTCGAGAGGGTGGCCTGATGCGGACCGGGCCCGATGCCTTCGCCCTGCTCGACATCGCTCTGGCCACCCTGCGCGGCGAGGTGCTGCCCAACGTCGCGCCGGAAGGCCGCTACGCCGCGCTGATGGTCGCCGACGCGCTGGACATCGCCGGTCGGGAGCTGCGCGGCATCGACGCCTCCGGCCACGCGATGCTGGCGGCGCTCGCCCCGCTCTATGGCGAGGACGCCGACGACACGCTGGCCGGCGACGAGCTGCGCACCCGCGTCGAGGCGTTGCAGCACCGCCTGTGCATCGAGATCGCCGCCGGCGACTTCGACCATGACGGCCAGGACACGCTGATGGACACGCTGGAGGCCCTCGTCCGGGCACGGCTGGTCATCGCCAACCCGAAGGCGGCGTAACGGCCGGAGGCTGGCGGGAGATGGCGGCAGCGCGGGGATTCCGGACAAGCCAGCGCTCGACAGACGCCCTGGTCGCCGCCATATAATCGGTTCCTGTTCCGTACCTCCCGCACACACCGATCCGGACCGATCCGACCCATGGCCAGCCCCGTCCTGTCCGCCATTCCCGCCAAGCCGCTCGCGAAGCTGGAGCCCGGAAAGCCCTTCGCCATCGTGTCGGAGTATGTTCCGGCCGGCGACCAGCCGAACGCCATCGCCGAACTGACGGCCGGGCTCGGCAACGGGGAGCGCGATCAGGTGCTGCTCGGCGTCACCGGCTCGGGCAAGACCTTCACCATGGCGCACGTCATCCAGAAGGTTCAGCGGCCGACCCTGGTGCTGGCGCCGAACAAGACGCTGGCGGCCCAGCTCTATGGCGAGATGAAGTCCTTCTTTCCGAACAACGCGGTGGAATACTTCGTCTCCTACTACGACTATTATCAGCCGGAAGCCTACGTCCCGCGCACCGACACCTACATCGAGAAGGAATCCTCGATCAACGAGCAGATCGACCGCATGCGCCACGCGGCGACGCGCTCGCTGCTGGAGCGCGACGACGTCATCATCGTCGCCTCGGTGTCCTGCATCTACGGCATCGGCTCGGTCGAGACCTATTCGGAGATGACGGTCGACATCCGCAAGGGCGAGGTGATCGCCCAGCCCGACCTGCTGCGCAAGCTGACCGAGCTGCAATACAAGCGCAACGACGCCGCCTTCGGGCGCGGCCTGTTCCGCGTGCGCGGCGACACGGTGGAACTGTTCCCCGCCCACATGGAGGACCGCGCCTGGCGCATCTCCCTGTTCGGCGACGAGATCGAGGGCATCCACGAGATCGATCCGCTGACCGGCGAAAAGCTGGCGGCGCTGGAGGCGGTGCGCGTCTACCCCAACAGCCACTACGTCACCCCGAAGCCGACGCTCAACCAGGCGATCGCCCAGATCAAGAAGGACCTGAAGGACCGGCTGGAGGAGTTCGCCGCCGAGGGCAAGCTGCTGGAGGCCCAGCGGCTGGAGCAGCGCACGACCTTCGACATCGAGATGATGGCGGCCACGGGGGCTTGCGCCGGCATCGAGAACTACTCGCGCTACCTCACGGGCCGGGCGCCCGGCGAGCCTCCGCCGACCCTGTTCGAGTATCTGCCCAAGGACGCCCTGCTGATCGTCGACGAAAGCCACGTCATGGTGCCGCAGATCGGCGGCATGTACCGGGGCGATCTGATGCGGAAGTCGACCCTGTCCGACTATGGCTTCCGCCTGCCCAGCGCCAAGGACAACCGTCCGTTGAAGTTCGAGGAATGGGAAGGGATGCGGCCGCAGACGGTCTTCGTCTCCGCCACCCCCGGCCCGTGGGAGATGGAACGCACCGGCGGCGTCTTCACCGAGCAGCTCGTCCGCCCGACCGGCCTGATCGACCCGCCGGTGATCGTCCGCCCGACCGAGACCCAGGTCGACGATCTGATCGGCGAGTGCAAGGAGGTCGTCGCCAAGGGCTACCGCGTGCTGGTGACGACCTTGACCAAGAAGATGGCCGAGGCGCTGACCGAATACATGCACGAGGCGGGTCTGCGGGTCCGCTACATCCACTCCGACGTCGAGACGCTGGAGCGCATCGAGATCATCCGCGACCTGCGGCTCGGCGCCTACGACGTGCTGGTCGGCATCAACCTGCTGCGCGAGGGCCTGGACATCCCGGAATGCGCGCTGGTGGCGATCCTGGACGCGGACAAGGAAGGCTATCTGCGCTCCCGGACCTCGCTGATCCAGACGATCGGCCGCGCCGCGCGCAACGTCGAGGGCCGCGCGATCCTCTACGCCGACAAGATCACCGACAGCATGAAGTACGCCATCGACGAGACGGCGCGGCGTCGCGAGAAGCAGCAGGCCTACAATCTGGAGCACGGCATCACGCCGGAGTCGGTCAAGAAGGCCATCGGCGACATCATGGAGAGCGTCTACGAGCGCGGCGACCATGTGACGGTGAAGACCGGCCTCAACGCCGGCGAGCTGGTCGGCCACAATCTGAAGACGGTGATCGCCGATCTGGAGAAGCGGATGCGCGCCGCCGCCGCCGACCTGGAGTTCGAGGAGGCCGCCCGCCTGCGTGACGAGCTGCGCCGGCTGGAGGCGATGGATCTCGGGCTGGAGACGCCGGGCAGCATCGGCATCAGCAGCGCGCGGCAGGGGCGGGGTATTCCGGAAGGCGCCCCGAAGAAGCAGGGGCAGGGCCGTCGGCGCCGGGGGCCGTGAGGATTCGGCGTGGGGGCCGTAGCCGCCGCCTCACACATCCACGATCGTGTGCGGCCTGAGCGCCCCGTCGATCGTCAGCAGCAGATGCAGATAGACCGCGACCTTGCGCGCCTGCTCGGTGTTGCGGGCCAGACACTCCCGCAGTTGGCGCGCCAGTATGGCGTTGTCGGTGGCATCTTCCGGCGTGACGGCGGCTAGGCTGGTGGCCGCCTGGACGATGTGGTCGTGATCGACCGCAACGCCGGAGGCTGGGGATTCCAGAAGCCGCTTCGCCAGTGTCTCCCCGTCGGCTTCGCGCGCAGGGGGTGGCGTGGCTGGCGGCGGACGGGCCGTCAGATGGGCGCGCAGGTTCGATTTCAGCCGCGCCCGCTGGGGTTCGTCCAGCCCGTCGAAACGGTCGACCTCGTCGAACAGCAGATCGTAGAGACGCCGCCGCTGTGGGTTGGGCGGGTTGCGGTCGCGCCGCTCCTGCCGGGGGTTGCGTTGCTGCTCGCGCTCGGTGGCGCTGCCGGTCCGCTGGACGGCGGAGGTCGGGGACACCGTGGTCCGGCGGACGGTGAAGTCCGGTTGGCCGAAAAGATTGCTCGCCATGGCGGACCTCCGGGGTTGTGGGCCCTGGGATCCAGTCTGGCAGAGTTCAGGGTCCGGTCAAGCCGAACCAACGGCCGCCACGACCAACGGCGGCACCTTCGCCGTTGGTCGTGGCGGCCGTTGGTCGTGGCATGGCATCGATCAGTCGGCGGCGCCGGTGCCGAGCGCGTCCTTGACCGGCTCCGGGCGGCGCTTGCCGAACTTCAGGTTGGGGAAGACGTTGATCAGCGCGGTGATGAAGGCCGCGAGGTAGGGCAGGGACTGCACCACCAGCAGGCCCGACCACATGAAGGCGTCGCGGTTCTCGTGCCCGAACACCATCACGATCGCCAGCGCGGCACCCCACAGCGACACCAGCAGCACCAGCTCCTCGCGCGCCATCAGGAAGGCCTGCATCAGCGCCGGCTGGTCCTCGCACTTGGGCGTGCGGACGAAGGGGCGGCCGGAGGTGAAGATGCCGAGCCACATGGCGCGGCCGACCGTGTGGGTCAGCGCCATGCCGGCGACCGCCGCCCCCACCTTGTCCCAGAAGCCGCACTTCACCCGCGCCTCGTACAGCCACAGCGAGGCGCCGACCTTGAAGGCGAAGACGCTCAGTGTCGGGATCATGAAGACGTTGGGCGGGAACTCGAAATATTTCGGGAAGGCCATCAGCCCGATGGACCACAGGATGCCGGCGATGCCGAAGATCATGTGGGCGGCGTCGGCGAACCAGGGCAGCCAGCCGGTGATGAAATGGTACTTCTGCCCGGCGGTCAGTTCCTTGGCGCCCGGCGAGAGCTGCTTCCAATGGTGCTTCAGGATCTGCACCGCACCGTAGGCCCAGCGGAAGCGCTGAGTCTTGTAGGCGGAGAAGCTGTCGGGGACGAGGCCCTTGCCGTAGCTCTCCGGCATGTAGACGGCCTCGTATTTGTGCTCGAACAGGCGCAGGCCGAGGTCGGCGTCCTCGGTGATGCACCACTCGCCCCAGCGGCCGACGCCTTCCAGCGCCGACTTGCGGATGATGGTCATGGTGCCGTGCTGGATGATCGCGTTGCGCTCGTTGCGCTGGATCATGCCGATGTGGAAGAAGCCGGCGTATTCCCAGTTGATCATGCGCTGGAACAGGTCGCCTTCCCACTCGCGGTAGTCCTGCGGCGACTGCACGAAGCCGACCTCCGGCCGGCTGAAATGCGGGATGGTCGCCTTCAGCCAGTCGGGATGAACCTGATAGTCGCTGTCGATGACGGCGATGTGCTCGGCGTCCGTCGCGGTCTGGGCGAGGCCGAAATTCAGCGCGCCGGCCTTGAAGCCCGGCCAGTTGTCGAGGTGGAAGAAGCGGAAGCGCGGGCCGAGTTGCCGGCAATACTCCTCGACCGGGCGCCAGACCGCCGGATCCTTGGTGTTGTTGTCGAGCAGCAGCACCTCGAAGTTCGGGTAGTCGAGCCGGGCCAGCGCGTCGAGAGTCTGGATGACCATGTGCGGCGGCTCGTTGTAGCAGGGCACATGGATCGACACCTTCGGCGCGTTCGGCAGCGGGGCGGCCGAGCAGGGGACGAACTTGCGCTTGAACTTCGACTGCCAGACGACCTCGGTCAGCTCCATGCCGTCGATCAGCATGACCGCGAACAGCACGAGCTGGCAGAAGATCAGCAGGCCCCAGGCGATCTCGGTGGTGAGCGCGAGGCCGGCGGCCGAGGCGGCGCTGACCGTGAAGACGAGGACGGAGGCGACGGCCTGGATCAGCGCGCCGTAGAAGATCTGCCCGCCGATCTTCAGGTCGCCGCCGCGGCGCCACAGGAAGAACACCAGCGGCAGGAAGCCGAGAGCGACGGCGGTGGCGCACTTGACCTGCCAGTTGCGGACCTCCTGCACCCCGCCGATCATCGGGAACTTGGGATTGCGCTGGAAGTCCCACAGGCCCCAGCTGGTGCCGGCGGTGCCCTCGATCTCCCGCTTCCAGGGCTGATCGAAGGCCTCCATGATGAAGTAGTCGAGCTTGTTCTGGGCGGCGACGTTCAGGAAGTTGCGGATGAACTTCGCCTGGTTGACCTGGCTGGCTTCCGCGCCTCGGCGCCACGGGCCGTCGGCCGGCCAGCCGATCTCGCCGATCAGGATGTGCTTGTTCGGGTATTTGGCCTTCAGCTCGTTGTAGCGGAACATGGCGTAATCGACCGACTGGTCGACCGGCACGCCTTCCCAATAGGGCAGCAGGTGGACGGCGAGGAAGTCGACCGCCTCGACCAGTTCGGGGTGCTTGAGCCAGACGTGCCATGGTTCGGCGGTGGAGACCGGGACGTTGACCTTCTTCTTCACCCGCTTGATGTAGTCGATGGCCTGCGGGACGGTGATGTCGGCGCGCAGGATCGCCTCGTTGCCGACCAGGACGCGGCGAACGTTGCTGTTGGCGCGCGCCAGCTTGATCAGGCCGGCGATCTCCGGCTCGTCGATCTCGGGCTTGCCGGCGATCCAGGCTCCGGCCGTCACCGGCAGGCCGTGCTTGCGGGCGATGGGGGCGACCTGCTCCGACCCGTCGGTGGCGGAGTAGGTGCGCACCCCCTTCACGGCGCCGTCGAGCGCCACCATGTCCTTCTCGATGTCGTCGGCGGTCGCCTTGTCGCCCTTGGACGGGCTCTTGTCCGGATGGAACGGGGTGTAGCCGACGCCGTTGATGGCGCCCGCCCAGGAGCGTTCGGAGACCGGGCGGTTCCACAAGGCCCAGGCCCCGACATTGCCGAGAATCACCAGGATCAGGACCGCAAACGCCGATTTGCGCATGTGAATCGTTCTCGCTCGCCGCACCAAGTTTCATCCGGACGCGGCGGCCGGTCCGCCGCGCCCACCGTCACAAAACCGAAAAGGCCCGCTGGAAATGGCGCAGGGGCAGCCACGCCGCCCCGACCATCGCCTCGGACCGAACCCGTTTCACCAGCAACCAACCACGTCTGCGGAATGCTCTCTCTCGTGCGTCCCCGGCCGCCGGCCCGTTTCGGCGCTTGCTGCCGGGGGCGGTTGGGCTGAAGATCACGCCGCATCTATACAGGCTTCGCGGTCGCGCTGCCACTGCCGGCTTGAACAGGCAGCCATCCGCTTTATTCCGTCTTTGTCCGTCACGCGAAAGAGACAATCCATGGTGTCGCTGCACGAACGGCTTCAGGCCGACACGGTTCCGGTCCTCGATCTGGCGCTGTGCCGGGTGCTGCTGATGAACAACCGGGTCTGGCCCTGGCTGATCCTGGTGCCGCTGCGCGAGGGGGCGGTGGAGATGCATCGCTTGGCCGTGGAGGACCGCGCGACGTTGACGGAGGAGCTGGCGCTGGCCTCGCGGGTCGTCGAGAATCTGTTCGCGCCCGACAAGCTGAACGTCGGGGCGCTGGGCAACATGGTGCCGCAGTTGCACATCCACGTCATCGGCCGGACGCGCGGCGATCCGGCCTGGCCGGGGCCGGTCTGGGGATCGGGCCACGCCGAGCCCTACGAGGCGGGGGAGCGCGAGGCGCTGGTCGGTCGGCTGGCGGCGGCGTTCCGTGCTCCGGCTGCGTGAGGGAAGCCGGCCGGCGCTGTTGAAGCCTCCGTCAACGACCAGAAGGAGGACGCGCCATGGCCGACCGCAAGCAGGATGCCCCGTCCGACGCCGCGCAGCGGATCGAGGACAAGCTCGTCGAGGAGACCGGCAAGGCGTCGGGCGATCCCGACAAGCCGGTCGAGAGGAAGTGGGACGAGATGGGCGAGAAGCCGGAGATCAAGCGGGAGAGTGGGCGGGAGAGCGGGCGGGCCTGACCCGGTTTTCGCTCACACCGCCGGAAACAGCATCACCCGCTTGGCGTCCACCACGGCGGCCAGTTCCTCGCCGGGCTTGACGTCGACATGGCCGGGCAGGCGGGCGTGGACTTCCCCGCCGTCGTCCTTGCCGGGCAGGTCGAGGCAGATGCGGGTCGAGGCGCCGAGGAAGCTCGAATGCCGGACCCGCACCGGCACGGCGTCGGGCCGCTCGCCGAGCGGGGCCAGCGCCATGTCCTCGATGCGGCAGGCGACCTCGACGCGGGTGCCGCTCTCCAGCGCGGGCGTGGCGAAGCGGCCGAGGGGGGTCGTCAGATGTCCGTCCTCGACCGTCGCCTCGAAGCGGTTGACCTCGCCGAACAGGCGGGCGACGAAGCTGTTGGCCGGGTTGCGGTAGAGATCCAGCGGGGTGGCGGTCTGGACGATGCGGCCGGCCTCCATCACCACGACGCGGCTGCCGATCTCCATCGCCTCTTCCGGGTCGTGGGTGACGACGATGGTGGCGATGCCCGACGCGCGGATCAGCCGGACGACCTCCCCGCGCACCGAGCGGCGGAGCTGTTCGTCGAGCGCCGAGAAGGGCTCGTCGAGCAACAGCACCTGCGGGTCGCGGGCCATGGCGCGGGCCAGCGCCACGCGCTGCTGCTGGCCGCCCGACAGGGTGTGCGGGTAGGCGTCGGCGTAGCGCGCCAGCCCCATCAGCTCCAGCAGTTCGGCGACGCGCCGGCTGCGCTCGGCGCGCGGCCTGTCGGTCTGGCCGAAGGCGATGTTGCCGGCCACCGTCAAATGCGGGAACAGGGCGAAATCCTGGAACATCATGCCGACCGGGCGCTTTTCCGGCGGCAGCGAGCGCTCCGCCGTGGCGAGCGTCGTTCCGCCCACGGCGATCGTGCCGGCCTGCACCGTCTCAAGCCCGCTGATCAGACGCAGCAGGGTCGATTTGCCGCAGCCCGACGGGCCGACGATGCAGACCACCTCGCGCGGGGAGACGCTGAGCGAGACGTCGTCGACCGCGCGGTGGCGGCCGTAATGGTGGGTGATGCCGGTCAGGACGACGGTGGGGGCGGAGAATTCGGTCATCGGTTGCGGTCGGGCCTGGGAATCGCTGCGAAAACGAAGCGGCCCCGCGTCGTGCAACGCGGGGCCGCCACCATGTCACTTCCAGCCGGCGCGGTCCATGATGCGGAGCGCCTGCGGGGTGTGGTCGGCGAAGGACGCCGCGTTGACGTCGGCCGCCTTGAAGTCGCCGAGCTTGATCAACTCGGGGTGCGGCTTCACCGCCGGGTTGACCGGGAATTCCATGTTGCCGTCGGCGAACATGCGCTGGGCCTCGGGGCTCAGCAGATGCTCCAGCAGCTTGCGGGCGTTCTCTGCGTTCGGGGAGGTTTTCACCACGCCGGCGCCCGACAGGTTCACGTGGGTGCCGCGGTTGCCCTGGTTCGGGAAGATCACGCCGATCTTCTCGGCGACCGCGCGGTCCTCCTGCTTGGCCGACGTGATCAGCTTGCCGACATAGTAGGTGTTGGCGAGCGCCAGATCGCCCTCGCCGACGGCCACCGCCTTGATCTGGTCGGTGTCGCCGCCCTGCGGTTGGCGGGCGAGGTTGGCGACGAGGCCCTTGACCCAGGCTTCCGCCTTCTCCTCGCCGTCCGCGTCGATGATCGAGGCGGTCAGCGCAAGGCTGTAGGGGTGGGTGCCGCTGCGGGTCAGGACCTGGCCCTTCCACTCGGGCTTGGCGAGATCCTCGTAGTCCTTGATCTGCTCCGGCTTCACCCGGTCCTTGGCGTAGACGATGATGCGGGCGCGGGTCGACAGGCCCCACCAGGCGCCGTTGGGATCGCGCAGGTTGGCCGGCACCTTGATGGCGTCCAGCGCCGGCGAGGTCACCGGGGCGAGCAGCCCTTCCTTGGCGGCGGCGGCGAGGCGGCCGGCGTCCACCGTGATGAAGAGATCGGCCGGGCTGCCGGCGCCTTCCGACTTGATGCGCTGGATCAGCTCGTCGTGGTTGCCCTCGATGATGTTGACCTTGATGCCGGTCGCCTTGGTGAAGGTCTCATAGATCGCGCGGTCGGTGTTGTAATGGCGCGAATTGTAGACGTTGACTTCCTGCGCCTGGACCGAAGCGGCGGCAAAGGCGCCGAACGCGAAGGTCAAACCGGCGATCTTCCTGGCGAACATGATTTACTCCCGGACTGCGAAGCGGCCTCACATCTGGTGCAAATGGATATCATTTGCAAGAGGTCGCGTCGAGCTTGGAATCACTCCAATTTCGCGGGCCGGGGCAGGTTTCGGAGCGTGGGCGGGAGCGGCCGATCCAACCGCTTTTCGGCACGTCATGCCCGTGCTTGGCATGGGCATCCACGGGCGAATCCCATGTTTCCGCGTGGATGACCGGGGCAAGCCCGGTCATGACGGCAAGGCACCGGAAAGCCCTGTCGATTTCAGCCGCCGTGGCCGGGGCGGGAGGCGGCGATGGTGCGGCTCAGATAAATGACCGGAGCCAAGCCGACCAGCACGATGACCAGAGCCGGCAGGGCGGCGTCGTCCAGCCGCTCGGTCGAGGCCATGCGGAAGGCTTCGATGGCCAGCGTGTCGAAGTTGAAGGGGCGCAGGATCATCGTCGCCGGCAATTCCTTGCAGATGTCGACGAAGACCAGCATGGCGGCGCTCAGCAGGCTGGGGCGCAGCAGCGGCAGATGCACCCGGCGCAGCACCTGGAACGGGCTGTGGCCGAGCGAGCGGGCCGCCCCCTCCAGGTTGGGGCCGATCTTGGCGAAGCCGGATTCCAGCGGGCCGTAGGCGACGACGAAGAAGCGGATCAGATAGCCGTAAAGGATACCGACGATGGTGCTGCCGAGCAGCGTGCCGACCGACCAGCCGGCCCAGTCGTGCAGCAGCCCGACCGCCAGCAGGATGCCGACGGCGATCACCGTGCCCGGCGTCGCGTAGCCGAGCGAGGCGAGGCGCACCGCCCCAAGGGCCAGCCGGCTGCGGTCGTGGCGCACGCCGTGGATCACCAGCAGCGCCGTACCGACCACCAGGGCGGCACCGCTGGCCCCGAGGATGACGGTGTTGGCGACCAGATCGGTGAAGCGCGCCATCGTCAGTTCGGTCTCGCCGCGCAGCACCATGCGGATCAGCACCGCGCCGGGCAGCAGGAAGCCGAAGAAGACCGGCGTCAGGCAGACGGCCCAGGCGGCGGCGGTGCCGCGCCGCGACAGGCGCGGGGCGGGCAGGGCGCGGTAGCGGCTGGTGGTCTGGTGGAAGCGCATCCTGCCGCGCGACAGCCGTTCCAGCCCGACCAGCGCCAGCACGAACAGCAGCAGCACGGCGGCGAGTTGCGCCGCCATCGTCGGGCTGTGGACGGCGAACCAGGTGCGGTAGATGCCGACCGTGAAGGTGTCGATTCCGAAATAGCTGACGGCGCCGAAATCGGCCAGCGTCTCCATCAGCGCGTAGCCGACCCCGGCGACCAGCGCCGGGCGGGCGAGCGGCAGGGCGACGCGGCGGAAGGCGCCGAAGGCGGAGCAGCCGAGCGTGCGCCCGGCCTCCAGCACGCAGACCGACTGTTCGAGGAAGGCGGCGCGGGCCAGGACATAGACGTAGGGGTAGAGCACCGAGGCCAGCACCAGCCCGGCGCCCCAGGCGCTGCGGATCTCCGGGAACCAGTAGTCGCCGCGCCGCCAACCGAAGGTGGCGCGCAGCCAGCTCTGCACCGGGCCGGCGAACTGGAGGAAGTCGGTGTAGGTGTAGGCCATGACGTAGGCCGGCATGGCGAGCGGCAGCAGCAGCAGCCATTGCAGCAGGGTGCGGCCGCGGAAATCGTGCATCGTCACGGTCCAGGCGCAGGCGGTGCCGGTGACCAGCGTGGCCGAGCCGACGATGCCCAGCAGGATCAGCGTGTTGGCGATGTAGTCCGGCAGCACGGTGCGGGCCATGTGGCTCCACAGGTCGCCGGTGGACGTGAAGGACTGCGCGAAGACCGCCAAAATGGGAACGGCGATCAGGATCGCGAGAAGGAAGGCGAGAAAGCCGGTCGGACCGATGCGCGAGAGAAGGCGGCGGGGGGATAGGGACGGGGAGCCGGGGGACTTCGCGTCGGTCGCCATCGCCATGCGTCGGGGGTCCTTCGTGGTGCTTTCGACAGAAAACCCTGTTCCCGACCGTGTTTTCGCAGGGAAAAGCCGGGATGGGCCAAGCGTCTTAGAACACGCGCACCACCAACCGTCCAGAGCATTCCGGCGCGTCATGCCCGTGCTTGACACGGGCATCCACGGGCGAACGTAGGCTTCCGCATGGATGACCGGGACAAGCCCGGTCATGACGACAGGTGCCGGAAAGGGCGGCTGGCTTCCGCGTGGAGCCTTGCTGCTTTACCTTCAGCTCGCCTCGGCGGCGCGGGAGTGGCGCTTGCGCTCGTTCGGGTCGAGGTAGCGCTTGCGCAGGCGGATCGACTTGGGCGTCACCTCCACCAGCTCGTCGTCGCCGATGTAGGACAGGGCGCGCTCCAGCGTCATCTGGATCGGCGGCGTCAGGCGGACCGCCTCGTCCTTGCTGGTGGTGCGGATGTTGGTGAGCTGCTTGCCCTTGATGACGTTGACCTCGAGGTCGTTGCCACGGGTGTGCTCGCCGATGATCATGCCCTGATAGACCGGAACGCCCGGATCGATCAGCATCGGGCCGCGATCCTCCAGGTTCCACAGCGCGTAGGCCACCGCGGTGCCGTCGCTGTTGGAGATCAGCACGCCGGTGCGGCGGCCGGCGATGGTGCCCTTGTAGGGGGCGTAGCTGTGGAACAGCCGGTTCATGATGCCGGTGCCCCGCGTGTCGGTCAGGAACTCGCCCTGGTAGCCGATCAGGCCGCGCGAGGGCGCGTGGAAGACGATGCGGGTCTTGCCGCCGCCCGACGGGCGCATCTCGATGAGGTCGGCCTTGCGCTCGGCCATCTTCTGCACGACGGTGCCGGAGAACTCCTCGTCGACGTCGACGACGACCTCCTCGATCGGCTCCAGGCGCTGGCCGTTCAGCGGGTCGGTCTTGAACAGCACGCGCGGGCGGCTGATGGCCAGCTCGTAGCCCTCGCGGCGCATCGTCTCGATCAGGATGCCGAGCTGGAGTTCGCCGCGGCCCGCCACCTCGAAGGCATCGCCGCCCTCGGTGTCGGAGATGCGCAGCGCCACGTTGCCTTCCGCCTCGCGGAACAGGCGGTCGCGGATCATGCGGCTGGTGACCTTGTCGCCCTCGCGGCCGGCCAGCGGGCTGTCGTTGACCGAGAAGGTCATCGCCAGGGTCGGCGGGTCGATCGGCTGGGCGTTCAGCGGCTCGGTCAGCTCCGGCGCGCAGATGGTGTCGGCGACCGTGGTGTTGGTCAGGCCGGCCAGCGCGACGATGTCGCCGGCGTGCGCCTCGTCGACCGGAACGCGCTCCAGGCCGCGGAAGGCCAGCACCTTGCTGACGCGGGCGTTCTCGATCAGCTTGCCGTCGCGGCTCAGCGACTTGATCGCCATGTTGACCTTGACGGTGCCGGTCTGGATGCGGCCGGTCAGGATGCGGCCCAGGTACGGGTTGGCTTCCAGCGTGGTCGCCAGCATCGCGAAGGGCGCGTCCTCCTCGACCTTCGGGGCCGGGACGTGGTCGCGGATCAGCTCGAACAGCGGCGTCAGCGTCTCGCGGGCGCCGTTCTCCAGGTCCGTGGTCGCCCAGCCGTTGCGGCCCGAGGCGAACAGGGTCGGGAAGTCGAGCTGCTCGTTCGAGGCGTCGAGCGAGGCGAAGAGGTCGAACACCTCGTCATGAACCTCGTGCGGACGGCCGTCGGGACGGTCCACCTTGTTGATGACGACGATCGGGCGCAGGCCGAGCTTCAGGGCCTTGCCGAGCACGAACTTGGTCTGCGGCAGCGGGCCTTCGGCCGCGTCGCAGAGCAGGACGACGCCGTCCACCATCGACAGGATGCGCTCGACCTCGCCGCCGAAGTCGGCGTGGCCGGGGGTGTCGACGATGTTGATGCGCAGGTCGTTCCACAGGACCGACGTGCACTTGGCGAGGATGGTGATGCCGCGCTCGCGCTCCAGATCGTTGGAGTCCATGGCGCGTTCCGCGACCTGCTGGTTCTCGCGGAAGGAACCGGCCTGCTTGAGGAGCTGATCGACCAGCGTGGTCTTGCCGTGGTCGACGTGGGCGATGATGGCGACGTTTCGGAGATTCATGGAGCCTTGGTCTCGCAATGGCACCCCCGACACGCGGCACGACACCGCCAACAAACAAAAAGGCCCGCCGAAAGTCTTCGGTGGGCGCTGTCGGGGAAACTGTTGCGGCGCAATATAGTCGACTGCGTCAAAAAGGCAAGCGCCGTGCCCTTCGGCCTAGCGCGAATTTCCGGGATGGAGCCATGCGTCGTTCGCTCTTACATTGCCTGCGATGAACCGCCTCGCTTTCGCTTCCTCCCTGCCACCGCTGATGCTCGCCGCCGCGCTCCTGCTCGGGCCGGCGGAGGATGGCCGTGCCCAGGACGCCGCCCCCGCCGCCCCTCCCGTCGCCCCCCCCGTCGCCGGGGAGGAGCCGCCGGAGGCTCGCATCCCCTACGAGGTGGAGATCACCGGCGTCGAGGACGAGGATCTGCGCAGCGCGCTGAACGACGCCTCATCGCTGGTCGAGCTGAAGGGCGATCCGCCGCCCTCGATCCTCGGGCTGGAGCGGCGGGCCGATTCCGACCGCGACCGGTTGCAGGCGGCGCTGCGCTCGGCCGGCTACTACGACGGGCGGATCGACATCCGGATCGACGGCACCGCGCAGCCGGCCAGGGTCGCCGTCGCGATCTCGCCGGGTCCGCGCTACGGCTTCAAGACGATCCGCATCGAGGGGGCCGGCGGAGCCGCCCTGCCGGTTGAGGCCAGCGCCGACGGGCTTGGGCTGGTCGCGGGCGAGCCAGCGCTTGCGCACAAGGTGCTGGACGCCGAGGGCACGCTGCTCGGGCGGCTGGGACGCGACGGCTACGCCTTCGCCAAGGTCGCCGACCGGCAGGTGGTGGTCGACCATTCCGACCGGACCATGGACGTGACCTACGCCATCGAGCCGGGCCCGCGCGTGCGCTACGGCGCCACGCGGATCGAGGGGCTGGAGGACGTCGACGAATCGCTGGTGCGCGGCCGGCTCGGCTGGGCCGAGGGCGGCGTCCACGACCCGGCGACGCTCGACAGGGCGCGCCAGGATCTCGCCAAGCTGGAGGTCTTCGACACCGTTCGCGTCCGGCTGGCCGATGAGCCGGGGCCGGACGGCGTGACCCCGGTCATCGTCACGGTGGCCGAGCGCAAGCGCCGCTTCATCGGGGCGGGCGTCAACTACTCGACCCAGGACGGCGTCGGCGCCTCGGCCTACTGGGGGCACCGCAACCTGTTCGGCGGGGCGGAGCGGTTGCGGCTCGGCGTCGAGGTCGGTCGGGTCGCCGGCGGTTCCGGCGGATCGTCGAGCACCAGCAACGACCTGCCCGACCTGCGCTTCAGCGTGAATTTCCGCAAGCCCGACTTCCTCGCGGTGAAGCAGTCGCTGGTCATCGACTTCCAGGTCGCCAACGACCAGCCGCCGGCCTACAGCCGCGTCGCCACCGAACTGTCGGCCAAGCTGGAGCGCCAGATCAACGACCGGCTGACCGTCTCCTACGGCGTGTCGGGCGAGCGCGGCCGGGTCAAGACGGAGGAGCGGACCTACCAGACCGCCTATGTCGGGGTGCCGCTGGGGGTGGCGTGGAACGGCGCCGACGATCTGCTGAACCCGACCAAGGGGGAGCGCGCCTCGTTGCAGGTGACGCCCTGGTTCGCAACCGGCGGCGACGGCCGTTCGCCTTTCACGGCGATCCAGTTCAACGGGTCCTATTATTACGACCTCGCCAAGGACGGGCGCTATGTGGCGGCCGGCCGGATCGGGCTGGGCAGCATCCTCGGCGCGTCCCTGACGGAGATTCCGCCTGACCATCGCTTCTACGCCGGCGGCGGCGGGTCGGTGCGCGGCTACGGTTTCCAGAAGGCGGGGCCGCGCGACCGGTTCGACGATCCGTCGGGCGGGCGCTCGCTGCTGGAACTGGGCGCCGAGGTCCGCGTCAAGGTGACGGAAACCATCGGTGTCGTGCCCTTCGTCGACGCCGGCACCGTCTATGACAGCGCCTACCCCGATTTCTCACAGCCTTTGCGCGTCGGCGCCGGGCTTGGGCTGCGCTATTACACCGACTTCGGTCCCCTGCGGGTGGATGTCGGCGTTCCGCTGAACCCGCCCAAGGGTGACGCGCGCTGGCAGCTCTACCTCAGCCTGGGGCAGGCCTTCTGACCGCAGTTTCGCCCGATTTCCTTGAGAGGGTCGGACCGTATGCCGGTTGAGGAGGGTGCGGCGCCGCGCGCGCCGGAATCGCGAAGGGGTGTGGGTGGTGAAGGCGTTGCGGGTTCTTTTGGTCGGTCTGGCCGTGCTTGTCCTTCTGGTGGTCGTCGCGGTGGGCGCCGGGGCCCTGTGGCTCCAAAGCGAATCGGGACGGCGCTGGCTGACCGCCACGGTGGAGAACGCCGTCGCCTCGCCCGACCAGCGTCTGACGCTCGGCGCCATCGAGGGCAGCCTGCCCTTCGACTTCACCATCGCCAGCGTCGCGATGGCCGACACGCAGGGAACATGGCTGACGCTGGAACGCGTGCATGTCGCGCTGTCGCCCTCGGCCCTGCTGTCGCGGACCGTCCGGATCGAGACGCTGGAGGCCGCCCGCGTCGCGGTCGAGCGCGCGCCCGTCACCACCCAGCCGGCCCCGCCGCCACCCCCGACCGACCAGCCCACCGCCTCGCTGCTGCCCGAGTTGCCGGTCGGCATCCAACTCGACCGCTTGGCGGTGAGCGAGCTGCGGCTCGGCGAGGCGCTGCTCGGCGAGGCCGCGACCCTGCGGCTGGACGGTTCCGCCGCCCTGGAGGCCGGCGGTTCGGCCCTGGACAGCCGCCTGTCGGTCGCGCGCATCGACGACAAGCCGGGGCAGGCCGACGTCACCGTCGCCTTCGCCCCCTCGCGCAAGATTCTGACCCTCGCCGCCAAGGCGTCCGAGCCGCAGGGCGGGGTGATCGCCCGCACGCTGGCGATTCCCGGCCTGCCGCCGGTCGCCCTGTCGCTGGACGGCGACGGATCGCTCGACGATTGGAAGGGCAAGCTGACCGCCCGCGCCGATAACGCCGTCGACCTGACCGCCGACGCCGCCATCCAGGCGACACCGGAGGGACACGCCGTCACGCTGGCCGCCGGGGGGGACGTCGCGGTTCTGGCCGGTCCGGCGGCGGCCCCGCTGGTCGGGCCGCGCCCTTCGTTGAACGCGTCGGTGCTGGTGGCGCCGGACGGGGCGCTGACCGTCAGGCCGCTCGCCGTCACCGCCGCCGCCGGTCAAGCCAGCCTGGAGGGCACGGTGTCGGCCGACCGCAAGCGGCTGGGGCTGCGCTGGTCGGTGACGGCGGGACCGGATTCGGCGCTGCACGCGCTGGTGCCGGCGGTGTCCTGGCGCGACGGCATGGTGACCGGCTCGGCCGAGGGGCCGCTCGACGCGCTGGTGGTGGCGCTGACCGCGCGGCTGCGCGAGGTGACCACCGGCGACCCCACCGTGACCCGCCTCGCCGGGCCGGAGATCGTCCTCGCCGGCCGGGCGCGCATCGACACCGGCCGGGGCAGCGTCGGGCTGGAGGCGCTGACCCTGACCGCCGCCGCCGCGAAGGCCGCCGTCCAGGGCAGCGTGGATGGCTGGGGACAGGTGGCGGACCTCACCGTGTCGCTCGCCGCCGACGATCTGGAGCCGCTGTCCGCGCTCGCCGGCCGTCCGCTCGGCGGCGCCGTGAACCTCGCCGGACCGTTGCGCCGCAAGGCCGACGGCTCGCTGTCGGCGGAGCTGTCCGGCCGCCTGGACCGCCTGACGACCGGCACGCCCGCCGACGCGGTGCTGGGCGACGCGGCGACGCTGAAGGCGGCTTTGGCGATGGAGCCGGACGGCGCGATGCGGCTGAACGAGCTGACGCTGGACGGCCGCAACGGGCGGCTGACCGGCACCGCCGCGCTGGTGGCGGGCGTGGTCGACGCCAGGACCAGGCTGGAGCTCAACGCGCTGGCGCCGGTCGGCGAGGCGGTCGGCACGCCGATGGCCGGTTCGCTGGCGCTCGACGCGACGGCGCGCGGTCCCCTGGACAGGCTGGAGGCGCAGGCGACCCTGCGCGCCCGCGATCTCGTCGTCCAGGAGCGCCGGCTCGGCGCCACCGAAATCGAGGCGCGCGCCGCCGGCCTGCCGGCCAACCCGAACGGGACGCTGGCCGTCCGCACCCATCCCGACGGCACGCCGCTGACGCTCGACGGCGCCTACGCGATGCAGGACCGGACGCTGCGGCTGTCCAACCTGACCGTCGCCACCGGCGGCAACCGCATCGGCGGCGAGGTGGCCGTTGCGCTCGAAACCCTGCTGGCGACCGGACGGCTGGAGGGCAATCTCCCCAACCTGAAGGGCTTCTCCGAACTGGCCGGCGTGCCGCTGGACGGCGGCGCCGGCTTCACCCTGGCGCTCGACGCCAAGGGCGGCAAGCAGGCGGCGACGCTGAACGCCAACGCCAGCAACCTGCGGGTGGAGGGGGAGGGCGGTCCGCTGCTGGCCGCCCGGCGCCTGACCGCCACGGCGGAGGTAGCCGACGCGCTCGGCACGCCGTCGGGCAAGGCGAGGCTGGAGCTGAACGACGGCGCGGCGGCCGGCAACGATCTCGCCAGCGTCACCGCTAGCGTCGACGGTTCGCTGGCCAAGGCGGCGTTCCAGGCGGCGGCGACCGGTGCCGGAGCGGATCCCATCGGCCTCGATCTCGGGGGCAACCTGACGCGCGAGGGCGCGACGACCCGCATCCGGCTGGAGCGTTTGCAGGGCCGCTACGCCGGGGAGAGCGTCCGCATGACCGGCCCGGCGACCATCACGCTGGCCGAGCAGCGCTACGAGGTGGCCGGGCTGAACCTCGTGGCGGGCGGCGCCCGGCTGGCCGCCGATCTCGGGCTGAACGGCGAGCGGCTGAACGGCGAGATCCGTCTGGAGCAGCTGCCGCTGGCGCTGGCCCGCCTCGCCGATCCCGGTCTGAGGCTCGACGGCACCGCCAATGCGCAGGCCACGCTGGGCGGCACGCTGCGCAACCCGCGCGCCGACGCCACCCTGCGGGTTGCCGGCGCGCGTGCCCAGCAGACCACCCAGGCGGGGGTGCCGGGCATCGACGCCACCGTCACCGCCCAATGGCGCGACCGCCGCCTGTCGGTCAACGCCGACGCCGGCACGAAGAACAACGCGGGCCGGCTGACCGCCAGCGCCGCCGTGCCGCTGGTGATGAATCCCGACAGCTACGCCGTCAGCCTGCCGCCCAAGGGGGCGCTGGAGGCGGCGGTCAACGGCACGCTCGACGCCTCGCTGCTCAACGACCTGCTGGCCGCCTCGGGCGACCGGGCGCGCGGCAGCGTGAGGCTTGACGTGCGGGCCAGCGGCACGGTCGAGGCGCCGCGTCTCGGCGGCTCGGTGGTGCTGTCCGGCGGGCGCTACGAGAACCGGGCGTCGGGCGCCGTCATCAGCGACATCGAGGCGCGGCTGGTCGGCGACGGCGACGTCTTCACCATCCAGTCCTTCCAGGCGCGCACGCGCAACGGCGGCGCGATCGGCGCGCGCGGCGTCATCCGCCCGGCTGCCCCGGCCGACCGGCAGCTCGATCTGGTGATCCAGGCCGACAACGCCCGGCTGGTCGAGAACGACCTGGCGACGGCGGAGGCCAACGCCAACCTGACCGTCACCGGCGGCTTCGCCAACGCGCGGCTGGCCGGACCGATCCGCGTGCGCCGCGTCGAGATCCAGATCCCCGACCGGCTGCCGGCCACCGTCGTCGACCTGAAGGTCAAGGAGGTCGGTCGCGGCAAGCGGCAGGCCGCCGGCACCACCAACGGCCGTCCGCCTCCCCGCAAGCCGGGCGCGGCCGCGGCTCCGGCCCCGACGCCGGCCGAGGCCGCCGCCACCCCCTTCGTGCTGGCGCTCGACCTGACGGTGGAGGCGCAGAACCAGGTCTTCGTGCGCGGGCGCGGTCTCGACGCCGAGCTGGGCGGCCAGTTGAAGGTCGGCGGAACGGCGGCGGCGCCCGAGGTCACCGGACGGTTCGGCATGCAGAAGGGGCAGCTCGACCTGCTGGCGCGGAACTTCACCTTCAAGCGCGGCAACTTCGATTTCGACGGCACCCAGCCGATCGATCCCCGGCTCGATCTGCTGGCGGAGGCGACGGCCAACGGCGTCACCGCCCAGGTGGTGGTGTCGGGCACCGCGCGCCAGCCGAGGATCGAGCTGACCTCCCCGCAAGGGCTGCCGCAGGACGAGGTTCTCTCGGCGGTGCTGTTCGGCAAGTCGGTCGCCAATCTCGGCGCGGCGGAGGCGGTGCAGCTGGCGCAGTCGGCGGCGGCGCTGAGCGGGGTCGGCGGCAGCGGCGGCGGCTTGCTCGACCGCGTGCGGCGCGGGTTGGGCGTCGACCGGCTGGACTTCTCGCAAGGGTCCGACGGCAAGGGCGGGGCGGTGCAGGCCGGCCGCTACGTCAGCGACCGCGTCTATGTCGGTGTCGAGCAGGGCATCGGCGCCAACCAGACCCGCGCCAAGGTCGAGTTCGACATCACCAAGAGCCTGAAGGCGCAGGCCGACGTCGGCGCCAATTCGGAGACGCGCTTCGGCCTGACCTTCGAGCGGGATTACTGAGCGGGTTTACGCGGCCGCCGTGCCGGTCACGATCCGCACATGGGCGGGCACCGGCACCACGCCGCCGGTGGCCTGCGTGGCGAAACGGGCGGCGATGTCGGCCTCCAGCGCCGCGCGGCGGTCGGGGGCGAGGCCGCCCAGCCGGTGGCCGAAGCTCATCTCCAGCGCCGCCCGCCAGAAGGGCTGGTCGGCCGGCGCCTTGCGCACCGGCGTCAGATCGGCCTCGTCGGCCCGCGCGAAGCCGGCCCCGATCATCGCGTTGGCCAGCAACCCCGGTTCGGCGAAGCGGAACAGCGGGTCGAGGCTGCCGTCCTCGCCGAGATGCCCGGCGACGGCGGCGGCGATCTCCGCGAACAGGGCGTTGCCGGAAAGCGGTCCCCACACCATGAAGGCCGCCTTGCCGCCGGGCCGCAGCGCCCGGCGCACGGCAGCCAGGGCGCCGGCGACGTCCGGCACGAACATGATGCCGAAGCGGCAGGTCACCCGGTCGAAGGCGCCGTCGGCGAAAGGCAGGGCCGTCATGTCGGCCGCCGTGAAGACCGGGGCCTGTGCTCCCTCCGCCGTGGCGCGGCGCACCGCGCCGGCCAGCATGCCGGGGACGAGGTCGCTGCCCACCACCAGCCCCCGCGGGCCGGTCCGCCGCGCCGCGCTCAGCGCCGGCTCCCCGGCGCCCGAGGCGAGATCGAGCACGCGGTCGCCCGCCGCCACCCCGGCGGCGTCGAGCAGCGGGCGGTTCAGCTTGTCGGCGAGATCGGCCATCGGGTCGGCCCAGCGGTCCCAGGCGTCGGCGCTGGCGGCCCAGCGGGCGCGCTCGCTGTCGGCGTCGGGCGTGTGGATCGGTGCGGTGTGCATCAGTGCAGGAGCTTCACGCTGCCCGACACGCGCTGGACCGTGTCGGCGTCGCTCAACCGTTCGCCGAGGGCGTTGAACTCCTCGGTCAGCTTGCGGTTGGCGTCGGTCAGTTGCTGGATGCGGGTCTGCGCCGCCTGCTGTTGCGCGGACAGGCTCGCGACCATCTCGGTCAGCTTCTTGACCTGCTGGGATTGGCGCGTGGCGCCTTCGTTCAGGCTGCGCCGGATCGATCCGACGGCCACCAGCACGACGACGCTGATGGTCACGCCGGCCGCCATGGCGACGATGCTGAACCCCGTGAACCAGTCCATGACCCGGGAGCTTCCGCCGATTCCCATCGCCGGTCAAGGTTCCAGGGCGGCGATGGCCGCGAGACGGCAAAACCCGGCGCCGCCGGCACCGGGCTTCCAACAGCCATCCGGAAATGACAGGCCGGAATCAACGGGAGATCAGGCGACCTTGCCGTCGACCGGCCGTTCGGCCTTCACGCGCAGCTCCTTCAGATGGTCGCCGAAGGCCCGCAGCACCGGCAGGATGCGCTGCGTCTGGTCGGAGGTCACATGCGCGTCGGTCTTCAGCACGATGGTCGGAGCCTCCGTCATCAGCCGCTTGGCGCGGATCGGACCCACCTTGTCGTCGAGGAACATGGACAGGCCCATCAGGATGCCCAGCGTCACGTCGTCCGGAGCCTTCGGCAAGGCCAGGACCTCGTGCAGCTCGTTCAACAGCGTGTAGGCGACGATGGAGGTGCGTTCGATGGTGTCGACGTCGGCGGCCATGGTCATCGGGCGAGGTCCTCGGGAAGAGACGCTGGGGAAAAGCGTTTGCTTCCGAAGGGTAATCGCTCCTTTGTAACCAAACTGTTAACCATCGGCTTGGCCGTAAGCCCGAGTCGCTTCTTTCGATTCGCAACCTCCCGTCCTCACCGCTTCGCGGCGACGCGCGTCCTGGTCGATGTCGACAGCTCGGCGACCTCCTCGTGCGTGGCCGACGGCAGGCCGGCGGACTGCACCACGCTCCGGTCGAAGGGATGGCGGGTGCGGGGGTAGACGCTGCGCACCTTCACCACGTAATCCTGGGTTTCCCGGTAGGGCGGGATGCCCTTGTACTGGCGGACCGCTCCTTCCCCGGCGTTGTAGCCGGCCAGCGCGAAGGTGACGTTGCCGTCGAAATGGGCCAGCAGCCAGCGCAGATACTTCATGCCGCCGCGCAGGTTCTGTTCCGGGTCGAAGGGCTTGGTGACGCCGAAGCGCTCCGCCGTCTCCGGGATGAGCTGCATCAGCCCCATGGCGTTCTTGTTCGACACCACATCGACACGGTAGCCGGATTCCACGGCGATGACCGCCAGGACCAGCTCGGGGTCCAGCCCGTAGGTCGGCGCCATTTTCGTGACCATCGCGCGCACCTCGGCCGGCGGCTTGCGGATGATGCCCCAGCGGACGCTGGGCGGCTCGCAGCGGTCGGGGCCGCGGACCTTGGCGCCGGTGGACACCCTGGTCATCCGCTCGGCGTCGGCGCTGCCCAATGAGGCGGCCTTGCGCAGCCAGGCGCGGCCCAGATCCTCGTCCTTCGACACGCCGCCGCGTCCGGCCAGATGCATCCGTCCGGCGCGCAGCGCCGCATCGGCGTGGTCCTGCCGGGCCGCCCGGCAATAGAGGGACAGGGCGAGCCGCTCGTCGCGGTTCACGCCGTTGGCGGTCTCGTAGCGTTCGGCCAGTTCGTACTGGGCGCGGGCGCTGCCCTTGCTGGCGAGCGCCTCCAGAACCCGGACGGTCTTGTCCATCGGCATCGCCGGTGCCGCGACCGGGGTCGCCCGCTTCTTCCCATCGGCGGCCAGCGCCGGCGGCGCCCCCACGGCAAGCAGCGACAGGACGGCCAGCACGGCGATTCGCGCATAGGTTGCCAATCGGCGCCGGGCGGAAGGCGTACCGCCTTTGACGTTCTGGCCGACGGCGGCGGGTATTGGTATAGTTCCTCCCAGAAGAAAGAAGGCACCCTTATGGGAAGCGTCGTAGTCCAACCGAAGGAGACGCTTGCAGACGGTCAGAAATCCTTTGTCTGCCGCGGTTGAAGGGAGGGGAGAGCGTCGAAAATCGCCGGAATGGCTGAATTCGGAGCTTCCGCAGAAAAATTCAGAGACCGATCGACGCGTGTCGGTCGGTCTTTTCCTTTTTGAGCTGGTCATGCATCCTCCAATCTTGTTGGATGGATACACGAAGCACCAAGTCCCGCGCCAACACCCGAACGGCGATGCGGCCGGGATACAAGGGGTACTCTCGCCACTTGGAGGTTGCGACTAGCCTTTTGCCCAACTGGCAGGCGGAGAGGGCGGTCATTACGTACAGGTCGGGCCAAACAATCCGCTTTTGAAATGGCGGTCCCGAAGCGTTGCGCATGGCATCGCCGGACCGCCGGGCTGGAGACCCCGGGCACGCACCCCGCGCGGCCGGCCGCCGACAGCAGCCAAGGAGGCATCGTTTCACCGATGGCTAATCACGTCGCAACCACCCTGAGCCACCGGATGTCCGTTCCGGCGCCGCTGGAGCCGGCGGCGTTCGGACCCGAACCGGCCGGCGGGGGGCCCCTGGACCACGCTCTGGATCACGGGGATGCCGAAGGCGACCATATGCTCGACGCCGATCCGGAAACCGGCGATGGCGAGTTCATTCCCGATCCCAACGCGCCGCCCGACCCGGAGGTGATCGCGCAGATCGAGGCCGAGATCCCGCGCCTGCGCCGCTTCGCCCGCGCGATGGTGCGCGACGCGACGCTGGCCGACGACCTGGTGCAGGAGTGCCTGGAGCGCGCCCTGTCGCGCCTGCATCTGTGGCGTCCGGGCAGCAACCTGCGCGCCTGGCTGTTCACCATCCTGCGCAACCTGCACATCAACGGGGTGCGCCGCCGCCAGCCGGTGGTGGACATCGACGCTGAGGCCCAGGCGGCCATCGGCGCCGCTCCCGGATCGCAGTTCGTCCGGCTGGAATTGCGCGACCTGCGCCGTGCCTTGGGCCTGCTGCCCAACGAGCAGCGCGAGGTCGTGCTGCTGATCGGGCTGGAGGGGATCTCCTACGGCGAGGCCGCCGACATACTGGGGATTTCCATCGGCACGGTGAAGTCGCGCCTGTCGCGCGGCCGTCGCGCCCTGCGCGCCCTGATGGAGGGGCGCAGCCCGTCCGACGACACCGACGCCTGAACGTAAAAAGGGGGGCGTCCGGACATCCGGACGCCCCCCTTCGCGCTCATGCGGACGCTGTGGCCGGGCCGGGCTAGCGGCGTCGGACCAGACCCATGATCAGGCTGGCCGCGAAGAGGACCAGGAACAGGAAGAACAGGATCTGCGCGATGCCGGACGAGGCCGACGCGATCCCGCCGAAACCGAGCGCGCCGGCGACCAGCGCGACCACGAAGAAAACCAGTGCCCAATAGAGCATCGTACCCTCCCTCGCCCGGCCTCGGATGACGGCCGGCGCGCTCATGGATGTTGCTGGGACCGCCGCCGGCTCCGGCCCGTCCCCGGTGGGGGCGGAGCGGGTCGGCAAGCGGTTGTCAAGGATCAGAACACTGTGCGGAAGGGGAGGTTCCACCCGGACGGCGGACGGCGGGTCTTTTCGGTCCCGCGCCGCCCGATGGCAACAAAGCGGGGGCTTCGCCTGTTGGGACTGTCTCGAGAATCGGGTCCGCGCCATGCCGGCCGGGCGCGGTTCCGCACGAACGGGAGAGGAAACTCATGAACAGCAAGCTGTGTCTGGCGGTGATCGCCGCCACGCTGGCCGCCGCCCCGGCGGCGATGGCCCAGAGCGGAATGCCCAGCACGACGGGAATCACCCCGACCTACGACAGCAACGGCGCCCTGCGCGCGCCGACGCCGGACAGCACCGGCGCGTCGGGCCGCACCGACGCGCCCGCCGTGCGGAGCCTGTCGGAGAACGACCAGTGGCAGGGCCAAGCCAGCTCCCGTCCCAACCGGGGCATGAACCGTCAGGCGATGGACCAGGACACCATGCATCGCCGGGACACGGTGCAGCACCAGGACCGGATGCATCAGCGGGCCATGTCGGGCAGCACCGGCAACGAGGCGATGAACCGTGACGCCACCGGCTCGTCCAACCGGACGTCGATGCGCGGCACCACGATGAACAGCGAGATCTCGTCGCGTCGCGGGCGCGGCCAGAACGACCTGGAGCTGAGTCAGACCACCCTGTTGAACCAGTTCAGCGCGGCCGGCTACACCGTGGTGCGCGATTTCCGCAAGGACGGCGACCGCTACGTCGCCCAGGCGCAGGACCGCGACGGCCGCTGGAGCAGCGTCGAGCTGGATCCGCGCGCCGGCACCGTGACGCCGCGCTAATCCAGCAGCGTCGACCATGTGCCGGCGAGACGGCCGAAGCCTCCCGGCACCCGCGTGTCGTAGAGGGGCAGGGGGTGGCGCAACCTCTGCCCCGCGTCGCGTCCGAGCGTGCGCACCGCCGTCTCGGCCGTGCCGCCGACCGGCAGCCAGCCCGAGGCGTTGAGCGGCACCGACAGCGCCATGCCCCAATCCATGCGGCCGCCGAAACGGCTCTGCCCGCCGTCCGGCCCCTCGGTCCAGGTCGCCTGGGCGGACAGGGCGACGCCGCCGGCGAAGCGCCGCATCACCTCGACCGTGCCGCCCCAATCGCCGCCCAGATAGCGGCCGAGCCGCAGCGCGGTCGTGGTGACGGCACCGGGGCTCTCCCAGTAGAGGCTGGCGTGGCCGGTCAGCCGGTCGCTGTCCGGCAGCACGGCGAACAGCGCGGAGGGCCGCCGCTTCCACACGCGGTTGAGGTCGAGGCCGGCGGCCCAGCGGGCGGTGAGCGGCTGGTACAACGCCTCGGCCCCGACACCGGCGAACATCTCCTCCGGATAGCCGGCCGTGACACGGGTGGTCAGCCCGTCCGCCGGGCGCGCCAGCCAGGAGGCGTGCAGATGCCCGACCGACACCGGGTGCAGGGTGTAGCGCGGCAGGTCGCTGCGCACCGGCTCGGCGACGGGCAGGGCGTTGGTGTCGAGCAGGGCCAACTGGTCGCCGGTGTTGATCCGCAGAGCGCCACCCAGCACCCAGCCGCGCGCCGGCTCGCCGCTCAGCAGCAGGTCGGTGTGGGTGCGGACGGCGAGCGGCGTGCCCAGTTCGGCGAGGTCGAACTCCGCCGCGACCCGCGTGCCGAAATCCAGTCGGGGGCGCCAGGAGGGGGGCGGCCCGCCGGTGGGGGCCAGGCTGGCCGTCCGCCACAGCTCGTCGACGCTGCCCCGGTGGCTGGCGGCGCGCTCCAGGTCGCGGCGCAGCAGAGTGAGCGACGCGCCGTCCAGTCCGGCGGCGCCGGTGACGACCCGCAGCCGCTCGGCGTTTGGCGGCGCCAGATCGGCCAGCAGGCGTGCGGCCTGCCCGGCCTCACGCGCCAGCGGCAGCGTGGAGCGCCCGGCCGGGTCGAGCCACAGCGTCGCCGTCCCGTCGCCGATTTGGGCGGCGCGGGCGGGCAGGCCGTGGGCGCGGGCGACGGTGACGATCCCGTCGGCCGGCAATGCCGTCTCGGGCGACGGGCGCGGGCCGACCGGCGGGGGAGGCCGCCCGTCGCGGTCGACCTGCTCTGCGGGATCGAAACGCAGGGAGAGCCGCAGCATGGCGCGCCGCCCCTGTTCGAAGCCGGCGCCGAGATCGATCCAGGAGAAGGGGCGGTAGGCGAGCCCGACATTGTAGCGGCTGCCGGCCGTGAAACCCGGCTGGTCCTGGCGTTGCCCGCGCAGCGTGTCGCCGGTCGTCTCGATCTTCAGGCTGAGGTCGGGAATCGGCGTGTGCCATTCGACGCCGCCGAACAGGGCGACGCGCTCCCCGGTGAACCACGCGCGCGGCCCCCGCACGGACGGCCACCAGGAGGGATCGCGGTCGCGCCGGAAACGCCCGCCCAGAAAGCGCAGCGGGTTGCGGAAATGTCCGGCCTCGCCCAGCGTTCCCCAGCCGAGCCCGAGAGACAGGTCCAGATCCCACCAGCGCCGCGACAGCGCGATGTACTCGCCGGCAAAGCGGCCCTTGCCCGGCAGGTCGAATCCCGATCCGGTGACGTCGCGCCCGCCGACGACCAGCGCCGGTCCGTTCCCGTCCTCGGCGCGCAGCCGCAGCTTGAGGTCGAGGCCGGGTTCGGTGAGGCCGAAGTAACCGGGATAGACGCTGTTGCGCGCGGTGATCTCCAGCCAGGGCAGCGCCTGGACGGTGATGGCGGCATGGCGGTGCAGGTCTCCCAACCCGGTCAGCCCGCCGCTCATCGTTCCGTCGGGGGCCATGCGGGCGGTCGGCGTCTGCAACAGACCGACGCCGCCCCAATCCGACAGGCTTGTGGCCGGTTCATCCGCGTGGGCGGCCGTAACGGACAGCAGGAGAATAGCGGCGGCGAGGATGGCGTTCACGCAATGGTACGCAGAGGATCGGGAAAATCGCCGATCCTTCGCGCATCATGCGAATGAATGCAATTTAAAAAGGGTCAGAGCGCTTCGGTTCTGCAATTCAAGGAAAGCGCCTCGGCGGTGTTGGCGACGGCGGCGAGGCAGGTGTCGACGCGCTCCGGAGGTATGGAGACGGAAAAGCGCAGGCTGTAGCGCTCGCCGGCCCGGTCGGGCAGGGTCTGGGCGTCGAGCCGGACGATGTTCGCTTCGAATTGGGTGAAGATCTCCGACAGGCGGGCGACCAGACCGGGCTGATCGCCGCCCGACACCTCGACCCGGTGGGTGACGAACGCCTGCGGGCCGGGAACCGGGTCGAAGTCGAAGGGCGTCACCTTCACCTGGGCGCCGGCCAGTTCGGGCTGTGCGCTCAGGCTGGCCTCGACCTCCTCGACCGTCACCGTGTCGGGCAACTCGCAGACGGCGGAGAACTCGGCCCCGGTGCCGAGCGAGGCGAAGGTCGCGTCGCGCAGGTTGATCCCCAGTTCGAACAGATGCCCGGTGATCCCGGAGACCAGCCCGACCCGGTCGGGACAGAAGGTCGATACCAGCGCCAAAGCGGCCACGTCACGTCTCCCTCTTCGTCTTGGGTCCTGTGCCGCCATCGTTGTTGTGGGCGGCTTGCGTGTGGAATGACACGGATGAACACGGATATCCACGGATGAACACGGATTTCGCCGTCATCCGTGCGCGGGCGGGGCCCGCATCTTGTTCATCCGTGTCCAAAAGCCCTTTCGGATCCAGCCGGCGGTCAGGCCGCCGTGCCGCCCACCGTCAGGCCGTCGAGCCGCAGGGTCGGCTGTCCGACGCCGACCGGAACGCCCTGGCCGTCCTTGCCGCAGGTGCCGACGCCGGGGTCGAGGCGGCTGTCGTTGCCGATCATCGACACGCGGGTCAGGCTGTCCGGCCCGTTGCCGATCAGGGTGGCGCCCTTCACGGCGGGGCCGAGCTTGCCGTCCTCGATCAGATAGGCCTCGCTGGCCGAGAAGACGAACTTGCCGTTGGTGATGTCCACCTGACCGCCGCCGAAGTTCTTGGCGTAGATGCCCTTCTTGACCGAGGCGATGATCTCGTCCGGCGAATGGTTGCCGTTGCGCATCACCGTGTTGGTCATGCGCGGCATCGGGTGGTAGGCGAAGCTCTGGCGCCGGCCGTTGCCGGTCGGGCGCATGCCCATCAGCCGGGCGTTCATGCGGTCCTGCATGAAGCCGACGAGGATGCCGTCCTCGATCAGCGTCGTGCACTGGCCGGGCGTGCCCTCGTCGTCGACCGAGATCGAGCCGCGCGAGTTCTCGATGGTGCCGTCGTCGACGATGGTGACGCCGGGGGCGGCGATGCGCTGGCCCATCAGCCCGGCGAAGGCCGAGGTCTTCTTGCGGTTGAAGTCGCCCTCCAGCCCGTGGCCGATGGCCTCGTGCAGCAGGATGCCGGGCCAGCCGCTGCCGAGCACGACGGTCATCTCGCCCGCCGGGGCCGGCACCGAGGCGAGGTTGACCAGCGCCTGGCGCAGCGCCTCGTCGACGAAGCCGCGCCACGTCTCCGGCTGGATGTAGTGCTCGTAGGTGACGCGCCCGCCGCCGCCGTAGCCGCCGGTCTCCATGCGGTCGCCCTCGGCGACCACCACCGAGACGTTGAGCCGCACCAGCGGCCGCAGGTCGGCGACGCGCACGCCGTCGGCGCGGACGATCTGCACCGCCTGCCATTCGCCGCTGATCGAGCAGCTCACCTGGCGGACGCGCTCGTCCTTGCCGCGGGCATAGGCGTCGATGTCGGCCAGCAGCTTCACCTTCTCCTCGAAGGGGACGAGGTGCAGCGGGTTGTCGGGCATGTAGAGCGCCCGGTTGGTGCCGCCCGGCGGCTCGGCCAGCGTGCCGCTGTGGCCGCTCTGCACGGCGCGCACGGTGGCCGCGGCGCGGCGGATCGCATCTTCCGACAGGTTGGAGGCATGGGCGAAGCCGGTCGCCTCGCCGGCGATGGAGCGCAGGCCGAAGCCCTGGGTGGTGTCGAAGCTCGCCGACTTCAGCTTGCCGTCGTCCCAGCCCAGCGATTCGCTCTGGGCGTACTCCAGATAGAGTTCGCCGTCGTCGGCGTTGTGCAGGGCCTCTTGCACCACGCCTTCGACGCGGGCGCGGTCCATGCCGGCCCGGTTGAAGAAGAGATCGTCGGTGATGGCAAGCGCGCTCATGGACACTCCGGGGGCTCGATCGATCGTATAAGGCGGACGGCCGCCGGCGCTCTCGCGCCGCTGCGGGCGATGTGCTCTAAGAAGAGAGTCATAGTGTGGCGTCGCGGGCGCCGTCCGGCAAGGCTTGGCGACCATGCGGGGCGGGCGGGGCGGAAAAAGAAAGGGCAGGGGGACCATGGCCGAGCGTGAGACAACCATAATGACCGCGACACCGCCCCGCGAGCCCGCCGCCGCCGGCGGTCGGCCGCTGAGGGACCACGCGCTGCGCCTGACGCTGACCAACGAGGTCCACGCCCGCCCGCCGGAGTCGCTGAGCGCGCCGGTCCGCGCCACCATGCTGGCCATGCTGTCGGGAGAGGGGGCGGGAGAGACCGACCGCCGCCATCTGGAGGCGCTGTGCGACTGGGCCGGAGTCGCCCGCCCGCCGCAGGGCGCCACCCACCACAGCGCCTCCTTCGGCAGCTTCCGGCTGAAGTGGGAGCGCCACACCGAATTCTCGACCTGGACCGTCTTCCGGCCGAGCGCCAGGCCGGGCGGCGCGCTGGCCGGCATGTTGGTCGATCCCTTCGTCGAGCCGGCGGTCAACGCGGTGCCGCGCGAGTGGCTGCACGGGCTGCCGGGCGAGCTGATGGTCGGCATCCACGTCGCCGTGCTCGACGCCGACACGCCGGAGCCCTCGGCCAACATGATGGCGGCGATGTTCGGATCGGAGAGCTATGTCGGCTCGCGGATCGCCGGGCGGTCCGCCACCGCCTGGACCGACTTCCGCATCCATGGCGACGGCTTCTCGCGCATGCTGGTGGCCGACCATTCGATGACGCCGCGCCAGACCGGCCGCGTCGTCCAGCGCCTGCTGGAGATCGAGACCTACCGGGTGATGGCGCTGCTGGCCCTGCCGGTGGCGCGCGGGGTGCTGCCGCGCATCAACCCGATCGAATCGGATCTGGCCGAGCTGACCACGCGGGTCGCCACGCTGCGCGGTTTGCAGGACGAGCGCGACCTGCTCGACCGGCTGACCCTGCTGGCGGCGCAGACCGAGCAGATCGCCGCCGAGACCAGCTACCGATTCGGCGCCGCGCGGGCCTACCACGAGCTGGTCGAGAAGCGAATCGAGGAGCTGCGCGAGATCCGCATCGAGGGCATCCAGACGGTGCGCGAGTTCATGGACCGCCGCCTGACCCCGGCGATCCGCACCTGCGAGGCGGTCGAGCAGCGGCTGACCTCGCTGTCGCAGCGGGTGGCGCGCACCAGCAACCTGCTGCGCACCCGCGTCGAGATCGCGGTGGAGGGGCAGAACGCCGAGCTGCTCCAGTCGATGGACCGGCGGGCGCAGTTGCAGCTCCGGTTGCAGGAGACGGTCGAGGGGCTGTCGGTGGTGGCGATCAGCTATTATCTGGTCGGCATCGTCGGTTACGCGGCGAAGGGGTTGAAAGGATTTGGGCTGAAGGTCGATCCCGACATGCTGGTCGGGTTGATGATTCCGGTGGTCATCCTCTTCGTCTGGTCCGGCGTGCGGCGAATCCGCAAGGTCATCACCGGCGAGCATTGAGGGGCGTTCCGCTCCGTTCCGAGTTCCAGGTCCGACTTCCGGTGCCTGAAGGCCCTCTCCCGGAGCGGGAGAGGGCATTTTCCCGAAGGCGAGTCTCGCCTCGAATCATCCGGCTTGCCGTCCGCAACAAACGATTCCCCGCCGGGGTCCTTCCGAAAACTCCCGCGCCATCCCACGGAATGGAAAAAATTCGCTGCGCCAACGGACTGCGGCGGAATGCCGCATGGTTTAACCCCTTCTCAAGCTCAACCTTTGTTCCCATGCGCAACCGAAAACCGAGGGTGATCCATGCTCGCAGCCGGTCAGAGGAATCGCTTGTAACCCAGTGTGATGAGGGGATAAGCTCCGGCCGCGGGGATATGTCGCGGCTATAATGGCGCGAACCCTGCATAGTCCGGTTTTTGCTGACAAGCCCAACCGTTGAGTTCGCCAACGATGCGGAGCTTCGGACAAATATGGGAGGCGGCGGCACCGGCGGGAAGAGACGACCGCGGCCTATGACGAACGTCGCGGCAAAGAGAGGGGTGGGGATGAAAAGGCAGAGCCTGTGGGCCGCCGGGCTGACGGCGGTCGTGACAATGCTGGGCGCCGGCGGGTCGGCGCTCGCGAACGAGCCGCACCCATGGCAGTTCGGCCTCCAGGAGCCGGCGTCGCCCGTCAAGCACCTGATGGATTCGTTCCACAGCCTGCTGACCGTCATCATCACGCTGATCGTGATCTTCGTCGCGGCGTTGCTGGCCTATTGCGTCGTGCGCTTCAACGCCAAGGCCAACCCGGTCCCGTCCAAGACCTCGCACCACACGCTGCTCGAGGTGGCCTGGACCGTGCTGCCGGTGATCATCCTGATCGTGGTCGCCGTGCCGTCCTTCAAGCTGCTCTATGTGGCGGAGCGCGTGCCCGAGGCCGACATGACCATCAAGGTCACCGGCCGCCAATGGTATTGGGATTACGAATACCCCGACCACGGCAACATCGCCTTCTCCAGCTACATGATCCAGGACGCCGACCTGAAGCCCGGCCAGCGCCGCCTGCTGGAGGTCGACAACCGCGTCGTGGTTCCGGTCAATTCCACCGTCCGCCTGCTGGTCACCGCCGGCGACGTCATCCATTCCTGGGCCATCCCCTCCTTCGGCGTGAAGAAGGACGGCGTGCCCGGCCGCATCAACGAGACCTGGTTCAAGGCCGAGCGCGAGGGCGTCTATTACGGCCAGTGCTCGGAGATCTGCGGCACGAACCACGGCTACATGCCGATCGCGGTCGAGGTGGTGTCGAAGGAGAATTTCGACGCCTGGGTCGCCAAGACCAAGACCGCGATGGGAACCGGCAGCCGCGACGTGGCCCAGTTGCCGGCGGCTTCCACGGCGACCTCGCCGGCGGCCGCCTCGGTCGAGTGACCGGCCCGCACGAGAAACACCAAGAAGAACCAACCCCAGCCAGAGCCAGGGTGTCAGCCGGGATCCCGATCAGGATTTCCCAGGGCGGAGCAACCGGGATGGGTCGGGGGGCAGCGACGAAGGGTTGAAGACATGGCAAACGCCAATCCGGGACAGGCCCACGGGCATGACCACGGGCACGACGACCACCACATGCCGGGGTTCGTGCAGCGCTGGTTCTATTCGACCAACCACAAGGACATCGGCACGCTCTATTTGATCTTCTCGGTGATCGCCGGGCTGATCGGCGGCCTGTTCTCCGTCATCATGCGCATGGAGTTGCAGCATCCCGGCTTGCAGATCGTCGGCGACGGCCAGATGTGGAACGTGCTGATCACCGCGCACGGCCTCATCATGGTCTTCTTCGTCGTCATGCCGGCGCTGATCGGCGGCTTCGGCAACTGGTTCGTGCCGCTCATGATCGGTTCGCCCGACATGGCCTTCCCGCGCATGAACAACATCAGCTTCTGGCTGATCGTGCCGGCCTTCCTGCTGCTGCTGGGATCCGCCTTCGTCGGCACCGGCGCCGGCACCGGCTGGACGATCTACCCGCCGCTGTCCTCGCCGCTCGGCCATGGCGGGCCGTCGGTCGACATGGCGATCTTCGCGCTGCATCTGGCGGGCGCCAGCTCGATCCTGGGTGCCGTGAACTTCATCACCACCATCTTCAACATGCGCGCGCCGGGCATGACGCTGCACAAGATGCCGCTGTTCGTCTGGGCGATGCTGGTGACGGCCTTCCTGCTGCTGCTCGCCGTGCCGGTGCTGGGCGGCGCCATCACCATGCTGCTGACCGACCGCAACTTCGGCACCACCTTCTTCAACCCGGAAGGCGGCGGCGACCCGATCCTGTTCCAGCACCTGTTCTGGTTCTTCGGCCACCCCGAAGTCTACATCATGATCCTGCCGGCCTTCGGCATCATCAGCCACATCATCTCGACCTTCGCCAAGAAGCCGATCTTCGGCTACCTGGGCATGGCCTACGCCATGGTGGCGATCGGCGTCGTCGGCTTCGTCGTGTGGGCCCACCACATGTACACGGTCGGCCTCGACGTCAACACCAAGGCCTACTTCACCGCCGCGACGATGATCATCGCGGTGCCCACGGGCGTGAAGATCTTCTCCTGGGTCGCCACCATGTGGGGCGGGTCGATCGACTTCAAGGTGCCGATGCTGTGGGCGATCGGCTTCATCTTCCTGTTCACCGTCGGCGGCGTGACCGGCGTGGTGCTGGCCAACGGCGGCCTCGACAACGTCATGCACGACACCTACTACGTCGTCGCCCACTTCCACTATGTGCTGTCGCTGGGCGCGGTGTTCTCGATCTTCGCCGGCTGGTACTACTGGATCGGCAAGATGTCGGGCCGCCAGTATCCGGAATTCTGGGGCAAGGTCCATTTCTACACGACCTTCGTCGGCGTGAACCTGGTCTTCTTCCCGCAGCACTTCCTGGGCCTGGCCGGCATGCCGCGCCGCATCCCGGACTATCCGGACGCCTTCTGGGGGTGGAACATGATCTCCTCGCTGGGCGCCTACATCTCCTTCGCCTCGACCCTGCTGTTCGTCTGGATCGCCATCAAGACGCTGCGCAGCGGCGAGCGGGTGCCGGGCGCCTATTGGGGGCCGCAGGCCAGCACGCTGGAATGGACGGTCAGTTCGCCGCCCCCGTTCCACGCCTTCGAGACCCTGCCGCAGGTCAAGTGAGTGCATGAGACGCCAGGACCGGGCGGTCCCCAGTCGGCGGCCCGGTCCCAGCCAAGGATAGGAAGCGGAGGTGGACGACGATGACCGATGTGACGCTTGAACGGGTTCCCGGCGCCTCCGCCGGCGACTACATCGAGCTGCTGAAGCCGCGGGTCATGTCGCTGGTGGTGTTCACGGGGCTGGCCGGACTGGTGCTGGCGCCCGGCCACATTCACCCGTTGATCGGCGCGGTCGCCGTGCTGTGCATCGCGGTGGGGGCGGGTGCCTCCGGCGCCATCAACATGTGGTACGACCGCGACATCGACGCGGTGATGACGCGCACCGCCAAGCGCCCGATTCCCTCGGGCCGCGTTGGCGCCGACGAGGCGCTGGGTTTCGGCGTCACCCTGTCGGCGCTGTCGACGCTGGTGATGGGCATCGCGGTGAACTGGACGGCGGCGGCGCTGCTGGCGATGACCATCGGCTATTACGTCTTCGTCTACACCATGGGGCTGAAGCGCCGCACGCCGCAGAACATCGTCATCGGCGGCGCCGCCGGCGCCTTCCCGCCGATGATCGGCTGGGCGGCGGTGACGGGCGGGGTGGAGCTGCCCTCCATCCTGCTGTTCACGCTGATCTTCCTGTGGACGCCGCCGCATTTCTGGGCGCTGGCCCTGTTCCGCAACGGCGACTACACGCGGGCCGGCGTGCCGATGATGCCGGTGGTCGCCGGGCCGGACTCCACCAAGCGGCAGATGCTGCTCTACACGCTGGTGCTGCTGCCGGTGGCCGCCGCACCCTACTTCGTCGGGATCGCCGGGCCGGTCTATCTGGCCGCGTCGAGCGTGCTGGGCCTGATGTTCGTCGGCTGCGCCGTGCGCGTGCTGCGCGCCACCGACGACGGTCCGGCCAAGAAGATGTTCGGCTTTTCGATCCTGTACCTGTTCCTGCTGTTCGCCCTGATGATCGGCGAGCGGCTCGTCCTCGGAGGTGGGGCATGACCGTCATGGAGCGCGATATTCCCGAACAGGCCGTCAAGCGGCAGGCTGATGAGCGCGCCCGGCGGCTGCGCGGGCGCAATTACGCCGTGCTGGCGGCGCTGCTGGCGCTGGCCGTGCTGTTCTATGCCATCACCGTCGTGCGCATGGGCGCGGGGCACTAGCCGCCCCCGTCCAGCTGCTTCCGTCCAGCCGCCGCCGTCGAAACCAGAGGGATGAGGACCGCGATGAACGACAAGCTCCGCCGCCGCAACCTCGTCATCCTGTCGTCGCTGTTCGGGCTGGTGTTCGGCATGGTCGGGCTGGCCTACGCGTCGGTGCCGCTCTATTCGCTGTTCTGCGCGGTCACCGGCTTCGGCGGTACGACCATGCGGGCGGACGCCGCAGCGGCGACGACCCTCGACCGCAAGATCACGGTCCGCTTCAACGCCGACACCAACACGGCGCTGCCCTGGTCCTTCCGGCCGGAGCAGAAGGACATGGTGCTGAAGCTGGGCGAGACCGGGCTGGCCGCCTACCGGGCGGAGAGCCGTGGGGACAAGCCGACCGTCGGCACGGCGGTCTACAACGTCACCCCGGACAAGGCCGGGCGCTATTTCAACAAGCTGGAATGCTTCTGCTTCACCGAGCAGGTGCTCCAGCCCGGACAGGCGGTGGACATGCCGGTCGCCTTCTTCGTCGATCCGGCGATGAACGACGATCCCAACATGGCGGACGTCACCACCATCACGCTGTCCTACACCTTCTTCCGCGCCAAGGACAGCGACGCCGTCCTGGCGCAACGGGCGAACCAGGGAAGCAATCAAAAGGCGGCGCCCGGCGCGACCGCCACAAACTGAACCATTGGGGTAGAGAGACGATGGCCGACATCACCCACGGGCAAGTGCCGCACGTTGAACCGCCAGCCCAGCCGCCTGCCGGCGGCGGCATCCCGCATCCCTACCACCTGCTGAAGCCCAGCCCCTGGCCCCTGCTCGGCGCCTTCGCCGGCGGCCTGCTGGCGACCGGTCTGGTCGTGTACATGCACGGCGGCGGCAAGCTGCTGATGATCCTGGGCGTGCTGGCCATCCTCGGCGTGATGTTCGGCTGGTGGCGCGCGGTCATCCACGAGGCGGTGACGGAGAAGGCCCACACCCCGGTGGTGAAGATCGGCCTGCGCTATGGCATGGCGCTGTTCATCGCCTCGGAGGTGATGTTCTTCGCCGCCTTCTTCTGGGCCTTCTTCGACGCCGCCCTGTTCCCCAAGGCGTCACCGCTGAACCCCGACGCCCACTGGCCGCCGCCGACCATCGAGGTCATCTCGGCCTTCCACATGCCTCTGATGATGACGCTGACCCTGCTGCTGTCGGGCGTCACCGTCACCTGGGCGCACCACGCCATCATCGAGGGCAAGAACCGCGAGGCGGCCAAGGCGCTGGGGCTGACCGTCCTGCTCGGCGTGCTGTTCACCTTCTTCCAGATCTACGAATACGTCCACGCGACCTTCAAGTTCACCGACGGCATCTTCCCCTCGACCTTCTACATGGCGACCGGCTTCCACGGCTTCCATGTGTTCGTCGGCACCGTCTTCCTGATCGTCTGCTGGATCCGCACCATCAAGGGCCATTTCACCCCGCAGAGCCATTTCGGCTTCGAGGCGGCGGCCTGGTACTGGCACTTCGTGGACGTGGTCTGGCTGTTCCTGTTCGTGTCGGTCTACTGGTGGGGCAGCCACGGCGGCACCGTCGCCCACTGAGGCCCGGTCGGGTGGCCGGCTTCCATCCGAACGTCTCCCCGTTCGCGGCGGGCATGCGGTGCGCGTGCCCGCGCTGCGGCCGGGGCAGGCTGTTCAGGGGCTATCTGGACGTCGCGGAACGCTGCGACGTCTGCGGCCTCGATCTGGCGAAGGTCGACAGCGGCGACGGTCCCGCGGTCTTCCTGATCTTCATCCTCGGTTTCCTGGTGGTGCCCGTCGCCCTCTGGGTGTCGATGACGGTGGAGTGGCCGCTGTGGCTGCACGCCGTCGTCTGGAGCGTCGTGGTGATCGGTCTGACGCTCGGCATGCTGCGGCCGGCCAAGGCCTATGTTATTGCCTTGCAGTACCGTTACCGCCGCAGCGAACTCGAATAGCCTGATGACCACCGCGACCCGCCGTTTCCGCCCGTCGCTGCCGGCGACGCTGATGACCGTTCCCGCTGTCGCGCTGATGCTGGGGCTGGGGACGTGGCAGCTCCAGCGGATGGGCTGGAAGGCCGAGTTGATGGAGCGGGTGGGGGAGCGTGTGTCCGCCGCTCCCGTGCCGCTTCCCGCGGTGCTGGAGGACCCCACCGCCTGGGAGTTCCGCCCCGTCACGCTGACCGGGCGCTTCCTGAACGACAAGAGCCTGTTGCTGATCGCCCGTCCCCGCCAGGGGCAGGCGGGCTACGAGGTGATGACCCCGCTCCAGCGCTCCGACGGCGGCGGGGTGGTGCTGGTCAACCGCGGCTTCGTTCCGATGGACAGGCGCGATCCGGAGTCCCGCGCTGCCGGCCGTGTCGAGGGTGAGACCTCGCTGCGGGGGATCGTCCGCCTGCCGCAGCCGGCCGGCCTGTTCCAACCCGGCAACAGCCCCGGCGCCGAGGTCTGGCTGCGCGCCGATCCGCTGGCGATGGCGGCGGCGCTGGGGCTGCCAGCCGCCCCCCCCATGCTGGCCCCCGTGATTGTCGAGGCGCTGCCGGGCCAGGTCCCCGGCGGCCTGCCGGCCGGGATCGAGCCGCGCGTCGAGCTTCCCAACAACCATCTGCAATACGCTTTGACGTGGTACGGGCTTGCGGCCACGCTCGTGGCGGTCTACGTGCTGTCGCAGCGCAGACGCGCCGACACGAGAACGGATGGGCCGACGCATGACCGCTTACCGGGAGCTTGAACGCCGCTACGCCCGCATCGCCGCCATCGGCGACGCGCTGGGCATTCTCGGCTGGGACACGCAGACGATCATGCCGGAGGGCGCCAACGACGGCCGCGCCGAGCAGACCGCGACCCTGTCGGTGCTGGCGCACGAGATGGCGACCGATCCCCGCATCGGCGACCTGCTGGGCGAGGCGGAGACCGACGGCGATCTCGACGCGTGGCAGCGCGCCAACCTGCGCGAGATGCGCCGCAATTACGTCCACGCCACCGCCGTGCCCGCCGATCTGGTGGAGGCGACCAGCAAGGCCGTGTCGGTCTGCGAGATGACGTGGCGCGGCGCGCGGGCCGACAACGACTTCGCGGCCCTGCTGCCCTCGCTGACCGAGGTGCTGGCGCGCGTGCGCGAGGGGGCCGAGGCGCTGGGCGGCGTGCTTGGCGTGTCGCCCTACGACGCGCTGCTCGACGCCCACGATCCCGGCGCGCGGGCCGGGCGCATCGACGTGGTGTTCGCCGATCTGGCGGCCTTCCTGCCCGATCTGATCGGCCGCCTTCTCGACAGGCAGGCCGCCGATCCGGCGCCGATCCGGCCCACCGGTCCGTTCCCGGTCGAGACCCAGCGGGCGCTCGGCGTGCGGATGATGGAGCGGATGGGCTTCGACTTCCGGCGCGGCCGGCTGGATGTGTCGCTGCATCCCTTCTGCGGCGGCGCCACCGACGATGTGCGCATCACCACCCGCTACGACGAGGCTGACTTCGCCAACGCGCTGATGGGCGTGCTGCACGAGACCGGCCACGCGCTCTACGAACAGAACCGGCCTCGCGCCTGGCTGACGCAGCCGGTGGGGCAGGCGCGCGGCATGGCGGTGCATGAAAGCCAATCGCTCATCATGGAGATGCAGGCCAGCCGCTCCGCCGAGTTCCTGACCTGGCTGGCCCCGGTGGCGCGCGAGGCGTTCGGCGGCGAGGGGCCGGCCTGGGAGGCCGCCAACCTGCGGCGCCTCTACAGCCGGGTCGAGCGCGGCCTGATCCGCGTCGAGGCTGATGAAGTGACCTACCCGGCGCACGTCATCCTGCGTTACCGGCTGGAGAAGGCGATGATCGCGGGCGATCTGGCGCTGGCCGACCTGCCGGGCGCCTGGAACGATGGCATGGCCGAGCTGGTGGGCGTGGTGCCGCCCGACGACCGGCGCGGCTGCCTTCAGGACATCCACTGGCCGGGCGGCGGCTGGGGCTATTTCCCGAGCTACACGCTGGGCGCCATGACGGCGGCGCAACTGTTCGACGCCGCGCGCCGCTCCGACCCCGGGATCGTCCCCGCCCTGGCGCGCGGCGAGTTCGCGCCGCTGGCCGCGTGGCTGCGGGTGAACGTCCACGAGACGGGCTGCCTGCACGCCTCCGGCGACGATCTGCTGACGGCGGCGACCGGCCGGCCGCTCGACGCGTCGGTGTTCAAGCGGCATCTGGAGACGCGCTATCTGGGGTAAGAGCGCCGAACAGAATTCCGTTTTCGCCATCGGTGCCCAATGGAACCGTCATCCCCGCCTTCGCGGGGATGACGAGTCGAGAGACGACTCAAGCTTCTGTTGGGCGCTCTAAGCGCGGCGGCGGGTGTCCCGTTCGCTGATATCCCACGGCTCCGAAGGCCCCTCTTCCAAGGAAGAGGGGCTTTTCTTATCCTCGAAGCACTCCTCATCCCTGGCCTTGGAGCCTGTCGGATCCGCTTCCCACTCTCCGATTTCCGAGAATTCGAAGAATCTTCTTTGCAAAAATGGGTGAGCGATACTCCATCATAGACAGTACATTCGATTAACTTAAAATTTTACCGAAACACCCGCATCCAAGAGAACGCCCCGCTTTCACTCCATATCCTAATTAATTCTTTCACGACTTCGAACCGGATTTGGTCACAGCACGGAGATGCTCGCCAACATCGAGGCGAATACTGGTAATGTCTCGTTAACCATAACCGGCCAATCTCTGCCCAACGCAAACGGCAACGAGATTTCGCACCATGAGCATCGCCAAGGGCTTCCTGCACACGGATGGCAACCAGATCGTTGATTCCTCGGGTCAGAATGTGAAGCTCACGGGTGTCAACTGGTTTGGGGCGGAGGGCTACGCCTTCAACCCGAACGGGATGGACACCAAGGGTTACTGGCACATGATGGACCAGATGAAGACCCTGGGGTTCAACACCATCCGTCTGCCGTGGAGCGATGCGATGCTCGACGGCGACCGCAAGCCGACGGGCATCGACTATTCCAAGAATCCGGACCTCGAAGGCAAGAGCACGCTGGAGGTCTTCGACAAGATCATCGACTACGCCGGCCGCATCGGCCTGAAGGTCATCCTCGACCACCACCGTTCGGACGATGGCGCCTCGGCCAACGAGAACGGGCTCTGGTACACGGACAAGTACCCGGAGTCGAAGATGATCGAGAATTGGAAGATGCTGGCGACCCGCTACGCCGGCAACGACACGGTGGTCGGTGCCGACCTGCACAACGAGCCGCACGGGCAGGCCACCTGGGGCGACGGCAACATGGCGACCGACTGGGCCGCCGCCGCCGAGCGCATCGGCAACGCCATCCAGACCGTCAACAAGGACTGGCTGCTGATGGTGGAGGGCGTCGAGATCCAGGGCGACAGCTGGGAATGGTGGGGCGGCAACCTGCGTGGCGCCAAGGAGCACGGCATCGAATTCAACACGCCGGACAAGCTGGTCTACTCGGTCCACTCCTACGGCCCGTCGATCCACCAGATGAGCTGGTTCAACGACGAGGATTATCCGAACAACCTGCCGGAGGTCTACAACGACAACTGGGGCTGGATGCTGAAGGAGAACAAGCATCCGGTGCTGGTCGGCGAGTTCGGCGGCAAGCTCGACACCCAGCAGGACCAGCAGTACATCGCCAAGCTGATCCAGTACATGAACGGCGACTTCGACGGCAACGGCACCAACGACCTCGGCGCCGGCAAGCAGGGGGCGAGCTGGACCTACTGGTCGTGGAACCCGAACTCGGGCGACACCGGCGGCATCCTGAAGGACGACTGGACCAGCGTCGACTGGACCAAGATGAACGCCGTGAAGCCGGGTCTGTTCGCCGGCGGCGGCGGCGCACCGAAGGCGGCCTCGGCCTCCCTCGACGCCACGGCGGACCATGGCGCCGGCCAGACGGACGTCTGGGCGCACACGGTGGCGCAGGCCAACGCGGCCGACGCCTCGGCGGCCTCGGTCGCGGCGGACACCCACGGCACGACGACGGCGGGCGATCTGGCGGCCTTCGAGGCGGCGCAGCTCCACACCCTCCATCACGACGGCGATCCGGCCCTGGTCTGATGACCGGGGTCCGACAGGCCACGGAAGGCGTCGCGCGGTGAACGCATGGCCCCCCGTCCGCAAGGGCGGGGGGCTTTTTCTTGCCCGGTCCCGTCTTTGACTTATGCTTGGTGCCCGCGCCGCTTGCGCGCGCGGGGCCGCCTCGCTAACTATGCCTTCCTCATCGGACGGAGTGGACAAGTGCAGTACGTCAGCACGCGGGGCGCAGCCCCGGTTCTGGGTTTCGAGGACGTTCTCCTGGCCGGGCTGGCCCGTGACGGCGGCCTCTATGTGCCGGCGAGCTGGCCGCAATTCTCGGCCGACGAGATCCGGAGCCTGCGCGGGCTGCCCTACAGCGAGATCGCCGTCCGCGTGATGCTGCCCTTCCTGGGCGGCGCGATCGCCGAGGACGAGTTCCGCGCCATCGTCAAGGACGCCTACGCCTCCTTCGACCATGGCGCCGTCACCCCGCTGGTCCAGCTCGACCAGCGCACCTGGGTGCTGGAGTTGTTCCACGGGCCGACGCTGGCCTTCAAGGATGTGGCGCTGCAACTGCTCGGCCGCCTGTTCGACCATGTGCTGGCCAAGCGCGGCCAGCGGGTGACCATCGTCGGCGCCACCTCCGGCGACACCGGCTCGGCCGCCATCGAGGCCTGCCGCGACCGCCAGAACGTCGACATCTTCATCCTGCACCCAAAGGGCCGCACGTCCGAGGTGCAGCGCCGGCAGATGACCAGCGTTCTGTCGTCCAACGTCCACAACGTCGCGCTGCACGGCACCTTCGACGATTGCCAGGACATCGTGAAGGCGCTGTTCAACGACACGGATTTCCGTGACCGGATGGGGCTGTCGGCGGTGAACTCGATCAACTGGGCGCGCATCATGGCCCAGATCGTCTATTACTTCACCGCCGCCGTGGCGCTGGGCGCGCCCGACCGCAAGATCGCCTTCACCGTGCCGACCGGCAATTTCGGCAACGTCTACGCCGCCTACGGCGCGCGGGCGATGGGGCTGCCGATCGAGAAGCTGGTGGTGGGCTCGAATTCCAACGACATCCTGGCGCGCTTTTTTGCGAGCGGGACCATGTCCGCGGCGCCGGTCGTGCCTACTTTGAGTCCCAGCATGGACATCCAGATCTCCTCCAACTTCGAGCGGCTGCTGTTCGACCTGCTGGGCCGCGACGGCGCCGCCGTGACCGACGCGCTGAACCGTTTCCGGAGCGAGGGCCAGTTCGCCGTCACCGAGGCGCAGCTTGCCGACGCGCTGGCGATCTTCTCCGGCCACCGTGTCGACGAGGACGCCACCATGGCGACCGTCGCCGCCACATGGGAGGAGAGCGGCTATCTGCTCGACCCCCACACGGCGGTCGGCGTCGCCGCCGCCAAGGCCGACACGCTCGACCCGTCCGTCCCGATGGTGGTGCTCGCCACCGCGCACCCCGCCAAGTTCCCCGACGCGGTGGAGAAGGCGACCGGCCGCCGGCCGCCGCTGCCGCCCCGCCTTTCCGACCTTTACGAGCGCGAGGAGCGACTGTCCGAACTGCCCAATGACGTTGCGGCCGTTCAGGAGTTCGTCGCCGCCCGCGCCCGCGCCGCCCAGGAGGCCGCATGACCATCCGTGTGACGACACTGCCCAACGGGCTGCGCGTCGCGACCGACACCATGCCCGATGTGCAGTCCGTCTCGCTCGGCTGCTGGGTCGGGGTGGGAACCCGCAACGAGGCGGCCAGCGTCAACGGCGTGGCCCACCTCGTCGAGCACATGCTGTTCAAGGGCACCAAGCGCCGCTCGGCCTTCCGCATCTCCGAGGAGATCGAGAATGTCGGCGGGCAGCTCAACGCCTACACGACCCGCGAGCAGACCGCCTACTACGCCAAGGTCCTGCACGAGGACGCTCCGCTGGCGCTCGACATCCTCGCCGACATGATCCAGCACTCGGCGCTCGACGCCGAGGAGCTGGTGCGCGAGCGCACGGTGGTGTTGCAGGAGATCGGCCAGAGCGCGGACACCCCCGACGACATCATCTTCGACCATTTCCAGGCGACCGCCTATCCGGGGCAGGCGCTCGGCCGTCCGGTGCTGGGCTCGTCGGAGATCGTCGGCAGCCTGCCGCGCGAGGCGCTGGTCGATTACATCGGCGGCCATTACGGCGCGCCGGGCATGGTGCTGTCGGCCGCCGGCCGCATCGAGCATGACCGGATGGTCGATCTCGCCTTCAAGGCGTTCGGCGACCTGCCGGGCCACGCCCCGCCCAAGCCGGAGGCGGCGCGCTACGCCGGCGGCGACTACCGCGAGGCCCGCGACCTGGAGCAGATGCATCTGGTGCTCGGCTTCGACGGCGTCGGGGTGCATGATCCCGACTTCTACGCCCATTCGGTGCTGTCGACCCTGCTGGGCGGCGGCATGTCGTCCCGCCTGTTCCAGGAGGTGCGGGAGAAGCGCGGGCTGGTCTATTCCATCTACACCTTCACCGGCGGCTACCACGATGGCGGCCTGTTCGGCGTCTACGCCGGCACCGGCGAGGACGAGGTGGCGGAGCTGGTCCCGGTCGTCTGCGAGGAACTGGCCAAGGTCGGCGAGGACGTCACCGAGGACGAGGTCGCCCGCGCCCGCGCTCAGCTGAAGGCCGGCACGCTGATGGCGCTGGAAAGCACCATGTCGCGCTGCGAGCAGCTCGGCCAGCAGTTGCTGATCTACGACCGCCCGATCCCGGTCGAGGAGATCGTCACGAAGATCGACGCGGTGGACCGCGCCTCGGTGGTGAACGCCGCCCAGCGCCTGCGCCGCAGCCGTCCGACCGTCGCGGCGCTCGGCCCGATCGACCGGCTGGAAGACTACGACCGCATCGCGGAGCGTCTCGCCTGACGATGGGAACGCCGTCCATTCCCTTTCCACCCGTCCCGCTCTCCTCTCCCTCTCCCCCCTGGTGGGGGGCAGGGAGGCGGATGCGGGATTGGCGTCGTGAATGGACTCCGGGATGGTCGGCATGATCCGCCTGCTCGGCGGCGGCCTGATCAGCCCGCCGGCCATGCGGCTGGACGGGCCATCCTGCTACATCCGGCCCCCGCTGCCGCGCGACTGGCGCGAATGGGCCGATCTGCGGGCCGACTCCCGTGCCTTCCTCACCCCGTGGGAGCCGACCTGGCCGGCGGACGCGCTGACCCGCACCGCCTTCGGGCGGCGGCTGCGGCGGCAGGCCCAGGAATGGCGCGACGACGAGGGCTACAGCTTCCTGATCTTCGACCGCGACAGCGACGCGCTGGTCGGTGGGCTCGGCCTCACCAACATCCGGCGCGGTGTCGCCCAGATGGGAACGCTCGGCTATTGGGCCGGGCAGCGCCATGCCCGGCGCGGCTATGTCTCCGGTGGCACCCGGCTGATGCTCGATTTCGCCTTCGGGCAGTTGGGGCTGCACCGCATCGAGGCGGCCTGCCTGCCGACCAACCTCGCCAGCCGTGGCCTTCTCGAAAAGGTCGGATTCACGCACGAGGGCTACGCGCGCGGCTATCTGCGCATCGACGGGGCGTGGCGCGACCATGTGCTCTACGCGGTGCTGCGCGAGGAGTGGAAGGGGTAGGGGGATCGGCCGGAAGGGGCGGTCTACCACCATTTCGTACCGTTTTAGGACGATTGGCTTAACCAGCCATTAACCCGGCATCCCGCACAATTCGGCATGTTTGAACGCCACATATGGTGACAAAATGTCGATCAAGCCGATCTGGACGAAAGAAAGCCCCCACCGTTACGCCGTGGAGCATTCCGGTCGCCGCGTCGAGCTGCAATATGAGGAAGCCGGTTTCCAAAGCGGTTGGGCGGTCTATGCCGGTGAAACCCTGATTCGCCGCTGCGCCGAACTGATGCAGGCGCGTGGTGTCGCGGTGGCGGTCGCCACGGGCGCCGCCTGATGCCCTCGTCGCGCGGGTTGGGTGAACGCGACGGTTCGCCCAACGATGCGCGGCGGGGTGATGGCCAGGGAAGCGTCGCCTACTTCTTCGGCGGCGTGCCGGTCTGGTTTTGAGGCGTCTGGTGCTGCTGGCTCTCCGCCTGCTGCTTGGCCTCGTCCTTCTTGTTCGCCTCGTGGCGTCCAATAACGCAGCCCGCGGCCGCTCCGGCGACACCATGGCCGGACCCGACCATATGGCCGGCGGCGCCACCGACGGCCGCACCCTTCAGACACCCCTTGGCCTCCGCCCCCTGCGGAACGCCCGCCAAGCCCATGGCCAGGGCGGCAACGGCCAATGTCGCGGCAATCGCTTTCATGACGGCCTCCTTCTCGTTTGGTGAGAAGGAAACCTCCAGGGAGGTCGCGCTGTTCCTCGCGGCCCTGACAACCCTGCTCCCCTGTGGACGCCGGATCGACAGCGGATCACCGCCGCCCAATCACCTCTGCCCAATTACCTCTGGTCGAGCTTGATCTCGATGCGGCGGTTGCGGGACAGCGCCTCCTCCGAGGTGCCGGGGTCGAGGGGCTGGAACTCGCCGAAGCCGGCGGCGGCCAGACGCTCGGCCGGAATGCCCTGGTCGATCAGGTACTTGACCACTGAGATGGCGCGGGCCGAGGACAACTCCCAGTTCGACGGGAATTGCAGGCGCACCGGACGGATGTCGGTGTGGCCGTCCACCCGCAGCACCCAGCTGATGTCCGGCGGGATCGCCTTGCCGACCTCGATCAGCGTGCGCGCCAGATCGGCGAGCCGCTGCTTGCCCGCCTCCTCCAGCGTGGCCGAACCCGAGGGGAACAACAGCTCCGACTGGAAGACGAAGCGGTCGCCGACGACCCGCACGTCGGGGCGGCTGCCCAGCGCCTCGCGCACCCGGCCGAAGAATTCCGAGCGGTAGCGGGCCAGATCCTGCACCTTGGCGGCCAGCGCTTGGTTCAGCCGCGCGCCCAGCTCGGCGATCTGCACCTTCTGCTCGGCCGAGGCCTTCTCCGACGCCTCCAGCACCACGGCGATGCGGGCGAGCTGTTCGCGCAAGGCCAGAAGCTGCTGGTTGAGGATGTCGACCTGCTGGCGGCTCCTGCCGCCCTCCGCCTGCTCGCCGGCCAGCGACGCCAGAAGCTCCTTGATGCGGATGTCGCGCTGCTCGATCTCCTTCTGCGCCAGCATCGTCTTCTCGCCCGATTCGGCGAGCTGCGTCTCCAGCGCCTTGGCGCGGTCGCGCGTGGTGCCGAGTTCGGCGAGAAGCGCCTGCCGCTGCTCCTCGGTCAGGCGGGTCGCCGCGACCGCGGCGGCCAGTTCGCCCTCCAGCGTCCGCCGGGCCTCGCGCAGCGCCTTGATGTCGTTCTGGAGGCTGAGGACCTCCCTCAGCTTCAGCTCGAAACTCTCGCGGTCGACGCGGACGTTGCGCTGAAGCTCCTCCAGGGCGCGGGCGGTGCGGTCGCGGTCCTCCTGGAGCTGTCCCAGGCTGACCGTCATGTCGTCGCGCGTGGCGACGGAGCTTTGCAGCTCGGTCGAGAGCTGGGTGATGTTGACCCGCAGATCGGCGTTGGCCTCGCGCTCCAGCGCCAGCAGGTCGTTCATCTCCGCGACCTTGCGGTTGAGCGCCACAAGCTGCTCGTCGCGCCCGGTCAGCGCGGAGGCCAGATAGAACTGGGCCACCACGAAGACCATCAGCAGGAAGATGACGACCATCACCAGCGACGACAGGGCGTCCACCCAGCCGGGCCAGGCGCTGGCGTCGCGGTGACCGTTGCGGCGGCTGAGGCTGGCCATGAGGGTGTTCCTTGCTGGACGTCAGCGCTGCGGCTGGTCGGCCTCTTCGGCGAGCGCCGCGATGGTGCGGGCCAGCAGCTTGATCTCGCTGCGGATTTCCTGCACCGCCTGGACCCGGCCGCTGGAGGATTCCTCGACGATGCGGGCCAGATAGATGTCCATGTTGCGCAGATGCTGGCGCGATGCGTCGTCGAAGCCGCCGATCGCCGCCTCCGACAGACGGTCGAGCAGAGCCTTCATCTCGATCTGGCTCTCGCCCAGCCGCAGCAGGAGCTGCTGTTCGGCCCGCATGTGGTCGGTCAGGGTCGACAGACGCTCGGTCAGCGCCATCAGGTTGGCGTTGGCGGCGCGGCGCCCTTCCTCGGCGTTGGCGACGGTGCGCTGCAACGCCTCCATGTTCTCGGCGGTCTGCTCCAGCAGGGCATGCAGGTAGGCCGGGACGCCGTGGTCGCCGGTCTCCAGCCCGCCGGCCGCACCGCTCGACAGCCGGGTGGCGGTGGACAGCCAGTCCTCCAGATCCTGGAAGAAGCGGTTGTGGGCCTGGCTGGCCTGAAGCTCCAGGAAGCCCAGCACCAGCGAACCGGCGAGGCCGAACAGCGAGGAGCTGAAGGCGGTGCCCATGCCGACCAGCGGCGCTTCGAGGCCCTGCTGGAGGTTGGAGAACATGGCGCCGACGTCGCCGCCATGCACCGACAGGCTGCCGATCACGCCGCCGACCGACTGCACCGTGTGCAGCAGCCCCCAGAAGGTGCCGAGCAGGCCGAGGAAGATCAGCAGCCCGATCAGGTAGCGCGACAGCTCCCGCGATTCGTCGAGGCGCGAGGCGATGCCGTCGAGCAGCGAGCGCATCGACAGCGCCGACAGCATCAGCCGGCCGCGCCGCTCGCCCAGCATGCGGGCCATCGGCGCCAGCAGCACCGGTTCCTGCATGTTGGCGGCGGGGACGCCGGTCTGGTACTTGGCCAGCCACTCGACCTCCGGGCGGAGCATCAGCACCTGCCGGAAGATGAAGGCGATGCCGGCCACCAGCGTGGCGAGGATGACGCCGTTCAGCGGCGCGTTGTTCATGAAGGCGGAGCGCAGCGCCGGGAACAGAAGCCCGCTCACCGCCACCACCACGACCAGGAACAGGATCATCCGGGTCAGGAAGCGTTCCGGGCGTGTCATCGGGGCGGAGACCTCCAGCGGTCGGATCGGGGCGATTGCTGCGCTCATCGGGCCTCTGCGTTGGGCGATGCTACTCGTTGAGGAACTCGACATCGATGCGGTCCGGGGTGCCGCCGCTCCCGGTGTCGATGCCAAGCGCACGGACATCGATCCGGCTGCTGCGGACCCCGAAGGCGGTCAGCCGCTCGCGCAGCGACAGGGCACGGGCCAACGACAGTTGACGCGCCTCGCGGGCGGTTTCGCTCGTGCCGGTGGCGTAGGAGCGCAACTGCAAGCGTGCGGTGTCGCTGGCGCGCAGGCGCTGCACGATCCGGTCGACCGTCTCATCGGCCGCATCCGGCAGATTGGTGGCGGCGCCATCGAACACAAGGCTCAAAACAGCAGAGGGGGTGGCACTCGCCGCCGGGGGTGCCGCGTCGGGAGGAGGGGGAAGAGCGGCCGTCTCCGTTCGCGACGGAGCGGGGGAAACGGGGGAGGGTGGAGTTGCCGGAACCGGCGGAGCCGCCGCCACGGCCGGGGGCGGGGCGGGTGTCGCGGCCGGAGCCGGCGCCTTGCCGGGGGCCGGGGCCGTGCGTTGGGCCGCCCCCTCGATCAGATCGGGCAGCGGCGGGGCGGTCATCGGGACCGGGGTCACGAAGCGGGGTGGCGCCTTGACGGGTTTCTGGGAGCCGAGGTTGGGGCGCGGCGGGACGGGCAGGGGGGCCGCGTTCTCCAGCGTCAGCCGTTCCGGGGCGGCCTTGACCGGGGGAACCGCCGCGACGGCCGTACCGGCGCACAGGGTGCACAGGGCGACCGCGCGTCCGAACAGGATCGGCGCAGCGCGGCGCATGCGGTCGGCAAATTCCCAACGATCCAAGGCGATGATTCCACTTACACCCGAGGCCCCGGAACCATAGCCCATCGATCGCGTCAGCGACAATGGGCTTGGGGCCGGGGCATATTACGCCTTGGCGGGCTCGGCGCGCTTGTCGGCGGCACCCTTCAGCAGCCGGGTGACCGGCACCTGGAGGTGGGAGTTGGTCGCCAGGATCGAGCTGCCGAACACCGGGTTGCGGCCGCCGCCGATCTCGCCGACGAAGCCGCCGGCCTCGGTCACCAGCAGCGCGCCGGCCGCCGAGTCCCAGGGGGCCAGCCCGCGCTCCCAATAGCCGTCGAAGCGGCCGGCCGCGACATAGGCGAGGTCGAGCGACGCCGCGCCGAAGCGGCGGATGCCCGCCACCTCCTTCATCACCGCCTCGGCCTCGCCGAGGAAGCCGGCATGGTCGCCGCGCCCCTTGAAGGGAATGCCGGTGGCCAGCAGGCAGTCTTCCAGCCGGCGGCGCTCGGAGACGCGCAGGCGCTGGTGGTTCATGAAGCTGCCCTGGCCCTTCTCGGCCCAGAACATCTGGTCGCCGATCGGCTCATAGACGACGCCGGCGAGGATTTCGCCGTTCTTCTCCATGGCGATGGAGATGGCCCAGTGCGGCAGGCCGTGCAGGAAGTTGGTCGTGCCGTCGAGCGGGTCGACGATCCAGCGCGACGAGGCGTCGCTGCCCTTGCTGCTGCCGCTCTCCTCCATCAGGAAGCCGAAGTCGGGCCGCGCCTTCTGCAATTCCTCGCGCAGGATCTTCTCGGCCTTGAGGTCGGCGTTGGACACGAAGTCCGACGGGCCCTTGCGCGACACCTGGAGGTGTTCGACCTCGCCGAAGTCGCGGACGAGACCCTTGGCCGCCTTTTCGGCGGCGCGGACCATCACGTTGATGAGAGCGGAGCGGGTGGCCATGACCGTGAATGTACCGTTCTGTGCGGAAACCGGAAAAGAATACACCGGCCCCCGCGGAAAGCGAGGGCCGGTGGCATCGCGACAAACCGAAAAAGGTCAGTCCTTGGCGCGCTCGACATACTCGCCGGTGGCGGTGTCGACGACGACGCGGGTGCCGGCCTCGATGTGCGGCGGAACCAGGATCGAGACGCCGTTCTCCAGCTTGGCCGGCTTGTAGGAGGAGGAGGCCGTCTGGCCCTTCACCACCGGGTCGGACTCGGTGATGGTCAGGGTGACCTTGCCGGGAATCTCGACGCCGAGCGGGCTGCCCTCGTGGCTCTGCACGGTGACTTCCATGCCGTCCTGGAGGAAGACGGCCGGGTCGCCGATGATGTCGCGCGGAATGGCGACCTGCTCGAAGCTTTCCTTGTCCATGAAGGTGAAGCTGTCACCCTCGGCGTACAGGAAGGTCATCTCATGCTCGTCCAGGCGGGCCCGCTCAACCGTCTCCTGGGTTCGGAACCGTTCGATCGACTTGGTGCCGGTGCGCACGTCCTTCATTTCGAGCTGGATGAAGGCGCCGCCCTTGCCGGGCTGGACGATGGCGGTCTTCGTGATGACCCAGAGCTTTCCGTTGTGCTCCAGCACATGGCCGGGGCGCATCGTGTTGGCGTTGACCTTCATGGCTTACTCATGATTTCCAAGATACGGGCGGCGGCGACCCTAGCAGCTTGACCCGCCATAGGCAACGCCGCGCAAGGGTTCCCGCCGCTCCGTTCGGATGATTCCCGGTTGTTTTCTCCGCTTTCAGGCGATCTGGAACCAGGAGGTCTTCACCTGGTTCGCCGAAACGCCGGCCAGCGTCATCGAGCCGCCGTCGCCGAAGGACAGCCGCGCGTTGCCCTGGATGTCCGCCGACACGCTCCAGGACAGCCCGCCGGTCAGCATGATGCGGTCGCCCTGGGCGAAGCTGAAATCCTGCACGATGTCGGCGCCGCCGCCGGGGGTCGCCACGAAGCGGTCGGCTCCGGCGCCGCCGATCAGCAGGTCGTCGCCGGTGCCGCCGATCAGCGTGTCGGCTCCGGTGCCGCCGTCCAGCGTGTCGTTGCCGGCGCCGCCGAACAGCCGGTCCGCGCCGCCCAGACCGGACAGGCTGTTGTTCGAGCCGTTGCCGGTCAGGACGTTGTTCAGGCCGTTGCCGGTGCCGTTGGTGGCGCTGTTCAGCAGGGTCAGATTCTCCACCTGGTCGGGCAGGCTGGCGTCGATCCAGGCGCGGACCTCGTCGGTGCCGCCCCACAGCGTCTCGACGATGCGGTCCCTCGGGTTGTCGTAATAATAGATGTCGTTGCCGCTGCCGCCGACCATCACGTCTGCCCCGGCGCTGCCGTCCAGCAGGTCGTCGCCGCTGTTGCCGAACAGCCAGTCGTTGCCGTAGCCGCCGCGCAGTTCGTCGTCGCCGCCAAGCCCGATCTGGATGTCGGCACCTTCCTTGCCGTCCATGTAGTCGAACCCGGAGTTGCCGATCATCAGGTCGATGCCGGCGGTGCCTTGAAGCCAGTTTACCAGGGTCTTGCCGATCAGCAGGGCCATCTGTCCGCTCTCCGTCCGATGGGGGTGGAATGGAAGGGTCGTTGAACGGCTTCCACCCTAAATTTCGGACAAATACCTGTCTTTCGCGCGGACGGGTGATGGCCGGGAAGGGAGGGCGCGTCCGGCGGCGATACCCTGTTCGCGGGGCGGACGCGCGTCCGCGCCCGGCCCTTGCGGTTCGGGAGCGCCGATGGTCTGATGCCGGCGCTTTCGCGTTCCGCCCCGCCGCCCCTTCGAGGTCGTTCGTCCGATGCCGTCTTCCTCCATGCTTCCCCCCTGGCATCCCCGCGAGTTCGCCCGCCGCCGCCCCTTCCTGTCCGCGCGCGGGCGGGTGCTGGGGGCGGTCCGCCGCTTCTTCGAGGAGCACGCCTTCGTCGAGGTCGACACCCCGGCGCTCCAGGTCTCGCCGGGGATGGAGCCGCATCTCCAGGCCTTCGCGACCGACCTCCAGGGGCCGCACCCCGACGACCGCCGCCGGCTGTACCTGCACACCAGCCCGGAATTCGCCATGAAGAAGCTGCTGGTCGCCGGGGTGCCGCGCCTCTGGCAACTGGCGCACGTCTATCGCAACGGCGAGCGCTCGGGCACCCACGCGCCGGAATTCTCGATGCTGGAATGGTACCGGGCGGGGGAGGGCTACCGCAGCCTGATCGGGGATTGCCAGGAGCTGCTGCGCGGCGGGGCGGAAGCCGGCGGGCACCGCCGCTTCGCCTTCCGCGGCATGGAGTGCGATCCCTTCAAGGAGTGGCGCATCCTGACGGTGCCCGACGCCTTCCTCGAATATGCCGGGATCGACCTGATGGCGACCTGCGACGGCGGCCACGAGCCCGATCCGGCGGCGCTGGCCGCGGAATCGGCGCGGATCGGCATCGCGCCGCACGACGGCGACCGCTGGGAGGACATCGTCTTCCGGATCATGTTCGACCGCATCGAGCCGCATCTTGGGGCCGGCGTGCCCTGCGTGCTGACCGACTACCCGCTGTGCATGGCGGCGCTGTCGCGGCCGAAGCCGGACAATCCCCGGCTGGCCGAGCGGTTCGAGCTGTACGCCTGCGGGCTGGAACTGGCCAACGCCTTCGGCGAGCTGACCGACGCGGCGACCCAGCGCGCCCGCTTCGAGGCGGACATGGAGCTGAAGCAGCGCCTCTACGGCGAGCGCTTCCCGGTGGACGAGGAGTTCCTCGCCGCGCTGGAGCACGGCATGCCGGAGAGCAGCGGCATCGCCATGGGCTTCGACCGGCTGGCGATGCTGTGCAGCGGGGCGGAGGACATCGGGCAGGTGCTCTGGCTGCCGGTGGCCGACCCAGCTGGGTGACGGGGGCAAGGAAAGGAAAAGCCGCCGGACGGGCATCCGGCGGCTCTCATCAGGCGTCTGTGCGGCGGATCAGAAGGAGATCTTGGCCTGGAGGCCGATCAGGTCGATGCCGCCCGAGTAGCGGACGTCGAGGTTGCCGCGCCCCGACTCCGGCCCGGTCAGATCGTCGGTCAGATGGACCGAGGTCTTCGGCACGAACAGGTGGGTGTAGGCCGCATCGATCTGGATGTTCTCGGTGACGCGGTAGCCGGCGCCGACCGAGAGCCAGTAGCGGTTCTGCTCGGGAATGCGGGAGGTGCGGTACTCGACGTCGACCGCCGCCTTGTCGAAGGCGACACCGCCGCGCAGGGTGAGGTCGTCCGTCACCTTGTAGGCGGTGCCGAGCGAGAAGAACCAGGTGTCGCGCCACTTCTCCTCGGTCAGCTGGGTCAGCGCCGGGTTGTCGACGACGACGCGCAGTTCATGGAAGCGCGACCAGTTGGTCCACTGGACGTCGCCCATCACCGACCATTTGCTGTTCACCTCGTGGTAGAGGCCGAGCGAGGCGCTGTCCGGAGTCACCAGCTTGGCGCTGCCGCCCTGCTTCGGAAGCAGCCCGGCGAGGCCGGCCGGCAGGCCGGTGAAGCTGATGTCGCCGGTGATCTGGTGCTTGATGGCCGAACGGTAGCCGAGGCCGATGCGCGTGCCCTTGACCGGCTCGTAGAGCAGGCCGGCGGTCATGCCCCAGCCCCAGTCGTCGCCGACCACGTCGCTGTTGACGTCCAGCGAGCCCGGCGTGCGGCCGAGACGCACCGCGAAGTCCGAGGATTGCGACAGCTTGGCCTTGGCGTACTGGATCTGCACGCCGGCACCCAGCGTCAGCTCCGGGGTAACGCGGTAGGAGACGGTGGGCGTGAAGTTGTAGGTGCGCAGGTCGGAACGGGTGCCGTGGTAGCGGCCAACCCAGTTGTCGCCATAGTCGGTGACGAGGCCGAAGGGGCCGTTGGCCGACAGGCCGAGCTTCAGGTCGTCGTTGACCGAATAGACGAAGTAGCCGGCGGGAACCAGCGCGTCCTGGCCGATGTCGCCCGGGCTGGAGTTGCCGCTGATCGCGGTGCCGCCGAGCCGCGCCGCGCGGGTTGCGCGGGCGCTGTCCACCTTGGTGCCGATGATCACGCCGGTGGCGGTCTGCACGATCTGCGTTCCCGAAACCAGCCCCATGGTCGCCGGATTGAAGAACATCGAACTGGCGTCGCCGTTGCCGCCCGCGGTCACGCCGGCGAAGGCGGTGCCCTGTCCCGACACGCTCTGCTCGCGCAGCGCGAAGCCGGCCGCCTCGGCGGTGTTCGGCGCGGCGAGCGGCGCCGCCACGGCGATGGCGGCGGCCGCGGTCAGCAGACGGTTTCTCAGCGTCACGAAGGGCATTTGGTTCCTTCCCCAGATTGTGTTGTTGACGCTATGATACACAAACTGACGCTTACGTAAAGAGCCGCGGATTATCGATCAGTTCGCTCAACAAACAATGCAATCGCGAGGATGCGCTTGCCAAGCCGCTGTGTTTGAAGGGGTTCGTTTTGGCGAGAAACTGATGCTTCCGCGCAACGTCCGTGCGTCACGAGGTCGCGGAAGGCGCGAGCGCGGTGGAGATTCAGGCGAACAGGGCGGCCAGGGCGGCGAAGGCCTCGCGCAGGATGTTGTGCTCGTCGCTCCACACCAGCTTGGCGGTGATGGCGACGGAGGCGACGATCAGCATCGGGCGCACGATTCGCGCCCCGTTGCGGATGACCATATGCGCGCCGAGCTGGGCGCCGATGGACTGGCCGGCGCCCATCAGCAGCCCGACCGTCCACAGCACATGGCCGCCGACGATGAAGAAGATCAGCGCCGCGATGTTGCTGGTCAGGTTCAGCACCTTGGTGTGCGCCGTGGCCTTGCGCAGGTTGTGGCCGAGCAGCGAGACGAAGGCGATGGTGAAGAAGGTCCCGGTCCCCGGCCCGAAGAAGCCGTCGTAGAAGCCGATGCCGGTGCCGACCGAGAAGGCGAAGGCGTGCTCGCCGATGCGCTGGTGGGCGTCCATGTCGCCGGCCTTGGGCGACAGCAGCAGATAGAGCGCGATGCCGATCAGCAGGATCGGGATGACGTCGCGCAGGAAGCTCGAATCGAGAAGCTGCACCAGGATGGCGCCGAACGCCGACCCGACGAAGGTGCAGGCGATCATCGTGCGCATGGCGCCGGGATGCACCTCGCCCCGGCGGACGAACTTGATGGTGGCCGACAGCGACCCGAAGCTCGATTGCAGCTTGTTCGTCGCCAGCGCCTCGGCCGGCGTGATGCCGGCGGCGAGCAGCGCCGGGATGGTCAGCAGCCCACCGCCGCCCGCGATGGCGTCGACGAAGCCGGCGAGCAGGCCGACGGCAAACAGCGTGCCCAGAATCTCGGGCGTCAGCAGATCCATGATCGAGTCCGTATCGGCGCGGCCTCGTCAGCCGGCGCTCGTCTCCCCGTCGTCGCCGGAGGGGTCGGGGGAGATTCCGGCCGAGAGGTCGGTCGAGAAGTCGGTCGTGACGGTCCAGCCGCTGGGGGCGGCGGCGATGGCCGCGTTCAGCGCCTTGACCCCGGCGCCCGGCCCGTCCGGATGACCCCAGACGGCGTTGACCACCGCCAGGAAGTCGGCGCCGGCCGACACCAGCGGCGCGCAGTTGGCGGCGGTGATGCCGCCGATGGCCACGCAGGGAACCTCCATCAGCTCGGCCCACCAGTGCAGCAGGTCGGGCACGGCGTGGTGTTCCGTGGCCTTGGTGTCCGTCGGGAAGAAGGCCCCGAAGGCGACGTAGTCGGCCCCATCCTCCGCCGCGACCATGGCGAGGTGGCGGCTGTCGTGGCAGGTCACGCCGACGATGGCGTCGCTGCCCATGATCTTGCGCGCGTCGCGGTAGGGCGTGTCGCTCTGCCCGACATGCACGCCGTCGCAGCCCATCTCGCGGGCCAGCCGCGGATGGTCGTTCAGGATGAAGGCGACCTCGCGTTCCTGGGCGATCGGGCGCAGCGCGTCGCAGGCGCGGCGGATCGCGTCGTCGGAACAGTCCTTCAGGCGAAGCTGGACGCAGGCGACGTCGCCGGCGTCGAGAGCCTCGGCCAGAAGCGGCGCGAACGCCGCCGGCTCCAGGGCCGGCGGCGTCACGAGGTACAGGCGGCAGGCGGAGGGTTCCGCCCGCGTCGTCTTTCCCTTGGCCAAGTCTTACTCCCGGCCCTGGTAGATCTTCATGATCCGGTCGAGCAGCTTGAGGGCGTCCTCGCGCGGGCGCTGGAAGGCGTTGCGGCCGATGATCGAGCCGTTGCCGCCGCCGTCGCGGATGGCGCGGGCGTCCTCGAACACCGCGTCCTCGCCCTTGGTGGCGCCGCCGGAGAAGACCACGATGCGGCGGCCGTTGAAGGCGCACTGCATGATGTGCTTCACGCGCTCGGCCTGGGTGCCGATGGCGATCTGCTTGGACTCGTAGACCTTCTTGGCCTCGGCCTGCTCAAGGTGGGCCGAGGGCAGCTTCACCTTGATGATGTGGGCGCCGAGCAGGGCCGCCATGTGGGCGGCGTAGCCGATCACGTCGATCGCCAGCTCGCCGTCCTTGGTGACGGCGCCGCCGCGCGGGTAGGACCACAGCACGGTGGCGAGGCCGTAGGACTTCGCCTCCTTCGACAGCTCGCGGAACTCCTCGTACTGGGAGTACATGGCGTCGGAGCCGGGGTAGATGGTGAAGCCGATGGCCGAGGCGCCGATGCGCAGCGCGTCCTGCACCGAGGCGGTGACGGCCTGGTCGGCGGCTTCCTTCTGGGTGGACAGGCTGTTGGCGCTGTTCATCTTCAGGATCAGCGGGATCGAGCCGGCGAAGGTGCCGGCGCCGGCTTCCAGCGAGCCCAGGGGGGCGGCGTAGGCGTTGCAGCCGGCGTCGATGGCGAGCTGGTAGTGATAGTGCGGGTCGTAGCCGGCGTCGTTGGGGCCGAAGCTGCGGGCCGGGCCATGCTCGAAGCCCTGGTCGACGGGCAGGATCACCAGCTTGCCGGTGCCGCCCAGCTTGCCTTCCATCAGGATGCGGGCGAGGTTCGCCTTGGTGCCGGGATTGTCGCTCTCGTAGTTGGCGAGAATGTCTTTGACGCGGCGAGTGAGCTTCATTGTGGCTCTTCCCCTGGGCTTTTCTGGAATGGCGCCGTCTTAGCCCAGAGCGGCCCGCTTTGCAACGGCGGGAGGGTCGTAAAGCGGCCTTTCGCCTCGCCGAAGAGCCTAGTTCACCCGGCCGAAGGGGCTGCCGAAGAGATGGATCGGCCGGATGGCGGGCGCATCACGGAAAGATTACAGAAGCATCGAATGCACGAGGACATAAAGGCCGTAGCCGGCCCCGCCCAGCACCGCCCAGGCGCCGGCGGTCAGCAGCGTCCATAGGGCGATCAGCCGCAGCCCGCGCAGCTTCTCCACCTTCGGATCGGGGAAGGGCGTGCCGCGCCCGCCCTGCCGTCCGTGCAGCAGGCGGGATTCGGCGGAAAGCGCGGCGGTCTCGCCGGTGTCGGGCTCCGGCGGCAGGGCGATCGTGCTGGGCATCGGGCTTGGCCATCGAAGGGGGTGAGACGGGCCGGGCGTGGGTACCGCATGCTCGTGTTGCCAAATCCTACACCACCTTTGCGCGGCGTCATGGGGCGAAAAAGCGGTATCGCCTCCGCTCAGGCATCCTGCGACGAAAGCCATGCCCGGCAGGCGGCTTCCCGGTTCCGGATACCCCGTGGGTCGAGGGCCGGGGGCAGGGCGGTGAGCAGCGTGGCGCCGTGGCCGGCGGCGATCGCCGCCAGCCGGACCGCGGTCTCGGGCGGGCCGGTGAACAGCGCGTGGCGGATTCCGGCGGCCAGCGCGCCTTGCGCCTCGCCGGCGCGGTCGCCGCAGTCCAGCACGGCGGTGACGGCGACGCCGGGGCATCGGCGCTCCACGGCGGCGGCGATGCCAAGCAGCCAGAGCGCGCCGCCGTAGCCGCCGGCGACCAGCGTCAGCGGCAGGCCCAGCGCCCTGGCGGCGGCGGCGGCGGCCAGCGCGTCGTCAAGCCCGTGGATGCGGATGGGGCGGGAAGGTGGCGTCACGGCGCGGCTTTCGATGGGAACACCCGTCGGGTATAGCCGCGGCGGGGGCGGGGGCGCCAGCCCGCCGCCCCCGCCGGCTTCCTCCTTCGCCCCGGATCCCCGACAGGGTTCAACGGGGCCGGTTGAGAAAATTGAGGCAGGTCAAACCGCACCGGATCGGTCCGGAGGTATGGTCGACCGCATCGGGTGGCGAGAACGCCGGCCCGGCCGATTTTCGGGATATCCTCCCTCGGGAACACCGCGATGATGGAATACAAGGGCTACAAGGCCCAGATCGACTTCGACAACGACGAGGGGCTGTTCGTCGGTGAGGTCATCAACACGCATGATGGCATCACCTTCTCGGGCCGGTCGGTGGACGAGTTGCGCGATTCCTTTCGCCGCGCCGTCGACGAGTATCTCGAACTGTCGTGCGATCTCGGCGGGGATGGCGAGCAGCCCTTCTCCGGGCGGCTGGCGATCCGCCTCAACCCGATCCTGCACCGCGCCATCGCCGACTGCGCGGAGCGCGAAGGCAAGAGCGTCGCCGCCTGGATCGCCGACTGCCTCGGCCGCGCGGCGGGGGTGAGCAGCGTCAAGACGGGAGGGTGACGGGAAAGGCGCGCGGCCGGCGGGCGGATCGCGTCACCGGCGCCGCGCCGCCGCCAGCAGGTCACGACAGGCGGCCTCCACCGCACGGGCGAGCCCGGCGGCATCGCCCAGCGGACCGTCGCGCATGCGGTCGCGCAACTCCAGCCGCAGCCGGGCCAGCCGGGTCGAATCGGCGGCGAGCGTCGCGGCGATCCGTCCATAATCCTCCAGGGTCGCGGCGATCAGGTCCGGCAGGCCGACCCGTGTGAGCAGGGCCGCCCCCACCCGCGCGGCGTGCCGGTCGCCGGCCAGCGTCACCACGGGAACGCCCATCCACAGCGCCTCGCAGGTGGTGGTGGTGCCGTTGTAGGGGAACGGGTCGAGCCCGACGTCGATCCGCTGGTACAGCGCCAGATGCCCCGCCCGGCTGGCGACCCAGCCGATCAGTTCGAGACGGTCGGCGGCGATTCCGCCATCGACGAAGCGCGCGCGCAGGTCATCGCGCACCGCCGGGTCGGTCAGCCCCGGCGCCTTCAGCAGCAGCCGGGACTCCGGCAGCGTCGACAGGATGTCCGTCCAGGCGGCGATCACGGCCGGGGTCAGCTTGCCCAGTGTGTTGAAGGATCCGAAGGTGACCGGCTCCCGTCCATCCCGTGGGCGTGGCTCGGGCGCGTCGTCCGGCGGCTGGTAGCGCAGGAAGCCGTCGGGCAGGGGAATCGGCGGCTCCGAGCTCCAGGGGGCATGGTCCGGCGGCTCGATGATCGGGTCGGTCAGCCGCCCTTCGAGCGCGAGCCCGGTCGTGCCGGGGTAGCCAAGCGCCGTTAGCCGCACCGGAGCCGGCGCCAGGGCCAGCACGCCGAGCCGGCTGTCGGCGGTGTGCCCGCCCAGATCGATCAGCGCGTCGATCCGGTCGGCGCGGATGCGGTCGGCCAGCGCCGCGTCGCCGAGTCCCGCCACCTCGCGCCAGTCGTCCGCCCGTTCGCGCAGCCGGGCGGTCGTCGCGTCGGGCCGGCTGAGCGCGGCGTCGTAGCAGACGGTGCGGACCGTTCCCCGGTCATGGGCGGCGAGAAGCGGCGCGAAGAAGGTCCCCACCGAATGGGTGCGGAAATCGGCGGACAGGTAGCCGATGCGCAGCGGCCCGGCGGTTTCCCCGCGCGGGACCGGCGGAGGCGACGCGCCGGGCGGGGGGGCGTGCAGCCGCGCCCAGCGCCGGTGCTCCGCCAGCAGGGCGGCCGGCCCGGCGGACGGGTCGCTCTGGCGGATCAGCAGCAGGTTGCTGTGGAGGGCGCGGGCCGGGGCCGGAGTCAGGGCGATCAGGCGGCGCAGGACGGTCATCGCCCGTTCGGGACGGCCGGCGGCGTGGAGCGACCGGGCCAGGGCGTCCAGCGCCGCCGGATAGCCGGGCCGCAGGCGCAAGGCCCGGCGGCTGTCGATGACGGCGGCGCTCGGCCGTCCACGGTCGATCCAGCCCTGCGCCTGGTTGACCCAGGCTTCGGCCAGGCCGGGGTCGAGGGCCAGCGCGCGCGTCCGTGCCCGGTGTCCGTCGCCCGCCCGCCCCAGTTCGCGGAGCGCGAGGGCGCGGCCGTCATGCCCGGCCGCCCGTCCGGGATCGCGCTCCAGCGCCTCGTCGAACGCCGCCAGCGCCTCGGCCGGACGGCCCGCCGCCAGCAGGGCCGCCGCGAGGTCGAGCGTGCCCTCCGGCTGTTCCGGTTCGGCTCGGGCGGCGATGCGGAAGGCGGCGGCGGCGGCCGGAGGATCGGCCGGCATCAGCAGCAGGCCGAGGTTGCGGGCCGCGCCCAGCATGGCGGGAGCCGCCGCCAGCGCGGCGCGGTAGCAGCGGGCGGCGGCCGGCCGGTCGCCGATGTCGCGCAGGGCGTTGGCTCGGTTGAAATGCGCCTCCTCCAGAAGCGGGGCCAGCCGTGTCGCCCCGGCGTAGGCGGCGGCGGCCTCGCGCGGGCGCCCGCTGTCCTGGAGGGCGACGCCCAGATTGTAGCGCAGCGCGGCCTCGTCCGGCCGCAACCCGGCCAGCGCCCGCCACGGACCGATGGTCGCCGGGGCTGATTCCTCGCGCGCGGCGGCATCGGCCAAGCTCTTCCACAGATCGTCGCGCGCCGGCTCCAGCGCCAGGGTCAGGCGCAGCGCGCCGGCCTGCGGCAGCCCGGACGCGGCGAGCGTCGCCGCATGGTTGAGGCGCAGGTCGTTGCGGTTGGGCGCGTGGCGGATCGCGACCGCGAGGCGGTGGCGCGCGTCCCCCATCCGCCCGGCCCTGGCGGCGGCCAGCCCGGCGAGGCGCCAGGCGTCGGCCTGCGTGGGATCGGCGCCCAGGATGCGGTCGCACAGGGTTTCGGCCTCGGCCAGCCGGCCGGCCTCCAGATGGTCCAGCGCCGCCAGCAGCGCTTCCCTTATGCTGGCCACGCGGTCGTCTCCGCCATCATCCCCGCCATCGTCACCCTCCGTCGCAGGCAAGCCGCCAGACCGCATCCCGCCAGGACGCGCCGTCCGTGCCGATCGGCACGAGACGCGACGGAACGTCGCCGTGTCCGTCCGGCAGGGCCAGCGCGTTGACGGTCACCAGCCCCGGGAACGGGTTGCCCGTCCGCCCGTTCCGGTTGGCCGGATTGAAGACCGGCGCGATGTGCCACCACAGACGATACCCCAGCGGCTTGAGCCGGGCCATGGCGTTGGGCAGCGCGGCGTCGGCGGCGACCCGGAAATAGAAGACCGGCCGATGGGAGGCGAGGCCCTCCAGGACGAGCGGATCCAGCGGCGGGCCGGTCAGCGTGGCCCGCACCAGAGCGATGCGTCGGCCGGCCGGACGTCCGGCCAACCCGTCGTCGCCCAGCCCATCGGGCAGGGTCCGGCGAGCCGTGACGGAAACGTCCGGATTCAGCGCGAGGCTGCGCTCCAGTCCGGCGAACAGGGAAGGGGATGGCTCGATCGCCACGACATGGCCCTGCGGCCCGGCGGCGCGCGCGAAGGCCAGGGCGTGGGCACCGGTCCCCGCGCCGGTGTCCAGCGCCACGCCGCCCGGCTTCAGGTAGCGGGCGCACAGCGCGGCCTCGATCTCCAGCCATTCACCCAGCGTGTCGAGGGAAAGGCCGATGTGCGGGGCGTGTTCCGGGAAGGCGAGACGACCGTGCCGCCCGGTGGCCTCCATCCAGGAATCGGTTCCGGCGGCGTCCATTTCCGGCAGGCGGACCACATGGACCAGCTTGGCGCCGACGTGGGACTCGCCGGGCGCCACCGGTTCCGGGAAAGGGCGGCCCAGGGCTCCATGCACGCCGTCATGCACCAGGATCCGGTCGACGACGCGCGGCCACAGCCACTCCGCCAGAAAATGCTGATCGTTCCACCGGCTCGAACGGTTGGCCGTGAAGGCGTCGATGGTGGAGCCGACCGGTGGCAGCAGCCCGGCGGTGCCGCCCCACAGCCCTCCCTGGATCGGCTCCATGTGCATGACGTGGTCGCGCATGGCGTGGAAGGGCAGCCCGGATTCCAGCCATTCCCGCAAGGCCGCGCGTTCGCGCGCGGTGATCCGTGAATCGCAGTCCCGGCACAGGAAGCGCCGCACCTTCGGATCGTCGGCGGCGAGGAAGCGCCAGAACAACCCTTGCCCGGAGACGGCGTTGCGCGGCATCCCGACGAGTTCGGCGCCCAGGGACGCCAGTTCGGCCAGGATGTGGGCGGGCACCGAATCGTCGTGGTAGAAGCGGCAGCGCCAGTCCGGCAGGTCGCGCGCGATGCGCCGCGCGTTGTCGATCGCGCCGCCGCAGTAGATTTCCAGCGATCCCCACAGGCTGAAGCTGACCACGTCGAGCGTGCGGCCGGCCGCCGATTCCGGCAAAGGTTCGGAGGGCGCTGGCGGAATGGCGCGCAGCTTGAGCGACAGGGCGCGGGTCGACCAGGAGAGCGCCTCTTCCGGATCATCGCCGTCGAACGCCATCGCCAGCGCCTCGCACGGGTCCGGGTTGTCGGGGTCGAGAACGCTGGCGCGCCGTAGGATGCTCTTGCCGTCGTCGACGCGCCCGGTCTTCGTCAGGGCGAGACCGAGGACGTGCAGGAGAGGGGCGGTTGCCGGATTCCAGGCCGTCAGGCGTCGGCATAGGGCGATTCCGTCGGCGGTTCGGCCAAGCTCAGTCAGCGCCACGGCCCGCGCGAAGCCCAAATCGGCGTCGAACGGGAGCAGGGAGGCCGCCGCTGTCAGGTCGGACAACGCCCGCTCGTTTCTCCGGGCCTCAAGGTGAGAACGGCCACGTTCGAAGAGAAGAACGCCGAGCTTCTGGTGGTTCGTGCCGGGGGCCAGACGATGGGCGCGTTGCAGGGCGGCGATGGCGGCGTCGCTCCGTCCACCACGATGCGCCGCCGTCCCCAGCAGGTCCCAGGCTGCGGCGTCGGCGGGAGCGAGCGCGATGACACGGCGCGAGGATGCCAGGGCATTGGCCCAGTCGCCGGCGCCGGCGTCGATCTTCGCCAGATTGTCGTGCGCCGGGATCAGGCCGGGGTCCTGCGCCACCGCCCGCACCAGCAGGCTCCGGGCTTCGTCGAAGCGGGCAAGCTGGCACAGCAGCGTGCCGGCGAAGTAGAGCGTGGGCCCGTGGTTCGGATCGACGGCCAGGATGCGGTCGCACAGCGCCATCGCCTCGTCCTGCCGTCCAGCGCCATGGAACTCCAGGGCGGTCCTAAGGGCTTCGCTGATGGTGGCCATGGTGATGGACGGACGCTCCGGTCGGATGATTTCAATAATATAAACGAATGAAAACCTCCGGGTATTGGGAAATGCCGAGAGTTCTCCTTGCAGGGGGATGTGGACCGATGCGGCGTTTCGCCAGCCATGGGAAGCCCGTGCTCGGCAGTAAGGTCGCCCATGCCGCGACCGCACCGCCGGTCGGCAATTCGGGCCGGCTGCCCCTTTGCATTTTGCGACGCTGTTTGCAGTGCGGAATCGGGACTTTCGCATCGTGCGAAAGTCCTATTGCCTTTGATCGGTTGCCTGGCCGGGGCTTTGACGGTTTTCCGCGACCGCCGCTTTCATGCCGCACCGCATGGGGCGCTGGCATCGCCCTTGCGTGCGGCACCTGCGAAATCGTGACCGTTGGGGTGCGCCGTGGGCGGATTGAGACTTACATTGCGGGCGAAGCTCTGGGCGCTCGTCGTTCTGGCCGCCATCGCGTCGATCGGCATCGCCGGAGCGGCGCTGTGGATGAACAAGCAAAGCCTCCAAGAGGACCGGAAGGAGGCGCTGCGTTTCGTCGTGCAGACCGCCCATGGGCTTGCCGGCAGCTACGAGGCCGAGATCAAGGCCGGAAAGCTGACGCGTGCGGAGGCGCTTCAACGCTTCAAGGCCAACCTCGACAGCATGTTCTACAACGGCAAGGACTACATCTTCGTCTACAACCTGGATTACCAGGCCGTCGTCCATCCGATCCGCCCGGACATGGTCGGCAAGGACCAGCGCGAGAACAAGGATTCCAACGGGGTCCACTTCATCCGCGAACTGGTCGACACCGCGCGGACGAAGGGCGAGGGCTTCGTCGAGTATATGTACCCGAAGGCGAACAGCGACCTTCCCCTGCCGAAGCTGAGCTACGTCAGGATGTTCGAACCCTGGCAACTGCTGATCGGCACCGGCGTCTACATCGACGATCTCGACACCCGCTTCCGGGGGACGCTGTGGACGGTGCTCGGCATCGTCGGCGGTCTGGCGCTGCCGGTGGTCGGGTTGATCGCGCTGGTCGGCCACGGTATCAGCGTCCGCATCCGCCGCCTGTCCGGCGCGATGAACGCGCTGTCGCAGGGCGACCTGTCGGTCGCCGTTCCGGAAGCCGACCGCCCCGACGAGCTGGGCGACATGGGGCGCGCCGTCCAGGTGTTCAAGGAGAACGCCGCGGCCCGCCAGCGGCTGGAGGCCGCTCAGGCCGAGCACGCCCGCCGCGCCGAGCAGGACAAGCGCCAGGCGATGGACCGGCTGGCGAACGGTTTCGAGGGATCCGTCGGCGGCATGATCCGGACGGTCGCCGCGACCACCGAGGAACTGGACCGCAAGGTCCGCGCCATGTCGCAGGCGGCCGACCAGACGAACCGTCTGGCGACCGTGGTCGCCTCGGCCAGCGACACCACGGCGGCCAACGTGCAGACCGTCGCCTCGGCCTCGCAGCAGCTCTCAAGCTCCATCGTCGAGATCGGCCAGCAGGTGTCCGAGGCCAGCCGCGTGGCGGCCGAGGCGGTCGGGCTGGCGCAGCAGGCCAACAGCCGCATCGGCAGCCTCGCCGACGCGGTGGGCCGGATCGGCACCGTGGTCGGTCTGATCAACTCGATCGCCGGCCAGACCAACCTGCTGGCGCTGAACGCGACGATCGAAGCGGCCCGTGCCGGGGAGGCCGGCAAGGGCTTCGCCGTCGTGGCGAGCGAGGTGAAGGCGCTGGCCAACCAGACGGCGAAGGCCACCGACGAGATCGGCGGCCAGATGAGCGGCATCCAGGCGGTGACCGGCCAGGCGGTGGCGGAGATCCAGAGCGTCGCGTCGGTCATCGACCGGTTGAGCGGCATCGCCACCGCGATTTCCGCCGCCGTCGAGGAGCAGAACGCGGCGACCGCCGAGATCTCGCGCAGTGTCCAGCAGGCCGCCGCCGGCACCGGCGAGGTGTCGTCGAGCATCGCCGGCGTCACCGTGGCGTCGGACCAGAGCGGCCGCACCGCGCGCGAACTGGTGGACGCGCTCGGCACGCTGTCGGGGCAGGCGGACAGCCTGAAGACCCAGGTGGCCAGCTTCCTCGACACCGTCCGCGCGGCGTAGGCGCGCCGGTTCCTCCGGACGGACAAACGGAAAGGGCGCCCCCCGCGAGGAGGGCGCCCTTTTCGTTTCCGGCGGACCGGAGACGCTTACTTCGCGTTCGCCATGGCGACGGCGGTGTCGCTCATGCGGTTCGAGAAGCCCCACTCGTTGTCGTACCAGGTCATGATGCGGACGAAGTTGCCGTCGATGACCTTGGTCTCGTTCAGCGCGAAGATCGAGCTGTGCGGGTCGTGGTTGAAGTCGGTCGAGACCAGCTCTTCCGTGTAGGCGCCCAGCACATTCTTCAGCGCGCCGTTCGACGCCTCGGAGATCGCCTTATTGATCTCCTCCACCGAGGTGGCGCGCTTGGCGGTGAACTTGAAGTCGACGACCGAGACGTTCGGGGTCGGGACGCGCATGGCGGTGCCGTCCAGCTTGCCCTTCAGTTCCGGCAGGACCTTGCCGACGGCCTTGGCCGCGCCGGTCGAGGTCGGGATCATGTTCAGGGCCGCCGCGCGGGCGCGGTGCAGGTCCTTGTGGTTGGTGTCGACGATGCGCTGGTCACCCGTGTAGGAGTGGATCGTCGTCATGAAGCCCTTCTCGATGCCCACGAGGTTGTGGAGCACGTGCGCCACCGGCGCCAGGCAGTTGGTGGTGCACGACGCGTTCGAGACGATGCGGTGCTCGGCCTTGAGCTGGTCGTGGTTCACGCCGTAGACGACCGTGATGTCCTCGTCGGTCGCCGGGGCGGAGATCAGGACCTTCTCGGCGCCCGCTTCCAGGTGCTTGGCGGCGTCGGCGCGCTTGGTGAAGATGCCCGAGCATTCCAGGGCGATCTGGACGTTCAGATCCTTCCAGGGCAGCTTGGCCGGATCACGCTCCTGCACGACCTTGATCTCGTGGCCGTTGACGACCAGGACGCCGTCGCGGGTCTCGATGGTGCCGGGGAAGCGGCCGTGGACGCTGTCGTACTTCAGCAGATGCGCGTTGGCCTTGAGGTCGGCGAGGTCGTTGATCGCCACGACCTCCACGTCCTTGCGGCCGCTCTCGTAGATGGCGCGCAGAACCAGACGGCCGATGCGGCCAAAACCGTTGATCGCTACCCGAACAGCCATTTCTTCCTCCAGTTTGAACTGTGGGGCGCCCAAGTCAGGCAGTACGCCCCGCTTCTCTCAGAGACGCGCCTTGACGGCGGCGACGACGGCTTCGGCGGTGATGCCGAAATGCTTGTAGAGTTCCTGGTAGGGCGCCGATTCGCCGAAGCCGGTCATGCCGACGAAGGCGCCCTTGTCGCCCAGCCAGCGGTCCCAGCCCAGACGGATCGCCGCCTCGACGCCGACGCGGACGCCGGTGCCGAGCACGGAGGCCTTGTACGCGTCGTCCTGGGCGGCGAACAGCTCCCAACTCGGCATAGACACGACGGCGGTGCCTACGCCTTCGGCCTGAAGCGCCTTGCGGGCCTCCATGGCGAGCGAGACCTCGGAGCCGGTGGCGAGGATGGTCGCCTTGCGCTCGCCCTCGGCCTCGGCCAGGACATAGGCGCCGCGGGCGCTGCGGTTCTCGGCGGTGTGCTCGGTGCGCAGCGTCGGCACGTTCTGGCGGGTCAGCGCCAGCACCGACGGGGTGCCGGTCGCCTCAAGGGCGATCTGCCAGCACTCGGCGGTCTCGACCGCGTCGCCGGGGCGCAGCACCAGCAGGTTGGGGATGGCGCGCAGGGCCGCCAGATGCTCGACCGGCTGGTGGGTCGGGCCGTCCTCGCCGAGACCGATCGAGTCGTGGGTCATCACGAAGACCGTGCGCTGCTTCATCAGCGCGGCGAGGCGGATCGCCGGGCGGCAGTAGTCGGCGAACTGCATGAAGGTGCCGCCGTAGGGGATGACGCCGCCGTGCAGCGCCATGCCGTTCATGACGGTCGCCATGCCGTGCTCGCGCACGCCGTAGCGGACGTAGCGGCCGTTGAACTCCCCACGGCCCGTCACGTCGGCGGTGTTCTTCGCCTTGGTGTTGTTCGACGGCGTCAGGTCGGCCGAGCCACCGATCATCTCGGGGATGGCTGGGACCAGCGCGTCGAGCACGTTGCCCGAGGCGACGCGGGTCGCCCAGCTCGGCTTGTCGGCGCTGATCTTCTCCTTCAGCGCGACGATGGTGTCGGCGAGGCCGGCGGGAACGCCGCGGTCGACGGCCTGCGTGAACTGCTTGGCGACGGCCGCGTCGAGGGCGGCGAAGCGCTCGCTCCAGCCCTGGAAGGCGCCGGCGCTGCGGGTGCCGGCGGCGCGCCAGGCGGACAGCACGTCGTCGGGGATCACGAAGGGCTCGTGGGTCCAGCCGATCGCCTCGCGGGTCGCGGCGACCTCGTCGGCGCCCAGCGGCGAGCCGTGGCAGCCGTGGGTGTTGGCCTTGTTCGGCGCGCCCTTGCCGATGATGGTGCGGCAGGCGATCAGCGTCGGCTTGTCGGTCGAGGTCTGCGCGGCGGCGATCGCCTTGGCGACGGCGTCGGTGTCGTGGCCGTCGACCGAAATCGTGTTCCAGCCGTAGGAGCGGAAGCGCGCCGGGGTGTCGTCGGTGAAGCTGAGGTCGGTCGAGCCGTCGATCGAGATGTGGTTGTCGTCCCACAGCACGATCAGGCGGTTCAGCCCGAGATGGCCGGCCAGCGAGCAGGCCTCGTGGCTGACGCCCTCCATCAGGTCGCCGTCGGACGCGATGACGTAGGTGAAGTGGTCGACCAGGGCGTCGCCGAAGCGGGCGTTGGTGATCCGCTCGGCCAGCGCCATGCCGACGGCGGTCGAGACGCCCTGGCCGAGCGGGCCGGTGGTCATCTCGATGCCCAGGGTCGGATCGACCTCCGGGTGGCCGGGGGTCAGGCTGCCGAGCTGGCGGAAGTTCCTCAGCTGGTCGATGGTCATCCGCTCATAGCCGGTCAGGTAGGCCAGCGCGTAGATCAGCATCGAGCCATGGCCGGCCGACAGCACGAAGCGGTCGCGGTCGGCCCAGGTCGGGTTCTTCGGGTCGAACTTCAGGAACTTGGTGAACAGCACCGTCGCGACGTCGGCCATGCCCATCGGCATGCCCGGATGGCCGGACTTCGCGGCCTCGACCGCGTCCATGGCGAGGGCGCGGATTGCGCTGGCCATCGTGTGGAGGGAGGGCTGGGCGGAGGTCTCAGCGGACATCGGGGCGTTTTCCTGGAGTCGGGCGCGCGAAGCAGGGAAGGGCAACGGCAGATGCACGGGCGCCTGTCAAGGCTCCGTGAAACGCGCGCACCATGCAGAAGCCTAGGCCCAAGGTCAACATGCGAATGGGAGGGTTTCGGCTCGGACAGGGGCGTCAGCAGGAGCGGGGCCGGGGGGAGGGGTGGGGGCAGGGGTGGGGCAGGGGGCGGGGGTGGGCCGATCGGCCGCACCGGATTTGCCGTTGACGGGTCCGTCCGCCCACCCCACCTTTACCACTTCCGCGCCAGAACGGCGCGTGCGGGACGCCCAATCCGGTTCGAAGGTCTTCGCTGTATGGATACGCTGAAAGCGGCGCTGGAGCGCTTGGGCAAGGCCGTCGATCGGCTGGAACACGCGGCGGCGGCCCGCGAGGAGCGCGTCGCCCGGCGCGACCAGGAGCTGACCCGCGCGCTGGAGACGGCGCGCGCCGATCGGGCGACCGCCCAGGCCACCGCCGAAACCGTGTCGCAGCGGCTGGAGGTCGCCATCGGTCGTCTGGAACAGGTGCTGGAGAGCTGACCCCATGGCCCAGGTCGACATCGAGGTGAACGGACGCGCCTACCGCATGCTGTGCGAGGACGGGCAGGAGCGCCGCCTGAGGGAGCTCGCCGACTATGTGGACGGCCGGCTGAAGCAGCTGACCGGCGGCGGCAAGAGCGGGTCGGAGGCGCAGATGATGCTGATGACCTGCCTCGTGCTGGCCGACGAGTTGCAGGACGTGATGGCCGGGCGCGGCATCACCGCCAAATCGGCGATCGACGAGGCGGAGGTCGCCTCCGGCATCGATCACGTCGCGAAACGCATCGAAGAGGTTGCCGCGCGGCTCGAACGCGCCTAGATTGGTAAACGGAAGGTCGCTGCCTGGTTCGACAGGCTGCAATAATCCCCAGGGCCGATAACCTTGATCTCTAGGGAGCTGTCCCTGTCCGAACCCTTGGTCCGGGTACACGGCGCCCACCTGCTCATGCAGGCCATGGAGGATAGGCACATGGCCACCGGCCGAGGCGGCGCCTTCCGCCCTCCTTTTCCCGATCATCCCCGCATCATCCGACGATGACCGATCCGCAAGGCAAGGACGCCGCCCGCAGACAGGCGCGCGCCGTGCGCGACGCCATCGCCGACGGGTCTTTCCGCGAGCGGGCCGCGCTGGCGGTGCGCGACCGCGTGGCCGGGCTCGGCCTGCCGCCGGGCGTGGTCGGGGGCTACTGGCCGCTCGGTTCGGAACTCGACGCGCGGCCGGCTTTGATCCATCTTAGGACCCTTGGGCACGGCGTGGCGCTGCCGGTCTCCGGACCGCGCGGCACGGCGCTTCTGTTCCGCGACTGGGACCCGGACGAGCCGGCGGTGGCCGGTCGCTACGGCATCCTGGAGCCGGGGGAGGGGCGGGCGGTCGTGCCGCACCCGTCGGTGCTGCTGGTGCCGCTGCTGGCCTTCGACCGCGGCGGGCATCGGCTGGGCTACGGCGCCGGTTATTACGACCGGACGCTGGACGTGCTGCGGGCGGCGGGGCCGGTGCTGGCGGTGGGGGTCGCCTTCGCCGCGCAGGAGGTCGCGACGGTGCCGAGCGCCGATCACGACGAGCGGCTGGATTGGATCGTGACGGAGCGCGAGACGCTCCGCATTGGTGGATGAGGCGGACGGGACGATGCGTATTCTCTTTTTCGGCGATGTGGTTGGGCGGGCCGGGCGCGACGCGGTGATCGCGCACATGCCGGCGCTGCGCGAGCGGCTCGACCCCGACCTGACCGTGGTCAACGGCGAGAACGCCGCCGGCGGCTACGGCGTCACCGTCAAGATCGCCGAGGAGTTCTTCGCCGCCGGCATCGACGTGGTGACGCTGGGAAACCACACCTGGGACCAGAAGGAGCTGGTCGGCACCATCGAGCAGCAGCCGCGCATCGTCCGGCCGGTCAACTACCCGGAGGGCACGCCGGGGCGCGGCTTCGTGCTGCTCCAGGCGCGCGGCGGGCGCAAGGTGCTGGTGGTCAACGTGCTGCTGCGCCTGTTCATGGAGCCGATGGACGACCCCTTCGCGGCGGTCGACCGCGTGCTGAAGGCGCACCGGCTGGGGGCTGGCGGCGTGGACGCGATCCTGATCGACGTCCATGGCGAGGCGACCAGCGAGAAGATGATCATGGGCCATTTCTGCGACGGCCGCGCCTCGCTGGTGGTCGGCACGCACAGCCATGTGCCGACCGCCGACCATGTCGTCCTGCCCAAGGGCACCGCCTACCAGACCGACGCCGGCATGTGCGGCGACTACGACAGCGCCATCGGCATGAAGAAGGAGATCGCCATGGCCAAGATGGTGCGCAAGCTGCCGACCGAGCGCCTGTCGCCGGCCGAGGGCGAGGGCACCGTCTGCGGCTGCTACGTGGAGACCGACGACCGCACCGGGCTGGCGCTGCGCATCGAGCCGCTGCGGTTGGGCGGTCGCCTGAGCCAGACGGTGCCGGAGCGGAATCAGTAACGGGGAGGAGGGCCATCCAATGGGTTTCCAAGCCAAGTACGACGATGATTTCCACGCCTGGGCCATGGAGCAGGCCGCTCGTCTGCGCGAGGCCGCCGCGTCGGGAACCAACCTGCCGCTGGATTGGGAGAACCTCGCCGAGGAAATCGAGAGCATGGGGCGCAGCGACAAGCGCGAGGTCGTCAGCCGGCTGGCTCGCATCATCGAGCATCTGCTGAAGCTGGAGCTGTCCCCGGCCGAGGCGCCGCGTGCGGGATGCCGGCGGTCCGTGATCCAGCAGCGAAAGGGTTTGGCGCGTGTGTTTCGGGAGAGCCCGAGCCTGAAGGCCGGGGGCGACGGCTTCCTTGCCGATGCCTGGGCGGATGGTCGGCGGGACGCGGCCGATGGGCTGGAGGCCGACGGCATCTTCGAGAGGGAATTGCCGCGCGAGTGCCCCTACGCGCTCGCCGAACTCCTGGACGACGGTTTCTGGCCCGCCAACCAGCACGGGCTGCCCCGGTAGTCGTGGCGCCGGGGCAACGTCCGCCGCCTGTTGCGCCGAACGGCCCGGGTCACGCCGCAATCTCGCCATATTGACTTTCTAATCCGGTGGGTGTCGTCTCCGCGCCGAACGCGTGCGGTGGCGTTGCGGACCTGTTACATGTGTCGTGCGGCCACCCGCCGATTTAACCCGCTCTTTGTCCGAGGCTCGTTCGACCCATGGCCGGTCATTCCCAGTTCAAGAACATCATGCACCGCAAGGGCGCGCAGGACGCCAAGCGGTCCAAGATCTTCAACAAGCTCGCCCGCGAGATCACCGTGGCGGCCAAGTCGGGGCTTCCCGACCCGGCGGCCAACCCGCGCCTGCGCGCCGCCATCCTGGCCGGTCGCCAGCAGAACATGCCGCGTGACCGCATCGACCGCGCCATCAAGCAGGGCACGCCCGGCGGCGGCGACGACACCAACTACGAGGAGGTGCGGTACGAGGGCTACGGTCCCGGCGGCACCGCGCTGATCGTCGAGGCGCTGACCGACAACCGCAACCGCACCGCGTCCGAAGTGCGCTCCGCCTTCACCAAGCATGGTGGCAGCCTGGGCGAGACCGGTTCGGTCAACTTCATGTTCAACCGCATCGGCGCCATCTACTACCCGGCCGCGTCGGCGGACGCCGACGCGATGTTCGAGGTCGCGCTTGAGGCCGGCGCCGACAACGTCGAATCCGACGAGAACGGCCATGAGGTGACCACCGCGGTGGAGAGCTTCGGCACGGTCCGCGACGCGCTGGAGGCCAAGTTCGGCGCGCCGGAGAGCGCGCGGCTGACCTGGCGTCCGCTCAACACGGTGGCCCCGTCCGAGGACGCCGCCGCCAGCCTGCTGAAGCTGATCGACGTGCTGGAGGACAACGACGACGTCCAGGTGGTCGAGGGCAACTTCGACATCTCCGACGAGCTGATGCAGAAGCTGACGGCCTGACGACCGGGCCGAGCGGCGGGAGATCGGGGCTGTGTTTGCGCAGGCCGGACGGGACGGAATGGCGATGCCTTCGCCCACTTCATCGCGGGTCCGCCTGCTGGGGCTCGATCCCGGCCTGCGACACACCGGCTGGGGAATCATCGACGTGGCGGGCAACCGCCTGAGCCATGTCGCCGACGGCGCCGTTCATTCCGACGCCAATTGTTCGCTCGCCGAGCGGCTGGTGCAGCTTCACGACGCCCTGACGGCGGTGCTGGAGCGCTACGGCCCCGACGAGGCGGCGGTCGAGGAGACCTTCGTCAACGCCAACGCCGTCTCGACGCTCAAGCTGGGGCAGGCCCGCGCGGTGGCTCTGCTGGTGCCGGCGCTGGCCGGTCTGGCGGTGGCGGAATACGCCAACAACATGGTGAAGAAGGCGGTGGTCGGGCAGGGCCGGGCCGAGAAGGCGCAGGTGCAGACGATGGTCCGCCTGCTGCTTCCCGGCTGCGAGATCACCACCCCCGACGCCGCCGACGCCCTGGCCGTGGCGATCTGCCACGCCCACCATAGGTCGAGCTGGGCGATGTGGCGGCGGAACGATGCCCTCTCCCGTCCCGGGAGAGGGAGGGGACCCGCCGAAGGCGGGGAGGGTGAGGGGCTATCGGCCGCTGCACGCCTGCCCACCCAGGCCAAGCGCTACCCCACCCCGTGGGAAACTGAACGCGCCCGAGTCCTGCGCCGCGACTCCACCGATGTGGAAAAGCTCCTGTGGCAACGGCTGCGCAACACCCAGCTCGGCGCCAAATTCCGCCGCCAAGAGCCGATCTTTGGTTTCACCGTCGATTTCGTGTCGCACGATCACCGGCTGATCGTCGAACTCGACGGCGGCCAGCACGCCGAGCAGACCGCCGCGCACGACGCGCGACGCGCCAAGCTTCTGGAACAGGCGGGCTTCCGCATTCTCCGCTTCTGGAACAACGACGTGGCTGACAATCTCGAAGGCGTGCTCACCGCCATCAAGGCGCGGCTCGACGAAACCTCGGTTCTGCGGCGGCCGGTCGCCACCGATAGCCCCTCACCCGGCCCTGCGGGCCACCCTCTCCCGGGGCGGGAGAGGGATTTGGAGGACGAGCGCGCATGATCGCCAAACTGACCGGCATCGTCGATTCCACCGGGACCGACTGGCTCATCCTCGACGTGAACGGGGTCGGCTACCTGCTGTCCTGCTCCAACCGCACCTTGTCGCGCCTCGCGGTCGGCGAGCGCGCCTCGCTGGTCGTCGAGACCTTCATCCGCGAGGAGCGCATCGTCCTGCACGGCTTCGCCGACCAGGGCGAGCGCGAGTGGTTCAAGCTGCTGACCACCATCCAGGGCGTCGGCGCCCGGCTGGCGCTGTCGATCCTCGGCATCCTCGATCCCGACCAGCTCACCCGCGCCATCGCGTCGCAGGACAAGACCGCGCTGATCCGCGCCGACGGCGTCGGGCCGAAGGTGGCGGCCCGTATCCTCAACGAACTCAAGGACAAGGTCGGCAATCTGGCGCTCGGCCCCGCCGCGACGTCGGCCCCCGCCGGCAAGGGCGCGCCCGCCGGGGTTCCCGGCGCCAGCCCGGCGCTGGCCGACGCGGTGTCGGCGCTGGTCAATCTCGGCTACGGCCGCTCGGAAGCCTTCGGCGCGGTGGTCGCCGCCGGGCGCGTGCTGGGCGACGATGCCGGGGTGTCCGACCTGATCCGCCAAGGCTTGAAGGAGCTTAGCCAATGACCGGTCCCACCGGTGGCCCAGACCGGCTGGTCCAGCCGGGACAAGGCAGCGGCGACGGCGGCGAATCCTCGATCCGCCCGTTGACGCTCGCCGAGTTCATCGGCCAGCGGCAGGCGCGCGAGAACCTGTCGATCTTCATCCAGGCCGCGCGCTCCCGCAACGAGGCGCTCGATCATGTGCTGCTGTTCGGTCCGCCGGGGCTGGGCAAGACGACGCTGGCGCAGATCGTCGCCCGCGAGCTTGGGGTCGGCTTCCGCGCCACCTCCGGCCCGGTGATCGCGCGGGCCGGCGACCTCGCCGCCCTGCTGACCAATCTGCAACCCCACGACGTTTTGTTCATCGACGAGATTCACCGCCTTAATCCCGCCGTGGAAGAGGTGCTGTATCCCGCCATGGAAGATTTCCAGCTCGACCTCATCATTGGCGAAGGCCCGTCGGCGCGGTCGATCCGCATCGACCTGCCGCCCTTCACCCTGGTCGGCGCCACCACCCGCAGCGGCCTGATCACGCGCCCCTTGCGCGAGCGCTTCGGCATCCCGGTGCGGCTGCAATTCTACGAGCCGGACGAGCTGGAGCTGATCGTGCGGCGCGCCGCCGGGGTGCTCGGCATGGGCATCACGCCGGAGGGCGCGCGCGAGATCGCCAACCGGGCGCGCGGGACGCCGCGCGTGTCGGGACGGCTGCTGCGCCGGGTGCGCGACTTCGCCGCCGTCGCCGGCGTGCCGGAGGTCGACAAGCGCGTCGCCGACGCGGCGCTCACCCGGCTGGAGGTCGACCGGCTCGGCCTCGACAGCATGGACCGCCGCTATCTCGGCCTCGTCGCCACCAACTACGGCGGCGGCCCGGTCGGCGTCGAGACGCTGGGGGCCGCGCTCGGCGAGCAGCGCGACGTGCTGGAGGAGGTGGTCGAGCCCTACCTGATCCAGCAGGGCTTCCTGCAACGGACGCCGCGCGGCCGCATGCTGACCGACCAGGGCTTCCGCTACCTCGGCCTCAACCCGCCGAGCGTCCCGGCGCGCCAGCTCGACATGCTCGACCGCCTGCCCGAGCCGGAGGAGGGCGGCGATGAATGAGCCCATGCTTTCCGGCTGGTTCGCGGCGGACGGGTCGCACCGCTTCCCGCTGCGGGTCTATTACGAGGACACCGACGCCGGCGGCATCGTCTACCACGCCAACTACCTGCGCTTCGCCGAGCGGGCGCGGTCGGAGATGCTGACCCTGCTCGGCTTCCGCCAGACCGAGATGGCGAAAAGCGTGACAACGGAGTCGGGCGTTGTCACAGGTGTGTCATTTGCGGTACGGCGCGCGACGATCGATTTTACCGCCCCGGCCAAGCTTGAGGACACGCTTGAAGTGGACACCCGAATCGCCGATATCCGCGGTGCCTCCTTCGCAGTTGCACAAACCATCCGGCGCGACGGGCGGACGCTCGTGCGCGCCGACCTCCAGCTGGTGACGATCAACCCGGCCGGCCGGGCGGTTCGCCTGCCGGAGGCGGTGCGCGCGGCGATGGATGCCCTGCACCGGCGCCAGCTTTCCCATCCCGATACGACAACCACAGCGCAAACGCGAGACTGACTGCGATGGATGCCCTGCAAACCGCCCAGCTGGCCGGCAACGCCGCCGCGACGGCGCACGAGATCACGATCCTTGGCCTGTTCTGGCAGGCGGACGCGGTCGTCAAGATCGTGATGATGATGCTTGTCGTCGCCTCGGTCTGGTGCTGGGCGATCATCATCGAGAAGCTGATGCGCATCCGCCGGCTGAACGCCCAGGCGGACGCCTTCGAGGAGAGCTTCTGGTCGGGCGGCTCGCTGGACGCGCTGTACGACCGCATTGGCCAGAACCCGGCCGACCCGATGGCGGCGACCTTCGCCGCCGGCATGCGCGAATGGCGCCACGCCGCCGACCGCGGCATCGCCGGCACCATGAAGGGCTCGCTCCAGCAGCGCGTCGAGCGGGTGATGGCCGTCACCATCGGCCGCGAGATGGCGCGGGCCGAGCGCTACATGACCTTTCTCGCCTCGGTCGGCTCGACGGCGCCCTTCATCGGGCTGTTCGGCACGGTCTGGGGCATCATGAACAGCTTCACCTCGATCGCCGGCTCGGGCAACACCAGCCTCGCCGTGGTGGCGCCGGGCATCGCCGAGGCGCTGTTCGCCACCGCCATGGGCCTGCTGGCCGCCATTCCCGCGGTGCTGTCCTACAACAAGTTCTCGACCGACCTGGGGCGCTACGCCGACCGGCTCGACACCTTCTCGGGCGAGTTCTCGGCGATCCTGTCCCGCCACCTCGAGGAGCGGGGAGCCGCCTGAACCATGGCCGGACAACTCGCAGGCAAATCCCACGGCCGCGGCAAGCGTCGCGGCTACCGGGCGATGGCCGAGATCAACATGACGCCCTTCATCGACGTCATGCTGGTTCTGCTGATCGTCTTCATGGTCGCCGCCCCGATGCTGACCGTCGGCGTGCCGGTCGACCTGCCCAAGACCAACGCGGCGCCGCTGGAGCAGCAGAAGGATCCGCTTTTCGTCACGGTGCAGACCGACGGGCGCGTCTTCGTCCAGGAGACCCCGGTCGAGCTGGCCAACATGGTGCCGCTGCTGATCGCCGTGACCGAGAACAACCCGGAGGCCCGCATCCTGGTGCGCGGCGACCGGACCATCGCCTACGGCAAGATGCTGGAGGTCATGGGCACGATGAGCGCCGCCGGCTTCAAGAAGGTCGGTCTGGTCGCCGAGATGCCGAACGGCCCGACCGCGTCCACGGCGCGCGTCGGCGCCAAGCCGGTGCGTTGAGGCGGCGGACCACCCATGCGCAAGCCCCTGATCGCCTCGGCCGTGCTGCACGTCGCGCTTGTCGCGCTGATGGTGCTCGGCATGCCGCCCAGCGATCGCAAGCTCGAAATCGCCGCGTCGATCCCCATCGAGATCGTCGAGATGGGGGAGGTCACCCAGGCCGCCCGCGTCGAGAAGGGCGAGCCGAAGCCGGCCAACGCCGCGCCGCGCCCGCCGGTGCCGGAGGCCAAGCCGGCGCCGCCCGCCCCGACGCCGCCCGACGACGAGGACGAACCGCCGCCGCCGCCCCCGCCGCCCACCCGGGCGCCGGAGCCGCCGAAGGTCGCCCAGGTGCCGCCGCCGCCGCGCGAGCCGACGCCGCCCAAGCCGGCGCCGACTCCTCCGCCGCCACCACCTCCGCCCCCACCGCCGCCGCCTCCCACGCCGGAGCCGTCGCCCGTCCCCACGCCCAAGCCGCCGGAACCCAAGCCGGAGCCGAAGCCGGAACCGCCCAAGCCGCCCGAGCCCCCGAAGCCCGAGCCGCCCAAACCGGAACCGCCCAAGCCCGAGCCGCCCAAGCCCGAACCCCCGAAGCCGGAACCGAAGAAGCCCGAGCCGCCGAAACCGGAGCCCGCCAAGCCGGAGCCGCCGAAGCAGCCGGCCAAGCCCGAACCGGCCAAGCCGGAGGTGGCGAAGGCCGAGCCGAAGAAGGACGCGCCGGCCAAGCCGCCCGAAAAGGCGCCGGCCAAGACCGATCCGCTGTCCGACCTTCTGGCCAACGTGGGCAAGATCAAGCCCTCGGACGACCCGAAGGCGGACGGCAAGGCCTCGGCCAGATCGGACAGCACGGCCAAGCCGACCAGCCAGAAGACCGCCTCGGCGGCTCCGGCGGGTGCTGCCAAGGCGGTGAACGGTCCCGACAAGCCGTTCAAGCCGTCGGGCCGGGCGCTGGACGCCATCCGCGGACAGCTCAGCAAGAACTGGAACTTCGACAGCGGCCGCAAGGACGCAGGCTCGATGCAGATCGAGATCCATGTCGAGGTCGGCCGCGACCGCTCGGTGATCCAGGCCTACATCGACGAGAAGTACCGCTCGCGCTACATGACCGACGCCGCCTTCCGCGCGTCGGCCGACGCCGCGGTGCGCGCGGTCAAGCGTTCCAGCCCGCTGGAGCTGCTGACCAGCGAGTTCACGCCCGAGACCTATGAAAGCTGGCGCTACATCGTGTTCAATTTCGACCCGAGGGACATGTTCTGACATGACGACGAAGACGAGGCTTCTGCTGAAGTTCGCCGGTCTGACCGGCGCGCTTTTCCTCTCCCTCGGCGTTGCCGCTCCGCAGGAGGCGCGCGCCGAGTTGCGCATCGACATCACGCGGGGCGTGGTCGAACCGCTGCCCATCGCCATCACCAGCTTCGCCGGCTCCGGCGGCCGCGACGCCCAGCTCGGCGCGGACATCTCCAAGGTGATCTCGGCCGACCTGGAGCGTTCGGGCCTGTTCCGGCCGCTCGACCCGCGCGGCTTCCTCCAGACCCCCGACCAGCTGCGCAGCGGCGACCCGCGCTACCAGGACTGGAAGGCGCTGGGCGCCCAGGCGCTGGTCGCCGGCAACACGACGACCGGCGGCGACGGCCGCATGAAGGTCGATTTCCGCCTGTGGGACGTCGCCGCCGGCCAGTACATGCACGGGCTGAGCTACACCGCCTCGCCGCAGGAATGGCGCCGCATCGCCCACATCGTCGCCGACGCCATCTACAAGCGGCTGACCGGCGAGGACGGCTATTTCGACACGCGCGTCGTCTATGTGGCCGAATCCGGCCCGGCCAACGTGCGCAAGAAGCAGCTCGCCATCATGGATCAGGACAGTGAGAACCACCAGTTCCTGACCGACGGGCAGACCCTGGTCCTGACGCCGCGCTTCTCGCCGACGACCCAGGAAATCACGTACATGTCGTACTTCAACAAGAAGCCGCGCGTGTACCTGTTCAACATCGACACCGGCCGCCAGGAGGTGCTGGGCGACTTCCCCGGCATGACCTTCGCGCCGCGCTTCTCGCCGGACGGCAACCGCGTCGTCATGAGCATGGCGCGGAACGGCAACACCGACATCTACACGCTGGACCTGCGCACCCGCCGCCAGACCCAGCTGACCGACTCCCCCGGCATCGACACCGGCCCCAGCTACTCGCCGGACGGCCAGAAGATCGTCTTCGAGTCGGACCGTGGCGGCACTCAGCAGCTCTACATCATGGGCGCCGACGGTTCGGGCGTGAAGCGGCTGAGCTTCGGCGAGGGCCGCTACGGCACGCCGGTGTGGTCGCCGCGCGGCGACCTGATCGCCTTCACGCGCCAGCGGGGGAGCAGCTTTGCAATCGGCGTAATCCGTCCGGATGGGACCGGTGAGCGTATCCTCAGCGAGGGGTACCACGTCGAAGGCCCGACCTGGGCGCCCAACGGCCGCGTCATCATGTTTTTCAAGGACTTGCCGTCGGGTGACGGGCGCGGCCGCAACGCCAAGCTGTATTCGATCGACATCACGGGCGCCAACGAGCGCCGCGTGAGCACGCCGCTCGACGCCTCGGACCCGGCCTGGTCGCCCCTGATTCCATAAAGGTCGCCCCTTGATTCCCTAGGGGAGTAGCCCTATTTTGCGGCGGCGCGGGAGCAATGCTCAAGACAAGGGTCGGAAGTCGGGATTTCCGTCGGGGTCTGGCGGAAGTCGGCGGCTCTCGTGTTCCAGAACCGGCCAAATCAACGAGTGTCGTTTAAGGGGTCCCTGAACATGCGCATGAAGTTCCTCGCTCTCGCCGCCGTGGCGCTGCTCGCCGCCTGCGAAACCGCTCCGAAGGACGCCAACACCGGCGCCGCCACGGGCACCCAGTCCTCGATCCGTCCGGGCTCGCAGGAAGATCTGGCCGTCAACGTCGGCGACCGCGTCTTCTTCGGCCTCGACCGCATCGACCTGTCGCCGGAAGCCCGCGCCACGCTGGACCGTCAGGCCACCTGGCTCCAGACCTACGGCTCGGTCACCGTCACCATCGAAGGCCACGCCGACGAGCGCGGCACCCGCGAGTACAACCTCGCCCTGGGTGAGCGCCGCGCCAACTCGGTGAAGAACTACCTGGCCGCCAAGGGCATCAGCCCGAACCGCGTCAAGGTCGTGTCCTACGGCAAGGAGAAGCCGGCCGTCGTCGGTTCGACCGAGGCCGCCTGGTCGCAGAACCGCCGCGGCGTGACCGTCGTCGACTGACGACGGCACCCGTCCGGGTCCGTGAAAAGGGCGCCGCATCCGGGACACCGGGGCGGCGCCCTTTTCTTTGCGCGGTTTTAAGACCTTCGGCGCAGCATCCACCCGATGCGTGCCGTGCGATCTTCTGCTACACACGCGCCATCGCGTCGCCCCAATGACCCGGTACCGTCACTTTGGGTCACCCCGCCCGGACAGGGCCCGGACAGGATATTCAGCGCATGACCAAAGCGTCTTCCTTCACCGCTCTGCTGCTGGGCGGTCTGTTGTGCGGAACCTCCGCTCTCGCCCAGACGGCGTCCCAGATCGACCGCGCGCAGCGGCTGGAGACCCAGGTCGCGGCGCTGGGCGGCACGGTCGAGGTGGCGCAGGTGAATCCCTCGCTCGCCGCCGATTTCGAAATCCGGCTCCAGGCGCTGGAGCGGGCGATCTCCGAGCTGACCGGCAAGTACGAGGAATCGACCTATCAGGTCTCGCAGATGCGCGACCGGCTGGAGAAGATGAACGCCGACTTCGATTTCCGCTTCAAGGAGCTGGAGTCCAAGAGTGGCGGCGCCATGGGCGGCGGGGCGATGGCCGACAGCGCCTTGGGGCCGGCGAAGACCCCGGCCAGGCAGCCGGAGAAGACGGCGGACAAGGCCCCCGAGAAGCCGGCGCAGACGGCCGCCGCCGTGCCGCCGTTGCCGGCCAACGCGACGCCGGAAAAGCAGTATGAGCGCGCCTTCGAACTGCTGCGCCAGTCGGACTACGACAAGGCGGAGAAGGCGTTGCAGGAGTTCATCGTCAAGAACAAGAGCCACGCCTACGCCGGCAACGCGCAATACTGGCTGGGCGAGAGCTATTACGTCCGCAACAGGTTCCCCGACGCGGCCCAGGCCTTCGCCGAGACCTTGCAGAAGTACCCGAAGAACCCGAAGGCTCCCGACGCGCTGCTCAAGCTCGGCATGACCCTGCAACAGCTCAATAAGAAATCGGACGCCTGCACCGCTTTCAACCAGTTGATGACCAAGTTCCCCGAAGCCTCGGCCAGCGTGAAGCGCCGCGCCGACACGGAGCGCAAGCGCATCAATTGCCCGGCGTAACGGCCGAGGCGCCGCTGACCGGTTCGGAGTTCGCCCGGCTGATGGATCGGCTGGGCGGTTTCGAACCGGCTCCGCGCGTCGTGGTCGGGCTGTCGGGGGGCGGCGACAGCGTGGCGCTGGCCCTGCTCCTGAACCGCTGGGTTGCCGGGCAGGGTGGTGAACTGCTGGCGCTGACCGTCGATCATGGGCTGCGTCCCGAGTCGGCGGCGGAGGCGGAGGCCGTCGGGCGGAGCATGGCCGCGCTCGGCATCGCCCACCGGATCCTGCGCTGGGACGGCGGCAAGCCGGCCGGCGGCATCCAGGCGGCGGCGCGGGCGGCGCGGCACCGCCTGCTGGCGGACGCCTGCGCGGCCGAGGGCATCCTGCATCTGGCGCTCGCCCATCACCGCGACGATCAGGCGGAAACCGTGCTGCTGAGGCTGGCGCGCGGCTCCGGGGTGGATGGTTTGGCCGGAATGACGGCGATCCGCGCCGAGGGATACGTCCGCGTGCTGCGCCCTCTGTTGGAAGTGCCGCATGGACGGCTGCTGGCGACCTGCCGGGCTGCCGGCGCGGCCTGGATCGAGGATCCGTCGAACGAGAACCCGCGCTACGCCCGTGCCCGCCTGCGGGCGGCGCGTGGCCTGCTGGCGGCGGAAGGGCTGGACGCCGGGCGGCTGGGCGAGACCGCGCGCCGCGCCGGGCGGGCGCGGGCGGCCCTGGAGGCGGTCACCGCGTCGCTGCTGGCCGAGGCCGCCGCTGTCTATCCAGAGGGCTGGATCGCGCTTGACCCGGCCGCGCTGTGCTCCGCGCCGGAAGAGATCGCCCTGCGCGCCCTGGGCCGCTGCCTTGCCGTGGTCGGAGGCGGCGCCCATCCGGTGCGCGACGAGGCGGTCGAGCGGCTTCACGCCGAGGTCGCCGCCGGACGGCTCCGGGGGCGGACCCTGGCGGGGTGCCGGGTGCTGTGCCGTCGCGGCCAAGTTATGATCGCGCGCGAGCCGGAGGCGGCGGCCGACCGGCTGGTCGCGGCGCCCGGGCGGCGCGTGCTGTGGGACCGCCGTTTCGCCGTCGTTCCCGCCGCCGGGCGCGACTCGCCCGTGACCGTTGCGAGGCTGGGGGAGGGCGGATGGCGGGAGGTGGTCGCCGCCATGCCCGCCGCGCGTGGCCTGGACCTGCATCCGGCGGTGCGCGAATCGCTTCCAAGCCTTTGGTCCGGCGGGTGTTTGGTCGCCGTTCCGCACCTGGGATTCCCATGTGGGTTCGGCGCGGGTGGACAACCCCCGACGGATGCCGCCACATTCTCCCCGGTTTCGCCGTTGGGCAGACCAGCTTTTCCGGTTGTTTCGCGCGGGGACAGCATTATTTAATCTGGGAACGTGCCCGTGGAGACCGGGGTGCGGCCTTGTCGGCGCACCGCATGGCGATGGGTTCGCAGAAAGGCGTGTGACGTGAACAATTTCGGCAAGAATCTCGCGCTCTGGATCATCATAGGGCTGCTGCTTGTGGCCCTGTTCAACCTGTTCCAGAGCTCTTCGACCCGCAGCCCGCAAACGACCGTTCCGTTCAGCGAGCTTCTCGCCGAAGTGGATCGGGGTCAGGTTGCCGATGTGACCATCAAGGGCAACCAGGTCTCCGGCCATTTCACCGACGGCCGCTCGTTCAGCACCTTCATCCCGCCCGAGGCCGGGCTGGTGGAGCGGCTGACCAACAAGAACGTGCGGATCAGCGCGGTGCCCGACGACAGCAACGTCCCGTCGCTGTTCTCGGTGCTGCTGTCCTGGTTCCCGATGCTGCTGCTGATCGGCGTCTGGATCTTCTTCATGCGCCAGATGCAGTCGGGGGGCGGCAAGGCGATGGGCTTCGGCAAGTCGCGGGCGCGGCTGCTGACCGAGAAGGTCGGGCGCGTCACCTTCGACGACGTCGCCGGCATCGACGAGGCCAAGCAGGAGCTGACGGAGATCGTCGAGTTCCTGAAGGACCCGCAGAAGTTCCAGCGGCTGGGCGGCAAGATCCCGAAGGGCTGCCTGCTCGTCGGCCCCCCCGGCACCGGCAAGACGCTGACCGCGCGCGCCGTCGCCGGCGAGGCCAACGTGCCCTTCTTCACCATCTCCGGTTCGGACTTCGTCGAGATGTTCGTCGGCGTCGGCGCCAGCCGTGTCCGCGACATGTTCGAGCAGGGCAAGAAGAACGCCCCCTGCATCATCTTCATCGACGAGATCGACGCGGTCGGCCGCCATCGCGGCGCCGGCCTGGGCGGCGGCAACGACGAGCGCGAGCAGACCCTCAACCAGCTGCTGGTCGAGATGGACGGCTTCGAGGCGAACGAGGGCGTCATCCTCATCGCCGCGACCAACCGCCCCGACGTGCTCGACCCGGCGCTGCTGCGTCCCGGTCGCTTCGACCGTCAGGTCGTGGTGCCGAACCCCGACGTGCTGGGCCGCGAGAAGATCCTCAAGGTCCACATGCGCAAGGTCCCGCTGTCGCCGGACGTCGACGCCAAGATCATCGCGCGCGGCACCCCGGGCTTCTCGGGCGCCGACCTCGCCAACCTCGTCAACGAGGCGGCGCTGCTGGCGGCCCGCATCGGCAAGCGCGTGGTCGGCATGGGCGAGTTCGAGGCCGCCAAGGACAAGGTCATGATGGGCGCCGAGCGCCGGTCGATGGTCATGTCCGAGGACGAGAAGAAGCTGACCGCCTACCACGAGGCCGGTCACGCGATCTGCGCCGTCCACAGCCCCGACAGCGACCCGGTCCACAAGGCCACCATCATCCCGCGCGGCCGCGCGCTGGGCATGGTGATGCGCCTGCCGGAAGGCGACCGCATCTCTCTGTCGCAGGCCAAGCTGCTGGCCGACCTCTGCGTCGCCATGGGCGGCCGCATCGCGGAAGAGCTGATCTTCGGCAAGGAGCGCGTCACCACCGGCGCCTCGGGCGACATCAAGATGGCGACCGAAATGGCGCGCCGCATGGTCACTGAATGGGGCATGAGCGACAAGCTCGGCCCGCTGCTCTACGGCGAGCCGACGCAGGAGGTGTTCCTGGGCCATTCGGTGACCCAGCACAAGAACATGTCCGACCGCACGGCGCAGACGGTGGACGAGGAAATCCGCCGCATCGTCGACGAAAGCTATGAGAAGGCACGCCGCATCCTGACCGAGAACATCGATCAGCTGCACGCGCTGGCCAAGGGCCTGCTGGAGTACGAGACGCTGAGCGGCGAGGACATCAACCGCCTGCTGCGCGGCGATCCGATCATCCGCGACGACGACCGCGAGAGCTATTCGGCGACGCCGCCGCGTCAGCCGAGCTCGGGCCGCCGCTCCTCGGTGCCGCCGACCGGCAAGGAGAGCGGCGGGATCGGGCCGGAACCGCAGGGCACCTGATCCACCTTTCCGGTGAATGGGAAAAGGCCGGCGTCCCGAGGGGCGCCGGCCTTTTCTTTGCGCGGGTCTTTCCGTGACACCGCCAACCGTGACCTCCAATCGTTTGCAGCCGTGGATGCCCGGCTCAAGGCCACGCATGACGGGCACGACTGTGTCGGGATTTTCGCTCGATGGTGTGAGAGGTTCGCAACCCGAGAACGACGCGCAAGGAAAAGCCCGCCATCCTGTGGGCAGGAGCGGCGGGCCTTGATCGTTCGGGCGGTGGGGGCGCCGGAATGCTTCAGAAAGACCCCTTCTGCTCGCGGCGGCGATCCAGCGCGATGTCGAACTGGCGCAGCAGCTTCTGGGTGCCCTCGAAATAGAGTTTGCGCGACGGCGTGTTCTTCATGCAGCGGGCGTCGAGATGCGCCACGCTGGTCAGCGCCGAGACGCAGTAGCCGAGCAGCCAGTAGCGCGAGCGGATGGTCCGCAGATAGTCGCGGAAGGGCTCGGGCTTGCCGGCCATGAAGGAGCTGAAGGCGGTCTCGTAGTCCGACAGGATGCCGCGGATGTCCATCAGCGTGGTCTCCAGCAGCTTGCCGACCTTCTCGATGTGCATCAGCAGCTGGGTCTCGTAGGGCTTGTGCATGCGGATGTCGACCGGCACGCAGTCCTTCGACTTCAGCCAGGTCAGGATGACGCGGGCGCGGGGCGCGATGCGGCGCAGCTGGTATTCGTAGAAGGTCGTGCCCTTCCAGGCGCTGAAGATGGTGTCGGCTTCCGAGCGTTCGATGCCGAAGGCCGACACGAACAGGCCGGCTTCCTCCAGGTTCGGATTCCAGATGGCTTCCAGGAAGCGCTCGATGCTCTGGGCGCTGCCGCCGGCGCCGCCGGACAGCGCCTTGCGGACGATCGGCTCGATGCGGGCGCGAATCAGGCGGCGGAGCTGGTGGTCCTCGTCGGCGCTGATCAGCCAGTGGCGCGGATCGACGTTGACCTTCTCGGCCTCGAAGCAGGTCTTCAGAAGGAAGGCGTCGAGCGACGGCACCTCGTCGATCATCGACAGCATCTTCATGTCGCCGATGATGCCATTCTCGGCCGGGCCGTTCTTGATGCCGAACTGTTCCTCCAGCAGCGTGTCGCTGTTGTGGCCGCGCAGATAGACGGCGATGCCGCCGGCCTCCGGCGACTTCACGTTGTGCGGCACATAGATGCCGGTTTCGACCGGACGGCCGCCGCCCTCCGTGTCCTCGTCGCCCTCCTCCATCGGCTCGCCGCCCTCGTCGAGACCGTTGAAGCTCGGGTACTTGAACAGGATGGCGTTGTTCAGGCCCTGGGCCTTGAACATGCGCTGCTCTTCGGGGATGTCGCGCGTGATCGCGATGAGGTTCATCGAGACGCTGGAGCCGCCGTACAGAATCTGCTCAAGGATCGGAGAAACCGAATCCATCTTCTTGCGAGCGCGCATCAAAATTACCCGGCCTTAGGAATATTGCGAAGAGGATAGACGGCGCCTTCGCAAACGCAAAGAGGGATCGGACGACCGATCCCTCTTTGCAATCTGCCCTGGCACCAGCGTGGTTCAGCCCGCCTTCGGCGCGCCGCCCAGCGATCCCAGGAGCTGCGCCACCTCGGCCGCCTCGTCCACCGCGACCATGCCGACCGTGTGGTAGCCGCTGTCGACGTGCATGACCTCGCCGGTCACGCCGGTGCCGAGGCCGGACAGCAGGAACAGGCCGGCGCCGCCGACCTCCTGGATGGTGACGTTGCGCTTCAGCGGCGCGTTCAGCTCGTTCCATTTCAGGATGTAGCGGAAGTCGCCGATGCCGCTGGCGGCCAGCGTCTTGATCGGGCCGGCCGAGATGGCGTTGACACGGATGTTCCGCCCACCCAGATCGACGGCGAGGTAGCGCACGCTCGCCTCCAGCGCGGCCTTGGCGACGCCCATGACGTTGTAATGCGGCATGACGCGCTCGGCCCCATAATAGGATAGGGTGAGCAGGCTGCCGCCCTCGGTCATCAGCGGCACGGCGCGCTGCGCCACCGCGGTGAAGGAGTAGCAGGAGATGTCCATGGTGCGGAGGAAGTTGCTCCGCGTGGTGTCGAGATACAGGCCGTCCAACTCGTTCTTGTCGGAAAACGCGATCGCATGAACCACGAAATCCAGCTTGCCCCACTCGGCCTCGATGGCGGCGAAGGTCGCGTCGATGCTGGCCTCGTCGGTCACGTCGCAGGGCAGGACGAGCGTCGCCCCGACCTGTTCGGCCAAAGGCTTGACGCGCTTGAGCAGCGCGTCGCCCTGGTAGGTGAAGGCCAGTTCCGCCCCATGCTGGGCCAGGGTGGACGCGATACCCCAGGCGATCGAACGGTCGTTCGCCACGCCCATGATAAGGCCACGCTTGCCGTGCATCAGCGGCATCGGATTGGACATCTGAACCTCGTAAACTGGGCTGTTGCCGCGAAAAGTGGGGCGCATCCTACACGAAAGCGGTGCGTGGTCAAACCGGCGCAGGCGGACGCCGGACAGGAGAATCGGCATGCCGGGCATTGAGGAAGGGGAACGGAAACCGGCGCGCGCCTTGGCCCACGGGCGCGAGCTGGCGGGCTTCGTCGGCCATTCGATGCTGCGCTTCTACAACGACAACTGCTTCCAGACGGCGGCGGCGCTGACCTACACGTCGCTGCTCGCCATCGTGCCGATGATGACCATCGGCTTCGCCATCTTCTCCGCCTTTCCGGCTTTCAGCGCGTTGCAGATGCGCATCCAGACGGCGGTCATCAAGAATCTGGTGCCTGAGATCGGCGACGCCATCCTGGAGTATCTCGGCACCTTCATGGCCAACGCCGGCCAGATGCCGATCTTCGGGGTGGTCGGGCTGGCGGTGTCGGCGGTGCTGCTGATCTGGACGATCGAGGGATCCTTCGCCACCGTCTGGCGGGTGCGGGAGCCACGCTCCTACGTCACCCGCATCCTGTCCTTCTGGGCGGTGGTGTCGCTGACCCCGCTGTTCGCCGGAGCCAGCCTGTCGCTGTCCAGCACCCTGTGGAGCGCCCTGGAGTTCGCCCATCTGGAGGGCGTCGTCCACCCGCTGGTCGGCTTCGGCATGATCCTGCCCTTCGTGCTGCAACTGATCGGCTGCACGCTCCTCTACCTGATCATCCCCAACCGCGACGTTCTGTGGATGGACGCGCTGTGCGGCGGGGCGGTGGGCTCGATCCTGCTGGAGGGGTCGAAGGCGGTGTTCGCCTGGTACATGCGCGAATACCCGGCCTACCAGACCATCTACGGCGCCCTGTCGACGGTGCCGATCTTCCTGTTCTGGCTCTACATCGCCTGGTCCACCGTGCTGTTCGGCGCGGTCGTCGCCGCCTCGCTGCCGGAATGGCGGGCCGGCAAGATCACCCGCGGCGGGCCGGAAGGGTTGCTGCCGGCGCAGCGGCTGGCCCTGGCGCTCGCCGTGCTGCACGAGCTGATGGACGCCAGCCGGCTCGGCGTCGGCATGCGGAGGCGGACCATGGTGGCGCGGGTGCCGGTGGGGACGCTGCTGATCGACGGCATCCTGGAGCAGCTCCGCGACGCCCATTGGGTCGCCCACACCACGCGCGACGCCTGGGTGGTGACGCGCGACCTGGGCGAGGCGACGCTGCTCGACCTGATGAAGGCGCTGGGCATCGGCCTGCGCGGCTCGGTGCATGGGCTGGGCGGTCTGGAGCTGCCCTGGCAGGAGCGCACCGCGCATCTGCTGGAGCAGGCCGAGGCGCGGCAGGGCGACCTGCTGAACGTGCCGATCAAGGCGCTGCTGTCGGACGACAGCCCGACGGGGGAGGGCAACCCGGCCGGCAATCCGGCGGTGCCCATCCGGGCGATCAAGAAATGAGGCCCGCCTTTTTCGTCATGCCCGTGCCCAGCACGGGCATGACGGGCGGGCGGAGCGCTTACTCCAGCCCCGCCTTCTTGCGGACGTCGTAGCTGCGGGTCTTGGCCCACTGCTCCATGAACTTCACCAGCTCGGCGTCGGGCGGGTCGGGCAGGACCACCTTCAGCTTCACATACTGGTCGCCGGCCTGCTTGGTCGACTGGTTGACCACGCCCTTGCCGCGCAGGCGCAGCGTCGAGCCGGTGTTGGCGCCGGCCGGGATCTTCAGGGCGACCTTGCCGCTGATCGTCGGCACATGGATGGTGGCGCCGAGCACCGCCTCGTTCAGCGTGATCGGCACCTCGACGTGGATGTCGCCGTCCTGCCGGGTGAAGTAGGGGTGCGGCTCGACATGCACCTCGATGATGGCGTCGCCGTTGGGCATCCCGCCCATGCCCGGCAGGCCCTGGCCCTTGAGGCGCAGCTTCTGCTCGTTCTCGGTGCCGGGCGGGACGGTGACGTCGATGCTCTTGCCGCTCGACAGGTTGACGCGCCGCTTGGTGCCCTGCGCCGCCTCCAGGAAGGGGACGGTGATGGAGTAGGAGATGTCGCTGCCGCGCACCTTGGGGCCGGAGGACGCCCCCCCGCCGGCACCGGCGGCGCCACGCCGCCGGCCGCCGCCGAACAGGTCGGAGAACCAGTCGTCGCCGCCGCTGCTGAAGAAGGAGTCGTCGGCGCCGCTGTAGGCGCGGCCGCGCCCGGCGTGGGTGCGCGACCCGAAGCCGGCGTGCCGCTCCTGGCCCGACGAATCGATCTCGCCACGGTCGAACTTGGCGCGCTTGTCCGGATCCGACAGCAGCGTGTAGGCCGCCGAGATTTCCTTGAAGCGTTCCTCGTTCGCGGCGTCCCCCGGCTTCAGGTCGGGGTGATGCTGCTTCGCGAGCTTGCGGTACGCCTTCTTGATATCCTCGGCGCTGGAGGAACGGCTGACGCCGAGAACGCTGTAGGGGTCACGCGTGGCCACGGTGCTGGCATTCCCAACCCCGAAGAACGGGGATCAAAAGGTTACTGATTGGCGACGATCTTCCACGTTCCGTCGGGTTGTTTGCAAGCGGTTCCGTAGGCCATCTCCGTCTTGCCGCCGACCACGACCGTCTGCTGGTACTCGCGGCAATAGGTGCCGGCGTTGCTGTAGCCGTCGCGGGTCGTCGTGATGGTGCCGGAATTGCCCGACTGCGGGTTGTTCCAGGCGATCCGCTCGCCGACCGGGGCGGCGTAGGCGCGGCGCGCGGCGCCGGCGGCGTATTCGGAATCCGCCCTGTCGAGCGAGGAGCCGATCTCCCTGCCGACGAAGGCGCCCAGCAGGGTGCCGACGCCGGTGGCGACCAGCTTGCCGGTGCCGCCGCCGATCTGCGACCCGATCAGGCCACCGGCCACGGCGCCGCCGACGGTGCCGACCGTCTCCTTGGTGCCGCCGGTGGTGCAGCCGGCCAGCAGGGACGCCGCCAGCGCGAACGGGACGAGTTTCTTCACGACCATCGTGTGCCTCGAATAGGTTTGTGTGCCGCGATGCCTAAACCGGTGGCGTCGCGGTGGACAGTGATATAAGCGAGCCTATCCTTGCTGTGAATTGCGATGACGCTGCCGCGGCATCCTTTTCACCGGGGATGCCCCGCCACAGCGGGGCTGCCCATAGGATCGACGGAACAGGACCAGGATTCATGACCGACGCCAACGACCGCGACCCCTACGCGCTGTTCGCCGACTGGCTGGAGGAGGCCGGCCGGAGCGAGCCGAACGACCCGAACGCCATGGCGCTCGCCACCGCCGACGCCGCCGGCGTGCCCTCGGTGCGGATGGTGCTGCTCAAGGGGGTCGATGCGCGCGGCTTCGTCTTCTACACCAACACGGAAAGCCGCAAGGGCGAACAGCTTCTGGCGAACCGCCACGCCGCCCTCTGCTTCCACTGGAAGACGCTGCGCCGCTCGGTGCGGGTCGAGGGGCGGATCGAGCAGGTCACCGACGCCGAGGCCGACGCCTATTTCGAGAGCCGCCCGCGCGAGAGCCGCATCGGCGCCTGGGCGTCCCAGCAGTCGCGCCCGCTGGAGGGCCGTTGGGAGCTGGAGAAGCGGGTCGCCCAGTACGCCGCCAAATTCGCCATCGGCACGGTGCCGCGCCCGCCGCACTGGACCGGCTTCCGCGTGCTGCCGGCGCGCATCGAGTTCTGGCAGGACCGCCCCTTCCGCCTGCACGAGCGGGTGGTCTACCGGCCGGCCGATCCGGCCTCCCAGGGCGACTCGGCGTCCTGGACGACCGAGCGGCTGTATCCCTGAACGAGGTCGCCTCCGCACGACCGCGATGACCATGCCCCGCATCCCCCCCGACCGGCTGCGCCGCTACGCGACCTACGCCAGCGTGACGGTGTCCTCCACCCTGATCGCGGCGAAGCTCGCCGCCTACATGGCGACGGAGTCGGTCAGCATCCTGTCCTCGCTGATCGATTCCAGCACCGACCTGCTGGCCTCGATCGTCACCCTGCTGGGGGTGCGGCGGGCGCTGCGGCCGCCCGACGCCGACCACCGCTTCGGCCACGGCAAGGCGGAGGCGCTGGCCGCCCTGGCCCAGGCCGCCTTCATCGGCGGATCGGCCGTGCTGCTGACCGTCGAGGCGGTGCGGCGGCTGATCCATCCGGAGCCGGTCGCCGAGGGCGGAATCGGCATCGCGGTGATGCTTCTGTCCATCGCCCTGACCGCCGGGCTGATCACCTTCCAGCGCCATGTCCAGGCGGCCACCGGCTCGGTCGCCATCGGCGCCGACCGGCTGCATTACTCCGGCGACCTGCTGATGAACGTCGCGGTCATCGTCGCCATCCTGCTGACGGGCTGGACCGGCGTCGCCGCCTTCGACCCGCTGTTCGGCCTGGGGATCGCCGCCTTCCTGCTGAACGGGGCCAGGGGAGTGGCGCGGGACGCCCTGAGCGTCCTGATGGACCGCGAGTTTCCCGACGAGGACCGCGCCCGCATCGCGGCGCTGGTGATGGAGGAACCCGGCGCGCGGGGGCTGCACGACCTGCGCACCCGCAGCTCCGGGACCGGCAGCTTCATCGAGCTGCATCTGGAACTGGACGGCGACCTGACCTTGACCGCGGCGCACGACATCACCGATCGGGTGGAGCGGCGCCTCAGCGCCGCCTTCGACAACGCCGAGGTGCTCGTCCACCAGGAGCCGGCCGGGCTGGTCGACGAGCGGCTCGACCATCGGATCAAGGGTGCCGGCGGCGTCGCTTCCGGTTGAAAAACCCCAGCCTGTGTCATTTCGGCGATCAGGGCGGTCCCGGATGACGGGATGAGGCGCTTTGACGCACAATTGCAAGACGCTCCCTGCTGGCGGGGCATTCGACCAATGGATAAGGGTTGCGCCCCTCCGGGTCGCGGTTCCGCCAGTTGCGGGAATGTTTAAAAAGCGCAATAATCGTTCACGGGAGTGAACGCTAAGCTAAAATTCCAAAACAATGGTGGTGAGATATGGACAGTGCGTTCGCGATTCGGCCGCACCTGATTGCGGACATCGCTAAGGAGGCGGGCAATCTCGGCATAGAAATCGCGGACATTGCCGGACACATCGAGGACGTCAACGCCCGCGTGAACCGGCAATCCACGGTGTTCGCCCAGCTTCGCGACACCGGCGCCAAGATGTCGCAGAGCACGCAACGCATTTCCGCCGCTTCCTCCATTGCCCGCACCGTCACCGAACAGGCCCGGCAGGAGGTCGAATCCTCCCACGACCGGGTCCAGCGCTCGCTGTCGGACATCCACGCGCTGGTGTCGTCGGTCACCGGGATCGAGGGGCAGATCGTCGGCCTGCGCGACGCGCTCGACCGCGTCGGCAAGGTCGCCAAGGAGATCTTCACCATCGCCAAGCAGACCAACCTGCTGGCGCTGAACGCCACCATCGAGGCGGCCCGCGCCGGCGAGGCCGGGCGCGGCTTCGCGGTCGTGGCCAACGAGGTGAAGGCGCTGTCCTCCAAGACCAGCGAGGCGACGACCGAGATCGACGCGACGCTGAAATACCTCAACGAGCAGGCGCAGCGGCTGATGACCGAAAGCTCGGCCAGCGCGGTGAAGGCCCGCGCGGTCAGCGAGGGCACCGCCGCCATCGGCACGGTGATCGAGACGGTCGGACGCGCCATGCGCGAGCTGCACGGCGAGACCGACAAGATCGACGCCGCCTCGTCGCAGATCGGCAGCAACTGCACCGAGCTGGAGAACGAGATCGCCGATCTGGCGGTCGGCGTGAAGCTGTCGAGCGAGAATTTGTCGCAGGCGCGCGACCGGGTGAACAACCTCGTCGGCATGAGCGAGCGGCTGATCGGCGTCACCGCCGAGCTGAACATCGACACGGTCGACACCCCCTTCATCCGCATGGTGACGGAGGCCGCGGCCAAGGTCTCCGCCGCCTTCGAGGACGCCGTCGCCCGCGGCGAGATCGGCGAGGCCGACCTCTTCGACCGCGCCTACCAGCCGGTGGCCGGGTCGGATCCGCAGCAGTTCACCACCCGCTTCACCCAGATCTGCGACCGCGTCCTGCCCGGCATCCAGGAGGCCGTGCTGTCGGGCAACGAGCGCATCGTCTTCTGCGTGGCGCTGGACGACCAGGGCTATCTGCCCACCCACAACCGCAAGTTCAGCCAGCCGCAGGGGCGCGACCCGGTGTGGAACGCCGCCAACTGCCGGAACCGCCGGATCTTCAACGACCGTGTCGGGCTGGCCGCCGGGCGCAACACCAAGCCCTTCCTGCTCCAGACCTACCGCCGCGACATGGGCGGGGGGAACTACGTGCTGATGAAGGACGTGTCGGCGCCGGTGTCGGTGCGCGGCCGGCATTGGGGCGGCCTGCGGCTGGCCTACAAGGTGTAGCGCCGGGCGTTCGCGCCGCCGGTTGCGCGGAAAGGGCGGAGCCATGGGGTTCACGGTCACCTTCTGGGGCGTGCGGGGCACCATTCCATGTCCGGCGGCCTCGCATCTCGGCTTCGGCGGCAACACCGCCTGCGTCGAGCTGCGGGTGGGCGCGCAGCGGATCATCCTCGACGCCGGGACCGGGCTGCGCCCGCTGGGGCGCCGGCTGCTGGCCGACGGGGTGGGGGCGGCGACCCTGCTGCTCAGCCACACCCATCTTGACCACATCAGCGGCTTTCCCTTCTTCGCGCCGGCCTATGCCAAGGGGTTCGGGCTGCGCGTCGTCGCCGGCCACACCGCCGGGCGGCCGGGCATCGAGGCAGTGATGGCGCGCCAGATGGAGCGCCCGCTGTTTCCGGTGCCGATGCGGACCATGGGCTGCGACCTCAGCTTCATCGAGGTTCCGGCCGGCCACAGCTTCAAGCTGGAGGGCGGGGTGCGCGTCCACACCGCGGCGCTGAACCATCCCGATGGCGCCACCGGCTACCGGATCGAGCACCAGGGCCGTTCCATGGCCTACGTCACCGACACCGAGCATGTGCCGGACCAGCCCGACCGCAACATCCTGAATCTCGTCGACGGCGTCGACCTGCTGATCTACGACGCCACCTACACCGACGAGGAATGGAGCCAGCGCGTCGGCTGGGGCCATTCGACCTGGACGGAGGCGGTGCGCATCGCGCGGGCCGGCCATGTCAGGCGGCTGTGCCTGTTCCACCACGACCCCGACCACGACGACCGCATGATGGAGGCGATCGAGGCGGCGGCCCAGGCCGAACTGCCCAACTGCTTCGCCGCGCGCGAGGGGACCACCGTCACCCTGGCGTGAGACGCCTTGGCGTCGGGGCCCGGGGCTGGGCTATAGAGAAGGCCCGTCCCGCTTCCGGCGCCGCCCCATGCCCCCCATGACCCTGTTCATCCTCCTGCTGTTCGCCGGAACCTATCTCGGCATGGCGCTCGGCCGCTTTCCGGGCCTGCGCATCGACCGCACCGGCATCGCCCTGGTCGCCGCCATCCTGCTGCTGGCGGTCGGGGCGCTCGACACCGGGCAGGTGGTCGAGGCGGTCGATTTCCCGACCATCTTCATCCTGCTCGGCCTGATGATCCTGTCGGCGCAGTATGCCGGCAGCGGCTTCTACGACTGGTGCGCGCTGCGGGTGGCGCGGGCGGCGAACTCGCCGGCCCGGCTGCTGGCGGTCATCGTCGCGGTGGCCGGCGGGCTGTCGGCGGTGCTCGCCAACGATGTCGTCGTCTTCGCCATGACGCCGATGCTGTGCGCCGGGCTGATGGCGCGGCGGCTCGACGCGCGGCCCTATCTGATCGCGCTGGCCGGGGCGGCCAACGCCGGGTCGGCGGCCACGGTGATCGGCAACCCGCAGAACATCCTGATCGGGCAGGTCGGGCATCTCGACTTCTGGCGCTTTCTCGGCGTCTGCGCCGTCCCGGCGCTGGCGGCGCTGGTCATCGTCTACGTCACGGTGTGGCTGGTCTGGCGCGGACGCTTCGGGCTGCCGGACGGGGAGGGCGACGTCGCCGCCGTGCCGCTCGACCGCTGGCAGCTCGGCAAGGCGGTGGCGGCGACGGCGGTGCTGCTGGTGCTGTTCGCCCTGCCCATCCCGCAGGAGCACGCGGTGCTGCTGGTCGCCGGCGTGATGATGATCAGCCGGCGGATGGCCAGCCGCGACATGCTGGGGATGGTCGACTGGCATCTGCTGGTGCTGTTCGCGGCGCTGTTCGCCATCAACCACGCGCTGGGGCTGACCGGCATTCCCGGCGCGCTGGTCCGCGACCTGGAGGCCGGCGGCTGGCTGCCCGACCGGCTGGCGGTGATGGGGCCGCTGGCGCTGGCCGGCAGCAACAGCATCGGCAACGTCCCGGCGGTGATCCTGCTGCTCGCCGCCTGGCCGGCGCCGCCGGAGGGGGCGCTCTACGGGCTGGCGCTGCTGACGACCCTGGCTGGCAACCTGCTGCTGCCGGGCAGCCTCGCCAACATCATCGTGGCGGAGCGCGCCGCCGCCGCCGGCGTGCGTCTGGGCTTTCTCGAGCACGCCCGCTGCGGCGTGCCGATGGCCCTGCTGTCGATGGGGGTCGCCGGAGTGTGGCTTTGGTGCGGCGGCTGGATGAGCTTCTGAACAGGGGAGACGCGTAATCGCTTCTACGGAGCGCCGCGATTGGAGTACCCTCTTCGCGCCGAGTCGTGGTCCGAGTCGTGGACCGGATCGCCGGCCGGATCGTTGGGGAGTGCGGGCGTCGTGGGTCTTGTCGGTCAGTTCCTTGAGTTCATCGAGCAGACGCCCAACCAGTCGTTGCGGGCGATCAGCGACCGCGTCCTGCACAAGTGCCGCGAGCTGACGGACGCCGAGGCGGGCAGCGTCTTCATGCTGAGCGGGCAGGGGCGGGCGCGGCAACTGGAGGCGGTCAGCGTCCAGAACGACGTGATCCGCGCAAAGACGGCTGCCTTCACCATTCCGGTCGCCTCCTCCTCCATCGTCGGCCACGTCGCCATCACCGGCGAGACGGTGCTGATCGACGACGCCTACGCGCTGGGCGAGACGAAACCCTACCGTTTCAACCCCGGCTTCGACCAGCGCACCGGGTTCCGCACCCGCTCGATCATGGCCTTCGCGCTGAAGGGGTTCCGCGGCAAGCCGGTCGGGGTGGTGCAGCTCATCAACCGACGCGATCCGCAGGGCGGCGACCCGCTGCCCTTCCTGCTCGGCCACGAGGCGATGATCGCGCCGGTCAACCATCTGGTCGGCCGCGCGCTGGAGCGCGCCGCGACGCTGGAGCGGCTGAAGGAGCGCAACCGCGCCCTGACCCAGGAGCGCCGCCGCGTCGCCGAGCTTCAGAAGGAGACCGAGCGGGCCTTCATGATCTCGGTCAACCTGCTGGCCCGCGCCGCCGAGGTCCATGACGAGGACACCGGCAACCACATCGTCCGCGTCAACGAATACTCCTACATCCTGGCGAAGTGGGCCGGCTGCTCGAAGGCGTTCTGCGAGGAGCTGCGCTTCTCGGCCGCCCTGCACGACGTCGGCAAGATGAGCGTCGACCAGGCGGTTCTGCACAAGCGCGGCCGGCTCGACGAGCGCGAACTGGCCGAGATGCGCCGGCACCCGGTCTATGGCTACGAGATCCTCAAGACCTCGGACCGGCTGAAGATGGCGGCCGAGGTCGCGCTCAGCCACCACGAGCAATGGGCCGGCACCGGCTACCCCAACGGCCTGAAGGGGGAGGAAATCCCGCTCGCCGCGCGGATCGTGGCGATCGCCGACTGCTACGACGCGCTGCGCAGCAAGCGGCCCTACAAGCCGGCCTTCAGCCACGACAAGACGGTGAACATCCTGACGCTGGGTGACGACCGCATCGACCCGACCCAGCATTTCGACCCGCGCCTGATCGCCCTGTTCGCGGAGCGCCACATGGAGTTCGACCGCATCTGGGAGGAACTGCGCGACGAGGAACCGGCGGCGGAGCCGGTTCCCGCCTGAGCGCGGCGGCCGGTCAGGCGGCCGGCTTGCCCTCCTCGCCCCACACCAGGCTGTCGAACAGCGGCTCTATGACCGGCTGGCCGAGGTCGCGGGTGATGAAGACCAGCTTGGTGCGGTGATCCTCGCCCGGCCATTCCTCCAGCCGCACCGGCGGGTGGAACATGTGCTGGACGCCATGGACGACCACCGGCAGGTCGCTTTCCCGCACGTTCAGCAGCCCCTTCACCCGCAGCAGGTTGTCGCCGCCCTGGGCGATCAGCGCCTCCATGAAATCGACGAAGCCGTTCCAGGGGATCGGCTGCTCGACGATCATGCAGAAGGCGCGGATGTGGTCGTCGTGGCGGTTGGCGTCGTGGTGATGCCCATGGTCATGATCATGCCCGCAGTCGGCGCCGCAGTGTTCGCCGTGCTCATGGTCATGATGGTGATGGCCGTGGTCATGCCCATGATGAGGGTCATGATCGTGATGATGATGCCCGTGCGCGGCCTTCTCCCCGTCGCGGTAGGCCTCCTCGCGCAGCCAGCGGGCGACGTCCGGGCTCTTGGTCTCCGGATTGTAGAGGCCGGCGTCGAACAGGCCCTTGGGATCGACCTCGCCATGGGCGGCGGGGATGATCGGGGCGGCCGGGTTGATCGCCTTCAGCCGCTGCATCAGCGCCACGGTGGCGCCCGGCGTGGCGACGTCGGTCTTGGTCAGCACGATGCGGTCGGCGACGGCGGCCTGCTTCACGCTTTCCGGCTGGCGGTCGAGCTGGAGCGAGCCGTGCGCCGCGTCCACCGTGGCGATGACGCCGTCCAGCCGGAAGCGCGCCGCCAGCAGCGGGTCGGTCATCAGCGTGTGGATGATCGGGGCGGGGTCGGCCAGCCCGGTCGTCTCCACCACCACCCGGTCGAAGTCCGGCACCTCGCCGCGCACCCGCTTCAGGAACAGGTCGCGCAGCGTGTCGACCAGATCGCCGCGGATGGTGCAGCACAGGCAGCCGCTGTCCATCAGCACCATGTTCTCCGACGCCTTGGCGACCAGCAGATGGTCGAGCCCGACCTCGCCGAACTCGTTGATGACGATGGCGGTCCGCGCCATGCCGGGATGGCGCAGAAGGGCCTGGAGCAGGGTGGTCTTGCCGCTGCCGAGGAAGCCGGTCAGCACCGAGACGGGCAGGCGGGGGGACGCGGCCGGGGATGTGGCGGGAGCGCTCACGGGTGTTTCTCCTGACAGGCTTTGCAGACGCCGCGCACCTCGACGGTGGGGCGCTGGACACGGAAGCCGCGTGCGGCGGCGGCGGTCTCGATGGCGGCGCGGACTTGCGGGTCGTCGACCTCGGCGGCGTCGCCGCAGCCCTCGCAGACCAGGAACTGCCCGGAATGGGTGGGGCCGGGGGCGGCGCAGCCGACATAGGCGTTCAGCGATTCGATGCGGTGGACCAGCCCTTGTTCGACCAGGAATTCCAGCGCGCGGTAGACGGTGAGCGGCGCCGTGGCCTTGCCGTCCTGCTGGCTCAGATCCTCCAGGATGGCGTAGGCTCCGCGCGGCCGGTGGCTCGACCACACCAGCTCCAGCACGCGGCGGCGCAGGGTGGTCAGGCGGGCGCCGCGCTCCGCGCACAGCGCGTCGGCGCGGGTCAGCGCGTCGGCGACGCAATGGCTGTGGTCGTGGGGCATGGGGCCGGCTGCGGGGTGGTGGGAGTGGGCGGTCATGACGTTACTATATAACCTTGCCGCCGCCGAAACAAAGAACCGTGTCGCCGCAGGCGGTCGGGATCAGGTCCTGGCGCCCTTGCGTTCCCGGTAGAGGGCGAGCGCGCGGTCGCGGGCCTCGCCATGATCGACGATGGGGCGCGGGTAGTCCTCGCCCAGCCGGACGCCGGCCTTGCGCAGGACGTCGGCCGGTGCTTCCCACGGCTTGTGGATCCAGCGCGTCGGCAGCCGCTCCAGCTCCGGGACGAAGCGGCGGACATAGGCGCCGTCGGGGTCGAATTTCTCGCCTTGCAGGACGGGGTTGAAGATCCGGAAGAAGGGGGAGGCGTCGGCCCCGCAGCCGGCGACCCACTGCCAGTTTCCGGCGTTGTTGGCGAGGTCGGCGTCCACCAGCGTGTCCCAGAACCAGCGCTCCCCCTCCTGCCAGGGCAGCAGCAGATCCTTGATCAGGAAGGAGCCGGCGATCATCCGCACCCGGTTGTGCATCCAGCCGGTTTGCCAGAGCTGCCGCATCCCGGCGTCGACGATGGGATAGCCGGTGCGCCCGCGCCGCCACGCCGCCATTCCGTCCGGGTCGGTGCGCCAGGGGAAGCCGGCGAAACGCGTGTTGAAGGGCTGGTCGGACAGCTGCGGGGCTTGGTGGAGCAGGTGGTGGTTGAACTCCCGCCAGCCGATCTCGCGCAGGAAGACCTCGACGCCGCCGGCCAGTTCCGGCCGGGCATCGGCGGCGTGACGGGCGGCGTGCCAGATCTGGCGCGGCCCGATCTCCCCGAAGGCGAGGCGCGGGGAAAGGGCGGAGGTGCCGTCATGGGCCGGCCGGTCGCGCTCCGCCGGGTAGGCGGCGACCGGGCCATCGAGGAAATCCGCGAAACGCTCGATGGCGGCGTCCTCGCCGGGCGTCCAGGCGTCGCGCAGGCCGCCGGCCCAGTCGGGCTTGGCGGGGCGCAGCGCCCACTCCCCCAGCCGGTCTGAGGCGACCGGCTTGGCAGGGCCGGTCAGCCGCTTCGGCGCGCGGGACGGCTGGGGCGGGTCGAGCGTCGGCGCCACGCCGCGCCAGAAGGGGGTGAAGACCTTGTAGGAGCCGCCGGTCTTGGTCGTGACGGTCCAGGGCTCGGCGAGCAGGCCGGCGTTGAAATGGGCGGCCTCGACGCCGCGTTCCACCAGCGCCTCCTCGACGGCGCGGTCGCGGGCGGCGAGCGCCGGGGCGTAGCGGCGGTTCCACAGCACGCGGTCGGCGCCGGTCTCGTCGATCAGGCCGGTCAGGACACGGACGGCCTCGCCCCGGCGCAGCAGCAGCGGCGACCCCAGCTGGGCGCAGGCTTCTCCCAATCGCTCCAGGCTGCCGTGCAGCCACCAGCGCGAGGCGCCACCCATCGGCCAGGGATCGCCGTCCGGATCCTCGAGGATATAGACGGGCAGGACGGGCGCGCCGCTCCGAACGGCCTCGGTCAGCGCCGGGTTGTCGGCGAGGCGCAGGTCGTTGCGGAACCAGACGATGATCGGGGCGGGGATCGGCATGCGGATGACTCGGAGGGAACGGCAACGCGGGAACGCGATATAGGCCGCGCCGACGCTTCGGCCAACCGTCCTTCAGCCACCCCGGTCGGGCGACAGGCGGTCGCGGGGGAAGCGGTGGATCCGCCCGCGCACCGTCAGCAGCGCGTCGAAGCGCGGGGCGAGCAGCCCGGCGATGGCCGGGTTCAGCACGTTCAGGCCGCCGGCGAAGCTGCCGAAGGCGGGCAGGACCAGCTTGGCGCCGTCGGTCACGAAGCAGCGGTCGCGCACCCGCCGCCCGCCCAGCGCCAGCGCCGCCGCCGGGTGCAGATGGCCGGACAGTTCGCCCACGGCCCCCGGCTGCGCCTCGTGGCGGAAGACCAGGGGGCCGAGCCGGAACTCGGCCACCGAGCGGCCACCCAGCCCCTCCGGCGGGTCGGGATCGTGGTTGCCGGTGATCCACACCCAGTCGGCGGCGTCGGCGGTCAGGGCGCGCAGCCGCTCGGCGTCGGCGGACTCCATGCGGGCGCCGGCCCGGCGGTCGTGAAAGCTGTCGCCGAGGCAGAGGACGCGGGCCGGCTTCTCGCGGTCGACCAGGGCGGCCAGACGCTCCAGCGTCGCCCGCGTGTCGTAGGGCGGCAGCATTCGGCCGCGCGCCGCGAAGGCGGAGCCCTTTTCCAGATGCAGGTCGGCGACCGCCAGCACGCCTTCCGCCGGCCACAGCAGCGCGCCCGAGGCGTCGGCGACCAGCGCCGCCCCGTGCAGCGCCACCGGCGCGCGGCTGTCGTCGATGCGGCCGGGGGCCTCGGTCCCTTGGACGGTCACAGGGACAGCCGCCCCTGCTCGGCGGGCGCGGCGGCGGTTTGCCTCAGTTCCGGCATGGCCTCGGCCACCAGCGCGTCGGCCGCCGCCGCCAGCAACTCGTCGGTGGCGCTGCCGTCCACCCGTTCGCGGCCGATCTCCAGGATGACCGGGACGGCGAGCGGCGAGATGCGGTCGAGGTCCTTGTGGGTGATCCGGCCGCGCACCCGCGCCAGGAAATCCGACAGGCGCCGCACGTCGGTCAGTCCGCCCGCCGCGTCGGCCCGCGTCGCCCGCAGCAGGACATGGCCGGGGTCGTGCTTGCGCAGCACGTCGTAGATCAGGTCGGAAGAGAAGGTCACCTGCCGTCCGGTCTTCTCCTGCCCCGGATGGCGGCGGTCGATGACCCCGGCGATCAGCGCGACGTTGCGGAAGGTCCGCCGCAGCATCGAGGATTCGTCCATCCAGGCCTCCAGGTCGTCGCCCAGCATGTCCTGGTCGAACAGCGCGTCCATGTCCGCTCCTTGTGTCGAGGAGGGCGAACGCAGCGACCACACCGCCAGCACATAGTCGGTGGCGACGAAGCCGAGCGGCCCAAGCCCGAACCGCTCCATCCGCCGGGTCAGCAGCATGCCGAGCGTCTGGTGGGCGTTGCGCCCCTCGAAGGCGTAGGCGACGAGGAAGCGCTTGCCGGCCTTGGGGAAGGTCTCCACCAGCAGCCCGTCGCGCGACGGCAGCAGCGAGCGCAGGCGTTGCAGCGTCAGCCATTCCTTCACGTCGCCGGGCAGGCGGTCCCAGCTTCGCGGGTCGGCGAGCATGGCGCGGACCCGCTCGGCCAGATGGGTGGTCAGCGGCAGGCGGCCGCCGGCGTAGGCCGGGACCTTGGGGTCGCCGCTGCCGCCCTTGGCGACCTGCGCCTCCATCTCGCGCACGCCGAGGAACTTCAGCAGCTGCCCGGCGAACAGGAAGCTGTCGCCCGGCGTCAGCCCCTGGATGAAATACTCCTCCACCTCGCCCAGAACCGGGCCGCGGTTGAGGCGGACCCGGAGCAGCGCCTCCTGGGTGATGGTCCCGACATTCATCCGGTACTGCCGCGCCACCGCCGGGCCGGCCACCGACAGCCGGCCGTCCTCGCGCCGGCGCAGCCGCTGGAAGCGCTCGTAGGCGCCCAGCGCGTAACCGCCGGTCGAGACGAAATCCAGCACATCGTCGAACTCGTCGCGCAGCAGGGTGGCGTAGGGGGCGGCGGAGATCACCTCCTCGTAAAGCGCGTCGGGCAGGAAGGGCGCGGCGCAGGCCATGCCGAGCAGATGCTGGGCCAGCACGTCGATGCCGCCGGGGCGGGGCGCCTCGCCGTCCAGCCTGCGGTCGTGCACGGCGTCGAGCGCCGCGCGGCATTCCAGCACCTCGAAGCGGTTGGCGGGAACCAGCAGGGCCCGGCTCGGCTCGTCGAGCCGGTGGTTCGCGCGGCCGATGCGCTGGACCAGCCGGCTCGACCCCTTGGGTGCGCCGATCTGCACCACCAGATCGACCGCCGCCCAGTCGATGCCGAGGTCGAGCGAGGAGGTCGCGACCACCGCGCGCAGCTCGCCGCGCGCCATGGCGCCCTCGACCTTGCGGCGCTGCTCGGCGGCCAGCGAGCCATGGTGGAGCGCGATCGGCAGGTTGTCGTCGTTGACCCGCCACAGCGCCTGGAAGACCAGTTCGGCCTGGGCGCGGGTGTTGACGAAGATCAGCGTGGTCCGGTGCCGGCGGATGCGGTCGTACACCTCGGCCAGCGCGTGCAGCGCCATGTGGCCGGCCCAGGGCAGGCGTTCCTTCGTGTCCAGGATCCCGATCTCGGCCTGCGCGCCGGATCGCCCCAGCACCAGCCGGACGTCGCCGTCCCCGCCGTCCGCGCTCCAGCGGCCGCTGCGCGACAGCCAGGCGAGCAGCCGCTCCGGCTCGGCCACCGTGGCCGACAGGCCGACCCGCCTTGCGGCCGGGGCCAGCCGGGACAGCCGCGCCAGCCCCAGCGCCAGCAGGTCGCCGCGCTTGGTCCCGGCCAGCGCGTGCAACTCGTCGACGATGACGCAGCGCAGGCCGCGGAACAGCCGGTCGGAATCGGCGTAGGACAACAGGAGGGCGAGGCTCTCCGGCGTCGTCATCAGCATGTGCGGCGGGTGCGCGCGCTGGCGCCGTCTTTTGGCCTCCGGCGTGTCGCCGGTGCGCGTCTCGGCCCGGATGGGCAGGCGCATCTCGGCGATCGGGGTGTCGAGGTTGCGCTGGATGTCCACCGCCAGCGCCTTCAGCGGCGAGATGTAGAGCGTGTGCAGCCCCTCGCGCGGCCGTTCCGCCAGCTCGATCAGCGAGGGCAGGAAGCCGGCCAGCGTCTTGCCGCCGCCGGTCGGCGCGATCAGCAGGGCGCTCTCGCCCCGCTCCGCCGCCTCGACCATGGCGACCTGATGGGCGTGCGGCGCCCAGCCCTTCGCGCGGAACCACGCGGCGATGTTGGGCGGGATCGGCGCCGGAAGGGGATGAGCGGAGGAAGGGGCGTCCATGGACCGGAGGGCTGAGGGGCGAGGCGGGTCGCGGAACAAGATAGGGCGCCGTTCGCGAACGAACAAGGAACGATAGCGCTTGGCACCGTCGGCCCGGACGGTGGGCGCCATTCCGCTGTGTGAAAAACTTCACTGCGGCACGGGGCGGAAAGGAGGATTTTGAGCGCCGGTAGCCAAGGGGGTACAGATGATTTGCCGCAATCTTAGGGTAAATGGTCGCCGGACCAGCTTACGCATGGAACAGGAAATTTGGGACGCGGTGGACGACGTCGCCCGGCGCCGCTGCATCCTGGTGACCGAACTGGTCTCCGAGATCGACCGCCAGCGCGGCGAGGCCAGCCTGACCGCCGAACTGCGCGTCTACGTGCTGGGCTATTACCGCAAGGTCATCGAACGGCTGGACAGCTATGGGATGACGCGGGTTCCGCTCGCCCGCCCGATCGAGCAGCCCGCCGAATACGCCACGCTCCAGTAAGACGCGGCCCCCCGGAGCGCCCCGGATTTCCGGGCTCCCGGAGACAAAAGGAAAGGGCGGCCTGGGATCGCGGGCCGCCCTGAAGTCTCCGGTTCCATCAGAGACGTCATCATCCTCCCAAAACCTGCGTCTTGGCCATTTGCGCAAAAGTGGCACTCCGCCATGCCTGGCCGTTATGCCGGCCGGATCGCGGGGGCTTCGCCACGGGCGCGCCCTCCACCTGGAATCAGCGGAAGAAGCCGGGCAGAAACTCGATCACCACGCCGGTTCCGCTGACGACAAGCACCGCATCGCGTCCCGCCCGGACCCAGTGATGCCCGCGCGGCGGCCGATGGAGGTGATAACTGGCCGGCTTGACGATGACGTGGCGTTTGCCACGGTATTCCTGCGGCAACCGCTGGCCCGTCCGCCAATGGCGCTCGGAAGGGCGCTCGGGGCGATGCTCGTAACGGTGGTCGGCTGGGCGATGATCGTTTGGCCGATCCGGTCCGCGCCGGTCCGGCCCTCTCTGGTCGGGCCGCGCATGGGGAGGGGGAGCCTCGTGGCCCTGGTTCCATCCCTGCGCCATGGCTTGCGACCCGGCGAGGCTGGAAAAGGTGACGGCGGCGATGAGGGCCGCGACCATGCTGCGCTTCATGAGGGTGGTCCCCTTGTTTCGGTACCGGGGTTTCGGCATCGGGAACCTGATGCCCCGATGATTTCCCGATGACCGCAGGATGCCCCCGCATCGTTGCTGGTTGATGTCCGGACGGCAGGCGTTCGGTAACGTTGTGTTACAGCTGTTCGCGGTTCACTGGAGGCGGGGGATGTCGGCCGCGCCGACCATCGCCTGGAAGGCCGGCTTGGCGAAGAAATAGCCCTGCATCAGACGGATGCCGAGATCGCTCAGGGCATCGGCCTCGCCGGCGGTTTCCACGCCCTCGGCCACCGGGGTGATGCCGAGATCCGCGCAGACCATCAGGATCGCCTTCACGATGCTGCGGCGGGGACGCTCGCTGTCGATGTTGCGCGTCAACTCCATGTCCAGCTTGATGATGTCCGGCTGGAATTCCGCCAGCAGGTTCAGGCCGGAATAGCCCGACCCGAAATCGTCGATGGCGGTCATGAACCCCTGCCGCCTGTATTCGGCGAAGATGCCCTTCAGATGGCCGTGATCGACGACGCGCTCGTTCTCCGTGACCTCGAAGATGATCCGGCTGGTCGGAAAGTTGGTCCGCCGTGCGGCGGCGAGCGTTGCCTGGATGCAGGCCTCCGCCTTGTAGACCGCGTTGGGCAGGAAGTTGATCGACAGCCGGGCGCCGTCCATCGGCAGCCCGGACGCCAATTCGATGGCCTTGACGCGGCAGGATTGGTCGAAGCTGTAGCGGTTGCCCTCGTTGACCTGCCCGAGCACCCAGCCGGCGCCCTGGCCTTCCGTTCCGCGCACCAGCGCCTCGTGCGCCCAGATCCCGCCGGCCGCCACATCCACGATGGGCTGGAACGCCATGGTGAAGTCCAGATCGAAGCGCTCGGCGCACCGGCCCCCGCATCCCGTACCAACAGCCGCCATCCTGCCACGCCCTCCGCTTGATCCTCGCCTATAGGTAAGGGACGCTGCCACAGGTTTAACCCGACGGAGGTGTGACAACGCCACCACTTTCGTCTGGGCGCCCCCCTCCTATTCGGCCGCCGCCCGCGTTCCATCACCCCGTGACCCGGCACCCCGTGGCCCGGCGGCCTGGATCGCCGACCAGATCGCCAGCGGAGTCGCCGGCATGTCGATGTGCTGGATGCCGTGGTCCGACAGCGCGTCGACCAGCGCGTTGATGATGGCGGGCGGCGCGCCGATCGCCCCGGCCTCGCCGGCGCCCTTCATGCCCAGCATGTTGGTGGTGCTCGGCACGCAGTTCAGCTTCACCTGGATCGGCGGCATGTCGACCGCGCGCGGCATCTGGTAGTCCATGAAGGAGCCGGTCAGCAGCTGGCCGCTGTCCGGGTCGTAGACCACGCGTTCCTGCAACGCCTGTCCCAGCCCCTGCGCGACGCCGCCATGCACCTGCCCGATCACCAGCATCGGGTTGACCACGGTGCCGAAATCATCGACCACGCTGTAGCGGACGACCTCGACGGTGCCGGTGTCGGGATCGATCTCGACCTCGGCGACGTGGCAGCCGTTGGGGAAGGTGCTGGCCGGCGGCGACCAGCGCGCCCGCTCGGAGAAGGCGATTCCCGTCTGGTCCGTTCCGGTGCGGCCCGCCGCCGCCCTGGCCGCGACCTCCTTCAGCGACACGCTGCGGTCGGTGCCGGCGACGGTGAAGCGGCCCTCGGCGAACTCGATGTCGATCTCGGCGGTTTCCAGCAGGTCGGCCGCGACCGGGATCGCGCTCCTCACCACCTTGGCCGCCCCCTCCGCCAGCGCCGAGCCGCCGACCGGGACGGAGCGCGAGCCGCCGGTGCCGGCGCCCCAGGTCACGCGGTCGGTGTCGCCCTGCACGACCTCGACATCCTCGGGCGGCACGCCCAGCCGGTCGGCGAGGATCTGCTTGTAGGCGGTCTCGTGGCCCTGGCCGTTGGTCTGGGTGCCGATCAGCAGGACGACGCGGCCGTCGCCGCCGACCTGCACCGTCGCCTGCTCCGGTCCGCCGCCCGAGCAGGCCTCGATGTAGGTCGACAGGCCGGCGCCGCGCAGCCGGCCGCGCGCCCTGGCTTCCGCCTTGCGGGCGGGCAGGCCGGCCATGTCGGCCAGGATCAGCCCGTCCTCCAGGTTCCGGGCGAACTCGCCGGTGTCGTAGACCTGTCCCATCGGCGTCGCGTAGGGCATCGCCGAGGCGGGGATGAAGTTGCGGCGGCGGATCTCCGCCGGCCCAAGCCCGGTGACGCGACCGGCGTGGTCGATCAGCCGCTCCAGCAGATAGGCCGCCTCCGGCCGGCCGGCGCCGCGGTAGGCGTCGACCGGCTGGGTGTTGGTGAATACGCCCTTGACCCGCACATAGACCGCCGGGGTCCGGTAGGAACCGACCAGCATCGCGGAGCCGGCGTCGGTCGGGATGAAGGGGCCGTAGTTGGACAGGTAGGCGCCGAGGTTGGCGACGGTGTCGACCCGCAGCCCGAGGAAATGGCCGTCGGCGTCGAGCGCCAGCCGCGCCCGGCTGACATGGTCGCGGCCGTGGTCGTCGCTGACGAAGCCCTCGGTGCGCTCGGCGGCCCATTTCACCGCGCGGCCCAGGGCGCGGGCGGCGAACAGGCAGGCGACGTATTCCGGGTAGTTGAACAGCTTCATGCCGAAGCCGCCGCCGACGTCGGTGGTCAGGACGCGGATGCGCTCCTTCGGCTCCTTCAGGATGTCGCAGAACTGCTTTTGCAGGCTGTGGACGCCCTGGCTGGTGACGTGGATCTGCAAGCGCCCGCTGTCCGGCTCGACCCCGGCGAGGCAGGCGCGGCCTTCCATCGGGTTGGCGACGACGCGGTTGTTGACGATCTCCAGCTCGACGACGCGGGCGGCCTTGGCCAGCGCCGCCTCGACGGCGGCCTCGTCGCCGGTGTCCCAATCGAAGCAGAGGTTGCCGGGGGCCTCGTCCCACACTTGCGGGCGGCCGGGCTCCAGCGCCTCGGCGGTGCCGGTGACGGCGGGGCGGTCGTCGTAATCGACCATCACCAGTTCGGCGGCGTCGCGGGCGGCCTCCAGCGTCTCGGCCACCACCAGGGCGACCGGGTCGCCGACATGGCGGACGAAGCCGCGCGCCAGCGCCGGGCGCGGCGTGCGGACGTAGGGCGAGCCGTCGCGCTGCTTGAGGTCCGAGTTGCAGGGAATCTGCCCGACTCCGGCGGCGTCGAGGTCGGCGACCGTGTAGACCGCCAGCACGCCGGGCACCGCCACGGCGTCGGCCGTGTCGATGGCGCCGATGGCGGCGAAGGCGTGGGGCGAGCGCACGAACACCGCGAAGGTCTGTCCGGGCAGGGTCACGTCGTCGGTGTAGCGGCCGCCGCCGGTGAGGAGGCGTGCGTCTTCGGTGCGCGGTACCGCTTGGCCGATGCCGAACTTCATGAAGGAACTCCCGCTTTGCCGAGGTGGGCCGGAGGCCGGTCGACGTCGAGGATAGGGCGGGGCGGGGCGAAGGGAAACCCCGCCTGACGGCATGCGCCCGTCATGGCGGCGATGCCGGCGGCAAACGGGGAAAAGGGGATTATGGGCTGGCCGGGCGGGGGCGGGGACGCCATAGTCATGGGCATGTGCGGACGCATGCTGCTCACCACCCCCGTCAGCGAGCTTCAGCGGATCTTCGGCGTGCCGGACAAGCCGAACCTGAAGGCGCGCTGGAACGTCGCCCCGACCCAGGAAATTCCCATCGTCCGGGAGGATGAGGACGGGCGCCATCTGGTGATGGTCCGCTGGGGCCTCGTGCCGCATTGGGCGGCGGATCCCTCCATCGGCGCGCGGATGATCAACGCGCGCGCCGAATCGGCGGCGGAGAAGCCGGCCTTCCGCGAGGCGCTGCGCCGGCGGCGCTGCCTCGTTCCGCTCGACGGCTTCTACGAATGGACGGCGGCGGGACCGCGCCGGCAGGGCCACGTCATCCGCCGCCGCGACCGCGCGCCCTTCGCGCTGGCCGGGCTGTGGGAGGTCTGGCGCGGGCCGAAGGGCGGGCCGCCGCCGGAACGGCCGCTGGAAAGCGTCACCATCGTCACGACCACCGCCAACGCCACCCTGTCGGCCCTGCACGAGCGGATGCCGGTGGTGCTCGACCCGGCCGACTGGGAGCGCTGGCTCGATCCCGCCGCTCCGCCGTCGGCGGTGCGGGGGCTGCTGCGGCCGGCGCCCGACGATTGGCTGGAGGTTGCCGCGGTCGGGCCGCGCGTCAACAGCGTGCGCAACGACGACGCGTCCTGCCTCGACCCGCCGTCCGCTCCGCCGCCCGACGCGCCATCCCGCCGCAAGGCCGCCGATGACCAGCCGACGCTGTTCTGACCGGCTCGCCTCGGCCCTGCTGGCGGCTCTCGTCCTGCTCGGCGGTCCGGTCTATGCGTCAGCCCAGACGGCCGGCCCGACCAAAGGCAAGGTGGCCGCCACGCCCAACGAGACGTTAAAAGGAAAAGCGGTCGCGGCCGAAGGGGATCTGCTGGTCATCAACGACACGCCGGTCCGCCTGATGGGGATCGACGCCCCCGATCCGGGGCAGAAATGCAAGAACCGTTACGGTCACGAACTGGACTGTTTCAAGGTGGCGACGGCGGTGCTCGCCGCCATGGTCAAGGACGAGGAGGTGACCTGCACCGTCTCGGAAAAGGACCGGACCGGCGAGAGGAAGGGTGAGTGCCGGGTGCGCGGCGTCGATCTGGGGGCGGCGATGGTGTCGCGCGGCTGGGCGTTCCATTACGCCAGCCTGTCGGCGGCCTACCAGAAGGGCGAGGCCTACGCCCAGAGCAAGCGGATGGGGCTGTGGGCTGGTCAGGTGGAGAAGCCGTGGCAGTGGCGGTCGCGCCAAGTCCGCGAAAAATCCCGCTGACCCTTCGGTCCTGACCGGATCGGCTGCTCCCCTTTTCCCGTCGCGGGCGGAGGGGGCGGCGTGATAGGTTTGAAGGCCGTTCATATTTTGTTAACCGGCTTGGCCGACCGCCAGGACGCTTGCCCGCAGAGGACGCGGATCATGCAGATGTACGGATGCGAACTCTACGATCATCTGCCGCATCTGCGCCGGTACGCACGCGCGCTGACGGGAGCGGTCGAGGCCGGCGACGCGCTGGCGACGCGCTGCGTCGAGGTCGTGGTGATGGCGCCGACGCGCTTCGGGCTGGACCGGGGGGAGGGGGCGCGGCTGCCGCTCTACGCGCTGCTGCATCTGTTGTTCGACCAGTCCGCCGTCCAGTCCGCCGCCGCCCGTCCGGCGGTCTCGCCGCATCCCATCGAGCGGGCGCTGGCCACGTTGCCGGAGTGTGAGCGCCGGCTGTATCTGCTGGTGACGCTGGAGGAGCTGAGCCTCGCGGAGGCCGCCCAGATCCTGAATCTCGCGCCGGTGGAGGCGATCGGCCGGTTGAAGGAGGCGCGCGAACGGGTCCGTCTGGCGATGACCCAGCGGGTGCTGGTGGTGGAGGACAACGCCCTTCAGGCGATGGAGATCGGCGAGGTGGTGGCCGACATGGGCCACGTCGTTTGCGGCACCGCGGTGAACGAGCGGGAGGCGCTGTCGCTGCTGCGGGCCGAGAATCCCACGCTGGCGCTGGTCGACGTGCGTCTGGCCGACGGCGGCAGCGGGGTCGCGATCGCCCGCCATCTGCGCCGCACGCGGTCGCTCCGCACGATCTTCATCACCGCCTTCGACGGCGATCTGGAGGAGCTGGGCGCCTGCCACCTCGGCCAGATCGTCCGCAAGCCCTTCACCAACGAGGCGATCCGCGCCGCCATCTCGCGGGCGGTCTTCATGCCGCGCCCGGTGGCGCTGGCCTGAAAAGGAAAAACTGAAAAGGAAAAGGCCCCCTCCGGCGGGAGGGGGCCTTTTCCTGTCAGCCGGATTTTCAGACCGTCGTGCTGCGTCCGGCGATCATGCGGTAGATCGCCAGGATGACGATGGCGCCGACGATGGCGCCGATGAAGCCGGCTCCCTCGCCCGGCCGGTACCAGCCGACGGCGGCGCCCAGATAGGTGGCGACGAAGGCGCCGGCGATGCCCAGCAGGGTGGTGATGATGAACCCGCCCGGATCGCGGCCCGGCATCAGGAATTTGGCGACGATGCCGGCCAGAAACCCGATGATGATCGTCCAGAGAATGCCCATGCTCCTGTTCCCTTCCGTTGCGGGACGGTTTTCCCAGAGCCAATAACGCCCGAGACGGCGATTGGTTCTGTTGCGAAGGGAACCTTTGTGGGGTGCCCCTTCCCATTTTCCCGCACCGGACGGCGGCGCGGAAGGAGAACTCAGCGCAGGGCGGCGATGTTGGCGGCGTACTGGCCGGGGCCGCCGGTGAAGGTGGCGGTGCCGGCGACCAGCACGTCGGCGCCGGCCTCGACCGCCAGCTTCGCCGTCTCCGGATTGATGCCGCCGTCGATCTCCAGGTCGATCGGCTTGCCGAGCGCGTCGATGCGGGCGCGCAGGTCGCGGATCTTGGGAAGCTGGCTCTTGATGAAGCTCTGGCCGCCGAAGCCGGGGTTGACCGTCATCACCAGCACGAGGTCGATGTCCTCCAGCACATGCTGGATGGCGTCCACCGGGGTCGCCGGGTTCAGCGAGACGCCGGCCTTCTTGCCGAGCGACTTGATGAGCTGGATCGTCCGGTGCAGGTGGGGGCCTGCCTCCGGATGCACGGTGATGATGTCGGCGCCGGCCTTGGCGAAGTCGGGGATGAACAGATCGACCGGCGAGATCATCAGATGCACGTCGAAGATCTTCGCGCTGTGCGGACGCAGCGCCTTCACCACGCCGGGGCCGATGGTGAGATTCGGCACGAAATGGCCGTCCATCACGTCGATGTGGATGTAGTCGGCGCCGGCGGCGTCGACCGCGCGGACCTCCTCGCCCAGCCGGGCGAAATCGGCGGAGAGAATCGAGGGGGAGATTTTGACGGCGCGCATGGCGGCATTCCCTGGCGGACGGAGCGTGGGTGGACGAAGCGTGGTGAGGGCCCTCCCATAGCACGGCCGGGACGCCGGGAGCCATGCCGGCGACAAATCCCTTTTTCCGTAGGGGCTATTTCCGCTTTACGCTTCACAAGCTTGGCTATATCCGTTTGAATATAATTCATGACCATTCGGAAGGAGGCTTGGATGTTCGGTGTGCGTGGGCGCGCGATGACGCGCGTCGTCTCGGCGGCGGTGATCGGCGTCGGTCTGATGATGGCCGCCCCGGCGGCGATGGCGCAGGACGTGCTGGTGATGGCCGCCGCCTCGACCAAGAACGCGGTGGAGAAGCTGGCGGCCCAGTTCAAGTCGAAGACCGGGCTGACGGTGGTCTCCTCCTTCGCCGCGTCCTCGGCTTTGGCCAAGCAGATCGAGAACGGGGCGCCGGCCGACCTGTTCATCTCCGCCGACCTCGACTGGATGGACTATCTTCAGAAGAGGGACCTGATCAAGACCGACACCCGCGTCAGCCTGCTGGGCAACGATCTGGTGGTGGTCGCTCCGAAGGGTTCGCCCCTGAAGCCGAAGCTGACGCAGGGCGGCGATCTGGCGGCGCTGGCCGGCGACGGCCGCATCGCCACCGGCGACCCGTCGAACGTCCCGGTCGGGAAGTACGCCAAGGCGGCGCTGGAGAAGCTGGGGCAGTGGGCGGCGGTCGAGCCGAAGCTCGCCCGCGCCGACAGCGTCCGCGCCGCGCTGGCGCTGGTCAGCCGTGGCGAGGCGCCGCTCGGCATCGTCTACCGCACCGACGCGGCGGTCGATCCCGGCGTCGAGGTGGTCGGCGTCTTCCCGCAGGACAGCTACCCGCCCATCGTCTACCCGGCGGCCGTCGTCGCGGCCTCCAAGAGCGCCCACGCCGCCGCCTTCCTGGAGTATGCGACGTCATCGGACGGCATGGCGGTGTGGAAGGAATACGGCTTCGTCCCGGCGCCCAAGCTGCCGTAAGCTTCGCGTCATGAATGTCCTGTCGCCGATGGAAGTCACCGCGTTGCTGCTGAGCCTGCGCGTCGCGGGCCTGGCCATCGTGGTGGCCCTGCCGCTCGCCGTCCTGGCCGCCTGGATTCTCGGGCGCTACTCGTTCCCCGGAAAGACGCTGTTCGACGGGCTGGTCCATCTGCCCCTGGTGCTGCCGCCGGTGGTGATCGGCTACATCCTGCTGATCACCATGGGCACCAAGGGGATCATCGGCGGCTGGCTCTACCAGACCTTCGGGATCCGCCTGATCTTCACCTCGGAAGGGGCGTCGCTGGCGGTCGCCGTGACCTCCTTCCCGCTGATGGTGCGGGCGATCCGCCTGTCGGTCGAGGCGATCGACGGCGGGCTGGAGGCGGCGGCGCGCACGCTGGGCGCCGGCCCGGTCGACCGCTTCTTCACCATCGTGCTGCCGCTGATGGCGCCGGGCCTGCTGTCGGGCGCCATCGTCGCCTTCGCCGCCGCGATGGGCGAGTTCGGGGCGGTCATCACCTTCGTGTCCAACATTCCCGGCACGACGCAGACCCTGCCGCTGGCGATCTACGCCGCGACGCAGGAACCCGACGGCGACGCCGTGGCGGCGCGGCTGGCGGCGATCTCCTTCTCCGTCGCGCTGATCGCGCTGATGGTGTCGGAATTCCTGGCCCACCGCCTGCGCCGCCTGATCGGCCAACGATAGACCGGGCAAGGACAAGCCATGCTGGACGTTTCCATCCGCCAGACGCTGGGCCGCTTCGCGCTCGACATCGCCTTCACCGCCGAGGAGCGCGGGGTCACGGCCCTGTTCGGCCGCTCGGGGTCGGGCAAGACATCGGTCATCAACGCCATCGCCGGACTGGCGCGGCCGGACGCCGGCCACATCCGCGTCGGCGGCACCACCTATTTCGACAGCGCCGCCCGCGTCGACATGGCCGTCGAGAAGCGCCGCGTCGGCTACGTCTTCCAGGATTCCCGCCTGTTTCCGCACATGAGCGTGCGCAGCAACCTGGAATTCGGCCTGCGCCGGGTCCCGGCGGCGGAGCGCCGCATCGCCTTCGGCCCGGTGGTCGATCTGCTGGGACTCGGCCATATCCTCGACCGCCGGCCGCTCGGGCTGTCGGGCGGCGAGAAGCAGCGCGTGGCTTTCGGCCGGGCGCTGCTGGCGCAGCCGCGCCTGCTGCTGATGGACGAGCCGATGGCCTCGCTCGACGCCGCCCGCAAGGCGGAGATCATGCCCTACATCGAGCGGCTGCGCGACGAGATGAACATCCCCATCATCCTGGTCAGCCACGCGCTGGACGAGGTGGTGCGGCTGGCCACCACGCTGGTGCTGATCGGCGAGGGCCGGGTGGTCGCCGCCGGCCCGGTGGGGACGGTGATGGGGCGGCTCGATCAGGTGTCGGCGACCGGCAGCCACGACGTCGGCGCCGTGCTGGACCTGACCGTCGACCATCATGTCGAGGCGGATGGCTTGAGCGTGCTGGTCTTCGACGGCGGGCGCCTGACGGTGCCGCGCGTCGAGCGCCCGGTCGGCGCGCCGGTCCGTCTGCAAATCCACGCGCGCGACGTGATCGTGGCGCTGGAGCCGCTCGCCGGCACCAGCCTGCGCAACACGCTGGCGGGCACGGTGGTGGAGATCGCGGAGTCGGGTCCGGCCTCGGTCGATCTGCGGATCGCGGTCGGCGGGGCCTTCCTGATCGCGCGGGTCACGCGCGCCGCCGCGCGGGATCTGGAACTGGCGCCCGGCCGGGACGTGGTGGCGCTGGTGAAGGGGGTTGCCTTCGAGACCGACCTGACGGGCGCCGGACCGGCTCGGGTGGTGGACGTCTGAGGCGTCTTCCTGGAGGTGCCCGCCCCGCCGCCCATTTGATGAGCCCCTCTCCCGCAGGGGGGAGAGGGGCTTCAAGAGCGCCTGCAAATCGCCCTTACTGCTGCCCGCTGGACGGCGTCGTGGTCGCGCCGCCGCCGGCCGAGCCGCCGCTGGTGGCGCCGCCCGGCACGGTCGTCGTCGGGGCCGGGGCGCTGTTCATGGTGTTGCCCGACGAGCCGCTGGTGGTCGGAACCCCGGTGGCGGGCGGCGGCGTGGTGGTCGAGGTCGAACCGGCCGAGGAGCCCGACGACTCGGTGGCCGGACGCTCGGCGGTCGAGGTGCCGTTGTTCTGGGCGGATTGGTCGTCGCAGGCCGCCAGACCGAGAAGCAGGGCGGGGAGGGCCGCGATCAGAAGCTTGCTGCGCATGGAGTGTCTCTCCTTACCATGGGTCGCATGGGCCGGCTGCGCGATCCGCTGCGCCGCCGGATGCGGCGCGGCGTGGCAGCCGCGGTCCCCCTCCAACACGGAGGCGTTGCGGTTCATTCCATGCTGCGATGCGATTTTTCCGTCCGCTGCGTTTCCGGGGCGCCCCCGCCTTGTGGCGCCGGCGTCGCCGCACACCAGGGATGGGTTGCGCAACGAACACGAATTCGGAGCGTCTTTTGTGTTGCCCCTTTTTCGTTTGACCCCCTGAAAGCCGCTATGGTCCCATGATGGGACCATGACCATGCTCGCCGATCTCACCGACTCGCTCGCCCGCGCGGCGAAAAGCGCCCTCCGTCAGGCCATCATGCCGGCGCTGTGCGCCTGCGTCGTCGCCTACTTCGCCTATTACGCGATCCATGGCGACCGGGGATTGGTCGCGATGAAGCAGATCCAGGGCGAGATCGCGCAGGCCGAAACCGTGCTCCAGCAATTGAGGGACGAGCGCGAACGCATGGAGCGGCGCGCCCAGTTGCTGCGCGGCGACAACCTCGACCGCGACATGCTGGACGAGCGCGCGCGCTCGATGCTGAACCTCTCGAACCCCCGCGACGTGGTCGTGACCCTTCCCAAGCTGTACGACAACGACGGAAACAGCCTGGAGAAGCAGCCCAGATCAGCCAATTAACCGAAACTCGGTTAATCGGAAATCCGCCTTCAAAAACAGGTATTTGCGCGAGCGTGTTTGCTCGTGTACTGTGCGCGCCATATCCGCTTCCGGTGCGGGACGTTTCATGCCCGCAACGCGTGGCGACGGCGGCTGTTTCAAGGCCGCCGTTGCATGAACCCTGGGGAGGAACCATGGCCGCGTCCCGACGCCGTCCGACCAAGGCGCAAGCCGAGTCTGCGCCCGCTCAAGCCGTCTCGTCCGAAGAGCTTCTCAACTACTACCGTGAGATGCTGCTGATCCGCCGCTTCGAGGAGAAGGCGGGCCAGCTCTATGGCATGGGCCTGATCGGCGGCTTCTGCCATCTCTACATCGGCCAGGAAGCCGTCGTCGTCGGCATCCAGGCCGCGCTGAACGAAGGCGACAGCGTCATCACCAGCTACCGCGACCACGGCCACATGCTGGCCTGCGGCATGGAAGCCAAGGGTGTGATGGCCGAGCTGACCGGGCGCCGTGGAGGCTACTCCAAGGGCAAGGGCGGCTCGATGCACATGTTCAGCCGCGAGAAGAACTTCTACGGCGGCCACGGCATCGTCGGCGGGCAGGTTCCGCTCGGCACCGGCCTGGCCTTCGCGCACAAGTACGCCAAGGACGGCGGCATCGCGGCCGTCTATTGCGGCGACGGCGCCATCAACCAGGGCCAGGTCTACGAGAGCTTCAACATGGCGGCGCTGTGGAAGCTGCCGGTGCTCTTCGTGATCGAGAACAACAAGTACGCCATGGGCACCTCGCAGGAGCGCGCCTCGGCCGGCGAACTGCACCAGCGCGGCGCCGCCTACGGCATCCCCGGCTATCAGGTCAACGGCATGGACGTGCTGGAGGTCAAGGCCGCGGCGGACCAGTGGGTCAAGTATGTCCGCGAGGGCAACGGCCCGGTCATCCTGGAGATGAAGACCTACCGCTACCGCGGCCACTCGATGTCGGATCCGGCCAAGTACCGGACCAAGGAGGAGGTCGAGAAGATGCGGTCGGAGTCCGACCCGATCGACCAGCTCAAGGCCAAGCTGCTCGCCGGCAACCACGCCGACGAGGAGAAGCTGAAGGAGATCGACCGCGCGGTGAAGGCGATCGTCACCGAGTCGGCCGAATTCGCCCAGCAGAGCCCCGAGCCGGACGTGTCGGAGCTGTGGACCGACATTCTCGTCGAATCCTGACATCAACGATAAGCGGGAGCGGCGCCGAGGGACGGGAAACCGGAATCCCCGCGCCGCCGGAGGTTGAGGAATGCCGATCGAAGTGCTGATGCCGGCCCTGTCGCCCACCATGACCGAGGGCAAGCTGGCCAAGTGGCTCAAGAAGGAAGGTGACTCGGTGAAGTCCGGCGACGTCCTCGCCGAGATCGAAACCGACAAGGCGACCATGGAGGTCGAGGCGGTCGACGAAGGCCGCATCGGCAAGATCCTGGTCGCCGAGGGCACCGACAATGTCGCCGTGAACACCCCCATCGCCGTCCTGCTGGAAGAGGGCGAGGACGCGAGCGCGATCGGCAAGGCCGCCGCCGCTCCGGCCGCCACCGCTCCCGCCCCGGCGGCGACGGAACCCGCCGCGGCGCCCGCCGCCGCTCCGGCCCCGGCTCCGTCCCCTGTCGTGGCCGCCGCCCCGGCGTCGGACGAGGACAGGTTCTTCGCCAAGACCGTGAAGAAGACGGTGCGCGAGGCGCTGCGTGACGCGATGGCCGAAGAGATGCGCCGTGACGAGAAGGTCTTCGTCATGGGCGAGGAGGTCGCGCAGTACCAGGGCGCCTACAAGGTGACCCAGGGCCTGCTCCAGGAGTTCGGCGACACCCGCGTCATCGACACGCCGATCACCGAGATCGGCTTCGCCGGCCTGGGCGTCGGCGCCGCCTTCAAGGGGCTGAAGCCGGTCGTCGAGTTCATGACCTTCAACTTCGCCATGCAGGCGATCGACCACATCATCAACTCGGCCGCCAAGACGCTCTACATGTCGGGCGGCCAGATGAGCAACTCGATCGTCTTCCGTGGCCCGAATGGTGCGGCCGCCCGCGTCGGCGCCCAGCACTCGCAGTGCTTCGCCTCCTGGTACGCGCATTGCCCGGGCCTGAAGGTCGTCGCCCCCTGGTCGGCGGCCGACGCCAAGGGCCTGCTGAAGGCGGCGATCCGCGATCCGAACCCGATCGTCTTCCTCGAGAACGAGATCCTCTACGGCCAGAGCTTCGAGGTGCCGGAGGACGAGGAGTTCGTGCTGCCGATCGGCAAGGCCAAGATCGAGCGTCCCGGCAAGGACGTGACGATCACCGCCTTCTCGATCATGGTCGGCCACGCGCTGGCCGCCGCCGAGCAGCTGGCCAAGGAGGGCATCGACGCGGAGGTCATCAACCTGCGCACGATCCGTCCGCTCGACACCGAGACCATCGTCAACAGCGTCAAGAAGACCAACCGCCTGGTCTCGGTCGAGGAGGGCTGGCCCTTCGCCGGCATCGGCTCCGAGATGTGCGCGCTGATGATGGAGCAGGCCTTCGACCATCTCGACGCGCCGGTCGTCCGCGTGGCCGGCCTCGACGTGCCGATGCCCTACGCCGCCAACCTGGAAAAGCTGGCGCTGCCGCAGGTCGAGCACATCGTCAAGGCCGCCAAGCAAGTCTGCTACCGCTGAGGGAGGGCTGAAGGAATGACCGTTCAGATTCTGATGCCCGCCCTCTCGCCCACGATGACCGAGGGCAACCTCGCCAAGTGGCTGAAGAAGGAAGGCGACACGGTGAAGTCCGGCGACGTGATCGCCGAGATCGAGACCGACAAGGCGACCATGGAGGTCGAGGCCGTCGACGAGGGCCGGATCGGCAAGATCCTGGTCGCCGAAGGCAGCCAGGGCGTCGCGGTGAACACCCCGATCGCCATCCTGCTCGAAGAGGGCGAGGACGAGAGCGCGCTGTCCGGCGGCTCCGCCCCCGCCCCCGCTCCGGCGCCCGCCGCCGCCCCGGCTCCGGCCGCGGCGCCCGCTCCCGCGGCGGCTCCCGCCGCTGCGGCCCCGGCGGCTGCCCCCGCTCCCGCAGCCCAGGGTGGTGCCCGCGTGTTCGCCAGCCCGCTGGCCCGCCGCATCGCCGAGCAGGCCGGCGTCGACCTGAAGTCGGTCAAGGGCAGCGGCCCCAACGGCCGCATCGTCAAGGCCGACGTCGAGGCCGCCAAGGCCGCCGGCCCGGCCAAGCCGGCCCCCGCCGCCGCTGCGGCCCCGCAGGCCGCCCCGGCTCCGGCCGCCGCTGCGCCCGCTCCGGCGGCGAAGGCCGACGGCATCGACGCCAAGGCCCAGGCCGACAAGCTGGGCATCGCCTACACGGCGATCCCCAACAGCGGCATGCGCAAGACCATCACCAAGCGTCTGGGCGAGGTGCAGCGCACCGTTCCCGACTATTACCTGACCACCGACGTCGAGATCGACGCGCTGCTGAAGGTCCGCGCCGAGCTGAACGGCCGGTCCGACGTCTACAAGCTGTCGGTCAACGACTTCGTCATCCGCGCGTCGGCGCTGGCCCTGAAGAAGGTGCCGGTGATCAACGCGTCCTGGACCGACGACGCGATCCTCCAGTACCACCACGCCGACGTCTCGGTCGCGGTGGCCACCCCGACCGGCCTGATCACCCCGATCATCAAGAAGGCCGAGACCAAGGGCCTCGCCGAAATCTCCAACGAGATGAAGGTTCTGGCCAAGAAGGCCCGCGACGGGCAGCTGAAGCCCGAAGAGTTCATGGGCGGCACCTTCTCGGTCTCCAACCTCGGCATGATGGGCGTGAAGCAGTTCGCGGCAATCATCAACCCGCCGCAGGCCTGCATCCTGGCGGTCGGCGCCAGCGAGCAGCGCCCGGTCGTGAAGAACGGGGCGATCGCCATCGCCACCGTGATGAGCCTGACGGTCACCGTCGACCACCGGGTGGCGGACGGCGCCGTCGGCGCGGAATTCCTTGCGGCCCTGAAGAAGCTGCTCGAAGATCCGTTGTCGATGCTGCTGTAACCGCCTCTGAGGGAACCCGGATCCATGTCCAAGAGCCTTGCCCCGCTGCGCGCCGAGATCGACGCCATCGACGACGAGATCGTCGCCCTGCTGGGCAAGCGCCTGTCCGTCGTCCACCGCGTCGCCGCGGTGAAGATGGCGGAGGGGCTGCCGGCCGTGCTGCCCGACCGCGTCGAGGCGGTGAAGGCGCTGGCGGCCGAACGCGGCAAGGCCCATGGCCTGGATCCGGCCTTCATGGTCACCCTGTACCAGACGATCATCGACGAGGCGTGCCGGGTCGAGGAGGGCATCTTCGCCGCCGGCCCCCAGGACGCGCCTCGCTCCTGAAGGGAGAACATCCGTGGCCGACATGAACTACGACGTCATCGTCATCGGCGGCGGGCCGGGCGGTTACGTGGCGGCGATCCGCGCCGCGCAGCTGGGCCTGCACACCGCCGTGATCGAGCGTGAAAATCTCGGCGGCATCTGCCTGAACTGGGGCTGCATCCCGACCAAGGCGCTGCTGCGCTCGGCCGAGGTGCTGCGCAACGCCAAGCACGCGAACGACTACGGTCTGGTCATCCAGACTCCGGGCTTCGACCTCGACAAGGTCGTGCAGCGCTCGCGCAAGGTCGCCAACCAGCTCAACGGCGGCGTCAAGCACCTGCTGAAGAAGAACAAGGTCACCGTCATCGAGGGCGCCGCCAAGCTGGCCGGCAAGGGCCTCGTCGCCGTCTCCAAGGGCTCGGCCCCGGTCGGCACCTTTGGCGCCAAGCACATCATCATCGCCACCGGCGCCCGCGCCCGCACCCTGCCGGGGCTGGAGGACGACGGCAAGCTGGTCTGGACCTACCGCAAGGCGATGACTCCGGACGTCACGCCGAAGTCGCTGCTGGTCATCGGCTCCGGCGCCATCGGCATCGAGTTCGCCAGCTTCTACAACGAGCTGGGCGCCAAGGTGACGGTCGTCGAGGTGATGGACCGCATCCTCCCGGTGGAGGATGAGGAAATCTCGGCGATGGCCCGCAAGTCCTTCGAGAAGCAGGGCATGCGCATTATCACCGGCGGCAAGGCCGGCAACCTGCGCAAGAGCGCCGACAGCGTCACCGTCGCGGTCGAGGCCGGCGGCAAGACCGAGGACATCACGGTCGACCGCGTCATCGTCGCCGTCGGCATCAGCCCGAACACGGAAAACCTCGGGCTGGAAGGCACCAAGGTGAAGCTGGACCGTGGTCACATCCAGACCAACGCGATGTGCGAGACCGACGAGCCCGGCGTCTACGCCATCGGCGACGTGACCGGCGCCCCCTGGCTCGCCCACAAGGCCAGCCACGAGGGCGTGATCGTCGCCGAGCACATCGCCGGCAAGCACCCGCACGGTCTGAACATCCTCGGCATCCCCGGCTGCACCTACTCCCACCCGCAGATCGCCTCGGTCGGCCTGACGGAGAAGAAGGCCAAGGAGAAGGGCTACGAGGTCAAGGTCGGCCGTTTCCCCTTCATCGGCAACGGCAAGGCCATCGCGCTGGGCGAGACCGAGGGCATGGTCAAGACCGTGTTCGACGCCAAGACCGGCGAGCTGCTCGGCGCCCACATGATCGGCGCGGAAGTGACCGAGCTGATCCAGGGCTACACCGTCGCCAAGACCATGGAGACGACCGAGGCCGAGCTGATGCACACCGTGTTCCCGCATCCGACCCTGTCGGAAATGATGCACGAGTCGGTTCTTGATGCCTATGGCCGGGCGATCCACTTCTAGTTAAGCTTTCCGAGGCGACGGTTTCCCAAGGTGCGGGTGATGGATCGCGCGAGCGCCGCGTATGACGAGGACTTCTACGCCTGGACGCAGAGCCAGGCGGCGGAGCTTCGCCGTGCCGGCGCCGAGCGGAACAACGCTCCCGTCGACTGGGCGAACGTCGCCGAGGAGATCGAGAGCATGGGCCGCAGCCAGAAATCGGAGATCGACAGCCGCCTGTCCGTGCTGCTGGTCCATCTGTTGAAATGGCTGTGCTGCCCGGATCTGCGCGAGCGTTGCGAACGGGGCTGGCGGCTGACCATCCGGGAACAGCGCCGGAAGCTGCTGCGCGAGATGAAGGACAGCCCGAGCCTGGGACCCTTCATCGCCGAGATCTTCGCGGAAAACTACCAGGAAGCGCGCCTGCGCGCCGCCGTCGAGGCCGAGGCGCCGGACGGCCAATTCCCAGCCGAACCGCCTTTCACGCTTGACCAGGCGCTCGATCCGGCCTATCCGGCGGCTTTGTTTCCGCCGGAAGGGCGGGCCTAGTGCCTTACCGTTCATTTTCGGGGCCGCGAACGAGCCGGCCGTCGGGAGCCTTCAGACCATGACCCTCGTCGATCAGACCGAGAAGCTTCGCCACCCCGAAAAGGCCCACAAGCCGGACAACCCCATCTCCCGCAAGCCCGCCTGGATCCGCGTCAAGGCGCCGATGAGCCAGGAGTACAACGAGACCCGCCAGCTGATGCGCGGGCTCAAGCTGAACACGGTGTGCGAGGAGGCGGCCTGCCCGAACATCGGCGAGTGCTGGAAGCAGAAGCACGCCACCTTCATGATCCTGGGCTCGATCTGCACGCGCGGCTGCGCCTTCTGCAACGTCGAGACCGGGCGCCCGGACCTGCTCGACCCGCATGAGCCGGAGAAGGTCGGCGAGGCGGTCGGGCAGCTCAAGCTCAGCCACGTCGTCATCACCTCGGTGGACCGCGACGACCTTCCGGACGGCGGCGCCGAGCATTTCGCCCGCACCATCCGCGCCGTGCGCGAAGCGTCGCCGGGCACCACCATCGAGATCCTGACCCCCGACTTCCAGAAGAAGAAGGGCGCCCTGGAGGTGGTGGTCGAGGCCCGGCCCGACGTCTTCAACCACAATCTGGAGACGGCGCCGCGCCTCTACCCGACGATCCGGCCGGGCGCCCGCTACTTCACCTCGCTGCAACTGCTGTCGAAGGTCAAGGAACTCGACCCGACCATCTTCACCAAGTCCGGCATCATGGTCGGGCTGGGCGAGACGAAGGAGGAGGTCGCGCAGGTGATGGACGATCTGCGCGCCGCCGATGTGGACTTCATGACGATTGGGCAGTATCTCCAGCCGACGCCGAAGCACGCGGCGGTGGATCGTTTCGTGACGCCGGAGGAGTTCGCCGGTTACACCACGGTCGGCCGTGGCAAGGGCTTCCTGCTGGTGGCCTCGTCGCCGCTGACGCGCTCGTCCTACCACGCGGGCGACGATTTCGAGAAGCTGCGGGCCGCCCGCCTGAAGAAGCTGGGTGTCGCGGCGGAGTAAGGTTCGGGTCTACAGGGTCACCATCGGGATAAGGGCATGCCGACTCACGCGGAAAAGAAGGTTCTTCCCTACACGCCGAAGCAGATGTACGACCTGGTTGCCGATGTGGAGAAGTATCCGGAGTTCTTGCCCTGGTGCCTGGCCGCCCGCATCCGCCGCCGTGAAGGCGACGTGATGTTCGCGGACCTCATCATCGGTTTCAAGATGGTCCGCGAACGCTTCACCTCGCGGGTCGAGCTGAAGGAGCCCGAGTGCCGGATCGACGTCCAGTACACCGACGGGCCGTTCCAGTACCTGAACAACCACTGGATCTTCCAGGAGCACGAGCGCGGCTGCTGCGTCGATTTCTTCGTGGATTTCGAGTTTCGCTCGAAGATGCTGCAAAAGATCATGGGGTTGCTGTTCAACGAGGCGGTGCGCCGCATGGTGCATGCCTTCGAGGCCCGCGCCGACCAGCTCTACGGCCGTGCGGGAGCGCCGCAGTCGGCGTGATCCCGCGCGGATTCCCGAAGCCCCCGTTTCCCGAGCGACCGTGTTGCGGGCAAGCGTGTTTCCACGGCGAAGCCAGCATCACGCAAGCACGCTCCTGAAATCCGCTGGACACATGTGGAATCGACGCGGCTCGCCTCGTCCACGAATCCCAGCCGGATGGTCGTGGCGCGGGGCCGGGCATGACGATCCTTGATTGGATCAAGGACGGCCAAGCGGGCTTTCAGATCGCCAGCAGTTGCAGCTTTTCCGGGTCGGTGGAGGCGGACAGCGTCCCCCGGCGCGCGCCGGACAGATAGGCCCGGCCGAGATTGGCGGAGAACTCGTCGCAGCCGCGCAGATCGGCGGAGGCGAGGTTGGCGTTTTCGAACATCGCCTTGGTGATCTTGGCGCCGGTCAGCCGGGCGCCCCGCAGGTCGGCCCCCTCCAGCTTCGCGCCCGACAGGTTGGTCGGCCACAGCCGGCCGGCCGGCGTGCCGTCGGGGTTGCGCAGTTCGACCAGGCCGAAATCGGCGTCCCCGGCGTGGGCGCCGGACAGGTCGGCGTCCATCAGGTTGGCGCCGGTCAGGATCGCCTGGTCCAGCTTCGCGCCGCACAGCGCCGCCCCGCCGAAGTCGGCCAGCGACAGGAAGGCGTGGGCGAGCGACGCCTCGTTCATGCGCGCCCCGCGGAAGACGGCGCCCGACAGGTCGGCGGCGGTCAGGTCGACCCCGCGCAGATCCATGCCGGTGAAGTCGGCGCGCCGCCCCTGCCGCCCGGCGCTGTTGATCCACTGGATGTGGGCCTCGAGCATCTGGCGGACCTCCGGCGGCAGGTTGCCGGTGCCCTTCATGTAGATGGCGCCGTTCAGATCGGCGCCGGCCGTGTCGGCCCCGGCCAGATCGACGTTGCGCAGCACCGCGTCGCGCAGGTCCGCATGACGCAGGATGGTCTGGTTCAGCGCGGCGCCGCTGAGGATCGCGCGCTTCAGCTTGGCGCCGGTGAAGTTCGCCTCGCGCAGGTCGGCGCCGGCCAGATTGGCGGCGAACAGATGGGCCCCGGCGAAATCGGTGCCCTTCATGCCGGCGTTGGCGAGATCGGCGTGGCTGAGGTCGGCGTTCTTGAAATTGACGCCCTCCAGCGTGGCGTCCTGCAAGTTGGTGCGCTGCCGGATTTCCGGCGGCTTGCCGGACGAGAAGGTCAGGATCTGGCCGGGGCGCAGGTCCGCCTCCTCGAAATCGGTGCGGCGCAGATTGGCCTTCAGGAAGTTGGCGCCGCGCAGGTCGGCGCGGACGAAGCAGGATCCGACCAGAACCGCGCGGGTGAAGTTCGACCCGAACAGGTCGGACATGTTGAAGCTGACCTCTTCCAGCTCCGCGTCCGAGAAATTCACCTGGGTCAGCACCGACGAGTTCAGCGTGAAGCCCTTCAGCCGGAAGCCGGACAGATCGGCGCCCTTGGCCTGGAGCCGGACGCCGCCCGGTCGCAGCTTCAGATAGAACAGGTGATCCCTGACCTGCTTCAGGAAGTCGGTGGCCCGATCCGTCATGGAGGCAGCCTCGTCCAATGCCTCGCCGGACCCTTACGGTAACCGGAGGACCGGGCTTCGCGGAAGCGTCCAATACAAATTGTCACGTTACTAAACCGATGCTGGACATACCCGCCGGAAGCGCCCAAGCGCCCACCACCTTGGGTTTTGTATCACAAAAGCCGCGCCGCGTGCAGGCTCACGAGTCATCGCTTTGGCGATAGGGCGAAAGTTCGGCCAGCGCCGCGACCTCGGCGGCGACGGCGGCGCGTTCCTCGGCCAGATGATGGTCAAGCGCCCGCCGGAAGCCCGGATCGGCGACCCAATGGGCGCTGTGGGTGGTCACCGGCAGGTAGCCGCGCTGGATCTTGTGCTCCCCCTGGGCGCCGGCCTCGACACGCTTCAGCCCGCGCTCGATGGCGAAATCGAGGGCGCGGTAGTAGCAGGCCTCGAAATGCAGGAAGCGGTAGCGCCCGTCCGACCCCCAGTTGCGGCCGTAGAGCGCGTCGGACCCCAGCAGGTTGAGGGCACCGGCCACCCATTCGCCGCCGTCCTCGCACATCACCAGCACCACGCGATCGGCCATCGTCCGCCCCAGCCGTTCGAAGAAAGCCCGCGTCAGGTAGCCGCCGCCCCATTTGCGGTCGGCGGTCTCCAGATAGAAGCGGTGGAAGGCATCCCAATGCTCCGCTTTCAGGTCGTCGCCGGTCAGGGTGTGCAGGCGGACGCCGCTGTCGGCGACCTCGCGCCGCTCCTTGCGGATCGCCTTGCGCTTGCGCGAGTTCAGAGCGTCGAGGAAGGCGTCGAAGCTCTCGTAGCCCCGATTCTCCCAATGATACTGCACCCCGGTGCGCCGCAGCCAGCCGGCCTCGCCCAGCCGCCCGGCATCGGCGGCGTTGGGAAAGGTGACGTGGGCGGAAGAGACGCCGTAGCGCTTCGCCACCCGTTCCAGCGCCGCGACCAGCGCGCCGGCCACCGCCTCGCCGCCGCCGGGAGCGACCAGCAGGCGCGGCCCCGGCACGGGGGTGAAGGGAACCGAGACCTGGAGCTTCGGGTAATAGTTGCCGCCGGCCCGCTCATAGGCGTTGGCCCAGCCGTGGTCGAAGACGTACTCGCCGTAGGAGTGGCTCTTCACATAGGCCGGAACCGCGCCGACCATCCGTCCGTCGGGATCGAAGGCGGCGAGGTGGCTGGGCTGCCAGCCGGTCTTGGCGACGGCCGATCCCGATTCCTCCAGCGCCAGCAGGAAGGCGTGGGAGACGAACGGGTCGTCGGGGCCGGCGCAGGCATCCCAGTCCCTGGCCTCCGCCTGGCCGACCCCGGTCAGGATGCGGATGGTGATGGCGCCGCTGCCGTCGGGCATGAACCGTCTCCCTTGCTTCGCCGAGGGAAGTGGGCGCTGCGCCGCATCGCGGCAAGACGCCCATCTCCCCCTTCGGCGCCACCCAGCCATCCCTTCCCGGCAGGTCGTTCCGGCCAGGCGGCTCCATTCAGGCGACTCCGGTCAGGCCACCTCGAGCACCGCCTCGACCTCGACCGCGACGTTGCCTGGCAGCGACGGCGCGCCGACGGCGGCGCGGGCGTGCCGGCCGGCATCGCCGAAGACCTCCTGCATCAGCTCCGACGCGCCGTTGATCACCGCCGGGTGGTCATGGAAATCGGCGCCCGAGTTGACGAACCCGCCGAGCTTCAGCACACGGGTCACACGGTCGAGGTCGCCGTCCAGCGCCGCCCTGGCCTGGGCCAGGATGTTCAGGGCGCACAGGCGGGCGGCCTCCTTGCCCTGCTCGACCGTGAAGTCCTGGCCGACCTTGCCGAGGAAGCGGCGCTCGCCGTTCCACACGGTGATCTGGCCGGAGATGTAGAGCGTGTTGCCCGAGCGCGTGTAGGCCACATAGGCCGCCACCGGGGCGGCGGCCTGCGGCAGCTCGATTCCCAGCTCGGCGAGGCGCGCGTCGATCCGACCGGTCATGATGGTTGGTCCTTCCCTGTTGAAGTCACGGGTTTTCGGCGGGTGTTCCACGCCCCGACCATAGCCGCGCCGGTCCGGCGATGGGAAGAATCCTCCACCGGACTCCGCGGCAGTTCCGTCCGTGCCCGGCAAAGTTTTCCCGGAATCTTTTGCGGCGCGCTCCCATGCCCCGGCGGCCGGACTCGGCGCTTTCTGCCCACACATCATTATTATCAAATAAATTCAATAACTTGATTGGATATCGCCGAATTGGCACGGCCCTTGAATAAAGGAAGCCACGCAAACGCACGTTGCCTCGCTCGGTCAAAAGACCAGCCGAGGACAGCCTCAGAAGGAGACTAGGAGCCATGGCCAACGAAGTGACGCTGACCGCCGCAATGCGGACGAACCTGCTGCAACTGCAAAGCACGCAGTCTGGCATCGACAAGAAGCAGCAGATTCTGTCTACCGGCAACAAGATCAACTCCGCTTTGGATGGCCCGACCTCCTTCTTCGCGGCCAAGGGCCTGACCCAGCGCGCCGGCGACCTGTCGTCGCTGAAGGACGCGATGGGCCAGTCGATCAGCACCATCAAGGCGGCCGACAAGGGCCTGACCGCGATCGACAGCCTGATCGACCAGGCCAAGGGCCTGACCACCTCCGCCCTGGCCTCGCTGTCCGACGACGCCGCCTCGGTCGCCACCCGCAAGGCGCTGGCCGCCCAGTTCGACACGCTCAAGAACCAGATCGACAAGCTGGCCGGCGACAGCGGCTACGCCGGAAAGAACCTGATCGGCGGCACCGGCCTGCGGCTGGAGAGCACCTCGGACTCGCGCGCCTCGGTCAACACCATCACCGGCCTCGACAACGCCCGCGTCACCAACGTCTCCTCGACCGACACCTACTCGATCCGCGTCAAGGGCGACGGCTCGATCGAAGGCAACGCCCAGGACATCTCCGAGGCGCAGACCGCGCACGGCCTCACCGGCCTGAAGCTGGACGGCAAGATGTCCCTCACCGCCGGCAGCTTCGCCGACGTGCAGATCGAGGTGCGCGGCGCCAAGGGCAAGGAGCGCACCTTCGTCGTCACCGACGGCAAGGAAAGCCGGACGATCAACTATTTCGACAACAGCCAGTCGCTCTCCACCAGCACCGTCGCGGCGACCTCGGGCAACCCGCAGACCTCGAAGGTCACGGTCGGCAAGGGCACGGTCGAAGCCGGCGACATCTTCTCGATCACGGTGGAAGGTGAGACCTTCAGCTACACCGCGACCTCGTCGGACGTCGCGGTCGGCCAGAACGTCCAGAACCACGTCGCCACGGCCCTGAAGGACTCGATCAGCAACGCGCTGGCCAACACCACCCGCCTGTCGGGCAAGGATCTGGCCTCGGTGACCGTCGATCCCAACGGCGGCACGGTGACGCTGACCGGCACCACCGTCGCGGGCAACCCCCGCGAGGTGACGCTGACGGTGAACACCACCAACGCGCTGAGCAAGCGCATCTCGGAAAGCTTCGCCTCGGGCGCGGTGGTCTCCTTCACCGTCGACCGTCTGGCGATGGAGGACGCCGTCAACAGCGGCAACGGCATCTCGACCATCCAGAAGAACGTCGACATCCAGATCCAGGTCACCAACCAGGACGGCGCCCAGATCGCCCGTGACGGCCTGAACGAGCGCGGCGAGGGCAAGCTGGCCAACGGCGAGCAGTCCTTCGCCTTCGGCAGCGGCACCGTCCGCCTGCGGGTGGACGAGAAGACGATCATGCAGGCGGCCACGGCCAACTGCGGCGCCAACCTCGTCACCAAGCAGGTGTCGAACCCGAACACCTCCAACGACCTGACGGTCCAGCTGAACGAGAAGAACACCAACTCGATCACCGTCGCGGCGGTGGATCTGACCTCCGGCGGCCAGGGCCTGAAGATCGACGGGGCGCAGAACGACTGGATGGACCGCTCCGACATCGAGGCGGCGGTCGCCGGCCTCGACTACGCCAAGGCGACGGTCCGCTCCGCCTCGCAGAAGCTGTCGACCAACCTGAACGTCATCACCACCCGCGAAACCTTCACCAAGGAGTTCAGCGACGTGCTGACGGAAGGCGCCAGCAAGCTGACGCTGGCCGACCAGAACGAGGAAGGCGCCAGCCTGCTGATGCTCCAGACCCGTCAGCAGCTCGGCACCATCGCCCTCTCGCTCGCCAACCAGTCGCAGCAGTCGATCCTGCGTCTGTTCTAAGCCAGGCCCCTCTCTGGCGAACGTGCCGCGTCGGCGGGCGCCCCTTCGGGGGCGCCCGTTCGCGTTTCGGGACGGTCAGCGCGGCTGCGCGGCGCGCAGGGATTGCTCGATCAGGGCGCGCGCATCGGCGGCCAGCGAGGCGCGGCCGGAGGCCCGCGTGTACATCATGTGGCCGCCCTCGTGCACCGTCACCCGCACGCGGTCCCGCTCGCCCGGCGGCAGCTCCAGCCGCGCCGCCATCCAGCGCGAGGCCATGTAGGGCGTGATCAGGTCGGTGCGGCCATGGGCGATCAGCACCCGCAGCGACGGTTGAAGGGTCAGCGCCGTTTGCAGCGAATCGACGGCGCTCGGAACCGACATGCGCGGCCATTCCCAGCCGCGGTTGACCCGGTCGCTGAGCAGCCGGTAGGGGGTTTCCGTGCGCAGGGCCAGCTCCGACTGGGCGTAGGCCGCAAAGGCGGTGCTGTAGGCCGGGATGGTTCCCTGGAGGAAGGGGTCGAACGGCACCCGCGACGATCCCGGATCGGGGTCGGCTGCGGTGAAGGTCCCGTCATAGATGCTGAGGACGCGGCCCTGGTCGCGCAGCAGCTCGCGCGTGAAGCTGCCCATCGACACCCGCCCGCGCTGGCGGGCGACCTGTTCCGCTGGCAGGCCGACCAGCTTCGCCACATCGCCGAAGAAGCCGCCGGCCTCGCCCAGCCGCCCGTAATCGAGCCCGGCCAGCCCGGTCAGATAGGGGCCCAGGGCGAATCGCTCCGCCGCCTCGGCCGCCTGCTGCGGCGTGCCGGGCGCGCGGCCGAGCGCGGCGGCGGTGGCGGCCATCGCCGGCAGCTTCAGCGCCGGCCCCAGGATGCCGTCCTCGTCGATGGCGGCGAAATCGACCACCGGCGACACCAGGATCAACCCGTTGACGGCGATGCCGGTGCGCCGGATCAGCTCGTCGGCCATCTTCGCGATGCGGAAACCGCCATAGCTCTCGCCGGCCAGGAATTTCGGCGAGGCCCAGCGGCCGTTGCGGGTCAGCCACAGCCGCACCACCTCGGCCATCGCGCGGGTGTCGCCCTCGACCGACCAGAACCGCTTCTCGGCGTCGTCGCCGGGCTTGACCGCCCGGCTGTAGCCGGTGCCGACCGGATCGACGAAGACCAGATCGGTGAAGGCCAGCCAGCTGTCGGGGTTGTCGAGCAGCGGGGCCGGCGGCCCGGCCAACGCGCCGTCCGGTCCGAACCCGACCACCCTCGGTCCGGCGGCGCCGAGATGCATGTAGGCGGACGCGGCCCCCGGTCCACCGTTGAAGACGAAGGTCACCGGACGGTTGGCATCCGGCGGCGCCCCTTCCGCTCCCGCGCTGTAGGAGACGGTGAAGACGCGGGCGGCCAGCTCCTCCTTCGCGCCGTCGCGCAGGGGCAGGAACTCGGCGGTGGCGCTGTAGGCGAGCGGGCCCGCCGCCAGCGGCAGGCTGTGCCGCGTCACGCTGCGCTGGGCGTCGAAGGCGGGTTCGGCGGCCTTGCCGGCCGGCTCGTCGCCCTTCTCGGAACGGTCCGGACGGTCCTGCGCCCAGCCCGGCGCCGGGCCGAGCAGCAGGGGGAGCAGCAGGGCCAGCGGCAGGAAGCGGAGGCGGCGGGGCGGCGTCGGCATGGGCAGCTCTCAAGGTCTGGAGGCGGGGACGGGTCGCCCGGATATTGCGTTGGAGCGCGCGCGGCGCAAGGCAAGGCCACCCCGTCCGTTCTTTCCGAATGCCGGACACGAGCGGGGAATGCGTGGGTTGTCGTAAACTTTTCGTAGAGTTTTCCGGATAGTATGGGATCAGGCTCTTCTTCTTACCGGGAAAGACATCATGGCCTCCCTCCGGCACGCCTCCATCCGCACGCGTCTGGTTCTCGGTTTCGGCGCGGTCCTGCTGCTTCTGGTGAGCCTTACGATCACCGGAGTGAACGAGGTGCGGAAGATCGATTCCGACCTCACCCACATCAACGACGTGAACAGCGTCAAGCAGCGCTACGCCATCAATTTCCGCGGCAGCGTCCACGACCGCGCCATCGCGCTGCGCGATGTGGTGCTGGTGTCCGACAACGCGGCCCTGACGCCCATCCTGGCCGACATCGACCGGCTGGCAAGCTTCTACGCCGATTCGGCGAAGCCGCTGGATGTCATGTTCGCGCGGCCCGACGACGTCACGCCGGAGGAGCGCAGCCTGCTGGCCGCCATCAAGGAGACGGAGGCGCGGACGCTGCCGCTCGTCGCCAAGGTGATCGGGGCGCGCAAGGCCGGCGACATGGCCGCCGCCCAGCGCGCGCTGACCCAGGACGCCAGCCCGGCCTTCACCGAGTGGCTGGCCCGCATCAACCGGTTCATCGACCTCCAGGAACAGAAGAACCAGACGCTGGCCAGCCGCGCGCGCGCGATGGCGAGCGGTTTCCAGACGCTGATGCTGTCGCTGTGCGCCGTCGCCCTGGTGCTGGCCGCCGGCTTCGGGCTGTGGACCGTCGCGGCGCTGCGCCCGCTGCGTTGCCTGACCGACGCCATCGTGGCGCTGTCGAAGGGCGAGCTGACCGTGGCGGTGCCGCATTCGGAGGCCCATGACGAAATTGGCGAGATCACCGGCGCCGTCGAGGTGCTGAAGGCCAACGCCGTCGAGGCCGACGCCTTCCGCCGCCGGCAGGCCGACGCCGAACAGGCCGCCGAGGCGACGAAGCGGACCGAGATGAACGCGCTGGCCGACCGCTTCGAGAATCAGGTGAAGGGCGTGGTCGACAGCGTCTCCTCCTCCTCCGACGAGGTGCGGACGCTGGCCCGCACGCTGAGCGGCACGGCCGAGCAGACGGAGAGCAAGGCGACCACCGTCGCCGCCGCGTCGGAACAGGCTTCGGTCAACGTCCAGACCGTCGCCGCCGCCGCGGAGGAGCTGGCCGCCTCGATCTCCGAGATCGGCCGGCAGATCGGCGAGAGCACCCGCAAGGCCAAGCAGGCGGCCGATCAGGCCGACGGCACCAACCGCATCGTCGACGGCCTGTCGTCCAAGGCCAACCAGATCGGCGACGTGGTGAACCTGATCTCCAGCATCGCCGGCCAGACCAACCTGCTGGCGTTGAACGCGACGATCGAGGCCGCCCGCGCCGGGGAGGCCGGCAAGGGCTTCGCGGTGGTGGCGAGCGAGGTCAAGAGCCTCGCCAACCAGACGGCGAAGGCGACCGGCGACATCTCGCAGCAGATCGCCGAGATCCAGGCGGCGACCGCCGACGCAGTGCAGGCGATCCAGAGCATCGCCGCCACCATCGGCGAGGTGAACGACATCGTCGGCACCATCGCCACCGCGGTGGACGGCCAGAACGCCGCGACGATGGAGATCGCCCGCAACGTCCAGCAGGCCGCCGCCGGCACCAACGAGGTCTCGTCCTCGATCAACGGCGTGCTGCACGCCGCGTCGGAAACGGGCAGCGGCGCCACCCGGCTGCTGACCTCCTCGGGTGAGCTGTCGAAGCAGGCGGACCTGCTGCGCACCCAGGTCGACCGCTTCCTGTCCGGCGTGCGCGGCGGGGCGTGACGCCGGTTGGAAACCGTGTCAATTCGTAGCAATTGGTGCGCTTGATGCGGAGAGGGGAGGCTTCTACAGGTGCGGGATGTTGTCTCCCACCCTGCGGATGCCTTCCCGATCATGAGCAGCGACAGCGTCGATTACGGAGCCTTGGTCTGGAGCGACGATCTGGTCCTGGGAATCGCGGAGATCGACGCCCAGCACCGCGAATGGATCGCCCTGGTCCAGGCCTTCGAACGGGCCGTGCGCGACGGCGGCACGGCGGAGGAGGTGCGGCGGACGCTGGCCGCGGCCGTCGCCTACACGGAAAGCCATTTCGCGGACGAACAGCGGGTGATGGGCGAGGCCGGCTATCCGTTCCTCGACGACCATGTCGCCCAGCATGATCTGGCCTGGGACCGTGTGCACGCCTTCGCCAGCGCGGACGGCGGAGCCGGGGGCGACGACGCGCTGCGCGAGAGCCTCGCCGACTTCCTGCCGCAATGGCTGATGCTGCACATCAACACCGCCGACCGCCAGTTCGCCCGCTGGCACAAGGGTGAGCCGCCCTGTGCCCCGGCGGGTGTCGAGGGCCGGGTGTTCGGCGACATCCCGGTGTGACGGTCCTTCAACCCTTTCCCGCGTCGGGAGAGGGCTCCACGCCCCGGAACGACACCACCGCCAGCAACCCCGGCGCCAGCAACCCCGGCCCCCCGGCGCGGTCGTTCAGGGCGATCTCCGCCCCCAGCCGGTCGGCAAGCGCCTGCACGATGGCGAGGCCCAGGCCGCTGCCGGTCCGCGCCGCCCCGCCGGCCTGCGGCAAGCGGTAGAAACGCTCGAACACCCGCCCGCGCTCGGTCTCGGGAATGCCGGGGCCGTCGTCCTCGACCTCCAAACGCGGGGCTTCGGGGGAGCCGGCCACGCGCACCGTCACCGTGCCGCCCGGCCGGTTGTAGCGGATGGCGTTGTCCAGCAGGTTGCCCAGCAGCTCGCCCACCAGCACCGGGTTGCCGGCGACCCGCAGCGGTGGATCGTCCTCCGGCGGAGCGTCGAAATGGACCTCCACCCCCAGCGCCAGGGCGCCGGGAACCTGCTCGGCGGTGACCTCCATGGCCACCTGGAGCAGGTCGGCCACCTCGCCGGACGCCGGCGCCGGGCTGTCCTCGTCGGCGCGGGCCAGCGCCAGCAGCTGGGTCAGCAGCCGTTCCAGCCGGCGGACCGCCCCCTCCACGTCGTCGAGCGCGGCGCGGCCCTCCGCCGTGCCGGTGCCGTGGCGGCGCAGCAGCGCCAGATGGGTGCGCAGCACCGCCAGCGGCGTGCGGAGCTGGTGCGAGGCGTCGGCGGTGAAGCGCCGCATCGTCGTGATCGACTGGTCCAGCCGCTCCAGCAGCCCGTTGATGGCGACCACCAGCGGCAGCGCCTCGCGCGGGACGACGGCGAGCGGCAGCGGCACCAGCGCCATCGAGCCGCGCGCCGAGCGGGCGTCGATCACCCGCCGCAGCCGCACAAGCGGGGCGAGGCCGCGCCCGACCGCGCCCCAGACCAGCACGCCGCTGCCGCCGACCAGCGCCACCTCCAGCAGGGTCAGCCACAGCAGCATGTCGACCACGGCGGCGCGGCGTCCGGTGGTGGTCTCCGCCACCTGCACCAGGACCGGGCGGGCCTCGCCATAGACGCGGCGGACCTGGGCGGCGACCCGCACGGGATGGCCGTGATAGGTGTCGTCGCGAAACAGCATGGCGTTCAGCGGCAGCCGGTCGGGGTCCGGCGCCGGCAGGTCGAGGTAGCCGGTGATGACCCCGCCATGGTGGGCGACGTTGTAGTAGATGTTGTCGCGCGCCTGGCTCTCCAGCATGCCGAAGGCGACGGCCGGCAGATCGACCGTCACCTCGCCGTCGTCGTCGCTCACCGCCAGCCGCTCGGCGATGGCAAGCACCGACCCGGCGAGCACCCGGTCGTGGGTGGACTGCACGAAGCCGTGGATCAGCGCCGCCCCGCCCACCCCCAGCCCGACCGCCAGCGCGCCCAGCGGCACCAGCAGCCGGGTCAGCAGCCGGCGGCGCAGCGAGGGAACGCCGTCGCGCCGCCGCGTCATGGAAGGCCCATCAACTGTTGTCCATCAGGTAGCCGAGCCCCCGGATGGTGCGGATCGCCGGCCCGTCCGGCTCCAGTTTCTTGCGCAGGCGGGCGACGTACAGCTCGATGGCGTTGGGCGCCACCGGCTCGTCGTAGCCGAACACCTCGCCGGACAGCCGGTCCTTCGGCACCACCTTGCCGGCCCGCGTGATCAGCCCCTCCAGCACCGCCAGCTCGCGCTTGCGCAGGTCGAGCGCCCGCCCGTTCAGCGTCACCCGCGCGGTCGAGCGGTCGTAGCGCAGGGCTCCGCAGACCAGTTCCGGGGCGGGAAGCCCCTGTCCGCGCCGCATCAGGGCGCGGACGCGGGCCTCGAACTCGGCCGGCTCGAAGGGCTTCAGCAGATAGTCGTCGGCCCCGAGGTCGAGCCCCTTCACCCGGTCGGCCACCGCCTCGCGCGCCGTCAGGATCATCACCGGCACGGTCGAGCCGCGGCGGCGGATGCGGCTCAGCACCTCGAACCCCGACAGGTCGGGCAGCCCGAGGTCGAGCACCACCAGCCCGTAGGGCTCCAACTGCTCCGAACGCACGGCCTCCTCGCCGGAGGCCTCATGGTCCACCGCGTAGCCGGCCAGCTTCAGGGAACCGACCAGTCCGCGCGCCAGCGCCGCGTCGTCCTCGACGATCAGGATTCTCATGACGCCGGTCTTCCCATGCTCCGCATTCCTCGAACGCCCGGTCATCCGTGATCCGAACAATTTTCGTCGGCGACAGATTGGCGACAGGTTGGACGCCTACAGTCGCTTGTAAGTCCAACCAACCCCGTTCCGCAACGGGCAACGAAATCCCCAACGAAATCCAAAGAGGAGAGGAAACATGCGCAGGAACCTCGCGCTTCTCGTCGCCACCGCGCTGACCGTCGCGGCCCCGGCCCTGACCAGCGCGCCGGCCCGCGCGCAGTCCGTCCCCGCCGGCTACGACCCGTCCTACGCCAAGATCATCGAGGCGGCGAACCAGGAGGGGTCGCTGAGCATCTATTCGGCGACCGACGCCGCCGCCGTGTCGGAGCTGCTGAAGGGCTTCGAGGCGCTGTATCCCAAGATCAAGCTGGAATACGCCGACCAGAACTCCACCGAGATGTACAACCGCTTCATCAGCGAGGCCGCCGCCAACACCGGCACCGCCGACGTGATGTGGTCGTCGGCGATGGATCTCCAGATCAAGCTGGTCAACGACGGCTACGCCCAGCCCTACGCCTCGCCGGAGGCGAAGAATCTGCCCGACTGGGCGAACTGGAAGAACGAGGCCTACGGCACCACCGCCGAGCCGATCGTCTTTGCCTACAACAAGCGCGCCGTGCCGGAAGCCGAGGTTCCGAAGACCCACGCCGACCTCGCCAAGCTGCTGGCCAGCAAGCCCGACGCCTACAAGGGCAAGGTCACCTCCTACGATCCCGAGCGCAGCGGCGTCGGCTTCCTCTACATCACGCAGGACGCGCAGGCGAACAAGAACACCTGGGATCTGGTCAAGGCGATGGGGCAGACCGGCGTGAAGCTCTACACCTCGTCGGGCGCCATGATCGAGCGGCTGACGTCCGGCGAGCACACCATCGGCTACAACATGATCGGCTCCTACGTGCTGGAGCGGCAGAAGAAGGACCCGGCCTCGATCGGCGTCGTGCTGCCGACGGACTACACCATCATCATGTCGCGCATCGCCTTCATCCCGAAGGGCGCCAGGCACCCGAACGCGGCCAAGCTGTTCCTCGATTACCTGCTGTCCAAGCCGGGCCAGGAGGCGATGGTGGCGCGCTACATGGGCTCGATCCGCACCGACCTCGCCCACATCAACCCGACCGCCGACATGCCGGCCGACATGCTGCGCCCGATCCATGTCGGGCCGGAGCTGCTGACCTACCTCGATCAGGTCAAGCGCCTGAAGTTCCTGAAGGATTGGCAGAAGGCCCTCCAGGGCAAGTGAGCGTCGCCATTCCCTCCCCCGCCCGTGCCGAGGGAGGGGCAGGGTGGGGGTCCGTGGCCCCCGATAGAGCTTCCGATGCCCGGGCGCGACTTGCCCCCACCCCGGCCCACCCGCTGGGCGGGGGTGGGCGAAGCTGCGCCGACACCCAAGGAACAATCCCCCCATGAACCGCGCAACCCGCATCGCGGTCATCGTCGCCATGGCGATCGCCGTGCTGGCTCCGATCGGGCTGGTCGTCTACCAGAGCTTCCTCGACGGACCCTTCTTCCAACCCAAGACCGCCTTCACCCTGTCGGCCTACGAGTTCGTGCTGGACGACGAGGATTTCTACGACGCCCTGTGGAACTCCGCGATCATCGCCTTCGGCATGACCGCCATCGCGGTGCCGGTCGGCGCCATGCTGGCCTTCCTGATGACCCGCACCGACCTGCCCGGCCAGCGCTGGATCGAGCCGGTGGTGCTGGTGCCGATGTTCGTCTCGTCGGTGGTGCTCGCCTTCGGCTTCGTCGTCAGCCTGGGGCCGGCGGGCTTCGTCACGCTGTGGGTCAAGGGCTGGCTGGGGTTCGAGCCCTGGAACCTCTATTCGAAGGCGATGCTGATCGTCATCGCCGGGCTGACCCACGTCCCGCACGTCTTCCTCTACACCTCCTCGGCGCTGCGCAGCCTGGGGTCGGACGTCGAGGAGGCGGCGCGCATGACCGGGGCCGGGCCGCTGCGGGTGGCGCTGACCGTCAGCCTGCCGATGGTGATGCCGAACATCCTCTACGCCGCCGTGCTGGTCTTCTTCCTGGGGTTCGAGCTGTTCGGCCTGCCGCTGGTGCTCGGCGATCCGGAAGGCATCCTGGTGCTGGCGACCTACCTCTACAAGCTGACCAACAAGCTGGGCACGCCGTCCTACCAGCTGATGGCCGTGGTCGTCGTCGCGATCATCTGCATCGCCCTGCCGCTGGTCGCCTTGCAACGCTACCTGCTGCGCGCCGCCAACCGCTACGTCTCGGTCAAGGGCAAGGCGGCGGCGCAGAAGCGGGTCGGCATCGGCTTCTGGCGCTGGCCGGCGGCGCTGGTCATCGTCGGCTGGCTGCTGTTCACCGTGGTGGTGCCGATCAGCGGCCTCGTGCTCCGCGCCTTCGTGTCGAGCTGGGGCGAGGGCGTCAACCTGATGGACTCCCTGACGCTGGCCCATTTCCACGAGCTGATGCAGTTCCCCAACCTCGTGCGCGGCATCGTCAACACGCTGCTGATCGCCTCGGTGGGTGGCGCGCTGTCGGTCGGCGTCTACACGCTGCTGAACCTGGCGGCGCACCGCTGGAACTCGGGCTGGACGCGGCTGATGGATTATCTGGTGCTGCTGCCGCGCGCCATGCCGGGTCTGGTGGCCGGTCTGGCGATCTTCTGGGTGTTCCTGTTCACGCCCTTCCTGTCGCCGATGCGCCAGACGATGATCGCCATCTGGGTCGCCTACACGCTGGTGTGGCTGGCCTACGGGATGCGGCTGGTCAGCGGCGCCCTGTTGCAGATCGGGCCGGAGCTGGAGGAGGCCGGGCGGATCGTCGGCGCGTCGCCGGCGCGGGTCAGCCGCGACCTGACGGTGCCGCTGATCAAAGTCGGCTTGATTTCGAGCTGGCTTCTCATATTCGTCACCTTCATGCGCGAGTATTCCACCGGCGTCTATCTGCTCAGCCCCGGCACCGAGGTCATCGGCTCGCTGCTGGTGTCGCTGTGGGGGTCGGGCGCCGTGGACCTCGTCACCGCCCTCTCCACCGTCAACATCGCGATGATCGGCTGCGGCCTGCTGCTGATGTCGCTCTTCGGGAAACGCTCCCATGGCTAAGCTCACCATCGACGACCTGCACCTGTCCTACGGCAGCAACCACATCCTGAAGGGCATCACCGCGACCTTCGCCCAGGGTGAGATCGTCGCCCTGCTCGGCCGCTCGGGCAGCGGCAAGACGACGCTGCTGCGCTCGATCGCCGGGCTGGAGGAGCCGTCCAAGGGCGTCATCACCATCGGCAACGCCCCCGTCTTCGACGGGGCGGCCGGGCTGAACGTGCCGTCGGAGAAGCGCGGGCTCGGGCTGGTCTTCCAGTCCTACGCGCTATGGCCGCACAAGACGGTGTTCGAGAACGTCGCCTACGGCCTGCGCCTGCGCAACGCACCCAAGGCCGAGATCCAGCAGCGCGTCGGCGCGGTGCTGGACGGCGTCGGGCTGGGCCATCTCGGCGACCGCTACCCGCACCAGATGTCGGGCGGCCAGCAGCAGCGCGTCGCCCTGGCCCGCGCCCTGGTCTACAACCCGCCGGTCATCCTGCTCGACGAGCCGCTGTCCAACCTCGACGCCAAGCTGCGCGAGGAGGCGCGGATCTGGATCCGCGACCTGATCAAGCGGATGAACCTGACCGCCGTCTTCGTCACCCACGACCAGATCGAGGCGATGGCCATCGCCGACCGCGTCGTGCTGCTCGACGGCGGGCGGATCGTCCAGGCCGGCACGCCCGAGCAGCTCTACACCGAGCCTGTCAGCCTCTTCGCCTCGGAGTTCATGGGGACCAACAACCTCGTGAAGAGCCGCGTCCAGGACAAGCGCGGCGGCTACGTGCAGATCGAGCTGTCGGGCTTCCCGCTGTGGGGCAAGGACCGCGGCGGCAAGGCCGTGTCGGAGGACGCGACCGGCGTCATCCGGCTGGAGCAGGTCGAGGTGGTCGGCAACGGGACCGAAGGCGGGAGCGGCGGCGAGGGAGAGAACCGCATCCGCGCCGAGCTGGAGACCTCGCTCTATCTCGGCAGTCACTGGGAGCATGTCTTCCGCTGCGGCGCGCAGACGCTGCGCGCCTTTGGCCGGCCGCTGGCGCCGGGTCCGCATTGGCTGCACCTGCCGCCGGAGCAGCTCTGGGTGTTCTGAGCCGGAAGGGTGCTTCCCCTCACCGCGACGGCACGGCCCCTTCCCCGCGAAAGGGCCGTGTCCTTTTGGGGGTAATCCCAATGCACGGCTTCGAATCCGCTTGGTAGGCTTGGATGCGCGATGGTGTGATGGGGCGGGCGGACCCGGCCGGAGCGCGCAGCGTGCCGGTCCGGCCGGGTCCGCCCGTCGGGAATTGGCGAAACGGGAGCATCGGGATCATGGTCGCGCTTACACTCCGGCACCGGCTGGCGATCCTGCCCGCCTCCTTCGCCCTGGCCCTCGTCACCGTCGGCGGCATCGCCACCGGTTCGCTCATCCTGACCGAGCGGGCGGGCGGCGAGGTCGTCACCATCGGCGAGGCGCTGTCCAACCACCAGCAGGGCGACATGATGCACGACGCCCTGCGGGCCGACGTGCTGGCGGCGCTGCTGGCCGGTCCCGCGGCGCCGGCCGAGAAGAAGGCCGAGCTGCGCCAGGACTTGAGCGAGCACACGCGGAGCTTTCGCGACGCGCTCCAGGCCAACAGCCGGCTGGACCTGCCGCCGACGATCCGTGGCGCGATCTCCGGCGTGGGGGGCGCGCTCGACGACTACATCCGTGCGGCGGAGCGCATGGTCGAGCTTGCCCAGACCGACACCGCCACGGCGACCGCCGAACTGCCCCGTTTCGCCGCCTCCTTCTCCGAACTGGAAGAGCGCAACGAGGCGGTTTCGGCCCTGATCCTCGCCGAGAACCGGGACCGCAACGCGTGGTCCGGCCTGCTGGTCGGGCGGGCGCTCTGGCTGGTCGGCACCATCACCTTCATGGCTCTGTGCGGCGCGCTGGCGCTGACCGCCATGGTCGGCCGCTCGATCGTCCGTCCGCTCGACGCCGCCGCGCAGGCGATCGAGGAGATCGGCCGGGGCCGCCGCGACCTGTCCCTGAGCTACCCCGTGAACGACAGCATCGGTCGCGTTGTCGACGCGGTCCTCCTGCTGCAACGGCAGGCGGCGGAGCTCGACCGGTCGGCCGCCGAGTCGCACGTCCGCCAGGAGGAGGAGCGGTCGAAGCTGGCGGCGCTGGCCCAGGCCACCGACCGTTTCACCGGGCGGATCGACGGCATCCTGGAGACGCTCGGCGCCACCGGCAGCCAGTTGCAGGCGACCGCCGAGACGATGGCGCGCGACGCCGCCCGCGCCACCGGCGAGATCGGCGACCTGCGGACCCACGCCGAACGCGCCGCCACGACGGTGCGCGAGGCCGCCGACGCCGCCGACGGGCTGGGACGCTCGATCGGCGAGATCGGGCAGCACACCGGCGAGACCACGCGGATGACGGCGGAGGCGGTGAGCCGCGCCGGCGAGGCGACCCAGCGCATTCAGGAACTGTCGCTGGCCTCGCAGCGGATCGGCGACGTGGTCGGGCTGATCAACTCCATCGCCGGCCAGACCAATCTGCTGGCGCTGAACGCGACCATCGAGGCGGCCCGTGCCGGCGAGGCCGGCAAGGGCTTCGCCGTGGTCGCCAGCGAGGTCAAGAGCCTCGCCAGCCAGACGACCAAGGCGACCGAGGATATCCAGAGCCAGATCGCCGACATCCAGGGCATCGTGCAGCGCACCGTCCAGGCGATGGGCAGCGTCGCCGGCACGGTGGAGGCGGTGCGCGGCAGCGGCGCCACCATCGCCGACGCCGTCACCCGGCAGACCGACGCCACCCACGGCATCATCCACGCGATGACCGACGGCGCCGCGTCGGTGACGGTGGTGAGCGGCCATCTGGGCAGCGTCCACGACACGGTGGTCGCGGCGGACCGCGCGGCCGGCGACCTCGCGGTGGCCGCCGCACAGCTCCACGACCAGATGCAGGCCCTGCGCGGCGAGGTCGCGTCCTACACGCGCGCCGTCAAGACCGGCTGAGCGGGGGATGGGCGCCAGCGCGATTGCGAATCGGGCCGGCGGCCGTTACACAGGGCGCCAATTTCCCCATTGCCCGGAGCCCCCGATGTCCACCCTGTCCGATCAGGCGACCATCGCCGCCGCCGCCGCCAAGATCCTGCTGGAGATCAAGGCGCTGCATTTCAACGCCGAGACTCCCTTCATCTTCACCTCGGGCTGGGCCAGCCCGGTGTACACCGACTGCCGCCGCATCGTCTCCTTCCCGCGCGCCCGCAAGGCGCTGATGGACTTCGCGGTGCGGACGATCGAGCGCGAGATCGGCTACGAGTCGATCGACGCGGTGGCGGGCGGCGAGACCGCCGGCATCCCCTTCTCGGCCTGGATCGCCGACCGGCTCGAACTGCCGATGCAGTATGTCCGCAAGAAGCCCAAGGGCTTCGGCCGCAACGCCCAGATCGAGGGCGTGCTGACCGAGGGCCAGCGCGTCCTGCTGGTCGAGGACCTGGCGACCGACGGCAAGAGCAAGGAGAATTTCGTCACCGCGCTGCGCAACGGCGGCGCCCAGGTGACCGACACCTTCGTGATCTTCCACTACGGCATCTTCCCGCAGTCGCAGGTGAACATGGACGCCATCGGCGTCCGCCTGCACGCGCTGTGCACCTGGTGGGACGTGCTGAAGGTCGCCCGCGAGAACCGCTATTTCGACGAGAGCACCCTGTCCGAGGTCGAGAAGTTCCTGAACGACCCGGTGGGCTGGTCGGCCGCCCACGGCGGCAAGACGAGCATGAGCTGAGAGCCTGACCGATCGGGGCCGACCGATCCCGGCGGCCCGGTTCCCTGACGCTGTTCTTCCGTCCGCCTTGGCCGGGTCAAGCCCGGTCAAGGCGATTTGGAGAGGCGTCGCCAACCGGGCGGCGAGCCGGGAATGAGTGAGCCGGGGTCAAGCCGGGCGGGCCCCCGCTCAGCCGCCCGTGACGCTCATGTGCCGGGGCACCGCCGGGCCGTGATGGCGGCGGTCGATGATGAAGTCGTGGCCCTTGGGCTTGCGGGTGATCGCCTCGCGCACCGCGTCGATGAGCGGACCGTCCTCGTCGCTCAGGCGCATCGGCGTGCGGAGGTCGGCGGCGTCCTCCTGGCCCAGGCACATGTAAAGGGTGCCGGTGCAGGTCAGCCGCACCCGGTTGCAGCTTTCGCAGAAATTGTGGGTCAGCGGGGTGATGAAGCCGACCCGCTGGCCGGTTTCGGCGACCCGGACGTAGCGGGCCGGCCCGCCGGTGCTGTAGTCGGTCTCGTCGAGGGTCCAGCGCGTCTGCAACTCGGCCTTCAGCGCGGTCAGCGGCCAGTACTGGTCGAGACGGGCGGTTTCGCCGATCTCGCCCATCGGCATCACCTCGATGAAGGTGAGGTCGAAGCCCTGCTCGCCGCACCACGCCACCATGCGGTGGATCTCGTCGTCGTTCACGCCCTTCAGCGCGACGGCGTTGATCTTGATCTTCAGCCCGGCGTCCTTGGCCGCCTGGATGCCGCCCATGATCTTGTCGAGCTTGCCCCAGCGGGTGATCGCCTGGAACTTGTGGGGGTCGAGCGTGTCGAGCGAGACGTTGATGCGCCGCACCCCGGCTTCGTAGAGGCCGGCGGCGTGCTTGAACAGCATGGTGCCGTTGGTGGTCAGCGTCAGCTCGTCGAGGTCGCCGGACTTGACGTGGCGGCCCAGCGCGTGGATCAGCCGCATCACGTCGCGCCGCACCAGCGGCTCGCCGCCGGTCAGCCGCAGCTTGCGGGTGCCGAGCTTCACGAAGGCGCTGCACAGCCGGTCGAGTTCCTCCAGCGTCAGCACCTCCGCCTTCGGCAGGAAGCTCATGTCCTCGGCCATGCAGTAGACGCAGCGCAGGTCGCAGCGGTCGGTCACCGACACGCGCAGATACTTCACCGCCCGGCCGAACGGATCGACCAGGGGCGCGGGGCGGGAGATGGCCGGATCGGGCAGGGTGGAGGCGCTGCTCATCGGATGGTTCCACGTCCTTGCTGCTGCTGCCGGCCGGGGTGGCGGCCCTTGGCTCCCGGCATCATACAGATGTGGGGACGATCTGTCTCACGGGGGAGGGGAGGGAGGCTTTGATTTCCGTCAAGTGGAAAGCGCCTCACTTGGCCTTGCGTGCCGCCTCGCGGTCGCGCAGGTCGTCGTCGGTGGTGCGGGGCACCGGCGGCCGGCCGAGAGCGAAGGGCGCGTCGCCACGCGCGACCTGGTCCCGCACGCGGCAATCCCCGCACATGCGGATGCGGTTGGCGGCCTCCGGCGTCGCGAACATCCAGTGCTTGCCGGCCAGGGCCGCGGCGATCCGGTCGATCGAGGATTTGGCGGCGAAGGGCTTGCCGCAGGACACGCAGTGGAAGGGCTCCTCCTCCTTCACCACGACGGCGCCCCGCGCCCCGTCGCGGAAATCCATCTCGGGCACCAGGGTGATGACCGCCTCCGGGCAGGTCGCCTTGCACAGCCCGCATTGCACGCAGGCGTCCTGGGCGAAGGACAGCCGCGGCGCGTCCGCGTTGTCGAGCAGCGCCCCGGTCGGGCAGGCGCCGACGCAGGACAGGCAGAGGGTGCAGCCGGCGGTGTCCACCGCCACCCGGCCGAACGGAGCGCCCGGCGGCAGCGGCAGCACCTCCACCGGGGCGGGGGCCACGGCGTGCAGGTGGCGCAGGGCCAGCATGGTGACGGTGCGTTTCGACCCCATCGGCAGGAACAGGCCGGCGCGGTGCGGGGCGGTGGGCGGCAGGCTCCACAGTTCCTCGGCGACGGCCTCGGGATCCGGGGCGTCGATTGCCGACACCCGGCCGGTCCCGTAACCGAGCCCGCTCAGCGCCGTCTCGGCCAGCCCGATCTGACTCGCCAGCCCGGCGGTCTCGCCCGCGTTCTCCGGGCCGGTCAGCACGCGGACGTGGGTGCAGCCATAGGCGAGCGCCAGCGCGAACAGGTCGAAGCCGGCCTGCGTGACCTCGTTCAGCGCGAAGGGCAGCACGCGCGCCGGCAGGCCGCGCCCGTGCCGGGCCATCATGCCGATCACCGCGTCGCCGTGGCGCGGGTCGTGGATCAGCAGCACCGGCGCCGAACCGCCGGCCCCGGCGTAGGTGGAGAGCAGCGTCCGCAGCCGTTCATGGACCGTGACCTGCGGCGGCAGGGCGTAGGTCGCCGCTCCCGTCGGGCAGACCGCCGCGCAGGAGCCGCAGCCGGCGCAGACATGGGCGTCGATGGCGACGGTGTCGCCGCCGGGGGTGATGGCGCCGGTCGGGCAGACGTCGAGGCAGCGGGTGCAGCCGGTCTTGCGGCTGCGGGAATGGGCGCAGAGATCGGCCTTGTAATCGACATAGCGCGGCTTCTCGAACACCCCGACCAGATCGGCGATGTCGCGCAGGGCCCTGGCCACCTGGGCCGGGCTGTTCGGGTCGGGGCGCAGGTAGCCGTCGCGCTTGCCGTGGGCCGGGAAGAGCGGCGTTCCGCCGGTGAGGTCGAGGATCAGGTCGCAGCGCGCCGAGGCGCCTTGCCGCACCGGCTCGAAGGCGAGCGCGCCCCGCGATGAGGGCAGGGCGGGCGCGTGGTCGTCCACCACGATTTCGAAGGCGCCGACCCAGCCGCGCGCGCTGCGGATGCGCCCCCGGAACAGGGCGATGTCCATCACGCGCGGCGGCTCGACCTCCTTGGGAGCGGCCAGCAGAACGGTGACGTCGAGGTGGCCCGCCAGTTCGCGCCCGGCCTCGATGGCGCGTTCGTCGGTGCCGTAGACGAGGCACACCCCCTGGGAATTGAGCGACAGCGCGCCGGTCGGCGGGATCGGCAGCGCCGCCTCGGCCAGCAGGGCGGCGATCTTCGGCAGGGCGTCGGCGCCTTCGTCGGACCAGCCGGCGCGCTCGCGGATGTTGGTGAAGCCGACCGGCGTGTCGGGGGCGGTCCCGGCGGCGACCTCGCCGAACAGCGGGGCCTCCTGGGTGCAGGCGACCAGCAGCGGCTCGCCGTTGGCCGCCGCCGCCTCGAAACGGTCGAGCTGCCCCCGGCAGAGCTGGGTGTGGACCGTGACGGCCCCGCCGTCGCCGCACGCCTTGCCGAGCGCGGCTCCGTCAAGCCGCATGCTGTGGGCGCAATCGCAGACGAGCAGCTTGCGGTTGCCGATCTTCATGCCCTGACCACTCCCGCCCAGCCCCAAGACGAACCCCCATGGGGAGTCATATGGGCCTGCGCGGTGGCATGGGAAGGAAATCTTAATGATGACCACCTTTGACCGGCTCCTATGCGATGTCCGCGGTCCAGGCGCTCGGTTGGCAGTCTGCAATTTCCGGGGATTGTTTCGGTGAGAACAAATTTCCACAACAGAGGTCTTGATTTGGAATTGCAATTTTTAAGAGATGATTAACCGGGCTGGAGTCATTTTATGTCGGAAAGAGGAAATTTTTGCTTCGATAATGAAGTGTTGTCCGGACCCGTCCGTTCGCGTGATGGGCTTCGTCATCGGCGCTTGTTGTGCAAAAGGGGATCGAAATCATGGCGATCGCGGCTTCCTCATTGTTCGGTGTGACGAGCGCCGCCAACTCCGTGCTGCGGAGGTCGCCCGCCGCGGCATCGGCGGACGGACTGCGGTCTTCGGCGGGGGCTACGAAGGCGTCCGGCGCGATCGAGGACAAGGTGGAGGTCGGCAGCCTGGGGAAATCGCTGAAGGGGGTCGCCGCCGATGTGTTCGCCTCCCTTGGCAGCAAGGGGCGGGCGCATCTCGAGGGCATGGTCAAGAATGGCGGGGCCACGGTGGAGGAGATCTCCCTGGGTCTGCGCGCCCTGGCGACGGCCTCCGTTCGCGAACGCTTTCTGAAGGAGCGGCCGAAGGACGCGGAAGACGAGGAACTGGAGGCGCAACGCAAGCTCATCCAGGACGCGAGCAGGGTCAAGGAAGAGCGGATTCGGGCGACGAACGACAAGCTGATGGCGGTGGGCGTCCAATTCATAAGAGGTCGGGAGGGGAGGGCCCCATCGGCCGAGGAGCGCGCCGCCCACGAGGAGGAGATGGGCGCTCTGCGCGCCGAGATCGAGAGCGCCAACAAGGACTACGCCGCCGCCGTCGGTGAGAAGCCCCGTGAGACGATGGCCAGTATCCAGGGCCGGCTGCGGGAGAAGGGGGAGGAAGCCTACGAGGCGCTGGGTTTCGGCGACAGCGAGGACGGCTTTCTGGCGCTGGACGACGAACGGGGCAAGAAAGCCCTGCAAAAGATGGTGGATCGGGGCCTTGTCGCCGACCATTGGGTCAATGGCCTGAAGAAGTACACGGCGAACGTCGACATCGCCGGGCTCGAGCAGGGCACCTACGTGGAGAATCCGCGCTACGACCCGGCGTCCCCCGATTCGAAACCCACGGTGGCGGCCGGCCCGGTGACGGCCGGCCCGGTGGCGGTTGGCTCGGACGCCTTGGCGATGCTCGATCAGGCAGCCAAGACCGCCGCGCAGGCCTCCGCGTCCAAGGGGCTGCCGAGCATGGGCCAAGTGTCCAGGGAGGCGCGCGATTCGCTGGACGCCGGCTACCGCACCCTGTCCGAGAAGGGAAAGGCGAACGGCGTCGCGAAGGGCGACGAGGAGTCCATCAGGACGGTGTTCGCCGGGCTCGACCGCCGCTCCCTGTTCGCGGTGGCCAGCAACAGCGGCCGCTTGTTCTCGAAGGCCGAGCAGGAGGCCGCCCAGAACCTGATGGCCGAACAGCAGGCCGAGGCCATGAAGAAGGGCGATCCCAAGGGCACCGACAAGGCCGCCGGCTTCAGGGCGGCCGTCGCCTTCCTCGACAGCGTCAGCGACGAGGAGAAGGCTTCGGCCAATTGGGCGGTGCAGCGGGCGGCGAACCAGCTCGCCCATGAGAATCTGACGCGCGCCCAGGGCAAGCCGTCGACCGTCGCGGACAGCGCGAACCCCATCGCCCGCATGATCAAGAAGGCCATGGAAACCGGCGCCCAGCAGGGAAAGAGCTTCGAATCCATGCTGGGCGGCAGCGGCTATGTGAAGGATCTGAAGGCGATGCCGCTGTTCCGCGACGGCATGCCCAAGATCACCGATTTCCTGGACCCGCCAGTCAACTTCAAAGTCTGACGGGCGGGGGCAAGGCTCGGGGCCGGGGCTTCGGGCTGGGGTTCGGGGCCGGGGATCAGGCGCCCGGCTCGTTGGCGTTGGGGAAGAACAGGGGCTGGCCGCCGATGGTGTAATCGGCGATGGCCTTCTGGCCTTCCGCCGACACCAGCCAATCGACGAAGGCTTGGCCGTCTCCGGCCTTCACATGGGCGAATTTGGCCGGGTTCACCAGCATGACGCCATACTGGTTGAACAGGCGCTTGTCGCCCTCGACCAGGACCGCCAAGTCGCCACGGTTCCTGAAGTTCAGCCAGGTGCCGCGGTCGGCCAGCGCGTAGCCCTCCATGGCGGCGGCGGTGTTCAGGGTCGGTCCCATGCCCTGGCCGATCGATTTGTACCAGCCGCCGTCGGCCTTGGCCGGGTCGAGCTTCGCCGCCGTCCATAGCGCGAGTTCGGCCTTGTGGGTGCCGCTGTCGTCGCCGCGCGAGACGAAGGGGGCCTTGGCCGCGGCGATTCTCGCCAGCGCGTCCGTCACGTCCTTCGAGCCCTTGACCCCGGCCGGATCCTTCGCCGGGCCAACGACGATGAAGTCGTTGTACATCACCGGCTTGCGCTCGGTCGCGAAGCCCTCGGCGACGAATTTTTCCTCCGACGGCTTGTGGTGGACGAACAGCACGTCGGCGTCGCCGCGCTTGGCGAGGTCGATCGCCTGCCCGGTCCCCTTCGCGACCACCCGCACCCCGATGCCGGTCTTCGCGGTGAATTTCGGCAGCAGGTCCTTGAACAGCCCCGAATCCTCGGTCGAGGTGGTGGAGGCAACGGTGATGAAGCGGTCGGCGGCACCGGCCTGCGTCACCGTGCCCGGCAGCAGGCCGAACAGCGCCGCGGCGGCGGCGCACCCTATCGCGAAAGACCGGCGTAGCATCTCTGTTCCCTCCAAACGCGTTGCCGCATCGTCGGCGTGAGGCACTATGGGCGGAGCGTGCCCAGCCTGCCAAGGCGGCCAAAGGGCTGATTCTACCGGCGCGCCGCCTCGCGCAGCAGCGACGCCGCGAGATTCACCGCCAGCGACAGCGTCATCAGCACCACCCCCAGCCCGAGCGCCATCGGCAAATCGCCCTTGCTGGTTTCCAGCGCGATGGCGGTGGTCATCACGCGGGTGGCGTGCTCGATGTTGCCGCCGACGATCATCACCGCTCCGACCTCGGCCGAGGCGCGGCCGAAGCCGGCGAGGATGGCGGTGACGAGGCTCCAGCGCGCCTCCGACAGCAGGGTGGTCAGCGTGTGAAAGGGGCCGGCGCCGGTGACGCGCAGCAGGTCGTCATACTCGACCAGCAGATCCTCGACCGTCTGGCGGGCCAGCGAGGCGACGATCGGCAGGATCAGCACCGTCTGCGCGACGATCATCGCGGCCGGCGTGAACAGCAGCCCCAGCACGCCGAACGGGCCGGAGCGCGACAGCAGCAGGAAGACCACCAGCCCGACCACCACCGGCGGCAGCCCCATCAGGGTGTTGAGCGCCACCGAAAGCCCCCGCCGCCCCGGAAAACGCAGCGCCGCGACGGCGGTGCCGAGCGGCAGACCGATCAGGGTGGCGGCCAGCACGGCGGTCAGGCTGACCCGCAGCGACAACCCGACGATGCGCGCCAGATCGGCGTCGAGGGTGACGATCATCTGGACGGCCATGGCCAGGGCCTGGGTGAAGTCGTGCATCCGGTTCCGTTGGTGGTTCCGCCGACTGGCGCACTTGTCGCGGTGGCGGCGGATTCCCACACTCGGATCCATGAGCCTGCGCACCCTCACCATACAGCCGGATCCGGCAAACCCCAAGCTGACCGAGCGCGTCTCCGGGCTCGACCAGGACGGGCACGCGGTCGAGACCTCGGTCACCGTCGAGCGCCCGCTGACCCTTTATCTGAACGGGCAGGAGATCGTCACCATGATGACGATCGGCGACTACCCGGATTGCCTGGCGGTCGGTTATCTGTTGAACCAGAACATGCTGCGCCGCGACGACCGCATCACCGGCATCGACGTGGACGAGGAAACCGACACGGTGGTTGTCCGCACCGGGCGGGCCACCGATTACGAGGCCAAGCTGCGGAAGAAGACGCTGACCTCCGGCTGCGCCCAGGGAACCGCCTTCGGCGACGTGATGGAGGGGTTCGGGACGATCCGGCTGTCCGACACGGCGCGGCTGCGCACCTCGTGGATCTACGCGCTGTCGAAGGCGATCAACCTGACGCCCAGCCTCTATCTGGAGGCCGGGGCGATTCATGGCTGCGTGCTGTGCCAGGAGGACCGGCCGCTGGTCTACATGGAGGATGTCGGCCGTCACAACGCGGTGGACAAGATCGCCGGATACATGCATCTGAACGGAGTCCCGGCCGACGACAAGATCTTCTACACCACCGGGCGCCTGACGTCGGAGATGGTCATCAAGACGGTGCAGATGGGAATTCCGATTCTGGTGTCGCGCTCGGGCTTTACCGCCTGGGGCGTGCAGTTGGCGCGGCAGGCCGACCTGACGCTGGTCGGGCGGGCCAAGGGCAGGCGCTTCCTGGCGCTGGCCGGCACCGGCCGGCTGGTCTTCGACGCCGACCCCGCCGGCGCCGCCGACGAGGATCGGCGCCACGCCCGCAAGGGGAGCGGTGACGATGAATGAGCCGGTCGCCGGCGTGCTGCTGGCCGGCGGGCTGTCGCGCCGCATGGGCGGCGGCGACAAGAACCTTCGCCTTCTCGGCGGGCGGACGATCCTGGAGCGCATCCTCGACGCCGCGCGCCCGCAGGTGGGGCCGCTGGTGCTGAACGCCAACGGCGATCCGGCCCGCTTCGCCGTCTTCGGCCTGCCGGTGGCGGCCGACGTGGTGGAGGGGTATGCCGGGCCGCTGGCCGGCGTGCTGACCGGGCTGGAGTGGGCGCGGGACCATGCGCCCGCCGTCCGCTGGGTCGCCAGCTTCGCCACCGACGCGCCCTTCATTCCCGGCGATCTGGTCGCCCGGCTGGCCGCCGCCGTCGAGCGCGAGGGCGCCGATCTCGCCTGCGCACGCTCGGGCGGCCGGCACCATCCGGTCTTCGGGCTGTGGCCGGTCCGGCTGGCCGGCGATCTGCGCCGGGCGATGCTGGAGGAGGACATGCGCAAGGTCGATGCCTGGACCGCGCGCCATCGGCTGGCGGTCGCCGAGTTTCCGGTCGAGCCGGTGGATCCCTTCTTCAACGCCAACCGCCCCGAGGATCTGGCGACGGCCGAACGACTGCTGGCGTCGGGGGCCGTGCGATGACCATGACCGACCCGCCGCACCTCGCCGAACGCCGGGCCATCATCGACGCCTGCCTCGCCATGAACCGGCTCGGCATCAACCAGGGGGCCTCCGGCAACCTGTCGATGCGGATCGAGGGCGGCTTCCTCGTCACCCCGACCAGCCTCCCTTACGACGAGACGACTCCGGTCGACATCGTCGCAATGGGATTCGACGGCACCTATCTCGGGGATCGCCGCCCATCCTCGGAATGGCGCATCCACCGCGACATCCTGCGCGCCCGTCCCGACGTCGAGGTGGTGCTGCACGCGCACCCGACCTTCGCCACCGCGCTGGCGGTGCATGGGCGCGGCATCCCGAGTTTCCATTACATGGTGGCGCTGGCCGGCGGCGATTCGATCCGCTGCGCGCCCTACGCGACCTTCGGCACCCAGGACCTGTCCGACCACGCGCTGGAAGCTCTGGACGGCCGGCTCGCCTGTCTGCTCGCCAACCACGGCATGATCGTGCTGGGCAGGACGGTCAAGGCGGCGCTGGCGCTGGCGGTCGAGGTCGAGACCCTGGCCCGCCAGTATCTCCACGCCCAGCAACTTGGCGAGCCGGCGATCCTCCCGCCCGACGAGATCGCGCGGGTGGCGGAGAAGATGCGGCGGATGAAGTACGGCCAGCCGCTCGACGACGGCGACGCGCCGGAGGACACGGCGCGCCCGCGTTGAGGTTACGAGGTGAGCTGCGCGACCGGCCGGTAATCGGCGACTCGCAGCAGCGGGCGGCTGTCGCCGGCGGTGGCGACCTTCAGCGGGCGCTCCTCCACCGGGGGCTGGTACACCGCCGGCAGGGTCAGGGTGATCCGCGTGCCCTGGCCGGGTTCGCTCGCCACCTCGATGTCGCCGCCGAGCATGGCGGTGTAATGCCCGACCAGCGTCAGCCCGAGCCCGGCGCCGCGCGGCTTGCCCTTGGCGTTGGGGGCGCCGCCCTGGGCGAAGGGCTGGAACAACCGCCCGGTCTGCGCCGTGGGAAAGCCGCGGCCGGTGTCGCTGACGGTGAAGCGGAACCAGGAGGCACCGTCCCGCTCGATCTTCGCGGCGGTCAGCGTGACGCTTCCGCCCTCGGTGAACTTGCAGGCGTTGTCGAGCAGGTTCAGCAGCGCCTGACGCACCTTGGTGAAGTCGGAATGCATGGCACCCAGCCCGGCCGGCGCCGCCAGCTCAAGCGTGTCGCCGTGCAGGTCGGCGGCGGGCAGCGAGCGCTCGCGCAGTTCGATCAGCAGCCGGTTGACGTCGAAATCCTGCAAACAGACGTCCATCGACCCCGCCTCGATCTTGGCGTAGTCGAGCAGCGCGTCGACCAGCCCGGCGAGCTGCTCGCCGGTCCACTGGATGTGCTCGACGTCGGTCGCCAGCTCGTCGACGCCCAGCCGGTGCAGGTCGCTCATCAGAGTCTGGCTGGAATTGATGATGTCGTTGAGCGGCCCGTGCAGCTCCTGGCTCAGATTGACCAGGAAATTCGTCTTGGCGACGTTGGCGCCCTCGGCGCGCTCCTTCTCGCGCAGCAGGCGGCCATGCATCGCCTCCGCCTCCCGGCGTTGGCGCTCGGTGTCCTCGACGCTGGCGCGCAGCGTGTGGACGGCGCGGGCCATGCCGGCGATCTCGTCCTCGCCGCGGATCGCCGGCAGCGCCACGTCGGTGCGCCCGGCGGCGAGCGCCGCGACGGCGCCGGCCATCGCGTGGACCGGGCGGCCGACGCTGCGCTGGACCAGCCAGACCGCCAGCAGCCCGACCAGCAGCACGCCGCCGCCGGTCCACAGCGCGACCTTGGTGTAGCCGGCCATGCCGGCGGACAGCGTTCCGCGCAGCCCCCCGGCCTCGGCGTCGGCCCGGCGGCGGATGTCGCCGATGTTGGCGGCGATGCCGGCGGCGTTGGGCGCCATCGTCTCGGCGCGGATCGCGTCCTCCTCGAGCACGGCCGCCTCGATCTTCTCGACGGCGTCGCCGGCCTTGGCCAGCAGATCGCCGACCTCGCCGATGGCTTGGCGGGTGCCGGGGACCCACAGGTAACGGTTCATCTCGGTCAGCTTGCCGCGCGCGGTGTCGAGTTGCGCCCGCATCGCCTCGGCGTCCTGCGGGTCGCGGCGGTCGACGAAGCGGGTGAGATGCTCCTGCATCAGCAGCACGGCGATGGCGGCGTCGCTGGCCAGCGCCGTCGAATCGACGCCACCGGCGCTTTTCAGCAACCCCAGCTTCTCGCGGGTCTGCGCAACCACCGGCTCCAGCACGGTGATGGTCCGCGTGGAGCGGTCGTTGCGCAGCGCGATCACCCGCTCGACCGCCGTCCAATACTCGTTCAGCGAGGCGTGGCCCTTGGCCGCCGCCTGCTGGTCGGCGGGGGCGGTGGCGCTCCGGGCCAGCCCCTCCAGCCGTTCCAGCACCGTGTCGTGCCGCCATGTGGCGTCGAGCAGGCTCTGGTCGTCGCCGAAGGCCAGATGGTCGCGGACCGACACCTCCAGGTCGCGAAAGGCGATGTCGGCATCGGCCGCCGCTTGGGACATGTCGGCGCTGCTGGAAAAGGCGCCGACGTCGCGCGTCACCGCGTAGAGCCAGCCGAGCCCGACCATCGTCAAAACCAGCACGAGCGCCAAGGCGGCGGCGAAGCCGACGGAAATCCGACCCGCCACGGTTGTTGCACGGAATCGGGGCAGGCCGCCGGTCCGGGACAGAATGCCGCTCCGCTTCACGCCAACTCCCGCACGCGCTGTCCAATCCGAACGCCGCGCCGGCGGAAGGCCGGCCGCGCGGCGCGGATTGTAGCTTGGCGCGACCGGGCAGCAAACAGACAAGTGTGGGTCAGGCGGCGGGGGCGGCCTCTTGTCCCAAGCCCTCCATCGCGCCGTCCGCCGGGTTGGTGAAGGCGTAGGCCTGCATGCCGAGGCTGCCATGCTCGAAGCCGGCGTGCAGCCGTTCGGCCCGGAATCTTTCTCCGGCGGCGCCCAGCGCCACCGGCAAGGGCAGGAAATGCTCGTCGGTCGGGTGGGCGCGCCGGGCGTCGGGGCAGCGGGACAGCCAGTCGGCCACGGCGTCGCCGTCTCCGGCGGTCAGCGTCGCGTCGAGCCAATCGGCGAAGCCGGACGCCCAGGGAGCGGTGCGGCCGCCGCCATAGACGAACTCGCGCAGATTGTGGACAGCCCCGCCGCTGGCGAGGACCAGCACCCCCTCCTGCCGCAGCTCGGCGAGCCGGTGTCCGAGCGCGATGTGCTCGGCGGCGCTGCGCCCCGGCTGCACGGCGAACTGGGCGACCGGGATGTCGGCCTCCGGGTACATCAGCATCAGCGGCACCCAGGCGCCGTGATCGAGCCCCTGGGTGGGATCGACCACGGCGCCGGTCAACCCGGCGACGCGCTCCGCCAGGGCCGGGGCGCCCGGCGCCGGGTAGCGCAGGCGGTAGAGCGCGTCGGGAAAGCCGTGGAAATCATGGACCGTCTCCGGCCTCGAAGCGCCGCTGACGGCGGGGACGCGGGTGGTCCAGTGGGCCGAGACGGCGAGGATGGCGCTGGGGCGGCCGAGTCGCGTGCCCAGGGTGGCGAGGAAGTCGCGTCCGGCGCTGTTTTCCAGGACCAGGGTCGGGGCGCCGTGGGAGACGAAAACGGACGGGAAGACGGGCATGGGCGGTGCGGACTCCGGCCGGGCGGAAGAGGAGGGGCCTGGATCCATTCGACCAAAGAAAAACCCCGGCGCCAAGGCCGGGGTTTCTCGAAACTCCGTTGCTGTCCCCGCAACAAAGGCGGGGAAGCGCGGGTATCAGTGCAGGTGCTTGGGCAGCTCGGCGATCGACTGCTCGATCAGCCGGTCCGCCTGGACCGCCTGCACGCCGCCGGCCAGGATGCGGCGGCTGGCGCCGATGGCGACGTCCACCGTCAGGTTGCGGACCTCGGCCACCGCCGCGGCTTCCGCCTGGGCGATGCGGTCCATGGCCTGGGCCTCGCGGCGCTTCAGCGACGATTCGAGGTCGGTGCCGGCCTGGGCGCGGAGGCGGGCGGCCTCCTCGCGGGCGTGGGCAAGGACGGCCTCGGCTTCCTTCAGCGCGTCGGCCTGACGGCGCTGGTAGCCGTTGAGCAGGGCCTGGGCGTCCTTGTGCAGACGCTCGGCCTCGTCCAGCTCGGCGCGGATCTTCTCGGCGCGGCCGTCGAGGGCGGAGGCGATGGCCGCACCCGCCTTCTTCCAGACCAGGGCCACGAAGATGACGAAGGAGACGAGAACCCAGAATTCAGCCGTGTTCATCCCCGGCGCTCCTCGATCACTGCCGCCACCGCGGCGTCGGCCTGGGCCTGATCGACGTCGACACCGGCCAGGCGGCCGGCGATGTCGCGGGCGATGTCGGCCGACGCGGTGCGGACGTTGGCGAGAGCCTGTTCCTTGGCCGCGGCGATGGACGCCTCGGCGGTGCGCAGACGCTCGGCGATGTCGGCGCTCAGCGCGGCCTGGCGGGCCTGGTTGTTCGCCTCGATGTCCGCGCTGGCCTGACCGATCAGGGTCAGGGCCTCGGCGCGGGCGCCGGCGAGGGACGCTTCGACCTGGGCCAGGACGGCTTCGGCCTCATCCTTCAACTGGGCGGCCTTGGCGAGGTCGCGCGAGATGCGCTCCTGCCGCGCCTCCAGCACCTCCGCCACGCGCGGGAGCGCCTTCTTGGACAGCAGGTAGTAGAGAACGCCGAAGGTCAGAGCCAGCCAGAAGATCTGGGTCGGGAAATTGGCGGGATTGAGCTGCGGCAGGCCGCCGGAAGCGTGCTCGCCGCCATGCGCCGCGTCCGGAGCGTGCTCCGCCGCAGCCGCCAGGACGGTGCCGGCCATCGTGGTGAGGGTGACGAGCGAAGCGCCCGCCACACCCGACCAGCGGGCCAGCCGGCCTTTGGCCAACAGGTTCGGCATGATCGGTCCCCCTAGGCAAAGGAGCGGCGCCGAAACTTCCCGAAGAAGCCCGGCGCCGCGTCGTCAGAGCTGTTCTTGTTGAAAGCCGCTCTGGCCTTAGGCGAACAGGATCAGGAAGGCGATCAGCAGGGCGAACAGCGCGACGGCTTCCGTCAGCGCGAAGCCCAGAATGCCGATCGGGAAGACCTTCGGCTGCACGGCCGGGTTGCGGGCGATCGAGCCGATGAGCGTCGAGAAGATGTTGCCGATACCCATGCCGACGCCGGCGAGGGCGATAACGGCCAGACCGGCACCGATGAACTTTGCGGCTTCAGCTTCCATGGTACTCATTCCTCTAGGTAAGTATTGAACGCGATGGAACGGGGTAAACGAGGGTCCGGAAGGCGGGCTCTGCTCAGTGCAGTTCCAGCGCGTCGCGGATGTACAGGCAGGTCAGGATCGAGAAGACGTAGGCTTGCAGGAACGCGACCAGGAACTCGAAGCCGGTCAACGCGACGTTGATGGCGAGCGGAACCAGACCGGTGACGAAGCCGAGCGCGCCGAGACCGCTGATCATCATGACCGTGAAGCCGGCGAAGACCTTCAGCATCGTGTGACCGGCCATCATGTTGGCGAACAGTCGGATCGAGAGGCTGACGGGGCGCATCACGTAGGAGATCACCTCGATCGGGATGAGGATCGGGGCGAGCGCCACCGGGGCGCCGTGCGGCATGAAGAAGGTGAAGAAGTGCAGCCCGTGCTTGATCAGCGCCAGCACCGTCACGAACACGAACACCACGGCGGCCAGCGTGAAGGTCACGATGATGTGGCTGGTGAAGGTGAAGGTGTAGGGGATCATGCCGATCATGTTGCCGAACAGGACGAACATGAAGATGGCGAACACGAACGGGAAGTAGGGCTTGGCGTCGTGGCCGGCGTTGTCGCGAACGAGGTTGGCGACGAACTCGTAGAACATCTCGGCGGCCGATTGCAGACGGCCGGGCACCATCGACCTGTTCGCCATGCCGACGACCAGCAGCGAATAGATCGCCGCGACGGCCACGACCATGAAGAAGGCCGACTTCGTGAACGACACGTCGTAGCCGCCGAGGATGATCTGGAACCACGAACTGATTTGAAACTGGTGCAGCGGATCCAAGGTCGTCCTCGCTCAGTGTGCGTCGCCGTCTTGGCGCTCGTTGTCCCCAGTGGGCCGGCTGTAGCCGGCGGCGATGCCGAGGCCGTTGACGGCCCGGTAGACATTCAGCACTCCCGCCGCCGACCCGAGGAAGAACATGACGATCAGTCCCCAGGGCGCCGTGCCGAGCCAGCGATCGAGCAGATACCCGCCGCCGACTCCGACGATCATGGCCGCGACCAGCTCGGTCCCGATGCGCAGCGCGGTGCCCAACACTCCCTGGGGAGGACGGTGGTATTTGCTACCGGGTCCGCCCGACCAGCCGCGTTGTTCTTCACGCGCCTTGCGCAAACGGGCTTCGAGCTCTTCCAAAGGGTCCGAAGGCGGTTTGTCGTTCATGCCGCCCTCCGATCTCCGTTTGGCTCGCCGCCACGCGAAAGCGGCGAGACCATACGTTTGGGGGACAACCCTGTCAAGTCGCAAAACCCTCTTGCTAAGTCATTGGAAAGACTGAGAAAGAAAGGAAATAACCCGGTTTTTGCCGCGCTGCGGCGCGTTGTCCCGTCTCGGCTTGCAAAAAAAGCGGCTGCCCGGAGCGCGGGCAACCGCCTGTTGCGGCTGTCTGGGACGCTTTTGTGACGCCGGGGTCAGCCCGCGATGCGGGTGCCGAGATCCTGGGCGATGCGGTCGGCGCTGGTGCCGGCCGGGTAGACGCCAAGAAAACCGCCGTCCGGACCCATCAGATAGATGAAGCTGGAATGGTCCATCAAGTATTCGTCGGGCTTGCCGTCCTTCTGCGGCGCCTTGGCGTAGTAGACCCGGTAGGCGCGGGCGGTGTCTCGGACCTGTTCCGCGGTTCCGGTCAGCCCGATCAGCCGGGGATGGAACAGCCCGACATAGTCCTTCAGGTGCGCCACCGTGTCGCGCTCCGGGTCGACGGAGACGAAGAGCGGCTGCACCTTGTCGGCCTGCCGGCCGAGCTGGTCGAGCGCCTGGGTCATGGCGCCGAGTTCGGTGGGGCAGACGTCCGGGCAGTAGGTGTAGCCGAAATAGACCAGCAGGTACTTGCCGCGATAGTCGGCGTCGGTGACCGTTTTGCCGTCGCTGTCGGTCATGGTGAAGGGGCCGCCGATCGGCACGGCGCTCCTGGTGGCGCCCGCCACCGTGCTGGAGGCGTTCTGGACCTGCCACCAGGCGATGCCGGCGGACACGGCGATGGCCAGGACGGAGGCAACGGCGATGCGGATGATTCGGGCCTTCATGATGCTTCAGGAATGGGCCCGGACGCGGCGAAGGTCAAGGGGGCCGGCGCGCACGGGGGAGGACCGATTGCCCCATGCCGCCGGACCGGACGGGATCGCGATGGCCGAGGGAGCGGTGCTCCCGCGAGCGACGTGACGTGGGCACCGCCATCTGCCGGTCTCGCGGAGGCTGGCCACGCGGCGATCTCCTCGCCGCGATGGTCGAGGCAGTCCTGGCGTGGGTCAGGCCGCCTGCTGCCGCCCGGCGAGATGCCGGCCGATCCGCTCGTCGGAATGCTGGATGTGCTCGAACAGCCAGTCGCGGACCAGCGCCAGCAGATCGTCGCCGACCGCCTCGCCCGCCTCCAGCCGGCGCTTCAACCCCGCCGTGCGCTCGCGCAGCGCGTCGTGCTCGGCCTTGTGGGCGGCCAGATCGGGGTATCCGCTGCTTTCCATCAGCCGTTCCTCCTGTTCGAAATGCAGGACGGTGTAGGCGAGCAGGCGGCCGACGGCGGCGGCGAGCGTCGCCCGGTCGGCGCGGTCGCGGGTGTGGGCGGCGGCCTCGTTCAGCAACGCGATCAGGATCATGTGGTCGGTGTCGATGCCCTCGTCGCCGACCGCCAGCGCGTCGGTCCAGGCCATGAAGACGGCGCCGCCCGCCGGCTCCGCCGCGTGCAGCGCGGTGAGCGGGGCGGCGTTGATCGCCTCGACGTTGACCAGGAAGGCGTCGACCATCCCGCGCAGGGCGTCGGCCTGCCGCGACAGGCCGCCCGCCGCGTCGAGCAGGCCGGTGGCCGAGCGCTCGGTCTCCAGCGCCGCCGCCGACACGGCGTCGATGCTGGTCGAGACCTGCCGGGTGTCCGCCGCCGCCTCGCAGGCGCTGCGGGCGATCTCGCCGGTCGCCGCCCCCTGCTGCTGGACGGCGTCGGCGATGGTGGTGCCGATCTCGTCGCTGCGCGCCACGATGGCGCCGATCTCGCGGATGGCGGTGACGGCGGTCTGGGTCGCGTCCTGCACCTGGGCGATGTGGTGGGCGATCTCCTCGGTGGCTTTCGCCGTCTGGCCGGCCAGCGATTTGACCTCGCCGGCGACGACGGCGAAGCCCTTGCCCATCTCGCCGGCCCGGGCCGCCTCGATGGTGGCGTTGAGCGCCAGCAGGTTGGTCTGGCTGGCGATGCCGGCGATCAGGCCGGCGACCTCGCCGATCCGGTGCGCCGCGTTGCCCAGCCCGTCGACCTCGGCGCCGGCCCGCCTGGACGCCTCGACCGCCTGCGTCGAGATGGCCGATGAGGTGACCACCCGCTCGCCGATCAGGGCGATGGAGCCGGTGAGCTGCTCGGCCGCCGCCGCCACCGTCTGCACGCTGTGCGAGGCGTGCTGCGAGGCGCCGGCGACGGAGGTCGCCTCCTGCCGGTTGCGGTCGGCGGTGGAGGACAGGCTGCGCGCGGTGGTCTCCAGCGTGCCGACGGCGCCGCCCATCGTGCGGATGGTCTCGGCCACCGTCGCGTCGAAGCGGTCGGTCAGCCGCTTGAGCGCGCCGGCACGCTGCTCGGCGACCCGCTGCTCGATCCGCTGGCGCTCCCAGTGATGGGCGAGGTCGATCTGCTGGACGCGGAAGATCTCGACCGTGCGGGCCATGGCGCCGATCTCGTCGGTGCGGGCGGTGCCGGGCACCGTCACCGCGCTGTCGCCGCCGGCCAGCGCCTGCATCGCCCGCGCCATGCCGTCGAGCGGGCGCACGATGGCGCGGCTGACCAGCAGCGCCACCAGCGCGGCGGCAAGGCCGATCAGCAGGCCGGTCGCCCCCAGCCGCAGGGCGGCGGCGCGGAAGGCGGTGTCGACGTCGTCGATGTAGATGCCGGAGCCGATCAGCCAGCCCCAGGGCGCGAAGCCGGCGACGTAGGACAGCTTCGCCACCGGGGCCGCCGAGCCGGGCTTGGGCCACAGGTAATCGACGAATCCGGCGCCGTCGGCCTTGACGACACGGACGAACTCCATGAACAGCCGCTTGCCGTTGGGGTCGGCGTTCCCGGACAGGTCCTGGCCGTCCAGCTCCGGACGGATCGGGTGCATGATCATGCGGGGCGACAGGTCGGTGACGAAGAAATACTCCGTCCGGTCGTGGCGCAGCGCCCGCAGCGCGTCCTTGGCCGCCGCCTGGGCGGCGTCGCGGGTCAGGGCGCCGGCGCGCTCGCGCGCCTCGTAATGGGCGACCAGCGTGTGGGCGACCTCGACCACGCTGCGGGTCTTGTCCTGACGGTCTGCCATCATCTCCGCCCGCAGCCCGATCAGGCTGACGGCCGCCACCAGGAGCAGCCCGGCCCCGGAGGCGGCGAGAATCAACCCGATCTTGCCCTTGATGCTGATGCGCTCGAACACGGCGGACAGTCCTCCTGTCACGAAAACTCTATTTCCATAAAATTTTCGTGACTTCTCGCCCGGACGCAATCATTGGTCAAGCTTAATATCTCTTGAGCGAACCTTCCGTCAGGCTGGTCATCCGCGATGCGACCATAGGACGCACGCGGCGATGGGGGGTTCCGTCACCGCCGCGTGCGTCCGCCACAGTCCGGACGGACTCCGGTCACAGCACCGTCAGCATGCTGGCGACCAGCGGGTGGCGGACGATGTCCTTCTCGGTCAGGCGGGCGACGGCGATTCCCTCGACGGCTTCGAGCCGGTTGGCGATGTCGGCCAGCCCCGACAGATTGTCCAGAAGGTCGGTCTGGTCCGGGTCGCCGGTCAGCACCATGGTGGAATGCCAGCCCAGCCGGGTCAGCAGCATCTTGATCTGGGCGTAGGTGCAGTTCTGCGCCTCGTCGATCACCACGAAGGCGTTGTTCAGGGTGCGGCCGCGCATGAAGCCGACCGGCGCGATCTCGATGGTGCCGTCGGCCATCAGGGCGCGCAGCCGCTTGGCCCCCATGCGGTCGGTCAGCGCGTCGTAGAGCGGGCGCAGGAAGGGCGCCATCTTCTCGTGCATGTCGCCGGGCAGGTAGCCGATGCTCTCGCCGGCCTCAAGCGCCGGGCGGGACAGCACGATGCGGTCGACGCTGCCCTCCTCCAGCGCCTCCACGGCGGCGGAGATCGCCAGATAGGTCTTGCCGGTGCCGGCCGGCCCCAGCGCCATCACCAGATTGTGCGTCTTGATGGCGTCCATCAGCAGCTTCTGGTTGGCGTTCTGCGGCTTGACCTTGCGGAGATAGCTCTGGTCGCGACGCTCCTCGCGCCCCAGCGGATCCCAGCCGGTCGCGGCGGGGAACAGCGGGTGCACCGTGGAGTCGGACGCTGCGGCGACGATGCTTTTGCTCGAACGCTTGGCCATGACGCATCTCCTCGAAGGGTGGGGTGGCACCGAATGCGCACACAAAAAAGCCTCCCGCAGGGGGGAGGCTCGAACGGTCGCGCGCCTGGATGTGGATCGGGGCGGAGGCCTGGCTGTGTGCCATGCTCGGCTCTGCCGGGGGCAGATTTGCCGGTGCGGGACGCCCACCGCCGGACGCCCCTGCGGAGGGGCCGGGTCGGCGGTTCGCGAAGGGCGGAACAAGGTGCAAGAGAACCTCGTCGTCGGTGGAAGCCACGCACGTCGACAGTATCGTCTGCAACGCCCGGCGTCAGGAGAAATTGCGACCGGAACAAAATATTCATACAAGATGTGGTGTGGTTGCCGCAGGAGAGCCGGCCGCCCGGACAGAGTAACCCGATGCGCGTGTCCTTGCGGAAAGGCCGGTGGGCGGCCTCTCCGGCGAAGGTCGTAGGACCGGCGAAAGGCTTTGCCGCAAGCTGAGGCTTTGGTTACTATATCCTGTGGTGGGGGAGATTGCCGACGCAACACGTTGCCTTGTCGGGCGGTCCGGTGTCGCAACCGGTCCGGCACTGCGGCCCGTGGCCTTCGGATGTCACTTTCCACCGGCATGGGATTCGCTTGAATCGCAGGGGCGCGGACGGCTAGAAGGCGCGGATCGACCGGCGCCCGACACCGCGCCGCCGCTCCGGGTGGCCGGGCGGATCGCGGGGGGAGCGGGCATGGGCCGGCAGGAACGAACGGGAAGGCAACGGTGAGCAGCGCCAGTCAGGTCGCCGAACGGGATGTGCCGTTCCAGTTGCGGGGCAATTCCTTCACCATGATGGTGTTGAAGGTCCACGCCCCCGCCTCGCCGGATTTCTTCACTCAGCTGAACATCAAGGTCCGGCAGGCCCCGAACTTCTTCCGCAACGCGCCGGTCGTGCTGGATTTCGACGACCTGCCCGAATCGGTGGTCTTCGACCTCGGGGCCTTCGTCGCCCAGGTGCGGGCGCATCACCTGCTGCCCGTCGGTTTCCAGGGCGGGCCGCGCCCGGTTCAGGAGGCGGCGCTCGCCGTCGGGCTGACGCCGATGCCGACCGGCCGCGTCGCCAAGCTGGAGGAGGTGGTGAAGGGTCCCGACCCGCGCGCCGCCAGCGCGGCGGCGCCGCAGATCATGGTCGAGGTGGTCCACCGCCCGGCCATGGTGGTGACCGAGCCGGTGCGCTCCGGCACCCAGATCTATGCCGAGAAGTCCGACCTGATCATCACCGCCTCGGTGTCGCCGGGGGCGGAGCTGCTGGCCGACGGCAACATCCACGTCTACGGCGCCCTGCGCGGCCGGGCGCTGGCCGGGGTGTCGGGGGACGCGACGGCCCGCATCTTCTGCCACAGCCTGGAGGCCGAGGTCGTTTCGGTCGCAGGCGTCTACCGCGTCAGCGAAGACATCGGCAGTGACTTTTTCAAGAAGCCGGTGCAGGTTTTCCTGCGCGACGGGGTCCTGCGCATGGAGCCGCTGAAGACGGCTTAAGGAGTTGAGCGCGCGGGGTTCGCGGGTTTCGTTGACGGCAACTTTGGGATTATGGGAGAGGCTCCGTTGAGCAAGATCATCGTCATGACCTCCGGCAAGGGCGGTGTCGGCAAGACGACCTCATCCGCCGCGTTCGCGACCGGGCTGGCGTTGCGCGGTTTCAAGACGGTCGTCATCGACTTCGACGTCGGCCTGCGCAACCTCGACCTCGTGATGGGCTGCGAGCGGCGCGTCGTCTTCGACTTCATCAACGTCATCAACGGCGAAGCCAAGCTGAGCCAGGCGCTGATCAAGGACAAGCGGATCGACAACCTCTACATCCTGCCGACCTCGCAGACGCGCGACAAGGACGCGCTGACCCGCGAGGGGGTGGAGCGGGTGCTGAACGACCTGTCGAAGGAATTCGACTACATCCTGTGCGACAGCCCGGCGGGCATCGAGCGCGGCGCGCTGATGTCGCTCTACTTCGCCGACCACGCGATCATCGTCACCAACCCGGAAGTCTCGTCGGTGCGCGACAGCGACCGCATCCTGGGCGTGCTGAACTCGCGCTCGCGCCGGGCGGAGCAGGGGCTGGAGCCGGTTTCCCAGCAGCTCCTGCTGACCCGCTACGACCCGGAGCGGGTCGAGAAGGGCGAGATGCTGAAGGTCGACGACGTGCTGGAGATCCTGGCGATCCCGCTGCTCGGCGTCATCCCGGAAAGCCAGGCGGTGCTGCGCGCGTCGAACGTCGGCATGCCGGTGATCCTCGACGAGGCGTCGAACGCCGGCCAGGCCTACACCGACGCGGTCGGCCGCTTCCTCGGCGAGGAGATCGAGCACCGTTTCGTCAATCCCCAGAAGAAGGGCCTGTTCAGCCGGCTCCTGCGGAGGAGCGCATGAGCATCTTCAGCTTCTTCCGCTCGGCCCCCCGGCCGTCGGCGGTGCAGGCCAAGGAGCGGTTGCAGATCGTCATGGCGCACGAGCGCGCCGGGCGCACCGGCCCCGATTACCTGCCGATGCTCCAGCAGGAGCTGCTGGCCGTCATCGCCAAGTACATCGACATCGACCAGAACAAGGTCGAGGTGAAGCTGGACCGTGGCGGCGACTGCTCGACCCTGGAGCTGAACATCGAGCTTCCGGCGCGCGAGCAGCTCAAGTCGGCGATGGCCGCGGTCAAGCAGGCCAAGCCGGAACCGAAGGCCGCGTCCGGCGAGGGCGAGGACGGCAAGCTGGCCGCCAACGGTCCGCTGACCAACGGTGGCGTGAAAAAGCGTCACTGAGGGCGTGCGGAGGCGACCGCGTCGCCATCGTCCACACAGCGCGTCATGCCCGTGCTTGACACGGGCATCCACAAGCAGACCTCAAGGTTCCGCCTGGATGACCGGGACAAGCCCGGTCATGACGAAGGGAACGGCGAAGCGTCCACCGCCATGAGTTCGAAGGCCCCGCGATCCCCGCGCCCCGGCGTCGAGGGACGCGGGGTTTTTTGTGCGGAAACGTCCCTTGGGCGCGGGCGCGCTCCGCCCGTCCGCCCGCGGGCATAGGACATCCTCCCCCTCCGTCCGGGTTTACGCCCGGCCCGCGACGGGGTATCAACGGAGGAACGCTCCGCGAAAGGCCAATCCCGACAAGGCGCTGCATCGCGGCGCACCGTCAACGGGAAGAGAGGGTGCCGATGTTCCTCGATTGCTCGTCGCTGATCGCCGACAATCCCCCGCGCCAGTCGAACGGGATCGCGGTCACCGACATCGACGGGGACGGCGCCTTCGAACTGGTGGTCGCCGGCCATGGCAGCAACAACCTCGTGCTGAAATGGCGGGACGGCCGGCTGGTCGACATCGCCGACCCTCTGCTCGCCGATCCGGCCGGGCACGCGGTCGGGCTGGCCGCCGCCGACGTCGACGGCGACGGGCGCGAGGAGCTGTATGTCGTCAACTCCGACCGCGCCAGCGGCCCGAAGGACATGGCCGACCGGCTGTTCGCCTGCTTCGGCGACCGCTGGCTCGACCTGCTGGCCCAATCGGAGAACATCGGGATCGCCAACCGGATGGCGGCGCGCTCGGTGGCGGCGCTCGACCGCTGGGGGCATGGCCGCTACGGCTTCGTGGTGGCGACCGACGGCGCGCCGCTGCGCCTGTACGAGCTGAGCCGGCGCGGCCGGCTGGAGGACGCGGCGGAGGAGGCCGGGCTCGACGTCATCGCCGCCGCGCGCGGCCTGACCGCGCTGCCGATCGTCTCGGACCGCATGGATCTGGTGGCGATCAACGACTGCGGCCCCAACCAGCTTTTCCGCAACCTCGGCGACGGCAACTTCGAGGAGATCGCCGAGGAGCGCGGCATCGTCGATTCGCGGCCCTCTGGCCGGGCGGTCGCGGCCTTCGACCATGACGGCGACGGGCTGTTCGACCTGCTGGTCGGCACCTGGGACGGGGCGCAGCGGCTGTTCCAGCAGCGTTCCGGCGGCGGCTTCGTCGAGTCGGCCACCGCCGACCTGTCGATGCCCGGCCGGGTCTTCACCGTGGTCGTCGCCGATTTCGACAACGACGGCTACGAGGAATTGTTCTTCCACACCCAGGGCGAGCCCAACCGCCTGTTCGGCTGGCGCCACGACCAGTGGCAGGAGATCGATCTGGGCGACGCCGCTGAGCCGAAGGGCTCGGGCACCGGCGCCGTGGCGATGGACATCGACGGCGACGGCCGGCTGGAGCTGGTCCTGGCCCATGGCGACGGCGCGGCCCAGCCGCTGTCGGTCTACCGCACGGCGGCCAACCACAACGGCTGGCTGCGCGTCCTGCCGCTCACCCCCTTCGGCGCCCCGGCGCGCGGCGCGGTGGTGAGCTGCATCGCCGGCGGGCGGCGGCAGCGCCGGGCGATCTGCGCCGGCTCGGGCTATCTCTGCCAGGGTGAGCCGGTGGCGCATTTCGGGCTGGGCGCCGTGCAGACGGTCGATCAGGTCGAGGTGCGCTGGCCCGATGGCACCGTGGTGGTGGTGGAGTCGCCGCCGGCCGGCCGCCTGCTGACGGTTCCCTATCCGCCGGAATAAGCGTGGCGGTCCGAATGACGGACCGGACATCAGTCCGTTGCGGGGACATTTCAGCGCCGCAACACATTTTGCTTTTCTGAGTCTGCGGCTCTCTTTAGGTTGATGTTTCTTGCGCCGCCGGCTAAGCGGGGGGCGCGGGCGGGGGATGAGGGCGCGGCGCCTTCGGCTCCCGCCGTCCGACATCAGCAGACGGCCCCGTCGGACCAGCGCCGACCGGCGCCCGCCGGGACCAGCAGGCAGCATGTCACGACGCGATGTTTCCCTGACAGGGGTGGAGCGGTTCTTCGATCCGGACGAGGTCATCGTCTCCAAGACCGACCTGAAGGGGCGGATCACCTACGCCAACCGGGTCTTCCAGCGCGTCGCCGGCTACAGCGAGGCGGATCTGATGGGCGCCCCCCATTCGATCGTCCGCCATCCCGACATGCCGCGCTGTGTTTTCAAGCTGCTGTGGGACACGCTGGCCGCCCGCCAGGAAATCTTCGCCTATGTGGTGAACCGGGCGCGCAACGGTGACCATTATTGGGTTTTCGCCCATGTCACACCGAGCTACGACGCGAACGGCCGGGTGATCGGCTACCATTCGTCGCGCCGGGTGCCGGAACGGTCGGCGGTGGACAAGGTCGTGCCGCTCTACCGCCAGCTCCTGGACATCGAGAACAGCCACGCCGACCGCAAGCAGGGCATGGAGGCGGGGTTCGCGACGGTCGTCGGCCTGCTGACCGCGAAGGGGATCGGGTATGACGAATTCGTCTTCTCTCTCTAGGGCGACGCTGCTGGCCGCCGCCGCCGCGGCGGCGACGCTCGCCCTGCTGGGGGCCGAGGCGGCCGGGCTTGCCGGCACCGCGCTGCGTCTGGGGCTCGGTGCCGCGACTCTCGCGGCGCTCGCCGGGGCGGGCGTCTGTCTGCGCCGGGCCACGGCGGCCGTCGAGCAGCTCGCGGCGGTCAACCGCGCCGTCGCGCGCGGCGATTTCGAGGCCCGCGTCATCGGCATCCGCGAGGGCGGGGTGCTGGGCGAGGCGATGCACGCCGTCAACGACGCCATCGACCGCACCGACGCCTTCGTGCGCGAGGCCACCGCCTCGATGCACGTCGTCTCGGAGCACAAATATTTCCGCCGCATCATCCTGCGCGGCATGCAGGGTGGATTCCTGCACGCCAGCCGCACCATCAACGCGGCGACCGACAGCATCTCCCAGAAGGTCACCGGCTTCGCCGACGTGACCGTCCGCTTCGAAGGCCAGATCCGGCAGGTCTGCACCGAGGTCGCCGGCACCGCGCATCAGCTTGAGGTGTCGGCCCGCGCCATGGAGACCGACGCCGACCGCGCCACCGGCAAGGCGTCGTCGGTGGCGGCGTCGGCGGCGCAGACCGGCTCCAACGTCGGCAGCGTCGCGGCGGCGACCGAGGAGCTGTCGACCTCCATCGCCGAGATCGCCCGCCAGATCCGGCAGGTCGCCACGGTGGCCGAGGCGGCGGCCGGCGAGGCCGAGCGCTCCAACGCCCTGGTCGCCGAACTGTCGGGCGCCGCCCGCACGGTGGGCGACGTCGTCACCCTGATCAACGACATCGCCAGCCAGACCAACCTGCTGGCGTTGAACGCGACCATCGAGGCGGCGCGGGCCGGGGAGGCCGGCAAGGGCTTCGCGGTGGTGGCGCAGGAGGTCAAGCGGCTGGCCGACCAGACGGCGAAGGCGACCGGCGACATCGCCGGCCAGATCGCCGGCATCCAGTCCTCCACCGACGAGGCGGTCGGCGCCATCGTCGGCATCGGCCGCACCATCCAGTCGATCAACCAGATCGCCGGCGGCATCAGCAGCGGCATCGCCCAGCAGGGCGCCACCGTCCACGAGATCGTCGCCAACATGGAGCAGGCCGCCGCCGGCACCCGCGCCGTTTCCGACGACATCCGCGACGTCACCGACGCCGCCACCCGCACCAGCGGCGCCGCCCACGAGGTGTTCGCCGCCTCCGAGCGGATGGCCGCCGAGGCCGACCGGATGACCCGCGAGGTCCAGCAGTTTCTGGACGAGATGCACCGCGTGGCCTGATCCCGGGCAACTGCCCGGCGAATGGGCACGCGCGCGTGGCGTGTTTTGATGATCCCGTTGTGATTGTGGCGTTGTTTCGTGGACTGACGTATTTTTCTTGCGATTTTGCCAGGCAATTGTGTTACATGCCAGCAATGTGAACAGCCGTTCGCTGGCCATTGTCCGCCGGGATACCAGTTGCACTTTGTTTCAGCATCTTAACCGGCGGCGATCCAACAAGAACAATGCGCTCACCAGGGTCTTCCGCGTCGGGACGCGGCGGAAGCTGCTGTGTTGAGGGCGGGTTGCCGACGGTCCGGCACGGTTGGCACGTCTTTTGATTGGCAGGGATGAAGAGACGGTCATGACGGGGGACACGAAGATGAGCATGGCGGGCACCGACCTGTTCGAGTTGTCGCGCGGCGTGCTGGATGTGGCGTCGAAGAAGGTGTCCCTGATCGAGGACATCACGCGCCGCACCAAGATGCTGGCGATGAACGCGCTGATCGAAGCGGCCCGCGCGGGCGACGCCGGGCGCGGCTTCGCCGTGGTGGCCAACGAGGTCTCGGAGATCTCGACCCAGGTCAACAGCATCACCAGGGAACTGCGTTCGGAGATCGTCGCCCGCGTCGATCACCTGACCACCACCGGCAGCGCCATGGTGCAGGAGATGCACGGCAAGCGGCTGGCCGACCTGTCCTTGAACATGATCGAGATCATCGACCGCAACCTGTACGAACGCTCCTGCGACGTGCGCTGGTGGGCGACCGACAGCGCCGTGGTCGATTGCGCAGCCGCCCCGTCCGAGGAGGCGCGCCGCCACGCCGCGCACCGGCTGGGCGTCATCCTGGAATCCTACACCGTCTACCTCGACCTGTGGATCGCCGACCGCAACGGCACCGTCATCGCCAACGGCCGCCCCGACCGCTACCGCAACGCCGTCGGCGCCAACGTGTCGGACGAGCCGTGGTTCCGCCAAGCGCTGGCGACGCGCGACGGCGGCGAGTTCACGGTGGGCGACGTCGCCCGCAACCGGACGCTGGACGACCGGGTGGTGGCGACCTACGCGACGGCGATCCGCCGTGGCGGCGAGGCCAGCGGCGAGCCGGTCGGCGTGCTCGGCATCTTCTTCGACTGGGAGCCGCAGGCGGCGGCGGTGGTCCAGGGGGTGCGGCTGGAGGAGGCCGAGCGGGAGCGCTCGCGCTGCCTGCTGCTCGACGCCCGCCACCGGGTGATCGCCTCCTCGGACGGGCGCGGCATCCTGGCGGAGACGGTGCCGTTGAAGCGCGGCGCCGGCACCATGGGCCACTACGTCGATGCCCAGGGCAAGCTGGTCGGCTACGCCCTGACGCCGGGCTACGAGACCTACAAGGGCCTCGGCTGGTACGGGGTCATCGTCCAGGATCGCTGAACGCCGCGCGCGAAGCGGAGTCGATCGCCGAACGGGGCCGGGATACACTCCCGGCCCTTGCCATGTCCGGCGTTCATTGCCGGCCTTCGTTTCCGGCTTCCGCTTTCCAGGGTCGCTCAACCATGTCCGCTCCCCGCCTGACCGTCCGCCGCGAGAGCTTTCCGATTCGCGGCTCCTTCCGCATCTCGCGCGGCGCCAAGACCGAGGCGGCCGTCGTCGTCGCCGAGGTCGGCGACGGCAACCACCGCGGCTGGGGAGAGTGCGTGCCGTATGCCCGTTACGGCGAGAGCGTCGAGGGCGTCGTCGCCGCGCTGGAGACGATGGCCGATGCGGTCGCCGGCGGGCTCGACCGGGCCGGGCTGGCGGCGGCGATGCCCGCCGGCGCGGCGCGCAACGCGCTCGATTGCGCCCTGTGGGACCTGGAGGCCAAGCGGTCCGGCATTCCAGTCTGGCGCGCGGCTGGTCTGGCGGCGCCTCCCGGTCCGCTGACCACCTGCTACACGCTGAGCGTCGACGAGCCGGCGGCGATGGGCGACGCCGCGCGCGAGCGGGCGGCGCGCCACCCGCTGCTGAAGATGAAGCTGACCGGGGAGGGCGACCTCGACCGTGCGCGCGCGGTGCGGGCGGCGGCTCCGGCGGCGCGGCTGGTGGTGGACGCCAACGAGGGCTGGACGCTGGAGCAGCTCGACCGCTTCGCTCCGGTTCTTGCCGGGCTCGGCGTCGAGATGATCGAGCAGCCGCTTCCCGCCGGGCAGGACGAGGCGCTGCGCGGCGTGCGCAGCCCGGTGCCGCTCGGCGCCGACGAATCCTGCCATGGGCCCGAGTCGCTGGAGCGGCTGCGCGGCCTCTACGCGGTGGTGAACGTCAAGCTGGACAAGACCGGCGGCCTGACCGGCGCGCTGGCGATGAAGCGCGCCGCCGAGGCGATGGGCTTCGAAGTGATGGTCGGCTGCATGGTCGCCACGTCGCTCGCCATGGCGCCGGCGATGCTGGTGGGGCAGGGGGCGCGCTACGTCGATCTCGACGGGCCGCTGCTGCTGGCGCGCGACCGTGAGCCGGGGCTGGTCTATGACGGGGCGACCATCCAGCCGCCCCGGCCGGAGCTGTGGGGCTGAGGGGAGCGGTCAAGCCTTGGCCGGATGGCCGTCGCCATGCACGTAGGGCGGCGGTTCCGTCCCGACCTCGGGATCGACGTAGGGCGCGTCGGCGACGCCGTCGACCTTGGCGGCCATGATGAAGTCGTTCTCGTGCAGCCCCCGGATCTTGTGGGTCCAGAAGGTCACGGAGCAATGGCCCCATCCGTAATGGATCTCGGCGTGGTGGCCTTCGGCCTCGCACAGATCGCCGACCCGCACCGCGAAGGCCTGGGCCTGGGCGAAATCCGGGAAGCGGAAATCGCGCTCGATCCGCTCCGGATCCTCCTTCAGCGACCAGCCGGGGACCTGCACCAGATGCTCCTCGGCCATCGCCCGGTCCATCGGCGGGACGCCGCCCCGGCAGGGCACGCAATGCCGGCCGGCGAGATCCTGTGCTGCCATCCCTGTTCTCCCATGTTGGTCGACTCGATCGGACTGCGCTAGAACGTCCGGAGCAGAACTCTGGGGTTGCGGCGCCGGTTCGGCAAGCCCGCCACCCGCTTTCCCGTTTCACCAGCACCGGACGTTCCGATGACCGACACCCCGCCCATCCCCTCGCCCGACGCTCTGCCCTTCGCCGATTACACCTTCCCGGCCAAGCCGGTGGACGGCCCCCGCATGGCGATCGTCGGCGAGGCCCCCGGTGCGGAGGAGGCGCGTCTCGGCCGGCCCTTCGTCGGGCGCAGCGGCAAGCTGCTCGACGAATCGCTGGCGGCGGTCGGGATCGAGCGGGCGGAATGCCTGGTCGCCAACGTCTTCCGCTACCAGCCGCCGGGCAACAAGGTCGGGCATTTCTTCGCTTCGCGCGCCCGCGCCAAGAAGGAGGGTCGGGCGATCGATGAACGCTGGGGCGCCTTCGGCACGTCGGACCGGCTGCTGGCCGATTACACCGGCGAGATCGAGCATCTGCGCGCGACGCTCGCCGCCTATGCGCCGACCGTCATCGTCGCGCTCGGCCGCACGCCGACCTGGGCGCTGACCGGCGAGAACGGCATCCTCTCCCTGCGCGGCAAGCTGCTGCCCTGCCGGCTGGTCGAGGGGGTGGAGGTGGTGCCGACCTTCCACCCCAGCTATCTGTTGCGCGGCCAGTTGGTGGACCTGCCGACCTTCCAGGCCGATCTGCGGCTGGCGGCGTCGCGCCTGGGCGCCCGATGAGCGGAGCCGGTCCGGCAATGGCGCGGCTGGCGCCGCTCGACGCGCTGCGCGGGCTGGCGATCGCCATGGTCGTCCTGTCGCACGTCGCCGGGCCGCATCTGGTGTCGATCGGGATCGACCTCGGCAACAACGGGCTGGGAACGGCGGGGGTGCTGCTGTTCTTCCTGCTCAGCGGCTATCTGATCCAGGGCAACCTGGAGCGCCAGCCGCTGCCGGTCTTCCTGTCGCGCCGGCTGTTCAAGATTTTGCCGGCCTATTGGCTGAACATCGCGGCGATCCTGGCGCTCGACACGCTGGGTGTCGGGCCGGAGACGGGGGAGGGCGGCTTTCCCGCAATCTCCTACGTCGCCAGCGCCTTCATGGTCACCGACCTGCTGGGGGTGGAGGCGGTCAGCGGGGTGTTCTGGACCCTGCTGATCGAGGTGCGATTCTACGTGTTCATCGCGCTCTACCACCGGCTGCTCGGCGGGCGTGGGCTGCCGCTGGTGGTGCTTGGGCTGATCGCCCTGAACGGGCTGTCCTGGGGGCTGCGCGGTCATGGCAGCGCGCTGATCGTCTTCTTTCCCGCCTTCTACGTCGGCGTCGCCATCCACCGCGCCGAGCGGGCCGGCTGGACCGGGCGGTCGATGGCGCTGGTGGCGGGTGTGATCGCCGCCCTGACCGCCAGCCTGACGCTGTTCGCCGACCCGCATTTCGCCGGGTCCGGCCTGCTGCTGATCCTCGATACCGCGCTGTTCATCGGCGCTCTGCGGTTGGGGCTGCGGGGGCGGTTCCTGGAGTTCCTCGGGCGGACCTCCTACAGCACTTACCTGTTCCATCCGGTGGTGGGGATGGTGCTGCATCACCTGTTCGGGCGCAGCGAGGATGTCGTGGCCGACCTGCCCTGGATGGCGGTGGCGTTGGTGCTGTCGGTGGCGTTGGGAGCGCTGCTGCACCGGCTCGTGGAGGAGCCGATGGTGCGTCTGGGGAAGGGTTTGGAAGGATGGGGACGCCGGTCCCCTGTTGCCGTCGCCCCCCAGGAGGGGGCAGGCTGAGAGCCGTGCCCATCCCCGGCCGCCCCGCGCGTGCGGAGAGCCGGGGATGGGCAGCCTCTTACCCCTCGATCTTCGAGAAGTCGGCGACCGCGTTCAGCGTCGTGCGGATCTGCGTCAGCAGGCGCAGGCGGTTGGCGCGCAGGTCCTTGTCCTCGGCGTTCACCGTCACCTTGTCGAAGAAGGCGTCCACCGGGCCGCGCAGGCGGGCGAGTGCCGCCATGGTGCCGGTGAAGTCCTCGGCGTCGAGCAGCGGCTTGGCGGTCGCCGACGCCTCGTTGAGCGCGGCGGAGAGCGCCTGCTCCTCGGGCTGGGCGAGGCGGGCGGCGTCGACCGGTTGGTCGAAGCTGGCGCCGTCCTTCTTCTCCTCGATGCGGACGATGTTGGAGGCGCGCTTGTAGGCGGCCAGCAGGTTCGCCCCCTCCTCGGAACCGACGAAGGTCTGCAACGCCTTGACCCGCGCCAGCAGCCGGACGAGGTCGTCGCCGCCGCCGAGCGCGAACACCGAATCGACCAGATCGTGCCGCACGCCCTGCTCGCGCAGCACCACCTTCAGGCGGTCGGCGATGAAGGCGGTGAGGTCAGCCGACACCGTGTCGGCCGGGGCGAAGCCGCCGACCGTGTAGGCGCCGTGCGCGGCGGCGAAGACCGCCGACAGCGGCAGCCGCAAGCCATTCTCCAGCACCAGACGGATCACGCCCAGCGCGGCGCGGCGCAGCGCGTAGGGATCCTTGGAGCCCGTCGGCTTCTCGTCGATGGCGAAGAAGCCGACCAGCGTGTCGATCTTGTCGGCCAGCGCCACCGCGACCGAGACCGGCGCGTTCGGGCAGGAATCCGACGGCCCCAGCGGCTTGTAATGCGCGGCGATGGCGTCGGCCACCTCGGCGCTCTCGCCCTGGCCCAGCGCGTAGTAGCGGCCCATGATCCCCTGGACCTCGGGGAATTCGCCGACCACCTCCGACACCAGATCGGCCTTGGACAGCAGAGCCGCGCGGCCGGCGGCGCCGGCATCGGCACCGATGCGCCGCGCGATCTCGGCGGACAGCGCCTGCACGCGCGCCACCTTCTCGGCGACGGTGCCGAGCTTGGCGTGGAAGGTGATCTTCTCCAGTGCCGGGAGGCGGGCCTCCAGCTTGGTCTTGCGGTCCTGGTCCCAGAAGAACTTGGCGTCGGACAGGCGGGCGCGCAGCACGCGCTCGTTGCCGGCGACCACCGCCTTGCCGCCGTCCACCGTCTCGGTGTTGGCGACGACGATGAAGCGCGGGGCCATCCGGCCTGCCGAATCCAGCGCCGCGAAGTATTTCTGGTGGGTGCGCATCGAGGTGATCAGCACCTCCGACGGCACGTCCATGAAGCTTTCGTCGATCGAGCCCATCAGCACGACCGGCCATTCGACCAGCCCGGCGACCTCCTCCAGCAGCGCGTCGTCGGGGGAGAGCGTCAGCCCCTGCCCACCGGCGACGGCCTCGGCGTCAGCCTTGATCTTGGCCTTGCGCTCCTCGCGGTCGAGCACGACCTTGGCGGCGCGCAGCTTCTCCCGGTAGTCGGCGAAGCTCTCGACCGTGAAGGAGTCGGGCGCCAGGAAGCGGTGGCCGCGCGTGCTGTTGCCGAAGTCGACGCGGCCCAGCGTGCCGCCCAGATCGAAGCCGCCGTCGAGCACTCGGCCGCCGAACAGCGCGATGATCGAATGCAGCGGGCGCACCCAGCGCACCGTTCCGGTGCCCCAGCGCATCGATTTCGGCCAGGGCAACTCGGCCATCACGGCCGGGATGATCTCGGCCAGCACCTCGGCGGTGGCGCGGCCCTTCTTCTCGGCGACGGCGAAGTAGAAGACGCCCTTGCCGGTGTCGCGCTGCTCGCACTGGTCGAGGCTGGTCAGGCCGGCGGACTTCAGGAAGCCGGCGACCGCCTGCTCCGGCGAACCGACGCGCGGGCCCTTCTTTTCCTCGCGCACGTCGGCGGTGCGCTCCGGCAGCCCGTCGACCACCAGCGCCAGCCGGCGCGGGGTGGAATGGGCGGCGGCGGTCGTGAAGCTCAGGCCGTTGGTGGCGAGCTTCTCGGTGACGAGGCGCTTCAGGTCGTCGGCGGCCCGCGCCTGCATGCGGGCGGGAATTTCTTCGGAAAAGAACTCAACGAGGAATTCGGTCATGGTCTTACTTGGCCCCCGTCCAGGCTTCGCAGCAGGCCTTGGCCAGCGCGCGGACGCGGCCGATGTAGGCGGCGCGCTCGACGACGCTGATCACGCCGCGCGCGTCCAGCAGGTTGAACAGATGGGACGCCTTGATGCACTGGTCGTAGGCGGGCAGGGCGAGTCCCTGGCCGACCAGCGCCTGGCACTCGCCCTCGGCGTCCTTGAAATGCTGGAGCAGCATGTCGGTGTTGGCGAACTCGAAATTGTGCTTCGAGTATTCGACCTCGGCGCGCTTGAAGACGTCGCCGTACTTCACGCCCTGGCCGTTGAAGTCGAGGTCGTAGACGTTCTCGACCCCCTGGACATACATGGCCAGACGCTCCAGCCCGTAGGTCAGCTCGACCGCGACCGGATCGCACTCGATGCCGCCGACCTGCTGGAAATAGGTGTATTGCGTGACCTCCATGCCGTCGCACCACACCTCCCAGCCGAGGCCCCAGGCGCCCAGCGTCGGGCTTTCCCAGTCGTCCTCGACGAAGCGGATGTCGTGCAGCGACGGGTCGATGCCGATGGCCCGCAGGCTGTCCAGGTAAAGCTCCTGCGGGTTGGCCGGCGAGGGCTTCATGATGACCTGGTACTGGTAATAATGCTGGAGCCGGTTCGGGTTCTCACCGTAACGGCCGTCCTTGGGGCGTCGCGAGGGCTGGACGTAGGCCGCCTTCCAGGGATCGGGGCCGAGCGCGCGCAGCGTCGTCGCCGGGTGGAAGGTGCCGGCCCCCACCTCCATGTCGTAGGGCTGGAGAATGACGCAGCCCCGCTCCGACCAGAACTGGTGGAGCTTGAGGATCAGGGCCTGGAACGACAGGCCGCGGCTGTCGGCGGAGTTCCCGCTCTGGGAGGCCATGGACGGTCCACAATGAAAAGTGTTGAAACGCGCCGCACGATAGGCGGGCGTGCCTGCGGAATCAAGCCGTCAGCGTCCGTAGGGGCAGGCCGGACGGCCGCAGGACACGGCCGAGCGCGGGGCGACGTAGGCACCGCATTCCGGACATTTCTCCATGTCCTCGGCCTCGGCGCCTTGCGGGTCGGCCCGCGGCGCGGCGCGGGAGGCCGAGGCGCGCCGTGTTGCCGCGTCCGAATCGCGGCGTTTGGCGGCGACGCGGTCTCGGCCGATGGCGTTGACGCGGCTTACCCAGCGCCAGCCGAACCAGACGGCGCCGACGATCAGTGCCAGAAGGAGAAGCTTGGAAAAGGAGAGCATCGTGCCGGCCGCTGGTGGAAACCGGCGCCGTGCTCCCGCCGAGGCCCCTTGTCGGGAAGCCGCCGGGGAACGGCGCCGGTGTTCAGGCATTCAGCCCGCGCCCGGCCCGATGTCAAGGCCGGAGTGCCGGCCGGGCGGCTTACTTCGCCGCGACGGCGGGCTGCCAGCTGTAGGTCGGCGTCGCGCCGAAGCTGCGGGCGGGGTCGGCCTGGTGCAGCGTGCGCACGAGGGTTTCGGCCCCTGTGGCGACCCGGATGTTCTGGCCGATCGGGCCGCAGTCGGTCGGCACGATGTTGACGCATTCGGTCGCGTCGACCCGAGTCAGCACCACGTCGAAGGGGAAGCCGTTGCGGACATAGACACCCAGCGCGCCGGGCGCGGTGGCGGCGGTGCGGACGGTCAGCGTCCCGGCCGGCAGGGCTTCGTCGCCGCGCTTGGTCGGGCGTTGGTTGTGGCCTTCGGACCATTCCGGCTGCTGGCCCTGGGGCTTCGTGCTCTGCGCCGCCGCCGGTGCGGCCTGCGTCAGCCAGCCGCCGGCCAGGGCGGCGGCGAGGGCCAGCGATGCGATCCCAAAACGAGCCATCATGTTTCCTCAATCCTGCTGTCGTCGATGCCGGGGATGGCCAAGACACGAAGGTCCCGCTCTGCCCCGAACCCGGGCAATCTAGCAGCGCCGGCGAAGCCCGACAAAAGAGAATATTGGACGATGAAGGGTGGCTCGATTGGCATCGGGTGGATGTCGATTTGCCGATGCCGTGCCCAACGGGCTGGAGTTGTTCGTAGGACGGTCATAGACGATCGGCGCATGGCGTGTCACGGGATGTGTGCTTTTCAACGGCATGCGGTGCCGTGTCGGCGGCGTCGGCACGGCGTCGATCGCGAAATTAGAGAAATACTGCGAAGAAAAATATCTTTTTTGGATGATTGAGGGAATTGATGGCGAAAAATCTGCGTAATAATATCCACGGCGATCCCGTTGCGTGGGATTTTTCGAACACGAACAGACAGGGGCCGGTCATGAGCAAGGAGCGTGCGTTCGATCTCATCAGGCGTCTCGCCACCGATGGTGAGTTCCGCAGCCGTTTGAAGCAGACGGAAGCCGCCGGGAAGCGCGAGCTTCTCGACCGCAGCGGTTTCGGTGAGGTTGGAGTCGACGACCTGCGGGCTGCCGGTGCCGCCCTGCGCAATGTCCCGAGGAGCGCCGGAGCGGCCAAGGGCAACAAGGCGTGGGCGACCGGTGAGGCGGTGTGCGGCACCGCCGCGTTCGGGTCCGTCACCTCCGCCGCCGCCTTCGGCGCATCGGCTTTTGGCGCGTCGGCTTTTGGCGCGTCGGCCTTCGGGGCCTCCGCTTTCGCCGGTTCGGCGTTCGCTTCCTCGGCCTTTGGCTCGTCGGCTTTCGGTGCCAGCGCGGCCGGTGGCACGGCGGTCGCCTGATCGCCCACGCCGCCACGCTGGCACAAGGGGCATCATGTCTCGAGTCGCGGCCTCTTTCCGGTCGGTCAGCCGGTTGGAGGCCGCGCCCTGGTCGAACCTTCCGGCGGGAGTGCGTCATCGGTCGGCCGGTGCGCGGGCGGGAATCGGATTTCGATCAGCCGGGGCGGGTACTACGTTTTTTGAGTGGTATTTTTCAAAAGTGCCTATGCTATTGGTTTAGGCGTCACGTCCGATTGCGGCAATCCATCCGGCGAAGCCTGACCTAGGGGGGCACCATGGCCAACGAACGCGCACTCGATCTCATCAAGCGTCTCGCCACCGACGGCGAGTTCCGGGACCAGCTCAACGCGCTGGATGCCGCCGGAAAGCAGGCGCTGCTTGAGCAGAATGGATTTGGCGGGGTGTCCGCCGACGATGTGCGTGGGGCCGCCGCCGAGGCGTTCGGAAGCCTGTCCGGCAAGAAGGACGGCATCGATGCCGGCGTGACCGTCGAATCCATCGCGACCGCCGCCTCGGTTGCCGCCGTCGCGACGCCCGCCGCCGCGATGCCCGCGACGGCGAACCCGGCGGCGGCGCTGCCCGCTGCCGCGATGCCCGCGACGGCGAACCCGGCGGCGGCGCTGCCCGCCGCCGCGATGCCCGCGACGGCGAACCCGGCGGCGGCGCTGCCCGCTGCCGCGATGCCTGCGACGGCGAACCCGGCGGCGGCGCTGCCCGCCGCCGCGATGCCTGCGACGGCGAATCCGGCGGCGGCCACTCCGGCAACGGGCAACACCACGACCGGCCCCTCGCAGTCCTGAACGGGCGGAACGCGGATGGCCTGATCCTGTCCATGACCGACAGCGCATCCTCGCGGCATGCCGAGCCGGGAATCCGGCTCGGCGATGCCGTCCACCGCGCCGCCAAGCGCTTCTTCATCGGCACGCACCGCACCGCGACGCCCGAGGAGACGCTGGCGCGCATCACTCCGCATCTCGGCCGCTGCGGCATCACGCGGCTGGCCGACGTGACCGGCCTCGACCGGCTCGGCATCCACACGGTGCTCGGCCACCGGCCGAACAGCCCGACCCTGTCGGGGAGCGCCGGCAAGGGCTTCAGCCTCGCCGCCGCCACCGTCTCGGCAGCGATGGAGGCGATCGAGTTCCATCACGCCGAGACGCTCCGGCTGCCCTACATCGAGGCGAGCTGGAACGAGCTTCCCGCCGCCGCTCGCATCCCGGTGGACCGGCTGCCCGGCACCAAGAACGGCTCCTTCCGCCCGGACCGGCCGGAGTTCTGGGCCTGGGGCTGGGATCTGATGGGCGGGCGCAGCATCGCCGCCCCCTGGACCTCGGTGGCCCTGCTGGGCAACCCGGTGGCGCGGCCGGGGCTGCGCAGCTTCTACGCGATGGGCACCAACGGGCTGGCCAGCGGCAACCATATACTGGAGGCGGTCGCCGCCGGCCTCTACGAGGTGATCGAGCGCGATTCGGTCGCCTGCTGGCGCTACGCCGCCGAGGCGCTGCGCTGGCCCACCCCGCGCGTCGCGCTGGAGACCATCGACAGTCCGGTGATCCGGGATCTGCTGGGCCGTTTCGACGAGGCGGGCATCCGGCCGCTGCTGTTCGACGTGACCTCCGACATGGGGGTGCCGACTTACATGGCGATGGTCTACGACCGCGACCTGCGCAAGACCGGCATGCACCGCGGCTACGGCACCCATCTGGAGCCGGCGGTCGCCATGGCGCGCGCCCTGACCGAGGCGGTGCAGTCACGTCTGGTGCTGATCGCCGGGTCGCGCGACGACTTCTTCCGCCGCGACCTGATCCGCAACCAGAACGCCGACGGCGCCGCGGAGGTCGCCGCGCTGGAGAGCCAGCCGGCGACGGTGGACGGGCGGCGCTTCGTCAACCGCGCGACGCCGACCTTCGAGGGCGACATTGCCCTGCTGCTCGGCATTCTGCGCCAGACCGGCGTCGAGCAGGCGCTGGTCTTCGACCTGACCCAACCGGAGATGGACATCCCGGTGGTGCGGGTGGTGGTGCCCGGCCTGGAGGGCTACAACTTCGACTTCTACGCGCCGGGCGCCCGGCCGGTGGCCTTCGCCAACGCGCTGCGGAGCCAGATGGCGGGAGCGGCGTCATGAGAATCTGCGTCTTTCTCGGGCCGACCATGCCGGTGGCCGACGCCCGCGCCCTGCTGCCCGGCGCGGTCTATCTGCCGCCCGCCGCCCAGGCCGACATCCTCAGCGCCATGACCATCCACCGGCCGGATGTGATCGCCCTGATCGACGGGGTGTTCGGCCAGTCGCTGTCGGTCTGGCACAAGGAGATCCTGTTCGCCCTCCACAGCGGCGTCGCCGTCTACGGCGCCTCCAGCATGGGGGCGTTGCGCGCCGCCGAATGCCACCCCTTCGGCATGGTGCCGGTCGGCGAGGTGGCGCGGCAGTACATCGACGGCCGCCTGAGCGGCGACGACGAGGTGGCGCTGGCCCATGCCGGGCCGGAGGACGGCTATTTCCCCCTGTCGGAGCCGCTGGTCAACCTGCGCGCCAGCCTTGCCGCCGCAGTGGCCGCCGGGGCGATCGACAGGGAGCGCCACGACCGGCTGATCGCCGCCGCCAAGGCGCTCTACTTCACCGAGCGCACCCGCGACCGCGTGTGGGCCGGGGCCGGGCTGGGCGAATCGGAGGCGGCCGGGCTCGACGCCTTCCTGGCGACCGGAGCGGTCGATCAGAAGCGGCTCGACGCCGAGGCGCTGCTGGTCCATCTGCGCAGCCTGATCACTCCGCCGCGACCGGCGCCCTTCACCTTCAACGCCTCGCACTATTTCGAGGCGCTGTACGAGCGCGACCGCCGCGTCGCCCATGGCGGGCACAGCGTCCCGCTGTCGGAGATCGCCAGCCACGCGGCGCTGCACCGTCGCGACTTCGCCGAGATCAACGCGGCGGCGCTCGGCCGGCTGCTGGTGGTGCAGCTTGCCGACACGCTCGGAGTCACGGTGGACCAGGAGGCGGTCGCCGCCGAGATCCGCCGCTTCTGCGCGGCGCGCGGCATTCCCGACGCTGCCGGACTGGCCGACTGGTGCCGGCGCAACGACCTGACCGACGCCGAGTTCACCGCGCTGGCGACCGAACTGGCGATCGAGCGGGCGATGCGGCAGTGGCTGATCCCGCGTCGTTTCCTGACCCGCACCACCAAGCCGGTGCTGAACGAACTGCGCCTGCGCGGCCTCTACGAGAAGACCGCCGAGGAGGCGGCGCTGATCGAGCGGGTGATGGAGCTGCATTTCGGCGACGCCGGCCAGCAGCCCAAGGACACGCTGGAAGAGCTGATCGCCGACCACCTCGCCAACAGCGAGGCGCTGATGGACGCGCCGGCCGATGTCTGGTCGTTTGAAGCCGGCTTCAAGGACGTGCATGATCTGCGCATCGACCTGATGCGCGCCAAGCAGGTGCGCGACCTGTTCCGCCAGCTGGCCGGGGAGGCCGAGGCGGCGCTTGGCCCCGCGGAGCAGGCCGAGGAGGAGACGATTTGAGCGAGACGACGATCCGCATCCCCACGCCGCTGCGCGGCTTCGTCGGCGGGCGCGATCAGGTGGCGGTGCCCGGCGCCACGGTGCGGGAGGCGCTGGCCGCGCTGACCGCCGGGCAGGAGAGCTTCCATGACCGGCTGTTCACCGCCGAGGGCGAACTGCGTCGTTTCGTGAACGTCTATCTCGGCCGCGACGACGTGCGCCGGCTGGGCGGTCTGGACGCGACGCTGCCGGCCGGCGCCACCCTGACCCTGATGGTCGCCCTGGCGGGCGGTTGAGGCCCTGCGGTTGAGGAGAGCGTCATGAGCCTGAAGGACCGCCGTCTGGCCGAGCTGCGCGCCCGCATTCCGGAGGTCGGCCCCGCCGATGCCCTGGCCTTGCAGAGCGGCGGAGCCCTGCTGGTCGATGTCCGCGAGGACGAGGAGACCGCTTCCGGCAGCCCGGCCGGGGCGCTGCGCCTGCCGCGCGGCTTCCTGGAGCTGCGAATCGAGGACAAGGCGCCGGATGCGGCGCGGACCGTGCTGCTGCTGTGCGCCGGCGGCACCCGCTCGCTGTTCGCGGCGGAGGATCTGGCCCGGCTCGGCTACGCCGACGTCCGGTCGGTCGCCGGCGGCTTCTCGGCCTGGAAGGCGGCGGGCCTGCCGGTGGAGGTGCCGCCGCAGCTCGACGCCGCCCAGCGCGAGCGCTACCGACGCCATCTGACCATGCCGGAGGTGGGGGAGGCCGGTCAGCACCGTCTGCTGCGCAGCCGCGTCGCCCTGATCGGGGCGGGCGGGCTCGGCTCGCCGATCGCGCTCTATCTCGCCGCCGCCGGGGTGGGGCGGCTGACCCTGATCGACGACGACCGGGTCGAGCGCAGCAATTTGCAGCGCCAGATCCTGCACGCCGAGAGCCGGCTCGGCCAGCGCAAGGTCGAGAGCGGGCGGACGGCTCTGCTCGATCTCAACCCGACCATCGAAGTGGTGGCCCATGACACCCGGCTGGAAGCCGGCAACGTTCTGGAACTGCTCGGCGGCCACGACGTGGTGGTCGACGGCTCGGACAATCTGCCGACGCGCTATCTGGTGAACGACGCCTGCCTGCGGCTCGGCGTGCCGAACGTCTACGGCGCGATCTTCCGCTTCGAGGGGCAGGTCGCGGTGTTCGGTGGGGCGGCACCCGGCCTGCGGCCTTGCTACCGTTGCCTGTTTCCGGAGCCGCCGCCGGCGGAATACGCGCCTTCCTGCGCCGAGGCCGGCGTGCTGGGCGTGCTGCCCGGCGTGATCGGCACGATCATGGCGGCGGAAACCATCAAGCTGCTGCTTGGGCTGGGCGAGCCGTTGGCCGGCCGGCTGATGCTCTATGACGGCCTGCGCGGGGAGTTCAACGAGATCGCGGTGCCCGCCGACCCGGACTGCCCGTCCTGCTCGAACGGGGTCACGGCGGTGCTGTCCGACATCGCGGCGGTGTGCGGCGGATGAGCGTGTGGCGGGTGGCCGGTGACGGAGCGCTACGCCGCCGTTTTCTCGGCGAGGACCGAGTTGACCAGCTTCTTCAGCGCGGCGAAATCCACCGGCTTGGTCACCAGATCGGTGGCGCCGCTGTCGAGCGCGCGCTGCCGGTTCTCGTCATCGCCGTAGGCCGTCACCATCACCACCGGCACGGTGGGCAATTCCGCCCGCAGGCGCTCCAGCAGGGCCAGACCGCTCATGCCCGGCATGTTGATGTCGCTGAGCACAAGCACCGCTTCCGGTTGAAGGCCGGCGGCCAGAGACGCCAGGGCCTGCTCCGCCGAGGCGGCGAAATGCAGCGCCAACTGCCCGGTGCGCAGTTCGGCGCGGAAGCGCTGCCGGAACAGATCCGCGACGTCCGGCTCGTCATCAACGACAAGGATACCCAGGGTCATGGTTTGCGGCGCTCCCCTAGCGACACCGCCGGTACGGCGCGTGGCAGCGTGATCGTGAATTCGGTGTGGTCGTTTTCGGCGCTGGTCACGTCGAATCGCCCTCTGTGCTGATGTACCACGATGTCGTAGCTAAGCGAAAGCCCCAAGCCGGTGCCTTCGCCCGTCGGCTTGGTTGTAAAGAAGGGCGTGAAGAGTTTTGCAATCACCGCTTGGGGCATGCCGGTGCCATTGTCCCGGATCTTGACCTCGACTTTCCATCCGCAATCGACGGTCGAAACGATCAGCCTTGGATGGTAGTCGGGTCTGGTTTCCGCCTGCTGCCGTTTGCGCAGCGCGTAGAAGGCGTTGGTGAACAGATTCACCAGGACGCGCGAGATGTCCTGGGGCACGAGGTTCAGCGACGCCACGGCCGGATCGAACCGGCGCTCCAGCTCGGTGTTGAAGTCGCGGTCCTGGGCGCGGACGGCGTGGTAGGAGAGTGACAGCGCCTCGTCCACCAGCGCGTTCAGGTCGGTGGATTGCCATTCCCCGCCGCCGCCCCGCGAATGGGCCAGCATGCTCTTGACGATGTTGTCAGCCCGCCGGCCATGGTCGGCGATCTTGTGCAGGTTGCTGGTCAGGCTGGCAACGAGGTCGTCGGCGTCGGTGCGCGCGTCGGCATCCAGATGGCCGTTCAGGGGGGCGAGCAGCGCCAGCAGCTCGGTCAGCAGCTCGCTGGACAGCTCGGCGAAGTTGTTGACGAAGTTCAGGGGATTCTTCAGCTCGTGGGCGATGCCGGCGGTGAGCTGGCCGAGCGACGCCATCTTCTCCTGCACGATGAGCTGCTGCTGGGTGTCGCGCAGCTCCTTCAGGATGGCTTCGGCGCGCTCCTTGGCCTCGCGCAGTTCGCTTTCGATCCGCTTGCGGTCGGTGATGTCGACGTGGGTGACGACATAGCCGCCATCGGCGCGCGGTGCCGTCCGGATGTCAAGGATTCGTCCGCTCGGTACCTGACGCTCGGCGTTGATGACGCAGCGGACCAGGAAGCGGCTGGCCAGCTCGGCGATGACCGGTTCGGCGGGGACATCGCCGTAATCGCCGCGCTCGTGGTTGTAGCGCAGCATCACGTCCATCGGCGTGCCGGGCGGGAACAGGCCGGGCGGATAGTCCCACAGCCGCAGGAACTCGCTGTTTGCCCCCTCCATCCGACGGTCGCGGTCGAGCATCAGCACGCCGTTCGGCATCGCGTCGATGGCGGCCTGGAGCAGTTGCCACTGATGCGGCATCTGGGCGTAGCTGGTGTGCGGCCGGACTTGGGCCAGCGTTTCCAGCACCGCCGGTGCGCCGCCCCAGTCCACCGGCTCCAGAAGCTGGTCGAACCATTGCACGCTGCCGTCGGCGTGTCGGCGCTTGATGCGGCGGACATCGGCGCGCACGACGCCGGCCAGGCACTGCTCGTAGGCGTGGCGGTCGGCGAAGGCGGTGTCCTCGGGGATCAGCGCCAGGATGCCGGGCAGGGCCAGCACGTCGCCGGCCGACCCGTAGCCGAGAAGGAGCGCCGCCGGTTCGGTGCAATGCAGGATCTTTCCGCCCTGCTGCCCGCCCTGGTGGATGATCACCCCGGGCATGACCGACAGCACCTGCTCGCGGTAGCGGCGGGCCCGGTCGATGGTGCCCTGCACCGACGCCGGGGCCGCCAGCTCGTCGACGGCCACGCCGTCGCCGCTGTGGGTGCCGCTGTTGATGCCGGTGTCGTCCGGGCCGCTCATGACCGTTGCGCATCCACCTGTCGTTGGCGTCGCGGCATTGTCGTGCAGGGAAACCGCCGATGCAATCGATACGATAGGAAACGAAGGGTTTTCCTGGAGGGTGGTTCTCAGGGAACGTCGAGCGGCAGCCGCAGGATGAATCCGGTTCCGCAGCCGGGCACGCTCTCGACGTCGATCTCCCCCGCCAGCTTGCCGGTGACCAGATTGAACACGGCGTAGAGGCCGAGCCCCATGCTGCCGGCGCCGCGCCGGGTGGTGGCGAAGGGCTGGAACAGGCGGGGCAGGATCTCCGGCGGAATGCCGCGCCCGTCGTCGGCAACACGGAGCTCCACCCGCTCCTCGTCCAGCAGGCGGGCCGTGACCGTCACCCGGCCCCCGCGCCCGGCGTCGAAAGCGTGGGCGAAGGCGTTGGTCAGCAGAGCGATCAACACCTCGGTCAGGGCGCCCGGATAAGTGTCGAGCAGCAGCCCCTCCGGGCAGTCGAGCCGAAGCTCGTGCCCGGCGGCGGCGGGCTGGACCCGCACGGCCAGGATGATGTCGGCAAGATACTCGCGCAGGTCGAATCGGCTGCGCGGGGAGGACGCCTTGCCCTCCGTCACCAGCTTCAGGCTCTGGATCAGGGCGGCGGCGCGCTCGATGTTGGTGACCAGCAGGGACGACACCTCGCTGGCGGTGCCGACATACTCCTGGAAATCACTCTTGCGCAGCAGGCCGCCCTGAAAGGTCAGGATGATGGATTCCGAGGCGTTCTGGAGGTGGGTGGCGGCGGTCAGCGCGATGCCGACCGGCGTGTTGATCTCGTGCGCGACGGCGGCGATGAGCTGGCCGATCACCGCCATCTTCTCCGCCCGGATCAGGTCGCCCTGCATCCGCTCCAGATCGCTCAGGGCCTTTTCCGCCGAATCCTTGGCCCGCCGCAGCGCCTCCGCCTGGACCTTGCGCTCGGTGATGTCGTGGAGCCAGACGATGTAGACGGCGCGCCCCTCATAGACCGTGTGGTCGAAGGAGACGATCATCCAGACGGCCCGGCCGTCGTCGCGGACGAACTGGATCTCGTCGTTGCGGACCGTTTCGAGGTCGCCCCGCTCCTTCTCCGGAACCACGGCCGACCCGGCCGGATCGAGTCCGCGCGCCTCAACATGGCGGTGCAGGGCCACCGCGCCATGCTCGCGCATGGCGTCGGGGGTCGTGCCGAACAGGTCGAGGCAACGCTGGTTGCAGTAGAGAAGTTCGCCCTCCTCGGTGAGGATCGACACGCCGATCGGGCTGGTGTCGAGCACCCGGCGCAGGCGCTCGGCCTGGGCGCGGGACGCGGCCTCGGCCGTGCGGGTCTCCTGGAGGGCGGCGCGCAGCTTGCGCACCGTCCGGCAGGCCTCCAGTGTCTTGTGGATGGTGGCTTCCAGGTCGGCGAAGTCGATGGGCTTGACGATGAAGTCGAAGGCACCCCGGTTCATCGCCGCGCGGATGTTGCCGAGATCGCCGTAGGCCGAGACCATCACCGCCCGGATGTCGGTGTTGACCTGCGGCAGATGGTCGAGCAGCGTCAGGCCGTCCATGCCGGGCATGTTGATGTCGCTCAGCACCATGTCGATGTCGGGCTCGGCACGCAGGGTCGCCAGCGCCTCCTGCCCGTCATGGGCGAACAGGAACTCCAGCTCGCCCGAGCGGACGGCACGGCGGAAGCGCTGCGTGATCAGCGTTTCGACGTCCCGCTCGTCGTCGACCACCAGAATCTTGCCCATCCCGCCTTCCTAACGCCGTTCCACGCGACCCGCGGCCCGATCCCGGCTCCGGACCGCGCGAATGGAGAAAGTCGTAGCACACCCATCCGCCGGAGTTGCAGACATCAAAGGTCGGGAAGCGTCGGGAAACCGCAAAATCCTTCCTTTCAGACCGTCCCTTGCGACACAAGCCCACCATGATAGCACGGGATCGCGCCGGAGGAAGACGGCCATGCCACCGAAACGCGCTCAGACGAGGCTGGCCGAACGCGGCGCGGAGCGGACCAGGGGCACGGTGAACCAGAAGGTGGCGCCGGCGCCGGCCGCGCTGACCACGCCGATGCGGCCGCCCAGATGCTCGACGATGCGTTTGCAGATGGCAAGCCCCAAGCCGGTGCCGGCCGGCTTGTCGGTCATCGGGTCGCCGACCTGCCGGAAGCGGTCGAACACCGCCTCGTGATGCTCGGGGGCGATGCCGGGGCCGTCGTCGGCGACGCCGACCCGCAGTTCGCCGTCGGCGACCGTCGCCGACAGCGTCACCCGGCCGCCGGCGGGCGTGAATTTGGCGGCGTTCGACAGCAGGTTGACGGCGACCTGCACCAGCCGGTCGCGGTCGCCCAGCACCGGCGGCAGCGGATCGTCCAGCGCCACCTCCAGCGCGACGCCGCGGTCGTGGAACAGCGCCGAGGTGGCGGCGGCGGCCTGCTCCAGCGCGGCTGCCGGATCCATCGCGGCGATGTCCCATTGCACCTCGCCGGCCTCGATCTTCGCCATGTCGAGGACCTGGTTGATCAGGCGGGTGAGCCGCTCGCTCTCGGTGATGATGACGCCGAGGAACTCGTGGCGCTGCTCGGCGTCGATGCCGGGGTCGTCGTGCAGGATCTCGGTCAAGGCGCGGATCGAGGTCAGCGGGGTCCGCAGTTCGTGCGTCACGGTGGACAGGAACTCGTCCTTCAGCCGGTCGAGTTCGGTCAGCCGCAGGTTGGCGGCGCGCAGGGCGTCGCCGGCCCGCTCCAGTTCGCCGGTCTTCAGCTCCAGTTGCCGGCTGTGGGCGATGACGTGGCTGGTCTCGTCCAGCATGCGCAGGAGTTCCGCCGTTTCGACCGCGCCGCCGGGCACCGAGGAGGCGAGCGCCACGCGGGCCGAGGCGCCGCCGATGGCTCCGGCGAGCAGCCGTTCGGCGACCCGCAGCCGCTCCGGCCCGGCCGGTTCGGACGGGTCGGCCCCGGCGAAGGCCCGCTCGGCGCGCTGTGGCCCGAGGAAACGGGCGACGGTGCGGGTCAGGTCGCCGACGCTGGCGGCGCCGCGCCAGTCGGCCGAGGGTGCGGGCGAGGGGGCGGGCGCTGCGGATTCCCCGAACAGGTCGACGAAGGCGGCGGCCTGCGACCGCTCCGCCGAATCGGGGCGGTCGGCCAGCGACAGGGCGATGTAGAGGCCGATGTTGGCGAGCGCGCTCCAGAACAGCGCGTGGGTCAGCGGGTCGAACCCCTCGAGCCCGAACAGCGCGTAAGGGCGCAGCGTGGCGATTCCCCAGGGGCCGGACTCGATGAAGGAGAGCGGCAGCCAGCCCGAGCGGGCGAAGCTGGGGAGCAGCAGCGTGTAGGCCCACACCAGCGTGCCGCCGGCGATCCCGGCCAGCGCGCCGGAGCGGGTGGCGCCCCGCCAGTAGAGCCCGCCGATCAGCGCGGGGGCGAACTGCGCGACCGCCGCGAAGGAGATCAGCCCGATCGACACCAGCGCGTAGGCCGAGCCGGCGATGCGGAAATACAGGTAGCCGAGCAGCAGGATCGCCGCGATGGCGATCCGGCGGATCGCCAGCAGCAGCGGCGCCAGATCGGTCGAGCGCCGCAGCATCGCCGGGTGCAGCCGCAGCAGCGCCGGCATCACCAGGTCGTTGCAGAGCATGGTGGAGAGCGCCACCGACTCGACGACGATCATCCCGGCCGCCGCCGACAGCCCGCCGAGGAAGGCAAGCAGCGCCAGCGCCTCCATCCCGCCGGCCAGCGGCAGGGCGACCACGAACAGGTCGGGGTCGGTGGAGTCGCCGAAGCGCAGCAGTCCCGACAGCGCCACCGGCAGCACGAACAGGTTGATCAGCAGCAGATAGAGCGGGAACAGCCACAGCGCCCGGTTCAGGTGCCGCTCCTCGACATTCTCGATCACCATGACCTGGAACTGGCGGGGCAGGCACAGCATCGCCGCCGCCGCCAGCAGGGTCGAGGCCAGCCAGCCGCCCTGGTCGAGCGCCGGGCCGGCGGTGAACAGGCGTTGCAGGTCGGGGCGGAGGGCGGATTCGGCGAACAGGGCGGCGAGCCCGTCGTGCAGGCCCCAGACGACAAAGATCCCGACGGCCAGGAAGGCGACCAGCTTGACCACCGATTCGAAGGCGACGGCGGCGACCATGCCGGGGTGATGCTCGGCGGTGTCGATCCGGCGGGTGCCGAACAGGATGGCGAACAGCGCCATGATCGCGGCGGTCAGCAGGCCCTTGTCGAGCAGCGCGGCGTTGCCCTGCGCGCCGCCGGTCAGCGCGTCGAAGCTGACGGCGACCGCCTTCAGTTGCAGGGCGATGTAGGGGGTGACGCCGATCGCGGCGGTCAGCGCCACCAGCCCGCCCAGCAGCGGGCTGCGCCCGTAGCGGCTGGCGATGAAGTCGGCGATGGAGGTGATGCCCTGGGTTCTGGCGATGCGCAGGATCTTGGCGAGCGGCAGCGGGGCCAGCAGCATCAGCAGGGTGGGGCCGAGATAGATCGGCAGGAAGCCGATGCCGAGCGAGGCCGCCCGCCCGACCGAGCCGTAGAAGGTCCAGGTCGTGCAATAGACCGCCAGCGACAGGGCGTAGACCGTGGGCGACGCGATCACGCTGCGCCCCGCCGCCGCCCGCCGGTCGGCCCAATGGGCGATGGCGAACAGCGCCGACAGGTAGACGAGCGAGGCGAGGAGGACGGTGGTCCAGGGCATGGCGCTCACCGGCGCTCCGCCGCGACCGCCGCCAGCGCGATCACCACCGCCCAGGCGCCCATGATGTAGGCGTAGAGCAGCGGCACGCCAAACAGCGTCCCCTCCACCCCGAACAGCCGAAGCAGCGGCGGGTTGAACAGCAGCAGCCCGAGCAGGAACAGCGCGACCATGCGGTCGCGGCGCGGAGAGCGGCCGTTCTCCCCACGCCGGGCCATCAGAAGGCGCGCTCCCGCGCCGCCAGCTCGACCAGGATGTTGGCGCTGCGGATGGCGTCGTCCAGCGTCGTCACCCCGCGCTCGCGCAGCATCTCCACCATGCGCAGGAAGATCGCCGCGGTGACGAGGCTGTCGCCCAGGGCGGTGTGGCGGTCGACCACCGCGATTCCCAGCCGCTCGGCGATGCCGTCCAGCGTGTGGTCGCCGTCGTTGCCCAGCAGCATCCGCGACAGCAGCATGGTGTCGAGCACCGGCCCGTCGAAGGCGGTGCCCGATGCCCGCTCCTTCATCTTGAGGAATTTCAGGTCGAAGGCCGCGTTGTGCGCCACCATCACCGCGCCCGACACGAAGGCGCGGAACTGGGGCAGCACCGTCTCCGCCGTTGGTTTCCCGGCGACCATGGCGTCGGTGATGCCGTGGAAGGGGATCGATTCGGGCGGGATCGCCCGTTTCGGATCGACCAGCGCGTTGAAGGTCTCGCCGGTCAGGATGCGGCCGCCGACGACACGCACCGCGGCGATCTGGATGATCTCGTCGCCGCTGCTGGGCGACAGGCCGGTGGTCTCGGTGTCGAACACCACGTAATGCAGCCGGTCGAGCGGAGTCCGCCCCAGCTCGCTGGTGGCGAGCGGCTGGTGCAGCAGGTCGAAGTCGAAAAACTCCGGTCGGGCGCCGGCCCTGGCGTGGCTCTGGGCTGCGTGGGTGTGGGCCGAGGGGGGCGACAGGGCCGGTGGCACCGGCACGCGCAGCCGGGCGAAGCCCGGACGGCCGGGGACCGGCTCGCTCCAGGCGGTGCTGCGGTGGTGTTGCAGCACGTCGCCGACGGTCAGGCCGCCCGGCGCGTCGGGCAGCGGGCGGTCGAGCCAGCCGTCCAGCGTGGCGCTGGGCACCGCCGTTCCCAGCCAGACGAGATCGAGATAGATCCAGCGGTCGCCACTCTCGGCTCCGATATCGAAGCTGGAGGTTCCGGTCAGGGCCCGCACCGAATCGATCAGATGGCCGAGCAGCAGGACGAGGCTGTGGCTGTCGCCATGCACCCATTGCGGCAGGCCGGTCAACGTCACCGTGATGCCGGATTCGGCGGCTCCGCCCGCAGTCTCGCTTTCCACCCGGTGGCGGACCAGATTGATCAGGTTGTTGGAGTGGATGTCGCTCATCGGCCAGCTGCCGGTGACCACGTCGCGATAGGCGACGGCGACCCGCTCCAGCCGCTGGGACAGGGCGTCGGTCGATTCCAGCATGGCGCTCTCGAACGCGGCGCGCTCGCCGGGGCCGATGTCGGGGTTGTCGTACAGCGTCTCCACCGCCGCGCGCAGGTTGGCGATGGGCGCGCGGAACCCCTCGGTCGCCTCGCGCAGCAGGGCGTCGCGCTGGCCGAGCGCCGCCAGTTCCCCCGTCGCGTCCGACAGGGTGACGACGTAGCCGGTGATGACCGGCGGCCCATCCGCGCCATCTTCGGGATCCTGGAGGATGGCGCTCATGCGGCCTTGCAGCAGGATGCGTCCGTCCGTTGTGGAGCCGATGAACTGGGCGGTGGTGCCGTGCTCATGGTTGCGGTGCCGGCCCTCGCGCACGCGCAGCGTCAACCGTTCCAGCGTGTGGACGACCGGTTCGGCCACCACGACGTGCAGCAGCGAGCGGCCGAGCCCCAGCTCGCCGGTCAGGTGCAGGATGTCGAGGGCGGTCTGGTTGTAGAGCAGGATCTGGTGCCGGGTGTTGCAGACCAGCACGCCCTCGTGGAGGTCGCGCAGCACCGCGGCAAGTCGGGTCTTCTGCTCCTCCGCCCTGGCGGTCGACTCGGCGACGGTGCGGGCGATGTCGCGGCGGACCAGGGCCAGCTTGTCGGAAAGGTCGTTGACCGCGCGGGCGATCGGCACGAGGTCGCCGTAGCGGGCCAGCGGCACCCGCCCGCCGACGGTGCCCTCGGCGTTGCCGTGGGCGATCAGCCCGGCCTCGCGGCTCAGCGTCTCGGCGGCGCGCAGCAGCCAGCGGTCGACCGCCAGCCACAGCAGCCAGACCCCGGCGGCGATGGCGCCGGTCATGACCACGGCGTAGGTCAGCAGCGGGTCGGCGGCGCTGGAGGAGCGGACGGCGACCGCCAGCCCGACCGCCAGGGCGACCAGTCCGCCGCCGACCACGCGGAAGGCGAAGGGGATCATCCGCCGGGGTGGCGCCGCCGCCGGCGCGGTGCCGTTTCCGCCCGGCAGGGTTCCCCTGGAGCCGGGGCAGTCGGACAGTCCGACGCCGGCGGTGGGCGAGGTCATCGGTCGCCCCCGGCCGCGGCGGGTTCGGCCGTGATGCCGAGATGGCGGCGGACGGAGCTCACCAGATCGCGGGTCGAGAAGGGCTTGGTGATGTAGTCGGTGGCGCCGAGCGCGATGCCCTTCTGCCGTTCGACGTCGCGGCTCTTCGCCGTCAGCATGATGATCGGCAGGTCGCGCCAGGCCGGGTTGGCCCGCAGGGTCTGGCAGACGTCGAAGCCGTCGCGCTTCGGCATCATGGCGTCGAGCAGGATCAGGTCGGGGGTGTAGGCCTCGACCGAGCGGAGCGCGTCCTCGCCGTCGCGGGCGATCCGCACCTCGAATCCGGCGCGTTGCAGGAGAACCTGGAGCGACAGGACGATGCTGGGCTCGTCGTCGGCGACCAGGATGGTCGGCTTCATGGTGGAGCGTCCTCCGGCTTGCCGGTCTGGCGCCGGCTTGCTTGTTGCTTGCCCCCTGGAATGTCCAGGGTACGAGCAAGCATAAGGCCGGATCAAGCCGCCGCCCAGCCACCCCCGACCAAAGAGAGGGGGCGCGCGACCAAGACAAAGCGGGGATTTCGCGTGAAGGCGGGCAGGGGAGGACAGTATGCCGCAGGGACGGGAGGCCGCGAACCGCATCCCGGAGCCGCCGGGATGCCGGCGACGGATCAGCGGGTGGTGACGACGACCGAGTTGACGCCCATCTTCGCCTTCAACTGACCGGCGGCGCGCTTGGCCGCCTCGGCGTCGGCGTAGCCGCCGACACGCACCGCGCGCCAGGATTGATTGGACTGGTCGGTCCATTCCAGCGTGTAGGCCGGAAAGCCGCCGCCTTGAAGGCGGCGGGTCAGGCTCTCGGCGTTCTCGGCGACCTTGAAGGTGCCGATCTGCACCGCGTAGCGCCCACCGGGGGTCGCGGGCGTCGGGGACGCGCCGGCCGGCCGGGGAGGAGCGGCGCCGGCCAGCTTCGAGCCGGCCGCCTTGGCTTCCGCCGGCTTGGCCTCCACGGGTTTGGCTTCCGCGGGCTTGGTTGGAGCGCGCCTGGCCTCGCGCGGCTCCTTCGGCGGAGCCAGCATGGCCTGGAGTTCACCGGGATCGGCCGCCCTCGGTGCCGCGGGTGGCGGCGGGACGACGGCTTCCGCCGCGGGGGCCGCGGCTTGCGGAGCCGGGGCGGGCGGCGGCGCTTCGGGGGCTCTGGCGGTTGCGGCCGGGCGGGTTGCCGATGCGGTCGGCGGCAGGGCCGGCGGTTCCGGAACCCGCAGCGCCGGCGGCGGGGTGAGCGGAGCGGCGACCGCCGGTGGCGGCGGGGGCGCATTGGACGGCAGCGCGGCGGCGGGAGCCGGGGCGCGGGCGATCATGGATTCGGGTGCCGGCTGGGCCGGGCTGGTCGGTGGCGGGGCACGGGTGATGGCCGGGGCCGGCGGCGCCAGCGCGGCGGTCGCCGTGTCGGCGGGCGGGGCATCGCCGCCCGGATCCAGCATCACCACGGCGACGCCGATGCCGGCGGCGGCGAGCAGGGCGGCGGCGATCTTGCCCAGCGGCAGGCCGCGGGACGGCTGCGCGTCCTCGTCATCCTCGTCGAGTTCGGCGACGTCGATGGGGTCGGCCTTCAAATCCTCGTTCAACGCGCGCAAGAGCTTGGCGATATCCTCGCTCTCCGGATTCGGCGCGTTTCCGGGCTTGTCGGCGGCCTTCATTTGATCCTTGAACGTCACGGCGAGCGGAGCATCCCGAAAGAGGCGGGGGCAACCCAACCGCCCGCGCGGACGCGGACTGCCGGATTACCCCTCCTTTTTATCGTATTTTTCGGCGCGATCAAACCATTGCGCGAACGCAACCGGTGAGAAAGAAGGGACCTCAGCCCTGGTTGGGCTTGGTCGGGTCCGTCGCCGGGGCCGGCTTGACGTGGGCCGGGTCGAGCGCCGCCGGCTGCTGCGGGGCGGTGGCGGATGCCGCCGGGGACACTGTCGGGCGCGGCTGGGTGGCGGCGACCGGCGGGGGCGCGGCGGGCGTCTCGTCCTCGTCCTTCATGCCGGCCTTGAAGGCCTTCACGCCCTTGGCGATGTCGCCCATCACCGAAGGCAGCTTGCCGGCGCCGAACAGGAGCAGGACGATCACCAGGACGATGATCCAATGCCAGATGCTGAAACTGCCCATGAGCGTGAGAACCTCTGTGGTCGGGTCGGATGGAACGATGGAGGTAGGGCGACGCCCCTATGTGAGGGTGTCGGCCGGAGCGGACAAGGGGGCGGGTGGCAGGATGGGCGAAGACGGGGCGGTCACGCGGCCGGGCCGCTTTCCGCCGGCCCTTCCGGAACCTGGTGACGCATGATGAGCGGCGCCTGGAAGGCGCTGAACAGCAGCGTCAGAGGCATGATGCCGAAGACCTTGAAGTTCACCCAGGCGTCGGTGGTCATGCTGCGCCAGACGATTTCGTTGACCACCGCCAGCAGCAGGAAGAACCACGCCCAGCGGATGCCCAGCGTCCGCCAGCCCTCGTCCGTCATCGCCAGCACGGTGCCGAGCAGCCGCTTCAGCACGTTGCGGCGCATCAGGTGGGCGACGAACAGCACGGTGGCGAACAGCAGGTTGACCAGGGTCGGCTTGATCTTGATGAACAGGTCGTCCTGGAGCCACAGGGTCAGCCCGCCGAACAGCAGCACGAAGCCGGCGCCGACCACCGGCATGATCGGCACCCTGCGCTCCAGGTGCCACGACACCGCCACGGCGATGGAGATGGCGACCATGAACACCGCGGTGCCGGTCATGATGCCGGCCTGCGAGTTGGCGATGAAGAAGGCGGCGAGCGGGCCGGCCTCGATGGCGAGACGGGTGAACTGGTTCATTCCACTGACATAGCCCGAACCGCGCCGTCGTGAAAGGGGCGAAAGCGGGCGGGCCGTGGACTTCGTGTGGTCGCGTATCCGGGGTCTTTTCTTCCACCCGTTGCTCGTTTACCCCTTTCGGGCTCGTCCGGACGGGCGGGGCGTACCGGCAAGGGAGGCGGCGATGGAAGCGACCGAGGTCAAGGATCTGATCGACGAATCACACGAGCGGGAACGCCGGCGGCATGGTGGCGGCCAAGATGGCGACCAGCATGGCGGCCACGAGGGAGGCAGCGGGGTGAAGACCTCGACGGCCATCTACATCGCGGTGCTGGCGGCGGCGCTCGCCATCGTCAGCGTCGCCGGTTCCAACGCCGGCAAGGAGCTGATGGCCAACGCCATCGAGGCCTCGGACGGCTACGCCTATTATCAGGCCAAGACGCAGCGCCAGATCAGCCTGCGGCTGGCCGCCGACCAGCTGGATCTGCTCGGCGCCGGGATGCCGGCCGAGGCGAGGGAACAGGCGCTGAAGCGCGCCGCCGAATACCGCCTGTCCGCCGACCGGATGGAGGCCGACGACGGCAGGAACAGCCGCAAGGATCTGCTGGCGAAGGCCAAGGCGGCGGAGGACCGGCGCGACCACGCCGCCGCCCAGGATCCCTACTTCGACTTCGCCGAAGGGCTCCTGCAGCTGGCGATCGTGCTGGCCTCGGTCTTCGCCATCACGAACATGGGCCTGATCCTGTGGGCCAGCCGGGGACTGGCGTTGGTCGGGCTGATGCTGGCGGTGGATGGCATGACCTTGGCGGTGCCGCTGCCCTTCATGTGAAATCCGTTTCAATCCAATAACGATGGCATCTGGAGATACGCTGTGTGGACCGCTTCCGGAGCGATGAAAGCTCTCGGCCTTTTGGTGATCGTGGCTTTCTCGGCCGATCAATCCTTGGGTTCTGTTTCTGCGATTGGTGTGTATTTGCAGGCTGTCGGCGCCTATATACTTTTTGCCGAATCCAACAACGACCATCTTCTTCTGATTGAGCATTTTCGGAATTTGACGGATCGTAGGAATTTGACCCCGACAGAGCGCTGGGCCTTCCTGGGGCTTCTTGTCTTTGTCCTGGCGGTGGCAGTTGTCAGTTCCATGACGTACAGGGCGCCCGCTTCGGACACCGGCGTGAAAATCTGGGTGCTTCGCGGGGTTGCGATTTTCTCTGTCGTCATGTGCTACGCAATTTATTTTTATTCATACAAGAAATTGAAAGGGTTCATGTATGATGTGCAGGTAAGAATAGACAGAAATCAGACGGAGATACTGGAATCCGGAGGGGTGATCGACGGCAGCAGAACCCGCGCCGAGTTCCGTAGGGTTGGGTTTGCTTTCATTCTGTGTGGAGCATGCTTTCAGATTTTCTCATCGGTCATTGTAAGTTTTTCAAAGCCTGTTCTTCTTTTTGTTGAGTGCATCGTAAATTTGATTGCTTCTGTCATACCGTAGGAGGAAACATTCCCCGCCGATCTTGAGTGGCCGCTTTGGAACTCGGGCGGGGAATCCGGTGGCGGCCGCTGTCGTGGCGGACGGCTGTCTCGCCCCCTTGCTCCCGTGGTGGAAGCGGAGGGCCGTTCCGTTACTGGAACGCCGCCTCCGCCAGACTGCGCAGCTTGCGGGAATGCAGGGTTTCCATGCCGTGCTCGCGCAGCAGTTCCATGGCCAGCACGCCGATCTTGAGATGCTGGTCGACCCGCTCGCGGTAGAAGCGGTCGGCCATGCCGGGCAGCTTCAACTGGCCATGCATCGGCTTGTCCGACACGCAGAGCAGCGTGCCGTAGGGAACGCGGAAGCGGAACCCGTTGGCGGCGATGGTGGCGCTCTCCATGTCCAGCGCGATGGCGCGGCTCTGGCTGAAGCGCATCAGCGGCTCGCGGTGGTCGCGCAGCTCCCAGTTGCGGTTGTCGATGGTCGCCACGGTGCCGGTGCGCATGATGCTCTTCAGGTCGTAGCCGGACAGGCCGGTGACCCGCTCGACGGCCGTCTCGAGGGCGCGCTGCACCTCGGCCAGTGCCGGGACCGGCACCCACAGCGGCAGATCGGCGTCGAGCACATGGTCCTCGCGGACATAGCCGTGGGCCAGCACGTAATCGCCCAGCCGCTGGGTGTGGCGCAGCCCGGCGCAGTGGCCCAGCATCAGCCAGGCGTGCGGGCGCAGCACGGCGATGTGGTCGGTGATGGTCTTGGCGTTGGACGGGCCGACGCCGATGTTGACCAGCGTGATGCCGTTGCCGTCCGCCCGCGTCAGGTGGTAGGCCGGCATCTGCGGCATGCGCGCCAGCTTCACGCCGCCGCCGTCCTCGATCGAGTAATCGAGGTTGCGGTTCCATGTGACGACGTCGCCGGGTTCGACGAAGCTGTCGTACTGGCGCCGGTAGGCGGCGAGATCGGGATCGTCGGTCGGCTCCATGATCTCGCGCGACAGGCGGATGAACTCGTCGACGTAGAACTGGTAGTTGGTGAACAGGACGAAGTTCTGAAAACTCTCCGGAGCCGTCGCCGTGTAGTGGCGCAGCCGGTGCAGCGAGAAATCGACGCGCGGCCCGGTGAACAGCGCCAGCGGCTTGACCGCGTCGGGGCCGGCGTCGCCGGTGCCGTTGACGATGGTGTCGTCCATCCGGGCGAGGTCGGGCAGGTCGAACAGGTCGGGCAGCCGGGTCAGCCGGTCGGGCGGCAGGTCGCCCTCCACATACATGCCCTGGGGAAAGGCGAAATGGATGGGGATCGCCTCCTCGCTGACGCCGACCTCCAGCGGGACGCCGTGGTTGCGCAGCAGCAGCGAGAACTGCTCCAGCAGGTAGCGCTCGAACAGGTCCGGCCGCGTCACCGTGGTGGCGTGGGTGCCGGTGCCCTCGACGAAGCCGTAGGCCAGCCGGGTGTCGACCACCGCGCCCGAATGGGTGGTCAGCCGGACATAGGGATAATAGGCCCGGTTGCGGCCGCCGCTCTCGTCGCCCTGGGTGTAGGCGGCGAAGCGCTGCCGCAGATAGGCGGTGTTGCGCTCGTAGATGTCGCGCACACAGGCCAGGGCGGCTTTGGCATCGGTGAAGCGCCCGGCCGAACCGGGCTGGAGCGGGGCTGTATCGGTCATGGAATCACACATGGCATGCGAACGACCCGGTTGAAAGGGCCATTTTGCATCCAGGCGCGATGAGGGGCGTGGAAGAGGGCGGCAACGCCGCCCTCAGTTCGTTTCCAGCCCCATCAACGACTTGGCGAAGGCGTCGGCGTCGAAGGGGCGCAGGTCGTAGACGCCCTCGCCGACGCCGATGGCGTGGACCGGCAGCTTGAACTTCTCGGCCAGCGAGACCAGCACGCCGCCGCGCGCCGAGCCGTCCAGCTTGGTCAGGATCAGCCCGTTGACGTTGACCATGTCGCGGAAGATCTCGACCTGCGAATGGGCGTTCTGGCCGGTGGTGGCGTCGAGCGTCAGCAGGGTGGTGTGGGGGGCGGTCTCGTCCACCTTCTTGATGACGCGGACGATCTTGCGCAGCTCGTCCATCAGACCGGACTTGTTCTGGAGCCGGCCGGCGGTGTCGATCAGCAGCACGTCGACGCCCTCGGCCCGCGCGCGCTCCACCGCGTCGTAGGCCAGCCCGGCGGCGTCGGCCCCGGTCTCGCGGGCGACGACCGGGCAGCCGGTGCGCTCGCCCCAGATCTTGAGCTGGCTGACGGCGGCGGCGCGGAAGGTGTCGCCGGCGGCCAGCATGACGCTCTTGCCCTCGGCGCGGAACTGGCGGGCCAGCTTGCCGATGGTGGTGGTCTTGCCGGTGCCGTTGACGCCGACCACGAGGATGACGTGCGGTTTCAGCGCCGGGTCGATGACCAGCGGCTTGGCGACCGGGCCGACGATCTTCGCCACCTCGGCGGCGAGCGTCGTCTTGACCTCCTCCGGCGTGACCTCCTTGCCGAAGCGGGTGCGGGCCAGTTCCGCCGTGACCTTGGCGGCGGTGACCGGGCCGAGGTCGGCGGTGATCAGCAGCTCCTCCAGCTCCTCCAGCGCCTCGTCGTCGAGCTTGCGCTTGGTGAAGATGCCGGTGATGCCGTCGGTCAGCTTGGAGGAGGACTTGGCCAGGCCTTCCTTCAGGCGGGAGAACCAGCCCTTCCTGGTCGGCGGCGCCTCCTCCAGCGAGGGAAGCGGTTCCGGAACGAACTGGGGCTCCGCTGGCTGGGGTTCGGGCGGCTGGGGCGCGGGCGGCGGTTCGAGCGTGGCGACCGGTTCGGCAACGGGCTCAGGCGCCGGTTCGGGGCGCGGCGCGGCAACCGGCTCGGCAACCGGCTGCGGCTCTGGCGCGACCGGGGGCTCCGGCTCCGGCGCGGGCGGCGGCGGGGCGGTCTCCTCGGCCTTCGGCGCGGCACCGGTCAGGCGGGCGAACCAGCCCGGCTTGGCCTGAGGCGCCTCCTCCCGCGCTGGAGCGGGTGACGGCTCCACCGCCTGCGGGGCAGGGGGCTCGACGGCCGGTGCTTCCGGTTCCGATTCCGGCGCGGGGGGTGCCGTTTCCAATTCCGGGGAGGCGGGAGGCGGAACCGGCGCCTCGTCCTGGCGGGCTTCCTCTTCGGGCTTCTTGCGGCCGAACCAACGCAGGATCATGGGATGTCCGATGTTTTAAAGGGGGGTGCCGACAAGCTTGCCATCGGCCACGCCGGTGATGGCGGCGCGGACCAGCGAACCGGGGGGAAGGGCCGTGCCCAGACGGATTTCGGCGAAATGCTCGGTGCGGCCGAGATCGTCCTTCTCGACCAGCACCGACGCGGTGCCGCCGACCAGCGAGGCCAGCTTGCGCGTCTCGGCCGCGGCGCCGACGGCGCGAAGGCGGGCGGCGCGCTCCTTGCGGACGGCGCCGTCGACCTGCGGCATGCGGGCGGCCGGCGTGCCGGGGCGCGGGCTGTAGGGGAAGACGTGCAGCCAGGTCAGGCCGCACTCCTCGACCAGCCGCAGGGTGTTCTCGAACATCTCCTCGGTCTCGGTCGGGAAACCGGCGATGAAGTCGGCGCCGAACACGACGTCGGGGCGGACCGAGCGCACGCGCTCGCAGAAGGCGACGGCGTCGGCGCGGCCGTGGCGGCGCTTCATCCGCTTCAGCACCATGTCGTCGCCGGCCTGGAGCGACAGATGCAGGTGCGGCATCAGGCGCGGCTCGGTCTCGATCAGGCGCCAGAGATCCTCGTCCATCTCGATGCAGTCGAGCGACGACAGGCGCAGGCGCGGCAGGTCGGGCACCAGCGCCAGCAGGCGGCGCACCATCTGGCCCAGCGTCGGCGAGCCCGGCAGGTCGGGGCCGAAGCTGGTGATGTCGACGCCCGACAGCACGACCTCGTTGTAGCCGGCCTTGACCAGTGCCTGGACCTGCTCGACGATTCCCCCGATCGGCACGGAGCGCGACGGCCCGCGCCCGTAGGGGATGATGCAGAAGGTGCAGCGATGGTCGCAGCCTTGCTGGACCTGAACGAAGGCGCGGGCGCGGTCCTCGAAGCCGCCGATCAGGTGGCCGGCGGTCTCCTTGATCGACATGATGTCGTTGACCAGCACCTTCTCGGCCGGGGCGAGGCCCCAGCTTTCCGGTTGCAGCTTCTCCTGGTTGCCGAGCACCTGGTCGACCTCGGGCATCGCGGCGAAGCGCTGCGGGTCGATCTGGGCGGCGCAGCCGGTGACGACGATGCGCGCGCCGGGCCGCTCGCGCCGCAGCTTGCGGATGGTCTGGCGAGCCTGCCGCTCGGCCTCGGAGGTGACGGCGCAGGTGTTGACGATGACGACGTCGTCCAGTCCGGCGTTGCGGGCGTGGTTGCGCATCACCTCGGATTCGTAGGTGTTGAGCCGGCAGCCGAAGGTGACGATCTCGGGTCCGGCGGCCCCCCCGTCCATCATGGCCGTGTCCGCTGCGTCGGTCATTCCGCGACCAGTTCGGGCGACAGCCGCCCGCTGAAGGCGACGGCCACCGGGCCGGTCATCAGGACGCGGTCGTCGTCCGTCCATTCGATGGTCAGGGTGCCGCCGTCGAGGATGATGTCGGCCTTGCGCCCGGTCAGGCCGCGCCGCGCCGCCGCGACCAGCGTCGCGCAGGAGCCGGTGCCGCAGGCCTGGGTGATGCCGGCGCCGCGCTCCCACACCCGCATGCGGATGGATGTGGGCGACAGCACCTGCGCGAATTCGATGTTGGCGCGCTCGGGGAAGGCCGGGTGGTGCTCCAGCGCCGGGCCGACCTCGGTCAGCGGCACCGCCTCGGCGTCGTCGACGAAGAAGACGGCGTGCGGGTTGCCCATGTTGACGGCGACGGGGGCCGCGAAGCCGCCATGCTCCACCGCCTCGACCCGCAGGGTGTCGGCCGGCCCGGCCAGCGGGATCGCCGCCCAGTCGAGCCGGGGCGGTCCCATGTCCACGGTGATCCGGCCGTTGTCGGCGCGGGACGCGTGCAGCAGGCCCGCGGCGGTCTCGAAGGAGGCGCGGTCGCCGCCGGCCTCTTCCATCAGCAGCCAGCCGATGCAGCGCGAGGCGTTGCCGCAGGCGCCGGCTTCGCTTCCGTCGGCGTTGTAGATGCGCATGAAGCCAGCGGCGCCGGAACGCTCGGTCGGCTCCAGCACGATGAACTGGTCGCAGCCCACGCCGGTCTTGCGGCCGGAAATGGCGCGCACCTCGGCCGCGGCCGGGCGGTACGGCGTGGAGCGGGCGTCGATCACGACGAAGTCGTTGCCGAGCCCGTGCATCTTCAGGAATTCGCGGGTCATGATCGCCGTTATATGGCGAGACGGCCACGCAAGTCCATAAGGCCGGCGCGCAGACCAGATGCGATCGTCCGGCCCTCGCGCGTCCTCTCAGGCGTCCTTGAACACCAGATGCTTGGAGGCCGCGAAGTTGAACAGCATGCCAGCCAGCGAGCCGGCTGCAACGGCCAGCACGGGATGCGCCTCGACCATCGCGACGTTGGCTTCCAGCCCGACCGAGACGGCGTAGTTCACCACCCCGCCGACGGCGTTGGCGGCGATGAACTTGGCCCATTGCCGGTGCAGCGGCTCGTCGGCCGCGCCACGGAAGGTGAAGGCGCGGTTCAGCGCCCAGGTCGTCGTCGCGGCGGCGAGGAAGGAGGGGATGCGGGCGGCGAAGAACTCGAGTCCGAGCGCCAGCCCGCCGTAGAGCACGATGGTGTCGACGAGCAGCCCGACGATGCCGACCACGCCGAACTTGCCGAACTGGACCGCCAGCCGCCCGAGCGGGCCGTCCAGCAGGGTCTTGACCGGCGTGGTCCCCGGCGTGCTCACGGGCGACCGCCGGCCAGCGGCGGGTGGTTGCCCGGCGCCGGTATGGCGAGGTAGCGCAGCCGCTTCATCTCCCGCCGCCCGTGGGTGACGGTGTCGAGGATCAGCCCGCAGGTCAGGCTGAGGAAGCCCAGCAGCATCAGCCCGGTGGACAGCAGGGCGGTGGGGAAGCGCGGCACCAGCCCGGTCTGCATGTAGGTCGCCAGCACCGGCCAGGCGAGGATCAGGGCCGCCGCCGCCAGCGCCGTGAAGATGGCGAAGAAGAAGGGCAGGGGGCGCTCCTCCTTCACCAGGATCAGGATGGTCTTCAGGATGCGGACGCCGTCGCGGATGGTGTTGAGCTTGCTGTGCGAGCCGGGCGGCCGGTCCTTGTAGGGGGTCTTGATCTCGGCGATCGGCATGCGCAGCTCCAGCGCGTGGACGGTCAGCTCGGTCTCCGTCTCGAAGCCGCTGGCCAGCGCCGGGAAGGACTTCACGAAGCGCCGCGAGAACACCCGGTAGCCCGACAGCATGTCGCCGATGCGGTTGCCAAAGATGTTGGCGACCATGCCGGTCAGCAGCAGGTTGCCGAAGCGGTGGCCGGGCCGGTAGGCGGCGACGATGTCGGTCACCCGCGCGCCGTTGACCATGTCGAGCTGGTCCTCCCACAGCCGCTTGACCAGCAGCGGGGCGGAGGGGGCGTGGTAGGTGTCGTCGCCGTCGACCAGCACATAGACGTCGGCCTCGATGTCCGAGAACATCCGGCGCATGACGTTGCCCTTGCCCTGAAGCGGCTCGTGGCGGACGATGGCGCCGGCGGCGCGCGCCACCTCGACCGTGCGGTCCGACGAGTTGTTGTCGTAGACATAGACCGTCGCGTCGGGCAGCGCCGCGCGGAAGTCGCGCACCACCGAGGCGATGGCCGCCTCCTCGTTGTAGCAGGGGATCAGCACGGCCACCGCCGGCGTGGCCGCGGTGCTGGCGGCCGTGTCGGTGACGGGGCGGTCCAAGGTCGTGACGGTCATGGGCGTGTGCTTTGCGCGTGTGGCGATGTGTGGATAAACAGCACAAAGCCGAGGCTTATTCCATCGCCGCGCGCTCGACCGCGCACAGGTTCAGGGTTTCCCCCAGATTGTTGGGAATCGGCCGGCAGGAGGCGGTGTCCAGCCGCAGCCCGAGCAGCGCGGCCGCCTTCGCCGCACCCGGCGTGTCGGGAATGGTGCTGAGCATCAGATACGGGCCGCGATGGGTGGCGACCTTGTCCTTGAGGATGGCGAGATAGCCGTTGCCGACCGAATCCGGCTGAAGGAAGTTGGACTGGATGCGGACGAAGGAGACGCGCTTCGGAAAGGACGGGATGACGTGGGCGATCGCCCAGTAGCCGGCCATCAGCACCATGCTGTTGTCCGGATCGGCGATCGGCGGCACCTCGGCGCTCACCCAGCGGTCGGCCCAGGCGACCCGGCCCCAGTCGGCCGGCTGGACGGTCAGTTGCAGCGCGGCCAGCAGCGCGGCGGCCAGCCCGACGCGCAGCCGCCGGGCCAGCGGCAGCAGCCCGACCGCCATGACCAGCGCCAGCGGGGCCAGCATCTCCACCGGCACGAGGTAGCGGTAGATGCAGAACATGACCACCCACAGCGTGTAGGTGATCGTCAGGGCGACCAGCAGGAAGCGCGTCGCCGGGGCTTGGGTCAGCCAGTCCCGTGGCCGGGAGCGCGTCGCCAGGGCGGCGGCGGCGCCCAGCGGCACCAGCACGAACAGCGCCAGCACCCGCGCGTCGAACCACGGCACCTCGCCCACCGTCAGCGGCTGGAACGTGAAGACGAAGGGGAAGAGGATCCGCGCGATCTTCGACGGCGGGAAGAAGCTGACGTTCACATAGTCGGAGATGGCGGCGAAGGGCGACTTGAAGACATGGTTCATGTGCGGGAAGACCGGGTTCCCATACTCGATCCACAGATGCGCCATCCAGAAGCCGCCGGCCAGCGCCAGCCCGCCCAGCACGCCGACGCCGAAGAAGAAGGCCAGCCACAGCCGCCGCCACGGCCGCGCCGGCAGCGCCAGGAAGGCGAGGCAGAGCCCGACCGCGTAGATCACCGTCGGGTTCTTGGCTCCCATCGCCGCCCCCGCCATCAGCCCGGCGAGCGCCACCCGCCCGAAGGAGGACGGCGCCGGCCCGTCGAGCAGATTTCCTCCGGTGCCGGCTGGCGCCGCCGGCAATCCCCGGGCGATCACGACCAGCGCGCCCAGCACGCCGAGGCTGACGAGGTTGTCGTGGAAGGTCGTGCCGATCAGCCCCAGCGTGCCGCCGCCCAGCCCTCCCATCACGGCCAGCGCCATGGCCGCCAGGGTCCGTTGCCGTTCCGACCCGATCCGCAGGCAGGCCGCGGCCAGCAGGAACAGCAGCGACAGGTTGATGCCCTGGACGGATCCCCAGACGAAGCCGGCCACCCGCGCCGGCAGCCGGTCGGCCAGCAGGAAGAAGGGCAGGTCGAGCAGCGGGTTGTAGAAGGTCGGCATCTGCGCCGGCAGCAGGTCGAAGCCGATCCGCCCGGTCAGCAGCGCGTAGCCGTTGTACCAATGGTAATTCCGCAGATCCCAGTTGGCGTCCATGCCGAACGCCAGCGTCAGCGCGCCATAGGCCGGCGGGGCGAGGAGCAGGAACAGCCACCCGAGGCGGCGGGCGCTGTCATCGGAAGCGGGGGGCGTCGACATGAAGGGCGGCCATGGCTGCGGCGGGATGGCTCCTTGGTAGGGGAGCCGGCCCGCCGCAGCAAGCGCCCAGCGGCCCGCCCGGATCCGGCTTGCGCAAACCCCTGTGTCCGCGCAACAATCCTGCGTTTCGGCGTGTTACCGCTTGCCGTTTCGCTCTTTCCGCGTGGTGGGAAAGGCAAGCTTCCTCTGGCAAAGGCCGGTGCGGTCTGCTATTCACCGACACTCCGCATGCGCAACGCTTGCGCCTTCTTGCGCGACAGGATTTCTGGCGATGGAAAAGTTTACGGTTCTCTCCGGCGTCGCGGCGCCACTGCCGATGATCAACATCGACACCGACATGATCATCCCCAAGCAGTTCCTGAAGACCATCAAGCGGACGGGGCTCGGCAAGCATCTGTTCGACGAGATGCGCTACACCCCCGACGGTGGTGAGATCGCCGACTTCGTCCTGAACAAGCCGGCCTACCGCAGCGCCAAGATTCTGGTCGCGGGCGAGAATTTCGGCTGCGGGTCCTCGCGCGAGCACGCGCCGTGGGCGCTGGCCGATTTCGGCATCCGCTGCATCATCGCCCCCAGCTTCGCCGACATCTTCTACAACAACTGCTTCAAGAACGGCATCCTGCCGATCAAGCTGCCGAAGGAGCAGGTCGACCTGCTGCTCGACGACGCGTCGCGCGGGTCCAACGCCGTGGTCACGGTCGATCTGGAGAACCAGACCATCACCGGCCCCGACGGCGGCAGCATCACCTTCGAACTCGACCCGTTCCGCAAGCATTGCCTGCTGAACGGCCTGGACGACATCGGCCTGACCCTCCAGCAGGTCGGCACCATCGACTCGTTCGAGGCCAAGCGCCGCGTCGAGCAGCCCTGGCTGGCCGCCTGATCGGTTCCGCCCGGTCCGTTTCCGTCTGTTTTCCGCCTGTCTTTTCGACGTCTGTATTTGGGAGTGCGTGCGCCATGCCCGCCAACAAGAAGCTTCTGTTCCTCCCCGGTGACGGCATCGGTCCGGAGGTCATGCGCCAGGTCCGCCGTGTCATCGACTGGCTGGACCGCAAGCGCGGGATCACCTTCGACGTCTCGGAAGGTCTGGTCGGCGGCGCCGCCATCGACGCCTACGGCGTCCCCCTCAACGACGCGACTCTGGCCGAGGCGCTGGCCGCCGACGCGGTGCTGCTGGGCGCCGTCGGCGGTCCGAAGTGGGACAACCCGACCGACTACACCAAGCGTCCGGAAGCCGGCCTGCTGGCGCTCCGCAAGGAGCTGGGGCTGTTCGCCAACCTGCGCCCGGCCGTCGTGTTCGACGCGCTGGTCGACGCCTCGACCCTGAAGGCCGACGTCATCCGCGGGCTCGACATCCTGATCGTGCGCGAGCTGACCGGCGGCGTCTATTTCGGTGAGCCGCGCGGTATCACCGACATCGGCGACGGCGAGCGTCGCGGCGTCAACACCCAGGTCTACACGACCTCGGAGATCCGCCGCGTCGCCCGCGTGGCGTTCGAGCTGGCGCGCAAGCGCTCCAACAAGCTCCACTCGATGGAGAAGGCGAACGTCATGGAATCCGGGCTGCTGTGGCGCCAGGAAGTGACCAAGCTGCACCAGGAGGAGTTCTCCGACGTCGAGCTGCACCACATGTACGCCGACAACGGCGCCATGCAGCTCCTGAAGAACCCCAAGCAGTTCGACGTGATCGTCACCGACAACCTGTTCGGCGACATCCTGTCGGACGAGGCGGCGATGATGACCGGCTCGCTCGGCATGCTGCCGTCGGCCTCGCTGGGCGCGCCCGACGCCAACGGCAACCGCAAGGCGCTGTACGAGCCGGTGCACGGCTCCGCGCCGGACATCGCCGGCCGCGACCTTGCCAACCCCTGCGCGACGCTGCTGTCCTTCGCGATGTGCCTGCGCTACTCGTTCGGCCTGGACACCGAGGCCGGCCTGATCGAGAAGGCCATCCAGAATGTGCTGGGCGGCGGCATGCGCACCGCCGACATCATGGCGCCGGGCATGGCCCGCTGCTCCACGACCGTCATGGGCGACTCGATCCTGCGCGAACTGGACAAGGCCGCCGCCGTCTGACCGGCACGCCCCACCTCGTCCGCGCGATGTGAAGAAGCCCCCGTCCCGGTTTCCGGGGCGGGGGCTTTCTCATGGTCGCTTCTCAGGATCGCGGGAAGGCCGTCTCAGTCGGCGCCGTCCGGGCGGTCCGCCGTGCGTCCGCCATGGCTTGCCTGCCCGCCCTTGCGGCCGGCTTCCGCCGCCAGCGAGGGGTTGCGCGAAAAGCTGCGCGAGGAAGCGGGGACGCTGCGCCCGCCCTTGCGCCCGGCTTCCGCCGCCAGTTCCGGATTCTTGGAAAAGCTGCGCTTGCCCGCCGGAACGCTTTCACCGCCCTTGCTGGCGATCTGGCGTTGCCGATCCGGATCCATCGACGCGAAACCGCGACCCGATGTGCGACCATTCTCTTTCGAGGCCATTGTCCAACCTCCACCTTTGCCTTGATGCGACAACCGGGCGGAGAGGAGGTTGGTTCCAGTCCAGACGCAGAATCTCGAATCGCGCGTGAAAAAGCCGAGCCGCGCGTCAACCGTCAGCCCGCGCCCTCCAGCGCGGCGATGGCCTCGCCCAGCGCGACCAGCCGGCGGGCGTTCTCGACATGCAGATTCTCCACCAGCTTGCCGTCGAGCAGGATGACGCCCTTGCCCTGGGCCGCCGCCTCGGCGTGGGCGGCGATCATGCGGCGGGCCTGGGCGATCTCGTCGGCGTCGGGGGCGAAGGCGGCGTTGCAGGCGGCGATCGTCTTCGGATGGATCAGCGTCTTGCCGTCGAAGCCAAGCTCGCGGCCCTGCCGGCAGGAGAAGGCGAAGCCCTCGTCGTCGTTCAGGTCGAGATGCACGCCGTCCAGCACGGCCAGCCCGTGGGCACGCGCCGCCAGCAGGCACAGCCCCAGGCTGGTGATCATCGGCAGCCGGTCGCGCGTGTGGGCGGCGTGCAGATCCTTGGCGAGATCCGAGGTGCCGAGCACCAGCCCGCCCAGCGCGGGCGACGCCCCGGCGATCTCCCGCGCGTTCAGCATGCCGAGCGGCGTCTCCATCATGCACCAGATCAGCAGGCTTTCCGGAGCCCCGGCGGCGCGCAGCACCGCCTCGGCCTGCCGGACGCCGTCGGCGCTCTCCACCTTGGGCAGCAGGACGGCGTCGGCGCCGCAGGTCGCGGCCATGCGCAGATCCTCGAAGCCCCAGGGCGTGTTCAGCCCGTTGGTGCGGACGATCAGCTCCCGCCCGCCATAGCCGCCGGCGGCGATGGCCTGCCGGATGGTGTCGCGGGCCGTGGCCTTGGCGTCCGGGGCGACGGCGTCCTCCAGGTCGAGGATCAGGCCGTCGGCCGGCAGGCCGCGCCCCTTTTCCAGGGCGCGGGCGTTCGAGCCCGGCATGTAGAGCACGCTGCGGCGCGGGCGGACGGTCATGGCCATGGCGGTTTCCAAAACAGATGGTGGGCGGGACGCGGGCGTGCGCCGGGATTAGCGCTTGTCGCCGACGAAATGGCAATGCGGGAAGTCGAGGAAGTCGTAGCGGTGGACGCGGAGCGACTCGCGCCGCCGCATCCAGTCGAAGACCGCGTAATGGGCCGTCTGGTCCAGCATCCAGTAGGCCTCGTTCCGACCCAGGAAATGCGCGATGTAGGCGGCCACGAGCGCGAGGTAGCGGGCGCTGGCCGCCGTGTTGTTGTAGTAGTTGAAGCAGACGGTCACTTCGCGGGCGGGCCCCCGTCGGCGCGGGTCGAACAGCAGGCCGAGGTCCTGGCCGACCAGATCGGTCTTCAGACGCCGCAGGTCCGTCGTGACGGTGGCGTCCACGTCGATCACGATCATCGGGCGGTCCAGGCGCCGCTGCCACTGCATGGTGCGGATGAAGCGGGCGGCGGCGTAATAGCTGAACCGCTTGATGTCGGGCCAGTCCGCCGTGTCCGGCCGCTCGCAGGAGCTGCCGACGATCAGGCGCGGGTCGTTCCGCCACTCCTCCAGACTCCGCAAGGCGTCGGCCGACGGCGACATCACATGGGCGACGACGGTCGCTCCCGGCATCCGCTGCGCCAGGGATTCCAGAAGCGCCGGGGCGAAGCGCCGGTAATAGACGTCGTCGCAGGAGAACATGACGAAGGGTTCCGGCGTGCCCGCCTCCGGCGCCCAAATGACTTCCTGCGGAGCCATGCGGGCGAGCGCCTCCTCGATCGGCGGCAGCGCCTCGAAGAAGGCGTCGTCCGCCCGCAGCATGGCCCACAGGCCCAGCTCATGCTCGCGTGCGATCTCCTGCGGCGTGAAGCGGCGCTGGAAGCGGCGGTTGAGCCAACAGGCGAGATCCAGACGCTCGCGGCGGTAGACGTGGAACCCGATCACCGAGGCGGCGGCGACGTCCTTGGGGTGGCGGCGCAGACGGTTCCAGGCGGTCCGCGCTCCGGCGGCCAGCACCGCGTCGGTGGCCTGCCCGACCTGAACCAGGGTCGCCACGGCGGCGGTTTGCAACCATTCGGATTCCTCGTCGCCGGGATGGACGGCGAGGGCCCGGCCGAACGCCGCGATGGCCTCCTCGACCAGCGCGCGGTCGATCGCGAAGGGCCTGCCGGGGCGCATCTCCATGGCGCCGCTGCGGTCGAGCAGCGCGCGCGCCAGAAGCCGGTTGGCGACCGGGTCGGCCCGGTCCAGCGCCAGGGCGCTGCGCGCGGCGGCCTCCGTGGCCGCCACCTCGCCGACCGCGGACAGGGCCAGGGCGGCGGCGGTGTGCAGGCGGGCGTCCGTTTCCGCGGCCTTCGCCATCGCGGCCAGCCGGACGGCCTTGTCGAGACGTTCCCCCCATTGGTCGCGCAGCAGCGCCAGGTTGGTGGCGGCATCGGCGCGCTGCGGGTCGATGACCAGGGCGTGGCCGTAGCCGCGGGCGGCGGCGGCGGCCCGGCCGCGCTGCTTCTCGGCGTTGGCCAGATTGAACCAGGACCCGAGATGCAGCGGGTCCAGCGCCAGCGCCCGGTGCAGGTAGAGGATGGCGTCCGCGCCCCGGCTGGCGGTGCGCAGGGCGGCGGCGAGGTTGCTGTAGGCGGCCACCGCCGTCGGATCGAGGCGGATCAGCTGCCGGAACAGATCGACGGCCTCGCCATGACGCCCGGTCTGCGAGAGCAGCATGCCGAGAAGCTGGAGCAGCTTGCGGTTGTCCGGCGTCCGGTCGAGAAGCGTCCGGTAGATCGGTTCGGCGTCGGCGTAGCGGCCGGCTTGGTGGTGGCGGATGGCCGTGTCGAGCGTGGAGTCCATGGGGCGATCATACCCCCAAAGCGTTGCGTCACCAACCGGAGCCGCGCGTGGTGGCGGTGCGCGTGCGGGAGCGCGTCCCGTCCCGGAGCATGGCAGCCATGCGGCTTCCCACCCGCGAGTCGCGCGAAACGTCGGCTTTACCGCCCGCCACCACTCGCATAGGCTTTTCGGATGAAGACCGTCCTGACCATCCAATCGCACGTCGCCTACGGCTATGTCGGCAACCGTGCCGCCGTGTTTCCGTTGCAGCGGCTGGGGATCGACGCCGTCGCGGTGAACACCGTCCAGTTCTCCAACCACACCGGCTACGGCGCCTGGACCGGGCAGGTCTTCACGGCGGAGCACATCGCCGACGTGATCGACGGCATCGCCGCGCGCGACGCCCTGCCGCGCTGCGACGCGGTGCTGTCCGGCTACATGGGCGACGTCGGGCTCGGTCAGGTGATCGTCGAGACGGCGGCGCGGGTCAAGGCGGCCAACCCCAGGGCGGTCTATTGCTGCGACCCGGTGATGGGGGATGTCGGGCGCGGCTTCTTCGTGCGGCCCGGCCTGCCGGAGTTCATCAAGGCCCACGCGGTCCCCGCCGCCGACCTGATGACGCCGAACCAGTTCGAGCTGGAGTATCTGACCGACCGCGGCGTCGCGACGCTGGAGGACGCGCTGGCCGCCACGGCGGCGCTGCGTGCCCGTGGCCCGCGCCTGGTGATGGTCACCAGCCTGACCCGGAACGAGGCGCCCGCCGGAAGCATCGAGATGCTGGTGGACGGCGCCGACGGCGCCTGGCTGGTGGCGACGCCGCGCCTGGCGCTCGACCCCGCACCCAACGGCTCGGGCGACGCGGTGGCGGCGCTGTTCCTCGCCCACTACCTGAAGGGCTTCGACCCGGCCGAGGCGCTGGAGCAGGCGGCGGCGGCCATCTACGCGATCTTCGAGACGACCGGCCGGCTGGGCACGCGCGAGCTGCAACTGATCGCCGCCCAGGATGATTTCGTGAACCCGCCCCGGCGATTCACGGCAACCCGCCTGCGCTGAGGCACGGCGCGCGGCCGGGATCGGTGGCGGTGGTGCCTAGGGGGCCGACGCCGCTCGCGGCAGGGACGTCACGTCGCCCAGCACGCGGCTGGCGGGCAGCCGGATCGTCATGCTGGTGCCGATGCCGACGAGGCTGCGGCAGGTCAGCGACCCGCCATGCAGGTCGATCAGGCTCTTGGAGATCGACAGTCCCAGCCCGGTTCCCTCGAAGCGGCGGTTCGCCGCGTTCTCGGCCTGCCGGAAGGGCTGGAACAGCTCCGGCATGAAATCCTCCGGGATGCCGATGCCGGTGTCGGTCACCGTCAACTGGAACCCGCCGCCCTCGTCGGGGCCGGCGGCGATGGTGACGCTACCGCCGCGCGGCGTGAATTTCACCGCGTTCGACAGCAGGTTCAGGATCACCTGCTTGAAGGCCCGGCGGTCGACCCACAGGGTGGCGACGGCCGCCGCCGCCTGGTTGCGCAACTCCACCCCGCCGCCGGCGGCGCGGTCGCGCACCATCATCAGGCACTGGGCCAGCGCCTCGTGGCTTTCGACCGGCTCCTCGCTGAGCTCGAGCTGGCCGGCCTCGACCTTCGACATGTCGAGCACAGCGTTGACGATCTCCAGCAGATGCTCGCCGCTGTCGTGGATGTCCTTCACGCAGGCCTGCTGCCGGTCGCCGAGCGTGCCGAAGAAGCCGCTGGCCAGGATCTCCGCGAAGCCGATGATGGCGTTCAGCGGCGTGCGCAGCTCGTGGCTCATGTTGGCCAGGAACTCGCTCTTGGCGCGGTTGGCCAGTTCGGCCTGGGTCTTGGAGGCCATCAGTTCGGCCTCCTGCTGCTTGCGGCGGGCCATGTCGCGGATCACGCCGACGAAGACCCGCGGGGCCTCGGCGGCCTGGGCGGGGCCGCCCAGCCGCAGCTCGCTGACGGTGAAGCCGACCGGGAAGGCGTGGCCGTCGCGGCGCAACGCCGTCAGGTCGCGGTCGTTGGCGCCGTCGCGACCGCCGGGGATCAGCGCTTCGATCGGCTGGCCGACCATGGCGCGCTCGGGCACGCCGAACATGGTTTCGGCGGCGCGGTTGAAGGTGGCGATGCGGCCGTCCTCGTCGAAGGTCACCACCGCGTCCAGCATCGAATCGAGGATGCCGCGGATGCGGCGCGAGGCGGCGGCCAGACGGGCCTGGTCCTGCTCGCGCCGGGCGTGCTGGCTGACGACGAAGGCGGTCAGCAGGGCGATGGCCAGGGTCATGGCGGCACCGATGGCGGTCCAGGCCGCCGTGTCGCGCCGCCATTCGGCGAGCACGTCGTCGCGTGGCAAGGCCGCCGCGACGAGGAAGGGATAGCCCTGCATCCGCCGCACGCTGATCAGGCTGTCCCGCCCGTCGGGGGCGGCGGCGCGCAGCGTCGCCTCGTCGCGCCCATCCAGCGCGTGGGCGACGGCAGGCCAGTCGGACAGCCGGGCCAGCGGGGCATGACGGTCCGGCCGGGGGCGCTCCAGCAGCACCGGCCCGTCGGCCAGCGCCAGGAGAACGCTGCCCTTGCGGTCGATGCGCATGGATTCCAGCGTCGCCGCCAACCGCGACGGATCGACCAGGGCGGCGATGACACCGCCGAAACGGTCTCCGCCGCCGGTGGAGCCGGCCGGCGCGGTCCAGCGGCGGCTGAACGGGATGACCTGGGTGCCCGGCTTCACCCGGCTTTTGATCGGCGGACCGGCGTACAGCCCGCCCTCCGGTCCGCCGGGTCGCCCCATGGCGTCCGGGCGGTCGCGCTGGACCGTGAAATAGGCGCGGTCGTCCAGCGGAAAGGCTGGAAGCGGCACGTCGGCGGAATGGTGCAGGGCGATTCCGTCGGGTCCGATCACCACCAGATCGGCGACCTGGGAAAAGGCGTCGCGGCGCTGGCGCAGATGCTCGTGGATCGCCGGGCTGGCGCGGGTCCGCCCCTCCGGATGGGTGTCGAGCGCGAAGGACAGGTCGGCGAGAAGCTGGTCGACGGCGAAGACGGTCCGCAGGGCCTGCGCCTCCAGCATGCGGGCGAGATCGCGGGTGGCGCGCTCCCCGGCGTCGAGCGCCTCGGCGCGGCCCTGGAGGATGCCGTAGCCGATCAGCCCGTTGACCACCAGGATGAAGGACAGTCCCGACGCCATCATCAGGTAGCGGACCGATCCGAGCACGCCGCCCGCGGCACCCGGCGGGGCGGCGGGCGTGCGATCTCGGCTGTCGTCGGGACCGGAGGCGTCCATGGGGGGAGGCTTCCTCGGGGTTGCGGACGGGCGGGTGGAGGGCGGGGCTCTCATTAACGGAGCAGGAACCGTAAGGAAAGCTTAACCGTATCCGGGAAAGAGCGCGGCCCCGCGGAGCCCCCCGGTCTTGCCGGACGCGGCTGCATTCCTGCCGGTCGTCCGCCGGACGTTGCCCCGCGTTCCGGCATCCGTTAGGTAGGGACGTCCTTTCAGCCGAGACCCACGCGATTTCCCCATGACCGATGGACCGCTCCCGCTCTACCGCGCCCGTCGCGGCACGGGCACGCTTCGCCCCGATCCCGATCAGGAACTGGCCGCCGAGAAGTTCCAGAGCCTGTATCAGGCGCTGAAGGGCTACCAGCCGCAGCCGGCGGGAGAGGCCAGGGCGTCGTCCGGCGGCTGGCTGGAGCGGTTCGGCCTCGGCCGCCGCCGCGCCGCGCCGTCACCCGAGATCGCGACCACGGCGCCGCAGGGGCTCTACCTGTATGGCGGGGTCGGGCGCGGCAAATCCATGCTGATGGATCTGTTCTTCGACACCGCCCCGGTGGCGCAGAAGCGGCGCGTCCATTTCCATGAGTTCATGCTGGAGGTCCACCAGCGCATCCACGATCACCGCCAGTCCGGCAAGGTCAAGGCCGGCGGGGCCGACGACAGCCTGCCGGAACTGGCCCGCGCGCTGGCCGGCGAGGCGTGGCTGCTGTGCTTCGACGAATTCCACGTCACCAACGTCGTCGACGCGATGATCCTCGGCCGCCTGTTCACCCACCTGTTCGAACTGGGCGTGGTGGTGGTGGCAACCTCGAACTGGCCGCCGGACATGCTCTACAAGGACGGCCTTCAGCGCGACCTGTTCCTGCCCTTCATCGCGCTGCTGAAGGAGAAGCTGGACGTGCTGTCGCTGGACGGCCCGACCGACTACCGGCTCGACCGGCTGAAGGGCATGCCGATCTACCACCACCCGCTGGGGCCGGACTCCGATCGCGTGATGAAGGAGACCTTCGCGACCCTGACCGGCGGCACGCCCGGCGAGGCCACGCATCTGCTGGTGCAGGGGCGCCGGGTCGACATCGAGCGCGCGGCGAAGGGGGTTGCCTGGGTCTGCTTCTGGGACCTCTGCGGCAAGCCGTTCGGCGCCGCCGACTATCTGGCGATCGCGACGCACTTCCACACGCTGCTGATCGACGACGTTCCGACGATGAAGGACGATCTGCGCAACGAGGCCAAGCGCTTCATGACGCTGATCGATGCGCTCTACGAGCACAAGGTCAACATCGTGGTCGCCGCCGAGGGGCCGCCCGAGCGTCTCTATCCGGAAGGGACTCACGCCTTCGAATTCGAGCGGACCGTCAGCCGTCTGATGGAGATGCAGAGCGAAGACTACCTGCAACTTCCTCATCTGACTTGATATTTTCTGAGTGCTTGTGGGCCGGTGTCACACCTGTGTCTCACGGGGTATGTCCCTGCGGCTGGGCAGCCATGAAAACTTCGCATCTGCCGGCCTGAAGAGGCCGCTTTGCCGCCCGTCCGCTGCTCCCGAGGCTAACCCCGTCCTCGCGCCGCGCAAGGCCAAGCCGCCTCCGGCGGTGGCCTACGGCCAGCCTTGCGCGCCGCTGCGGGCGGGGTTCTCCGGATCGCAGGTCGGGACGGGAGGATGGTCGTGTTCCCGGTCGAACAAGAGGATGGGGAGGGCGGTCAGGTCTCTTCCGGTTCGCGCAGGCGCACGCCGGGGCCGCCGGCACGCTGTTCACCGTCGGCCAGGAACACGACCCCCGCTGCCTCCAGCGCACGGCGGACAGCCTCAACGTTCTCGACCAAGCTTTTGCTCGTCCCTTTCGCCCCTTCCATCCGCCGGATCGTTGGTCCCGACACGCCGGACTCCTCCGCCAAGCGGTTCTGCCTCCAGTCGAGCAAAGCGCGCGCCGCCCTGATCTGTGCCCCCGTCAGCATGCCGTTTTCCTTTTTTGATCACGTAAGATCGTTTTGTGTTGACGAATTCCGGTCATGCGTGATAGTAAAACGGTCATGGATGAGGTGGAAGGGAATCTCATGGCCGACGCCCATGGCGCATGCCTCCATCGTGGGGCGCCCGCCAACGTTCCTCCGCTTTCCCGCCGCAGGCTGCTGGCCGGCGTCGCTGCTTCTTCGGTGCTCACTCCCTCAATCATGCCGTCGGACCCCGACCCCGATCCCGTCCTCCCTCTCTGGCGGGAATGGCAGGTCGGCATTGTGCAAGCCGAGGTTCTACGCAGCGAGTGGAGCCGCCTGGAGCAAGTGCTCCTCCAGTTGGTCAGCGCGAACCGTTTCGAAGAGACGATGAAGGCGGGCGCCCCCGAAGCCAGCGACCTTCTGAACATCGAGACGCGCCAACTGGAGCTGGACCGCAGCCTCGACACCCTGATCAGGAGGATTGTCGACCAGCCGTCGCAGACCCGCGCCGGCATCGCCGCCAAGCTGGCCTTGGCCCTCGAACTCGCCGACCCAGTCGAACGCGCAGACCCCTCCTGGCGGCTCGTACAAGGCGCTCTGAATGAGCTGAGCGCCCTTTACCATCCCGACCTACCCGCGATCACGACAGGCCGACCATGACGCGCCGGAGAGCCCGTATCCGGTGGAACAAGGATGCCCAGTTACTCCGGCTCGGGGCAGAGCACCGGAAGCTCCTGCGGCGCTACCACGAAACCCTGATCACCGCCTGTCTGAAGAGCGCCACAGCCCCCGAGGAGGCGCAGTGGATCGGCCGATACCCGTACCCCGCCGCGATGCCGCCCGACGACTACGCCCGCTACAAGGCCGCCACGAAGGCCGCCGGACTCGACGAACTGGACGACCGCCTTGAAGCCCTGTGCACCCGCCTCGGCGACATCGAAGCGCGCATTGCTGCCCTGCCGGCACACACTGCCGCCGGGTTGGTGGCTCGCCTTTGGGTCCTCTGGCATATGGTCCAGGCGGAACCAGGGCAACTTTTCACCGAGCCCTCTGCTGATGCCAAACCTGAGTTGCAGCTTACCTGGAGTGTGTTGGCCGATGCTCGCCGGATTGCCAAGGCGGCTCGGTGTCGTTAACTCCTGACAGCGCATGGAAGGGTGATAGGGGATTACGGGATAGGGATAGCAAGATAAAGGGCGTATCCAGAGCGCTGATTTATTCTTAGATTACAGCACTTTAATGTGTGTACAGGGCCGGTGGCCCGAACACAGGCGAACACACCCTTCCTCGCGCTCTTGCCTCATAGGCTCCTCCTGCCCCCTATCGATTCTTCCAACGCGCATAGCGCAATGGATCTCCAGCCTTTGGAACCGAGATCCAAAATAGGGTATACTGCGGCCACTTTCAACGAGGCCAAGCTTATGAAGATAATATCCTATGGATGTCGAGGGTATAAGCCGTTCAAGGAGCAGGCCTGCTTTGAGATTAGGCCTCTGACACTGATATTTGGAAAAAACAATAGCGGAAAATCGGCCGGACTTCGTCTATTGCGTTTGCTTTTGCGTTCGCTATCGGCTCGTTTGCGTGGTTCATTTCCTTTGAATGTCGATGGGTTGGTTTTTGGAGCTAACTTCCGTGATCTTGTCCATGAAAAACTACCGCACGGAGCGATTGCTTTTGATATTTCGATTGAATGCGATAGTGATATTTTTAACCTCTCTGCTACGGTTCAGAACGTTTCCGATACATCCATAGGTCAAGGTCGCCCTAGTGAATACAATGTTGTTTCAAAATTTCTTCTTCGATCCCCCCTAGCTGTAACCCTGATTTGGACTCCATCCCGCGGTACGGTCGGTACTTACGAGGGTATTGGCCCGGTTCCATTTCGAGGGTTGCTTCCAGAGGTTAAAGGAGCAGGAGATAGGGAGCAATGGCGTTTTGCGGAAGAATGGCGCGAGCGTATTCAGGCATTGGAGGGGCGATTAGAGCATTTGGGTCCGCATCGCGCAGAAATTGCGCGAGTGTATGAAATGAGTGCGCCTCGCGAAATTGGCTTCGATGGAAGCGGAGCTCCAAGTATGATTGCCAATAATGATATTCTTCTTAGCAAGGTTGCTTCATGGTATCAGAAGAACCTGGATGAATGGATGCTATCAATCAACCAAAGCGGCAGTGCTTTTGAGTGTATTCTTAAGCGTGGTGAGTCAGAGGTAAATCTGGCAGATGCTGGGCAGGGCATGCAGCAGGTTCTTCCGATAATTGTCCAGCAATCTCTCCGGCAACTTGAGGATAATGAATATTTTATTGATCTCATTGAGCAACCAGAGCTTCATCTCCATACGGCTGCGCAAGCTCCTCTTGGTGACTTGTTTTTAGACACAGCTAAAGCTGGGCGTGGGCAGGTAATTGTTGAAACCCATTCTGAGAATCTGTTGCTACGCATTCGTCGGAGGATTGCCGAAGGAGCTGACCCGAATCTGGTAGCCGTATACTGGATTGAGGATCATCCCGAAGGGCACAGCAGCATTCGGCGGATAAATATTAATAGACTTGGTGAACTTAGCTGGTGGCAAGAAGGTATTTTTTCAGAAGGATATGAAGAAGTGAAGGCGATCCGCCGAGCTTCTCGCACCCAGAAGGGGCTTGGGGGTAACGCTGAATGAGGGTTGTATTTAGCATGGACGCTGTTGCCTCGCCTGAAGTATGGACTTACCTGGATCGTATAGTGCACCGCATAGAAGATGGGGCGCACATATGGGAAATTTACGAGCCAGACACGCTGGAGGCTAGTGAATGGTTGAAAGCAGGTCGGCGTGGCTTTCTGGAGCTTTTCGAAGGAGCTGTAAGGCGAGCATCATACCCGTCGGGTGATCTTCATAAGCGGCGAGTTGTTGTTTCTCTTGACCCGGCCAATGGGGCGCTGACTCCTCAAAAAGCTGCGAGATACGTTTCGAAGCCTCTCGCTGTTTTGGTAGAGAACCGCTTTACCGACGGGAAGTTACTCGATACGGCGCTAGAATTACTTGCTCCAGAATCGCTTAGGCTTTTGCTTGGCAGCGGCGTTCCTGATCTCATTTTGTGCGACGGGCCGGGTGGCAATGGGGAATTGCCAAAACTCATTGAGGAGTACGTTGCGCTCGCTGCGGCCGATGGCTTGCCGAATCGGATTGTTGTTTTTACGGATAGCGACGGGCGCTACCCAGGTCATGTTTCGAAGGAAGCGCATGCCATTGATGCTGTTTGCCGGAAATACGATATTCCCTGTTGTATCCTTAAAAAGCGCTGTATCGAAAACTACATTCCTGATGAGGTTTTGAGTGCCTGGGCCGGAAAGGCTGATAGGCGGGCGTATCGGGCTGCTGTTTCGGCGCTGCTCCGCCTTACTACGGACCAACGGGATCACGCCCCCATAAAGTCTGGCTTGCATGAAGAAAAGCTGTTAGCGGAAGAGGAAAGCTTGTATGCATCTGTTGACCCGGTGCAGCGGACGGCAATGAGACAGGGGCTTGGTAATCGGGTGATAGAATCACTCAGCGAGCAAAGGCATGTGCTTTCCGCTGATGCGCTCCGGTGTCGGGATCAAGGCGGAGATCTTGATCATCTTGTGCAGCTGATTGTTGGCGAATTGTAAGAGAGGTGATTATGGATCACGAATTTACAATGCCAGAAGTCAGGCCAGAGATTGTATTTATACATGAATTAGTCCGCGATGTTGTCGCTGGAAAGGTGCGTATACCAAAATTCCAGAGGCCGTTCGTTTGGCGTCGGGATCAGATGATCGATCTTCTTGGCAGCATTCGGCTTCAATACCCTATTGGTAGTCTGCTGGTTTGGGAGGCCGACGTTCCTTTGGCTAGCACAGAATGGGTTGGGCCAGTTTGGGTGTCGTTGAACAATCAGGGGATTGCTTCGCACGTCCTTGACGGCCAGCAACGCCTATCGACCCTTGTTGGCGTCCTGCAAAAGCCGCGTGGGGACCAAATTGCCCGAACCGATCTAGACGACCCGGAACGCTGGCGCATTTGGTTTAATGCGCGCACCAAGAACTTTGAGCATCCAAAGTCAGGAGAGGAGATGCAGGCATGGCATTTTCCGCTTTGGAAGCTAATGGATACCATAGAGTTTTTGGAGGAATGCAGACGCATTGTTGATAGTGGCCATCCGGAATCTGGAGCGTTTGTTGCATCCATTCAGGATCTATCGAGAACGTTTAACTCATACAAGCTTCCTGTTATTAGGATAAAGAGCACCAAGCTTTCGCAGGCCGTTGACATCTTTGCTAGGCTTAATTCGAAGGGGCAGACTATGTCTGCCGACCAGATGGTGTCGGCGCTAAGCTATGCCGAAAATCAAGATGGCCAGCCATTGTTTAACTTGGCTGAAAAGATAGATGAGCTAATCAACCGTCTAGATGATCTTGATTTCGGTGGTATTGACCGAACAATAGTTTTGCGTGCGTTCCTGACTGCTTTGGGTGAGGATATTTACCGTACTGATTGGACGCGACTTACCGAGGATAAAAGAGCGGAGTTGTCAAAAGGTTTGCCTGCGGTTATTGCCGAGACTGGTGATGCGCTTGAGCGAGCAGTTAAGTTTCTCCATGGCATTGGTGTGCAAACAAATAGACTCCTTCCATACGCGATGCAGTTAATAGTTCTCTGTGCCTTCTTTTTGCGATGCGCATCGCCAACTGAAGCTCAACTAAAATTCTTACGGCAGTGGTTTTGGGTGTCGTCTTTCACTGCCCGATTTGCATCTAGCAATCCATCTCGTGATGGGTATCTCGTTGCAGAATTCCGTGATGAAGTGTCGCAAATAGCAGAACCTACATTGCTCAAAAACATGCGCCTTGATGTACCTGCGGAGCCTTTCCCAGCTACATTTGACATGCGCAGCGCTAGAGCTCGAACGCTGCTTTTGGTTATCCTTTCTCTCGCTCCTAAGCATTTAGACGGCGCGGAGGTCCCTGAGCCATGGCGTCGTATTGCTGAGCATGGGCCTAATGCAACTGGCAAGCTACTCGCAACGGTGAAAAGCAAAGAATTGGCATCGAGCCCAGCTAATCGTATCTTGAGAATTGACCTTAGGGATCGTTCCCAAGCAAAGAATTGGCTCCTAAAGCTGGCGGAAAAGCCTGAGGACGTGAGGGGAAATGTATTGGAGAGTCATGGAATTCCTTATGACGCGTTTCCACTGTTGATGTCGGGGGATGCTGATGCATTCCTAAGGTCTCGTCGCGACTACCTGATACAAATTGAGAAGTCGTTTATGGAGAGTGAAGGCGTGGTGCCGCCTCCGGATTTGGAGCCTAAGCTCTCTGCTATTGATACTGAGTAGATATTATCTGCTTAGAGTCCGTTTGGGAATGAAGTTTTGCCTGCTTTCCGAGCGGCAGCTGGAGACAGGCGACGCGGACGAAGGCTCGCCGAGCGAAGCAGGCGCGGCAGGAACGGCAGTCGCAGCGGTACCCGACGGACTTTACGGACACGGAGTGAGTCCTGATCGAACCGGCTGCCGCGCCCCGCCAAGCACGGCCAGCGGCGCAGCGTCGATCTCTGGGAGGTCGTGAACGTCATCCGCTACCTGGTCGCGCGGGCTGCGACTGGCGCATGCTGCCCAAGGACTTCCCGCCCTGGCAGACGGTCTCCTGGTGGTTCCGCCTTCTGGTCCGGCACTTTGCTGTTCCGCACCATTCACGACCTCGCCCTCATAATCGACCGCGAGATCGAAGGCCGGGCCGTGAGCCCGACCGCCCCGATCCTGGACAGCCAGTCGGTGAAGGCGCCCTATGCCGCGGAGCGCGGCCACGATGCCGGCAAGACGGTCACCGGGCCCAAGCGCCACACCGCGGTGGACACCGGCGGGCGGTTGCTGATGGTCCGCATCACCCCGGCCGATGGTCGGGAGCGCATACCTGACCGTCCCTATATAGCGACAGCGTAAAGTCACAAGAACTGCGAATTTGACATAATAAAAACATATACAACCCAGGAAATTACGGTCACAGCAATGGCGTGCGGCAGTATCCAGCCATTTGAGAGGCATGAATATTTGGATCTATTCCACATTACGAGCGGCATTCGCCATTTCCATCTATAATATTTGGGGAAAAGATCGGGCTCGTCGGCCAATTCTTTAATGTGATCGACATTATCGTGATTGATTGGACATTCCTCCAAAGCCCTTCTATAGTCATCCAGAAATTTCTCCAATTTTTGCTCAGCAGCTTTAGGGTCTGCATCAATGTCTATCGACTTCAGCGCAGTGTGAATTGTCGCTATTTTTCTTGCGGATTGATGAAGCAATTCGCCTTGGTAATAAAAATTCTGCGCTCCATCAATAAGGCTGGTGAATATAACGAAAACTGATAAGACGATGGAGCATGCCATTAATATCTGACTTTGATATTGTGCGAGCTTAACAATGTTAGGAATGAGCGATATGGCTATTACATACAAAGATAGCAAGGAAACGACGTAAGATGACCATTTCTGTCGTTTTGATAAGCGCAAGCTGCTTTGAAATCGGACATCCCTTGTTATTTCGACGCGACGCTGAAAATCTTTTATAGCATCTTTTAAAATTTTGTTCTGAGTGCGCACTTCTGAAGAAACAGGTTCAGCCTGAATGTTGCCTTCCATGCTTTCCTCCTTCGACAAGATAGCCCCAACCTTCTTGTATCCTCGTTTTTCCGTCACCCGCCACTGAAATCTTCCGTTACCCCAGGCAGAGTCTGGAAGAAGAAAAATGGAAAGAACTCTGCGCCGAACTCAGCTTGCAGTGATAAGCGGCGCCGGGTCAATTCCAGCGGCTTCTCATCCTCAAGGACGGCCAGGATGCGTGGGCTGCGCAGGTCGCCCGGCGGTGGCAATCCGACTCGCCCCCGTCACGGGGAATGTCAGGAAGTTCGTGTACGGGCCGCAGCCTCAAACGGTCAGCAGACGTGCAGATCTCCGTCCGAGTCGCTGGTTTGGGCGGGATGTGAATGCCAGGAAGCAGAGATGCGCTTCATTTGGCAACCGTATCCCTTGCGCTGCAGTACGAAGAACTGCGCTATGCTTTGATACTCCTAAGAATAAGTGACATCCTCCAAGGCTGATGTTCGAGTCAAGGCCCTCTTAGGGAACTGCCGAGACGTTTCATGCCTTCCAATCGCTGGCGGTTTGTAACGCGATCCCGACGCGATTGCTGTCGGCGAAGGTTCCTGGGGTGCCCCGCATGCCCGGTATCCTGAGCGACATCACTGGTGGCGGCGCGTTCGCCATCGTGCCAGTGGACGCGCTGACTGACTGCACGCTCTCACGGGACGCCCGCTGGCTCTATGCGCTCCTTTGCGGGCACGCCGACCGCGCCGGCCTGTGTCGGCGCTCGTTGCGGCGCTTGGCCGATGAGCAAGGGGTGTCGCGCCGCAGCCTTCAGCGCTGGCTCGGCGAACTGGAGGAGCGCGGCCGCATCGTTCGGGTGAATGCGGAAGGCAAAGCGGGACGGTTCCGGGTAATCCGCAATCCGGCCGATCTTCCCGCCAGCCGCGCCATCGGTGTCGCGCGAACCGATGAGCGGCGCGTACGCTATGGCGAGTACGGTCGTCGCGGTGTTTCCTCCCGCCATGGAACTGGTGACAACCCCGTCACCAGTTCGCCTGTGGATAAGGCGGCAGGGGGTGACCGCTCTGACGCCGGAGGGGTGTCGGCAGCGTCACCGGCACCCGTGACGCGGCTGTCACCCAGAACAAGACCGGATTCGGCAAGACATGTAGAACATGGCGGTGGTGCGCCACCCGGTAGGGGCCGGACGGCCGAGGAGCGCCGGGAGGCGCAGCGGCGCATCGAGCGGGAACGGGAAATCCGCCGGATCGTCCGAGACGCATTCAGGTCCCGCTTCACCGGCGTGGTGCCCGTCGGCGACATCGTGCGGGAGCGGTTGACCGAGCAGGAGATCGAGCAACTGGTGACGGGTGCGCGGCCTATGACAGATCTGCTTGCCCTACTGGGCTGTCAACCTGTCGCAAACGAATCCGATGGTGCGACTGGTCCGCAGTGCGATGCAGGGGCGGTGGGCGGTGCGCCGAAGTGTGCGTGACGCCGCTATCCTCCGAGCCGCACCGGCTCGGTATCCAACCCTGCCGCCTTGCGGGCCTGCATGATCGTGTGCTTCTCGACCGTCATCAGCGCCTCCCGCATTTGCCGGAGCCGGCGCGAGCGGTCGTAGACGCGCGCTGTCACTCCGTCGCTTGAGTGGCCCAGGATGCGCTTTTGCACCGCGTCGGGCGTGTCGTATTCGCCGAGGATCGAGGCGCAGGTGCGGCGCAGATCGTGCGGCGTCCAGCGCCGGCCTTCCGCGTCACGGTGGCCCAGCTTGTCAGCCAGCAGCCGGGCGGCGCACGCGAGCCCGTCCACGGTAAGCGCGCCCGCGGTCTTGCCGCTCGGGCTGGGGAACAGGGGGCCATCCCCGCACGCCTGCTGGCGGCGGCGCAGGACGCTGCGCGCCAAGGGAGGTAACGGCAGATCGCGGCGGGCCGCCGCCGTCTTGCCGCCGTGCGCGGCCACCCGCAGCAGGACAAAGCCCGTCTCGCTGTCCTCCTGAATGTCGCGGGCTTGGACGCGCAACACCTCGCCGGCGCGCAGGCCGAGCAGTAGCGCCAGGGCCATGGCGTCGAGCGTCTGCCGGCTTATCGGGCGGGTGCCGTCTGCCTCCCGCTGGTAGATCGTGCGGCCGTCCAGCAGGCCGAGCGCCAGAGCGAACTCGCCGAGTTCACCGTCGCTCAGAATGCGGTCGCGCGAGCGCTCTGCGGCAGCGGACACCAGCAACCGATCCGCCGTGCCGCGTGTGGGGAGCCACCCCTTGTCCTCCAGGTGCCGCCACAGCGCGGTGATCACGCTGCCCAGCCGGCGCGTCTGCACGCCTTTCTGCTTGGCCTTGGCTTGGCGCCGGGCCTCACGGTCCACCACGGCCGACAGCATGGCGCGATCGACGTCGGCTGGCGCGAGCTTGCCCAGCGCCGGCACGAGATGGAGCTTCAGCAGCCGTTCCCGTTCTGTCCAGTAGCGTTCCGCCCGCCCGATCGCCTTCAGGTGCGCGATGTAGAGCGCTGCGGCGTCGGCCACCGTGCGCGGCTTCTCCAGGCCGAGTACGGCCCGCGTTTCGGCCGCCTTCGGGTCCTGGCCGCTGCGTGCCTCCGAAACGACTCGGCCAGCGTTCAGCCGAGCATCGGACAGCGACACCGCGGGATAGGCGCCCAGTGCGACGCGGCGCTGGATGCCCTTGCCGCCGCCCTCAGCGCGGACGCGGCAGCGGACGTACCACGTCTTGGTGCCGCTCGGATGGACCTGCAACTCGAGGCCGCCACCGTCCCTCAGAATGGCGCGAATCCCGTCCTTGGAGCGGGCGTGGCGGATCGTCGTATCGGTCAGTCTGGGCATGGCCGTTCTTAGGCTGTCAGAAATACAGTCCGATAAATGGTGTCACAGCCAGTGTCACACAAATCACGGATGCCAGAGGGTATGGTAGCGCATCCAAGCGTAGTCATGGCGGACAGATAAGTCGCCTGCATGATGTCACGCTTTTCGGAATAGCCCTAGGGGTTCAGCCTCTTAGCGGTCATCGAATCCTGAGATTTCCAGGGTTTTACGGCTCACGCGTTCACCTCGCCGAATGGTCTGAAAGACTGATGGAGATGCAGAGCGAGGATTATCTGAAAAGCCAGCATCTTCCATAGAAATGCAACTTTTCATAATGATAACTTGGGCGCGCGCTCCTCATTGCGGGCGATCGGTTCCGCTCTGGCGCGCGCAACATTCTTGACGCATTAACGACATTTGCACACCCCGGCGTCATGCTCCATAAACGAGGCGTTGCCGCTGGGAGCATCGGCTTTGCGCATTCTGATCGTTGACGATTCGCCGCATCACCAGACCATGATGGTGTACGAGCTGAACAAGCTCGGCTACAGCACCAGCGTGGCCCTCAATGGCGCCGAGGCCATCGAGGCGGTGGCGCGCGAGCGGTTCGACGTCGTCATGGCCGACATCCGCCTGAAGGACATGACCGGGCTGGAGCTGTGCTGGCATCTGCGCACCGCCCAGGGGCTGCGGCATCTCTATCTCATCCTGATGATCCCCGGCAGCATGACCGACCAGTTCCACGAGCTGGTCGAGGCCGGGGCCGACGAGTTCCTGCGCAAGCCGCTGGACTGGAAATGGACGGCGGCCCGGCTGCTCGCCGCCTCGCGGGTCGTCGCGATGCAGCGCGACCTGGAGCGGCTGGCGACCACCGACGCGCTGACCGGGGCGTTGAACCGCCGCCGTTTCCTGGAGCGTGGTGGCGAGGAGTTCCTGCGCTCGCGGCGCTATGAGCGGCCGCTGTCGGTGGTGATGCTCGACATCGACCATTTCAAGAAGGTCAACGACACCCACGGCCACGCCACCGGCGACGAGGCGATCCGCCTGACGGTGCGCTGCTGCAAGGTGGCCCTGCGCGATTGCGACCTGATCGGCCGGCTGGGCGGCGAGGAGTTCGCGGTCGTCATGCCGGAGACCCTGCCGGTCAACGCCTTCGCCGCCGCCCAGCGGGTTCGCGAGCGCATCGCCGCGGCCGCCCTGCCGCTGGAGGCCGGCGGCGAGCTGCGGATGACGGTCAGCATCGGCCTGGCCTGGATGATGCCGGCCGACCGCGACGTCGAGCAGCTTCTCGCCCGCGCCGACGCGGCGCTCTATCGCGCCAAGCATGGCGGCCGCAACCGGGTGGAGATGGAACCGCCGGTTCCGCTGAAGTCGCGGGTCGGGTAGGGGAGCCTTACCGCCCCATCCTCACAGCCCCATCCTCACAGCCCTATCCTCACAGCCCCATCCTCACAGCTCTGTCCTCACAGCCCCGCCGGAACCTGCCGCGTGTCCGCCGTTCGCGTCGTGCCCTGGTCGATGAGGGGTTGCAGCGCCGGGGCGATGCCCTTCAGCAATTGCGCGGGCAGGGCGCTGGTGAAGCGGTACTGGTCGGCCTCCGGGCCGTGCACGAAGGCGGTCATGGTGCCGAAGAAGCGGTCGCCGATGTAGAAGACGAAGGTCGCCGTCCGGTTCACCGCCTTCGATTCGATCAGCACCCCGCCCGGCCCGTAGCGATCGAGCCGGTGGTCGCCGGTGCCGGTCTTGCCGCCCATCGGAATCGCGGCGCCGCTGGCGTCCTTGAACACCCCCCACACCCGCTTGGCGGTGCCGTTCTGCGCCACGTCCATCAGGGCGCGGCGCAGGACGGCGCAGACCTCCGGCCGCAGCACCCGCTTGTTCTCCAGGGGGCCGAGCCCGAGCTTGGCCTCGTAGGGCGTGCCGGCGGCGAAATGCAGCGACCGAACCCGCAGCATCGGTTGGCGCACCCCGTCGTTGAGGATCAGCCCGACCAGTTCGGCCAGCGCCGCCGGGCGGTCGGCCGAGCTGCCGATCGCCGTCGCCAGCGAGGGCACCAGCGTCTCGAACGGGTAGCCGACGCTGCGCCACTGCTCGGTGATGCGCTGGAAGGCTTCCTCCTCCAGCCCGATGCGGATGCGGGTGTTCTGCGCCGCCTGCCCCTTCTTGAACAGCCAGCGGTAGCTGTCCTGGCGCACCTGGGCGCTGGCCTCCAGCACCTCGGCGCGCTTGGCGTCGGGGTGCTGCTGGAGATACGCCACCAGCCACAGCTCCAGCGGATGGACGCGGGCGAGATAGCCGAGGTCGTTCAGGGAGAACCTGTCCGGCCCGTACTTGACGTACAGGCTGCCGATGGTCTGGTCGTCGAGCCTGGCGTTCGGCAGCCGCGCCCGCAGGAAGGCGGCGAACTCGGCGATCCCGGCGTTGGGCCGCGTGTTGCGGAAGACCACCGCCAGCCGCAGCGGCACCGGGCGCGACCGGCTGGCCAGCCGGGCGAGCGCGTCGTCGGGTCCGCGCTTGCGGTAGTCGTTGTAGAATCGGTTGAGGAAGTCGCTTCCCTCCTTGTCGGCGAAGCGGGCGAGATACTCCTGGCGGGCCGGATGGGACGGGTCGTGCAGGATGTCGATGCCGTCGTCGGCGCCCTCGGCCATGTGGAACTGGACGATGTCGCGCATCAGCCGGATGAAGGGCAGGTTGACGCTGTTCCGCAGCGCCTCCTGGAGGTTCATGATCCGGCCGTTGTCGTCCTTGTTGAAGTTCACGAAGCTGTGCTGGCCGCCGCCGGTGAAGAAGGTCTCGCCGGGGCTGGCGGAGTAGCGCCGCTCCATCGCCGCGTTCAGCATGGCGGGCAGGCCGCGATCGGGCGCGCTCGTCAGCCAGCCCACCGACCAGCGGGTCAGGTTGTCCGACGCCTCCTCGCCGACGTCGGCCAGATACTCGCGCGGCAGGTGGGCGTAGCGGCTGTGCAACTCGGCGACGATCTCAAGATAGGTGGTCAGCGTGCGCAGCTTGGCGGTGGAGCCGAGGTCGAGCTTCGCCCCCTCGTTGATGTCGAGCGGCTGGTCGAGGTTGTCGGCCTGGACGCGCAGGTAATTGGCCTCGGGCCCGCGCTCGTAGAGGGTGACGGAGTAGACGAGCTTCGACAGGTCGTTGTTGCGGGCATCGAGCAGCCGCTCGCCGGTCAGCCCGAGCGCGTGGGCGTAGGCCGGATCGTTCAGCTTGCCCAGCACCTCGACGACGCGCTGCTGGGTCGGGGCGTCGAGCGTGGTCTGCGCCGTCAGGTCGATGCGGTCGAGCTGGTAGAGGCTGGGCACGTTCAGCATCGACAGCAGCCGGGCGCGGATGGCGTTGGTCGCCTTCTGCTCGACGAAGGAGGTCGCCGGGGGGGGCGGCAGCTCGTCGGCGAAGCTGAGGGGCAGGGCGAGGGCGGCGTCGCGCAGCGGCTCGTCGATGACGCCGGCCTGGGCCAGCACCCGCAGGTGGCTGTCGGCCAGCCGGTCGAGCGCGGCGCGGTCCTGGATCAGGTAATGGGACGGCCGCCGCTGGGCCAGCAGCAGGGCCAGAACCTGCTTGTAGGCCAGCGCCTTGAGCTGGAGGGAGCGGGCGTCGGTCGCGGGCTCGCTCAATACGCGCTCGGCGATCGACAGATCGGTGCCGAACCACGCCCACAGCCCGTCGCCAAGCCCATTCACCTCGCCGAAGCCCGGCCGCGCGGTCAGCGGCGTCGAGTTCAGGTAATCGACCAGGATGCGTTGGCGGGTCAGGGTGGTGTCCTCGCCGTCGCGATAGGCGCGGACGCTGGCGGATGCCATCTGGCGCAGCTTCTCCAGCCCGCTGCTGGTCTGGCCGTCGGGGGAATGGCGGTACTTCTCGATCTGCGTCGCCAGCGTCGAGCCGCCGGGCGAACGCGACCCCGGCCGCAGCAACTGCACCGGCAGCATGGCGACGGCCCCGGCGAAGCGGTCCCACTCCACCGCCGGGTTGCGGCGCGGCTCGTCCTCGTTCAGAAGCTCGCGGTTCTCGATGAACAGCAGGGTGTCGGCGACCAGCTTCGGGACATCCTCGAAACGGGCGAAGACCCGCTCCGGGTAGCGCGCCGAATGCATGATGTGGCCGTTGCGGTCGAGCAGGGTCAGCCCGGCCTGGGTCTTCTCCCGGTAGATCGGGAAGCCGCCGCCGGCCATGAAGCGGTCGAGCGCCGGGGACAGGACCGCCTGGGATTCGATGCTGTAGAGGTCGCCGGTCAGCGCCTTGAGCTGGTCGGGCAGGGCGGTGTAGCCGAACCGCTCGTTGTAGGGGCCCTGGGTCGGGTAGCGGGCGGCCGGGTTGGGGCCCTCCTTGACGGTGACGTCCATTGATTGGGCGAAGGGGGCGAGCAGCCGGGCCTGGAGTCGCGAGCTGCGCATCTCCTCGCGCGCCGCGATTCCGACTCCGGCGGCGGTCGCCAGCAAGGCCGCCGCCAACGCCGTCCGCCGCACCCAGGTCCGCGCGCCTGCCTGCGCCATGCCGTTTCCGCACCCTCCGCTGTCCGGGGCGGGCCGCCACGGGCCCGGCCGAGATGTGGGGGGACGCTAGTCGAATGTTGGTAAAAACAGGTTAACAGCCGACCGTGGCCGGGGACGGGTACCGTGAAAATCGGCACCCGTTGCCCGGAGGTCACGCCGCTGCCAAACGGCCGTCAGCCCGCCAGCAGCGCCTTCGCCCGCTCGGCCAGTTCGGTCAGCGGGACCTCGACCTGCTCGCCACGGATCAGATGCTTCAGCGTCGCGGTGCCGCGCGCCTTCTCGTCCGAGCCCATCAGCAGCACCATCGGGATGCCGGTGCGGTCGGCGTATTTCATCTGCTTGGCGAGCTTGCCGCCGTCGAGCTGGATCTCCGTGTTGATGCCGGCGGCCCGCAGTTCGGTGGCGAGGCGGAAGTAATCGGCCGACAGCGCGGGGTCCATCTGCGTCACCAGCACCTGGGCGGTCGGCGCGCCGTCCTTGATCAGGCCGGCCTCCATCAGCTGGTAGAACAGCCGGGTGGCGCCGATCGAGATGCCGACGCCCGGCAGCTTCGACTTGGTGTAATGGCTCGCCAGATTGTCGTAGCGCCCGCCCGAGCAGACCGAGCCGATGCCGGGATGGTCGTTCAGGAAGGTCTCGTAGACGGTGCCGGTGTAGTAGTCGAGCCCGCGCGCGATGGCGAGGTTGATGCGCACCGCGTCGTCCGGCACCTGGAAGGCGCGCAGCCCCTCGATCACCGTGGTCAGTTCGGCCACGCCCTGGCGGAAGGTCTCGTTCTCGATGTCGAGGGCGCCCAGCGCCGCCAGCGTCTCGGCGTTGCTGCCCTTGGCGTCGATCAGCGACAGGATGGTGTCGGCGGCCCCCTCCGCCATGCCGAGGCCGAGCAGGCTCTCGCGCACCTTGTCGCGGCCGATCTTGTCGAGCTTGTCGATCTCGCGCAGCACCAGCACGCGCGTTTCCGCGTCCTCGACGCCCAGCCCGTCGAGCAGCCCCAGCAGGACCTTGCGGTTGTTCACGTTGATGGTGAAGCCGCCGAAGTCCAGCTCGGTGAAGACATGGTGGATGACCGCCGGGATCTCGGCGTCGTACTGGGCGGACAGGCTGTCCTTGCCGATCACGTCGATGTCGCACTGGTAGAATTCGCGGAAGCGTCCGCGCTGCGCCCGCTCGCCGCGGTAGACCCGCTGGATCTGGTAGCGCCGGAAGGGGAAGGCGAGGTCGCGCTCATGCTCCGCCACATAGCGGGCGAGCGGCACCGTCAGGTCGAAGCGCAACGCCATCTCGGGCTTGTGGCCCTGCTGGATGGCGCCGGTCGACTGCACGAAATAGACCTGCTTCTCGGTCTCGCCGCCGGACTTGGTCAGCAGCGTGTCCACCGTCTCGAACACCGGGGTCTCGACGGGCACGAAGCCGAACCGCTCGTAGCCGCGGCGGATGGTGTCCAGCATGCGCTGGAAGGCCACCTGATGGCGCGGCAGCAGTTCCATCGTTCCGGGCGGGGTGCGGGGCGTGATCAGGCTCATCGGAATGGGTCCGGACTGGATGGGAAAAGCCCGCGTTTTCTAGCCCCTTTCCCCGCTCCCGTCACCTGCGGGCGGAAATTTTTCAGGTGCCGCGTTTTTTTCCGGAAGAGGCGTGGAATGGAACGCGGGGGCGCCGCGTTCATCTTGGCACGACGCCGCGCTGCGGGTCGCTCATCAAACGGGAGAAATCTAATGTCCGGCACCGTCTTTGGGTCGCGTATCCGTTCGTCCGTCTCGACTTTTGCGGTTGTGGCCCTGCTGGCCGCCGCCCCGGCGCTGGTCGCCGGTTCCGCCTCGGCCGCGACGGTCGACCAGGGCGCCCCGTCGGCGACCAGCACGGCTCCTTCGGCGGCGCCCGCCCCGAAGACGGAGCAGAAGGCCGCCGTCCCGGCCGCGACCCAGACCACGAGCCAGGCTCCGGCGGCGACCACGACCCAGGCCGCTCCGCAGGCCGCCGCCCCGGCCAAGCCGGGCCACGTCCAGGTCGCGACCACGCCGAAGGCCGAGGTGACCAAGGCCCAGGCCGACGCGGTCGCCAAGGAGCTGGGCGCCAAGCCGACCGACGCGCTGAGCGTCCAGCTCGGCAAGTATCACGAGCAGATCGAGGCCGCCCACGCGTTGAAGGAGAAGGCCGCCCGCGACAAGGCCGTGACCGAGGCCCGCCAGCAGCTCACCGCCATCGGCGGCAAGCCGGTGACGCCCGAGCAGGCCGCGAAGGTCGATGGCATCCTCGGCGTGAAGGCACCCTCCACCATCCAGTGAGCCTGATCCGCCTGTGACCGGCCGCCCCACTCCCTCACGCCGGCAAGGGAGGAGGGGCGGTCGTCCGCAGCCTCGCGACGGTACGGCGTTCCGGACGTTGAGCCGGAACCGCGATGGCGATAGAACGTCCCTTGACGCTCCATCCCCTCTCCACGCCATCGCCGGAAAACCGCCATGCCGCTCGACCGCCTCGTCCTCCGCCGTCCCGACGACTGGCATGTCCATCTGCGTGACGGGGCCATGCTGAAGGCGGTCCTGCCCTTCACCGCCCGCCAGTTCGGCCGCGCCATCGTCATGCCGAACCTGAAGCCGCCGGTCACCCACGCCGCCGACGCCGTCGCCTACCGCGACCGCATCCTGGCGGCGCTGCCGGACGGCGTGGCCTTCACCCCGCTGATGACCGCCTACCTGACCGACGGCACCGACGCCGAGGATCTGGCGCGCGGCTTCGAGGAGGGGGTGTTCGCCGCCGCCAAGCTCTACCCGGCCAACGCCACCACCAACAGCGCCCACGGCGTCACCGACATCGCCCGCATCGCCCCGGTGCTGGAGCGCATGGCGGAGATCGGCATGCCGATCCTCATCCATGGCGAGGTGACCGACCAGAGCGTCGACATCTTCGACCGCGAGGCGGTGTTCATCGACACCATCCTGGCGCCGTTGATGGAGCGCCACCCGAGCTTGCGCGTCGTGCTGGAGCATGTGACGACCGCCGACGCGGTGGCCTTTGTCCGCGCCCACGCCGCCAGCGGGCGGATCGGCGCCACCATCACCGCGCACCATCTGCTGATCAACCGCAGCCACATCTTCCAGGGCGGCATCCGCCCGCACCTCTACTGCCTGCCCATCGCCAAGCGCGAGACGCACCGCGTCGCGCTGGTCGAGGCGGCGACCTCCGGCGAGGCGCCCTTCTTCCTTGGCACCGACACCGCGCCGCACATGGTGACGGCAAAGGAAGCGGCCTGCGGCTGCGCCGGCTGCTTCACCGCCGCCAACGCGCTGGAGCTGTACGCCGAGGCGTTCGACGAGGCCGGGGCGCTGGACAAGCTGGAAGCCTTCGCCAGCCTGAACGGCCCGCGCTTCTACGGCCTGCCGGCCAACGAGGAGCGGGTGGTGCTGGAGCGCCGCCCGTCGGTGACGCCGGACGTGATCCTGGTCAGCGAGGGCGACGCGGTGCTGCCCTTCCGCAGCGGCGAGACCCTGCGCTGGAGCTTCGCCGGGGTGGTGTGATCCGCGACGCGCTGCCCCCACCCCGACCCTCCCCCGCTGGGCGGGAGAGGGGGCCTGTTGGAGCTTTGGGGAACACGGCGGCAGACTCCTCCCCCGCCCAGCGGGGGAGGTTAGGGTGGGGGTCTAACGTCTCCGCCCCACCAGAACTCTGTCAGAACAGGCTTCCCTGCACCGGGACCGGCCGCGGCTTGCGCACCGCCTCCACCTTCTTCTCGACCTTCGGCTCGCCGCCGTCCACCGTCGCGCCGACGCGGCCTTCCTCGCCGAACACCAGCGTCACCGGCAGCCCCGGCACCGCCTGCTCGGCCCGCGTGATCGGCCGGCCCTCGCGGTCTTCGACCAGGGCGAAGCCGCGCGCCAGCACGCCCTTGTAGCTGTAGCTCTCCAGCAACTGTCCGACCGCCGCCAGCCTGGCCCCGCGCTCCTCGACGCTCTTGCCGTAGGCGCGCTCCAGGCGTGGCGTCAGGTCGGCCAGCCGCCGCTCGGCCTCGCCCAGCTTCACCCGCGCCGGGGTCAGCGACAGCCGCCCGGCCACCCGCTCGAAGCGGCCCTCCGCCATCGCCACCGCGTGCCGCAGGGCGCCGTCCAGCGCGCGGGCCTCCGAGGTCAGGCGCTGGCCGGCCTGGGCCAGCTTCTCGCGCGGGTGGCGCAGCTTGGCCGACAGCTCGCCGACCCGCGTCCGCCGCCGTTCCAGCAAGGCCGCCGCCGCGAGGTTCAGCCTCTCCGCCCGGTCGTCGAGCCGCTGGGCGTGCCCCTCCAGCAGCGCGCGGGGATCGCCGAGGCCGCGCGCCAGCCCCTCGACGCGGTTGCGGCGGTCCGCCACCGCGCGGCTGGCGCAGGCGAGCAGCCGGCGTTCGTCGTCGAGGATCTGGGCCAGCAGTTCGGTCCGGACCGGCACCGCCATCTCGGCGGCGGCGGTCGGGGTCGGCGCCCGCAGGTCGGAGGCGAAGTCGATCAGCGTCGTGTCGGTCTCGTGCCCGACCGCCGAGATCAGCGGGATGGCGCTGGCCGCCGCCGCGCGGACGACGTTCTCCTCGTTGAAGGCCATCAGGTCCTCCAGCGAGCCGCCGCCGCGCGCCACGATCAGCAGGTCGGGGCGCGGCACCGGCCCGCCCGGCACGATCCGGTTGAAGCCCTGGATCGCCGCCGTCACCTCGGCCGCCGCGCGCTCGCCCTGGACGGCGACCGGCCACAGCAGGACATGGCGCGGGAAGCGGTCGTTCAGCCGGTGCAGGATGTCGCGGATGACGGCGCCGGTCGGCGAGGTGACGACGCCGATCACGTCTGGCAGGAAGGGGATCGCCTTCTTGCGCGACGGCTCGAACAGCCCCTCCGCTGCGAGGCGCCGCTTGCGCTCCTCCAGCATCTTCAGCAGGGCGCCCTCGCCGGCCAGTTCCATCGATTCGATGATGAGCTGGTACTGCGAGCGGCCGGGGTAGGTGGTCATCCGCCCATTGACGATGACCTCCAGACCCTCCTCCGGCCTGACCGCCAGCTTGGCGACGGTGCCGCGCCAGCACACCGCCTCGATGACGGCGGTGTCGTCCTTCAGCCGCATGTAGCAGTGGCCGGAGCTGTGCTTCTTGGGCTGCGAGATCTCGCCGCGCACGCGCACGAAGCCGAACTCGTCCTCGATGCTGCGCTTCAGGCGGCGGGCGAGATCGCCGACGGTGAATTCCGGCAGGTTGGAGCCGGGGCGCGGTTCCGGGGCGATCAGCGGGAGGGCGTCGAGGTCGTTGGTCATGGTGCTCTTGAGTTGGGGCGCGGCCATGATACAAGGCGCGATGTCGGCAACAAGCCTTGAAGGGGCGCGTACCATGAAAGTCCTCGTCGTCGGATCCGGCGGCCGCGAGCATGCCCTGTGCCGGGCCATCGCCAACTCCCCGCTGTGCGGCGCGCTCTATTGCGCGCCCGGCAACGCCGGCATCGCCGACGTGGCGACGCTGGTGCCGGTCGGCTCGGAGGACGTCGAGGGGCTGGTCCGCTTCGTCCAGGACAACGCCATCGACTTCGTGGTCGTCGGTCCCGAAGGCCCGCTGGTGCTGGGGCTGGTCGACCGGCTGACGGCGCTCGGCGTCAAGGCCTTCGGGCCGAGTGCCGCGGCGGCGGAGCTTGAGGGCTCCAAGGGCTTCATGAAGGACATCCTGGCGAAGTACGGCGTGCCGACCGCCTTCTACGGCCGCTTCACCGACGCCGGCGCCGCCAAGGACTATGTCCGCAAGCACGGCGCCCCCATCGTGGTGAAGGCCGACGGGCTGGCCGCCGGCAAGGGCGTCACCGTCGCCCGCACCGAGGCCGAGGCCTTCGCCGCCATCGACGAGGCGCTGGTCGACGGCCGCTTCGGCGCCGCCGGTGCCGAGGTGGTGGTGGAAGAGTTCCTCGACGGCGAGGAGGTCAGCTTCTTCGCGCTGTGCGACGGCGAGAACGCGCTGCCGCTGGCCTCGGCGCAGGACCACAAGGCGGTCGGCGACGGCGACACCGGCCCCAACACCGGCGGCATGGGCGCCTATTCCCCGGCGCCGGTTCTGACGCCGGAGCTTGAGGCCCGCGTCATGCGCGAGATCATCGAGCCGACCGTCAAGGGCATGGCGGCGGAGGGCCGTCCCTTCAAGGGCGTTCTGTTCGCCGGACTGATGATCATGAACACGCCGGACGGCCCGGTGCCGAAGACGCTGGAGTTCAACGTCCGCTTCGGCGACCCGGAATGCCAGACGCTGATGACGCGGCTGAAGTCCGACGCGCTGGCCGCGCTGGTCGCGGCGGCCGACGGGGTGCTCGACGGCATCGACCTGCGCTGGCACGAGGGCACCGCGCTGTGCGTGGTGATGGCGGCCGAGGGCTACCCCGGCGATTACAGGAAGAACACCGAGATCCGCGGCCTGGACGCCGCCAACGCGGTGGACTCGGTGACGGTCTATCACGCCGGCACCAAGCGCGCCGAGGACGGCCGGGTGCTGTCGGTCGGCGGCCGCGTGCTGGGCGTGACCGCCCTGGCCCCGACGGTGGCCGAGGCGCAGGCCGCAGCCTACCGTGGCGTCGATGCGCTCGACTGGCCGGAGGGCTTCTGCCGACGCGACATCGGCTGGCGGGCGGTTGGGCGCTGAGCCGGAGTGGCGGGCCCATAACCCATTGTCGCCAGAGTATTTCTCCTATTCGTCATGCCCGGGCTTGTCCCGGTCATCCACGCGCAGTCCTATCGTCGTGACGTGCGGCCGTGGATGCCCGGCTCAAGGCCGGGCATGACGGAAACGTGAGCGCCGGCCGCTTCCTGTCCGCCGTCCGGACGGCGCTCAACGCCGGCTCTTGAAGAAGTCCCGCAGCAGCGTCCCCGCGCGGGTCTCGCCGATGCCGCCATAGACCTCCGGGGCGTGGTGACAGGTCGACTGCCGGTAGAAGCGCGGGCCGTGGTCGACCGCGCCGCCCTTGGGGTCGTAGGCGCCGAAATAGACGCGGCGCAGGCGGGCAAAGCTGAGCGCCGCCGCGCACAGCGCGCAGGGCTCCAGCGTCACGTACAGGTCGCAGCCGGGCAGGCGGGGCGAACCGTGCGCGGCGCAGGCCTGGCGCAGGGCCAGCACCTCGGCGTGGGCGGTGGGGTCGGCCAGCTCCTCGGTGCGGTTGCCGGCGCGGCCCAGGATGGCGCCGGTCGCCGGATCGACGACCACCGCGCCGACCGGCACCTCGCCACGCGCGGCGGCGGCCTCGGCCTCCTGGAAGGCGATGTCCATCGGGGAAGGGCGGAGGCTGCTCATCGGAGGCACCCTGCCCGGCGTCCCGCGTCCGCGTCAAGGCACCGATGGCCGGGCCGCGCGGTTGACGCCAGACGGGCGGGAACAGCCGCCCGACGCCCCCGGGAGGACACCATGAAGAACCATGTCTACAAGAAGGTCGAGATCGTCGGCACCGCGGACTCGTCCGTCGACGAGGCCATCCGCAACGGTCTGGAGCGCGCCTGCAAGACCCTGAAGCATGTGGACTGGTTCGAGGTCGGCGAGATTCGCGGCAACGTGCAGGGCGGCGAGATCGCCCAGATCCAGGTGGTCATGAAGGTCGGCTTCCGGCTGGACGACTGATCCCGCGCGAAAGCCCGCACAAAAGGTGACATCCGGGCGCCTGGACATGGTGCGGGCGGTTGCGGGCGGCGCGTTCTGGCCCTATGGTCCGCCGCATGGACACATCCGACACCGACCTGACTTCCGCCGCCGCCCCGGACGGCGGTGAACGCATCGCCAAGCGGCTGGCGCGCGCCGGGCTCTGCTCGCGCCGCGACGCCGAACGCTGGATCGCCGAGGGCCGCGTCGCGGTCAACGGGCAGACGCTGGAAACCCCGGCTTGCGTCGTGCGCCCTGGCGACATCGTGCAGGTCGATGGCAAAATCATTCCCGAACCGGAGCCGGCGCGGCTGTGGCGCTACCACAAGCCGTCGGGTCTGGTGACCTCGGCGCGCGACGAGAAGGGGCGGGCGACCGTCTTCGACCGGCTGCCGCCGGATCTGCCGCGCGTGGTGTCGATCGGTCGCCTCGACCTGACGACCGAGGGGTTGCTGCTGCTGACCAACGACGGCGAACTCGCGCGCTTCCTGGAACTGCCGGCCACCGGCTGGACCCGACGCTACCGCGTGCGCGTGTTCGGCGAGGTGGACGAGGTGCAGCTGGCGGCGCTGGCCAAGGGGCCGACCATCGAGGGTGTCAAGTACGGGCCGATCGAGGCGGTGCTTGACCGCATCCAGGGCCGCAACGCCTGGCTGACGGTCAGCTTGAAGGAAGGCAAGAACCGCGAGATCCGCAAGGTGATGGAAGCGCTGGGGCTTCAGGTCAACCGGCTGATCCGTGTCGCCTACGGCCCGTTCCAGCTCGGCAAGCTGGAGGAAGGCGCCGTCGAGGAGGTGCCGAAGCGCGTCGTCCGCGAGCAGGTCGCCAACTTCTTCGGCACCGGGGCCGCTCCGGCGGAAACGACGGAGTCGAACACCAAGCTGCGTGCCAAGGCCCGCGCCGAGGCCGCTTCGACTTCGGCGGCCAAGCCGGCGCTTCGCGCCGAAGCCGCTCCGGCGGGTGCCGGCGCGGCCGTCCGCCGCGCGCCGCGCTCCGCGACCAAGCGGATCGAGGCGCAGGCGGCCTGGGGCAAGGAGGACGCCAAGCCGTCGCGCGCCCGTGGCGGCGACGGCGCCAAGCCCGTCCGTGGCAAGACCGACGCGGCCGGACCCGCCGGCGAGCGTCCGGCGCGCGCGCGCAAGACCCTGTCCCTGGGGGATGCGGCGCCCAAGCCGGCGCGTGGCGGCGGCAAGCCCTCGGGCCGCGATCCGCAGGCTGCCAAGGGGCCGGCCAAGCCGACCGCAGCCTCTTCCAAGCCGGCGAAGGCGGCGCCTCCGTCCCAGTCCCAGTCCCAGCCCAAGCCCAAGCCCAAGCCCAAGCCCAAGCCTGCGGCCGCCGAGGCACCCGCCGGCCCCAAGAAGCGGGATGGACGGACTGACCGCCAGCGTGTCGACCGCCCGCGCAAGGAGCGTCCCAGCAAGGATCGTCCCGGTGCGGATCGTCGGCGGTAGGCACCGGGGCCGCCGGCTGGTCGCTCCGGACGGCCGCGACACGCGGCCGACCACCGACCGCACGCGCGAGTCGCTGTTCAACATCCTGGCCCACGCCGACTGGGCGCCCGATTTTGAGGGAGCCGTCGTGCTGGATGCCTTCTGCGGCACCGGCGCGCTCGGGCTGGAGGCCCTGTCGCGCGGGGCGGCCCGTTGCAGTTTTCTCGACAGCGGCCGCGCCGCGCTCGATGCGGTGCGCGCGAACGTGGCGGCGCTGGACGAGGCCGAAGCCGCCACCGTCCTGCGCGCCGACGCCACCCGCCCGCCCGCCGGGCAGCCCTGCGCCCTGGCTTTTCTCGATCCGCCCTACGCCAAGGGGCTGGCGCCGGTCGCGCTCGCCGCCCTGTCGCGGGCCGGCTGGTTGGCCAACGGCGCGCTCGCCGTCGTCGAGGTGGGGGAGGGCGACCCGATGCCCGCCCCGGACGGCTTCATCCTGCTGGACGAGCGGCGCTACGGCGACACCCGCATCCTGTTCCTGACCCACGCCGTGCGGGGCTGACGGGCGTTCCCGCTCGGTCCACCGACGAAACCCGCCAGTTCCATTTTTCGATGCGAGAGTCCGCGTCCGGCCCGCCGGCATGACGGTGCGGCCGGTCATATGCATCAACGGCATGCCCGATGTTTTTCCATCATGCGGAAAGCCGAATCCAATAGTTGAGTTCCAAAACAATCAGCGGCAAACATTGTGTGTCGCCGAGGTGGTTCAAACACTGTCGCGGCGGCTTCATTCTATCTCCTTTGAATGCACACCCTCGACTGAGGGGGCCGTGCAGGTACCGGCACGGCTTCTTTTTCAAGAATGTGCGTCAAGGCAGGGATAAGGAACGGATGAATAGTCCGGACCGAACCCCGTCGGGATGTGGGTGAAGACGGATTACTTCAAGGTTCGTTGGTTGCATTCCGTTACCCTGGCTTTAGGGCGTCTTTTTCGGCCTTTTTCTGGTATACCAGATTCCATACTCGGTATTCAGAATAACCAGCGTGCGGACGGCCCGATGCTGCCGAAGAACTTCAGACAACCGACGGAACGGAATCGTCAGCAAGAACGCATCCGTCCCGCCAACGCAACCGCGACCGGCCGGCAGCGAGCCCCCAAGACGGGGCGGCACCCGGACCGGCAATGGATCAGTTTCGGGAGGTACGATGGCTCATACGTCAACCCCATCGGCGGCAGAACCGGGGGCGCCGATTTCCGACAGCGTTCGTTGGACCCAGATCGTCATCGGCATCGTCTGCATGGTGGCGGCGGCCAACATCCAGTATGCCTGGACGCTCTTCGTTCCGGAAATCCAGGCGACGCATGGCTGGACGCGCGCGTCGATCCAGACCGCTTTCACCATCTTCGTCGTCGTGCAGACCTGGCTGACGCCGATCGAGGGCTACTTCATCGACCGCTACGGCCCCCGGGTCATCGTCGCCGCCGGCGGCTTCTTCACCGGCCTCTCCTGGATCGTCGACAGCTACGCCAGCACCCTGGCGCTTCTCTACATCGGCTCGGCCATCGGCGGCATCGGTGTCGGCTGCGTCTACGCGACCTGCGTGAACAACGCGCTGAAGTGGTTCCCGGAAAAGCGCGGTCTGGCCGTCGGCCTGACGGCGGGCGGCTACGGCGCCGGCTCGGCGCTGACCATCCTGCCGATCTCCGCGATGATCCACAGCAGCGGCTATCAGTCGGCCTTCTTCTGGTTCGGCCTGCTCCAGGGCGCGATCATCATCGCCGCCGCCTTCTTCCTGCGCATGCCGCAGAAGGAACAGGTCAAGGCCTCGACCAAGGTCGCCCAGACCCGCCGCGACTACACGCTGGGCGAGGCGCTGCGCACCCCGGTCTTCTGGGTGATGTGGGCGATGTTCATCGGCACCGTCACCGGCGGCCTGATGGCGGTGGCCCAGCTGGGCGTCATCGCCCACGACCTGGGCGTCAAGGAAGCTCCGGTCAGCGTGTTCGGCCTGACCATGGCGGCTCTGCCCTTCGCCCTGATGCTCGACCGCGTCATGAACGGCATCTCCCGTCCGCTGTTCGGCTTCATCTCCGACCACATCGGCCGCGAAGCGACCATGTTCGTCGCCTTCACGCTGGAAGGCGTCGGCATCATCATGCTCAGCCGCTACGGCCATGACCCGATGATGTTCCTGATCCTCAGCGGCATGGTCTTCCTGGCCTGGGGCGAAGTCTACAGCCTGTTCAGCGCGACCTCGGCCGACACCTTCGGCACCAAGCACGCCGGCAAGATCTACGGCGTCCTCTACTGCGCCAAGGGCGTCGCCGCCCTGCTGGTCCCGCTCGGCAACCTGCTGATGGAGGCGACCGGCACCTGGGCCACGGTGCTGTACGTCACCGCGACCATGGACCTGACGGCGGCGGCCTGCGCGCTCCTCGTGCTGAAGCCGATGCTCGCCAAGCACCACGCCCGCAACGCCGAGGCGGCCCGCATCGCCGAGGCCCAGGGTGTGCCGCTGTCCGCCGCGCAGCCGGCCGGGAACTACAACGGGTAAGGCAAGCGCCCGGAACCCCGGCAAACCCGATTGCTAACCTTCGTGCCCCCTCCCTCCCGTTCCCCGCCATCCGCGGGGGATGGGCAGGCGGGGGCGGAAGCTATGAAAGGGGCCCTCGTGTCGCTCCGGTTCCGTCCTGTCCGGTCTCATTCGATCCAGAAGGGACGCTCATCGCCCTTGGCGCTCTGCTGGAAGCGGTCGGAGGAAAAGGCGATGCCCGGCTCCTCCTCGGTCTCGTCCTTCACCGGGGGAATGACGTGGAAGGACGCCTTGCCGCTGGCCAGATAGACGGCGTGGCCGATCATTCCGGTGAGGGCGAGAAAAAGAAACGCCTGCGTCTCGATCATGGCCGGTCTCCGTTCGTGCCGTCGTTTATGCTGTGGTGCAACATAGGTGTCTGGTGCACCAAAGGCAAAAATTTTTGTATACCAAGTACAAGAGGCCAGCCATGCGCGAAAGAGGGGGCTGAGGCTCGGCCGTGACGCTTCGCCGCCGCCACTGTTGATAGGCCGCTGTTGATGGCGGAACACGGATGCCGAGGCGGTCATGATCGGGGATCTCTGGTACAAGAACGCGGTCATCTACAACCTGTCGCTGGCGACCTTCATGGATGCCAACGGCGACGGGATCGGCGATTTCCAGGGATTGCAGCGGCGGCTGGACTACCTGCACGGGCTGGGCATCACCTGCCTGTGGCTGGGGCCGTTCCAACCCTCGCCGATGAAGGACGACGGCTACGACGTCGCCGATTATTACAGCGTCGATCCCCGCTACGGCACGCTGGGCGATTTCGTCGAGTTCACCCATGGCTGCAAGCAGCGCGGCATCCGGGTGATCATCGACCTCGTGATAAACCACACCTCCGACCAGCATCCCTGGTTCCAGCAGGCGCGCAAGGATCCCGCCAGCCCCTTTCGCGACTGGTACGTCTGGTCCGACAGGAAGCCGGAGAACGCCGACCAGGGCATGGTCTTCCCCGGTGTCCAGAAGACGACCTGGACCTACGACCGGGAGGCGCGCGCCTGGTATTTCCATCGCTTCTACAAGTTCCAGCCCGACCTGAACACCGCCAACCCGCAGGTGCAGGCCGAACTGCTGAAGATCATGGGCTTCTGGATCCAACTCGGCGTCTCGGGCTTCCGCATGGATGCGGTGCCGTTCATCATCGCCACCAAGGGGGCCGACGTCACCAAGCCGGTCGAGCAGTTCGACATGCTGCGGACCTTCCGCGAGTTCGTGCAATGGCGCCGGGGCGACGCCCTGTTGCTGGCCGAGGCGAACATCCTGCCGGAGGACGATCTGGAGTATTTCGGCCATGACGGCGACCGCTGCCACATGATGTTCAATTTCCAGGTCAACCAGCATCTCTTCTACGCGCTGGCCAGCGGCGACGGGGGGCCGCTGATCGACGCGATGCTGGCGACCAAGCCGCGTCCCCACTCCGGCCAATGGGGCAGCTTCCTGCGCAACCACGACGAGCTCGACCTCGGGCGGCTGACCGAGGCGCAGCGCCAGACCGTGTTCGACGCCTTCGGGCCGGACAAGCACATGCAGCTCTACGATCGCGGCATCCGGCGGCGGCTTGCGCCTATGCTGCACGGCGACCGCCGCCGGCTGGAACTGGCCTACAGCCTGATGTTCACGCTGCCCGGCACGCCGGTGATCCGCTACGGCGACGAGATCGGCATGGGCGACGACCTGTCCCTGCCGGAGCGCAACTGCGCCCGCACGCCGATGCAATGGTCGGACGAGCCGCAGGCCGGCTTCACCAAGTCCGACAGGCCGGTCGTGCCGGTGATCAGCGGCGGCGTCTTCGGCTACGAGCGGGTGAACGCGGCGATGCAGCGGCGCGACCCGGAATCGATGCTGAATTGGACCGAGCGCATTATTCGCATGCGAAAGGAATGCCCGGAAATCGGCTGGGGCGACTTCCGGATCCTGAAGACCGGCCGTCCGGAGGTCCTGGCGCTGCGCTACGACTGGCGCAACAACGGGGTGGTCGTCGTCCACAACCTGTCCGACAAGCCGTGCGAGATCCTGTTGGACGTGGACGGCGAGGGCGAGCGCTCGCGGCTGGTCAACCTCCTGTCGGAGGAGCACAGCCTGCCGGACGACAAGGGCCGTCATCCGATGGTGTTGGAGGCCTACGGCTATCGCTGGTTCCGGGTCGGCGGGCTGGATTACCTGATGAAACGCAGCGAGGGGTAGGGCGCGGCGCGGACGCCCTCAGGCCGAGACCGGCTTCCCTTCGGCGTCGCTCGCCTCGCTGTTCGGGGTTGACGGTTTCGGACGGTGCGCCGAGGCGGACGCGAGCACGCTGCCGATCACGAAGGCGATGGCGGCGCATTCGATCACGGTCGGCAAGCGCTGTTCCCAGAGGAAGCCGTAGAGCAGGGCAAACAGGGTTTCGAACAGGATCATCTGGCCGACCAGGGTGAGCGGCAGCAGGCGGCTCATCCTGTTCCACAAGGCGTTGCCGACGATCGAGGCGAGGATCGCCACGCCCGAGGCCACCGCAACGAAGTGCAGCCACCCGCCGACGTCGTGGCTGTCCCCGCCCATCAGAAGGGGACCGGCCACGAAGGCCGGAATCGCGAGCAGCAGGGCTTGCGCCCCCGTCACCAAGCCGGTCAGCAGGCTCCAGTCATGCGCGGAGACATGGTGGAGCCGGGCGAGCCAGCGGCTGTTGCTCACGGCGTAGGTGGTCCAGGAGATCAACGCGCCGACCGCGCAGAACAGTCCCGTTACCTCGGCGACCCGCAACCCGGTTCCGTCGCCGCCGAGGGACTGCCACCCGATGCACAGGATGCCGGCGGCCCCGAGCAGCAGCGACGGGAGAAGCTTGCGGAACGGGACCGCGTCGTGGTCCCGGCTGCCGATGATGGTGACGGCGACCGGCAGGAAGCCGATCACCAGCGAGGTCATCGCCATTCCGCCCAACTGCACGGCGCTGGCGAGAAGGACGTAATAGAGGATGTTGCCGAGCAGGCTCAGCCAGACCAGCGCCCACCATTCCGCCCGGCCGAGCGTCGCCGACAGCGTCCGCCAGCGCGGGACCACGAGCAGGGCGGCGAAGAGGCCGTAAGCCAGATAGCGCCCCGCGGCAAGTTGCAGCGGCGTGAACTCCCGCGCCAGTTCCGGCGCCAGGAAGACCAGCCCCCAGAGAGCCCCGGCGGCGACGCCGCACCCGATACCAAGCCAAGTCTTGTCCATTTCAACCACACCGCTCAATCACACAGCCCAATCACACAGCCCAATCACACGGCATCGCCCGATTTCGGAGCGAGGATGCCACGGGACGCGGAGGCGGTCTTGTCCCGGACTATCGATTTTTGGGCATGGTCTCGCGGCGCCGGCGCCGGTAGGCCGCGGGGGTCGACCCGGTCGCCCGGCGCATCGCGCGTGTCAGCGCGCTTTGGTCGGCGAATCCGGCGCGGTAGGCGATCTCGGCGATCGGACGGTCGGACAGGGCGAGCCATTCGCAGACCCGCTTCAGGCGAAGCTCGGCGAGCCACGCGCGCGGCGTGGTGTCGAGTTCTGCGCGGAAGAGCGCGTGCAGGCGGCTGACGCTGATGCGGGCGCGCTCGGCCATCATGTCCGTCGTCCAGGGCAGCCCGAGTTCGGGCTCGATCACGGTCAGCAGCGGCGCCAGCCGGGACGGTGGGCGTGCGGGCTCCCGCAAGAGGGAATCGAGCAGCAGAGGCAGCCAGAGACGCAGGTTGTCCGCCGACACAGCGCCTCCGTCGACCAGCAGCCCCATGTAATCGACCAGCTTGCCCGCCGCCGGGGGCAGCGGCACGAAGGGCTGCCGGATCAGCCGGTCGCCAACGTCCGGCTCCAGGAAGGCGGGATCGAGATCGACGATGAGCGAGCGGTTCGGCTTGTCGCTCATCTGCGAATGGGGCGAGCCGGCTTCGACGAAGGCCATCCGGGACGGCCCGAGGAGATCTCCCTTTCCGGCGACCTCCATCTCCAGGGTTCCGCTCAGGGGAAGGACGAGCTGGGCAAAATCGTGACGGTCGGCGCCTTGATCCGCGCCATAGCTGCGAACATCGATGGAGAGGCGCGGCGTCGTGACCATGCCATGCGTATAACCGATATCGAGCCGGCAAGGCACCCGGTATTGCGGTGATGAGCCCTTGGCCGGGCCGGTTTGGGATTGGCCGTGGAAATCAAGATTCTGGCGGATGGGGTGTCTTCCGAAACGAGATCCGCCAGTGTTTTTTGGTGTCCGCAGGTGTCTTCTAACCTGTTGATCTAGAAAACACTCTCTTCCGCCTGCGTCCGTGACTGTCCGTTGCTATCCGCCCGCACCCGATACAGAATGTGGGGCGAGGTGTGGGGTAGAAATGGCAGGGATTCGAAATGACCAAGCGAACCGGGAGGCATCCCGAGAAGGCCCTGACGGCGGTCACGGTGCGCAACGCCAAGCCCGGCCGGCATGCGGATGGCAACGGGCTGTATCTGGAGGTGGACGAGTCCGGTGCCCGGCGCTGGCTCCTCCGCATCATGGTCCAGGGGAAGCGGCGGGACATCGGCTTGGGGTCCACGTCCCTGGTATCGCTGGCCGAGGCGCGGGACACGGCGATAGCCATGCGCAAGGTGGCCCGAGCTGGTGGTGATCCCTTGGCCGAGCGGCAGAAGGCTCTGCGCGTCGTGCCGACCTTCGAAACTGCGGCCCGCACCTGCCACACCGAGCACAAGGACTCGTGGAAGAACGGTAAGCACACCGACCAGTGGCTCACCACGCTGGAAACCTATGCCTTCCCGATGATCGGCACCATGACGGTGGACAGGATCGGCATGCCCGAGGTCCGGGACGTGCTCTTGCCGATCTGGCTGGAGAAGCCCGAAACCGCCCGCCGCGTGCGCCAGCGGATCGGGACGGTGCTGGATTGGGCAGCAACCAAGGCGTTCCGGGAGGGAGAAAACCCGGTGCGCTCCGTCGCCAAGGGCCTGCCCAAGCAAAAGGACACAGACAAGCATTTCGCCGCCTTGCCCTATGACGAGGTGCCCTCCTTCCTGACCCAGCTACGCGAGATCGACCAGACTGGCCCCGTGGTGAAGCTGGCGATGGAGTTTCTGATTCTGACCGCCGTGCGCTCCGGAGAGATGCGCGGCGCTACGTGGCGGGAGTTCGACCTTGGCGCCAAGCTGTGGACCATCCCCGGTGAGCGGATGAAGGGCGGCAAGGTCCATGTGGTGCCGCTGGCGCCGCGCGCCGTCGAGATCCTACAGGAAGCCCGAAAGCTGGCCCGCAAGCCCGACGACGATGACGCCCTGGTGTTCGAGGGCAACAAGCCGGGCAACCCCATGTCGGACATGACACTGACCATGGTGCTGCGGCGGATGGAGATGAAGGCGACCGCCCACGGCTTCCGTTCCACCTTCCGCGACTGGACGGCCGAGACGACGAACACCCCCAGCGACGTGGCCGAGATGGCGCTGGCCCACACCATCAAGAACAAGGTGGAGGCCGCCTATCGGCGCGGCGACCTGCTGGAGAAGCGCCGCGTCCTGATGGAGCTGTGGGCGGACTTCTGCCAAGGGGCAACGGCCGACGTGGTGCCCATCACGGCGGGGAGGAAGGGCCGGGGCTGAGGGGCTTCCAGCGGGTGAGATACCTCTCTCCTCTCCCTTCTCTTTCCTTTCTTTATAAAAAGGAACGTCCCCATCGTCCCCCAATTATTTTGTGGGATTAAAGCCATTGATATGAAAGCAAAAATCATGGGGACGATGAATCGAATTTCATCGTCCCCGCATCGTCCCCATCGTCCCCATTCATCGTCCCCAGCGCCAGCACGGGTCCGCTTCCGTCCGCCGATGTTCGCCAAAAGTTCTTGACGACATACGCGACTGTGCGGATCATGGGGACATCAACGCCCGAAAAGTAAAAAGCCCGCCACGGTGTGAACCGGGCGGGATTTTGCGAATGCGCTTACGTCAGATTCTGCTTTATGCCATAAAGTTTTTAGAAGATTGAAAGGCGTAATTTGATTTTTTCATTCGAAAAGCATCTTTTTATCACCTTTGCAGATCTTCTGAAGGTGGTTTATTGCTTTTTCGGCGCGTCCAAAATCAATTCTGCTTTTCCAATTTGCTCTGGATGTGCTGTCTTCGTAGCTAGTTTCGTCCTCTCCACGCTCCTTTTGCTTGCTTTTATCCTTCCAAACAAGGATATATCTCTTCTTTATGCATTTTGCACCATTATTACAAAAGAATTTCAAGGACTCACTCCCGGGAAGAGAAAGTTGTGCATAGATATCCAGTTCGTTAAGGGGGAAATAAATAGAATAAACAGATTTGTCATTATCCACTTCATTCGAGTTTGACATTTGATGTTTTTCTATCATTGTGCAGTTATCAAAATATAGTTTCGATTCTTGATTGAATGGAAACCACATATTAGAAATAAAATTTTCAGTCTCTTCTTTGCTTGGGCTATTCTGGGCTATTGATTGGCTTGAGATTAAGAGTGTCATAACAAAAATAAATGATTCAGGTTTCATTTGTTCATCCTTTTGCGTTGTTTATTTGGATTATAAAATCCACTGCCTTCCTTACGCAGCCGAACCCCAGCCCCGCCGCCGTTCTCCGGGATGAACTCGACGCCGGCCGCTTCCAGGGCTTCCTGGATCGCTGCGAGGGTGCGTGGCTGAAGCTCTTCGCCACGCTCCAGCCGGGACACGGTGTCAACCGACACACCCGCTTCCTTTGCAAGGTCACGCACTCCCCATCCCACGGCAGCCCGAGCCATTTTGCTCTGCACGGCGGCAATCGTCATGACGTTGTACCGATTTCCTGTTGATGTGCCGATAGGATAATGATATCGGTACATTATACCGAAAACAGTACGGCAAGCAACGTCAGAGGCATTCCATGCGAGCATTTCTCGCCACGCCCAAGCCTTGCCCGCCGCCGGTCCCGCTGGCGCGCTGGCCCCGTCCCATGATCGAAGCCGCCATAGACGCCCTGCTTGCCGAGCTGGATGCCCGCGACGGCGACCCGGACCTTGAGCCCAAAGAGGACCGGGGCGAACTCGACCACCTGCCCGACGATCCGCGCCACCGTGGCGCAAACCCCTTCGCTCTGGAGATCCACTATGGATGAGGTCCGCTCCCCACTCTTCCGGGCAGTCTTCGATATGGAGTCGCCCCTGATGTCCGCCGAGGCCGCCGCCGTCGCGCTCAACATGATCACCAGTGAGCTGGGAGGCGACAATGAGGGCGTCGCCATCGTCTACCTCGCGGACATGATCCGCACCCACCTGAACGACCTCCGGGAGCACTTCAACCGTGCCTCCCGCCTTGCGTTCAAGGGCGACCAGCCCGCCGCCTGATCCCCATGGCACCCGCCCCACCGTAGGGCACCCTCTCTCTCCTTGGAGCCTTCCCCATGACGAACCCGACCAACATGCCCGAGGGCGTGAACACCCCCGCTTTATTCGCCGCTCCGATCCTGACCGGATCGACGCGCCTTCCGTCCGTCGAGATCATGACCTTTGCCGACGCTGACGCCGAAGTGGTGGCCTTGCTCGCGTCCGCCAACAGCAAGCGGGGCAAGGGCGAAGAGGCCGAACGGGAAGCCGACTTCAACGTCGTCGTGGCGTGCGAACTGCGGGACGCCATCCTGTCCACGCCGCCCCGTACGCTGGCCGATGCGCTGGCGATGCTGAACCGGCTGGCCTGCGAGGAAAGCGGCGTGCCCGCCGGCATGATCCCCAGACAGGAAACGGCCGTCGTGCTGCTGCGCGACTTCATGGCGGCGCTGGCGGCGGGCAAGGGTGTCGCTTCAACCGACACCCTTTGCGCTGGCGAACCGGCAAAGGGTGTGAGCAATGCGCACACCCTTCCGACCGCACCCGGCCCCCACACTGTCGCCACCGATGCCTTTCGCACTGGCTATGACCAGCTCGACAAGAGCTATGTCGGGCGCCCCTACGATGCCCGGTACAGCGAGCGCTACCGTGAGCTGCTGCTTCAACTCGACACCGCGCTGGCCGCCGCCGGCCCGGTCACGTCCGCCGCCGATGCCGCCGCGCTGGTCCGCTTTGAGGATGAGTGCTTCATGGCGGAGCATGAAGGATCGGAGCCGACCGGGCTGTCTGCTATCCGCGTCAGCATGATGAAGGGGGTTGCCGGCTTCCTGGCGACGCTGGCGCCTGTGTCGTCTACCGGCCTTCCCAAGGCCGCCCCCGCCATGCCCACCGATCCCGAAGCCATCGGCCCGAACGCCGTCGCCGTGGCCGCCTTCTGGGAAAGCTATATGGGCATGGATGGACTGGTGATGGATTGAATGGAGCATGGCGACGACGACCGCCTGGAGGCTGGCTTCGCCGAGCTGGCCGAAGAGTTCCGGGCCGCCGTCGCCACGGCCGGGCCGCCGGTTTCCGTCATGGATGCGTTGGCGCTGGCGAGCCTGCAACACGAGCTGCTGAGCGATGCTGTCGGCTTGAAGCCGCCAGCGGTGTTCGGCGGGCGGGGCGTGGTGCTCAAGGCGATTGCCGGCCAGTTGGCGCAACTGGTGCCGCTGGGGTGAAAGCCATTCCCTGTTCGGGCAAAGCGTCAGCAGCATGAGGTGCTAACCGCCCATCGTTTGAATGTCAGATGACATTGATGATTGACGCCGCTCTGAATGTCATGCGACATTGAGAGTGACGGGATGTTCCCCGTGTGCCTGCGTTTGGGTTGAGGGAATGGATTTTCACAAGGCATACGAAGCGTCGGATGCGAACCCACACCTTCCGCTGTTCCCGCAGCGGGAGGTGCTTGCCGTTCTGACGATCGCTCGGGCTGCCCTCTCCCCTACCAATCTCCAGAACTGGACCAACCGGGGGCTGGTCAAACTCACTGAGAACAACCCAGGCCGCGCTGGGCGGCGGCTTTACTCTCTTGCCGACTTGGTAAAACTCCACCTGATGGTGAAGCTGACAAGCCTCACCATAAGCGCTTCTTCTGCCGCGAGTATTTCATCGCAACTGGCGGATTACGTGGATGAGGTTCTTAAGATTGATGCGGACATACGCGAACAACTTAGAACCGGGAACGAAAAGGCCGCTCTGGCAAAAAATGCCAGCGTCATTATCTGGGAGGAAAACGGGGAACTGAAGTCAAAGCTTGAGCGAGACAGATACGAGTTCATTAAATCTCTCTTTGGTTCGATGCTCATTGAGACAATAACGAAGGGCATTTCAGAGAAAGATCCCAAGATTGGCGCTCTGATATCCGACAATTTACCTGTTCCAAGAGAGCCAAACCCGAGCATTCGCATATCAGTCACTGAATCTGTCCACGACGTTAAACGAGCAATTCTTGAGATCGTAATTGCTCAAGCAGACGCAGTGATCAAGCAAAGCAACGCCTCATAGACTATCTCTAAACGGAGCTGACATGACCGACCTTGGAAAGCGGGCTGTGCCCGCCACGCCCAAACCTTGCCTTTCGCAGACCGTGCAGAAGGCGGGCTTCTCCGTCACGGAGTTCTGTTTCGGGGCCGGCATCGGCCGGTCCAAGGCGTACGACCTGATGAAAGAGAAGCGCATCAGCTTCGTCAGGGTCGGGCGCCGCCGGGTCATCACCACGTCTCCCGCCGACTTCCTGGCGGGACTGGCCGGCAACGCCGGGAACTGACGATGCGCGCCCGTCTCGACTTCGACCGGATCAACGATACCGCGCGGGCCGTGCTGCCGGCGCTGGTGGCGCGCTGGCTCCCGGACGGGCACCGGGAGGGCGGGGAGTGGGTGGCGCTCAACCCGCGCCGCGCGGACCACAAGCCCGGCTCCTTCAAGGTGAACCTGACCACCGGCAAGTGGAGCGACTTCGCCACCGGAGACCGGGGCGGGGACGTGGTGTCGCTGGCCGCCTTCCTGGCCGGCTCCACCCAAGTCGAAGCGGCCCGGAACCTTGCCGACATGCTGGGGATGAAATGACGCCTGACGACCACGCCGGCATGTTCGCGCCCCTGACGCCCGAGGAAGCCAAGGCCAGCCAGCCGGCTGGAAAACCGAAGGCTGCGGCCAAGGCGCCGCTTCTGCCGGTTCCCGAGGATGCCCCGCCGGCCATGGGCTTCCGGCACCCAAAGCACGGCGCCCCGACGACGCTCTGGCCCTACCGCGACGCCGCCGGCCGGCTGCTGTGCCATGTGGCGCGGTTTGACTTCACCAGCGATGACGGCACGCCCGGCAAGGACGTGCTGCCGCTGACCTTCTGCGATCTGGGCAACGGCAAGCGGGCATGGCGTTCCAAGGGCATCCCCGATCCGCGCCCGCTCTACAAGCTGCCCGAACTGGCTGACCGGCCCGACGCCCTGGTGATCGTCACCGAGGGCGAGAAGACCGCCGATGCCGCCGCCGGGCTGTTCCCCGAGCGCGCCACCACCACGCCGATGCACGGCGCCAAGTCACCCCACAAGACGGACTGGTCGCCGCTGGCGGGCCGCCGGGTGGTGATCTGGCCCGACCATGACGAACCGGGCGCCTCCTTCGCCCAATCCGTCGCCGAGCTGGCGACCAAAGCCGGGGCCGCCAGCGTCGCCATGGTGCATGTGCCCGCCAACTGGCCGCCCGCCTGGGACCTTGCCGACGAACCGCCGGCCGGAGTGACGGTGGAGGCGTTGCGCGGCATGATCGAGGCGGCCCGCCCCTGGGAACCGCCCGCGCCGGCCAGCAAGCCCGGCAAGAAGGCCGCCCCGGATTCGGACGATGACGATCTTCCCCAGCGTGACCGGCTGATCCTGTGCGCGACGCGGGGCGAGCTGTGGCGCGACGCGGACCACACCGCCCATGCCACGGTGGGGGTGGACGGGCATCTGGAGAGCTTCGCCGTCCGCTCCACCGCCTATCGCCGTCATCTGCTGAAGATCTACGGCGCCCGCTATCAACAGGTGATCGCCGAGGGCGACACGCGAATCACCATCCCCGGTTCCCCATCCTCGCAAGCCCTGGCCGATGCGATGAACAGCATCGATGCCATCGCCTGCAACGGCCCGGAGAAGGTTCCCGCCGTCCGGGTGGGCGAGCATGAGGGGCGGGTGGTGATCGACCTGGGGACGGCCGACTGGTCCGCCGTGGTGATCGGGCCGGACGGCTGGGAGGTGGTCGCGCATCCCCCCGTTCCCTTCATCCGACCCGCCGGGCTGCGACCGCTGCCCGTGCCGGTGAAGGGGGGCCGCATCGCCGATCTGCGCCCCTTCCTGAACATCGGGAGCGATGAGGATTTCCGACTCGCCGTCGCCTGGATCGTGGCGTGCCTGAAGCCCAACGGCCCGTTCCCCGTCATGGTGGTGAACGGCGAACAGGGTGCGGCAAAGTCCACCTTCTGCCGCGTGCTGCGCCGGCTGATCGACCCGAACGCAGCCGACCTGCGATCCCCGCCGAAGGACGAGCGGGACGCGCTGTTGGCCGCGCGCAACGGCTGGGTGCTGGGCTACGACAACCTGTCCTTCATCGACGGCGATCAATCGGATTGGTTCTGCCGCATCGCCACCGGGGGCGGCTTCGCCACGCGGGCGCTCTACACGAACAACGAGGAAGTGCTTATCGACGTGTGCCGCCCGGTGCTGCTGAACGGCATTCCGGCCCTGGCGTCCCGTCCCGATCTGGCAGACCGCGCCGTTGCCCTGACCCTCCCGGCGATGACGGCGGAAGCCCGCCAGCCGGAGGGCGCGTTCTGGACGGCGTTCGACGCCGCCGCGCCGCGCATCCTGGGTGCCCTGTTCGACGGCGTGTCCATGGCATTGCGCAACCGCGCCACGGTGACGCTCGCGCGTCTGCCGCGCATGGCCGACTTCGCCCTGTGGGCCGCCGCTGCCTTCCCGGCCTTCGGGTGGAAGCCCGACCAGTTCGTTGACGCCTACGAGACCAACCGCGCTCAAGGGGTGGCGGAAGCCGTGGAGGCCGATCCGGTGGCGTCCGCCGTGCTGGAGATCATGGCCGACCGTGACGCCTGGATCGGGACGGCAACGGCGCTGCTGTCGGATATCAACCTCAAGGTGACGCCCGAGGTGTCGCGGGACAAGACGTGGCCGAAGGACGGTATTCGCCTGTCCAACCGGCTCCGTCGCGTCGCGCCGGCCCTGCGGGCTCTGGGCATCGAGGTTGTTACCGGCTTGCATGAAGGGCGAGGCGCAGAGCGACGCCGGGTGATCCACGTCCGCCAGATCAAGGCGGACCCGGTGCCCGATCCGGAATGGGAAGAGACGGTATGAGCGCGCTGGCCGTTCTGCGCACCGTGCACGCCGAGGGAGGCACGGTCTCCCTCGATGGCGGCAACCTCCGTCTGCGGGCACCCGCGCCGCTGCCGCCGGCCATCGTCTCCACCGTCCGTGCCGAGAAGCCCGGTTTGGTTCACCTGCTGACCGGCTGCCCCGATCTTCCCGACCGCCTGGACGAGTTCGAGGAACGGGCCGCCATCCTCCAATTCGACGCGCACCTGTCCCGCTCCGAAGCCGAACGGCGGGCCTGGGCCGATGTGTTCGGCACCGCACCACCCGAAGGACTGCACCGATGATCGACGCCACGACGCTTCCCCCCGCCAAGCCGGCCCGCCCGCTCCCGATGCCCCGTCGCACGCTCATCGAGCGGATGCTGGCGCCCGTGGTCTTCGACAGCCGGCCGCTGCGGCGCTCCCGGATCGACGCGGCGTTGCGGACCATCGGAGAAGGCCCGGCCCGCGACAGCGAACTGGACGGCGCCCTGGCGGGCTTGCAGGCCCGTCGCAGGGCTGGGGGTGGATCGGGTCGGATGGGTCCTTCCCGGCCGGACAAGGGCAGTCGGGGCTGACGGCCGCATCCCATCCCTAGCGTGTCATCGGTGTTAAGGCTTAACGGGCACAACCGTAAGCCGCACCTTTCTTAACGTTCCCGAGGTGCCCCATGCCTGGACCCGTCATCGAAACGAAAGCCGCCTTCGCCCGCCGCGTCGGGCTGAGCCGGCCCCGCATCACCCAGCTTGCCGCCAAGGGCCTGCCCGTCACCCCGGACGGCAAGGTGGACGTGGGCGCGGCGCTGGAGTGGATGAGCCGCGAACTCGACCCCACCCAGCGCGTCGCCCAATCCAAGGCCAAGGCCCGGCCCGCCCTGGTCCCCCCGGTGCCCGCCCCGGTGGAGGGGGATGGCGACGGGGAGGACGATGGCGACCTGATCGCCGCCCGCACCGAGCACGAGTGGCTGAAGGTGGAGCGCGCCCGGCTGGCGCTGGAGCGCGACAAGGGCGACGTGGCGCCCTGGGCGGACATCGACCGCGTGCTGTTCGAGCATGGGCGGCGCCATCGGGATGCCTGGTTGGCGTGGTCCCAGCGCGTCGTGCCCGACATGGCGGCGGAACTGAAGGTGGACGGCGGCACGCTGACGGCGGTGCTGCGCAAGTTCGTGACCGCCCATCTGCAAAAGCTGTCGGAGGCCGCCGATGCTGGCCGCTGAGATCGAAGCCCGCGCGCTGGCGACCATCGCCGCCGGGCTGGCCCCGCCTCCCGACCTGTCGCCGTCCGCGTGGACCGAGGCACGCCGCAAGCTGGACGCCAGCGCCGCGTTGCCGGGGGATTTCTCCTTCGACGCCACGCCCTACTTCCGCCAGCCGCTGGACGACCTGTCCACCACCAGCGGCATCAAGACGGTCGTCGTCTGCGCTGGCGCCCAGCTCGGCAAGACGGAGCTGTTGCTGTCGGCGGTCTGCTACTGGATCGCCAACGACCCGAAGCCGATCATGTGCGTCTGGCCCACGGTCGACGTGGCGAAGCGCGTCATCATGTCTCGCCTCGATCCGGCCTTGGCGGTGGTGCCCGAGGTGAAGGCCCGGCTGATCCCGGAGCGGA
>NZ_JAGINM010000002.1 GCF_017876095.1 Azospirillum agricola
GCGCGGCGTCGGGATCGGCACCATCGGCTCCGCCCGGATCAGGCGCAGCAGCGTGTCGCCGCTGACCGGCATCGCAAGACGGGTGGCCAGCCGGGTACCAGGATCGCCGCCCGCGCTCAAGGCGATGGTGCGCTGCGCCTCGGCAAGTCGCCGGGTGCGCCGGACCCGCGGCGCCGCGACCATGCGCAGGCGTTCGGTGAAGACACGGCGTGGGCAGTCCGCGGCCGGACACCGGAACCGGCGGACTTGCAGACGCAGTTCACCCATACGTGCCAGGGCAGATCGCCCAGGCGGCGGTTGTAACGACTGTGGACGCGGCGCGATGGTCGGCGGCACAGCGGGCAGACGGCCGTAGCGGCACGCACATGGGCCGCCATCACGACACGATCGGCGTCGACCGTGACCTGATCAACGACAAGCCCGGTCGGCAGCAGGGAAAGTAGCGATTTGGACAAGGAAACGGGTACTCATGCGGGTAAATGGTTCCCTTTATGTGCTCACTCCGTTGCCCATCTACATCCGGCCTGCACCGAAAATGCGGAAGGACCCCGGGGCTGGATCCCGGTGCCGTGGTTGATCGACCTCATCGAGGACAGCCCGGCCCTGTTCGACGCGCTGCGCGCCCGCGCACGCAGACTTTGACACGGGGGGCCAGGGACATGGACAGCTTGATCGGCGAGGCGGTGGCCGCCGGGGCGGGGATCACGCATGGCGACACCCGCCGGCCGGTGAGCTATCCGTCTCCGGTCCGGGTGGAGCGCTTTCGCCAAAAGGTCGCGGTCATGCTGCGCGAGCTGCCGGAGGACATGACCGTCGCGCAGCTGCGCGACGCGCTGGAGGGGTGACGCTTCCGGTCCTTGCCGAGACAGCCCCGGCTGGCGCGCGGGACCTCGCCGACGCCCGCCACGCGGCGGCGCTGCTGCTGGACCGCATCCAGGAGCACCTCCTCGATGCCTTCTACGCCGGGCGCGGCGCCAACACCGTCCGCGCCTACCGGCAGGACCATGAGGATTTCCGGGCCTTCGTCGCCCGGCAGACCGGCATCGCCGGCTTCGGCGACAGCGCCGAGCGGGTGGTCCGCCTGCTGCTGGCGATCGAGCACGGGCAGGCCAACGCCCTGGCGCTGGGCTACCGCAACGACATGACCGGGCGCGGGCTCCAGCCGGCCACCGTCAACCGGCGGCTGGCCGCCCTGCGCTCGGTGGTGAAGCAGGGCAACATGCTCGGCCTAGTCGCCTGGGCGCTGGAGGTCGAGAACGTCGACTCCTCGGCCTACCGCGACACGCGGGGGCCGGGGCGCGAGGGCGTCAAGGCGATGATTGCCCAGGCCAAGGGGCGGACCGACGCCAAGGGGGTGCGGGACACCGCCATCGTCCGGCTGCTGCACGACGTGGCGCTGCGCCGGGGCGAGGTGGTGTCGCTGGACCTGGAGCATTACGAGAGCCGGCGCGGCACCCTCGCGGTGCTGGGCAAGGGGCGGACCCAGCGCGAGCGGGTCAGCCTGCCGGCCGCCACCAGGACGGCGCTCGAGGCGTGGGTGGCGGAGCGGGGCATCCACCCTGGCCCGCTGTTCCATCGCCTCGATGCCGCCGGCCGAGGCGGCAGGCGCCTGACCGGCTCGGCCGTCCACCAGATCGTGCGGGGCCTCGGCACCGAGGTCGGCATCGCCACCCGGCCGCACGGGCTGCGGCACACGGCGATCACCAGCGCGCTGGACGCCAGCAACGGCGACGTCCGCAAGGTGCAGCGCTTCTCGCGGCACCGGGACGTGCGGCTCCTGCAAACCTACGACGACAATCGGAGCGACTTCGCCGGGGAGAGGCGATCAAGACCAACATCGTCGCGTGGCGGGACAAGGCGGCCGAGCTGGGGCTGGCCACCGAGGGCGAGCTGACCGACGCCGCGCGCAAGGGCATCAACGCCATGTTGGGCCTGGGCACCGCGGTCACGCCGCTGCGCGGGGTGCCGGCGGTGGCGGAGCAGGCGCGGATCAACCTGGAGACGGTCAAGCCGGCGCTGACCGCGCTGGGCTACACGGCGGCCGAGCAGGCGGACATCGCCGAGCGCTACACCGCCAAGGCGATCCAGGACCACAAGGACTCGGTGGCGTTCCTCCAGACGCAGGGCCGGGTCGCCCTCGACAGTCTGGTCGACCCGTCCGCCCGGCTGTCGGTCAAGGACGGCCTGAAGGCCGCCGGCTTCGACGTCGCCGACTCCGGCCTGTCCGGCGTCATCGCCGCGTTGCAGGGGCTGGAGGGTGCGGCGGTCGGCGGCACGCTCGGCTTCGCCGCGATGGGTGAGGCACTGACCACGATCAACGCCGCGCTGTCGGATGGCGTCATCAGCGGCGACCAGTATTCCACGCTGCTGGGCTCGATCACCGCCGCCTGGAACCAGAGTCAGGCCGTCGCGGGCGCGCGGCGGTCGGGGCGCATCGCCTTCGAGACGGCGCTGGACCCGGCGTGGCGGGCCGACACCGACACGCTTCTGACCGAGGCCGGGCTGACGGCCGGCGCCATCGACGCGCTGCGCGGCTCCTTCACGTCGGTGGCCGATGGCGCCCGGACCGGCACGCTGAGCGCCGGCCAGCTGCGGACGGCCTACGATGGGCTGGAGGCGCAGCTCGATGCCGGCGCCATCACCACCGACGCCTTCACAGCGGCGGTCGGCCTCCTCACCGACGCGTGGTCGGAGAGCGCGCGCACGGCGCGGGCGCTCGCGTCCTACCAGACCGACGTGACGGCGCGGATGCTGACGGCGGTGGGCAACGCGCGCGGCGCCGGGCTGGCCACGCTCGACGCCCAGCAGGCCAACGAACTGGCCGAGGCCCAGGCCAACGGCTACGACACCTCCCGCCTGCTGCTGGTGCAGGCGGCCGAGCGCGCCCGCCAAGCCTTCGATCTGGCGCAGACTGACCTGCTGGAGGCGTACGACCGCCAGATCGAGGCGCAGCAGATTGTAGCCGCTGGGGGATCGGGGTCCAGCCGCAACGGTGGGCGTCCGGGTGCGGTCAGCGATAATTCGGAAAAGAAAAAAGGGCCGGGAAATTCCCGGCCCTTCCCGCAAAGCGATGATCGGTGTCTACGCGAAGGCCTTGTAGGCGATCAGCGTAAAGGTGTCGCGGACGCCCGGCAAGGTCTGGACATGCTCGGTCACGAAACGGCCGATGTCGTCGTCCTGTCCGAGATAGCACTTCATCAGAAGATCGTACTGGCCGGAGATGGAATGCACCTCCGACACCGGTTCAATCTGCTGGACCGCCTGGTCGGCGACCAGATAGGCCTTTCCCAGCTCGCACTTGACCATGACGAAGATGGTCTGCACGGACTCAGCCCTCCTGGCTCTGCTCGGCGGATTCCGCGACCGTCTCCGCCGCCGGGCGAGGCCGGGCCGAGCGCAGCATGAAGGCGGGCATGTGGTCACCGAAACCGATCACCGACACATCGTCGTCATCGTCGTCACGGCGGCGGCGGCGGTCGCGGTCACGATCGCGGCGCGGCTCGCCATTGCGGCGGGCTTCCGCGGCAGCCAGCGATTCGCGCGGCTGACGCTCCGGACGCTCCGGACGCTCCTCGCGAAGCGGACGTTCCTCACGGGGGGCGCGCTCGTCACGGACGGCACGCTCTTCCCGAGCGGGACGCTCCTCGCGGTTCGGCCGCTCATCGCGCGACCGGGCTTCCGGGCGACCTTCGGAACGGCTGCGGCTGCCGCCACGGCCGCCACGGCGGGGGCGAGCGTCCTCGTCGCCGAACTCGGCCGTCTCGAGGCCGTCGATGGCGATCATCGGAATCTCCCGTTTGATGAGGCGCGTGATGGCACCGACCAGCTTGGTGTCGTCGGGCGTTGCCAGCATGAAGGCGCGGCCCTGCTTGCCGGCGCGGCCGGTGCGGCCGATGCGGTGGACGTAATCGTCGGGGGTCAGGGGCACGTCGAAGTTGAAGACGTGGCTTAGACCCTGGACGTCGATGCCGCGCGCCGCGACATCGGAGCAGACCAGCAACGAGATCTCGCCCTTCTTGAACAGGTCGAGCGTCTCGGTTCGCTTGGACTGCACCATGTCGCCGTGCAGTGCGCCGGCGTTGAAGCCGTGACGCTCCAGCGACTTCTGGAGCACGGCGATGTCGCGCTTGCGGTTGCAGAAGATGAAGGCGTTCTTGACGTCCTCGGTGCGCAGCAGGTGGCGCAGAGCCTTGCGCTTGTCCATGTCCTGCACCAGGGCCATGGCCTGGGTCACCGTTTCCGCCGGGGAGGCGGGCGGGGCGACCGTCACCTCCTGCGGAGTGGTCAGGAAGGCGTCGGCCAGACGCCGGATCTCCGGCGGCATGGTCGCCGAGAAGAACAGGGTCTGGCGGGTCTTCGGCAGCTTGCTGACGATGCGCTCGATGTCCGGAATGAATCCCATGTCGAGCATGCGGTCGGCCTCGTCGATGACGAAGACCTTGATGTCGTTCAGCATGATGTTGCCGCGCTCGAACAGGTCGATCAGACGACCCGGAGTCGCGATCAGCACGTCCACGCCGCGGTCCAGCTTCTTGACCTGCTCGGAGAAGGTCTCCCCGCCGATCAGCAGCGCCATGCTGAGCTTGTGGTACTTGCCGTACATCTCGAAGCTGTCCGCCACCTGGGCGGCCAGTTCGCGAGTCGGTTCCAGGATCAGCGACCGCGGCATCCGCGCCCGCGCCCGCCCGGAGGCGAGCAGCGAGATCATCGGCAGGGTGAAGCCCGCCGTCTTGCCGGTTCCGGTCTGCGCGCAGCCGAGCACGTCGCGGCCTTGCAGGACCCAGGGAATCGCCTGTTCCTGAATGGGCGTCGGCTGGGTGTAACCCTTGTCCTCGATGGCGCGCAGGACGTCAGGGCCAAGCCCAAGTTCCGAAAATAGCATCCAACCTGTTTCTGATCTGGAGTTCGCAAATCGAGCGTGCAACGCCCGATGCCTAGATAGTGCGGCAGAATAGGTAGTCAAAGGCCCATGTCAATAGACCCGATGTTGAAACCCCCAAAATAGGCGGGAATGCCGCCGCCGTTGGCGAAAAAACCGACTTGCGATAGGTTGGGTCGCCCCCGGGAGGGCTGTGGTTCCTCGTTGGAGAGTGTCCGTCCATGCTTATCCGCGCCGAAGAGTCGGCCCTGGTCGTCGTCGACGTGCAGGCCCGCCTGCTGCCCGCCATCCACGAGTCCGGCCGGGTGCTGCGCAACGCCGGCATCCTGCTGAAGGCGGCCGGGGCGCTGTCCGTCCCGGTGCTCCTGACCGAGCAGTACGCCAAGGGGCTGGGCGAGACGGTGGAGCCGGTCCGCGCCGCGCTGCCCGCCGGCACGCCGACCATCGAAAAGATCACCTTCGCCTCCACCGGCGAGCCGGCCTTCGTCGCCGCGCTGGAGGGGCTGCGCCGCCGCTCCGTCGTTCTGTGCGGGACCGAGGCGCATGTCTGCGTGTTGCAGACCGCGCTTGGGTTGCTGCGACTCGGCTACACGGTGCATCTGGTCGCCGACGCCGTGTCGTCGCGTACGCCGGCCAATCACGCCGCCGCCATCGACCGCCTGCGAGCCGCCGGGGCCTCCATCGTCACCACCGAGATGGTGGTATTCGAATGGCTGGAGCGCGCGGGGACGCCGGTCTTCAAGACCGTCAGCGCCCTGATCAAGTGACGGCGGGACGATGATGGAGGTGGAGGGAATGACCCGGCCGACCCTGATCCTGCTGCCTGGCATGCCGCTCGACGCGGCGCTGTGGGACCATCAGGCCCGCCATCTCGCCGAGGTCGCGGAGGTCCGCGTCGCCGACCTGACGGCCCATGATTCGGTCGGTGCCATGGCGGAGCATGTCCTTGCCGGCGCGCCTTCCCGATTCGCGCTCGGCGGCCTGTCGATGGGCGGCTACGTCGCGCTGGAGATCCTGCGGCGCGCTCCGGAGCGGGTGGAGCGGCTGGCGCTGCTGGACACCAGCGCGCGGCCCGACACGCCGGAGCAGACGGCCAACCGCCGCGACGCCGTGGCGCTCGCCCGCCAGGGCAAGTACGGCTCGGTGATGCGGGCCGGGCTGGCACGGTTGGTCCATCCCGACCGGCTGTCCGACCGGTCGCTGGTCGACTCGGTGCTGGCCCAGATGGAGCGGGTCGGAGTCGACGGCTACGCGCGCGAACAGAACGCCATCATGAACCGGCCGGACAGCCGGCCCGGCCTCGGCGCCATCCGCTGCCCGACCCTGGTCCTGTGCGGGCGGGAGGACGCGCTGACCCCGCCCGACCTGCACGCGGAGATGGCCGCCGCCATTCCCGGCGCCCGGCTGGCGCTGGTCGAGCAGTGCGGGCACCTGTCGGCGATGGAGCAGCCGCAGGCGGTGACCGCGCTGATGCGCGACTGGCTGCTGCGTCCCTGACGGTTCATCTGGAAGCAACCGCCTCCAGGCTTTTTCCATCGTGACCGGGCTTGTCACGGCATGACGCGCCGGAGGACGGCGGACACGATGGGGGGGCCGGGAGCCTGCCCTTCACAATGCCCCTGAGGCCGTGGCGTCAGGGCCTCGGATGCCTCGGCGGGACGCCTCAGCAGGACGCCTCAGCAGTCTGGGGTGCCGCCACACCGTGTGTCGTTGGCCTGCCTCGTCGGGAACAGCGAGAAGGTCATGTCGCTGATCAGATACTGGAAATCCCGGTCGTCGGGCCCCTGCGGCCGGTCGAGCCAGCCGGTGGCCGAGGTCAGCGCCCCGCCGCCACGGCAGAAGGCGCCCTGGACGACGATCGGGCCGCCCGGCGGCCGCGTCGGGATGGGGGCGTCGCCGCAGATGGCGGAACTGAGCGTCGTGTTGGCGATGTTGAAGGCCAGCACGACCTTGTAGTCGGGCCGGGCTGTCTCGTTCGGCGTGGTCGTCAGAGTGGTCTTCACGCCGAAGACGCGGTTCTGCATCGAGGGCAGCACCTTTGCGGCGAAGCTCTGCGGGTCCAGTCCGAAAGGGTCGCCGATCAGGACCACCCGCAGATCCCGCTCCGACGCGGCGTAGGCGACCTCGCTGAGCGTGTAGGCGGGCATCGGGTCGTTCGCCACCACCCGTTCGTTCATGCAGCCCCCCAGCAACGGCAGGGCCGTTCCGGCGAGGAGCAGGGCCGGGAGCGCACGCCAGCGAGTCATCTCATCCTCACTCCAATCAGAAACCGTCCTGCTCTGATATGGCGCGCCGGGGCACGATTGACAGGAGCAGGACGGGAGCGCCCCGCCGCCGTCAGACGTCGATGTCGTCGGCCTTCACGAACTTGGCGTTGTCCTGGATGAAGCGGAAGCGCAGCTCCGGCCGCTTTCCCATCAGATCCTCGACCAGCATCCGGGTGCGGTCGCTGTCGGCACGCTCCTCCGGATCGGCGGCGTTGGGAACGACGACGCGCAGAAGGGTGCGCTTGGCCGGATCCATGGTGGTGTCGCGCAACTGCGCCGGCATCATCTCGCCCAGGCCCTTGAAGCGGCTGATGTCCGGCTTCTTGCCCTTGAACTGGCGGGACAGCAGTTCGTCCTTGTGGGCGTCGTCGCGGGCGTAGACCTGCTTGTTGCCGTGGCTCAGCCGGTAGAGAGGCGGCAGCGCCAAGTACAGGTGCCCGTTCTGGATCAGTCCCGGCATCTCCCGGTAGAAGAAGGTCATCAGCAGCGAGGCGATGTGGGCGCCGTCCACGTCGGCGTCGGTCATGATGATGACCCGCTCGTAGCGCAGCTTGTCGCTGGAGAAGTCCTTGCCGACGCCGCAGCCCAGAGCCTGGGTCAGGTCGTTCAGCTCCTGATTCGCCCGCATCTTGTCGGTCGAGGCGCTGGCGACGTTCAGGATCTTGCCGCGCAGCGGCAGGATCGCCTGGGTCTCGCGCTGGCGCGCCTGCTTGGCGGAGCCGCCGGCCGAATCGCCCTCGACCAGGAAGATCTCGGTGCCTTCGGGCGAGTTGCGCGAGCAGTCGGCCAGCTTGCCGGGCAGGCGCAGGCGGCGGGTCGCGGTCTTGCGGCCCATCTCCTTCGACTGCTTGCGCCGCATCCGCTCCTCGGCCTTCTCGATCAGCCGGTCGAGCAGGGCGTTGGCCGAGGGCGGGTTGCCCGACAGCCAATGGTCGAAATGGTCCTTCACCGCCGTCTCGACGAGGCGCTGGGCCTCGGCCGTGACCAGCTTCTCCTTGGTCTGGCCTTGGAAATGCGGCTCGCGGATGAAGACCGACAGCAGGATGCAGGCGTCGCCCATCACGTCGTCGGCCGTCACCTGACCGGCGCGCTTGTTGCTGGTCAGCTCGCCGTACGCCTTCAGGCCGCGCGTCAGCGCCGCCCGCAGGCCCGCCTCGTGCGTGCCGCCGAGTGGGGTGGGCACGGTGTTGCAGTAGGTGTGCGAGAAGCCCTCGTCGTCGTCCGGCCACGCCACCGCCCATTCGACGCGGCCCTGGCCGCCGGGAAAGTCCAGCGCACCGGCGAAGGGGGAGGGGGTCAGCGTCCTGCGGTCGCGCAGCGCCGCCGTCAGGTAGTCGAGCAGGCCGCCGGGGAAATGCAGCGTCTCCGCCGCCGGAGTCGTCGCGTCGACGGACAGCAGCGCGGGATCGCAACTCCAGCGGATCTCGACACCGCGGTAGAGATAGGCCTTCGAGCGCGCCAGCCGGTACAGCCGGTGCGGTTCGAAACGCGCGGTCTCCCCGAAGATCTCGGGGTCGGGGTGGAAACGGATGGTGGTGCCGCGCCGGTTGACGTTGCCCTTGGGCGTCAGCGGCCCCTGCGGCAGGCCGCGGCTGTACTCCTGCACGTACAACTGCTTCTCGCGGGCGATCTCCACCGTCAGCCGGTCGGACAGGGCGTTGACCACCGACAGGCCGACGCCGTGCAGACCGCCCGAGGTCTCGTACACCTTGTTGGAGAATTTTCCGCCCGAATGCAGCGTCGTCAGGATGACTTCTAGCGCCGACTTGCCGGGGTATTTCGGGTGGTCGTCGATCGGGATGCCGCGCCCGTTGTCGCGCACCACCACGGTGCCGTCGGCCGTCAGCTCCAGGTCGATGCGGCTGGCATGGCCGGCGACGGCCTCGTCCATCGCGTTGTCCAGAACCTCGGCGACGAGGTGGTGCAGCGCCCGGTCGTCGGTGCCGCCGATGTACATGCCAGGGCGACGGCGGACGGGCTCAAGCCCTTCCAGAACCTCGATGTCCTGGGCGGAGTAGCTGTCGGCCTTGGGCCCTTTGTTCTCGAAAAGATCGCTCATGGCGGCATGATAGGAATTTCGTCAGGGGTGCGCAAGCGCATCCTGTGGCGCTTATATACCCTCGATACAAGATTTGGTGCGTCAATTTTTTGCGACTGCGAGGGCCGATGACCAAGGGTGCAGGGACCGGGGGGACGGGGACCGGAGGTGCGGGGTATGATTTCGACAACGGGCCGGCCTTGCGGGCCATCGCCATGCCGGCCGACACCAACCCGAACGGCGACATCTTCGGCGGCTGGCTGTTGGCGCAGATGGATCTGGCCGGCGGCACGGTGGCGGTGCGCCGCTCGCGCGGCCGGGTCGCCACCGTCGGAATCGAGGCGATGACCTTCCACAAGCCGGTCTATGTCGGCGACGAGGTGAGCTGCTTCGCCACCGTCGAGAAGGTCGGCCGCACCTCCATCCGGGTGCGCATCGAAACATGGGTGCGCCGGGAACGGTCCGGAGCCGAACCGATCAAGGTCACCGAGGGTGTCTTCACCTACGTCGCCATCGGCGAGGACCGCAAGCCGCGCGAGGTGCCGCCGGGGTGAGCGCGCCAAGCGCCTATCCGCCGGTCGTTTCGCAGCCGGGCTGAAGGCCGGGATCGCCGGCGAAGCTGCCGTCGTCCACCGTCTTGTCGGCGGCGCCGTAGTCCGGGTTGACGGTGGCCTGGAGCGCCGCCAGACGGTGGGCGGTGGCGACGCGGGCCTCGCGCTCCACCGCGCGGTAATGGTCGATCACCTGCTCGCCGAAGGCGGTCAGCACGGTGCCGCCGCCATGCTTGCCGCCGACCGCGGCGCTGACCACCGGCTCGCGGAAGATGTGGTTGAGGTCGTCGACCAGCAGCCACGCCCGCCGGTAGGACATGCCGAGCGCCCGCCCGGCGGCGGAGATCGAGCCGGTTTCCCGGATTCGTTCCAGCAGCATGATCTTGCCGGGGCCGATCGATCCGCCGGGCTGGAAATCGATCCGGATTCGCATGCGGGTCATGGCGTTCCCTGCCTTTCCGGGCGGTCGGCCGTCGCCAGCTCCCAGCCGTCCCCCTCTGTGCTCCACGCGCCGGTGCGGAAGAAGCCGTCGATCCGGGCGATCCACGGATCGATGTCCAGCCCGGCGCTGGCCAGCCAGTCTCGGTTGAAGTAGGTGCCGGCGTAGCGTTCCCCCGAATCGCACAGCAGGGTGGCGACGCTGCCCCGCCGCCCCTCGCGCAGCATTCCGGCGATCAGCGTGATGCAGCCGACCAGATTGGTGCCGGTCGAGCCGCCGCAGGAGCGCCCCAGCCGGTCGCGCAGAACCCAGGCGGCGGCGACGCTGGCGGCGTCCGGCACCTTGACCATGCGGTCGATGACGCCCGCCTGGAAGGAGGGTTCCACCGTCGGCCGCCCGATCCCCTCGATGCCCGAGCCGCGCGGCGCGGTGGCGTCGGGGTTGCCGTCGCGGAAGCTCTCGAAGAAGGCGGATTGTTCCGGATCGGGAACGCAGACCCGCGTCGGCAGCCGGCGGTAGCGCACGTAGCGCCCCATCGTGGCCGAGGTGCCGCCGGTGCCGGCGCCGCAGACGATCCAGTCGGGAACCGGGTGCGGCTCCTGCGCCAGCTGCTCGAAGATGGATTGGGCGATGTTGTTGTTGCCGCGCCAGTCGGTGGCGCGTTCGGCGTAGGTGAACTGGTCCATGAAATGGCCGTCGCAGGACCGCGCCAGCCTCCGTGCCTCCGCGCAGACCTCCGACGCGCGCTCCACCATGTGGCAACGGCCGCCGTAGAACTCGATCTGCGCGATCTTGGCCGGCGAGGTGCCGCGCGGCATCACCGCGACGAAGGGAAGGTCGAGAAGCTGGGCGAAATAGGCTTCCGACACGGCGGTCGAGCCCGACGACGCCTCGATCACCGTGCTGCCCTCGCGGACCCAGCCGTTGCACAGCGCGTAGAGGAACAGGGATCGCGCCAGCCGGTGCTTCAGGCTGCCGGTGGGGTGGGTCGATTCGTCCTTCAGGTACAGCGTCACCCCCGGCCCCCCCGGAATCGGCAGGCGCAGCAGGTGGGTGTCGGCCGAACGGTTGACGTCCGCGTCGATGCGCCGCAGCGCCTCGTCGAGCCAGCCGCGCGGCGTCGAAACGGCCGCGGGTATGGGCACGGTGGAGGAGGGGGTGGTCATGGAAGCCATCCAGGAAATCCGAATCCTTCCATAGCGCGGATTGTTGCGGAATGCACCCCGTCCCGCGACCGCCCCCTCCGGATCCCCTTTATCCCTGCCGGATCTTGGCGAGGAAGCCCGACACCTCGGTCCGCATCCGCTCGGTCTGGCTGCTGACGGCGCGGGCGGCCTCGGCCACCTCGGCGGAGGCGTTGCCGGTGGCGGTGGCGTGGCCGCACACCATCGTCAGGCTGCTCGACACCTGGGCGACGCCCTGCGCCGCCTCGTTGACGTTGGCGCTGATGTTGCGGGTCGCCGCCCCCTGTTCCTCGATGGCGGCGGAGATGCTGGAGGCGACGTTGTTCACCGTCTCGATCACCCCGCCGACCCCGCGCATGGCGTCGACCACCGAGGCGGTGGCCGCCGTCATCGCCGCGATCTGCGCCTGCACGTCGTCGGTCGCCTTGGCGGTCTGGTTGGCGAGGTTCTTCACCTCGCTGGCGACGACGGCGAAGCCCTTGCCGGCCTCGCCGGCACGGGCCGCCTCGATGGTGGCGTTCAGAGCCAGCAGGTTGGTCTGCGCGGCGATGGAGCGGATGAGGTCGACCACCTCGACGGTGCGCTTGGCCACCGTGTCGAGCTGTTCGATGAGCTGGTAGGTGCGCCGCACATCCTCGACCGCGCGGGTCGAGCCGGCGGTCGATTCGGCGACCTGCTGGGCGATCTCGCGGATCGAGGCGGCGAGCTGCTCGGTCGCCTCGGCCACGGCGTTGACGTTGCCGGACGTGTGGCTGGCGGCCTCGGCGGCGGTGCCCATCAGGCCGGTGGTCTGATCGGCGCCCCGGCTCATGGCGCTGGAGGTGCCGGTCAGCGTCTCCGCCGCCTCGGCGACCGAGCGGACCAGGCCGCCGACCGTGCGCTCGAAATCATCGGCGAAGCGGTTCATGGCGGCGCGGCGTTCCTCGGCGGCGCGGGCTTCCAGCGCCGTCTGTCCGGCGCGCAGGTTCGCCGCCTCGATGGCCGTCAGCCGCAGGGCTTCGACCGCGCGGGCCAGCGTGCCGACCTCGTCGCGCCGTTCCGCCCCCTCGACCGTGGTGGCGAGGTCGCCCCTGGCGATCTTGCCGGTGGCCCCGGCGATGCTGTCGAGCCCGTTGGCGATGCGCGACACCAGACGGTAGCCGAACAGCCCGAGCAGCAGGGCGGTGGCGACGGTGGTCGCCAGCGTGCCGACCAGGATCGAGCGGAAGGCGGCATCGACGTCGTCGATGTAGACGCCGGTGCCGATCATCCAGCCCCAGGGCCCGTAAAGGGCGGCGTAGGCGAGCTTGGGGAGGGGCTGGTCGCCGCCGGCCTTGGGGAAGTCGTAGACCAGGAACCCGGTGCCGGCCCGCGCGCGGCTGAGCAGTTCGCGGATGATCAGGGTGCCGTCGCTCGACTTGAAATCGGCCAGCTTGCGGGTGCCCTCGATGTCGGGCCGTATGTGGAACACGTTGGTCCCGTCATACTCGAAGCCGAAGACGTATTCCTGCCCGGAGAAACGCACCGAGCGCAGCGCATCCTTGGCGCGTGCCTGCGCCTCTTCCCTGGTGAGTTCGCCCTTGGCCATCCGCGCGTCGTAGGATTTCAGGATCGCGACGGAGGATTCCACCACCGAGCGGATGGTGTTCTCGTAGCCGTCGACCATCATGGCCCGCTTCGCATAGGCCGACCAGACCCCCGCCGCCAGGATGGCGACGATGAAAAGCCCCTGAAGGATCAGAAGCTTCGCTCTGATGCTGTGAAAGGAAATACGCATGCCGACCGTCCGCTTTCCATCGGTTCGCCCACGAGCGGACCGGCGGCGCCCAAACAGCGCCGCTCCGGCCCGAGCGGGGAATATCAACAAATTTTCCATGGCTAATACGGCGCAATGGCCGTACGCAATCGTCACTAAAGACAGACGGACAGTATGACGCAGGTGCAAAAACTGTGATCTTTGCAAGACATCGGGCCCGACGGGCGCCCCAATCCGGTGCGACGTCCTATCCGGCTCGGACGGCTTACCACCCGGCACCGCATCTGGCAGAGTGACCCCATGACCTTGATCGCATACCCGCTGTCGGGCGCGCTTCCCGATATACGTCCCGCCCGCGCCACGCGCGATTGGATCGACGCGCTGCCGGAGCAGTACGGCTACCGCTGTCTGCCCCTGAACATCGCCAGCATGCACGGCTGGGAGGTGTGCAGCCCCTGCCGCGCGACGGCGGTGTGGAACGGCGGCACCGGCATCGACGCCATCACCGTGACGGCGGAGGAGCAGCATCCGCTGCTGCCGGCGAGCCATTTCGGCAGCGGCGTCCTGACCTTCCACGTCGCCGTGCTGTTCCGCACGCCGCCGGGGATCAACCTGATGGTCACCGGGCCGATCAACCATCCAAAGCACGGGATCATGGGACTGTCGGGAATCATCGAGACCGACTGGTCGCCCTATCCCTTCACCATGAACTGGAAGTTCACCGCGCCCAACGTGCCGGTGACCTGGGAGAAGGGCGAGCCCTACGCCCACCTGATGCCGATCCAGCGCGGTCTGGTCGAATCGCTGGAGCCGGAGATCCGCGAACTCGACAGCGACCCCGAGACCGCCGCGCAGTACCGCCACTGGGCGACCTCGCGCAGCCAGTTCAACGCCGAACTCCAGAAGCCCGGCAGCGCCGCCACGCAGGAGCGCTGGCAGAAGGGCTATTACCGGGGCAAGCAGCCCGACGGCAGCGACGGCCCGGACGGGCACGAGATCAAGCTGCGGCCGAAGCCGTTTCCCGCAAGGTGAGAAAGCTCGGCTTTCTTCGAGGCGGGGCGTTGACAAGATCCATCGCCTGTCGATAGGTGAAGGACAGCCGTCCGCTGTCGGGCGGTGTCATAGCGCTTGTTCTCAGGGCAGGGTGGAAGTCCCTACCGGCGGTATCCTCCTCGCAAGGGAGGGAGCCCGCGAGCGCCCGCAGCCATTGGCCGCGGGGTCAGCAGACCCGGTGAGACGCCGGGGCCGACGGTCACAGTCCGGATGAAAGAGAATGAGCCGGCCATGGTTGGCGTCCCCGGAAAACCGGCGGCGGCGGCGGTGGCCTGCGACGATGGTCCGGGGATCCCGTTCCCGGCTGTCGGCCGTCTCTTTGCGCCCTGATTCAGGCTTGCTCGAACCGGAGTAAGACCCATGAATCAGTTTGTGAATCAGTCTGTTCAAGCCCAGCACGGCAACAGTCTCCTGGCCCGTTTCGGCACGGCCGCCGAACGGATCGACCGTGCGCTCGACGCGCTGCGCGAGGGGCAAGGCGTCATCGTCGTGGACGACGAGGACCGCGAGAACGAAGGCGACATCGTCTACGCCGCCGAAACCATCACGGCCGCGCAGATGAACTTCCTCATCCGCACCTGCACCGGCATCGTCTGCCTCATCCTGCCGGCCGAGCATCTGCGACGGCTGGAACTGCCGCCAATGGTCGAGTCCAACAGTTCGCGCTTCGGCACCGGCTTCACGGTGTCGATCGAGGCGCGCGAGGGGGTGTCGACCGGCGTGTCGGCGGCGGACCGCGTCACCACCATCCGCGCCGCCATCGCCGACGATTGCCGGCCCGACGATCTGGCGCGTCCCGGACACGTCTTCCCGATCCGCGCCCATCCGGGCGGGCTGGCGGCGCGCCGGGGGCACAGCGAGGCGACCATCGAGCTGATGCGCCGGGCCGGCCGCAAGCCCGCCGGAGTCCTCTGCGAGGTGATGAACCCGGACGGCAGCATGGCGCGGCTGCCGGAACTGGTCGCCTTTGCCGAGACGCACGGCATGCCGATCGTCACCATCGAGGATCTGGTGGCGAGCGCCCGGCTGTCGTCGGTCGCCTGAGGCAAAGGGAAGAAGCCCCGTTCCATCGGGACGGGGCTTCTTCCGGTCCCCGCCTACAGCGCGGCCTGCACGGTCTGCACGAATCGCGGCAGGCCGACCTGCCGGCGGCGGCGCAGCCGCTCGGCGCGCAGGATGGCCTCCACCGCCGCCACGCTTTCCTCGACGTCGTGGTTGACGATGACGTAATCGTATTCGGCCCAGTGGCTGATCTCGTCGGACGCCTTGGCCATGCGGTTGGCGATGACCTCCGCCGAATCCTGGGCGCGGCTGTGCAGACGGCGTTCGAGCTCCTCGCCCGAGGGCGGCAGGACGAAGACGCTGACGAGATCGTCGCGGGCGTTCTGCGCCAACTGCTGGGTGCCTTGCCAGTCGATATCGAACAGCACGTCGCGGCCGGACGCCAGCGCGTCCTCGACGGCGCCGCGCGGCGTGCCATAGCAGTTGCCGAAGACGCGGGCGTATTCGAGCAGTCCGCCGGCCTCGACCATGCGGTCGAACAGCGCGAGGTCGATGAAATGGTAATCGACGCCCGGAACCTCGCCGGGGCGCATCGGGCGGGTCGTCACCGACACCGACATGGCGAGGTCGCCGTCGCGGTCGAGAAGGCGGCGCGAGATGGTCGTCTTGCCGGCGCCCGAGGGCGACGACAGCACCAGCATCAGGCCGCGCCGGGATATGGTCTTCGAAGGGGAAGCGGGCGACTGGGTGCTTTGCGGGGCCATGGCGGTCACTCGATGTTTTGGACCTGTTCGCGAAGCTGCTCGATCGAGGCTTTCAGCGACAGGCCGATGCGGGTCAGTTCCACGTCGGCCGACTTGGAGCACAGCGTGTTGGCCTCGCGGTTGAATTCCTGGCAGAGGAAGTCGAAGCGGCGGCCGATGGCGCCGCCCTCCGTCATCATGTCGCGGGCGGCCTGGATGTGGGCGCGCAACCGGTCCATCTCCTCCCGCACGTCGGCCTTGCCAATGAGGATCGCCGCCTCCTGGGCGAGGCGCTCCTCCGACAGGGCGGGGAAGGAGCCGAGAATGGTGGCGACCTGGGTGCGCAGCTTCTCGCGCAGCGCCTCGGGCTGGGTCGAGGCGCAGGCTCCGGCGGCCTCGACCAGCCGGGCGATCTCGTCGAGATGGCCGTTCAGCACCGCCGCCAGCCGGGCGCCCTCGGCCAGCCGGTTGACGGCGAGCTGGTCGATCAGCTTGGCCAGATCGGCCTTCAGCGCCGATTCGACCCGTTCACGCGCCTCGGTCTCGTCCTCCTCGACCGGCTCGATGATGCCGCGCACCGCCAGCAGCGAATCGAGGCGCGGCGGCGCAGCCCCGGCGCCCTCGATCTCGCGGGCCAACTCCAGCACCTGGGCCAGAAGCTCGCGGTTGATGCGGAGCTGCGAGACGGCCTGGCTGCGGTTGACGGTGAGGGTCAGGTTGACGTTGCCGCGCGCCAGCCTCTTCGGCACCTCGGCGCGGGCCACCGCCTCGACGCCGTCGAAGCCGGACGGCAGGCGGCAGCGCAGATCCAGGCTGCGGCCATTGACGCTCTTCGCCTCGAAGGTCCAGGAGAAGCCATCCCCGTGCCCGTCCACACGCGCGAAACCGGTCATGCTGGCGACAACAGGGCGATGGGCGGGCAAGGGGACCTCGGCTGCAAGCTGTGGGATGATATGGCCCACCTTATACCGGCGGTATGATCCGGCAACAAGCGGGCAAGGGAGAGGTTTCATGCGGGATCCGCGTTCCATCGTCATCACCGGCGCCTCCAGCGGCATCGGCGCGGCCCTGGCCGACCTCTACGCCGCGCCCGGCATGGCCCTGGCGCTGACCGGCCGCGATCCGGCGCGGTTGGAGGAGGTGGCGGAGCGCTGCCGCCGGGCCGGCGCGTCGGTCACCGCCGGGCTGGTGGACGCCGCCGATCGGGAGGCGATGGCGTCGTGGCTGACGGCGGTGGACGCCGCGACTCCGGTCGATCTGGTGATCGCCAACGCCGGGATTTCCGCCGGCACCGGCGGCGGTGTGGAGAGCGAGGCGCAGGCCCGCCGCATCCTGTCGGTCAACATCGACGGCGTTCTGAACAGCATCCATCCGCTGCTGCCGGCGATGCGGGCGCGGCGGCGCGGACAGATCGCGCTGATGGCGTCGCAGGCGGGCTTCCGGGGGCTGCCGGGCGCTCCGGCCTACTGCGCCAGCAAGGCGGCGGTGCGCGTCTATGGCGAGGCGCTGCGCGGCGATCTGGCGGCGGAGGGGATCGGCGTCTCGGTGATCTGCCCCGGCTTCGTCAAGAGCCGGATGACGGCGGTCAACCGTTTTCCCATGCCCTTCCTGGTCGAGACCGACGCGGCGGCGCGGACGATCAAGCGCGGGCTGGAGCGCAACGCGGCGCGCATCGGCTTTCCCTGGCCGATGGCGGCGGCGGTGTGGCTGCTGGCGCTGCTGCCGCCGGGCTGGACCGACGCCGCCCTGACCCGCGCGCCGAAGAAGGGGTGAGGATCAGTCGGCCTTGGCGTGGGCGATGGCGTCGCGGACGCTGACGCCCTTGCGCAGGATGTTGTCCACCGCGCGGCCCTGGACGAAGTTGATGCCCATCTTGTGCGCGTAGACGAGGCTCGACACGCTGTCGCAACGCGCCAGGATGAATTTGCAGCGGTCCTGCTCGGCGATGCGGTCGCGGAAGTACTTCTCGAAGGACGGCTCCATCTCCAGCATGTCGTTCGACCAGAAGATCTTCGCGTAATCGGCGTTGAGATACTCCAGATCGAAGTTCGTCACCCAGAAGGGGTTCAGCCCGTCCACCGCGATCTGGTAACGACGGTCCTGCGCGAACTCGACCACCTCGTTGAACAGCGACAGGTTCTCGATCAGGTCGCCCTTGGAGACCTCCAGCACGACCTGCCCACGGAAATCCATCGGCAGCCGTTCGTCGAACTTCACGAAGCCGGTGGAGATCACCGTCGACAGGTTGATGTTGATGCCGATCCGCCGCCCGCGCATGAAGCTGAGACCGTGGTTCAACGCCCGCAGCACCGACTGGTCGAGGTTGGCGGTGAAATAGTTGAACAGCCATTTGTTGGCGGTGATGTCGTAGTCCGGGCAGAGACGCTCCTGCAACAGCTTGATGGAGATGTAGAGTTCGAAATACTCCATCTCCTCCTCGCTGCCCTTGCCGATGTTGGCGATGGCCTGATTGAACAGGAAGGGCGACAGGTCGAACATCTGCATGGAGCGCTCGAGCTTGCCCAGTTCCTCCAGCGTGATGGGGGGCTTGGTCTCCAGCGGGCCGCCGCCGGTCTCGTTGGCCTGCAACTCCTCGATGAAGCGGATGACGTTGATGAAGTTCAACGCCAGTTCCATGATCGAGTAGAGCGAATACTCCTTGTAGGGATTCGGCCCGGTCAGCGTCGTCTTCGACAGGAAGACCTGTTCCAGCTTCTGGCAAACGTCGGTCACGCCGGTCAGCTTCAGCCCCTTGTAGAGGATGATGACGTCGCCGTTGGAGATGTTGAAGGATTGCAGGAAGGACGCCTTGCTTCCCAGTTCCTGGATGATGGTGCGGACCATCATCTGGCTGGTGGGATCCTTGTCGCGCAGCAGCGACAGGTGCATGTGGATCAGCCGCATGCCCTGGAGTTCGCTCTTGGCCGAGCGCAGCAGATTCAGCAGCTTGTCATTGTCGAAATCGGGGCGCTGGTCCTTGGCGGCGGCGACGGCGGCCTGCTTTTCCGTCGTGGAAAGCCGGACCCGGTCCCGTCCCATCGGTGGTTTGCCGCCGAACCTGCTCATTCCGTGCCTTCCCCCGAACCGACTTTTCCCGATCACGCCCCGTGTCCGCAGACACCGGCATGCCCGCGCGCTCCCGACCAGGAAAGCGCCGGATGACGGGCGGAGCCGGAGTCACGTTCCGCCCAAGCACTGGAAGCACTGGACAAGGACATGCGGCCCCGAACCGATACTGCTTGCAACTTTCTTTAAAAAGCCTTTAAGGCATGGTTAACGAAATAAATGCATTCGATATTGTGCCTAAAGCGATAGGCCCATCGAAACCACGCCATCCAGAAACGTCAAGTTTCGGTTTCTTCGGATTTCGGGAGCGGCATCGGTTCTCCAGCAGGAACGATGCGGACGCGACGGTTTATGACCGCGAGCGCGATCCTTCCATGCTTGAGGGCGAGCGCGTCGTCTCCGAACAGTTCGCGGCGCCAGCCCTGCATCGCCGGAACGTCCGCGGAATCGTCGGCCGCCATCGCCTCCAGGTCGGCCGATGAGGCGACGAGCTTGGCGGCGACGTTGTTTTCGTCGCACTTCATCTTCAGCAGGACGCGGAGAAGCTCGACGATCGGTTGCAGTCCGGGCGGCGGCTCCTCCCGCGGCTCGATCTTGGGCAGGTCGCGGTCGGGAATGTCGAGACCGGCCTGGACGGCGGACAGCACGTCGGCCCCCTGGCGCCCCTCGGCGAAGCCCCGGCCCATGCCGCGGGTGCGGGCGAGGTCGTCGACGCTGGTCGGCGCGTGGGCGGCGATCTCCAGCAGCGCCTCGTCGCGCAGCACGCGCGAGCGCGGCATGTCGCGGCGCTGCGCCTCGCGCTCGCGCCACGCCGCCAGCTCCTTCAGCACCGCCATGAAGCGCGGCTTGTTGGTGCGCACCTTCAGCCGCAGCCAGGAGCTGTCGGGATCGACCTGGTAGGTGCGCGGGTCGGTGAGGATCGCCATCTCCTCCTCCAGCCAGTGCGAGCGGCCGGTGCGGGCGAGGCGGCGCTTCAGCTTCTCGTAGGCCGGGCGCAGGTGGATGACGTCGGACAGCGCGTAGGTCAGCTGCCGCTCGGTCAGCGGACGGTGCGACCAGTCGGTGAAGCGGCTGGACTTGTCGATGCGCGCGCCGGCCAGCTTGGTGACCAGCGTCTCGTAGCCGACGCTCTCGCCGAAGCCGCAGACCATGGCGGCGACCTGGGTGTCGAACAGCGGGGTGGGGATGCTGCCGGACAGGTGCCAGAAAATCTCCACGTCCTGGCGGGCGGCGTGGAAGACCTTGAGGATCGACGGATCGCCCATCACGGCGTAGAGCGGCGCCAGATCGAGCCCCTCGGCCAGCGGGTCGATGGCGACGGCGCCGTCGGGTCCCCCGATCTGCACGAGGCAGAGCTGCGGCCAATAGGTCTTCTCCCGCAGGAACTCGGTATCGACCGTGATGTATTCGGCCCCGGCCAGCGACTGGCAGAAGGCCTGAAGGGCGTCGTTTGTCGTGATGAGCGTCATGGTTGCTTCATACACGAGGCGGCGGGCGGGTTAAAGGGGGGTGAAAGATCGTTGCGCTTTCGCTCGGCGACGACGCGCCGCGTGCGCATTCGTCGTACGCGGCTTGACTTTCACCGGCTTACGGTGTGGTGTGTCGGACCCCATTTCCTTGCCGGAATCCGACCTTTTCAAGGTGTTTCGACCCATGCACCCCTACCGCACGCACACCTGCGGCCAGCTTCGTGAAGAGAATGCCGGCGAAACCGTCCGCCTGTCGGGCTGGATCAACCGGAAGCGCGACCACGGACAGCTTCTGTTCGTCGACCTGCGCGACCATTACGGCCTGACGCAGTGCGTGGTCGACACCTCGAATCCCGCCTTCGAGGTCGCCAACCGGCTGAAGCTGGAATCGGTGATCACCGTCACCGGCAAGGTCGTCAAGCGCACCGCCGAGACGATCAACGACAAGCTGCCGACCGGCCGCATCGAGTTGCAGATCGCCGAGCTGACGGTCCAGGGCGAGGCGGAGCAGATCCCGCTCCAGGTCAACCAGGAGGCCGACACCGGCGAGGACATGCGCCTGCGCTACCGCTTCCTCGACCTGCGGCGCGAGCGCATCCACGAGAACATCCTGCTGCGCTCGCGCGTCATCGCGTCGGCGCGCCGCCGGATGATCGACCAGGGCTTCACCGAGTTCCAGACGCCGATCCTGACGGCCTCCTCGCCGGAGGGCGCCCGCGACTATCTGGTGCCGAGCCGCAACCACCCCGGCAAGTTCTACGCCCTGCCGCAGGCGCCGCAGCAATTCAAGCAACTGCTGATGGTCGCCGGTTTCGACCGTTACTTCCAGATCGCGCCCTGCTTCCGCGACGAGGACGCGCGCGCCGACCGCAGCCCGGGCGAGTTCTACCAGCTCGACTTCGAGATGTCCTTCGTCACCCAGGAGGACGTCTTCGCCGCCGTCGAGCCGGTGCTGCACGGGCTGTTCGACGAGTTCGGCGGCTTCCGCCGCGAGACCAAGCCGGTCATCGACCAGGCGCCGTTCCGCCGCATCAGCTTCGCCGAATCGATGCTGAAGTACGGCAACGACAAGCCCGACCTGCGCAACCCGCTGGTCATCACCGACGTCACCGAAATCTTCAAGCGCGACGACGTCGAGTTCCGCGCCTTCAAGCAGACGGTGGAGAAGGGCGGCGTCGTCCGCGCAATCCGCGCGCCGAAGGTCTCGGACCGTCCGCGCAGCTTCTTCGACAAGCTGAACGACTGGGCGCGTGGTCTCGGCGCTCCCGGCCTCGGCTACATCGTCATGGAGGCCGCCGGCGGCAAGGGCCCGATCGCCAAGTTCGTGCCGGAGGCCGCCCAGGCCGCCCTGCGCGAGCTGGTCGGGCTCGAGGACGGCGACGCGGTCTTCTTCGTCTGCGACCAGCCCGGCCCGGCGGCCAAGCTGGCCGGCTTGGCCCGCACCCGCATCGGCGAGGAACTGGACCTCATCGAGAAGAACGCCTTCCGCTTCTGCTGGATCGTCGATTTCCCGATGTACGAGCTGGACGAGGAGACCAACAAGGTCATCTTCAGCCACAACCCCTTCTCGATGCCGCAGGGCGGGCTGAAGGCGCTGGAGGAGATGAATCCGCTCGACATCAAGGCCTACCAGTACGACATCGTCTGCAACGGCGTCGAGCTGTCGTCGGGCGCCATCCGGAACCATCTGCCGGAGGTGATGTACAAGGCCTTCGACATCGCCGGCTACCCGCCGGAGGAGCTGGAGGCCCGATTCGGCGGCATGCTGAGCGCGTTCAAGCTGGGAGCCCCGCCGCACGGCGGCTCAGCGCCGGGCATCGACCGCATCGTCATGCTGCTGGCCGACGAGCCGAACATCCGCGAGGTCATCGCCTTCCCGCTGAACCAGCGGGCCGAGGATCTGCTGATGCAGGCCCCGGCGCAGGTCGATCAGGCCCGCCTGAAGGAACTGCACATCAAGCTCGATCTGCCCAAGCCGAAGGTCGCCGCGCCGCAGGCGTAAGGAGCAGGGCGCACGCGTTCATCGCGAGGGGGCCATGGCGTCGGACGCCATGGCCCTTGCCATTTTCCGGCTTGCCGTTCGCTCAAGCCTTCTTCCGGGAAAATTTCTCCTTCTCGATCTCCCGCACGATCGACGCGAAGCAGGAGCGGACCTGATCCTTGTCGTACCGCAACTCGACCGGGCGGAGCGTGAAGAGGACGGAAGCGATCGACTGGTAGAACCGCATGTAGGTCCAGTTCAGCGCGGCGCCCAGGACGGCGCCGGTGATGGGGACCGATTGCGCCAGGATCTTCGGGGAAATCGCGATCGCGTAGCGGCCGGCGACCTTGGTGATCATTTCGGAGATGGGGGCGGCGCCCAGCGTGGCTCCGAGCCTCGACGTCACGAAGGCGATGTCGGCATCGTCGTCATCCTCGAGCGGACCGCCATAGGCGAAGACCTCGATGCAGGTCGCCTGGACGCCGACATCGTCGAGATCGGCGCCTTTCGAGCGCGCAATGTCGGCGATCGATCGCATGATGGTCGCCGTCGCGATCGGAAGCTCCGCGGCGGTGGCCGCCAGCCCGAAAAAGCCGCTCGCGGCCCCCGTGGCGGCGCCGATGAGGCTGTACAGCCCCGTGGACGCCTCGCGGCCCTTCTCGTTGTCCATGTAGCCGGTCGATATCCGGTGCGCGTGCTCCAAGGCGCCGCGGATGGCGTCGAGGAGGGTCGCCCTTGTTCCCTCCGGCAGCATGTCGATGCCAGCCTCGATCTTGCTGCCGAGCGAGGACATGAAGCTCATGAGAGTGCTTCTGGCCGCGATGTATTCGTTCGCGGCCTGCACGAGGATCTCGAAATCCTCCCTCTCCAGGATGGCGCATGAATTCGTGTTTCTGGAAATCTCATGAGGATCCGGCACGTTTCCATTCCTTGGCGCTGTTGAGTTCCAGTGAAGAGCCGCGAACGCCGCGCGAACATCTCCAACGGTTTTCCCGGTCTGGCGAGATTGCGCGCAACGGATGGTCGTCGGGAAATATGGGGACGAATCGGGTTCGGGAGGAGGGAGGATCCGACCTGCCGCCCGGTCCCGCCGCGACCGGCAGGGATCGATGGCATCCGACCGTTCTTTTCCTGCCATCGCTGTTGCCAAACCCGGTTCATCGGGCTATGTAAGCGCCGTCGTCAAAACCTCACGCGGGCTGGCGGACCCTCGGTTTTACCCCGATGGCCCGATCCGGTGTCCACACCTGTGGACAGACGCCCGCGGCGGACCAACCGGAAAAAGGGATTTTTCCATGGCTATGCCCACCTTCACCATGCGCCAGCTGCTCGAGGCCGGTGTCCACTTCGGTCACCACACCCGTCGCTGGAACCCGAAGATGAACCAGTACATCTTCGGTGTGCGCAACGGCGTGCACATCATCGATCTGGAGCAGACCGTCCCGATGCTGCACCGCGCCCTCCAGGCCGCGCGCGACGTCGTCGCCGGCGGTGGCCGCGTGCTGTTCGTCGGCACCAAGCGCCAGGCCCAGGAGCGCATCGCCGAGGCCGCCTCGAAGTGCGGCCAGTACTACGTCAACCACCGTTGGCTCGGCGGCATGCTGACCAACTGGAAGACCATTTCGCTGTCGATCAAGCGCCTGCGCGAGATGGAAGAGCGTCTGGGCGGCGACACCTCGGGCCTGACCAAGCGCGAGATCCTCGAGTTGACCCGCGAGCGCGACAAGCTGGAGCGCGCGCTGGGCGGCATCAAGGAGATGGGCGGCCTGCCGGACGTCATCTTCATCATCGACACCAACAAGGAGTCGATCGCGGTCAAGGAAGCCAACAAGCTCGGCATCCCGGTCATCGCGGTCCTCGACAGCAACTCCGATCCGGACGGCGTCGCTTTCCCGATCCCGGGCAACGACGACGCCCTGCGCGCCATCGACCTGTACTGCGATCTGGTGGTCGGTTCGGTCCTCGACGGCCTGCAAGCCGAGATGAGCGCCGCCGGCATCGACGTCGGCGCCCGTGAGGACGCCCCGGCCGAACAGCTGCCGGAAGACGAGACCGCCGCCGAAGCCGCCCAGGCCTGACCCCAGCGGTTTGGAAAGGGGCAGCCGGGCCTTATGACCAATGGCCCGGCTGCCTTTTTTGTGGGTTGCCACCCGAATTGACTTTGTGACTCAATCCGATCCGCCACGGATCGCTTGTAAGGAAGAGGGCGCAACATGGCCGAGATTACCGCCTCGCTCGTCAAGGAACTGCGCGAGAAGACCGGCGCGGGCATGATGGATTGCAAGAAGGCTCTGAACGAGACCCAGGGCGACCTCGAGGGCGCCGTCGACTGGCTCCGCAAGAAGGGCCTCGCCGCCGCCGCCAAGAAGTCGGGCCGCATCGCCGCCGAGGGTCTGGTCGCCGTCGCCACCGCCGGCACCAAGGGCGCCGTCGTCGAGGTGAACGCCGAAACCGACTTCGTCGCCCGCAACGACAAGTTCCAGGGCTTCGCCGCCAAGGCCGCCGAGATCGCGCTCGCCACCGGCGGCGACGTCGAGGCGCTGAAGGCCGCCGCCTACCCGGGCACCGCGCACACCGCCCAGGACGAGCTGACCACCCTGATCGCCACCGTCGGCGAGAACATGAACCTGCGTCGCGCCGTGACGCTGGAGGTGTCGGCCGGCACCGTCGTCAGCTACGTCCACTCCGCCATCGCGCCGGGCCTCGGCAAGATCGGCGTGCTGGTCGCGCTGGAGTCGACTGGCGACGTGGCCAAGCTGGCCGACCTCGGCAAGCAGATCGCCATGCACATCGCCGCCGCCCGTCCGGAGGCGCTCGACATCGCCGACGTCGACAGCTCGGCGCTGGAGCGTGAGCGCAGCGTGCTGGCCGAGCAGGCCCGCGCCTCGGGCAAGCCGGAGAACATCATCGAGAAGATGGTCGAGGGCCGCGTCCGCAAGTATTACGAGGAAGTCTGCCTGCTGGAGCAGGTCTACGTGATCGACGGCGAGACCAAGGTCCGCAAGGTGGTCGAGAACGCCGCCAAGGACATCGGCGCTCCGGTCAAGGTCGCGTCCTTCGCCCGCTTCGCGCTGGGCGAGGGCATCGAGAAGGCCCAGAGCGACTTCGCCGCCGAAGTGGCCGCCACCGCCGCCGGCCAGGCCTGATAACCTCCACGCCGCGCCGCATTCGAAACAGCAAGGGAGCGTTCCCCTCATGCCCGAGATCAACGGGGCCGAGACCACCGGAACCACCACGCCGGCCATCGCACCGGAGAGCATCCGCTACAAGCGGGTGCTGCTGAAGGTGTCGGGCGAGGCGTTGATGGGGCAGCGCGACTACGGCCTCGATCCGGACATGGTCAACCGCATCGCCAACGAGGTGAAGGCGGTGGTCGCGCTCGGTGTCCAGGTTTGTCTGGTCATCGGCGGGGGGAACATCTTCCGCGGTGTCAAGGGTGCGGCGGGCGGCATGGAGCGTGCGTCGGCCGACTACATCGGGATGCTCGCCACCGTGATGAACGCGCTCTCGATGCAGAGCGCGCTCGAGCGGATGGGCGTGCCGACCCGCGTGCAGTCGGCCATCCCCATGTCGTCGGTCTGCGAGCCCTACATCCGGCGCCGCGCGATCCGTCACATGGAAAAGGGCCGGGTGGTGATCTTCGCCGCCGGCACCGGCAACCCCTTCTTCACCACCGACACCGCCGCGGCGCTGCGCGCCTCGGAAATGGGGTGCGACGGGCTGCTGAAGGGAACGCAGGTGGACGGCGTCTACACCGCCGATCCCAAGAAGGACCCGACCGCCACGCACTACGACCGCCTCACCTACATGGACGTCCTGGCCCAGGATCTCCAGGTGATGGACGCGTCGGCGATCGCCCTGGCACGAGACAGCCGGATCCCCATCCTGGTCCTCTCGATCCACACCCCCGGCTCCTTCGCCGAGGTGATGCAGGGCCGTGGCAAGCACACCATCATAACGGAAGAAAGGGAGTAGGTCCCGTGGCTGCGCCCGACACATCGGACCTGAAGCGCCGCATGGAAGGCGCGCTCGAGTCGTTTCGCAAGGAACTCACCGGCCTCCGCACCGGCCGCGCCTCCTCCAGCCTGCTGGAGCCGGTCATGGTCGAGGCCTATGGCAACCGCGTCCACCTCAAGGAGGTCGGCACCGTCTCGGTTCCCGAGCCGCGCCTCATCACGGTGCAGGTGTGGGACCGCGGCATGACCAAGGCGGTCGAGAAGGCCATCCGCGATTCGGGCCTCGGGCTGAACCCGCAGGCCGAGGGTCAGGTCATCCGCGTGCCGCTGCCCGACCTGACGCAGGAGCGCCGCGCCGAGTTGGCGAAGGTCGCCCACAAATACGCCGAGCAGACCCGCGTCGCCATCCGCAACATCCGCCGCGACGGCATGGACGGCCTGAAGAAGGCCGAGAAGGCCAGCGAGATCACGCAGGACGAGCTGAAAACGCAGTCCGACAAGGTGCAGGCGCTGACCGACCAGCACATCAAGCTGGTCGACGACACGCTAGCGCAAAAGGAAAAGGACATCATGCAGGTCTGATCCGGAATGCGCGACGCGGACGAGAACCGGATGGACGGAAGCGGTTCGATCACCCCTCCCGAGCATGTGGCCATCATCATGGATGGCAACGGGCGCTGGGCGAAGGCGCGCGGCCTGCCGCGCACCGCCGGCCACAAGAAGGGCGTGGACGCCGTCCGCCGCACCGTGGAAGCGGCGCGCGAACTGGGCGTCGGCACCCTGACCATCTTCAGCTTCTCCTCGGAGAACTGGCGGCGGCCGGAGGAGGAGGTCACCGACCTCATGGGCCTGCTGCGCTTCTATCTGCGCAGCGAGGTCGCCGAACTGCACAAGGCCGGCATCCGGCTGCGGGTGATCGGCGACCGGCTCCGCCTGTCCGACGACATCAACCGGCTGATCGACAACGCCGAGGCGTTGACCCGCGACAACCGGACGATGACGCTGGTCGTCGCCCTCAGCTACGGGTCGCGGCAGGAGATCGTGCTGGCGGCCCGGCGACTGGCCGAGGATGTGGCGGCCGGCCGGGTGAGCGCCGGCGCCATCGACGAGGGTGCCTTCGCCGCCCGCCTGTTCACCGCCGACATTCCCGATCCCGACCTGATCATCCGCACCAGCGGCGAGAAGCGCATCAGCAATTTCCTGCTGTGGCAGGCGGCCTACGCCGAGCTGGTGTTCATCGACACGCTCTGGCCCGATTTCACCAAGCGCGATCTGGAGGCGGCGATTGAAGAGTTCCACCGACGGGAACGCCGCTTCGGCGCCACCACGGCCGGCTCCCGCTGAGCCGGTCTCCGCGGGAAAACCCAACCCGAAGACGGGCGACCTCAAGACCCGCGTGGTCTCGGCGCTGATCATGGCGCCGATCGTGCTTGGCGCCGTCTGGGCCGGCGGCTGGGTCTTCCGCGCCTTGATCGCCTTCGGCGCGGTCGTCGCCATTTCCGAATGGATCAATCTGGTCCCCAGCGCCCGGCGCCTGCCGGCGCGGCTGATGTCGGTCGCCGGCGTGCTGGTGTCCCTGATGGCGCAATTGGCCGCCGGACCCTGGGTCGGGCTGGGGGTGGCCGTCGCCTTTTCCGTGCTGACCGCGCTGGCCGGCGGCGGCCGCGACCGCGGCCTGCTCGGCTTCGGCGTTTTCTACGTCGCGGCGGGAATGGCCGGTCTGACATGGTTGCGCGACCTGCCAAGCGATGGGCTGGCCCTGTTCCTTTTCGCCATGCTCGCCATCTGGGCCACCGACATCGGCGCTTACGCGGCCGGCCGTTCCATTGGCGGACCGAAGCTGGCGCCGCGCATCAGCCCGAAGAAGACCTGGGCCGGCCTGATCGGCGGCATGGCCGCCGCCGCCCTGATCGGCTGGCTGATCGCTCTCGCCGTCGGCGCGGCGATGCCGGCCCTGGCGTTGCTGATGGGCGCCGTGGCGGCGGTGGTGGGGCAGGCGGGCGACCTCTTCGAATCGGCGGTCAAGCGCCGCTACGACGTCAAGGACAGCGGCCAGCTCATTCCCGGGCATGGCGGCATCCTCGACCGCATCGACGGGCTTCTGGTCGCCGCCCCGGTGCTGGCTGTTTTCCACGCGACCATCGGAACGGCTCTATCATGGTGGTGACGACGGGCGGTGGCCCCCGGCGGGTGACGATCCTGGGTTCGACCGGCTCGGTCGGGACCCAGACCGTGGATCTCGTCGCCCGCGACCCGGAGCGCTTCCCGGTCGAGGCGCTGACCGCCAACCGCAACGTCGCCCTTCTTGCCGAGCAGGCCCGGCGCCTGAAGGCCCGGCTCGCCGTCGTTGCCGATCCCGCAGGGCATGCCGAGCTGAGGGAGCGCCTTGCCGGCACCGGCATCGAGACGGCCGCCGGTCCGCGGGCGGTGGCCGAGGCGGCGCAGCGTCCGGCCGATTGGGTGATGGCCGCCATCGTCGGCGCCGCCGGGCTGGAGCCGACGCTCGCCGCCGTGCGCCGCGGCGCCATCGTCGCCTTCGCCAACAAGGAGGTGCTGGTCTGCGCCGGCGACCTGATGATGGAGGAGGTGCGCGCCCACGGCGCCACGCTGCTGCCGGTCGACAGCGAGCATTCCGCCATCTACCAGGTCTTCGACTTCGCCCGGACCGAGAGCGTCGCCCGGCTGATCCTGACCGCGTCGGGCGGCCCGTTCCGCACGCGCGACCGCGCCTTCATGGCGACGGCGACGCGTGAACAGGCAGTGGCGCACCCGACCTGGGACATGGGCGCCAAGATCTCGGTCGACAGCGCCACCATGATGAACAAGGGGTTGGAGCTGATCGAGGCGCATTTCCTCTTCGGCATCCCCGAGGAGCGCATCGACATCCTGGTCCACCCGCAGTCGGTGATCCATTCGCTGGTCGAGTATGTCGACGGCTCCGTGCTGGCGCAGCTCGGCACGCCCGACATGCGCACGCCGATCGCCTATGCGCTCGGCTGGCCGGCGCGCATCGCCACCCCGGCCGAGCGGCTCGACCTGACACGGGCGGCGACCCTGACCTTCGAAGCGCCGGATCCCGTGCGTTTTCCGGCCCTGCGGCTGGCCCGCGCCTCCTTGCAAAGCGGGGGGGGCGCTCCTACTATTCTCAGTGCCGCCAACGAGGTGGCCGTCCAGGCGTTTCTCGACCGCCGGATCGGCTTCCTCGACATCGAAAAAATCGTCGAGGGCACGCTGGCGGCGTTGCCCCACCGCCCGCTGCGTGATCTTGCCGCAGTGCGCGAGGCCGACGCCGAGGCGCGCCGCGACGCCGCCGCGCGCGTGACGGCCTGCGGTGCGTCGGCGGTTGGCAGCCGGTGATCCGAGTTCGAGGCCCGAACGGGCGCAAAGGGTGGTGATGGACGTTCTCGGCGGTTTCTGGACCTCGGTTCTCGCGTTCCTGGTGGTCCTCACCGTGCTCGTGTTCGTGCACGAGCTTGGCCATTATCTGGTCGCGCGGCGCAACGGCGTGCGGATTGAGGTCTTCTCCATCGGCTTCGGGCCGGAGTTGTTCGGTTTCAACGACCGCGCCGGCACGCGCTGGAAGTTCAGCGCCCTGCCGCTCGGCGGCTACGTCAAGATGTTCGGCGACGCCGATCCGGCGAGCACGCCGGGCGCCCATCTGACCGCCATGTCGGCGGATGAGCGCGCCGTCTCCTTCCATCACAAGAGGCTGGGCCAGCGCGCCGCCGTGGTCGCCGCCGGCCCCATCGCCAACTTCGTCTTCTCCATCGTGGTGCTGGCGGTGCTGTTCGCCACCGCCGGCCAGTCCTTCACGCCCGCCGACGTCGGCGGCGTGCAGCCGGGCAGCGCCGCCGAGCGCGCCGGGCTCCAGCCGGGCGACCTGATCCTGTCGATCGACGGGGCCGGCATCCAGCGCTTCGAGGAAATCCGCCAGATCGTCTCGATCAAGCCGGGCGAGACGCTGCGGATGGAGGTCGAGCGCGAGGGCAGGGTGGTCACGCTCGACGCCACGCCCGACGCCCGCGAGATGACCGACCGACTCGGCAACACCCACCGTGTCGGCCAGCTCGGCATCACCCGTGGCAGCGTCGATATGAAGCGCCACGACCCGGTGACCGCCGTCTGGCAGGCAGGGCGTGAGGTGATGGGGATGATCACCGGCACCTTCACCGCGCTCGGCCAGATGGTCGAGGGCTCGCGCGGGACCGAGGAGCTGGGCGGGCCGCTGCGCATCGCCCAGATGTCGGGCGAGGTGGCGCAATCGGGCTGGTACCCGCTGGTCTGGTTCATGACCTTCCTGTCGGTCAACCTTGGCCTGATCAACCTGTTCCCGGTGCCGATGCTCGACGGCGGCCATCTGCTGTTCTACGGCATCGAGGCGCTGCGCGGACGCCCCCTCGGAGCGAGAGCGCAAGAATACGGTTTCCGCATTGGATTGGCTTTGGTATTAACGCTCATGGTCTTCGCCACGTGGAACGACCTCGTTCAATTGCGCGTGGTCGATTTCTTCCGGGGACTGGTGTCGTAACGCCAGCCCCTTGCCAGGGAGCGTGATTTGCCGGTGTCGAGCAAAGTTCTGGTGGCGGGCCTGCTGGCCGGCTGCGCCATGACGACGGTGTCTGTCGCCCTCGCCCAGTCAGGGTCCCCGTCAGCGGCGTTCGGGTCGTCGGTCGCCCAGGTCTTTTCCGGCGGAACGGTGCGCGACATCCGTGTCGATGGCATCCAGCGCATCGAGGCCTCCACGGTCCGCTCCTATCTGGCGATCCAGCCGGGCGATTCGTTCGATCCCGACCGCATCGACCAGTCCCTGAAGGCGCTGTTCAACACGGGCCTGTTCGCCGACGTCACGCTGCGGCGCGACGGCGACACGCTGGTGGTGGCGGTGGTCGAGAACCCGATCATCAACCGCATCGCCTTCGAGGGCAACAAGCGGATTGAAAAGGACAATCTGGAGAAGGAAATCCAGCTTCGTCCGCGCGTGGTCTACACCCGCACCCGCGTGCAGAACGACGTCCAGCGTATCCAGGACATCTACCGCCGCCAGGGCCGATTCGCGGCCACGGTCGAGCCGAAGATCATCCAGCTCGACCAGAACCGCGTCGATCTGGTCTTCGAGATCAACGAGGGTGTGCGCACCGGCGTGCGCGGCATCACCTTCGTCGGCAACGAGAAATTCTCCGACGGCTCCCTGCGCGAGGCGATCCAGACCAAGGAGACCGCCTGGTGGCGGTTCCTGACCTCGGACGACAACTACGACCCCGACCGGCTGAACTACGACCGCGACCTGTTGCGCCGCTTCTACCTGAAGGAAGGCTACGCCGATTTCCGCGTGGTCTCCGCGGTGGCCGAGCTGACGCCGGACCGCGAGGCGTTCTTCATCACCTTCACCATCGAGGAAGGCGAGCGCTACAAGTTCGGCAAGATCGACATCAAGTCCTCGCTGAAGCAGCTCGACCCGGCGACCCTTGAGACGATCACGACGACCAAGGAAGGGGACTGGTACAACGCGCAGGAGGTGGAGAACACCATCACCAAGCTGACCTCGGCGGTCGGCGACCTGCAATACGCTTTCGTCGATGTCCGGCCGCGCATCTCGCGCAACCGCGAGACCCAGGCGATCGACATCACCTACGAGATCAACGAGGGGCCGCGCGTCTTCGTCGACCGCATCGACATCAACGGCAACGTCCGCACGCTGGACAAGGTGATCCGGCGCGAGATGCTGCTGTCCGAAGGCGACCCGTTCAGCTCCTCCAAGCTGAAGCGGTCCGAGCAGCGGATCAAGGATCTGGGGTATTTCGAGCGGGTGAACGTCACCACCGCCGAAAGCAGCGTTCCCGACCGCACCGTGGTCAACGTCGAGGTGGCCGAACAATCGACCGGCGAGATCTCCATCGGCGCCGGTTTCTCGACCTCCGACGGTCCTCTGGGCGACTTCTCGATCCGAGAGCGCAACCTGCTGGGCCGTGGCCAGGACCTGCGGCTGGGCGCGACGATTTCCGGCGTCCGCCAGGAATACGACATTTCCTTCACCGAGCCCTATTTCCTCGACCGCGACCTGTCGGCCGGCGTCGACATCTTCCGTGTCCGCCGGAATTACCAGGATGAGAGCTCCTTCAACGAGAAGAACACCGGCTTCTCGCTGCGTCTCGGCTTCCCGCTGAGCGAGAACCTGCGCCAGCGCGTCTACTACCAGCTCCAGGACACCCTGATCGAGGAGGTGCCGGTCACCGCCTCGAAGTACGTGCAGGAGCAGAAGGGCGAGCGCCTGACCTCGCTGATCGGCCAGGAGCTGACCTACGACCGGCGCAACAGCAAGCTGACGCCGACCGAGGGTTACTTCATCCGCCTGACCAACGACATCGCCGGTCTCGGCGGTTCGGTGCGCTTCCTGCGGAACCGTCTGGCCGGCGGCTACTACCTGCCGTTGGACGGCGAGAACTGGGTGCTGAGCACCACCGGCGAACTGGGCTACATCCTCGGCATGGGCCAGAAGGTGGCTTTGGCCGACCGCTTCTTCATCGGCGGCGACACGCTGCGCGGCTTCAACACCGCCGGCATCGGTCCGCGCGACATCACGACCGGCGATTCGCTGGGCGGCACGCGCTACGCCCGCGCCTCGGTCGAGATGAGCTTCCCCTTCGGCCTGCCGGAGGAATTCGGCCTGCTCGGCCACGCCTTCACCGACGTCGGCTCGCTGGGCAAGGTCGACATCAGCGACCCGAACGTCGTCGACAAGGAGTCGATCCGCGTGTCGGTCGGCACCGGCGTGTCGTGGAAGTCGCCGTTCGGCCCGATCCGTCTCGACGTGGCGCTTCCTCTGCGCAAGGAAAGCTACGACAAGAAAGAGCTCATCCGTTTCAGCTTCGGAACCAGGTTCTAAGATGCAATCCAGCACGCTCAAGGCGACGCTTCGCGCCGCCGCCCTGTCGGTCGCCGTGACCGCCGGTCTGTCCTACGCTCCGGCGGTCCTGGCCCAGGCGGCTCCCAAGGCGGAACCGCCCAAGGCGGCCGCTCCGGCTCCCGCCGCGGCGGGAGCCCCCGCCGCCGCTCCGGCGACGGGCGAGCTGAAGGCTCCGGTCATCGCGGTGATCGACGTCCAGAAGATCATGCAGGAATCCAACGCCTCGAAGGGGATCTCCAAATCCTTCGAGACGCTGCGTGAAACCTACCAGAAGGAAATCTCCGCGCTCGAGGACAAGCTGCGCAAGGGCGAGGACGAGTTGCGCAAGCAGCAGACCGTCCTGGCGCCGGAAGCGCTCGCCAACAAGCGGCGCGACTTCGAGAAGCAGGTCGCCGAGGTGCAGAAGACCGTCCAGACCCGCAAGCGGGTGCTGGAGACCTCGCTGAACGAGGCGATGGCGGTGGTCCATAAGACGATGGTCGAGATCGTCGCCGACATCTCGCGCGAGCGCGGCGCCAATCTGGTTCTGGCGCGCCAGCAGTTCGTTCTGGTCGACACCCAGCTCGACGTCACCGACACCGTGCTGGAGCGGGTGAACAAGAAGCTGCCGCAGGTCGCTCTCAACGTTCCCAAGCAGTAAGGGCGTCCGGAAAAAAAGGGCCGCCACCGTCCATCCGGGCGATGGCGGCCCTTTTCGTTGCCGGGGGACGCCGGCTGAGCGATTGCAGTCGCCGCCGAAATCGGGCAAGAAGGCGGCGAACAGGTCAGACGCCGCGGCGACGCGGCGCCCCGTTCCCGGTTCTGGGAACGCGGAAACTTTCGGCGGTTTTGGAAAGGCGGGCGGCCGGACGATGGATGTAACGGCAGACAACAACGCGCAAAGCAACACGCTTCCCGATCTCGACGTGAACCGGATCATGCAGATGATCCCGCACCGCTATCCGATCCTGATGATCGAGCGGGTGGTCGACATCGTGCTGGGCGAGAGTGCCACCGGCATCAAGAACGTCTCGATCAACGAGCCCTTCTTCCAGGGGCATTTCCCCTCGCGTCCGGTCATGCCCGGCGTGCTGATCATCGAGGCGATGGCCCAGACCTCGGCCGTCCTGGTCGTCGGCACGCTCGGGGCCGAAGCCGAGGGCAAGCTGGTCTATTTCATGACGGTGGACGAGGCGCGCTTCCGCCGCCCGGTGACGCCGGGTGACACCATCCACATCCATGTCACCAAGCAGCGCAAGCGCGCCAACGTCTGGAAGTTTCAGGGCGAGGCCAAGGTCAACGGCGTCCTCGTCGCCGAAGCCGTCTATTCCGCCATGATCCTGGACGAGAAATGACCGTCACCATCCACCCGTCCGCCATCGTCGATCCCGCCGCCTCGCTGGGCGAGAGCGTCTCGATCGGCCCCTTCTGCGTCGTCGGTCCCCAGGTCGAACTGGGCGATGGCGTGCGGTTGGTGTCCCATGTCGCGGTGGAGGGGCGGACGCGCATCGGCGCCGGCACGGAGATCTACCCCTTCGCCTCCATCGGCCATCGGCCGCAGGACCTGAAGTTCCATGGCGAGCCGTCGGAGCTGGTCATCGGCGCGCGGAACCAGATCCGTGAGCATGTGACGATGAATCCGGGGACCGAGGGCGGCGGCATGATCACCCGCGTCGGCGACGATGGGCTGTTCATGATGGGCTCGCATGTGGCGCACGACTGCATCGTCGGCAACCATGTGATCCTGGCGAACAACGCGACGCTGGGCGGCCATGTGACGCTGGGCGATTACGTCATCATCGGCGGTCTGTCGGCGGTGCGTCAGTTCGTCCGCATCGGTGCCCACGCCATGATCGGTGGCATGTCGGGCGTCGAGAACGACGTGATCCCCTTCGGCCTCGTCATGGGCGACCGGGCACGCTTGGCCGGGCTCAATCTGGTCGGGCTGGAGCGGCGTGGCTTCAAGAAGGACGACATCCACGCGTTGCGGGCCGCCTACCGCATGCTGTTCGGTCCGGAGGGCACCTTCGCCGAGCGTGTCGAGGGGGTCGGCCGCGATTTTGGCGAACGCGCCCTGATCACCGACGTGCTCGACTTCATCCGCGCCAAAGAGGCCCGCTCGCTCTGCCAGCCGCGTGAAGGCTGAGGCGGCGGAGCCCCGCCCCGTGACCGCCGTTCCGCAGAAGCTCGCCATCCTCGCCGGCGGCGGCACGCTGCCGGCGCGCATCGCGGCGGCAGCGCTGGGGCAGGGGCGGCCGGTCTTCCTGGTCGCCTTCGAGGGGCACACCGATCCCGACACCGTGACCGGGCTCCCGCATCTGTGGAGCCGTTTCGGGGCTGCCGGGACCATCATCCGCCGCCTGCACGACGAGGGCGTCGGCGACGTGGTGTTTGCCGGACCGGTCAAGCGTCCCTCCTTCACCGAACTGCTGCCCGACTGGCGGACCACGCGCTTCCTGGCGCGGGTCGGCGCTCGGGCGCTCGGTGACGACGGGCTGCTGCGCGCCGTGGTGCGCGAACTGGAGGAGGACGGGTTTCGTGTTGTCGGGTTGCATGATGTGCTGAAGGATTTGCTGACCACCCCCGGCCCCGTCGGATCGTTGGTTCCGGACGCGGAGGCCCTGCACGACATTGCCCGCGCGGCCGAGGTGGCGCGGGCGATGGGCAATCTCGACGTCGGGCAGGGCGCGGTGGTCCAGCAGGGCATCGTGCTGGCGGTCGAGGCCATCGAGGGCACCGACGCCATGCTGGCGCGTTGCGCCGGGCTGGCGCGGCCGGGGCCGGGCGGGGTTCTGGTCAAGCTCGCCAAGCCGCGCCAGGACCGTCGCATCGACCTGCCGACCATGGGCGTGACGACGGTGGAGAACGCGGCGGCGGCCGGTCTGCGCGGCATCGCGGTCGAGGCGGGCGGCAGCCTGCTGGTCGATCGCGCGGCGGTGGCGCGGACGGCCGACCGGCTCGGCCTGTTCGTCGTCGGCATCGACGCGCCGGGCGCTTCCACCGGGCCGGCGCCATGAGCGTGCCGACCCTCTTCCTGATCGCCGGAGAGCCGTCGGGCGATGCGCTCGGCGCCCGGCTGATGGCCTCGGCCAAGCGGCTGACCGGCGGGCGTGTGCGGTTCGCCGGCATCGGCGGCGAGCGGATGATCGCCGAAGGGCTTGAAAGCCTGTTTCCCATGGCGGAACTGACGCTGTTCGGCATCTTCGAGCTGTTGCCGCATCTTCCCAACCTGATCCGCCGCATCGACCAGACGGTGGCGACGATCCTGCGCGACCGCCCTGCCGTGGTGGTCGGCATCGATTCGCCCGGCTTCACGGTGCGGGTGTCGAAAAAGGTCCGGACGGCGGCGCCCGGCATTCCGCTGGTCCATTACGTCGCGCCGACGGTCTGGGCCTGGAAACCCAAGCGCGCCGCCAAATACGCGGCGATCTACGACCACCTTCTTGCCGTCCTGCCCTTCGAACCGCCCTATTTCGAGCGCGAGGGGCTGGCCTGCACCTTCGTCGGCCATTCGGTGGTCGAGAGCGGGGCGGGGGCCGGCGATGCCGGCCGCTTCCGGGTGCGGCATGGTCTGGCCCCCACCGACCGACTGGTCGCCATCCTGCCGGGCAGCCGCAAGGGCGAGGTGAGCCGCCTGCTTCCCGATTTCCGCGCGACGCTGGAACGGTTGCGGCCGACCCATCCCGGTCTGGTCGCCGTCGTGCCGACGGTGGCGACGGTGCGCGACCGCGTCATCGCGGCGGTCGCCGACTGGCCCGTGCGCACCATCGTGATCGAGGGCGACGCCGCCAAATACGACGCCTTCGCGGCGGCGGAAGCGGCGCTCGCCGCGTCGGGAACCGTGGCGTTGGAACTGGCGCTCGCCCGGTTGCCGGCGGTGATCGCCTACCGGCTGAACCCGGTGACGGTGGCGCTCTATCGACGACTGATCCGCGTGAAGTATGTCAATCTCGTCAACCTGATGCTCGACCGGATGCTGGTGCCCGAGCTGTTGCAGCAGGAGTGCCGGCCCGAAAGGCTGGCCAAGGAGTTGGCACGGCTGCTCGACGATCCGCAGGCCCGGCAGGCGCAGATCGACGGCGTGGTCGAGGTCGCGCGCTGGCTGGGGCAGGGCGACCGTCCGCCCAGCGAGCGGGCCGCCCGCGCCATCCTCGACGTCATCGCCCGACACCACCCCAACCCCGAAGCGGGAGAGGCAAGACCATGAGCGATTTCCGACTGCTGCACACGATGCTGCGCGTTCTTGATTTGGACAAGTCGATCGATTTCTACACGCGGCTGCTCGGCATGAGGCTGCTGCGCCGCAACGATTACGAGGGCGGCCGCTTCACCCTGGCCTTCGTCGGCTACGGCGACGAATCCGACACCGCGGTGCTGGAACTGACCCATAATTGGGACCAGGCGGAGCCCTACGAGATCGGCACCGGCTATGGCCACATCGCGCTTGGCGTGCCGGACATTTACGCCACCTGCGACAAGCTGGCGGCGGAAGGCGTCAAGATCCCGCGCGCGCCCGGCCCGATGAAGCATGGCAGCACCGTGATCGCCTTCATCGAGGATCCGGACGGCTACAAGGTCGAGTTGATCGAGAAGAAGTAAGAATTCCCGGACGGCTGGCGGCTTGAACGCCGCCGGCCGCCGGGACGCGGTGCTGCCCGTCGTCCGCCCGCAACCCTATGGCGCAGCTTTTGCTTGAGCCTCCCCCAACGCAACCGTGTGTCCTTGGGGAGGCTCAAGCATGTCGTCCGGTCAACTCACCGTCCAGTTGGGCTTGGGCCCATATTCGATCGCCAACGCCACGCGCATCGATGTTTCGGGACTGAAGGCCGTCAAGCTGACGGAAGCTCCGCAGGAGCATTTCCAAAGGCTGATCGACTCCCAGGAGATGATGCTGCGGCATCGCTACACCGAACCCGCGGATGTTTCCAACCATCCGGCCTACAAGGACTACGCGCGGGTCATGGTCGGTGGGAAGGAGGTCGCGCGGGTCGACAACAACGGCTTCCTGATCACCTCCAACAGCGTCGCCGTCCAGGTCGAAGGGCGCATTCCCGACATCGGGCCAACCGGGAAATCCGGGCCGCTGCTGGCGCAGGCGCGGGCGGAGGCGGTGGCCAAGCTGCTTGGCGGCAAGGTGGTGGCGTCCGAGACCGCGATAAACCAGCAGCGTTACGACTCGCTGCCCAAGCCCAAACCGATCTTTGACGAAACGGCGATGATGCAGGATCCCGTGTATGGGCAAATCCAGGAAACCAAGCGGGCGCGCCTGCTGTTCCTGGCGCAGCAGATGGCGTGATCTTGCCGGCCGGACAATTTTGCCGGGAAAAATTGTTTCGGCGCTGTTGCAGCCGGTCTCAAACGGAGCGGCGGAACCGCGCCCGGTATGTCGCCGGGCTGATGCCCAGCCGCTGGCGGAAATGGTGGCGCAGGGTGGCGGCGGAGCCGAAGCCGGCCCGTGTCGCCACCTCCTCCACCGCCGTCTCGCCGCTTTCCAGCAGGGTGCGGGCACGGGCGAGCCTTTCGGCGAGAAGCCATTCCCCCGGTGTCCGGCCGGTCAGCGCGTTGAAGCGGCGCAGGAAGGTGCGCAGGCTCATGCCGGCCCGCTCGGCCATGGAGGCAAGCGTGTGCTCTTCCTCCAGCCTTTCCCGGAGATGATCGAGCAGGGGGCCGAGCCGGGCGCCCTCCCGCGCCGTGGGAACCGGCGTCTCGATGAACTGCGCCTGGCCACCCTCGCGGTGCGGCTGGACCACCAGCCGGCGCGCGACGCTGTTGGCGGCCTCTGGGCCGAAATCGCGCCGCACCAGATGCAGGCACAAATCGATCCCGGCGGCGCTGCCGGCGGAGGTCAGGATGTTCCCTTCGTCCACATAGAGCACGTCGGGCGCCACACGGATCGCCGGATAGAGATCGCCGAGCGTTTCGGCGTAGCACCAGTGGGTCGTCGCCCGCCGGCCGTTCAACAGGCCGGAGGCGGCGAGAACGAAGGCGCCGGAGCAGATCGACAGGATGCGGGCGCCCCGCGCATGGGCCCGCCGCAACGCTTCCGTCAGGATGTCCGGAACCGGCTCACGGGCTCCGCGCCAGCCGGGAATGACGATGGTGCCGGCCGCCTCCAGCAACTCCAGCCCGCCGTCGGCCAGCAAGCGGACGCCGCCCATCGCCCGCAGCGGACCGGGGTCGAGCGCCGCGACGGCGAAGCGGTACCAGTCCGGCCCGAGTTCCGGACGCGGCAGGCCGAACACTTCGACGGCGACGCCGAACTCGAAGGTGCAGAGGCCGTCATAGGCGAGGGCGACGACGAGGTGCGGAGTGTTTGGCATGATCCGCACGGTAACTGGCATCCGCGCCACTTTCCAGCCTGTGCCGGCTGCGGCACCGTCGGGGTCGGTCATATCCCCGAACGGAGCCTGTTCCATGCCCAGTCTGGTCGCCGAGATCGCCGCCGCTCCCTCCACCCTGGCCGAGGAGCATTTCGCTCGCCGCCTGTCGCTGGAGACGGATTGCTGGGACGTCCATGAGGCGCTGAAGGGCGGTCCCGCCGACTTCGTTCTGCTCGACGTGCGCGGTCCGGCGGCCTTCGCGCGTGGCCATGTTCCGGGAGCGTTCAATCTGCCGCATGGCAAGATGACGGCGCGGCGGATGGAGGAGTGGGCGGCGGAGACACTGTTCGTCGTCTATTGCGCCGGGCCGCACTGCAATGGAGCGGACCGGGCGGCTCTGCGGCTGGCCCGTCTCGGGCGGCCGGTCAAGCTGATGATCGGCGGCATGACCGGGTGGGCCGACGAGGGCTTCGCCATCGCGGCAGGGCAGGACACGGAGTGACGGTGCTCAGATCAGCACGACGCCGGCGACCAGCGCCAGGATCAGCAGATACACCACCAGCCGGCGCAGGCGCCAGCCGAGCGGCGCCTTGTTGTCGTTGGCCGGCGGGTGCAGACGCACCCGCCGGGCCGGCACGATGAACGCAGCCGGGTCCTGGGCGGCCCCGTTGGAGCCGCCCATTCCGATGTGAGCCGTGGGCCGGTTAGCCACGCTCGTTCAGCGGCACGAACGGCCGCTTGGTCTCGCCGGTGAAGAGCTGGCGCGGACGGCCGATCTTCTGCACCGGATCCTCGATCATCTCCTTCCACTGGCTGATCCAGCCGACGGTGCGGGCCAGCGCGAACAGCACGGTGAACATGCTGGTCGGGAAGCCCATCGCCTTCAGGATGATGCCCGAGTAGAAATCGACGTTCGGGTACAGCTTCTTCTCGATGAAGTAGGGGTCGGACAGCGCGATCTTCTCCAGCTCCATCGCGATGTCGAGCAGCGGCTCGTTCTTGATGCCGAGCTCGGCGAGCACCTCGTGGCAGGTCTCGCGCATGACCTGGGCGCGCGGGTCGTAGTTCTTGTAGACCCGGTGGCCGAAGCCCATCAGGCGGAAGTTGTCGTTCTTGTCCTTGGCGCGGCGGACGATCTCCGGAATGCGATCGACCGAGCCGATCTCCTCCAGCATCTTCAGCACGGCCTCGTTGGCGCCGCCATGGGCGGGACCCCACAGCGAGGCGATGCCGGCGGCGATGCAGGCGAACGGGTTGGCGCCCGACGAGCCGGCGAGGCGGACGGTCGAGGTCGAGGCGTTCTGCTCGTGGTCGGCGTGCAGGATGAAGATCTTGTCCATCGCCTTGGACAGGATCGGGTTGACCTTGTACGGCTCGCAGGGCGTGCCGAAAGTCATGTAGAGGAAATTCTCCGCGTAGGTCAGGTCGTTGCGCGGATACATGAACGGCTGGCCGACCGAATACTTGTAGGCCATCGCGGCGATGGTCGGCATCTTGGCGATCAGGCGGTGCGCGGCGATCTTGCGCTCCACCGGATCCTCGATGTCGGTCGAGTCGTGATAGAAGGCCGACAGGGCGCCGACGACGCCGCACATGATCGCCATCGGGTGCGCGTCACGGCGGAAGCCGCTGTAGAACTTGGTGAGCTGCTCGTGCACCATCGAGTGGCGACGCAGGATGATGTCGAACTCGGCGCTCTCGGCGGCCGTCGGCAGATGGCCGTTCAGCAGCAGGAAGCAGACCTCCGGGAAGGTCGAGTTCTTGGCCAGCTCGTCGATGGCGTAGCCGCGGTGCAGCAGGACGCCCTCGTCGCCGTCGATGTAGGTGATCGCCGACTCGCAGGAGCCGGTGGACGTGAAGCCCGGATCGTAGGTGAAGTAGCCGGTGGCGGCGTAGAGCTTGCGGATGTCGATCACGCTCGGCCCCACGCTGCCGTGCAACACCGGCATCGTGACCTGTTTGCCCGTTTTGTTGTCGATGAGGGTGACGGTGTCGTTGCCGTCCTCAGTCTGGGTCATCTCGGCACGTCCTTATCGTTGAGGTCTGGGCTTGGTGCCCTTTTTTGCGTCGGCGCAGCATAGTTCTATGACAGGCCGATGGCAACGCACGGAACCGACTTTATGCTGCACCCGCTGCGTCGCGGATGCGAGACAAAGTCTCCTCCCGGCCGAGAAGTTCGGCAACCTCGAAGATCGGGGGCGATACGGTCGAGCCGGTCAGCGCCGCCCGCAGCGGTTGCGCCACCTTGCCCAATTTTTCACCACTCGCTTCGGCAAAGGCACGGACACGGGCCTCCAGCGCCGCCGCGGTGAAGTCCGTCTCCCTGGCGAACTGGTCGGCCAGTTCCTTCAACAGCCCGCGGCCTTTTTCGTCCAGCAGGGCCGACGCCTTTTCATCATAGGCGAGCGGCCGGGTGGCGACGTAGAAGCGGGCGCTCTGGGCGAGGTCGACCACCGTGCGGGCGCGCTGCTTCAGCCCGTTCATCGCACGGGTCAGCAGGGCGCGGTCGGAGTCGGAGAGCGCGCGGCCGAGGTCGGCCTCCAGCCGCGGCACGACCAGCCCGACCAGCCGGGCGTCGTCGGCCTGGCGCATGTAATGGGCGTTGAGGTTGTCGAGCTTGGCGAAGTCGAAGCGGGATGGCGAGCGGCCGATGCTCTCCAGGTCGAACCACTCGATGGCCTGCTCGGTCGAGATGATCTCCTCGTCGCCGTGCGACCAGCCGAGCCGCATCAGGTAATTGCGCACCGCCTCCGGCAGATAGCCGAGGTCGCGGTAGGCGTCGACGCCGAGCGCGCCGTGGCGCTTGGACAGCTTGGCCCCATCGGCGCCATGGATCAGCGGGATGTGGCCGAACTGCGGCAGGTCCCAGCCCATGGCGTTGAAGATCTGGATCTGGCGGAAGGTGTTGGTCAGGTGGTCGTCGCCGCGCACGACGTGGGTCACGCCCATGTCGTGGTCGTCCACCACCACGGCCAGCAGATAGGTCGGGGTGCCGTCGGCGCGCAGCAGGATCAGGTCGTCGAGCTGGGCGTTCTGCACCGTCACCTCGCCCTGGACGAGGTCCTTGAGGACGGTCTGCCCCTCCTGCGGAGCCTTCAGGCGGATGACGGGGGCGACTCCGGCCGGGGCGTCGGACTCGGGACGGTCCCGCCAGCGGCCGTCGTAGCGCATCGGCTGGCCGGCGGCCTTCTGGGCGGCGCGCATCTGCTCCAGCTCCTCCGGGCTGCAATAGCAGCGGTAGGCCTTGCCGGCGGCGAGCATCTGGTGGGCGACCTCGGCGTGGCGGTCCTTGCGCTCGAACTGGCTGACCGCCTCGCCGTCCCAATCCAGGCCCAGCCACTGCAAGCCGTCGAGGATCGCGTCCACGGCGGCCTGGGTGGAGCGTTGCCGGTCGGTGTCTTCGATCCGCAGCAGGAACTTGCCGCCCATCCGCTTGGCGTACAGCCAGTTGAACAGGGCGGTGCGGCCACCGCCGATGTGGAGAAAGCCGGTGGGCGACGGGGCGAAACGGGTGACGACGGTCATCGGTGTCTCAATTCCGGGTTCTGCGCTGCTACACTGCAACGGAGTGTGTTCCATCGTTTACCACAGGGACCCGGTTCGGGGGCAATGCCATGCGCGCATGGGCGGCAAAGGAGGCTGTGCGGCAGCGATCGCTGGACGGGCGGCGCGCGTGACCGACCGTTCCGCCGACGGGGGGGCCGGGGATGCGCTGGACGAGGCGTGGGAAACGCCCCCGGCGAAATCCCCGCCACGGCTGCTCGGTCCGCTGTTCCGGGTCTGGAACTGGCTGGCCAGGCAACTGGCAGCGGAGCGTGAACGCTGGGTGCTGTGGATCCCCGTGGGCTTCGGGTTCGGCGCGGTTCTGTACTTCGCCTTGCGGAGCGAACCGCCCGCATGGGCCGGTCTTGCGGCGGTCGGTGGCGCGGTTCTGGGGGGTGCGCTGTTGCGCCGCTGGCTGCCCGGTCTGGCCGTCGCGCTGGGATTGCTGGTGGTGGCCGCCGGATTCCTGACGGCGCAGGGTCACGCTTGGCGGGTGGCGAGCCCGATCCTGGCGCGCGAAATTCCGTCGGCGGTCGTCACCGGCCGGGTGATGGCGGTGGAGCGGCGGCCGGGCGCCTTGCGAATCACCCTGCGCGATCCGACGGTGAGCCGGCTGAAACCCGAGGAGACGCCCGCCGCCTTGCGGATCCGCCTGTCGGACCGCTATCCGCCGCCACCGCCCGGCGCCCTGGTGCGGCTTCGCGCCACCCTGTCGCCGCCGGCTCCGCCCGCCGAGCCGGGAGCCTTCGATTTCCAGCGGCGGGCCTATTTCATGGGGCTGGGCGCTGCCGGATTCTCGGTCGGGGCGGCGGAGGTGATCGAGGCGCCGCCGCTCACCGGCTGGGCCGCCGTGACCGTGGCCTTCGAGCGCGCGCGCGGCCACATCGCCGAGCGGGTGGCGGCGACCATCCCCGATCCGGTGGAGGCCAGCGTCACCGCCGCGCTGCTGAACGGCGAGCAGTTCGCCATTCCCGACGCGACGATGGACGCCTTCCGCAACAGCGGGCTGGCGCATCTGCTGTCGATTTCCGGCCTGCATGTGGGGATCGCGGCGGGCATCCTGTTCTATGTGGTGCGGGCATTGCTGGCGGCGATCCCCTTCATCGCGCTGCGCTGGCCGATCAAGAAGATCGCGGCGCTGTGCGGAATCCTGTCGGCGCTCGCCTACACACTGCTGGTGGGCGCGCCGCTGCCGACGGTGCGCTCGGTGCTGATGACCGGCCTCGTCATGGGCGCGGTCATGCTGGACCGTGACCCGCTCAGCATGCGGCTGGTCGCCTTCGCCGGCATCGTCACGGCGGCGATGGACCCGGAAGGCATGCTGGGCCCGAGCTTCCAGATGTCCTTCGCGGCGGTGGTGGCGCTGATCGCCGCCTTCGAGGGCGGTGGACCGCTGGCGCGCTGGGGGCGCGACGCCGGCTGGTTCGGACGGTCCGCGCTCTATGTCGGCGGGATCGTGCTGACCAGTGTCATCGCGACGCTGGCGACGCTGCCCTTCTCCCTGTTCCATTTCCAGCAGATCGCCTTCTACGGCGTGCTGTCCAACATGATCGCCATTCCCGTCACCTCCTTCTGGGTGATGCCGTGGAGCCTGATCGCCTACGCGCTGTTCCCCTTCGGGCTGGAGGCTCCGGCGGTGATCGCGATGAATTGGGGCGACCGGGTGGTGATCCGGACCGCCGAGTTCTTCGGCGGGCTGCCCTGGGCGTCGCTGACCGTCCCGGCGATGCCGGCCGGCGGCTTCGCGGCGGTGATCCTTGGCGGCCTCTGGCTGTGCGTGTGGACCCGCCGCTGGCGCTGGTGGGGGCTGGCCGCCGTGGCCGCCGGCCTCGCGACCCCGGCGCTGGTCGAGCGGCCGGATGTCCTCGTGTCCGGCGATGGCAGGATCGCCGCCGTTCGTGCCGCCTCCGGCCGTCTCAGCCTGTCGGTGAAGAGCGAGGGGCGCACCGCCGAAACCTGGTTGCAGCGGGACGGCGTTCCCGAACCGGACGAGCCCTGGCCACGCACCGGAGCCGGCGCCGGGGGAGAACTGACCTGCGACGCGCTGGGCTGCCTCTACCGGAGGGGTGGCCGGACCGTCGCCCTGTTGCGTCTGCCCGACGCGCTGGATGAGGATTGCGGCGGTGCGGACGTCGTCGTCGCCGCCTTTCCAGCCCGGGCCTGCCGGGCGCCGCTGGTCATCGACCGCTGGCGCCTGCGCCGGGATGGCGCGCACGCGCTGTATCTGGAACCGGAAGGCATCCGGGTCGAGAGCGTGCGCGACCAGCGCGGCGACCGTCCCTGGACGGGGCGGCGGTGACGTCAGTACTTGCGGACCAGCCCGACCAGCTTGCCCTGGACGCGGACACGGTCGGCGCCGAAGATCCGGGTTTCGTAGGCGGCGTTGGCGGGCTCCAGCGCGACGGTGTTGCCCTTGCGGCGCAGCCGCTTCAGCGTCACCTCGCCCTCGTCGACCAGGGCGACGACGATGGCGCCGTTGTCGGCCGAATCGCAGCGCTGGATGATGACGGTGTCATGATCGAGGATTCCGGCCTCGATCATCGAATCGCCGGCCACCTCGAGAGCGTAATGGTCGCCGGCGGTCAGCATCGTCGCCGGGATGTCGATGAAGGAGGATCCGTCGCGCAGCGCCTCGATCGGCGTACCGGCGGCGATCCGGCCATAGAGCGGCAACTGCACCGCCTCGACCGCCGGGGACCGGCTCACCTCGCGGCCGGTCAGGGCGAAGTCGCCCTTGATGACGTTCGGCTGGAACTTCGAGCGGGCCGAGGCGGAGGACGACCGGCCACGGGACGCCTCCAGCCCTTCCGGCAGGCGCAGGACCTCCAGCGCGCGGGCGCGGTGGGGCAGGCGGCGGATGAAGCCGCGCTCCTCCAGCCCGGTGATCAGACGGTGGATGCCCGACTTGGACTTCAGCCCGAGCGCGTCCTTCATCTCGTCGAACGAAGGGGAAACACCGCCCTGGCCGAGCCGCTCGTTGATGAAAAGCAGCAATTCGTGCTGCTTGCGCGTGAGCATTTGTGCCTCCCGGCGGTCGCCACACTGGACATGGAACAAAAGTAAAACGTTACCCAATGTTCTAGTTTGGTTCCCGCGGAACGTCAAGGTCTCTCGACGCGGCCTCACCGAAGGTTGGATCGATTTCGGCCCCGGTCCCCGCTAAGGATTCAGCGCGCCGCCGGACAGGGAAAGGATCTCCACCATCTCGCCGGGACTGGCCGGCGGAGCGTGGGCGGCGCGGCGGATCAGGCAGTCGGCCCGGGCGTAGAGCGAGGTGAGCGCGCTGTCCTGTCGGGCGAAGGGCGTAACGGTCAGGCCGCCGTCGGCCCCGGTCGCCAGCGTGGCGCGCAGGTAATCCTCGCGCCGGTCGTTGGCCTTCAGCGCCACCGCCAGCCGGGCGCGGACCGGCCCGGCATCCTCGTCCGGCGGCAGCCCTTGCAGCACCCGCAGGACCGGCCGGAGAAACAGGAGGGCGGTCACGCCGGTGGACACCGGGTTTCCGGGAAGCCCCAGCAGCGGAACGCTTCCAGCCCGTCCGAACATCACCGCCTTGCCGGGCCGCATGGCGATGGCGTGGACGTCGAGCGACACGCCCTTGTCGGCCAGCACGTCGCGAACGAGGTCGTAATCGCCCTGGGCCGCGCCGCCGGTGGTCACCAGCAGGTCGCAGCCGGCCGCGCCGGCGGCCATGGCGGCGACGCTCTCGGCGGTGTCGCGGGCGATGCCGAGATTGTGGGCGACGCCGCCCTGGGTCGTCACCAGGGCACAGAGGCCGAGCGCGTTGGTGCTGACGATCTGGCTCGGCCCCAGCGGATCGCCGGGCAGGGCGATCTCGTCGCCGGTGGCGAGAACGGCGACGCGCGGGCGGCGGTGGACGGCGAGCCACGGCACATTGGCGCCGGCCGCCAGCGCGACGTCGCGCGCGGTCAGCCGTCGGCCCTTGGGCAGCAGTTCCTGTCCGGCGGCGAAGTCGAAGCCGGCGTGGCGCACGAAACGGCCGGCGGCGACGGCACGGCCGATGCGGACCGTGTGGGCATCGGCCGTGCAATCCTCCTGCATCACCACGGCGTCGGCACCGGCGGGCAGGGGCGCGCCGGTGAAGATGCGCACGGCCTCGCCCGGCCCCACCCGGCTGGAAAAGGCGTGGCCGGCGGCGGATTCGCCGATGCGGCGCAGCGTGACCGGGTGGTCGGCACAGGCCTCGGCGACGTCAGCGGCGCGCACCGCCCACCCGTCCATGGCGGCAGCGTCGAAGGGCGGCTGGGTCAGCCGGGCGACGACCGGCTCGGCCAGCACGCGGCCGAGCGCGTCGGGGAGGGCGACCGTCTCGGCCGGCAACGCCGCGAAGGCGGCGAGGATGCGGGTGCGCGCCTCGGCGACGGAGATCATGGGGACGATGCGGGGTGCGCGCCCGGCGTCCAGTCGCCGCTCTTGCCGCCGGCCTTGTGCAGCAGGCGGACGGCGGTGATCGTCATGCCGCGGTCCACCGCCTTGCACATGTCGTAGACGGTCAGCGCCGCGACGGAGACGGCGGTCAGCGCCTCCATCTCCACCCCGGTGCGGCCCTTCAGCTTGCAGGTCGCGGTGATGTCGACGGCGTTGCGGTCGGGGTCGCAGGTCAGCTCCACCTTGACCGAGGTCAGCATCAGCGGGTGGCACAGCGGGATCAGGTCGGGGGTGCGCTTGGCCCCCATGATGCCGGCCAGCCGGGCGACCGACAGCACGTCGCCCTTCTTGACGCCGCCTTCCATGATCAGCTGCAGCGTTTCCGGCCGCATCAGCACCGATCCGGCGGCGATCGCCGTGCGCTCGGTCTCCGCCTTGTCGGAGACGTCGACCATCACCGCGCGCCCTTCCGCGTCGAAATGGGTGAAGCCGGTCATAGGGCCTTTTCCATGAAGATGCTGAGGGGAATGTCCGGATAATCGGCGTAGGGGCCGCGTTCCGTGAAGCCGGCCTTGCGGTAGAGCCTCAGCGCCTCCGCCTGATGGATGCCGGTCTCCAGCCGCAGGGAGTTCAGCCCCTCGACCCTGGCCTGCTCCGCCAACCGGTCGAGCAGCCGTGCCCCGATGCGGCCGCCACGCACGGTGGGCGCCACATACATGCGCTTGACCTCGCCATAGCCCTCCGGATCGACGCGCAGGGCGGCGCAGCCGACCGGATGCCCGCCCTTGCGCGCCACGAGGAAGCGAACGTCGGCGGCCGCCAGCGATTCGACATCGAGCAGGTGGCAGGCGTCCTCCGGGTAGAGGTCCGTCAGGTAGGAGTCGAGGGCGGCGACCAGGGCGGTCACCGCCTCCTGGCGCGGATCCTCGGCGACGATGGCGACGTCCGGCATGGGATCAGCCTCTGGCCAGCAGGGCGCGGGTCGCGGCGGCGACGTCCTCCTGCCGCATCAGCGATTCGCCGACCAGGAAGCAGCGCGCGCCCACCGCCGCCATCCGCGACAGGTCGACCGGGCTGTAGAGCCCGCTCTCCGCCACCAGCATGCGGTCGGCCGGCACGTTGCGCGCCAGTTCCTCCGTCGTTGCGATGTCGACGGCGAGCGTCTTGAGGTTGCGGTTGTTGACGCCGAGCAGGGGCGTCCTCAGCAGCAGGGCGCGGTCCAGCTCGGCGCGGTCGTGCACCTCGACCAGCACGTCGAGCCCCTGGGCGATGGCGGCGTCCTCGATCTCGCCGGCCTGGGTGTCGGACAGCGAGGCCATGATGATCAGGATGCAGTCGGCGCCGAGCGCGCGCGCCTCGACGATCTGGTAGGGATCGACCATGAAGTCCTTGCGCAGCACCGGCAGATCGACGGCGGCGCGGGCGGCGACCAGATACTCGTCCTTGCCCTGGAAATAGGGTTCGTCGGTCAGCACCGACAGGCAGGTCGCCCCGCCCTCGCGGTAGGCGCGGGCGAGCGCCGGCGGGTCGAAGTCGGCACGGATCAAGCCCTTCGACGGGCTGGCCTTCTTGATCTCGGCGATCAGGCCGTAGCGGCCGGCCTCGACGGCGCCGCGCAGCGCACGGATGAAGCCGCGCGCCGGGTCGGCGGCGCGGGCCGCCGCCTCGACCTCCGCCAGCGGGCGGGCGGCCTTGCGCGCGGCGACCAGCGCGCGCTTGTCGGCGTTGATGCGGGTCAGGACGTCGCTCATGCGGGCACCGTCTCGTTGGTGATGGCGACGAGGCGGTTCAGCCGCTCGCGGGCGGCCCCGCCGTCGATGGCGTCGGCGGCGAGCGCCACGCCGTCCTTCAGCGTGGCCGCCTTGCCGGCCACCAGCAGGGCGGCGGCGGCGTTGATCAGCACGATGTCGCGGTAGGGGTTGCGCGCTCCGTCGAACAGGGCGTGGATCGCCGCCGCGTTGACCTGGGCGTCGCCGCCGCGCAGATCGTCGATGGCGGCGCGCGGCAGGCCGGCATCCTCGGGCGTCACCTCGAACACGGTGACGGCGCCGTCCATCAACTGGGCGACGGTGGTCGGGCCGGTGGTGGTGATCTCGTCGAGCCCGTCGGAGCCGTGGACGATCCAGGCGGCCTCCGAGCCGAGGCGCTTGAGCACCTGGGCCAGCGGCTCCACCCACTGCCGGGCGTAGACGCCGAGGAGCTGGCGCTTGGCCGTCGCCGGGTTGGAGAGCGGCCCCATCAGGTTGAAGATGGTGCGGGTGCCCAGCTCGACCCGCGTCGGGCCGACGTTGCGCATGGCAAGGTGGTGGCGCGGCGCCATCAGGAAGCCGATGCCGGCGTCCCACAGGGCCTTGCGGACCAGACCGAGATCGCAGTCGAGGTTGACGCCGAGCGCGCCCAGCACGTCGGCCGCACCCGACTTCGACGACATGGCGCGGTTGCCGTGCTTGGCGACGGGGACGCCGCAGGCCGACACCACCAGCGCGGCGGCGGTCGAGATGTTGTAGGTACCGACCCCGTCGCCGCCGGTGCCGCAGGTGTCGATGGTGCCGGCCGGCGCTTCGACCGGAACCGCCTTGGCGCGCATGACGCGGGCGGCGCCGGTGATCTCGTCCACCGTCTCGCCGCGAACGCGCAGCGCCATCAGGAAGCCGCCCATCTGCGAAGGGGTGGCGTTGCCCGACATGATGATGTCGAAGGCGAGGCCGGCTTCGGCCTCGCTCAGCGTGTGGCCGCTGGCGACGCGCGCCAGGATGGCCTTCATGTCGGCGATGTCGCCATGGGAGGACGGGGTGCTCATGCCGCGCTCTCCAGGCGGGGGCGGGTCATGTCCAGGAAATTCCGCAGGATTTGGTGACCGTGCTCGCTCTCGATGCTTTCCGGATGGAACTGCACGCCGTGGATCGGCAGCTCGCGGTGGGCGAGCGCCATGATCAGGCCGTCCCCCGTCTCGCCGGTGACCTCCAGGCAGGCGGGCAGGCTGGCGCGTTCGACGATCAGCGAATGATAGCGGGTGGCGCGGAAGGGGGAGGGCAGGCCGGCCAGCACCCCGCGCCCGTCATGCCGCATGCTGTCGACCTTGCCATGCATCGGCACCGGCGCGCGGACGACCTTGCCGCCGAAGGACTGGCCGATCGACTGGTGGCCCAGGCAGACCCCCAGCAGCGGCAGCCGCGCCTTGGCGGCGGCGTCGATCAGGGGCAGGCAGATGCCGGCGCGGTCGGGATCGCAGGGGCCGGGCGACAGCACGATGCCGTCGGGGCGCAGTGCCATGGCTTCGTCCACCGTCAGGGCGTCGTTGCGGCGGACCTGCACGTCTGCGCCCAGCTCGCCCAGATAATGGACGAGGTTGTAGGTAAAGCTGTCGTAGTTGTCGATGAGCAGCAGCATGCGCCTTCGCCTTCGCCTTAATCGTCCGGTCGAGCCGCTGGCCAAGCCCCGGCTGCGCCGTTCCGGGGCCGCGCCGTTCCGGCCCCGTTCCAACGCCGCCACCCTAGCGGCTGGGGGGGCGGATTTCCAGCCTCCCGAGTCTGTCGCGTCACGCCGTCGGCGCCCGGCCCACGAACGCCGCGAGCCGGTCGCGGACATCCTGGAGCGGCGTCCGCCAGTCGCCGGGTGTGGGCTGGCGGAACAGGCGGGCGCTTGGATACCAGGGCGAATCCGCGCGGTCGCGCAGCCAGCGCCAGTTGGGGGCGAAGGGCAGCAGCACCCAGAGCGGATGGCCGAGCGCTCCGGCCATGTGGGCGGTGGCGTTGTCGATGGTGACGACGAGATCCGTCGCTGCGATCTGGGCCGCCAGGCCGTCCAGATCGCTCCACGGGTCGATCGCATCCGGCAAGCGGATGTCGATCCCGTCCTTCGCAAGCGCCGCGACCTCTCCGGACCAGTCGCCATATTGCAGAACCACCATCCGGACGCCTGGCAGGTTGAGGCTCCGAGCAAGCGTGGCGAGTGGAAGGTTCCGGCTGCGCCCCTGCTTGGGATTGGTCGTGTGCCAGGCGATGCCGATCAACAGCGGACGGCTTGGCAAGGCGTCGGCGGCGGCGGCGGTGCAGCGTGCCCGCAGGGTAGCGGTGCGCTCCGGATCGGCCTTCAGATAGGGATCGAGCCTGAACCGGCCGCTGTCTTCCAGGAGAAACCGGGGCAGGGAGCCGGACGGGCACTGCGCCGCGATGCCGGGCGACAGCAGCGCCGGGTCGGGAGGGGTGGTGCGGGCGACCAGCCGGACGGCGGGCAGGGAACGCTCGAACAGCGGGATAAGGCGCTCATCGCATTCCAGCACGCAGTCGATCCCGGCCCGCGTCAAGGATGGAACGAGGGCAGCGAACTGGATTTCGTCACCCACGCCCTGCTCCCCCCAGATGAGCAACTGTCCGGAGGCGGGAGGGCGTCCGTCCCAAGCCGGCTGCGGGAAGCGCGCGGCGAATAGACTCCAGGGTTCAGCCAACCAGCGGTCTTCCCAGGCGGCCCATCCCTGCGCGAAACGTTCGAGGGAGAGCAGCGCGACGGCGCGGATGACCCTGGCATCCGCAAGCTCGGGAGCCAGGGCGAGCGCCTGCTCCGCCGCGTCCAGCGCGTTCTCCGCTTCGCCGGACAGCAGGAAGGCGTCGGCCAGATTGTTCAGGATCGCCGGTGAATCGGGAAAAAGCGCATGAGCGCGGCGCAGAGCCGCCACGGCTCCCGGAAGATCGCCTTGTCCCTTCAGAACGCTCGACCGGTTGTTCCACATCTCGGCGGCGCCGGGGGCCAGCGACAATCCCCGCTCGTAGCTGCGGCGCGCCTCGGAAAGCCTTGAGTCGGCTTTCTGCCGATTGCCGAGGAGATTCCAGGCATCGGGCTGTGCCGGATCGAGACGGACCGCGCGGACCAGGATCCGCATGGCATCCTGCTCCCTGTTCAACGCGCACAGCCGTTCAGAAAGAATCCGTGCCGCGCTGGCATCGTCCGGGACGAGGAGCAGCCCGGCCCGGTGCTGGGCCGCCGCTTCCGCGTCCCGCCCGAGCCGGGTCAGGGCAAGGGCGAGATTGTAGCGCAATTCGGGCAGCAGCGGAGCGGCCGCCACCCCGTCCCTCAGGATCCGGGCGGCCAGATCCGGCTGGCCTTGGCGCAGCCGGCGGGCGGCGAAGCCGTTCAGGGATTCGACCTTGGTGGAATCCAGGGCCATGGCAGCGGTGAGACGGTCGGCGGCCTCGTCCTGGCGGTCCAGTGCTTCGAGTATGCTCGCGAGGTTGGCATGATAATCCGCCTTTGCCCCGTTTCCGGCGATCGCCCGGTCGATGTGCCCGGCCGCTTCCTCCAGGCGGCCGGCTTCCGCCAGGATGAGACCACGGAGGTGGAGCGCCTCGGGAAAGCCCGGAGCAACGTCCAGAATGCGCTGGTAGATGGTGTCGGCTTCCGTCAGGCGGCCTTCCCGGTGAAGGTCGAACGCGAAGAGAAGCGCCTCCTGGACGGTGGCCATAATTCTGTCCCTTGCGAATCCGGTGGGCGGTGATGCCTCAATGGCGCCGGCGCCGGTCAAGCTCCGCCGTCGGTGCTGCCCTGCGTGCTCGCGCCGAAAGGCCGGTTGCGGCGGGTGGTGGCCGGGTGCCACTGTGCCGCCCTTTCGTCGTCATCAGGATGGAACGTCCCGCCATGGTCCGCAAGACCCCGCGCAAGGCCACCCGCAAGACCGCAGGCAAAGCGGCTGGCAAGGCCGGTCTCGCCAGAAACCCGCTCGTTCTGGCACTCGCGGCCGTCGCGGCGGTCTTCGCCATCGGCTTCGGCGTGTCGCTGGTGACGGAGTCCGGAAGCAAGCCGGCGGTTCAGGTCGCGGCCCCCGCACGGCCGGTCCAGCCTGCCGTCTCGGCGCCGGCTCCGGTTCCTCAGCCGCCCCCGTCCCCCGTCACCGTCAAGGCTCCGTCGCCGGTCGAACCGGTGGTTCCCACGCCGCCCCCGATCGTTCGGCCGGATCCGGCGATGGGCGCGGAAGAGGAGGAGGTCGCCGCTCCGCCTCCGGTCGCTCCATCACCCGCTCCGCTGCCGACAACCCTGGCGATGCTGCCGCCACCGGCGCCGCCCGCCCATCCGCCGGTGCAGCCGCCGGCCGGCAACGCCGCCCTATGGCGGAGGAACGCCGTGCCGGTGACGGTGCCGGCGGGCAAGCCGGTGATCGCCATCGTCATCGACGACATGGGGCTGGACCGCAGGCGTGCGGCCCGGATGGCGGCGTTGCCGGGGCCGCTGACCCTGTCCTGGCTGCCCTATGCCCGTGACCTGCCGGCCCAGGCCCGCGCCGCCCGCGCCAACGGGCACGAGCTGATGCTGCACATGCCCATGGAACCCAGCGTCAAGGCCGACCCAGGCCCCGAGGCGCTGCTGGTCTCGCTCGACAAGGGGGAGGTCCTGCGCCGCTTCCGCGCGGCGCTCGACAGCTTCGACGGCTATGTCGGGGTGAACAACCACATGGGCAGCCGATTCACCGCCGACCGCGCGGCGCTGGCCCCGGTGCTGGCCGAGCTTCACCGGCGCGGCCTGCTGTGGCTGGACAGCCGGACGACTCCGAAAAGCGCCGGCATCGGCCTAGCCCAGGAACTGAGGATGCCCTTCGCCGGTCGCGACATCTTCCTCGACAACACCGCCCAGGTCGCCGCCATTCGCGCCCAGTTGGCCAAGGTCGAGCAGGTCGCGAAGCGCCAGGGCTACGGCATCGCCATCGGGCATCCCTATGATGCGACAATCGAGGCACTGGCGTCCTGGGTGCCGGATGTGCAAAAGCGTGGGTTCGTTCTGGTCCCGGTCAGCGCCGTGGTCCGCGCGCATCACGCGGGCGGCTGAGGCGTGCCCACGAGGAGAGTGAAGTCATGACTGATGCGTACAAGGTGGGCGGGATGACCTGCAGCGGCTGTGCCCGTTCGGTTTCGAACGCCATCGTCAAGGCGGCGCCGGCCGCCGCCGTCACCGTCGATCTGTCCGTCGGCACCGTGATCGTCGCGGGCGGCGTGCCGCTGGAAACGGTGCGGACGGCGGTCGAGGCCGCCGGCTTCGACTTCGGCGGCGCCGCCTGAGCGCTGCGCCGCAACAAAACCATTTTATTTTTACGGTCATGGGGGAATACTCGGCGGGTCCGGATCACCACCGCACCTGTCCGCGAGGCCCCATGCCGCTCTATTCGTTCCGTTGCAAAGCCTGTGACCACGGCTTCGAAACCCTGGCCCGCTTTTCCGAGACGCCGCCCTGTCCGGCTTGCGCGAGCGTCGACGTGACCCGTCTGGTGTCGTCGATCGCCGCCGAGGGCAAGTCCGGCGCGATCATCCAGGGCGCCCGCAGACAGGCGGCGCGCGAAGGGCATTTCAGCAATTACAGCCGGTCGGAACGGCCGAAGCGGTGACGGAACGCTCCGGGAGCCTCTCCTCCATGTCGGGGGAAGGGCTCCTGGAACTGCCGGACACCTACCGCGCGGAGGTCGCCTTGACCGTTTCCTCGGCCGCGCGGATCAACGCCTTGGCCTTGTTGACGGTCTCCTGGTACTCGGCTTCCGGGTCGCTGTCGGCGACGACGCCGCCGCCGGCCTGGACATACATCATGCCGTCCTTCAGGACCGCCGTGCGCAGCGCGATGCAGGTGTCCATCGCCCCCGAGGCGCCGAAATAGCCGACGCAGCCGGCATAGACGCCGCGCCGTGCCTTTTCCAGCTCGTCGATGATCTCCATGGCGCGGACCTTCGGCGCGCCGGACACCGTGCCGGCCGGGAAGCCGGCGATCAGCGCATCCAGCGCGTCATGCTTCGGGTCGAGGTCGCCCTCGACGTTGGACACGATGTGCATGACGTGGCTGTACAGCTCGACGATCATCTTGGCCGTCACCTTGACGGTCCCGACCTTGGCCACGCGGCCGACGTCGTTGCGGCCGAGGTCGAGCAGCATGAGATGCTCGGCCAGTTCCTTGGGATCGCTCAGCAGGTCGTCGGCGAGCGCCCGGTCCTCCTCCGGCGTGGCGCCGCGCTTGCGGGTGCCGGCGATGGGGCGAACCGTCACCTTGCCGTCGCGCACGCGGACCAGGATCTCGGGGCTGGAGCCGACGATGGTCAACTCGCCGAAGTCGCAGTGGAACAGGAAGGGCGACGGGTTCAGGCGGCGCAGCGTGCGGTACAGCGCCAGCGGCGACGGCTTGAAGGGGAAGCGGATGCGCTGGGACGGCACGACCTGGAAGATGTCGCCGGCGCGGATGTACTCCTTCGCCCGCTCGACGATCGCGTGATACTCCTCGCGTGTCGTGTTGGAGGTCCAGGCGAGCGGAAGCCCGGCGTCGCTGCGCGGCTCGCGCCGGTAGGGCAGCGGGCGCTCCAGGTCGGCCAGCGCGTCGGTCAGCCGCTCGCGCGCGTCGGCGTAGGCGGCCGCCGCGTCCAGCCCGGCCTTCGGCCAGACCGGCGTCACCAGCGTGATCGAATCGGTGTGGCTGTCGAAGATGGCGACGATGCTGGGCCGCGTCAGGATGGCGTCGGGGATGTTCAGCTCGTCCGGGTTGGCGTCGGGCAGACGCTCCATCAGCCGGACCATGTCGTAGGTCATGTAGCCGAACAGGCCGGCGGCCATCGGCGGCAGCTCGGCCGGCAGTTCGATGCGGCTCTCGTTGATGAGCGCGCGCAGCGCTTCCAGCGGGGCGGAGTCGACGGGCCGGTAGGCGTCGCGGTCGTGCAGGGCGTCGCGGTTGATCTCCGCCCTGGCCCCGCGCGAGCGCCACACCACGTCGGGCTTGAAGCCGATCACCGAGTAGCGGTCGCGCCGCGACCCGGCACCGCGCTCCGCCGATTCCAGCAGGAAGCCGAAGGGGCGGCCGTCCGCCAGCTTCATGTAGGCGGAGACCGGGGTCTCCAGGTCGCTGACCAGGGTGGTCCACACCACCTGCGGCCGGCCGGCGGCGTAGACGGCGTCGAAGGCGGTGTTCTCGGGCAGGACCTTCACGGCACGAACCTCTCTCGCAGGCCCCCGCGCGGACGCGGGGGCGGGACCTCAGTTGCTGGCGGCGAAGAACTGGTCGATCCGCTGGCGATGGATCTGGACCGGGTAGTGGCCGCGCAGGGCGTTGCCGAACTGCGCCATCAGGTCGCTCTCGATCCCCTGGGTGATCGTGCTCTCGATCGGGCCGAGGGCGGCGGCATCGGCGGCCGGGTTGGCGGCGATGACCTCCTTCAGGCGGGCGACGATCTGGGCGTCGCCGCTGGCGCCATTGACCACATCGCCGGGCTTGGCGTCGAACAGCCGCCGCACGAGGTCGCCGGGCAGCCCCTCGACCGAGCGGGCCTCGCGGGTGAAGGGCGTGGTCATGGCGAAGCTGGCGCCGGCCTCGGTCGCCACCGTCTGGGCGGCCTGCTCGGCGCCCTGCTTGAGCTTGGCGGCGATGTCCTCGGCCTTTTTGGCGGCCTGCTCGGCGCGCTTGGCGGCCTGCCAGTCGGCGATCACCTGATCGCGCACCTCGGCCAGCGGACGCACGGCGGCGGGGATGACGCTGTCGACGCGCACGGCGGTGAAGACACTGCCCTGGCCCTCGGTAAGGTTGGAGGCGGCGCCCTGCTTGAGTTGGAAGGCGGTCGGCAGCAGCGCCTTCAGGGCGGGCAGGTTGGGGGCGGCGTCCTTGCCGTCCGGGGCCTTGCCGGTGCTGTCGATGGCGGCGACCTTGGTCAGCGCCAGCCCCTGGGCCTGCGCCACCTCGTCCAGCGAGGCGCCGCTGGCGAGCTGGTCCTCGGCGCGGTTGGCGATGGAGAAGACGGCGTCGAGCGCCTTTTCCTTCTGGAGTTCGGCGCGCAGCTGGTCGCGCACCTCCTCGAAGCTCCTGGTGGAGCCGGCCTGGATGCCGGTGACGGCCAGCACATGCCAGCCGAGCGCGCTCTTGATCGCCTCGCTGGGCTTGCCCTGCTCCAGGGCGAAGGCGGCGTCGCCCAGCTCCGGCAGCTCGGCGCGGGCGATGTTGTCGAGAGTCAGCGGCTCGACCCCCGCCTCCTTGGCGGCGTCGACCAGGCTCTTTGTCTTGGCGGCCTCGGCGATGGCCTTCGCCTTCGCCTCGTCGTTGATCACCACCATCTGGACGGTGCGCTTCTCCGGCGTGCCGAATTCGGCCGCGCGCTCGTCGTAGGCGGCGCGGAGCTGGTCGTCCTCGATCTTGATGTCCTTGGCCAGGGCGTCCGGCGAGAGCTGGGCAACGGTCAGGGCGCGGTATTCGGGGGCGGTGAAGCGGACCTGATGATCCTCGTAGGATTTGGTGATCTCGGCATCGTCCGGAACGCCGACGTCGCCGACGGCCGCGTTGGGCAGGGTCACCAGCTCGGCGACGCGCGTCTCGCTGCGGAAGCGGTAGAGCGCCTGGACCAGCGGCTTCGGCGCGGCCACCCCGGCGTTGACGGCACCAGCCACCAGCTCGCGCGCGGTCTCGCGGGTGACCACGGCGACATACCCCTCCTCGGTCAACTGGTTGTTGCGCAGCACGCTGCGGAACAGGTTCGGATCGAACTGGCCCTGCGGGTTGCGGAAGGCGGGTTCGTCGGCGATGCGCAGCTTGACCACGTCCGGCCCGACGCTGATTCCGGCGTCCTTGGCGGCGAGGTCGAACAGCGTGCGCTGGATCAGCGCGTTCAGCGACTGGTCGAGCAAGCCGAACTGCTTGGCCTGCTCGGTCGTCAGGTTGCCGCCGAGCATCGGGCGCAGCCGGTCCATCTGCCGGCGGAATTCCTGGTCCAGAGCGTCGCGCTCGATCGCGACCTTGCCGACCTCGGCCACCGTGGTGGGGACGCTGGAGCGGAACACGTCGCCGATCCCCCAGACACCGAAGCTGAGGATCAACAGGACGAACAGGATCTTGACGACCCACGAACCGGCGAAATTGCGGATGAACTGGAGCATGGGACCCGAATCTGAGCGCGTCGTTCGGCCGGCCGGCCGGGGCGGCGCATCATAGATAGGGCGCGGTGGGGCGGCAACAGCGCATTTCCGGCCGGTTGTGCCGGGTTGCCGGACATCCGCCGGGGGAAACCGTCCAAAGGAAAATTGCGCCGGCGATCCGTTCGTGGTGCTTCCTTTTTGCCTTCTCCGATGGCCTGCGTATCCTTCGTGACGCTTTTGTGAAAGGGGCGGAGGCTCGATGGACGCCGACATTCTTCAGGACATGGTGTTCCGCGTGCTGGGCGGGCTGGGGCTGTTCATGCTGGGCATGGAGTTCCTGTCCGACGGCATCCAGTCGCTGGCGGTGGCGCGCATGCGCCAAATTCTCGAACGCTTCACGACGAACCGCATCTTCGCGCTGCTGACCGGCACCTTCGTGACGGGCGTCATCCAGTCCAGCACGGTGATGACCGTCATGGTGGTCGGCTTCGTCAACAGCGGCATCGTGACGCTGGAGCAGGCCATCGGCCTGATCATGGGCGCCAACATCGGCACGACGCTGACCACCGTCTTCGTCGCGCTGCCCATCGGCAAGTGGGGATTGCCGGTGATCGGCGTGGCCGCGCTGGTCTATCTCTTCGTCGGGCGGCCGAAAATCCGCTACGCGGCGCTGGCTCTGCTCGGGTTGGGGATGATCTTCTACGGGCTGGATCTGCTGACCAGCGGCTTCCGGCCGATCCGTTCGGCCCCGGCGATGATGGAGATCTTCACCTGGCTGTCGGCCGACGGCTACGGCGGGATCCTGCTCTGCGTGCTGCTGTCGGCGCTGGTCACGGCGATCATCCATTCCTCGTCGGCGACCGTCGGCATCGTCATGGGACTGGGCGCCTCGGGCGTGATGGATTGGCACACGGCGCTCGCCTTCACGCTGGGGGCCGACGTCGGGACCACGGCGACCTCCTACGTCGCGGCGCTGAACCTGTCGCCCAACGCCCGGCGCACCGCCTACGGCCACATGGCCTTCAACGTCATCGGCGTGCTGCTGATGCTGCCGCTGTTCCCGCTGTCGCTGAAGCTGGTCGCCTGGGCGCTGGGCGGCGATCCCGGCGCCGCCGTCACCGCCGCCGACGGCACGGTCAGCCACCCGCTGGTGCCGATCGCCATCGCCTCCTACTCGACCGGCTTCAACGTCTTCAACACGGCGGTGATGCTGCCCTTCGTGCCGCTGATGGCGCGCATTCTGTCGAAGGTCGGGCAGGGGCAGGGCGAGGACGACGAGTTGTCGGTGCCCCGCCACCTGTTCGCCAAGGCGCTGGAGGAGCCGGAGACCGCCGTCCGCCTGCTGGAGCGCGAGCAGGTCCGCTTCCAGCAGGCGTTGCCGGCGCTGCTGTCCGCGGGAAGGTCCGAGGGATCGAGGCCGGACGAGTCGCGCAAGGCCGGCGTCCGCGCCGCGGCCCTGCACACGGCGCTCGGCTCGCTGGCGCGCGAGATCGATGATTTCGCCGGCAACCTGTGCAAGCGCCCGATCCCGCCGCCGCTGGTGCCGGTGCTCATGCGCGTCCTCCAAAGTCAGGACCATGGCCGGGCGCTGGAGCGTCACCTGTTCGATTTCGCCCGTGAACTGGGGGGCGAGCCGCTGTCGCCGGCCGGCCGGAGCTTCGCCGACATCCTGGTCGAGGCGCTGGACGCGGTGCTGCTCGAATCGCTGGCGGCGCTGGGCAGCGGCGACACCGACGATCTGCGGATGATGCGCTCGATGATCGGCGATCGCGGCGGCGCGGCGGCGCGGCTGCGGCAGGGTTACCTCGAAGCTGACGGCGGCATCCCGCTGACCGAACGGACCCGGCTGCTGGCCGCCTTGGGGCTGGCCGAAAGCGCTTTGTGGGAACTGGCCCGCCTGCTGAACCTGCGGCTGGGCGAGGAGAGCGGCGCCCAGGCTGGCTCATCGGGCGACGGTGGCGCGGTGTCCGGTGAAGCGCTGCCTCCACAGGCGCGCCCGGTGGAACTCGATGCGCTGCCGGCGGGCTGAGCCTCGCGGCGGGGGGCCTTGACATGCGAAACCCCGCCCCGGTGGAACCGGGGCGGGGCCTCGTCGCTTCGCAGTCCACTGCGTCGCGGGAGCTGTTACTCCTTCAGCGCGTCGCGCGCCGCGTCCTTCGCCCCGCCGACCGTGTTCTGGACCTTGCCAGCGGCCTTCTCGGCCTTGCCTTCGGCTTCCATCTTGGTGTCGCCCATCAGCTTGCCGGCGGTTTCCTTGATGGTGCCCTTCGCGGTGCGGGCGGCGCCTTCGATACGATCCTTATCCATGGTGGACCTCCGTTGTGTCTTGATTATGCAGGAAACAACAGGCCGGTCGCGGAAAGGGTCCCGAGCGCAAACGTGACAGAGCCGCAAATTGGGTTAACCAGCCGGTCGTGGAGAATCGCCGGCCGGGGAACAGGCGATACCGGAAGGCTTCAGGATCCCAGCAGATCCAGAATGTCGGCCAGACAGCGCCGCCGCGTCGGACAGGCCGTGCACAACTTCTGGTTCGGCGGGCAATGGCTTCGCCGCAGGCGCTCGATGCCTTGGAACAGGGCGCATTTCTTCTCGTCCGAGATCACGTCCGTGCCCTTGATGGTCTCGATGGCATCGAACATCGGATTCATCGTGTCCAGAATCATCGCCCCCGGAATCATGGCGTCCCGCTTCCGTTCCAGTCGGAAGCATGACTCGGTGCGCTTGAAAAAATATGAAAACCCAGCAACATGGCCGGGGAAAATTGAAACAAACTGTGCCGTATTTTAACAAAATACGAAATATCGGCTTCGGAGGGCGGAGGCAAGCGCATGGGGCAGTCGGCAACCTTCCTGGCGGTGGGGCTTTACGGGGCGGCCGCGCTGGCGGAAATCGCCGGCTGCTTCGCCTTCTGGGCCTGGCTGCGGCTGGGGCAGTCGGCGTGGTGGGCCGTGCCGGGGATCGCCAGCCTGTGCACCTTCGCGTGGCTGCTGACGCGGGTCGACGCGGAGTTCGCCGGCCGGGCCTACGCCGCCTATGGCGGGATCTACATCGGCGCGTCGCTGCTCTGGCTGTGGCTCGTCGAAGGGGTGCGGCCGGACCGCTGGGACATGGCCGGCGCGCTGCTCTGCCTCGTCGGGACGGTGGTTATCCTGGCTGGCCCGCGTGGGGGGTGAAAGGGCGGTTCACCAACGGCGCACCGCAGGGGCCGGTTTCCAGGACCAGACCCGACTCATCGATTCGCAGATAGGCGTCGACCCGCACCATCCGCCGCAGAATGTCGTCGTTCAGCATGATCTGGGCATCGGCCAGGGAAAGCGGCTTTCCCTCGTAATACGCGCGTCCGTCGGCATGGCGAATGTGGCGGAAGGCGGTGGTCATGGCGATGCTCCCCATCTCTGCTGCTCGGTTGTGGTGGCCCGACGAACTCGGTCCGGAGTTGCACTCCAGTGGTGTTTGCCGAATGAACGTCGAAGGCCGGCGCTTTATTCCCCATGAAACAGGGTTGGTCGGCTTTTTTTCCGCCGATGCGGAGGCATGACGGAACCGGGAGCATCTTGCCCGCAAACCCGCTTGCGGTCCAAGCCCGATGGTCCGGCACCTCCTTTTTGTTGCAGAGGCCGCACTGGCCGGTTGCGTGGCCAGGCCGGCCGATGACACTTTCGTCCCGTTGAAAAATCGTTCGGCCGATTGAACCATGTCAATCGGTGACATCCCTATGACCGTTAGAGTGCAAAACGGTTTATGGCGCGCCGGACGTGGCGCGCGCGAGGTCGGGTGGTTTGCCATGGGTGTTTTCGTCCGTCCGCGACCGGATGGGGCACGGAGTTTGGGGGCGTTGGAAAATTCGGATGGGAGGGTCATAATCCCTCCGGCGGGATGCCCATTCATGTCCGTGAATGGTGCGGCGACAGCGGTGAAAGCGAACAAGTCCTTGCATGAGAAGCCGGCGGAGCATGAGCATGATCGGGATGGAACGGAGGAGAGCGGTCTTCCCCGCGATCCCGCCTTTCTGGCGTCGCTCGCCTCCAGCCTGCTGAGCCACACCGACCTCGCCCTGGTCTACATCGGCGCCGACGGCCTGTGCCGCCACGCCGACCACCGTTTCTCCGCCCTGCTCGGCCGCGCGCCGGCCGGCCTCGCCGGGTCCGGCCTCGACGGACTCGATCACCCGCTGGCCCGCGCGGTCTGCGAGGCGGTCGCCGTCCTGACCCGGTCCGGCGCCGGGTCGGTCCCGGTCGATTGCGAGGTCGCCGGCCAGGACGGGAGCCGCGCGCTGGTCAGCGGCAGCCTGCTGGCCCACCGCGACGCGGCCGGGGAGACGCTGGGGTTCCTCGGCAGCTTTCTCGACACCGCCGACACGCGCCGCGTCGCCGAGTTCGTCACGCGCCGCGATCCCTTCGTCGCCACCCTGCTCGACGCGGCGGTCGACGGGATCATCGTGTCCGACCGCAGCGGCCTGATCCGCTCGATCAACCGCGCCTGCCTGACCCTGTTCGGTTACGAGGAGGGGGAGCTGCTCGGCCAGAGCATGACCGTGCTGATGCCGCCGCCCTTCTCGCGCGACCACGCCAAATACGTCGACACCTACATGCGGACGGAGCGGCCGAAGATCATCGGCATCGGCCGCGACACGCTGGGCCGCCGCAAGGACGGCACCGTCTTCCCCATCCATCTCAGCGTCGGCGAGGCGCGGCTGGGCGACAGCGTCACCTTCGTCGGCATCATCCGCGACATCTCCGACCGGTTGGCGGCGGAACAGCGCGCCTCCTATCTGGCGCGGCACGACCCGCTGACCGGGGTCCTCACCCGCACCGCCTTCCTGGAGGAATGCGAGGCGCTGCTGCGCGACGGCGGCGGGGACGGCGGCTTCGCCCTGTTCACACTGGATGTCGACCAGTTCAGCGACGTCAACGAGGCGTTCGGCTTCCATGTCGGCGACGCGGCGTTGAAGGCGATGGTCAGCCGGGTGACCGAGGTTCTGCCGGCCAACACCTACATCTGCCGCATCGCCGCCGACGAGTTCGCGGCTCTGGCGCGGGTCGACGGGATGGAGCACGCCCGGACGCTGGCCGACGTGCTGCACGACCGGCTCACCGCCTCGATCTACGCCGATCGCCACTGGGTGCGGCTTCGGCTGTCGATCGGCGCCGCCCTCCAGGATGGCCCGCGGCAGTCGCTGGAGGATCTCAACGCCAAGGCCAAGCTGGCCCTCCAGGCGGTCCAGCACGACGGCGGCAACGCGGTGTGCTTCTACACACCGGAGATGGCGGCGGCGGCGACGCGGCGCATGCTGCTCACCGTGCATCTCACCCACGCCATCGAGCGCAACGAGATGCATCTGGTCTACCAGCCGATCGTCGACCGCACCGGCCGCATCGTCTCGGCCGAGGCGCTGCTGCGCTGGACCCACCACACGCTGGGGCCGGTGTCGCCCGGCGAGTTCATTCCGGTCGCCGAGGAAAGCGGCCTGATCGTGCCGATCACCGATTGGGTCCTGTCCACCGCCATCGGCCAGATGGAGCGCTGGCAGGGCGAGGGCGTGTTGCCGGAGCGGGTGTTCCTCAACATCTCCGGCCAGCAGTTCCTGCGCGGCAACCTGACCCCCCGGCTGGAGGAACTGCTGGCCGACTGCCCGGATCTGCGGACCCGGCTGGGGCTGGAGATCACCGAGCAGGCGGCGGTGCGCGACCTGAAGGTGGCGGTGCGGACGCTGGGCGAGCTGGCGGCGCTGGGAATCCAGGCGGCCATCGACGATTTCGGGTCGGGCTATTCGTCGCTCAGCTACGTCCAGCAGTTGCCGGTCGCCAAGCTGAAGATCGACCGCGCCTTCGTCGTCGACGTGCCGGAAAATCCGAAGAGCAACGCGCTGATCCGTGCCGCTATCGGCATGGCCCACGGCCTCGGCCTCGCCACCGTCGCCGAAGGGGTGGAGACGGAGGAGCAGCGCGATTTCCTGGTGTCGGTCGGTTGCGACATGATGCAGGGCTATCTCTTCGGCCGGCCGATGACCGCCGAGGCGCTGGGCGAGATGGTTCGGGGGCAGGGCGTGCATGGCGTGGGCGTGGGCGTGCCGGGGCCGAAGGCGCACGCCTGAAGAGGTATCGGGAAGGGAGCGGGTGGGAGAACTAATCCGACCCCGCCACCCCGTCGCCGGGCCGGTCGTCCGTCAATTGTCCGCCGCTTCGTCCTTCCCGCCGCTGCTCGCGGCGCTTCCAGCGCTGGAAAGAGCGTTCCCGCCACCAGTCGCCGAGCGCGCCGGCCAGCGCCCGCGGGCGGGCGAAGAGGACCACGCGCGGCTTGCCGACGCCGGTGGGCTCCAGCGCCAGCCCGACCGAGGTGATGCCATGATCGTCCATGTCGCGGACGATCAGCTCGACACCGCCCATCCGCACCCGGTCGCCCAGCTCGCAGGAGCCGCCGAACTCGTTGCGCAGCAGGTCGCGCAGGGTCAGCTTGGCGTTGGCCAGCGACAAGGGCAGGCCGTACATCTCGGCGATCTGCTCCACCGTCGCGTCGGGGCTGAGCACGAGGTCGCCGTAGAACTCGCGGTCGTCCTGGTCGAGCGCCCGGCTGCCGCCGAACAGCTTGTCGATCAGCGGCAGCCGGTCGGGTGCCGAGAACAGATAGACATGGTCGCCCGGCTGCAACGGCTTGACCTTGTGCGGCGGCACCACCGAGCCGGCGCGGATCACCAGCGACGGGCGTGCCCAGCGCGGCATCCGCTGGCCGCGCGCCGCCGGCGACTTGGCGTGGACGGTGTAGGCGACCAATTCCTGGTCGGCGTTTCCGGGCAGTTCCAGCTCGACGCGCTCGACCGGCCCGCGGCGCGGCGGCACGATCAGCTTCAGCCAGCGCGCCATCGCGCCGATGGTCCAGCCTTGAACCAGCAGCGAGACGCAGACGACGATGAAGGCGGCGTTGAACACCCTCTGGCCGTTCTCCAAACCGCCCAGCACCGGCACCAGCGCCAGCAGCAGCGACACCGCGCCGCGCAGGCCCACCCAGGCGATGAAGGTCGTCTCGTTGGCCGAGAAGCGGAAGGGCAGCAGGCAGAGCCAGACCGCCAGCGGGCGGGCGACCAGGATCAGCAGCAGGGCGATGACGAGGGCCGGCAGCGCGATCTCGCCGAACTCGCGCGGGGTGGCGAGCAGCCCGAGCATCACGAACATGACGATCTGGCTGAGCCAGGTCAGCCCGGAGTGGAAGCGCCGCAGTTCCAGGGCGCCGCGCAGCTTGACGTTGCCGGCGTACAGGCCGGCGGCGTAGACCGCCAGATAGCCGCTGCCGCCCAGCATGTTGGTGCTGGCGAAGATGAACAGGGCGAAGGTCAGCGTCACCACCGGGTTCAACCCGGTCTCGAAATTGGCCCGGTTGATGAAGGTGACCAGCAGCCAGCCGCCGGCCAGCCCGAGCGCCGCCCCGAAGGAGAAGGCGCGGACCAGTTCCTCCAGCACCGCCCAGGGGGAGGCCCAGCCGTGGGTCGCCGCCTCCACCAGGATGATGGTCAGCATGATGGCGACGGGGTCGTTGGTGCCCGACTCGATCTCCAGCGTCGAGCGCACGCGGTCGCGCAGCGTGATGCCGCCGACCCGCAGGAGGAAGAACACCGCCGCAGCGTCGGTGGAGCTGACCGCCGCCCCGACCAGCAGGGCTTCCGCCCAGGGCAGCTTCATCAGATGGTGGGCGGCCACCCCGATCACCCCGGTGGTGACCGCCACCCCGACCGTCGCCAGCGACATGGCCGGCCATGCGGCGGCGCGGTAGCTCGACAGCTTGGTGTCGAACCCGCTCTCGAACAGGATCACGGCCAGCGCCATCGATCCGATCAGGAAGGCCGATTGCGGATCGTTGAACGCGATGTGGCCGATGCCGTCCTCGCCCGCCAGCAGGCCGATGCCGAGAAAGATCAGCAGCAGGGGCGTGCCGATCCGCAAGGCCAGGTAGCTGGTCAGGATGCTGGCGATCAGCAGGGTCGAACCAATCAGGATGATGTAGCTGACCGCCTCCATATGCCTCGCGCGCCATGTCCGTCGGGCCGCCGCTGGGCGGAACCCGTCGATCTTGGCGTCAACCCCCACCATCCGCAAGGCGAACCGCCCCGCGTCGGTCTTTCGGACTGGCGTTCGGCCTTCCGGACAGGCGTGGTCAGGACACCAGCTTCCAGTTTCCGTCCCCCTGACGGCAGGCGGTGCCGCGCGCGACCTCCCTCTTGCCGTCGATGGTCACCGTGTGGGTGTAGTCGCGGCAGGTTTGGCCGCTGGAATCCTGATAGGTGCGGGTTGGCTGGACGTTGCCGCTGTAGCCGCTCTGCGGGTTGTTCCAGGTGATGGCCTGGTTGCTGGAGACGGCGCGTTCCTCCGCGTCCGAGGCGCGGGTCTGGTCGGCGTCGCCGAATCGGCGGCCCAGCAGGTTGCCGGCGTAGGCGCCGAGCAGCGTGCCGACGGCGGTGGTCGCCACCTTGCCGGCGCCGCCGCCGAAGCGCGAGCCCAGAAGGCCGCCGGCCACGGCGCCGCCCAGCGTGCCGACGGTTTCCGACGTGCCCATGTTGCCGGTCTGGCAGGCGCCGACCGACAGGGCCATGACGGTGGCGAGCGCCATGGCGCGAATGGTCCTGGTCCGTTTCATGCTGGTTTCCCCCCGGAAATTCGTTCCAAACCTGGGGAAACGCGCGGCCCGTGCGAATGTTCCCCATCCAAAATGGCACGCAAAAGAACGGGTCGCATGGAAGCAAAACGGCTTTTCATGTGTTGAGAGAAGGAACAACGACCACGAGGAGGGTTTCCCTATGTCCCGTTTGACGTCCCGTTTGCGCTTGGTCGGAGCCGCCCTGGCGCTTCTTTCCGTGGCGGCCTGCTCGACCGGCGGCGTGGTCGGCGGCGCGGCCGGCGCGGCCGGCGGCTATGCGGTGGACGGGCGCCGCGGCGCGATCATCGGCGGCCTGGGCGGCGCCGCGCTGGGCACCGCCCTGGACCATTGATCGTCGGACTCAGCTTCGCACCGGCGCGCGCGTGCTCTCGCGTGGGCCGGTCGCGAAGACGGCCAGGGCGTCGTGCAGGTCGGGCAGGGCACGCTCGACCGCCGCCTCGCCCTCGCGGATGCAGTCGTCGGCCCGGTCGAACTCGGTCAGGCCGATGTGGCCCAGCCGGGGAGCGATGTGGACGTCCGGCGGTTCCCCGGCCAGCCGCGACCGCGTGATGCGGTCGGTGACGATGCCGAGCGACGACACCATCACGCCGAAGAGGCTCGGCCCCTCGTAGTCCCGGCGGAAGATGCGCCGGGTCAGCGCCCCGATGGCGGAGGAGGAGCGGGTTTCCGGCATCTCCTCGTCGATCAGCTTCAGCAGGTCGAAGCCGGCGGCGGTCGGAATGGCGGCGCCGGGCTTGCGGGCCTTGCCCAATATGTCGCCGGCCAGATTGACACCGATGACCATCTGCGCGCCCAGCGCCCGGCAGGCCGACACCGGCACCGGGTTGACCAGCGCCCCGTCGATCATCCAGCGCCCGTCGATCATCACCGGGGGGAAGACGCCGGGGAGCGAGATCGACGCCCGGATGGCGTCCGCCAGTTCGCCTTCCTGCAACCACACCTCATGGCCGGTCGCGAGGTCGGTGGCGACGGCGGCGTAGGGAGCCGGCAGTTCCTCGATCCGCAGGTCGCCGAGATGGAGCCGCATCTCCGCCATCAGCCGGTCGCCGCCGATCAGCCCGCCGCCCTGGCGCAACCGCAGATCCAGATAGCCGACGATCTTCATCCGGCTGAGGCCGCGCACCCAATCCTCCAGCACGTCGAGCTTTCCGGCCAGATGCAGGCCGCCGACCAGCGCGCCGACCGAGGCGCCGCAGACGATGTCGGCCTCGATGCCGTACCGTTTCAGTGCCCGCAGCACCCCGATGTGCGCCCAGCCCCGCGCCACCCCGCCGCCCAGCGCGATGCCGATGCGCGGCCTGGAGGATCTGCTGCCGCCCGCTCCGCCGTTCGCCATGGCGTTCTCCCTCCGCGTCGTCCACGTCCCGATCGACGCGCATCGATTGTGCGGCCGATTGTCCGGATGATTCCATAAGTGGGTTAAGGAAGGCTGCATGGCGCCCCCGACCCGCGCCCCGGTGGACAAAACCGGACCCCATCGGCTAAGCCATCCGGCACAATGGATGCCGGACCTTGGGAAGGCCGGTCCCCGAACGCAGGAAAGAGCGCGACCGTGAGCAAGACGACCGTGGGCAAGGCAGGCGGCGTGCCGTTGCGCCTGGACGCGACGACCGAGCGGCTGGTCGGCCGCATGTGGCGCGACTGGGTGCGGCCCTACCGGGCGAAGCTGGGGCTGTCCTTCCTGCTGATGGCGCTGGTCGCCGCGACCACCGGGGCCTACCCGCTGCTGATCGACCAGTCCTACGCCATGTTCTCGGCGCAGGACCGGGGGATGCTGCTGGTGATTCCGGCGCTGATCGTTCTGGTGACGATGGTCAAGGGCGTGTCGCTCTACGCCCAGACAGTGGTGACCAGCGACATCGTCCAGCGAATCATCGCCGATGTCCGCCTGTCGATGTTTTCCCATCTGCTGACCGCCGACATGGCGCAGATCCACGCGGCTCCCACCGGCTCGCTGACCTCGCGCTTCATCAACGACGTCGACCTGATCCGCAACGCGCTGTCGCGCACGCTGACCGGGCTGGTGCGCGACATCCTGACGGTGGTGGCGCTGGTCGGGTCGATGTTCTACCTCGACTGGCTGCTGTCGCTGATCGTCTTCGTCATCTACCCCATCGCCGCCATCCCCATCGTGCGGATCGGCAAGCGGCTGCGCCGGGTGTCGCGCGACACCCAGGCGCAGATGGGCGACATGACCTCGCTGCTCACCGAAAGCCTGTCCGGCGCCCGCATGGTCAAGACCTACTGCCTGGAGGATTACGAGCGGACCCGCGCCGCCGGCGCCTTCGAGGACAATTACCATCTGACCATGAAGGCGACGCGCGCCCGCTCCCGCATCGACCCGATGATGGAGGTGCTGGGCGGCGTCGCGGTGGCCGGCGTGATCGCCTTCTCCGGCTACCGCATGGCGATGGGCGAGGGCTCGGTCGGCGCCTTCTCCGGCTTCGTCGGCGCGCTGCTGATGGCGGCCCAGCCGGTGCGCGCCATCGGCACGCTGAACGCCGCTCTCCAGGAGGGGCTGGCCGCCGCCCAGCGCATCTTCGAGCTGGTCGACGAACGGCCGACCATCACCGAGGCGCCCGACGCCAGGCCGCTGGCGCTGACCAAGGGGTCCGTCGCCCTGCACGGCGTGCGCTTCGCCTACGAGGCCGGGGCGGAGACGCTGAAGGGCATCGACCTGGACGTGCCGGCCGGCAGCACGGTGGCGCTGGTCGGGCGCAGCGGCGCCGGCAAATCGACGGTCTTCAACCTGATTCCGCGCCTCTACGACACGGTGGACGGGCGGGTCACCATCGACGGCCAGGACGTCCGCGGCGCCACCCTGCGCAGCCTGCGCGGCGCGGTGTCGATCGTCAGCCAGGACACGGTGCTGTTCAACGACACGGTGCGCGCCAACATCGCCTTCGGCCGGCTCGACGCCCCGCTCGGCGATGTGATCGCCTCGGCCAAGGCCGCCGCCGCGCACGACTTCGTGATGCGGCTCCCCGACGGCTACGACACCGTCATCGGCGACCGCGGGGTGAAGCTGTCGGGCGGCGAGCGCCAGCGGCTGGCGCTGGCCCGAGCCTTCCTGAAGGACGCGCCGATCCTGCTGCTGGACGAGGCGACCAGCGCGCTCGACAGCGAATCCGAGCGGCTGGTGCAGGGCGCCCTGGAACGGCTGACCCAGGGACGCACCACCCTGGTGATCGCCCACCGGCTGGCGACGGTGCGCAACGCCGACCGCATCGTGGTGATGGAGGGCGGACGCATCATCGAGCAGGGGACACACGACGCACTGCTGGCCGCCAACGGCGCCTACGCCCGGCTCTGCCGCTTGCAGTTCGGCGAGGATGAGGCGGTCCAGACCGCCGGCTGAGGGACCGATCCCCCGGAAGGGACGTCAGACCTCGATCACCAGCCCGTCATAGGCGGGCTCCACCCCGGCAGGCAGGATGCGGCGCAGGTGGTCGTAATCCATGCTGTTGTCCATATGGGTCAGGTAGGCGCGCCGGGGGCGGACCCGCTCGATCCAGGACAGGGTCAGCGCCAGATGGGCGTGGACCGGGTGCGGCGGCTCGATGCGCCCGCAATCGACGATCCAGGTGTCGATGCCCTCCAACGCCGCGAAGGCGGCCTCGTCGAGCCGAACCACGTCGGTCGAATAGGCGAAGCGGTCGAAGCGGTAGCCGACCGTCCTCATGTAGCCGTGATCCTGCTCGAACGGGGTCACCGGCAGGTCGCCGACCCGGAAAGGGCCGGTCACGCGGTGCGAGTCGAGCACCGGGCGGTAATAGGGAAAACCGGGTTTCAACGGTTCGAAGCAGTAGGGAAAGCGCGCCTCGATGTCGCGCAGATGCTCGTCCCAGCCATAGGCGTCGAGCGGCGCGTGCATCAGCCGGCAGATCTCGCGCAGTTCGTCGATGCCGTGGGCGTGGTCGGCGTGCTGGTGGGTCCACAGCACGGCGTCCAGCCGCTCGCAGCCGCTGTTCAGGAGCTGCTGGCGCAGATCGGGCGAACTGTCCACCAGCACCACCGCGCCGCCCGCCCCACCCGCCACCGACTCGACCAGCACCGAAGGGCGCAAACGGCGGTTTTTCGGGTTGGCCGGGTCGCAGCGCCCCCAGCCGCCGGGGCCGACCACCGGAACGCCGCGCGAGCCGCCGCAGCCGAGGACGGTGACGCGCATCGGTCCGGCGGATCCGCCCCCGTCGCTCATGCGGCCGCCTTGTCGAACAGGTGGAAGAAGTTCCCGGTGGTCACGCGCGCCAGCTCCTCGGGCGTCACGCCCTTGACGGCGGCGACGGTCGCGGCGGTGTGGGCGACGAAGGCGGGCTCGTTGCGCTTCCCCCGGAAGGGGATGGGCGCCAGATAGGGCGCGTCGGTTTCGACCAGGATGCGGTCGAGCGGCACGTCCTTGACGATGTCCCGCAGCTCTTCGGACTTCTTGAAGGTGACGATCCCGGACAGCGACAGGGTGAAGCCGAACGCCAGCGCCTCCTCGGCGAGCGCGCGGCCGGAACTGAAGCAGTGCAGCAGACCCTTGACCGGCTGACCGGCGGCCTCCTCCTTGACGATGCGCATGGTGTCGTCGTCGGCGTCGCGGGTGTGGATGATCAGCGGCAGGCCGGTTTCCAGGCTGGCGCGGATGTGCCGGCGGAAACACTCCTGCTGCTGGTCGCGCGGGCTCTTGTCGTAGAAATAATCGAGCCCGGTCTCGCCGAGACCGATCACCTTCGGGTGCTTCGAGTGCTCGACCAGCGCCTCGACGGTCGTGACCGCGAACTCCTCGGCCGCCTGGTGGGGGTGGACGCCGACGGTGCAGAGCACGTCGTCGTAGCGTTCCGCCACCGCCAGGATGCGGTCGAAACGGGTCAGGTAGGTGCAGATGGTGACCATCCGACCGATTCCGGCCTGCCGGGCGCGGTCGACGACCGCGTCCAGCTCCTCGGCGAAGTCGGGGAAGTCGAGATGGCAGTGGCTGTCGACCAGCATGTTCAAGGCACTCAGGCTTTCGGTTCTTCGACGAAGCGTGGGAAGACGCCCTGCGAGGTCGGCAGCGGCGTTCCGGCGACCAGCGCGCCGGCCGGTCCGAGATTGCCGAAGCCGCGCGCGTCCGGCCCCTGGGCCAACTGGTCCAGGATCTTCGCCGAGGCGTCCGGCATGACCGGCTGGGTCAGGATGGCGAGGTGGCGGATCGTCTCGGCCAGCACATAGAGCACGGTCGCCATGCGCGCCGGATCGGTCTTCTTGAGCGTCCAGGGCGCCTGCTCGTCGACGTAGCGGTTGCCGTCGCCGATCACCGCCCAGATGGCGTCGAGCGCCTTGTGGAAGGCCTGGGCACGGATCTCCGTCCGCACCACGTCGAGCAACCCGTGCGCCGCGCCCAGCAGGGCGTTGTCGGCCTCGGTGAAGGAGCCGGGGGTCGGCACGGCGGCGCCGCAGTTCTTGCCGATCATCGACAGGACGCGCTGCACGAGGTTGCCGTAATCGTTGGCGAGGTTGCCGTTGATCCGGGCGACCATCTGCTTGTGCGAGAAGTCGCCGTCGTTGCCGAAGGGCACCTCGCGCAGCAGGAAGTAGCGGGTCTGGTCGAGGCCGTAGGTGTTGACCAGCGTCTCCGGCGCGATGACGTTGCCGAGCGACTTCGACATCTTCTGGCCTTCGATCGTCCACCAGCCGTGGGCGAAGACGCGCTTGGGCGCCGGCAGGCCGGCGGCCATCAGGAAGGCCGGCCAGTAGACGGCGTGAAAGCGCAGGATGTCCTTGCCGACCATGTGCAGGTCGGCCGGCCAGTATTTCGCGAAGTCGCCGTCCGTGTTCGGATAGCCGACGGCGGTGATGTAGTTGGCCAGCGCGTCGAGCCACACATACATGATGTGCTCGTCGTTGCCGGGAACCGGGATGCCCCATTTGAAGGTGGTGCGGCTGACCGACAGGTCCTTCAGGCCCGACTTGACGAAGGCCATCACCTCGTTGCGCTTGCCGGCCGGGGCGATGAAGTCCGGGTTCGCCTCGTAGAAGGCGATCAGCCGGTCCTGCCAGGCCGAGAGCCTGAAGAAGTAGGAGGGTTCCTCGACCCACTCGCACTCGGCGCCGGTCGGGGCGATCTTCTTGCCGGACGGGCTGGTGGTCAGCTCGTCCTCGCCGTAGAAGGCCTCGTCGCGCACGGAATACCAGCCGGCGTAGGATCCGAGATAGATCTCGCCCTTTTCCTCCAGCACCTTCCACAGCGCCTGCACCGAGGCGACGTGGCGCGGCTCGGTGGTGCGGATGAAGTCGTCGTTGGAGTAGTTCATCAGCGAAACGAGGTCGCGGAAGTTCCGCGACACCCGGTCGGTGAACTCCTGCGGCGGGACGCCGGCCTTCTCGGCCGACTTCTCCACCTTCTGGCCGTGCTCGTCGGTGCCGGTCAGGAACTTCACGTCGTAGCCGTCGAGACGCATGAACCGGGCGAGGACGTCGCAGGCAAGGGTCGTGTAGGCGTGGCCGATGTGCGGCACGTCGTTCACGTAGTAGATCGGCGTCGTCAGGTAAAACGTCTTCGGCCCGGCCATTGTCGGCGCTCTCCCGAGGGGTTGTTCGGCACTGCTGTCTTGCACTGCTGTTAAATGGCGGCGGTTTCCAGCGTCGCCAAGGCGTTCAGCACCACCTGCTTGCGGTCCAGATTTGCAGATTCCGCACGAGCGAAGAGGCGCTGGACCTTTTCCCACACCTCAACCCAACGTTCAAGGCCGCGGGCGTTGGCGAGCCGGGTCATCAGGGCGGCCTCGCCCGGAACCACCTCGGCGGGCCATTGCCCGCGCGCCAGCGAGCGGGCGAAGCGGGCGAGCCACCAGACCAGCAGTTCCGTCGCCGTCTCGTAAAGACCGTCGTCCTGCTTACGGGTCAGCTTGTCGCCGAAGGCGTGGGCGGCGGCGACGTCGAGCCGGGGCAGGCCGGACAGCAGCCCGATCATCTCGCGGTAGAGCGCCAGCCCTCCGGCGTCGGCAAGATGGATCGCCCGCCCGACGCTGCCTTCCGCCAGCCGGGCAAGCGCCGGCCGGTCTTCCTCCGCGATGTCGGAACGGTGCTGCATCAACAGGTTGACAACCGAATCCTCAGGCAGAGCCTTAAGAGACAGCTTGCGGCATCGCGAGCGGATGGTGGGCAACATGCCGCCGGGGTTGTCGCTGACCAGCAGCAGCAGGGCACCGGCCGGCGGTTCCTCCAAAATCTTAAGAATAGCATTCAAGCCACTGAGATTCATGCGATCTGCGCCGTCGATCACCGCCACGCGCCAGCCTCCTTCGGCCGAGGTCCGGCGCAGGAAGGGGCCGATCTTGCGGACGTCGTCGACGGCGATGTCGCGCTTCAGCCGGTCGCGCTTCTCATCGCGCTGGCGTTCCACGGTCAACAGGTCGGCGTGCCCGCCGGACGCGACACGGCGGAACACCGGATGGTCGGCGGGCAGGTGCAGCGAGGTCGCCGGGGCGTTGCCGCCGAACAGGCTGTCGCCCGGCGGATCCTGGGCCAGCACGAAGCGGGCGAAGCGGTAGGCCAGCGTCGCCTTGCCGATGCCCGGCGTGCCGCCGATCAGCCAGGCGTGGGGCAGGCGGCCCGAGTTCCAGGCGTCGAGCAGGAGCTGTTCGGCCTCGCCGTGGCCAGTCAACTCCGGGTTGCGGCGTGGGGACAGCCCCTCGTCGGCGGCGGGACCGGTGGCTGATCCGGCGGCGGCGCGTGCCTTGCTCATGGGGCCGGCGACAGACGGGAGGTCACGGCGGTCCAGATGCGGGCCTGGACGGTGTCGAGGTCGGCGTCGGCATCGATCACCGCGCAGCGCTCCGGCTCCCGCCGGGCGATGTCGAGGAAGCCGTCGCGAAGCCGCTGGTGGAAGCCGACATCCATCCGCTCGTAGCGGTCCTCGCCGCCGTGGCGGGAGGCGGCGCGGCGCAGCCCGGTTTCCACCGCGATGTCGAGGATCAGCGTCAGATCGGGACGGAACGCGCCGAGCGCCGTCCTCTGCAATCCCTCGATCAGGTCGCGGCCCAGCCCCAGCCCATAGCCCTGATAGGCCATGGTGCTGTCGAAGAAGCGGTCGCACAGCACCCAGCGGCCGGATTCCAGCGCCGGCCAGACGGTGCGCTCCAGGTGGTCGCGGCGGGCCGCGGTGTGCAGCAGCGCCTCGGTGACGGCGCCCCAGCGGCCGGTCTCGCCGGACACCAGCAGGGCGCGAATCTCCTCGGCGCCCGACGAACCGCCCGGTTCGCGCGTGGTCAGCGCGTCGATCCCGCGCGCGGCCAGCGCCTCGGCCAGACGGCGGAGCTGGGTCGACTTGCCGGCGCCCTCGCCGCCCTCCAGCGTGATGAAGCGGCCCTTCGTGACGGTCATTCGTTGCTGCCCATTCTTGAAGAACCCTTCTCTCCTCGCGGGAAAAGAAGGGCTTTTGAGGTCGCCTAGCTCTTGGCGCCGAAGACCAGATACTTGGCCGCCGCGAAGGCGCGGCCGACGAAGCCGAGCTTCTCGACGTCCTGCGCCGCGACCACCGGCACCTCCTTGCCGGGGAAGCCGGGGGCGGTGATCATCACCTTGCCGACGACGTCGCCCTTCTTGATCGGGGCGGCGACCGGCGCGCTGCTGACCAGCGACACCTTCATGCCCGACCGGTCGGCGCGCGCCATCGTGACGTTGAGGTCCTTCGGCACCGAGACCGGAACCGTGTCCTGCTCGCCGAGCCAGACGGGAACCTGCTCGATCGTCTCGCCGCCCTTGAACAGGGAATAGGTGGCGAACTCGCGGAAGCCCCACTCGATCAGGCGGGCGGATTCGTCGGCGCGGGATTGCATGCTGGGAAGCCCGTTGACCACCAGCAGCAGCCGGCGCCCCTCGCGCTCGCCGGACGCGGTCAGGCCGTAGCCGCCGGCCTCGGTGTGGCCGGTCTTCATGCCGTCCACGTTCATCCCACGGTAGAGCAGCGGGTTGCGGTTGCCCTGCGTGATGCCGTGATACTTGAACTCCCGCATCGAATAGTAATGGTAGTATTCGGGGAAGTCCTTGATCAGGTGCTCGGCCAGGAGCGCCAGATCCCGCGCCGTCATGTAATGGTTGGGATCGGGCCAGCCGGTGGCGTTGGTCAGGTTGGTGCCGGTCAGCCCCAGTTCCTTCGCCTTCTTGGTCGCCTGGGCCGCGAAGGCCGATTCCGAACCGGACAGGCCCTCCGCCAGCACGATGCAGGCGTCGTTGCCGGACTGGACGATGACGCCCTTCAGAAGGTCGTCGACCTTGATGTTGTTGTGCAGCTCCACGAACATCTTGGAGCCCTGCATGCGCCATGCCCGTTCGGTCACCGGCAGGGTGCTCTCCAGCGTCAGGCGGCCGCCCTTGATCGCCTCGAACACCAGATAGGCGGTCATGATCTTGCTCATCGACGACGGAGCCATGCGCTCGTCGGCGTTCTTCTCGAACAGGACGGTGTTCGAGGTCAGGTCGAGCAGGATCGCCTGCTTGGCGATGGTGTCGATGGTGGCGGCATGCGCCCCGACAGCCAGCGCGACATTCGCCGAGGCCAGCGCGACCGCGAGGCCGATCACGGCGCGGGTGCGGACGACAACAGCGTTCATGGTAACGTCCCTCCAAGGAAACATGGTCGAATCAGCCTGGGGCGATCAATCGACCACGATTTTGGCTTCCGTAAGGCCAGCCTGAATGATCTGGGTGAGCACGGCGTCGGCACGGTCGACGCTGTCCAGCGGGCCGACGCGGACCCGCTGCAAGGTCTGTTTTCCGGTCCGGGTTGCGGTCACGGCCGCCGGCTGCCCGATGGCGGCGAGGCGGGCGCGCACCCGCGCGACGTTCTCGGCGCTGCCGAAGGCGCCGATCTGCACGAACAGGCTCTCGTGGCCGGCGGGGACCGGCATCTGTGCCACCACCGGCGCCGGCACGAAGCGCCCCTCGACCACCGCGCCCGCCACAGTCGTGGGCGGCGGCACCGGCTTGCCGACGATGCCGGCGGACGGTTCCTTGTTCGTGGTGGGGCCGGCGGCGGGGCCGGCGACCTCGATGCGGCTGCGCGGCACCGGCTTCGGTGCCGGGCCGTCGGTTTCGGCCAGGATGGGAGCGGGGGTGCCCTGGCGTGCGGCGGCGGCGATGGCGCGGCTCTCCTCCGCCAGGATCTGGACGCGCACCTTGGCGGTGCCGTTGCCCTCGAATCCCAGGAGCTGCGCGCCGCGCCGCGACATGTCGATGACCCGGCCGTTGGCGTAGGGGCCGCGATCGTTGACCCGCACCACCACCGAGCGTCCGTTGTCCAGGTTGGTGACGCGGACGAGGCTGGGCATCGGCAACGTCCGGTGCGCCGCCGTCAGTTCGTTCTGGTCGTAGAGCTCGCCGTTGGCCGTGGTCTTGGCGTGAAAGCCCGGCCCGTACCAGGAGGCGACCCCGGTCTCGTCATAAGCGAAATCCTCGGCCGGATAATACCAGACGCCGTTGATCTGATAGGGCTTGCCGACCTTGTAGATGCCACTGGTCGGCAGGCCGGGGCCACCGACGGTGGGAGCCTGCGCGCAGGCGGCGAGCGCGGCCACGCCGGCCAGCACCATTGCCCCTCTCAGCCTGCGCCAGCGGCCCATCCACGACATCCCTTGTTCGACAGAGGGCGGCACTCTAGCCGAGTTGCCACGCTCGCGCCAAGGCTGGAGCGGCGCCGTCCCAACAATCCTTCAGATGGGTGACGGGGCGCCCCTCAGGGAGCCGGGAACAGGGTGTCGGTGCGGTCCATCAGCCGGTAGGAAACCAGCCCGATCCACTCGCGCACCGACTGGCTGAGCACCGGCAGGCTGTGCTCCAGTTCGAAGCGGAGGTAGGGGCGGCCGTCGTGCCGGGTCCGGTAATCGACCGGGTAGGGGACCACCTCCCAGCCGATGCGCCGGAAGATGCCGACCGAGCGCGGCATGTGCATCGCCGAGGTCACCAGCACCCAGCGCTCTCCCGCGGCCGGCCGGACCAGATCGCGGCTGAACAGGGCGTTTTCCCAGGTGTTGCGGGAGTCCGTCTCGTAGATCACCCGCCCCTCGGGGACGCCGGCCTGGGCCAGCGCCGCGCGGATCGAGGCATCCTCCTTGGTGTCCTGGCCGAGCAGCCGGCCGGAGCCGCCGGTGAAGACGGTCTTGGCGTCGGGAAAGCGCCGCGCCAGATCGGCGAAGGCCAGCACCCGCTCCGCCGCGTCGTTGACCGAGGGATCGCCCCGGTCGGCGGTGATCGGCGGATTGACCGCCCCGCCCAGCATGATGATGCCATCCACCGGCCCGGCCGGCTCGACGCGGGGAAAGCGGTTCTCCAGCGGCAGCGCGACAAAGGACCCCATCGGCGTGAAGGTCGCCGCCAGGAATCCGAGCGCCGCCACCGTCACCAGCCGCTCGCCGGCACGTCGCCAGCGCGGACGCCGCAGCATCAGCGCGCCGAGCGCCAGCAGCAGGACCAGGGCGTTGGCCGGGTTGAGAATCCCCCAGAACAGCTTCGACAGGACAAAGGACAGCACCGGTTCCCTCGCACGGGTCATGGCCGACGGGCCGGAGCATAAGCGCTGCCGCCGCTTAACGGCAAACCAAGCTTGGCCGGCAATGCGGGGTTGGACGGGCGGGCCGTGACACAAAAACGACATGGTTCCTTAACAAGGGCGTCGCCGGAGCGGCGTTAATCTTTGCCGCCCGCCGGAGACCCTCCCATCCGGCGGATGATCGGCCTTGTGAAAATCCGGCCCAGTCGAAAAGGAACCCGGCCCATGCTGTCCAACCTCTCCATCGGCACGCGGATCGCGCTGCTGGTCGTCGCCTCCCTGGTCACGGTGGGGTTGCTGGGCGGCACCGTCGCGGTCGGCGCGCGGCAGGTGTTCGAGGCGACGGCCGAGATGAACCGGTTCCGCGGGATTTACGAACAGATCACCGACGTCGAACGCCGGGTCGCCCGCCTCCAGTTCCAGGGCCAGCGCTTCGTGGCCGAGCGCGACGCCGAGGCCGCCCGCTCCTTCGAGGCCAACGCCGGAGCGGCGGTGGAACTGCTGGCCGGCATCAAGGACAAGGCCGGCGAACTGATGGCGGGGGCGGATATCGAGCAGGTGGTGGGCGGCCTGTCCGGCCTGAACGGCCAGTTCTCGGGCGTGGTCGACAAGGCCAAGGAGCTGGGGTTGACCGACGAGACGGGCCTGCGCGGCGCCCTGCGCGCCTCGGCGAAGGCCATCGAGGATGAGCTGAAGCAGTGGCCCAACGCCGACAAGCTGTCCGGCCGCATGGAATCGATGCGCAAGATGGAGAAGGACTTCATCATCTACCAGGACGAGGGGATGCTGTCGGGGCATCGCAAGGCCTTCAACGAGTTCACCTTCTTCCTCGCCGACGCCGGGCTGGACGAGACCACCCAGCTCAAGCTGGAGGGGCTGGCGCGCACCTACCGCACCGACCTCGGCAAGTTCGTCGACGGCAGCAAGGCGTTCCGTGCCCAGGTCCAGTCCTTCAACGGCGCCTTCCAGGCGCTCGTCCCGCGCTTCGACGCGCTGCTGGAGAGCGCCAACGCCGGCATGGCCGGGGCGGTGAACACGCAGAACGCCGTCGGCGAGGAGGTCACCGCCAACGCACTGATGGCCGGTTCGGTGCTGCTCGTCGGCTTCATCGTCACCAGCCTGTTCGTGGCGCGCAGCATCACCGGCCCGCTGCGGCTGATCGAGGCGGCGATGGAGAAGCTGGCGGCCGGCGACCGCGCCGCCGCCGTGCCCGGCACCACGCGTCGCGACGAGATCGGCGCCATGGCCCGCGCCGTCGCCGTGTTCAAGGACAACCTGCAACGCACCCATGACCTGGAGATCGAGGCGCGCGAGGCCGAGCGCCGCGCCGAGGCCGACCGCAAGGCGTCGCTGCGCGAGGTGGCGACCGACTTCGACGGTGCCTTCGGCCGGGTGCTCGGCACCGTCGGCAACGCCACCGAGCAGATCCGCAACGGCGCCCATCTGCTGCGCGACATCGCCGAGACGATGAAGGAGCAGGCGCTCCACACGGCGGAGAAAGCGGAGCAGACGTCGGAGGTGGTCGGCATCGTCAACACGGTGTCGCAGACGCTGAGCAGCTCGATTGGCGAGATCGGCGGCCGGGTCACCACCACCTCGACCGCGGTGGAGCGCGCGGTGAACCGGGCGCGGCAGAGCGACGCCGCGGTGCAGGCGCTGGCCGACAGCTCGCAGCGGATCGGCGAGATCGTCCGGCTGATCACCGACATCGCCGGGCAGACCAACCTGCTGGCGCTCAACGCCACCATCGAGGCGGCGCGGGCGGGCGAAGCGGGAAAGGGCTTCGCCGTCGTGGCGCAGGAGGTCAAGGTGCTGGCCGGTCAGACCGCCAAGGCGACCGAGGACATCGGCTCGCAGATCGGTGCCATCCAGGGCGCCACCGCCGATGTGGTCGACGCCATCCGCGCCATCCGCGCCACGGTGGAGGAGGTGCAGATCCTGTCCGGCGAGGTGTCCGCCGCCGTCAGCCAGCAGTTGGAGCACACGCAGAAGATCGCCTCGGCGGTGGACCGCGCCACCCACAACTCGCACGAGGTGTCGGAGAGCGTCAGCACCATGGCCATCACCGCCGCCGAGACCGGAAAGTCGGCCGTCGAGATGATGTATTCCGCTGGTCAGCTCACCACCGAGCTGCAACAGCTCGAAAGCGACGCCGACCGCTTCGTGGCGTCGATCAAGGTTTGAGCATCCATACAAAGGAAAAAGCCCTTCTTCCGGTGCGGAAGAAGGGCTTTTTCCTTCCCGGCCTTACTTGGCGTCGGCCGCGACCTGCATCTTGACGATCTTGTCGGGATCCTTGACCGCGCCGTTGGCGGCCTGGCTGCCCTTCTTGATGTTGTCGACGAACTCCATGCCCTCGACGACACGGCCCCAGACGGTGTACTGGCGGTCGAGGAAGGAGGAAGGCGCGAAGCAGATGAAGAACTGGCTGTCGGCGCTGTCCGGATCGGGCGTGCGGGCCATCGACAGCGTGCCGCGGATGTGCGGGGCGCTGGAGAACTCGGCCTTCAGCTTCTTGCCCGAGCCGCCCGAACCGGTGCCGGTCGGGTCGCCCGTCTGGGCCATGAAGCCGTCGATCACGCGGTGGAAGACGACGCCGTTGTAGAAGCCCTGGCGGGTCAGCTCCTTGATGCGGGCGACGTGGTTGGGCGCCAGGTCGGGACGCATCTCGATCACGACTCGACCGTCCTTGAGGTCGAGGTAAAGGGTGTTTTCCGGATCCAAGGCCTTGGCCTCCCCCTGAGAGATTAGAAACGTGGCGAACAGGGCCGCCAGCAAGACGCGGGTCCACCGCAACATGCGAAACACTCCGATGTTCCGAATTCCGCGCCGGGGACCATAGGGGAAAAGCCACCCGATGCAAAGCCGCCCGGCGGTCCCCACACTATCCTCCAAAAGTCACGGACGATAGGGTCGCAAGTGGGTGTTGATGACGGCGGGTTGAAGAACGGGGGACGGCTTTTGGTCGAGAGCAGCGTCGGAACGGTGCGCCGGAGGCGGCGATGGAGGAGGATGGCGGCTCTGCTGGCCGGGGCGGCGGTGGCCGTCGCCGTGCCCGCCGTCCTGTTCGCCGATGCCGGGTTGGGCGCCGCCGCGACCATGGCCCTGCGCCGCGCCGGCTTCGAAGGAGCCGTGGTTGACGTAGGCCGGATCGGCCTCGATCCCGACCGCTGGGCGCTGCAACTGGACGCCGCCATCGATTTCGGCCCCTTGGATAGCGCCGGTGCCGCGCTGGACGTGCCGCTCGGCGGACGGGCGCGGCTGTCGGGCACCGTGGCTGTGGCTTTGTCGGATTGGGCGCTGACGGCAACGCCGCTCGGCTGCCTGGAGGGCGCGGGGGAGGGGCTCTCGCTGCACGGCGAATCCCTCGCCCTGCCGAACGGGCTGACCCTGTGCGCGCCCAAGGATGCCTCGGCCCTGCGCTGGTCCGGCGACGGGCTGGCCCTGGCGGCCGACCTGCGGGCGCCCCGCCTGGATCTGCCGGCGCGCGCCCTGCGTGTCGACGGCCTGTCGGTGGCCTGGACGCAATCGCCGCCCGGACAGCGGGTCGACGCGCGCGCCGCCGTGCTGCGCCGGACCGTCAACCCGGCCGAGCTGGTGCCGCTGGCGCTTCAGGTCCAGGGGGAGCAGGCGGCGGACGACATGGTCTGGCGCTTCACCGGCACGGCGACCGGGGCTCAGGGGCTGCTGACGGCCAGCCTGACCGGCACCCACGATGCACGGACGGGCGAAGGCCGGGCCGATCTCCAGACCAAACCGGTGCGCCTCGTCCCGAATGGGCCAGGGGTGAAGGCGTTGTCGCCGCTGCTGGCCGGATCGATCGGCGGCGCCTCGGGCACCCTGACCGTCAAGGGAGCGTTGGCCTGGGGCGCCGCCGGCACCCGTTCCACCGGGCAGATTCGAATTCAGGACGCCGCCGGCAGGGTCGGGCCGGTCACGGTCGGCGGGGTGAACGGGACCGTCGCCCTCTCCAGCCTGTCGCCGCCGATCATCCCGGACGGCCAGAAGCTGGCGGTGGCGCTGCTCGACGTCGGCGTGCCGCTGACCGACGGCACCGTCCGCTTCGGCTACGGCCGCGACCGCCGGCTCGACGTCGACGAGGCGGTGTGGGGCTGGGCGGGCGGGCGGCTGCGCGCCGATCCGTTCGAGCTGTCGTCGACCGCGCCCAAGGGCACGGTGACTCTCCGTGCCGAGGGGGTGGACCTCGCCCGAATCTTCGACCTCATCGACGTCGAGGGGATGGAGGCCACCGGCACCCTGTCCGGCACGTTGCCGGTCCGGCTGGACGGCGACCATGTCCGGTTCGACGGCGGCGTGCTGGAGGCACGGGACGCCGGCACCCTGCGTTACGACCCGGCCCATCCGCCGCCCTCCCTTCAGGGAGAGGACGGCAGCCCCGGCGCGATGCTGCTCGGGGCGCTGACCGACTTCCGTTACGAGAGCCTGCGCCTGACCATCGACGGGGAGGCGGGGGCCGATCTCAGCGTCGGCCTGTCGGTGCGCGGCGCCAACCCTTCATTCTATGATGGTCATCCGGTCGCGCTTAACCTTAAGCTGTCGGGCGCGCTCGACCGGATCCTGCGCCAGAGCCTCGACGCCGCCCGCATCCCCGACGCGGTGCGCGACCGCATGACCGGTTTCGACAAGTAAGGACCCTTGAACGCCACCATGACGACCAAGACCCGATTCCCCAGCCTGCTGGCACCACCGCTTCTCGCCGTGGCGTTGGTGGCCTGCTCCCCGACCGTGAAGATCGAGGCGCCCGACAAACCGATCGAGATCAACCTGAACGTCCGCATCGAGCAGGAGGTCCGCGTCAGGCTGGAGCGCGACGTCGACAGCGCCATCCGCAACGATCCCGGCCTGTTCGGCCTGCCGCCCGCTTCCGTGTCCGGCGCCGCGCCGGCCGCTTCCAAGGGGAAGACGCCATGACCAGCCGTTTTTTCCGCACCCTGACCGCCGCCCTGTTCCTGCTTGGAGCTCCCGTCCTGGCCTCCGCCCCCGCCATGGCTCAGGACGCGCTGGCCGCCGCCAAGACGGCCGGGCAGATCGGCGAGCGGCCGGACGGGCTGGTCGGCTCGCTCCCCGGCGCGCCGCCGCTGGTCGAGACGCTGGTCGCCGAGGTCAACGCCCAGCGGCTCGCCCGGTACAAGCAGATCGCCGCAAGCAACGGCACCGCGCTCGACAAGGTGCAGGCGGTCGCCGGCCAGCAGCTGGTCGAGCGCACGCCCGCCGGCCAGTTCGTCATGACGCCGGCCGGCCAGTGGCAGCGCAAGTGACGTGACCGCCGGCACCGATCCGCGCGCGGCGCTTCGCGAGCAGCGCCGCCGGCTGTCCGAACGGCCGGGCGATCCGGCCATTCTGTCGGCGCTGTTCGCGGCGCTCGACGCGCTGGGCGAGGCCGGCACGCCGGAGGAGGCGGTCGCCCGCTCCAACTTCGGCGAGGCGCTGCGCCGGCAGGGCCGGGCGGCGGAAGCGGAGGCGCATCACCGCCGGGCCGTCGCCTGGCTGCCGGGATTCGGCGGCAACCATTTCAATCTCGGCGTCACGCTCCAAACACTCGGCCGCACCGGCGAGGCGGCGGAGGCCTATGGCGAGGCCGCCCGCCTCATGCCGTCCTTCGCCGGTGCCGCCTGCAACGAGGGCGCCATGCTGCGCGCTCTCGGCCGCTGGGACGAGGCGGAGGCGGCGCTGCGCCGCGCGCTGGCGACCGATCGCGGGTTGGCGGCGGGCTGGCTGAACCTCGCCGCCGTCCGGCGCGACCGTGGGGACGGGGAGGGCGCCGTCCGGGGGTTCCGCAACACGCTGGCCTTGCGCCCCGATCTGGCCGAGGCGCACGCCAATCTGGCGCTGGCTCTGAAGGAGACGGAGCGCATTCCCGAAAGCCTGCCGGGCTTCGAGCGGGCCTTGCGCCTCGGCCTGTCCGACGCCGGAGGCGTGCTGGCCCAACTGGTGCAGCAGCGCCGGCATCTCGCGCGCTGGGACGGGCTGGATGAGTTGTCGGGCCGTCTCATCGCGGCGGTGCGCGACGGACGGACCGAGCAGGTCCATCCCTGGATCTTCCTGGGCGAGGGCGCCGGCCCGACCCTGGAACGCGCGTGCGCCGAACGCTACAGCGCGTGGCGCACGCGTGGCATCCGTCCGGCCTTCCCCAGCCGCAGGGAGCGGGGCGAGCGCTTGCGCGTCGGCTATCTGTCGGCCGACTACCACGAGCACGCGACCGCCGTGCTGATCGCCGAACTGATCGAACGGCACGACCGCGACCGTTTCACCATCGTCGGCCTGTCGCACGGCGCCGACGACGGCGGGCCGATGCGGGCGCGTCTGCGGCGCGGCTTCGATCGCTTCATCGATCTGTCGGCGCTCTCCGACGGGGACGCCGCCCGCCGCATCCATGGCGAGGGCATCGATCTTCTGGTCGATCTGAAGGGGCACACCCAGAACGCCCGGCCGGGCATCGCCGCCCACCGGCCGGCACCGGTCCAGGCGCAATGGCTGGGCTATCCCGGCAGCGTCGGGGCCGGCTTCATCGATTACGTCATCGCCGACGCCACCGTGGCGCCCTTCGACCGGCAGGCTGACTACAGCGAGCGTATCGTCCAACTGCCCGGCAGCTACCAGCCCAACGACCGCACCCGCGCCATCGGCCCGACACCCGGCCGCGCCGCCTGCGGGCTGCCCGAGGACGGCGTCGTCTTCTGCTGCTTCAACGCCGCCTACAAGATCGGGCCGGAGCTGTTCGGCCGCTGGTGCCGCCTGCTCGACGCGGTTCCCGGCTCGGTCCTCTGGCTGCTGGCCAGCCATCCCGAGGTCCCCGGCAACCTGCGGCGCGAGGCGGCGGCGCGGGGAGTGGCGCCGGATCGGCTGGTCTTCGCGCCACGCCTGCCCGGGCCGGACCATCTGGCGCGCTACCGGCTGGCCGACCTGTTCCTCGACACCGGCCCGGTCGGTGCCCACACCACCGCCGGCGAGGCGTTGTGGGCCGGCCTGCCGGTGCTGACCATGCTGGGCGGGGGCTTCGCCGCGCGGGTCGGCGCCAGCCTGCTGCGCGCCGTCGGCCTGCCGGACCTCGTGGCCGAAAGCTGGGAGGCCTACGAGGCGATGGCGCTCGACCTCGCGCGCCGGCCGGAAGCGCTGGAGGCGCTGCGCTCACGCCTTGCGGCCAACCGGGTGGCGGCCCCCCTGTTCGACAGCGCGCGCTTCGCCCGTGGCCTGGAAAGCGCCTTCACGACCATGTGGGACATCCACGCGCGCGGCGAGGCGCCGCGCTCCTTCGCGGTGCCCGGCTAGGGCAAAGCGTCAGGGGTAGGCGCAGCGGTCGGCGGTGACGTCGACGAAGGAGCGCTGGCCGGCGGCGAAGGTGAAGCGGTACTCGTTGTTGTCCACCACCAGCGACTGGTGGAGCGGCAGCACGCCGGTGGCGGTGGCGGTCTTGCCGCCGATCCCGGTGATCTTGATCGTCACCGGCTGGCCGGGGTCGAACCAGCTTTCCGGGTTGCCCTGGTTGTTGTGCGACGACTGCCCCTCGCCGGACACCGTGATGGTGCCGTTGCCGAAGGTGGTCCCGCGCACGCCGCTCTTCAGCAGCGGGGTCGACAGGACGAAGCGCTTGCTGTCCGCCGGCTGGCAGTTGCGCGGCGTCTGCGCCTGGGAGATCACGAAGGACAGGCGGTTGGCGTCGAGGCCGCCCTTCAGCCGCTCGCTGACGAGCTGCGACAGGCGGGCGAGGTCGCCGGTCGGCACCTCGCGCTGGAGCCGCGCCTCCAGCTCGGCGCTGCGCGCTTCCGCCGTGCGGGCCGCCGTCTGCATCTGCGAGGCCAGCAGCTCGAACTCGGCCTTCTGGCGCGACAGGGTGGCGATCTCCTCGCGCAGCGTGACGTCGCGGCCCTTCAACTGCTCGATGCCCATCTGGTAGGCGAACAGCCCGACCCCCAGGATCACCGCCGCCAGAAGCCCGAACTTGCCGAAGCCGGCCCAGACACGACGCCGGTAGCGTCGTTCGTAATCATAGCGTCCGAGGGTCATGATGCGTCGCAGCGGTGTGGCGGGGAAGGGCACTATGGCTAGCGGCAACGCCGGTGCGATGCAACCCCTTGACAGCGCCGTCACAGACAATGGCCCGGACATTGTTTCCACGTTGCCCGCCCCATGCTACCAACGCCCGAACTTTGTCATCGCCTGTCCGCCACCGGGAGTTCCGCGCCTTGCCCTGTCCCGCCCTGTTCCTCGACCGTGACGGTGTCGTCAACGTCGATCACGGCTATGTCGTCACTCATGACCGCTTCCAGTTCATGGACGGCATCTTCGATCTGGCGCGGGCGGCGGTGGACCAGGGCTACCGCGTCGCGGTCATCACCAACCAGTCGGGCATCGCGCGCGGCTATTTCACCGAGGCGGAGTTCCTCGATTTCACCGCCTGGATGACGGGGGAGTTCCGGGCGCGCGGGGTCGAACTGGCCGGGGTCTTCCATTGCCCTTACCACCGCGGCGGCCCGGTCGAGCGCTACGCCCGCGAGAGCTTCTGGCGCAAGCCCGGCCCCGGGATGATCCTGGAGGCGGCGCGGCGCCTCGACCTCGACCTTGCCCGCTCGGTGTTCGTCGGCGACCAGCCGACCGACATGCAGGCGGCGCAGGCGGCCGGTGTCGGGCTGAAGCTGCTGGTCGGTTCGGATGCCAATCCGGAGGCCGGTGCCGAAACGCGAACGGCCGACCACAAGGTCGGCCGTCTGGCGGACATCCTGCCGCTGCTGGCTAGTTGGACGAGGACGAACCGCCGCCCAGGAAGCTCGCGCTGATGGCCGGGGTCGTGATCTCGCCGACGTTCTTGAAGACGAAGCGGAAGAAGATGCTGTTGCCGTCCTTCACGTCGCCGGCCGTTGTGGTGTAGTCGCGGCGCAGCACCGTCTGGAAGACCAGGCACTCGTCGTTGTAGGTCAGGGTGGCGAGGCTGGTCCGCGCGCCCGGCTGCGGCTCCATCGCCTGGACGTGGGCGACGCCCAGGCTCCAGTGATCCGAGAAGGCCGACGACAGGCCGAAGGTCGCCTGCTCCACCCGGTCCTGGGTGACGGCGGCGCGCGAGGCGGTCTGGTCGACGTAGGTGTAGGCGGTCGACACCCGCAGCAGCGGCACGCCGGCCGAGGCGTTCAGCGAATGGCGGCGCGGCCTCAGGGTGTCGTGGTCGATGCGGAAGCCGTAGTTCACGTCCAGCCAGTCGGCCGGCTGAAGGTCGAGCCGGCCGACATAGTCCGACACCCGGTCCTCGAGACCCGAACCGACCTGGAAACCGGAGTTGGCGTCGGTGAGGCGGCGGCTCTGGCCGAGGAACAGGCTGGCCGACCCTTCCTTGTAGCCGTACAGAGCGGTGCGCAGGCCGTAGGTCACGCGTACGCCGTCGTCCAGCCGGTCGATGCCGGTGTAGCGGTTGGGCGTCAGCAGGTTGACCTCGTCGAACTCGACGTCGAGGCTGTCCTCGTTGGGGAAGATCTTCCTGTTGCCGAGCTTGGGCGAGGCGGTGAGCTGCACGATCGGCTCGACCAGCTGCTGCGAGGACGCCCCGTAGCGGACGAACGGGTAACGGACGGTGAGCTGTCCCTGCGGGAACAGCCGGACGCCGTTCGACTCCCCGGTGCCGCGCGTCGTCGGATCGGACGAGTTGAAGCGGTCGGCGGTGTAGCCGGCGGCCAGCACGCTCGCCGACAGGGTGGTGATGAAGCCGGCGCGCGCGATGATGTTGCGTTCCCAGCCCGGCTGCACCACGAAGCGCCGGCTGTTCGGCCCGGCGTCGTCCGGCCGGGTGACGGCCAGCAGGCTGGTGTCGAACGACCAGCGCCCGCCGAGCAGGCTGCCCGGCTCGCCCAGCGCGTTGTAGCGGGCCGCCGGCACGGCGATCGGCTCGGCAACCGTGTTGCCGTAGCGCAGGTCCTGGAATCCGTAGGCGGCGACCGAGGCGTAGTTGCGCCCCTGGAACCCCTCCACATACGCCTTGCTGGTGAGATAATCCTCGCGGAAGTCGTAATAGCGGCGCAGGAAGGTCTCCTCGCTCGCCCGCTTCAGGTCGAAGCCGGCGCGCCAGGTCTCGTCGATGTCGAACAGGCCCTTGGCGGCGACGTAGCCGCGCGTGCGCTTGTCCTTGGGCGCGCCGGTCTGCTGGCCGTTGGCGAGGTCGGCGCGCGTGATGGCGCCCTCCAGCTCAAGCCGGCCGTTCTCGAAGCGCTTGCGGTACTGGCCGCCCAGAAGCAACCCCTGCTTGGAATAGCCCTGGAGGTCGAAGGTCGCGTCCTGGTCCTTCCCGATGTCCCAGTAGTAATGGTTCTTCAGGATGAAGCCGAGGTCGGAGCTGTTGCCGAAGGACGGCGTCAGGAAGCCGCTCTTGCGGTCGACCGACGGGTCGGGGTGCGACAGGTAGGGCGTGTAGCCGACGGGGATCCCGAAGATCTCCATCGTCGCGTCCTTGTAGCGGACCTCGTGCTCCTGGTTGTCGTGGACGATGCGGACGGCGCGGATCTGCCACAGAGGCGCCCGGGTCGGATCGGTCTTGCACAGGTCGCAAGGGCTGTAGACGCCGCGGTTGACGCGCGTCAGCCGGCCTTCGCGCCGTTCGCCCTCGTTGCCGGCCATGCGGCCGTTGTCGATCATCAGGACGCGGATGTTCTCGATGAACACGTCCTTCAGGTCGTCGGTCAGCTCGGCGTAGTCGGCGAAGACGATGTCGCCCGACGGCTCGACCAGGCGGACGGCGCCGGTCGCGGTGACGACCTTGGTCTTCTGGTTGTAGGTGATCGTGTCGGCGCGGACGCTGCGCTTGTCCTGCGCCAGTTCCACGTTGCCCGTCGCGGTGACGATGCCGTTCGGCTCGTCGAAGGTCACCTGGTCGGCGGTCAGCAGAACCGGCGGCTGCGGTTCCTTCGCGGGGGACTGGGCGCTGGCCAGATCGACGGTCGCCACCCCGCACGCGATCATCAGCCCGACGATGCCGGAGCGCAGGATCAGGGACGAGGCGGGCTTGGCGTTGGCGCGGGCGCGCCGGGGAGCGTGCGTGGGCATGGCACGAACGATTGGGGGAAGCGCCCCGCCAAGTCAACGGTTTCGGTTCGGACGTCCGGTGGTGGCCGGGCGGCTGTTACCGCCCGGCCACCGCCGGTCCTAGGCCCGGCCGCTCAGAGCACGCGGAAGTTCTTGAACTGCCACGGATCGCTTTCGTCGATGTCCTCCGGGAACAGCAGGTTGCGGTCCTGCAACGGCGTCCAGTCGCCATAGGCGCCGACCACCTCGCCGAGGTAGGGCGTGGCGATCTCCAGCACCCGGCGGAAATCGATCTCGTCGGGTTCGACGACGCCCCGATTCGGGTTTTCCAGCGCCCAGACGATGCCCCCCAGGATGGTGGAGGTCACCTGGATCGAGGTGGCGTTGTTGTAGGGGACCAGTTCCCGCGCCTCGTCGATGGTCATGCGCGAGCCGTACCAGTAGGCGCCCTTCGGGTTGCCCATCAGCAGCACGCCCAGCTCGTCCATGCCGCTGGTGATCTCGTCCATCATCAGCCGCTGGGTCGCCTGCATCGCCCAGTTCTTGCCGGCCAGCTCGTGGATCGATTTCACCGCGTCGTCGCACGGGTGGTAGGCGTAGTGGCAGGTCGGCCGGTAGACCACCTGTCCGCCCTCGCGCACCGTGAAATAGTCGGCGATCGAGATCGATTCGCTGTGGGTGATCAGGAAGCCGTGGAAGGGGCCCTCCAGCGGGGTCCAGGTCCGCACCTTGGTCGAGGCGCCGGGCCGCATCAGGTAGATGGCGGCGTCGCTGCCGAAGTCGTGGCGGCGGCCGTCCTCGGGGAAATGCCGCTCGTGCGTGCCCCAGCCGAGCTCGGCCGGCTGGCAGCCCTCGCCGACGAAGCCGTCGATCGACCAGGTGTTGACGAACTCGCCGATCTGCTTGGGCTGGTTCGACACCTGGGTGTCGCGCTCGGCGACGTGGATGGTCTTGATCCCCAGCTTCTGCGCCAGCCGTCCCCAGCCGTCGCGGTCGGTCGGGATGTCGGTTTCGACGCCGGTGTCGGCGGCGATGTTGAGCAGGGCCTGCTTGACGAAATGCGAGACGAGGCCGGGGTTGGCGCCGTGGGTGATGACCGCGGTCGGGCCGCCGGCCAGCTTGTCGCGCGTGGCCAGCGCGGTCTCGCGCAGCGCGTAGTTCGAGCGCAGCGAGGGCGACAGGGTCGGGTCGGTGTAGCCGCCGGCCCAGGGCTCGATGCAGGTGTCGATGTAGTTGGCGCCGATGCGATGGCAGAACTCGATCAAGGCGATCGACGAGACGTCGACCGACACGTTGACGAGGAAATCGCCCTTGTCGAGCAGCGGCTTCAGGATCTGGAAGAAGTTGTCGTTGTTCAGCGGGTTGTTGTGGAAGGCGACGCCGTATTTCTCCGCCTCCTCGCGCCCGCGCTCCTCGGCCGTGACGATGGTGATCCGGTCGGCCGTCAGGCCGTCCAGATGGCGCAACAGCAAAGGCAGAACCCCCTGGCCGATCGAACCGAAACCAACGATGACCATGCGGCCTGTGAACGTCTGGAACTTCGTGTCCAGGGCCATGATTGCGTGCTCCTCCAAGGTAGTTTGCCGAAGTAATCGAAACGACGACGCAAGCCGGCGCTCCCGCCTCTTCGGTGAAGAAGGGCGGGATGGCGCCGGCTGGTCGATGGTACGGGTGTCTTTAGACTTTATCCACAGTTTCCGGCGGGACGTTCGATTGCCGCCGTCAGGCGGCGCACGACCGCAGGAGGTAGCCGGGGGTCTCCAGCAGCGGCGCGTCCGCCACCTCGACCACCTTCGCCTGGTCGAAACCGTTGAAGGCGGTCCGCAGGCAGGAGCCGTAGGCGCCGAGCTGCCCCAGCTCGATCCAGTCGCCCGCCTTGATGTCGGCGGGCAGCAGGAAGGGGCCGTTCATCCTGTCGGCGCTGTCGCAGGTCGGGCCGTAGAAGCTGAACTCCACGCCCCCGGCGTCGGTCATCGCCTCGAACGGACGGATCATCCGCGCCGGGAAGCGGAAGCCGGGGACGCCGGCGTCCGACAGGGCGCCGTAGACGCCGTCGTTGATGAACAGCTCGTCGCCCCGGCGCTTGACCACCTGGACGACCAGCGACACGCCCGGCGCCACCAGCGCGCGGCCCGGCTCGCACCAGACGCGGCAGGTCTCCGGCAGGCCGAGGGCGGCGACGCCGCGCGCGATGGCGGCCATGAAGTCGCCCAGCGGCGGCGGGGTGACGCCCGGATAGGACACCGGGAAGCCGCCGCCGACGTCGAGCACGTCGATGGTCACGCCGGCCTCGGCGATCACGCGCCCGGCCAACGCCAGCGCCCGCTCGTAGGCGGCCGGGTCGAGCATCTGCGAGCCGACATGGAAGGAGACGCCGACCTTGGGGGCGGCGGCGCGGACGGCGCGCAGCAGCTCCACGGCGTCGGCCATGGCGGCGCCGAACTTGCCCGACAGGTCGTAGACGGCGTTGCCCTTGGGCAGCGCCAGCCGGACGACGAGGCCGAGGTCGGCGGCGCCGTCGGTCTCCTCCAGGATCTTGTCCAGCTCCTCGCGGCTGTCGAGCACGAAGTCGCGGACGCCGTACTGCTGGTAGGCGGCACGGATCGCCTGACGGCCCTTCACCGGGTGCATGTAGTGCAGCACCGCCTCGGGAAACATCTGGCGGATCAGGCGGATCTCGCCGGGGGAGGCGACGTCGAAATGGCGCACGCCGCCGGCCCACAGGGCGCGCAGCACCGCCGGTTCCGGGTTGCACTTCACGGCGTAGAGCACGTCGCCGCCGCGCCCGACCGAGGCGGTCGCCTCACCGAAGGCGGCGACGAAGCTCTCGGCGGTGTCGGCCAGCACGCCGGGGCGGATGCAGTGCATCGGCTCCTCCGGGCGGTGCAGGGCGACCGCCTGGGTGACGGTGGTGCGGCGGCCGCTCGACAGCGAGACGGTCGTGGCGGTGGCCGAGCCGTTGCGGCGGAGCGGGGTGACGGCGGAACGGGAACGCAGGAAGCCCATGGCGCAACTCCATACCCTGGGCGCGGCGGCGAAGCCGGCCCAGAAAGCAGACGGCGACCCGTTGCGGCCAAGGCTGGCGCGCGGAGCGGAATCGGCGAATGGATCGGATAGGGGAGGGTGGGAGACGGAAAGCCGGGTCGGGCAGCGGCCCCGGGCTGCGAAGCTCCGGGCAACAGCGCGTCGATGAACCGGCTACAGGGCTACCGTCTCACAGCCCCACCGTGGGCAGCGTACATACTGACCTCCCTCTCGGGACCGACCCACTGGAATGGTCGGTTCTGCCAAAAAGGACGCGGTACGTCGTAGCATAACCACAGAGGGCCATAGGCACGTGCGGGTGCGTCGTTCGCTTTGAATTACGCTTTTCCGGCGGCGATTCAAGTGAATTTTTTGGGATACGGGTTTGTACGGAAGCGGGGCCGCGCGGTGGCGGGGGCCGCGTGCCGCGCCTGGAAAACGGGAAGTGGAACGTTTGGAACGTTTGAAACACCGTGGAACGTTTTTCCGGCCCCGTTCCATGGTCCATGGTCCGGCGACCCATGCGCCGCATGGGGAGGGGGAGGAAGGGCGCGGGGGAGGGCGGCACGGCGGGGCTCCATGGGTGGCGAGTGGCCGGCGCCCATGTTATAGGAAAAACAACCCATCAGTGGGGTTGTCGGGAAAACCTCGTTCCATGGGGATTCTGGTGGGCACATGTCCCGGCGTGCCGCGAAATCCCCCTTTCCCCCCGGAGAGGGAATAAAGGCCGGCTTCACGGGGAGGCATGAGCGGTGCCTAGACCGCCTCCGGCCCCGCATAGGCCGGGAAGCGCGCGGCGATGGGATCGCCGGTCGGTTCCGCGACCCAGCCGTCGGGGCGGGTGAAGAAGCGGATCGCGGTGAAATGCGGGTCCGCCCCCATGTCGAACCAGTGGGGGGTTCCCGCCGGCACGCTCAGCAGGTCGCCGGCCTCGCAGACAAGGCGCAGCACGCGCGGCCGCAGATGCAGGTAGAAGGCCCCGCTGCCCTCCACGAAGAAGCGGGCCTCGTCCTCGGTGTGGGTGTGCTCGTCGAGGAACTTCGCCCGCAGCGCGGCGGCGTCGGGCACGCCGCGCGGCACGCGGGCCACGTCGACCGACCGGTAGCCCCGCGCCTCCTTCAGCCGCGCGATGGGGGCGGCGTAGGCCGCAAGCACGGCGTCGCTGCCGGCATCCGTGGGAAGGGGGTGTTCCGCCGGCCAGCGTTCGAACAGAACCCCCGCCATGGCGAGATGGCCGGCCAGCACGGTCGGGTCGCCGGTGGCGAGTTCGGGCCGCACCGGGTCGTGCTCGTGATAGACGGTCAGGTGGGTCATGGCGCTCAGGTCCGCTGTTCCGGCCTGGTTCCCCAGCCCTCGGGCAAACCCTGTTCCCGGCAAGCGGAGACGGCAATCCTTTTCGTGGCCCCGCGACCCTTCGCCGCTCGGCACCGGCCCCTCAGCGCCGCGCCGCCAGCAGAAGCCGGCCGGCGACCAGGGCGGCCACCGCCAGCAGCAGCGCGATGAAGGCGGCGACCCCCGTCCAGCCGAAATCGTGCCAGAACAGCCCGCCCAGCGTCCCGGCCAGGGTCGAGCCCATGTAGTAGCAGAACAGGTAGATCGACGACGCCTGTCCCCGGTTGACCGTGGCGCGCTGGCCGATCCAGGCCGACACGGTGGAATGGGCGCCGAAGAAGGCGAAGGTGAACAGCGCGATGCCGGGTGCTATGAACCACAGGCTGTCCGGCTCCATCAGCGCCAGCCCGATCAGCATCAGCAGCACCGCCGCCGCCAGCGTGCGGGCGTTGCCATGGGTCCCGGCCAGCCGCCCGAACAGCGGCGAGCTGACCACGCCGAAGCTGTAGACCAGGAAGATCGCGCCGACCACCGCCGGGCGCAGCGCGAAGGGCTCATCGGCCAGCCGGAAGCCGACATAATTGAAGACGGTGACGAAGCTTCCCATCAGCAGGAAGCCCAGCGAGAACAGCCCGAGCAGCCCGCCGTCGCCGAGCAGCCCGCGCCACGCCTTGACCAGTTCACGCAAGCCGGCCGGGCGCCGGTGGAAATGACGCGACGGCGGCAGCCCCGCCCAGACGGTCACGGCCGCCGCGATGCCGATCGCGCCGACGACGCCGACCGCCAGCCTCCAGGTCCCGAGATCGCTGACCACGGCGGTCAGCACCCGGCCCGACATGCCGCCGACCGCGGTGCCGCCGATGTAGAGCCCCATCGCCACGCCGGCCGATTTCGGATCGACCTCCTCGGAGACGTAGGCCATGGCGACGGCGGGAAGCCCGCTCAGCGCCACGCCCTCCAGCGCGCGGACGATCAGGAAGCCGTGCCAGTCCGGCACCAGCGCCCCGACGATCCCCAGCAGCCCGACCGCCAGCAGGGAAGCGACCATGATCGGCTTGCGCCCGATCCCGTCCGAGACGACACCGGCCACCAGCAGCATCCCGGCCAGCAGGCCGGTGGTCAGCGACAGCGACAGGCTCGATTCCGCCGGGGTGACGCCGAACTCGCGCACGAAGTCGGGAAGCAGGGGCTGCACGCAATAGAGCGTGGCGAAGGTGGAGAAGCCGGCCACGAAGAGGATGCGGCTTGCCAGCCGGTAGGCGGCGCTTCCCGCCGTCAGGTAGCCCGGTTCGTCTCCGTCGCGCACCGCTGGTCCTCTCATTGCGTCTCCGCACTCATGTTGCGGTGCGGCATGATGCAGATTGACCCGCCGGCAGGCCGCTTGTCCAAGGCGGTCTCGGCGTGTCCGCCATGACGGCAGCGCACGTCCCTGGCTGGCCCGGCCGGTATCTTTCCGGCCTCGCACTGGACCTTCGGCAAGGCGCGCCGTATAAACAGCCTCCCTATCATTCGAAATCCGTTCGAGCCATGCACGATCTTCGCGCCATCCGTGAGAATCCCGAAGCCTTCGACCGCGGCCTCGGCCGCCGGGGATTGGCGGCGCTGTCGTCGTCCGTGCTCGACCTGGACGGCCGCCGCCGCTCCGCGCAGACCCAGATGCAGGAGATGCAGGCCCGCCGCAACGAGGCGGCCAAGGAGATCGGCGTCGCCAAGCGCGAGGGCCGCGACGCCCAGCCCATCCTCGACGAGATGGCCCAGCTCAAGGAGCGGCTGCCGCAGGTCGAGGAGGAGGAGCGCCGCCTCGGCGCCGAGCTCGACACGCTGCTCGCCGGCATCCCCAACCTTCCGGCCGACGAGGTGCCGGACGGCCCCGACGAGACCGCCAACGTCGAGATCCGCCGCTGGGGCACCCCGCCCGACATCGCCAACCCCAAGCAGCATTACGAGCTGGGCGAGGCGCTCGGCCTGATGGATTTCGAGAGCGCCGTCCGCATGTCCGGCGCCCGCTTCACCGTGCTGAAGGGCGGGCTCGCCCGGCTGGAGCGCGCGCTCGCCGACTTCATGCTCGACATCCACACCGGCGAGCACGGCTACACCGAGATCGCCCCGCCGCTGATGGTGCGCGACAACGCCCTGTTCGGCACCGGCCAGCTGCCGAAGTTCGAGGAGGACCTGTTCAAGGCCGGCGACCATTACCTGATCCCGACCTCGGAAGTGCCGCTGACCAACCTCGTCAACGACCAGATCGTCGCGACGGAGGAACTGCCGCTGCGCTACACCGCGCTGACCCCCTGCTTCCGCGCCGAGGCCGGATCGGCCGGGCGCGACACGCGCGGCATGATCCGCCAGCACCAGTTCTGGAAGGTCGAGATGGTCGGCATCGCCACGCCGGAGCAGTCGGAGGAGGAGCACCAGCGGATGACCCGCTGCGCCGAGACCGTGCTGGAGCGGCTGGGCCTCGCCTACCGCACCATCGTGCTGTGCACCGGCGACATGGGCTTTTCCTCGCGCAAGACCTATGACGTCGAGGTGTGGCTGCCCGGCCAGAACGCCTACCGCGAGATCTCCAGCGTCTCCAATTGCGGCGATTTCCAGGCGCGACGGATGAAGGCCCGTTGCAGAGCCAAGGGGGAGAAGCAAACTCAATTCCTTCACACCCTGAACGGGTCGGGTGTGGCGGTCGGGCGCTGCCTGATCGCGGTGCTGGAGAACTACCAGCAACCCGATGGTTCGATCCTGATTCCCGAAGCCCTCCGGCCCTACATGCGCGGAGCGGAAAGGATTACCGCCTGATGTTCGATCTGCCGCTCGACCTGTCCCGGACCCGCATTCTCGTCACCAACGACGACGGCATCCACGCCCACGGGCTGAAGGTGCTGGAGGCGATCGCCCGCTCCCTGTCCGACGACGTCTGGGTGGTCGCGCCGGAGATGGAGCAGTCGGCCGCCAGCCATTCGCTGACCATCAACCGGCCGCTGCGCCTGCGCACGCTCGGCGAACGCCGCTTCACCGTCGACGGCACGCCGACCGACTGCGTGCTGCTGGCGGTCAACCACGTGATGAAGGATTCGCGCCCGACGCTGGTGCTGTCCGGCGTCAACCAGGGCTCCAACATCGGCGAGGACGTGACCTACTCCGGCACCATCGCCGCCGCGATGGAGGCGACGCTGCTCGGCGTCCCCGCCATCGCCATGAGCCAGCATTACGAGCCGGGCCAGCCGATCGACTGGTCGGCGGCCGAGACCCACGGCGCCGAGGTGGTGCGCAAGGCGGTCACGGTGGCCTGGCCGAAGAACGTGCTGCTGAACGTGAACTTCCCGGCCCGCCCGGCCGCCGAGGTCTCCGGCATCCAGGTGGTCCGCCACGGCAAGCGCAAGATCGGCGACGAGCTGTTCGAGCGGGTCGATCCGCGCGGCAAGCCCTACATCTGGATCGGCACCCTGCGCGGCGAGGCCGACGCCACCCCGGACACCGACATCCACGTCGTTCTGCACGACGGCGGCATCTCGGTGACGCCGGTCTATCTCGACCTCACCCACACCCCCACCTTGCAGACGCTGAGGCAGGCCTTCGTGTGACGATCGACGCGCGCAAGATCCGTTTGCTGATGGCGTTGCGCCAGTCCGGCGTGACCGACACCAAGGTGTTGGCCGCCATCGAACGGGTCCCGCGCGAGGTCTTCGTCCCCGACGCCTTCCAGGACCAGGCCTGGGAGAACACCGCCCTGCCGATCGAGCTCGGCCAGACGATCAGCCAGCCGCTGGTCGTCGGGCTGATGACCCAGGCGCTGGAGCTGCACCCCCGCCATCTGGTGCTGGAGGTCGGCACCGGGTCGGGCTACCAGGCGGCGGTGCTGGCGCGGCTGTGCCGCCGCGTTTTCACCATCGAACGGCTGAAACCGCTGCTGGGCGAGGCGGAAAGGCGTTTCCGGGCGCTCGGGATCGACAACATCACCACGCGGCTCGGCGACGGAACGCGCGGCTGGCCGGAGCAGGCGCCGTTCCTGCGCGTATTGGTCACGGCCGCCGGCGGGCCGGAGCCGCCAAAAGACTTGACGGATCAGCTCGCCGTTGGTGGTGTCATGCTCATTCCGCTGGGCGACGGCTACCACGATCAGAAGGTGGTCCGCTTCCGGCGCACCGAAGCTGGTCTTATCCGGGAGGACCTGTGGCCCGTCCGTTTCGTTCCGCTGCTGTCCGACCCGCCGCAACAGGTCCGTTCCGCATCATGACGCCCGCCGCTCCGTCCGTCCCCCCGTCCGCGCGCCGGGGCGGCCTCGCCGCGCGCCTCGCCGCCGCCTCGCTCGCCCTGCTGGCGCTGGCGGCCTGCGAGCGGATCGGCGGCCTGGCCCCCTTCACCGACATGATGGGGGGAACGCCGGAATCCGCCGGGGGGGCCATCACGGTGCAGAAGGGCGACAACGCCTACATGCTGTCCCGGCGCTACAACGTGCCGCTGCGCGACCTGATCGAGATCAACCGCCTGACGCCGCCCTACAAGCTGGAGGTCGGGCAACGGCTGACCCTGCCGGCCGCCCGGCAGTACATCGTGCAGAAGGGCGACACGCTCTATGGCATCTCCCGCATGCACAATGTGGACGTCAGCGAGCTGACCACCCTCAACAACCTGTCGCCGCCCTACGCGGTGCAGGCCGGCCAGCCGCTCCGCCTGCCGGGCGCCGGGCAACGGCCGTCCTCCGGGCCGGTCGTGCTGGCCGACGCCGGGACCGTTCCCGCCGCTTCGCCGGGCGCCGCCGATGGGGCGCCGCGCGCCGGTCGCGGCTCGATCCAGGCGGCCGAGCTGCCGGCGCCGTCCGCTCCCCCGTCCGGCTCTCCCCCCTCCGGCTCTCCGGGGGGCGGCGCCACCGCGTCGCCGCCGTCCGCCGTGAAGCCGGGCGGTCCCGCCGCCGCCGCGTCCGGAGAGCCGGAGGTCGCCTATCAGCCGGGACAGGCCCCGGTCTCGCTGCGCCCACCCGGCTCGAAACCCGGCGTGACGGCCGAGCCGGCTCCCGCCGCGGAGGCCCCGGCGGCGGTCGCCGCCTCGCCGCTGCCGCCCAGCCTTCCGGCCGGCCGCACCGCCGCGCCGGCGCCGACCGAGGTCGCCGCCGCGCCGCCCAAGCCGGAACCGAAAGCCGAGGTCGCCGCGCCGCCGCCGCGCGGCTCGGCGCGCTTCCTGTGGCCGGTGAAGGGCAAGCTGATCTCCGGCTACGGCCCCAAGCCGGACGGGCTGCACAACGACGGGCTGAACATCGCCGCCGGCAAGGGCACGGCGGTGGTCGCCGCCGACAACGGCGTCGTCGCCTACGCCGGCAACGAGCTGCGCGGCTTCGGCAACCTGCTGCTGCTGAAGCACGCCGACGGCTGGATCACCGCCTACGCCCACCTCGACCGCATCGACGTGGAGCGCGGCGCCACGGTGAAGCGCGGGCAGACGGTGGGCCGGGTCGGCCAGACCGGCGCCGTCAGCAGCCCGCAGCTCCATTTCGAGCTTCGCAAGGGCAGCCAGGCGGTCGATCCGACCGATCAGATGGACCGCCGGCCTATCGAAGGGGCTTTCCGAGACGGCCCGCCAGGTCCTGGATGAACTGCCACGCGACGCGGCCCGAGCGGCTGCCGCGCGTGACCGACCATTCCACCGCCTCGGCGCGGAGCTGATCCAGCGGGATCTCCAGGCCGAAGTGGCGGACGTAGCCCTCGATCATCGCGAAGTAGGTGTCCTGGTCGCAGTTGTGGAAGCCGAGCCACAGGCCGAAGCGGTCGGACAGCGACACCTTCTCCTCGACCGCCTCGCCCGGGTTGATGGCGGTCGAGCGCTCGTTGTCGATCATCTCGCGCGGCATCAGGTGGCGGCGGTTCGAGGTCGCGTAGAACACGACATTCTCCGGCCGCCCCTCGATGCCGCCGTCGAGCACCGCCTTCAGCGACTTGTAGTGCGCGTCGTCATGGTCGAAGGACAGGTCGTCGCAGAACAGGATGAAGCGCCGCTTCTCGCCCTTCAGCTTCGTCAGCAGGCGGGGCAGGGTGGGGATGTCCTCGCGGTGGATTTCCACCAGAACCAGTTCGCCGGGACGCTCCTGGCACAGCAGCGCGTGGACCGACTTGACCAGCGAACTCTTGCCGGTGCCGCGCGCGCCCCACAGCAGGGCGTTGTTGGCGGGATAGCCGGCGGCGAAGCGGCGGGTGTTCTCCAGCAGGGTGTCGCGCTGCCGCTCGACGCCCTGGAGCAGGACGATGTCGACCCGGTTGACGGCGGGCACCGGCTCCAGCCGGTCCGGCTCGGTGTGCCAGACGAAGGCGTCGGCCGCCGTCAGGTCGAGCGGCACGGAGGCCGGCGGGGCCAGACGCTCCAGCGCGTCGGCGATGCGGGTCAGCAACGGTAGCAGGGAATCGGAAGACATCGTTTTCCAGGCACCTTTTCACAAAATTTCATGGAAACCGGCGGTCGGCGCAGCCATCTTTCCGACGCGATCGCACGGTATCACAGCAATGCGTGCGCACAAGCAACCGCCATTCCCCGGTTTTCGCCGCATCACCGTTGCATCCGGGGCATGGGCGGCTATAGTCGCGGCGTCCCGGCGGTCCGCCGAACCCGCGCCGGGACCAAACCAAAAGGAGCTCCCTGATGTTCGTTTCGACGGCTTATGCACAGACCGCGGCGCCGGCTGGCGGCAGCGACATGCTCGTGCAATTCCTGCCGCTGATTCTGATCTTCGTCGTCTTCTACTTCCTGCTGATCCGCCCCCAGCAGAAGAAGATGAAGGAGCACAAGGCGATGCTGGGCAACATCCGCCGCGGCGACCGCGTCGTGACCGGCGGCGGCATCATCGGCACCGTGACCAAGGTCGGCGCCGACGACGAGCTGACCGTCGAGATCGCCGAGAACGTCCGCGTCCGCTGCGTCCGCTCCACGGTCAACCTCGTGCTGGCCAAGACCGAGCCGGCCGGCAAGGGCGGCGACGGCGCCACCCCGGCCGCCGCCGAGGGCGAGGCCAAGCCCGCCGAGACCCCGGCCGCCGGCGGCATCGGCAAGCTGTTCGGCCGCAAGTAAGACCAAGCATCGCGCGGCGGCTCCCGCATCGTCACCGACCCGTCATCCCCGCAAAGGCGGGGATGGCGGTCTGCGAAGGGTCTGTTGCGTGAGGTTTGGAAGGCCAGCACAAGCGAAACCGGCGAGCGCCGGTCGTCGAATCGGATTCGAGTGACGCATGCTGTATTTTTCGCGTTGGAAGATTTACACGATCGTGGCGATCTGCGTCGCCGGCTTCGTCATGATGCTGCCGAACTTCCTCGGCCGTGACACGCTGGCGCACCTGCCCGGCTGGTACGCCCACAGCAAGGTGTCGCTGGGTCTCGACCTGCGCGGCGGCTCGCATCTGCTGCTCGAGGTTGACATGGGCGCGGTCATCCGCGACCGCGTCGAGGGGCTGGTGGACGGGGCGCGGCAGCAGCTGCGCACCGCCAACGTCGGCTACACCGCGATCAACCCCGGCGAGCGCGCCGTGACCGTCCAGCTCCGCGACCCGGCCCAGGCCGACGAGGCGGTGAAGGCTCTGCGCGGCCTCGCCAGCCCGGTCGGCGGCACGGCGCTCGGCGGCGGCCAGCCGGACCTGACGGTGAGCGCCGACGGCAACACGGTGACGGCCCAGCTGAGCGAGGTCGCCCTGCGCGACCGCGCGACCCAGGCCATCGAGCAGTCGATCGAGATCGTCCGCCGCCGCATCGACGAGACCGGCGTGAACGAGCCGACCATCGCCCGCCAGGGCAACGACCGCATCCTGGTCCAGCTTCCCGGCGTCGAGGATCCCGACCGCGTGAAGCGGCTGCTCGGCACCACGGCGAAGATGACCTTCCGTCTGGTCGACACCAACGCCGACCCCTCCACCGGCCGCGCCCCTCCGGGCTCCGAGATCCTGCCGTCGGCCGAGGGCGAGCGGTTCCAGACCACCTACGTCATCCGCAAGAAGGTCGAGGTCGACGGCGCCACGCTGAAGAACGCGTCGGCCTCGACCAATTCGCAGACCGGCGAGTGGGTGGTGAACTTCGAGTTCAACAGCGCCGGGGCCAACCGCTTCGCCGAGATCACCAAGGCGAACGTCGGCCGTCCCTTCGCCATCGTGCTCGACAACAAGGTCATCAGCGCGCCGGTCATCCGCGAGCCGATCACCGGCGGGCGCGGCCAGATCAGTGGCAACTTCTCCGCCGCCACCGCCAACGACCTCGCCGTTCTGCTGCGCGCCGGCGCCCTGCCGGCGCCGCTGAAGGTGATCGAGGAACGCACGGTCGGGCCCGACCTCGGCGCCGATTCCATCCGCGCCGGCCTGACCGCCGTGCTGGTCGGCTTCGTCATGGTCTGCATCTACATGATCGCGTCCTACGGGCTGTTCGGCTCCTTCGCCTGCTTCGCCCTGCTGGTCAACCTCGTGCTGACGCTGGCGGCGCTGTCGATGCTCCAGGCGACGCTGACGCTGCCCGGCATCGCCGGCGTGCTGCTGTCGCTCGGCCTCGCGGTGGACGCCAACATCCTGATCAACGAGCGCATCCGCGAGGAGACGAGGAAGGGCCGGGGCGTCTTCGCCTCGATGGAGGCCGGCTTCAGCCGCGCCTACAGCACCATCGTCGATTCGAACCTGACGACGGCGCTCAAGATGGCCTTGCTGTTCATCTTCGGCACCGGCGCCATCAAGGGCTTCGCCGTCACCATCACCTTCGGCATCATGATCTCCATGTTCACCGCGACGGTGCTGGTGCGCCTGATGATGGTGACGTGGCTGCGCCGCACGCGGCCCGCCGCGCTGCCGGTTTGAGAGGACGATCCATGTTCCACCTCCGCCTCGTCCCCGACGACACCAAGATCCCGTTCATGAACGGCCGGTTCGCCGGCCTGCTCACCTCGGCGTTCCTGTCCATCGCCTCGATCGTCCTGTTCTTCCATCCGGGGCTGAACTACGGCATCGACTTCCAGGGCGGCATCGTCATCGAGGCCCGCACCCCGCAGGCCCCCGACTTCGCCTCGCTCCGCCATTCGCTGGGCGAGCTGGGCATGGGGCAGGTGGCCCTGCAGGAGTTCGGATCGCCCCAGGACGTGCTGATCCGCCTGGAGCGCCAGCCGGGCGACGACGCCGCCCAGCTGGTGGCCGCCGACAAGGTCCGCGCCTCGCTGGCCCAGATCCTGCCGGGCACCCAGGTCCGCCGCGTCGAGGCGGTCGGCGCCTCGGTCAGCTCTGAGCTGTTCGCCAACGGCATGCTGGCGATGGGCCTCGCCATGGTGGCGATGCTGATCTACATCTGGTTCCGCTTCGAATGGCAGTTCGGCCTGGGCGCCGTGGTGACGCTGCTGCTCGACATCACCAAGATCATCGGCTTCTACGCCATCACCGGCATGCAGTTCAACCTGACGGCGATCGCGGCGATCCTGACGATCATGGGCTACTCGATCAACGACAAGGTCGTGGTCTATGACCGGATGCGCGAGAATCTGCGCATCTACAAGAAGATGCCGCTGCGCGACCTGATCGACCTGTCGATCAACGAGACGCTGAACCGCACCGTCGGCACCTCGATGTGCACCTTCCTGTCGGTCATCCCGCTGGCGCTGTTCGGCGGCGAGGCGTTGCAGGATTTCGGAATCGTGCTGCTGCTCGGCGTGTTCATCGCGACCACCTCGTCGATCTTCATCGCCGCCCCCATCTTGCTGTTCCTGGGCGAGAACCGCCTGCGCCGCGGCGCGCCGGAGGCGGCCGCCTCCAACGCGGCGACGACGCCGTAACGGCAAGAGAAGCGGGTTTTCGATATGGCCGACATCACGCCGATCATTCCGTCCGACCGTCAGGTCATCGACGGCTATGGCGAGGGGCAGTTCTGCGTGTCGGGGCAGTGGCGCGTCGGGGCGGTCATCGTGCTGCCCGACCGCACGCTGCCCTGGACCGCCACCGACGCGGCCGCGCTGACCGCCGCCGACTTCGCGGCGGTGCGCGAGGCGGAACCGAAGGTGGAGCTGCTGCTGCTCGGCACCGGCCCGACCATGAAGCTGGTTTCCAAGGCGCTCCGCCAGGAACTGCGCGAGGCCGGCATCGTGGTGGAGTTCATGGACAGCGGTGCCGCCTGCCGCACCTACAACGTGCTGCTGGCCGAGGGCCGGCGGGTGGCGGCGGCGCTGCTGCCGGTCTGACCGGTCCCGTGTCCATCCTGTCCAAAACGACGAAGGCGCCCCCGACCGGAGGCGCCTTCGCGTTTTTCAGCGCGACCTCGCGGTCAGGCTGTCGGGATCAGGCCGCGAGCTGCTCGGCGGCGAAGTCCCAGTTCGCGAGGTTGTCGATGACGGCCTTCACGAAGTCGGCGCGGCGGTTCTGGAAGTCGACGTAGTAGGCGTGCTCCCACACGTCGATGGTGAACAGCGGCTTCTGGCCGTGGGCCAGCGGGGTGTCGGCGTTGCCGGTCTTGCCGACCTTCAGCTTGCCGCCTTCCTCGTACAGCCACGCCCAGCCCGAGCCGAACTGGGTCAGGGCGGCCTGGGTCAGCTCTTCCTTGAACTTCTCGACGCTGCCGAAATCGGCGACCAGACGGGCCTCCAGGGCGGCCGGGATGGTGCCGCCGTCCTTCTTCAGGCACTGCCAGAAGAAGGTGTGGTTCCACACCTGGGCGGCGTTGTTGAAGATGCCGACCTTCGAGGCGTCGCCGGCCGAGGCCTTGATGACCTCCTCCAGGCTGGCGTTGGCCAGCGGGCTGTCCTTGGTCAGGTTGTTCAGGTTGGTGACGTAGGTCTGGTGGTGCTTGTCGTGGTGCAGATGCAGGGTCTGCGACGAGATGTACGGCTCCAGAGCGTCGTACGCGTAGGGGAGCGGCGGAAGTTCGAACGCCATCTTGAATACCCTCTCTCTTTTTTGGATGCACTTCCGAGCTTGGCTTTGCGGGCCTGGCCCATCCACCCGTCCAGATAGGCCGACGGCGCGGCAAAGTGAAGGCTGGAATGGCTCCAGACTGAGAGAAAGAGGCTAGGGCTTGGCGAGAAGCAGCGCCGCCGCCCGGTCGCCGGAGCGCACCGCGGCCTCCAGGGTGGCTGGAAGCCCTGTGTCCGTCCAGTCTCCGGCCAGGGCGAGGTTGCTCCAGCGGGTGCGGGCCGGCGGACGGCGCCGCACCGAGTCGGGCGCCTGATCGGGGGTCGCCCGGCGCTCCTTGACCACCCGGAAGGGGCGAATCGGGACATCGAGTCGCAGGGCCGCCGCGACGTCGCTCCACAGGCGGGCCGCGATGGCGTCGGCCGGTTGGTCGGCCAGGGCGTCGGCGTCGCTGACAGTGACCGACAGCACGTCGCCGCGCGCGAACAGCCATTCCGCCCGCCCGCCGACCAGCGCGAGAAAGGGGGAGCCGCCCGGCAGGCTCACCGGCCCGTCGAAGCGGTAATGGACGTTGACGATGGCCGGGCCGGGCGGCGGCACGGACAGCTCCGGCACCAGCCGCCCGGCCACCCAGGCCGGCGTCGCGAGGATGACGGAATCCATGCTCCCGAGGCCGAAACCGGAGCCTGCGATGGACAGCCCGGCCACCCGGCCGCCGTCGAAACGCAGGCCGTCCACGCGCGCGCCGAACCGGACGTCACCACCGAGCGCCGCCAGACGGCGCAGGGCCGGATCGACGAAGGCGGCGGACAGCCCCTGCGCGGCGATCACCGGCCGGCAGGCCGCCTCGCCGCGAAGCAGGGTTTCCCGCATCACCGCGCCGAACAGGCGGGCCGACACCCGCGCGGTCGGGCCGTTCATCGCCGACACCGCCAGCGGAGCCCACAGCCGCCCGTGCAACAGGCCGTTCGGAGGCAGCACCGCGTCCAGCGCCGCCGCCGGGCCGGCCAGCACGGCGCGCAGGGCGGCGAGATACTGCCAGGGACGGCTTCCCGGCACCCGCCGCGCCTCGTCGAACAGCCACAGCCCGCCGGGTCGCAGGGTCCAGGCGGCGCCGTCGCGCAGATCGAGGAAGGGAAAGGCGGCCGGGCGCAGCGCGCTCAGCGCGCCGGCCGCCCCGATCCGGCGCGCGTAATCCAGCAGCGCCCGGTTGCCGCCGAGGACCATGTGGCTGCCGTTGTCGAGCGTCCGGTCGAGCGTGGCGTCGTGGAAGGATCGGCAGCGCCCACCCGCCTGGGGAGCCTGCTCGTGCAGGACGACGCGTCGCCCCGCCTCGGCCAGACGGAGGGCGGCCGACAGGCCGGCGAGCCCGGCGCCGATCACATGCACCGTTCCGGCGATGGGAGAGGGTGGAATGGTCACGCGGCGGGCGGCACGCCGATCAGGCAGCGCAGGGCCACCCAGGCGCTTTCGCGCCGGCCGAGCCGGATGCGGACCGCCGGATCGCTCCAGCCCCGCGCCCGCAGGCGCCGCAGCAGCCGGTGGTAGAGAACCATCATGGCGATGGCCGCCCACAGCGAGCCGCGCGCCGTCCCCGCGATGGCCGCCCGCGCCTCGGCGAAGCGGGTCTCCGCCAGCTCGGCCAGCGCCTCGCAGGCCCGGGGCAGTCCGGGATGGGCCAGCGCCTCGTCCGGCACGTCCGTGTCGACCCCGGCGGCATCCAGCAGTTCGCGCGGCAGGTAGAGGCGGCCGAGCGCCGCGTCCTCGGCGAGGTCGCGCAGGATGTTGGTCAGTTGGAGCGCCTCGCCGAGCGCCAGGGCGAAGGCCTCGGTCGCCGGGTCGGCCCGGTGGAAGACGCGGATCGCCAGCATGCCGACGGCCCCGGCGACGCGGCGGCAGTAGAGGCGCAGGGTGGGCAGGCCGGGCGCCCGCAGCCCGTCCCCGGCTTCGCCGCCGACATCCATCGCCATGCCGTCGATCACCGCCTCGAACTCGGCGCGGGGCAGGCCGTAGCGGTCGATGGCCCCCTTCAGCGCGGCGGACAACGGGCTGGTCGGGGCGTCGCCGGAGTAGAGGCCGCGAATCGTCCGCCGCCAGGAATCCAGCGCCTCGCGCTTTTCCGCCGGATCGCCCGGCTCGTCGGCGATGTCGTCGACGCGGCGGCAGAAGGCGTAGATGGCGAACATCGCCGCGCGCTTGGACGCCGGCAGCAGCCGCATCGGCCAATAGAAGCTGCTTCCCGACCGCTCCGCCACCGCCGAGGGCGTGTCGGTGGACGGGGGCGGAGACGAATCGGACAGCGGAGGCGTCATGCGGATCTTCCCGGGCCGGGCGTTCGGACGAACGCGGCCCGGAAGTTTAGGAGGCGGAGAAGCTTCGCGCCAGCCCCCGCGCCACGGCGACCAGCTTGTGGTGCGTGCCGAGCATCACCCGCGCCTTCATCGGGTCGCGGGCCTTCAGCCGCTGCGACAGCGCCTGTGCGAGGCTGAGGATGACCGACGCCTCCATCCGCAGGCCGCGATGCTGGATCAGGCCGGGCAGAGGGGCGGCGCGCTCCAGCAGGCGGTCGGTGTGCTCCAGCGCCTGGTCGAAGATGGCGCGCAGGCGGGGGTCGCTCTCATGCTCCACCAGCCGCTCGACGCTGACGCCGGCCTCCTCGAACCAGGTCAGCGGGATGTAGCAGCGACCGAGCTGCGACCAGTCCTCGCGGGCGTCCTGAAGATGGTTCAGCACCTGGAGCGCCGAGCACAGCGCGTCGGACGCCGGGCCGGCGGCCACCCCCTCGCCGTGCAGCTCCAGCAGGTAGCGCCCGACCGGGTTGGCCGAGAAGCGGCAGTAGAGCAGCAGGTCGCTCCAGCTGTGGCAGCGGGCGCCGACGGCGTCGCGGCGGAAGGCGCGCAGCACCTGCCGGGCGTGGCGGTCGCTGACGCCGGTCTCCTTCAGGCTCTCGCGCAGGTCGAGCGCCGGCTTCAGGTAGGCGTGCTTGGCCTGCCCCGAGGTCAGGGCGCGCTCCAGCGCCTCCAGGTAGGCCAGCTTGGTCTCCGGCTCCAGATCCATGTCGTCGGCGATGTCGTCGGCCAGCCGCAGGAAGCGGTAGAAGGCGATGACGTGCGGCCGCAGATGCTTGGGCAGCAGGCGCGACGCGACGGGGAAGTTCTCCGTGCTCTCGTCCTTGCGGGCGATCGGGCTCGGCTTGCGGGGTTTCGCCGGGGCGGTGTTGAAATCCGTGTTGAAATCCGTCATGGGGCCCTGCCTGCTGCGCGTCGGGACTGGCGGTGCGATCGAGTGTGCTTCATATAGGCGTGGACTCAAGCTTTGACCGCCGCCTCACCGCGATCCACCCCTCTTTTTCCATCCGGGTTTCACATGGCGAAGACGACCACCGACCTGTCTTATTGCGGACGGGAGGTCCGGAAGTATGACAACGATCACTTTCTGGCAGGTCTCTTCGCCCCGGCGGACCGGCGCGAAGCCCTGTTCGCGTTGCACGCCTTCAATCTGGAGATCGCCAAGACCCGCGAGGTGGTCAGCGAGCCGATCATGGGGCAGATGCGGCTTCAATTCTGGCGCGACGGCATCGAAGCTGTCTATGGGGACGGACCCGTACCCCGTCACGCGGTGATGGATCCGCTGGCGGAAGCGGCGCGGAGCCTGGGGCTGAGCCGCGCCCTGTTCGACCGGCTGATCGACGCGCGCGAGGCCGATCTGGACGACACGCCGCCGGCCGACCTGACCTGTCTGGTGAATTACGCGGAGGTCACGGGCGCGCCGCTGGTCCAGCTGGCGCTGGAGATCCTGGGCGTGCGCGACGAGGCGGCGATGGCCGCCGGACGCCATGTCGGCATCGCCTACGCCCTGGCCGGCATCCTGCGCGCCGTGCCCTTCCTGGCGCGCCAGCACCGGCAGCTGCTGCCCGCCGACCTGATGGCGCGGCACGGGGCGCGATCGCACGACCTGTTCGAGCTGCGCTCCACGCCGGAGCTGCGGCCGGTGGTGGGCGACGTCGCGCTGGTGGCGCGCAAGCATCTGGGCGAGGCGCGCAAGCTGCGGCGTTCGGTGCCGCGCGCCGCCGTGCCGGCGCTGCTGCCGGCGGTGCTGGCCGAGCTGCATCTCGGCGTTCTCGCGCGGGAGGGCAACGACCCCTTCGCCCCGCGCGTGCTGCTGCCCAACCCGTTCCGCCAGTTGCGGCTGGGCTGGGCGGCGCTGCGCGGGGCGTATTGACCGCTTCGGCGGTCAGGCGGCCAGCCACCCGTCCAGATCCGCCAGCGCGCGGCGGGTGTAGGCCAGCTTGCGGTCGCGCCCGCGGATCTTCTCGTCCACCGGCGGGAACAGGCCGAAGTTGACGTTCATCGGCTGGAAGGTCTCGGCCTCCGCGCCGCCGGTGATGTGGCCGAGGATGGCGCCCAGCGCGGTCGTGACCGGCGGGTTGACGATGGTCTGGCCCAGACGTTCGGCCGAGGCGAAGCGGCCGGCGAGCAGGCCGACGGCCGCGCTCTCGACATAACCCTCGCAGCCCGTCACCTGACCGGCGAAGCGCAGGCGCGGCTGTGCCTTCAGGCGCAGGGCGCCGTCGAGCAGGCGCGGGCTGTTCAGGAAGGTGTTGCGGTGCAGGCCGCCCAGCCGCGCGAACTCGGCCTTCTCCAGGCCGGGGATCATGCGGAAGATGCGCGTCTGCTCGGCGTGGCGCAGCTTGGTCTGGAAGCCGACGAGGTTGTAGAGGGTGCCCAGCGCGTTGTCCTGGCGAAGCTGGACCACGGCGTAGGGGCGGCGTTCCGGCTTGTGCGGGTTGGTCAGGCCGACCGGCTTCATCGGGCCGTAGCGCAGCGTGTCGACGCCGCGCTCCGCCATCACCTCGATGGGCAGGCAGCCCTCGAAATAGGGGGTGTTCTTCTCCCATTCCTTGAAGTCGGTCTTCTCGCCGGCGATCAGCGCGTCGATGAAGGCGCGGTACTCGTCCTTCTCGAAGGCGCAGTTGATGTAGTCCTTGCCGGTGCCGCCGGGGCCGGGCTTGTCGTAGCGCGACTGGAACCACGCCTTCGACAGGTCGACGCTCTCCAGATAGACGATGGGGGCGATGGCGTCGAAGAAGGCCAGCGACTCCTCGCCGGTGAAGGCGCGGATCGCCTCGGCCAGCGGCGGGGAGGTCAGCGGGCCGGTGGCGACGATGACGCTGTCCCATTCCTCGGGCGGCAGGCCGGCGACCTCGCCGCGCTCGACGGTGATGAGGGGATGGCTGGTGATCGCCTCGGTCACGGCGCCGGCGAAGCCGTCGCGGTCCATGGCGAGCGCCCCGCCGGCCGGCACCTTGTGGGCGTCGGCGCAGCGCAGGATCAGCGAGCCGCAGCGCCGCATCTCCTCGTGCAGCAGGCCGACCGCGTTGTATTCGGCGTCGTCGGAGCGGAAGGAGTTGGAGCAGACCAGTTCCGCCAGCTTGTCGGTGTCGTGGGCGTCGGTCTTGCGGACGGGCCGCATCTCGTGCAGGACCACGGGCACGCCGCGCGAGGCGAGCTGCCACGCGGCCTCGGATCCGGCGAGACCGCCGCCGATGACATGGACGGGGCGAAGGGTGTCGGTCATGAAGGCGTTCCAGACGAAAGCTGTTGGGGCACGGGACTGCGGGTGATTCGCCGGCAATCTAGGCGGTCCGGTCCGAAAGGGACAGCCCCCAAAAGCATCGCGGCCGGCGCCTTGCGGTGCCGGCCGTCTGCATGAACAGCGCTGGTGATGCGCCCCTCACTCCGTCTTGGTCGTCGTGCGGCGCTCGACGGTGGTCGAGGACGGGGCCGGGGTCACGACGGTGGCCGAACCCGACGGGGCCGGGGTGACGACCGTGCTCGACCCGTAGTTCGGGGTCGTGGTGGTGGTCGTCGTCGTGCTGGTGCTGCTGCCGTCGGACCCACAGGCGGCCAGCAGGAGGGCGGCGCCCATGGCGGCGCCGACACCGGTCAGAAGCGTCCTGGTCATTCCTCGTCTCCTCAGTTTCAGAGCGGACAATGACCGGGAAACACCGCCGAGCCTCCGTTTGTTCACGCCCTCTTTCGCGACTTGGGCTTCGCCTTCAGGTAGGGGGCGAGATACCGGCCGGTGTAGCTGCGCTTGACCTTCGCCACATCCTCCGGCGTGCCCTCCGCGACGATCTCGCCGCCGCCGGTGCCGCCCTCCGGCCCGAGGTCGATGATCCAGTCGGCGGTCTTGATGACCTCCAGATTGTGCTCGATCACCAGCACCGTGTTGCCCTGGTCGACCAGCGCGTGGAGCACCTCCATCAGCTTCTCGACGTCGGCGAAGTGCAGGCCGGTGGTCGGCTCGTCGAGGATGTAGAGGGTGCGGCCGGTGGCGCGGCGGCTGAGTTCCTTGGACAGCTTGACGCGCTGCGCCTCGCCGCCCGACAGGGTCGTCGCCGCCTGCCCGATGTGGATGTAGCCGAGCCCCACCCGCTCCAGCGTGTCGAGCTTGTCGCGGATGCCGGGGACCGCCTTGAAGAACTCCTTGCCCTCCTCGACCGTCATGTCGAGCACGTCGGCGATGGTCTTGTCGCGGTAGGTGACCTCCAGGGTCTCGCGGTTGTAGCGCTTGCCGTGGCAGACGTCGCAGGTCACGTAGACGTCGGGCAGGAAGTGCATCTCGATCTTGATGACGCCGTCGCCCTGGCAGGCCTCGCAGCGCCCGCCCTTGACGTTGAAGGAGAAGCGGCCAGGGCCGTAGCCGCGCGCCTTGGCCTCCGGCAGCCCGGCGAACCAGTCGCGCATCGGCGTGAAGGCGCCGGTGTAGGTCGCCGGGTTCGAGCGGGGGGTGCGACCGATCGGCGACTGGTCGATGTCGATGACCTTGTCGAGATGCTCCAGCCCCAGCACGGTGTCGTGCTCGGCCGGGTGCTCGCGGGCGCCCATCAGCTTGCGGGCGACCGCCTTGTAGAGCGTCTCGATGATGAGCGTGGACTTGCCGCCGCCCGACACGCCGGTCACGCAGGTGAAGGTGCCGAGCGGGATCTTCGTCGAGACGTTCCTCAGGTTGTTGGCGCGCGCGCCGGTCACCTCCAGGAACTGGCCGGGATGGCCGGGCCGGCGCTCGTCGGGGATGGGGACGAAGCGGGTGCCGTTGAGGAACTGGGCGGTGACGCTGTTGGGGTTCTTCTGAACCTCCTCCGGCGTGCCCTGGGCGATGACGTTGCCGCCGTGCTGACCGGCGCCGGGGCCCATGTCGACCAGATAGTCGGCGCTGCGGATGGCGTCCTCGTCATGCTCGACGACGACGACGGTGTTGCCGATGTCGCGCAGGCGCTTCAGCGTCTCCAGCAGACGGTCGTTGTCGCGCTGGTGCAGGCCGATCGACGGCTCGTCCAGCACGTAGAGAACGCCGGTCAGGCCGGATCCGATCTGCGAGGCCAGCCGGATGCGCTGGCTCTCGCCGCCCGACAGGGTGCCGGAGCCGCGGCTGAGCGTGAGGTATTCCAGCCCGACCGCGTTGAGGAAACCCAGCCGCTCGTTGATCTCCTTGAGGATGCGATAGGCAATCTCGCGGTCCTTCGGGCGCAGATGCTCGTTCAGCCCGCCGAACCACGCCGCCGCGTCGGAGATCGACATTTCCGCCGCCTGCGAGATGTGGCGGCCGTTCACCTTGACGGCCAGCGCCTCCGGCTTCAGCCGGGCGCCCTTGCAGACCTCGCAGGGCTGCGAGGACTGATACTTCGACAGCTCGTCGCGCATCCAGGCGCTCTCGGTCTCCCGATAGCGGCGCTCCAGGTTGGTGACGATGCCCTCGAACGGCTTGTTGGTCTGGTAGCTGCGCAAGCCATCGTTGTAGGTCATGGTGATGGCGGTGCCGCCCGACCCGTAAAGGATGGTCTGGCGGACCGTTTCCGGCAGTTCCTCCCAGGGCGTGCCCATCGAGACGTTGAAGTGCTGGGCGATGCTCTCCAGCGTCTGGTCGTAGTATTTGGAGGTCGAGCCGGCCCAGGGGGCGATGGCGCCCTTGCCGAGCGTCAGCCGCTCGTCGGGGACGACCAGCATCGGGTCGAAATAGATCTTGCTGCCCAGACCCTCGCAGGCCGGGCAGGAGCCGAACGGGTTGTTGAAGGAGAACAGGCGCGGCTCGATCTCCGGAATCGTGAAGCCGGACACCGGGCAGGCGAACTTCTGCGAGAAGACGGTCTGCTCGTTGGTCTCGGCGTTCTCGACCCAGACGATGCCCTCGGCCAGCCCCAGCGCGGTCTCCAGCGAATCGGCCAGCCGGTTGCCCAGCCCCTCGCGCACCACGATGCGGTCGACCACCACCTCGATGTCGTGCTTCAGCTTCTTGTTGAGCGTCGGCACCTCGTCGATCTCGTGCATGGTGCCGTCGACGCGGACGCGCTGGAAGCCGCGCTTGCGGAGATCCTGGATCTCCTTCTTGTACTCGCCCTTGCGGCCGCGCACGAAGGGGGCCAGCAGCAGCAGGCGCGTGCCCTCCGGCATCGCCATGATGCGGTCGACCATCTGGCTGACCGTCTGGCTTTCGATCGGCAGGCCGGTGGCCGGCGAGTAGGGAATGCCGACGCGCGCCCACAGCAGGCGCATGTAGTCGTAGATCTCGGTCACCGTGCCGACGGTGGAGCGCGGGTTCTTCGACGTCGTCTTCTGCTCGATGGAGATGGCCGGCGACAGCCCCTCGATCGAATCGACGTCGGGCTTCTGCATCAGCTCCAGGAACTGGCGCGCGTAGGCCGACAGGCTCTCGACGTAGCGGCGCTGCCCCTCGGCGTAGATGGTGTCGAAGGCCAGTGACGACTTGCCGGAGCCCGACAGGCCGGTGATGACGATCAGTTCGTCGCGCGGCAGGTCCACATCGACGTTCTTCAGGTTGTGTTCCCGCGCGCCGCGGACGCTGATGTACTTGTTCATGGGTTGTTCTTTTACTCGAAGCCGATCCGGTTGGAAAGCGGCTTCATGCGGGCGGTGAGGGGCCATATGCGCTTTGAAAGCCCCTTTCCCTGAGGGAGAGGGGCTTTCAAAGTGCACACGACCACTCATCAAGGCCCGCTTCGGCCGAGGGACGATATAGGCGCCGCGAATGCCGCGACCAACGGCGCCCCGCGCGGGTCAGGTCCAGAAAACCGGCGTGTCTCGAAAACGTTTCCACAGCTCGGGCAGCGCCTTGCGCCGCTTGTCGGCCTGCCGGTCGATCCAGGCGGCAACCGCCGCCACGGTCCGCGGATCGGCGCCGGGCAGGGCGGCCAGCATCTTGCGGCCGGTCGCCGCGTCGTGGTCGGCGTCGTGGGCCGCCAGCAGCGAATCGAGCGCCGCCAGGAAGGGCAGGGTGGCGGATTCCGGGTAGAGGCCGCGGAAGAACTCGGCGACGTAGCGCAGCGTCCGCAGGCGCCGCCGCAGCTTCTCGCGCTCCTTCGGCTCGTCGGGAAGCTTGGCCGGCTTGCCCAGCTTGGCGAGGCGGGCCGACAGCCAGGGGCCGGCGACGCTGGTGACCGGGGCGTCGAGCGCCGCCCGGCTGTCCTTGTCGGCGTTGGCCAGCCAGCGCCCGTCCTCCAGCCAGGCGGCCAGTCCCAGAACGGTGGTGGTGCCGTGCGGGGCGAGGATGGCGGCGACCGCCTCGCGGGCCGGGCCGGCGCCGGCGCTGCGGGCGGCGGCGGCGAGGATCGGCAGGCCCGGCGGAGCCTTGGGGTTGGCCGACAGCGGGTCGATGACCCCGGTCAGCAGCACGTCCCAGCCGCGCGCCGGGCCGAGCTGCTTGGCCATCGCCCGGCTTTCGGCGACCAGCCGGTCGGCCTCGACCGACCCGATCAGCGGCGCGAACAGCCGGTGGGCGATGCGCAGCCGGCGCAGCGCGACGCGCATGCGGTGCAGCCCCTCGACGTCGCCGCCGGCCAGCGCGCAGGCTTCGTTGGCGAGGAACTGGCGCAGCGCGTGGCGGACGATGTGACGGTAGGCCTCCGCCACCGTGGTGACGGGAGACAGGCCGAGCGGCTCCGAGCCGACCGGCGGCGGCAGGCGCCCGGTGACCAGCCGCAGGCCCAGCTCCGCCTTGCTTTCGGTGCCGATGCGCATCGGCACGGCGCGTTGCAGGCGCAGCGCGAGGTCGAACAGCCGGGCGACGCGGCCTGCCTTCAGCTCCAGCTCGACCTCGCTGATCGGCACGCTGGCGGTGCCGGCGGTGACGCGGCCCTCGTCCACCGCCAGCTCGATGGTGGTCGCCGCGTCGGGGCGGACCAGCACGGCGGTGCGGCGGAACTCGGTGACGAACAGCGGACGCAGGGCGTCGCGCGCGTCGGCGGGGACCAGACCGGCCACCCCCTGCGCCGCCAGCACGGTGAAGTCCGGCGTCTCGCCGGCCACCACCCATTCCCATTCCCGGCGCACCGCGACCGCCGCCGAATCGCCGGGAGTCGCGCTGTTGACGGTCTTCAGCGTCTGGATGAAGCGGTCGCCGTCGCGCCGCACCCGGAAGGCGACCCCGTTGGCGAACAGCCGCAGGTCGGGCGTGTCGAAATAGACGGTGCGCAGATGGCTGACCACCGCCGGCCCGTCGGCCAGTTCGCGGACGGCGGGCAGGGCCGTCACGCGGGCGAGATCCGCCGGGGCGACGTGAAGCTTCAGCTCGACCTCGCGGAAGGCGGTTCCGCCGGGCTGGCTGTTGGCGGCCGTGTCGGGCTTGGCTTGGGGCAAACGGCAAATCCTCCCGGTCCGGTCGTTGGCGGCCGGATCCGTGGATACCCCAAGAGGACGCACCGCGTTAAGAGAGTTTCCGCGGCTGCACAAAATCCGCCAGCCGCCCGGCCCCGAGATCGAGGTCGCGCCAGCGCATCGCCCCGAACACCAGCACGGCGCAGGCGCCGGTCGGGAATTTGTCGGCGAGCGCGTGGCGGTGCTCGGCCGGGCCGTCGCCGGCCAGCTCCTGGGCCAGATCGTGCAGATCCGGGTTGTGGGCCACCAGCATCAGCCCGGTCGCCGAATCCGGCGCGTCGCGCAGCCGCTCCAGCAGGGTGCGGGCGCCGCACAGATAGAGGCCGCGCTCATGCTCCACCGGCGGGAAGGGCACGCCCATGGCGGCCATGACGCGCTTGCGGGTCTCCACGGCGCGAACGGCGGTGGAGCACAGCACCAGATCGACGCGGGCGTGGTGGGCGGCCAGATGGCGGCCGACCAGGGTCGCCGCCTTCTCGCCGCGCGGGGCGAGCGGCCGCTCGTGGTCGCCCAGGCCCGGGGCGTCCCAGGAGGATTTGGCGTGGCGAAGGAGAAACAGGGTCTTCATCGCAAGGGGAGGCTTATCCGAAACAGGAGTCCTGAAACCGTAACGCAGATGGGATAGACTTGTCCGCCATCTTTGCATCCCCTCGCCCGTCCGGGGCGGGGGCGGCTGACGAACCTCAGAGGGTGCCGTGACCAATCTCCAGGATCTCGAAACGGTCTGCATCGAAGCCACCGCGCCGGAGCGCTTCATCAATCGCGAACTGTCGTGGCTGGCCTTCAACCAGCGGGTCCTGGACGAAGCTGAAAATCCGAACCACCCGCTGTTGGAACGGCTGCGTTTCCTGTCGATCTCGGCCAGCAACCTGGACGAGTTCTACATGGTCCGAGTCGCCGGCCTGAAGGGGCAGGTGGCGGCCGGAGTGAAGACTCCCAGCCCGGAAAACCTCACTCCGGCCCAGCAGCTGAGTGCGGTGAAACAGCGCATCGTCGAGCTGATGGCGAGCCAGCAGGCGATGTGGCGCTCGCTGAAGGGCGACCTGCGCGAGGCCAACATCACCGTCGCCGACCCCGACGAACTGACCGAGGGCGAGAAGGACTGGCTGGAGGCCAAGTTCCTCGACGACATCTTCCCGATCCTGACGCCGATCGCCGTCGATCCGGCCCACCCCTTCCCCTTCCTGCCCAACCTGGGCTTCTCGCTGGCGCTCCAGCTGCACGACCCGGTGAAGGGGCGCCACATCGACGCGCTGGTGCCGTTGCCCTCGCAGATCGAGCGCTTCATCCGTCTGCCCGGCTCGGACATCCGCTTCGTCCAGCTGGAGAAGGTGGTGATGCTGTTCATCGACCGCCTGTTCCCTCCGTTCCAGGTCAAGGGCAACGGCGTCTTCCGGGTGCTGCGCGACAGCGAGATCGAGATCGAGGAGGAGGCCGAGGATCTGGTCCGCACCTTCGAGACGGCGCTGAAGCGGCGCCGGCGCGGCAGCGTGATCCGGCTGGAGACCGACAGCGGCATGGCCGCCGACCTGCGCGAGTTCCTGCGGCATGAATTGAACGTCGTCAGCGAGGACGTCTTCAGCCTCGACGGGCTGATCGGCCTGACCGACACCAAGAACCTGATCGTCGACGAGCGGCCGGATCTGGTGTTCCGCCCCTTCAACGCCCGCTTCCCCGAGCGCATCCGCGACTTCGGCGGCGACTGCTTCGCGGCGATCCGCCACAAGGATCTGGTGGTCCACCACCCGTACGAGAGCTTCGACGTGGTGGTGCAGTTCGTCCGGCAGGCGGCGCGCGACCCGCAGGTCGTCGCCATCAAGCAGACGCTCTACCGCACCAGCAAGGACAGCCCGATCGTCGCGGCATTGATCGAGGCGGCCGAGGCCGGCAAGTCGGTGACGGCGCTGGTCGAGCTGAAGGCCCGCTTCGACGAGGAGGCCAACATCCGCTGGGCCCGCGACCTGGAACGCGCCGGCGCCCAGGTGGTCTACGGCTTCGTCGACCTCAAGACCCACGCCAAGGTGTCGATGGTGGTGCGGCGCGAGAAGAAGGCGCTGCGCAGCTACGTGCATTTCGGGACCGGCAACTACCACCCGATCACCGCCAAGATCTACACCGACCTGTCCTTCTTCACCTGCGACCCGGCGCTCTGCCACGACGCGGCGGTGATGTTCAACTTCATGACCGGCTACGCCACGCCGAAGGTGCTGGAGAAGATCGCCATCGCCCCGATCACGCTGCGCCAGCGGCTGGCCGAGCTGATCCAGGCGGAGATGGCCCACGCCGCCGCCGGGCGGCCGGCCGCCATCTGGGTGAAGCTGAACTCGCTGGTCGATCCGACCATCATCGACCAACTCTACAAGGCGTCGCAGGCCGGCGTGCAGATCGACATGGTGATCCGCGGCATCTGCTGCCTGCGGCCGGGCGTACCGGGCCTGTCGGAGAACATCCGGGTGCGCAGCATCGTCGGCCGATTCCTGGAGCATGGCCGGGTGATCTGCTTCGGCAACGGCCACGGGCTGCCCAGCCCGCAGGCCAAGCTGTTCATCTCCTCGGCCGACTGGATGACCCGCAACCTCGACCGCCGCATCGAGACGCTGATCCCCATCGAGAACCCGACCGTGCACGAGCAGGTGCTCGACCAGATCATGGTCGCCAACCTGAAGGACGACGCCAGCAGCTGGAAGCTCGGCCCCGACGGCGTGTACCACCGCATCAAGGCTGGCCCGGACGCCTTCAGCGTCCACAATTACTTCATGACCAACCCCAGCCTGTCGGGCCGGGGAAGCGCCTTGAGCAACAAAAAGACGCCTCCGCGTTTGATGTTGCGTACGGTGTCCTGAGGTTCGGGTGACGGAGTCGACGACGATGGGGATGGACAATCGCACGGTCTCACCGGCCGAAGGCGCCGGCGGGGATTTAGCCCTTGGGAACTCGGGCGGCCGGGTCGCGGTGATCGACATCGGGTCGAACTCGATCCGGCTGGTCGTCTATGACGGGCTGATCCGGTCGCCGCTGGCGCTGTTCAACGAGAAGGTGCTGTGCGGCCTCGGGCGCGGGGTGGAGAAGACCGGCAACCTCAACCCGGACGGCGTTGCCCAGGGGCTCACCGCGCTGGAGCGCTTCGCCCGCCTCGCCGCCGGCATGCGGGTGGCGAGGCTGGACGTGATCGCCACGGCGGCGGTCCGCGACGCCCGCGACGGCGCCGCCTTCGTCGAACGGGTCGAGCGGTCGACCGGCCTGACCGTCCGCGTCATCAGCGGCGAGGAGGAGGCCCGGCTGTCCGCCATGGGCGTGCTGTCCGGCACGCCGGAGGCCGACGGGCTGGTCGGCGACCTCGGCGGCGGCAGCCTGGAGCTGGTCACGCTCGACCGCGGCGCCATCGGCGAGCAGGTGACCCTGCCGCTCGGACCGCTGCGTCTGATGGAAACCGGGGTGACCCGCCAGAACGGGCTGGTCCGGCTGATCGACCAGCATCTGGAATCGCTGCCCTGGCTCGGCAAGGCGAAGGGACGGCCCTTTTACCCGGTGGGCGGAAGCTGGCGCGCCATCGCCAAGCTGCACATGGAGCAGACCAGCCACCCGCTGCACATCATCCACCATTACAGCATGCCGGCCGGCGAGGCGCGGGAGTTCGCGTCCCTGATGGGCCGGCAGAGCCGCTCGTCGCTGGAAAAGCTGTCGGGGTCGCGGCGGCGGCTCGACACGCTGCCCTTCGCGGCGCTGGTGTTCGAACGGCTGCTGCGCGCGGCCCAGCCGTCCAGGGTGGTGTTCTCCGCCTACGGCCTGCGCGAGGGGCATCTCTATTCGCTGCTGACGCCGGAAGGCCGGCGCGTCGATCCGCTGCTGGCCTCGGCCGCGGACTGGGCGCAGCGTTTCGTGCGGATGGGCGACCCGTCGCTGCTGCTGGACTGGACCGCCGGGCTGTTCGCCGGCGAGGACGACAACGCCACCCGGCTGCGCCACGCCGCCTGCCTGCTGAGCGACGTCGGCTGGGCCGAGCATCCCGACTACCGCGCCGAGCACGCCTTTCTGCGCATCCTGCGCTACCCGTTCCCGGCGCTCGACCATGACGAGCGGGCCTTCCTGGCGCTGGCCGCCTACGCCCGCTACGCCGGCACCGTCGATTCGCCGCAGACGCTGGGCGCCCGCTCGCTGCTGAGCGAAGGGCAGGGGCTGAAGGCGCTGGTGCTCGGGCTGGCGCTTCGGCTGGCGCACACGCTGTCGGGCGGCGCCACCGCGCTGCTGGAGCGGACCAGCCTGAAGGTCGTCGGCGAGCGTCTGGTGCTGACCCTGCCCGACGACGGGACCGTGCCGTCGGGCGAGGCGGTGCAGCGCCGTGTCGACGCGCTGGCCAAGGCGCTGAACCGCAAGGGCGACATCGCCCAGCCGATGCGCCCGCAGGCGGCCGAATAGACGATGGCCGAAGAGACGGTGACAGATAGCCGGCGGCCGGTCCGGCCGCTCCGGATCAGTCGTCCGGCATCAGCAGGCCCAGCCGGGCGGCGATGAAGCGGTCGGAGGCGGCGCGGGCGGCCTGATCGGCCGTCTGCTGGTTCAGGCCGAACTTCTCCCGGTAGATCCGTGCCGTCGCGGCCTGGGCGGCGGGCAGGGCGGCGACGACCGCCTTGTGGTCGGCCTCCGGCCAGACCGCGAAGTCGCTCCAGGCCCGGAAGGCGCTCACCGCCGCCTTGCGCTGCTCGGCGGCCTTGCGGGCCTCCGGCGAATGGGGCGCTTCCAGCAGGGTGCTGGGAACCAGCGAGGCTTGCAGGTTGTCGACCGCGAACTGCCGTTCGTAGCCTTCGCGGATGCTGCCGCGCTCCTCCAGGGCCGGATCGACGGCGGGCGCGAGGCGCGCCTCGATCCGCTGCCATTCCGGCAGGTCGTAGAGGGAGGAGGGCGGTTCGCACAGGGCGGGGGAGGCGTCGCGGCTGTTCCCCCAGAAGGGGCCGAACGCCTCGAAGGCCGGCTGGCCGTGCCGGGTGAAGAGGAAGCAGGGCGCCTCCATCTCGGTGGTCGACAGGACATGGCGCAGGAACAGAAGCGCCGTGCCGAGGGGCGCCGTCGCCACGTCGCCGAGGTTGCGCATCTCCTCCTTCAACTCCGGGTCGGGCGGCAGGTCCTTGTCGATCACCGAGGCGACCAGGGCGCGCACCGTCGCCTCGCGGTCGGCGCCCTGGGGTTGAAGTAGGCCCGAATGAAGCAGATAGACCTGCCATGCCTTGGCGGCGGCGCCGTCGTAGCGTTGCAGGGCGGCGGCGGCGGCCTTCGGATCCCTGGGAATCCCGGCGGCGACGGCGGCCAGCTTCTTCTGCGCGGCGCTGTTCTGCGCCTGGAGGTCGGCGACGCGCTTCTCGTAGGACTGGCGGCAGGCGGCGAGGCCGGAGCGGTCGGCGCACAGCCGGTCGCGCTCCGCCAGGAACGCCTGCTGGGCGCGGGTGACGGCTTCGCGGTCGGCCGTCGGCGTGTTGGCCAGCGTGTCGCGCAACGCCGTCGCGACATCCTCGACGGCGATCTTCAGATCGGCGCTGGCGCAGAGCGTGCGGTCCACCGCTGTCGCCGGCTTCGCGCAGGACAGGCTTTGCGCCGCGCTGCTTCCGGTGCCGAGGAATCCAACCACCAACAAGGCCGTCCCGATGAGAAGCCCCGCCTTGAAACGCGCCATCGCCATGTCGAACTGTCGCACGCCGCCAAATCTTCCGGTGTCCATCGCCGGCGCCGACGATAGTGCATCGGAGGACGGACCGGAAGCGGTTGCGACGCGGCCCTGCGCTGCCTCCCATGCCGTCAGGCGTGGTCAAACCCCCTCGTCCGGCCATTTTCCGGAAGGTGCGTTGAGGATGTCGGCGGCGGAGAACACCCGGCCGCCCAGCGGATGGGTGCCGTGGAGCCGCTCGACGGTCACGCCGGACAGGTTCACCCCGTAAAGCTCCAGCCGTTGCAGCGCCTTGACCATCTCCTCGGCTCTCGGCTTGTAGTGTCCGCTGTCGTTCTTGATGCCGGTGATCTTGCCCTGTTTGGCAACGATGAAGCCGGCGGAGAGGGCGTCGGCGAAGCCCACGAGGGAGGAATGGACGAAGAAGGCGTTCGACAGCGTTCCCGCGTAAATCCGGCCACGGCGATCCATCACAAAATGAACGCCGGAAGAGGATGTGTTGAACGGGGCGTAGCCGACGTCGTCGATTTTCCCAAAGTCGTTGTTGCCCCACCTGTAGGCCACGCCATTCCTGAAAATCAGCTTGGCAATCCGTTTCTGGCTATCGTTGTCGAGACTGACCAGCCTTTCGTCGATGTCATCGAAGGAACCTCCGCTGCGCAATTCCTGCGTCTTGATCGTTTCGGGAACTCGCTTCCCGGCGTATTTGTCCCACCATATGACGTCCTTGGAACCATGGTCGGAGGTCATGCCCTGATTCGGTATCGTCATGCTGTCGATGATCGAGGAGATGGTGTCCGCCTTGCCCTGGCCGTTCAGCCAATTCGACAACAGGACGCTCAGTGCAAGAATCGGCACGCGGCGGCTTTCCGCACCCTTGAGCTTCAAGTCACCCTTGGGTAGCCGGCCGTTGTTGACGTAATCCAGCGGTTTTGAATCCTTGGTCTTGACGTTCGCCTTTCGAAGCCAGTAATTGCAGGATAGGATCAGGTGGTTTGCTCTTATGATTTTTTCTTCTTGTGTTCGCGCCGCATGGAAAAAAGCAAGATTGTTGATGATTTGTCCGAACGCCAGTGTGTATGATATTTCAAAAAACACAGAGGTTTCATTTCTAAAGGTGGCCACACTGGGAAGGGAATTGTTCCATTTTCTCATGACATTTCTTAAATCCATCATTTGCTTCTCTGAAGCTTGATAGGCTTCTTGAGGAATGTTTCCTTGCTCGACCACCTGCCTCTGCTCCGGGGAGACCGGGTTCTGCACGTCCATGGCCTGGACGACGCCGGGGCGGAAGGGATGATGGCCCGCCGCCGGGGGCCGCGCGCCGGCTCCTGGCGGCTGATGGGCCGGAGCGGAATTCCGGTTGCAGCGCTGAATGGTTCGCGGGCCGGCCACCAAGGCGGGTTGCGGCCATCCCGGCGTCTCCGGCTTCTTCGGCGCCCGCCCTTGGCCGAAAGCCGCCGAAGGAAGCGCCTGGTGATGGCCCTGGCCCCAATCTTTTCTCTTCATTTGGACCGGAATGAGGCCGGGCGGGGTTGGCGGCGACAGGCGCGCAACCGTGGGGGTGGCGGCTCCGGAGGGCCGATCCGGTGGTTGCGGTGCCGAGGATGATGCGCGCCACAAAGGCCGGTTCGGATTCGGTGGCATTGATGCTCCATCATCGTTGGGGGTGTCGCCGGGCTCTCCGGCCATGCAGTTGACAGGATGTCACATCCCGCGACAGGAAGGGAGTCGGCCAATTGTACATAAGGCATCTTGTTCGCGTTCAACGGGATTCCAGCGCCCAACCGGAACCATGACGCGAGCGTGCCAATCGCTCAATATTTTCCATAATGCTGATTATGTGATTATCCTGTGTACGCGGGGTAGGTTCTGTTACGGACAGGGACCGGCAGCGAGGTTTGCAACATCTTGCCCCGGTCTTCCCATGCCCTGACGGCTCGGTTATCGTCGCGCTCCCGATCCGCCTTCATTCCATTCGTTCCCGTTCCGGAGACCGCATTCCATGACCCGCAACATCGACCGGCTCATCGACGTCATGGCGCGGCTGCGCGACCCGAACGGCGGCTGCCCCTGGGATCTGGTGCAGACCTACAGGACCATCGCGCCGCACACCATCGAGGAAGCCTACGAGGTCGCCGACGCCATCGAGAAGGACGACAAGGCGGCGCTGCGGGAGGAACTGGGCGATCTGCTGTTCCAGGTCGTCTATTACAGCCAGATGGCGCGCGAGGAGGGTCTGTTCGACTTCGAGGAGGTCGCCGGCGTCATCACCGACAAGATGATCCGCCGCCATCCGCACGTCTTCGGTCCCGAGGAGGTCAGGACCGCCGACCACCAGACCTCGCGCTGGGAGGAGCACAAGGCCGCCGAGCGCGCCGCCAAGGCCGCCGAGGAGGGCCGCGCCCCGTCGGCGCTGGAGGGCGTCATCCCCGCCCTGCCCGCCCTGACCCGCGCCCTCAAATTGCAGAACCGCGCGGCGCGGGTCGGCTTCGACTGGACCGACGCCCGCGACATCCTCGACAAGATCGAGGAGGAGGTCCGGGAATTGCGGGCCGAGATGGACGCCGGCTCGGCCCAGGAGCGGGTCGCCGACGAGCTGGGCGACCTGCTGTTCGCCCTGGTCAATCTGGCGCGCCGCCTGAAGGTCGAGCCTGAATCGGCGCTGCGCGGCACCAACGCCAAGTTCGAGCGCCGCTTCCACCGCATCGAGGCGCTGCTCGGCGAACAGGGCCGCAAGCCGCAGGACGCCACGCTCGACGAGATGGAAGCCTTCTGGCGGCAGGCCAAGCGGGAGGAACGCGGCGAGGGCTGAGGCGCCCTCGCCTGCCCTCTCACACGAAGAACACCAGGGTCGTCAGGCCCAGCAGCGGCATCAGGATGCCGCAGGACCACACCATGTAGCCGAAGAAGCTGGGCATGGCGACGCCGCGTTCCTCGGCGATCGCCTTGACCATGAAGTTGGGGGCGTTGCCGATGTAGCTGTTCGCCCCCATGAACACCGCGCCGGCCGAGATCGCGGTCAGGGTCAGCGCCAGATCGCCCATCAGGACCTGCGCGTCGCCGCCGGCCGTGTTGAAGAAGATCAGGTAGGTCGGCGCGTTGTCGAGGAAGCTCGACAGGATGCCGGTCGCCCAGAAATAGGCGGCGGGGTTCGGCTTGCCGTTGTCGTTCACGGCGGCGATGATGGCGCCGAGCGCGCCGTCGGTGCCGGCCTTCAGGATGGCGATGGCCGGGATGATGGTCAGGAAGATCGCCGCGAACAGCTTGGCGACCTCCAGGATCGGGCCCCAGCTGAAGCCGTTGAGGCTGCGGCTCCTGGCGCTGGTCAGCCTCAGCGACAGCAGCGTGATCGCGATCAGCAGGATCTGCGAGACGATGGTCTCCAGCGGCACCGCGACATGGTACAGCGTGACGCCGGTGCCGGGATGCCAGACGCCGCTCAGCAGCACGGCGCCGACGATGGCGGCCAGCAGCAGCAGATTGACGCCGCCCTCGATGCGCACCGGCTCGCGTTCGTGCACGCCCTCGATCAGCGGATGCTTGCCGGGATCGCGGGTGTGGAGGAACAGGTCGAGGGCGAAATAGATCGCCAGCAGCAGCGCCGACAGGAAGACCATCGGCCCGAGCAGATGGACCGTCGGCCAGAAGAAGTCGACGCCCTTCAGGAAGCCCAGGAACAGCGGCGGGTCGCCGAGCGGCGTCAGCGAGCCGCCGACGTTCGACACCAGGAAGATGAAGAAGACGACGGTGTGGACCTTGTGGCGGCGGTGCTCGTTGGCGCGCAGCAGCGGCCGGATCAGCAGCATCGAGGCGCCGGTCGTCCCCATCACGCTGGCCAGCGCGGTCCCCAGCGCCAGCCCCACCGTGTTGGCCAGCGGCGTGCCGACCAGCGATCCGGTCAGCCGCACGCCGCCGGCCACCGTGAACAGCGCGGTCAGCAGCACGATGAAGGGGATGTATTCCAGCAGCAGCGTGTGCAGAAGCTCGTAGGTCGCCAGCCCGACCCCGAAGACGGCGGCGAAGGGCAGCAGGAAGGCCAGCGCCCAGGCGGCCGAGATCTTGCCGAAATGATGGTGCCAGACCAGCGGGGCCAGCAGCGGGAACAGCGCGATCGACAGCAGGATGCCGGCGAAGGGCACGACCCACAGCACGCCCATCGCGCGCCCGTCGAGATGCGGCGCGCCGGCTTCCGCGGCCAGGGCGAGGCCGGGCGCTCCGGCCAGAAGGAAGCCCGCCAGCGCGAGCGCGGCCGCGGCAAGGCGGGGGATGGAGGGCAGGTTCGTCATGGGTCCGAATTGTCGGCTGGCGGAAGGGTCGGGAGTATGCGGGGTGAACGAGCCCAAGCGCAAGCGAGGCGGCGGGGCCCGGCGGGTCGCCAAGCCTCACCCCCCTGCCCTGCCCGCCGGCGGGTGTCCGGCGTGGGGTGGGGAAACGCCGGCCGGATAATATTGACTCGATCAACATTGTTGAATATTGATTGAATCAACACTGGAGGCCCCATGACCGCTCAGCACGACCGGGACGTCGCGACGTTGCGCGCTTTCAATCGGACCTACACGAGCCGCCTGGGGCTTCTCGACGCCACCTACGACGGCAGCCCCTTCACCCTCAGCGAGGCGCGCATCCTGTACGAGCTGGCGAACCGGACCAGCCCGACGGCGGCGGAGATCGCCCGCGCGCTGCGCCTCGACCCGGCCCAGCTCAGCCGGACCGTCAAGCGGTTCCTCGACCGTGGCCTCGTCACGGTCCGCGAGAACCCGGCCCATGGGCGTCACCAGCTTCTTTCCCTCACCGAGGAGGGGCGAGCCGCCTTCGCGGCCCTCGAAGCCAGCACGCGCGCGGCGGTCGGGACGCTCATCGAAAGCCTGGCTCCGTTCCAGCGCTCCCGCCTCCTGTCGGCGGCGGTCGCCATCAACGAGGTCTTCGACGGTGACGAGCCCACGGTGACGCTCCGGGGGCTGCGGCCGGGCGACCTCGGCCTCGTCACCGCCCGCCAGGCGATCCTCTACAGCTCCGAATACGGGTGGACCGGCGATTACGAGGCGCTGGTCGCCCGCATCCTGGCCGACTTCCACGACGCCTTCGATCCTGGGAAGGACGATGCCTGGATCGCGGAGGCAGGCGGCCGGATGGTGGGCTCGGTGTTCCTGGTGCGCGGCGAGGAGCCCGGTGTCGCCAAGCTCCGCCTGCTCTACGTCGAATCCGACGCGCGCGGCATGGGAGTCGGCGGGCAGCTGGTCGCGGCCTGCGTCGCGCGGGCGCGCGAACTGGGCTATGGGCGGTTGGAGCTCTGGACCGTCAGCGTGCTGACCGCCGCCTGCCGACTCTATCGGCGCGCCGGCTTCGTGATGACCCGGGAGACGCCGAATCACCGGTTCGGCCATGATCTCGTCGATCAGATCTGGTCGCTCGACCTCACGCCGTAAGGGGGTTTTTCCGGTCTTCGAGACCGCCTCACGGGCAGGCGCGCAACGTCACCGCCGTGTCCCGCCGCCCGGTCCAGTCGGCGAGCGGCTTGCAGAGGCCGTCCGCGCACAGGCGATGATCGGCGGTGAAGGACGAGGCGGCGAGCGTCACGCCCTCCTGCGGCGGCAGGCCGGGCACCCACACCCACCAGCCGTCGGCGGTCAGGCGGGCGTCCGGCCCCGGCTCCATGCCGGCGCCGGTGCCGCGCACGCTGGCCTCGACGGGAACGAGGCGGCCGGAGTCGACCCGCCACTCCTCCCGCCACTCGGTCTTTTCGATGGAGTGCGTCCAGGACAGGGTGAAGGACGGCCCCGGCAGCGCCGCGAGCAGCGCGCCGCCGAGGGCCGTCAGGCACAGCGATCCGCTCACGCCGCCCGCAGGGACGTCTGGGTCCGCCGCCGCCGGTGCTGCCAGAGCAGGAACAGGCCGGTCATCGCGAAGGCGGCCTCGTCGGTCAGCGGCAGGGCCAGCACGAACAGGAAGGCGGTGGCGGCCGCGTAGACGCGCGCCGCCAGCGGCAGCGGCGTCCAGAAGAAGCCGATGGTCGCCGCCCCCCAGAGCGCGATGGCGATGCAGGCCTTGCCGAACACATAGGCCACCGCCAGCCAGTCGCCGGTTTGCAGCACCAGCGCCGGGTCGTAGACCGCCATGAAGGGCACGACGTAGCCGGCCATGGCGACGCGGGTGGCGATCCAGCCGATGTCCATGTGGTCGGCCTTGCAGATCGACGAGGCCGCCAGCGCCGCCAGCGCCACCGGCGGCGTCAGATCGGCCATGATGCCGAAATAGAAGACGAACATGTGGCTGACGATCAGCGGCACGCCCATGGTCAGCAGGGCCGGCGCCGCGATGGACGCGGTGATGATGTAGTTGGCCGTCGTCGGCAGGCCGGTGCCCAGCACGATGCAGGCGATCATCGTCAGCACCAGCGCCGCCAGCAGGTTGCCGCCCGACCACTCGACGATGGTCGAGGCGAAGCTCGACGCCAGCCCGGTCAGCGTCATCATGCCGATCAGCACGCCGACCAGCGCGCAGGCGACGCCGACGCCGATGGCGTTCTTGGCGCCGTCCGCGACGCTGTTGACGACCAGCCGCAGCGTCTCCCGCCCGCCCCGGAACAGCAGGCAGGGAACGATCAGCAGCGCCACCATGGCGAAGGCGAGATGCTCGGTGCGCAGGCCGAGCCGCCACAGCCCTGCCGCGACCAGCCCGACGACGACCCAGAAGGCGACGCGCAACGCCGTGGCGCCGACGGCGCCGGCGATGCTCATGCCGAGGATCAGCGCCGCCGTCGCCGCGATGCCGATCACCCCCGCGAACAGCGGCGTGAAGCCGGAGAACAGCAGGTAGATCAGCGCCGCCAGCGGCAGCAGCAGGTACCAGCCCTCGACCACCGCCCGCAGCGCGCTGGGGCACTGCTCGCGCGGCAGCCCGACGAGGTTGCGCATGCCGGCCTCCAGATGGACCATCCAGAAGGCGCTGCCGAAATAGAGGATGGCCGGGATCGCCGCGGCGATCGCCACCTCGCTGTAGGGCACGCCGATGGTCTCCGCCATGATGAAGGCGGCGGCGCCCATGACGGGCGGCATCAGCTGGCCGCCCATGCTGGCGGTCGCCTCGACCGCGCCGGCGAAGGCCGGGCGGTAGCCGAAGCGCATCATCAGCGGGATGGTGAACTGGCCGGTGGTCAGCACGTTGGCGACGCCCGACCCGTTGATGGTGCCCATCAGGCCGGACGAGATCACCGCCACCTTGGCCGGCCCGCCCTTGGCGTGGCCGACCAGCCCGAGCGAGACGTCGTTGAACAGCTTGATCATCCCGGCCCGCTCCAGAAAGGCGCCGAACAGGATGAACAGGAAGATGTAGCTCGCCGAGACGAAGGTCGGCGTGCCGTAGATGCCTTCCGTGGACAGGAACAGGGTGTCGATGACCTGATCCAGGTCGTAGCCGCGATGCCCGAGCCCGAAGGGCAGATGGCGCCCGAACAGCGCGTAGGGGATGAAGACGCCGCACATGATCGGCAGCGCCAGCCCCATGATGCGCCGCGCCGCCTCGAAGACCAGCGCCACCGCGATGGCGCCGACGATCAGGTCGGCGGTGCTGGGATCCCCCGAGCGCTGGATCAGCTCGACCTCGAACACATAGTGGTACAGGCCGGTGCCGAAGGCGGTCAGGCCGAGCAGCCAGTCGTACCAGGGCACCCGCTTGCGCGCCGCCTCCTGACGGAAACCGAACAGGGCGAAGGTCATCAGCAGCAGGAAGCCGACATGCACCGACCGCACCACCATGCTGGACACGGGGTTGAAGGCGGCGGTCCAGAGCTGGAAGGCGGAGAAGGCGACGGCGATGGCGAACACCGCCCGCCCGTCGAAGCCCTCGAAGGCGGCGACGGTGGACGGGTTCTCGCGGTCGATGGCCTGGCGGATCTGGGCGTCCGCCTCGCCCGGTTTGGTGGTCAACGCGGCGACTCCGGCCGGCACCCGATCACATCAGGCCCTTTTCCTTGTAGAACTTGGCGGCGCCGGGATGCAGCGGCACCGGCGACTGGGTGGCGGTGGCGTCCAGCTTGATCTGCTTGGCGGCGACATGGGCGGCGGCCAGCGCGTCGAGATTCTCGAACAACGTCTTGGTCATCGCGTAGGCCGCGTCGTCCGACACGCCGGAATGGGTGACCAGCAGGTTGCGCACCGCGGCGGTCGGAACCGCTTCCGTCTGTCCGGGGTAGGTGTTGGCCGGCACCGTCTCCGCGATGTAGGCGGGGTCGCCGACCTTGGCGATGACGTCCGCCGGGATGGTGACGACGGTGACCTCCTGCGAGGCCGACAGATCCTTGATGGCGGCGACGCCCAGCCCCGCCGAGATCAGCGTCGCGTCGAGCTGGCGGTTCTTCATCAGATCGACCGATTCGCCGAAGGGCAGATACTCGGTCTTGGCGAAATCCTTGTAGGCGAGGCCGGCGGCGTTGAAGATCGCCCGCGCGTTCAGCTCCGTCCCCGATTTGGGCGCGCCGACCGACACGCGCTTGCCCTTCAGGTCGGCCAGCGTCTTGATGCCCGAATCCTTGGTCGCCACCACCTGGATGTAGTTGGGGTAGATGGCGGCGATGGTGCGCAGCTTCTCCAGCTTGGCCTTGAAGCCGACCTCCTCGTTGCCCTTCCAGGCGTCGCTCAGCGAATCGCCGAGCGTGAAGCCGATCTCGCCGCGCCCGGCCTGGAGCAGGTTGAGGTTCTCGACCGACGCCTTGGTCGCCTGCGCCGTCACCTTGGCCCCCGGCAGCGCCTTGCCGTAGACGTTGGAGAGCGCCACGCCCAGCGGGTAGTAGACGCCGCTGGTGCCCCCGGTCAGCACGGTGATGAAGGATTCGGCCTGGGCCGGCAGCGCCACGAACAGGCAGACTCCGACAGCGGCGGCGAAGCGTTTCATGCGTTTTCTCCCAAGAGGCTTTTTGAGGGGACGTTTTGAGGCCGTTTGCGTCCGCGTTGATCGCGGGCTCTTGCCAAGCCACTGTAACGCGGAGCAAAATTGCGCGCCAGTACGTACAATCCGAGTCATATACCGTTTCAATGCCATTCTTTCGGCCGACGGCCATAGGACCGCTTGACCTCGGCGGGGAGGATTACCCTATCCTTGCGGTGGAATGACCGCCGACATCCGCAAGGGACCATCTCAAGAGGCGGACCGGCCGACACGACTGCCAGCCAAGAGTTAGCCAGCGGGAGGTATCCAATGCCGAGTACCGTTACGATGACCGTCAACGGCAAGACGGTCACGCGCGAGGTGGAGGAGCGCACCCTGCTCGTCACCTTCCTGCGCGAAACCCTGGGCCTGACGGGCACCCATGTCGGGTGCGACACCAGCCAGTGCGGCGCCTGCGTCGTTCATGTCGACGGGCGGTCGGTGAAGTCCTGCACCGCGCTGGCGCTCCAGGCCGACGGCGCCGCCGTCACCACCATCGAGGGGCTGGCGGCGGCCGACGGCACGCTGCACCCGATGCAGGCCGCCTTCCGCGAGCATCACGGGCTGCAATGCGGCTTCTGCACGCCGGGCATGGTGATGAGCGCCGTCGATCTGGTGCGCGACAACCCCAGCCCGACCGAGCAGGAAATCCGCGAGGGTCTGGAGGGCAACATCTGCCGCTGCACCGGCTACCACAACATCGTCAAGGCGGTGATGGCCGGGGCCGAGGCGATGGCCGGGACCGAGTCGGCGAAGGTCGCGGCGGAGTAAGGCGCGGCAACCGCACCTGTCTTGCGAAGAAAAAGCGTTCCGATGGGAGGATTCACGAGATGGCGAACCCCAACGGCATCGGCGCCCCGGTGCGCCGGCGCGAGGACCAGCGGTTTCTGACCGGCCGCGGCAGCTACACGGACGATTTCAAGCGCCCGAACATGACCCATGCGGTGCATGTCCGCTCGCCCTACGCGCACGCCCTGGTCAAGGGAATCGACGCCGCCGAGGCGCTGGCCGCCCCCGGCGTCGTCGCCGTGCTGACCGGCGCCGACATGGAGGCCGACAAGGTCGGCAGCCTGCCCTGCGGCTGGCAGATCCACTCCAAGGACGGCTCGCCGATGAAGGAGCCGGGGCATTTCCCGCTGGCGCGCGGCCGCGTGCGCTACGTCGGCGACGCGGTGGCCGTGGTCATCGCCGAGACCCGCGAGCAGGCGCGCGACGCCGCCGAGCTGGTCGTCGTCGAGTACGAGGAGCTGCCGGCGGTCGCCTCCTCCACCCGCGCGGTCGAGGGCGCGGCGGCGCTGGTCCATGACGATGCGCCGGGCAACGTCTGCTACGACTGGCATCTCGGCGACAAGGCGGCGGTGGACGCGGCCTTCGCGCAGGCGGCGCACGTCGCCCGCATCGACCTCGTGAACAACCGGCTGGTCCCCAACGCGATGGAGCCGCGCGCGGCGCTCGGCGAGTATGACGCGGCGACCGGCGACTACACGCTGACCACCACCAGCCAGAACCCGCACGTCATCCGCCTGCTGATGGGCGCCTTCGTGCTGGGCATTCCCGAGCACAAGCTGCGCGTCGTCGCGCCGGACGTCGGCGGCGGCTTCGGCTCGAAGATCTTCCATTACGGCGAGGAGGCCGTCGTCACCTGGGCGGCGCGCCGGATCGGGCGCCCGGTGAAATGGACCGCCGACCGTTCGGAGAGCTTCCTGACCGACGCGCACGGCCGCGACCATGTCAGCCACGCCGAGATGGCGATGGACAAGGATGGGCATTTCCTGGGGCTGCGGGTGTCCACCCTGGCCAACCTCGGCGCCTATCTGTCGACCTTCGCGCCGTCGATCCCGACCTACCTCTACGCCACCCTGCTGGCCGGCCAGTACAAGACCCCGGCGATCTACGCCGAGGTCAAGGCGGTCTTCACCAACACCGCCCCGGTGGACGCCTACCGTGGCGCCGGCCGTCCGGAAGCCTGCTACCTGATCGAGCGGCTGGTCGACGTCGCGGCGGGAGTCGCCGGGCTCGACCGCACCGAGATCCGGCGGCGCAACTTCGTTCCGGCCGAGGCGATGCCCTACCAGACGCCGGTCGCCCTGCAATACGACACCGGCGACTTCGCCAAGAATCTGGAGATCGCCCTGCCGCTGGTCGATTACGACGGCTTCCAGGCGCGCAAGGCGGCGTCCCGGGCCAAGGGCAAGCTGCGCGGCATCGGCTTCGCCACCTACATCGAGGCCTGCGGCATCGCCCCCAGCAACGTCGCCGGGGCGCTCGGCGCGCGGGCGGGGCTGTACGAGTGCGCCGAGGTGCGCTTTCACCCGACCGGCTCGGTGACGGTCTTCACCGGCTCGCACAGCCATGGCCAGGGCCACGAGACGACCTTCGCCCAGCTCGTCGCCGAGCGTTTCGGCATCCCCATCGAGAATGTCGAGATCGTTCACGGCGACACCGCCAAGATCCCCTTCGGCATGGGCACCTACGGTTCGCGCTCGCTGGCGGTCGGCGGGTCGGCGCTGGTCAAGGCGATGGACAAGGTCGAGCGCAAGGCCAGGAAGATCGCCGCCCACATGCTGGAGGCGGCCGAGAGCGACATCGAGGTCAAGGATGGCCGCTTCACCGTCGCCGGCACCGACAAGGGGCTCGGCATCGGCGACATCGCGCTGCAAGCCTACGTCCCGCACAATTTCCCGCTCGACGAACTGGAGCCGGGGCTGGACGAGCAGGCCTTCTACGACCCGAAGAACTTCACCTACCCCAACGGCTGCCACGTCTGCGAGGTGGAGATCGACCCCGAGACCGGCGTGACCGAGGTGGTCGCCTTCGCCGCCGTCGATGATTTCGGCCGGGTCATCAACCCGCTGATCGTCGAGGGGCAGGTGCATGGCGGGCTGGTCCAGGGCATCGGGCAGGCGCTGTTCGAGAACTGCGTCTACGACGAGTCCGGGCAGCTGCTGACCGGTTCCTACATGGACTACTGCATGCCGCGCGCCGACGACGTGCCGTCCTTCACCGTGCGCTACCACGAGGACCAGCCCTGCACCCACAACCCGCTGGGCGTGAAGGGCTGCGGCGAGGCCGGGACCATCGGCGCCTCGGCCGCCGTGATGAACGCGGTGGTCGACGCGTTGGCGGCCTATGGCGTCACCCATATGGACATGCCGGCCACGCCGGAGAAGGTCTGGCGCGTGATCCAGGCCGCGACGCCCGCCATGGCCGCCGAATGACCGCCGAGGAATAAGGAGAAGACCCGATGTACGCATTCTCGTACCAGCGGCCCAGGTCCCTCGCCGAGGCCGCCGCCGCCCTCCAGGCCGAGGACGCCAAGCTGCTCGGCGGCGGGCAGACCCTGCTGCCGACGCTCAAGCAGCGGCTGGCCCGGCCGTCCGACCTGATCGACCTCGGCGCCATCCCCGAGCTGAAGGGCATCCGCGAGGCCGGCGGCGGGCTGGAGATCGGCGCCTTTACCCGCCACGCCGAGGTCGCCCATTCCGACCTCGTTCACCGCGTCATCCCGGCGCTGGCGAGCCTCGCCGAGGGAATCGGCGACCGGCAGGTCCGCAACATGGGAACGCTCGGCGGCTCCATCGCCAACGCCGACCCGTCGGCCGACTACCCGGCGGCGGTGGTGGCGCTGAAGGGCACCGTGCTGACCGACCGGAGGGAGATCGCCGGCGACGAGTTCTTCACCGGCATGTTCGAGACGGCGCTGGAGCCGGGGGAGATCGTCAGGGCGGTGCGCTTCGCCGCTCCTGACAAAGCGGCCTACGCCAAGTTCCGCAACCCGGCCAGCCGCTACGCCATCGTCGGCGTCTTCGTGGCGCGCTTCGGGGCGGAGGTCCGCGTCGCGGTGACGGGGGCCGGCGGATCCGTCTTCCGCGCCGGGGCGTTCGAGACCGCGCTGGCCGCCGACTTCCGGGCCGAGGCGCTGAACGGGTTGTCGGTCGGCACCGACGGCCTGAACGCCGACCTGCACGCCAGTGCCGAGTACCGCGCGCACCTCGTCACCGTGATGGCGAAGCGGGCGGTCGAGGCGGCGGGGTGATATGCTCGCCCTCTCCCGCCCCGGGAGAGGGAGGGGACCCGCGAAGCGGGGAGGGTGAGGGGCTATCGGGCGTGGTACTTAATCCATGTCCACATGGCCCCTCACCCTTCCCACCGCTTCGCGGCGGGCCCCTTCCCTCTCCCGGGGCGGGAGAGGGCATCCTCCGCCAGTACGCAAGGTGTTCATGACCATCCCCCTCCCCGCTTCCGTCGACGACACGCTGGCGCTTCTCACTCGTGGCGACTACGTCGCCGACCGCTCGCTGGCGACGGCGCTGTACCTCGCGCTCAAGCTCAAGCGACCGCTGTTCCTGGAGGGCGAGGCCGGCGTCGGCAAGACCGAGATCGCCAAGGTGCTGTCGGCCACGCTCGGCCGCCGCCTGCTGCGCCTGCAATGCTACGAGGGGCTGGACGCGTCCTCCGCCGTCTACGAGTGGAACTACGCCCGGCAGATGATGGAGATCCGGCTGGCCGAGGCGACCGCCGGCGGCGCCTCCGACCGCGACGCGCTCGCCGCCGACCTGTTCTCCGAGCGCTTCCTGGTCAAGCGTCCGCTGCTCCAGGCGCTGGAACCCGATCCCGCCGGCCCGCCGGTGCTGCTGATCGACGAGCTGGACCGCACCGACGAGCCCTTCGAGGCGTACCTTCTGGAGATCCTCTCCGACTTCCAGGTTTCCATCCCCGAATACGGCACCATCCGCGCGCCGGAGCCGCCCATCGTCATCCTCACCTCCAACCGCACGCGCGAGATCCACGACGCGCTGAAGCGTCGCTGCTTCTACCATTGGGTCGATTACCCGTCGGCCGCGCGGGAGCGCGAGATCGTCGCGGTCAAGGCGCCGCGCGCCGACGCCCGGCTGGCGGCCCAGGTGGTGGGCTTCGTGCAGTCTCTGCGCGGCCTCGATCTCTACAAGGCGCCGGGGGTGGCGGAGACGCTGGACTGGGCGCAGGCGCTGGTCGAGCTGAACCAGCTGGAGCTTGAGCCCTCGGTCATCAACGACACGCTGGGCACGCTGCTGAAGTACCAGGACGACATCGCCCGCATCCAGGGCAGCGAGGCCGCCCGCATCCTGTCGCAGGTGAAGACCGAACTCGCCGCAACCACGGCCCGATGACGGAGCACGAAACGCCCTCCGGGGGCCGGCTGGTCCTGAACCTGATGCATTTCGCCCGCGCGCTGCGCGCCGCCGGGCTGCCGGTCGGGCCGGGCAAGGTGTTGCAGGCGGTCGAGGCGGTGGAGACGGTCGGGCTCGGCAACCGGACCGACTTCTACTGGGCGCTGCACGCCGTCTTCGTCAACCGCCGCGACCAGAGCGAGCTGTTCGACCAGGCGTTCCATATCTTCTGGCGCAACCCCGACATCCTGAAGCGCATGATGGCGCTGATGCTGCCGACCGTGCGGACCGAGGCCACGCCCGACCGGGCCGAGATGGCCCAGCGGCTCGCCGAGGCCCTGCATGGCACGGGCAAGGAGGCCGAAGGCCCCGAGAAGACCGAGATCGAGATCGACGCCAGCTTCACCGTGTCGGCCGCCGAACGGTTGCAGGACAAGGATTTCGAGAAGATGACCGGCGAGGAGATGGCGCAGGCCAAGCGCCTGCTGACCCGCCTCGCCCTGCCGCTGGCCGAGGTGACGACGCGGCGCCACCGCCCCGACCCGGCGGGGCCGCGCGTCGATCCGCGCGCCACGCTGCGCCGCATGCTGCGCTCGGGCGGCGACCTTGCCGATCTGGCGCGCAAGCGGCGGCGCACCCGGCCGCCGCCGCTGGTCGTGCTGTGCGACATCTCCGGTTCGATGACGCGCTACTCGCGGATGCTGCTGCATTTCATGCACGCGGTGACCAACGACCGCGACCGGGTGCACAGCTTCGTGTTCGGGACCCGGCTGACCAACATCACCCGCCATTTGCGCCACAAGGATGTGGACGTGGCGCTCGACGCCGTGTCGGGCGCGGTCGCCGACTGGTCGGGCGGCACGCGGATCGGCACGGCGCTGCACGCCTTCAACCGCCAGTGGGCGCGGCGCGTGCTGGGACAGGGCGCCGTGGTGCTTCTCATTACCGACGGGCTGGACAGGGATGCAGGGGAAGGGCTTGCGGCGGAGGCCGAACGGTTGCACAAAAGCTGCCGGCGGCTCGTCTGGCTGAATCCATTGTTGCGCTGGGAAGGCTTCGCGCCGAAGTCCTCCGGCATCCGGGCGCTGCTGCCGCATGTGGACGATTTTCGAGCGGCTCACAGCCTGAACAGCCTCGCCGGTCTCGCCGACGCCCTGTCGCGCGAAGGCCCGCGCCGGCATCCGGGCCTGCGCCGCTGGGTCAAGGAGGCGGCGGGATGAACGACACCCTGATGGCGGACAACATCGTGGAGCAGGCGGCCGCATGGCGGGCCGCCGGCCGCAAGGTCGCGCTGGCGACCGTGGTCGCGACCTGGGGATCCTCGCCGCGCCCGGTCGGCAGCCAGATGGCGGTCGACAACGCCGGCTCGATGGCCGGTTCCGTGTCGGGCGGCTGCATCGAGGGCGCCGTCGCCCACGAGGCGGCCAAGACGATGGAGGACGGCGAACCGCGCCTGCTGTCCTTCGGCATCACCAACGAAATGGCCTGGGAAGTCGGGCTGGCCTGCGGCGGGCAGGTTCAGGTCTATGTCGAGGCCGTGGAATGAAACGCGATATTCTCGACCGTCTGGTCGCCGCCAAGGAGGCCGCCCTTCCGGTGGCCCTGGTCACCGATCTGAACAGCGGCCTGCAATCGCTGGTCTATGACGACGCCGTGCATGGCGGATTCGGGCTGGAGCCCGACCTGCTGGACGAGGTGCGCCGCCGCATCCGCCAGGACCGCTCCGGCCTGCTGACCGACCCGCAGGACGAGGACGGCTTCAAGCTGTTCGTGCATGTCCACAACCCGGCCATGCGGCTGCTGATCGTCGGCGCCGTCCACATCGCCCAGGCGCTGGCCCCGGTGGCGGCGCTGACCGGCTACGACGTGACGGTGATCGACCCGCGCGGCGCCTTCGCGACCGAGGCGCGCTTTCCCGGCACCAAGCTGAGCGACCTGTGGCCCGACGAGGCGCTGGCCGCGCTGAAGCCCGACGTCCGCACCGCCATCGTCACGCTGACGCACGACCCCAAGCTGGACGACCCGGCGCTGATCGCGGCGCTGCGCTCGCCGGCCTTCTACGTCGGCGCGCTGGGCAGCAAGCGCACCCACGCGCTGCGCCTCGACCGCCTGCGCGACGAGGGGCTGAGCGAGGCCGAGGTGAAGCGGATCCGTGGCCCGGTGGGCTTGTCGATCGGCGCCGTCACCCCATCTGAAATCGCCATCGCCATCCTGGCGCAGATCACCTGCGTCCGCCGGGGAGAGAACCACCCCTGCTGACCACCCTGCCCTAACCGCCCCGAGGGAGCGCCCGCGTCCATGCAGTTCGGCTCCGTCCCGCTGAGCGACGCCGAGGGCGCCATCCTGGCGCATTCCCTGCGGCGCGGCGCGGTCGCCTTCAAGAAGGGCCGCCGCCTGTCCGCCGCGGACGTCGCGGCCCTGCGCGGCCTCGGAATCGAGACGGTCATCGCCGCGCGGCTGTCGGCCGACGATCTCGGCGAGGACGAGGCGGCGTCGCGGGTGGCCGGCGCGGTGGCCGGCGAGGGCGTCAGCGTCGCCGCCGCCTTCACCGGGCGGGTCAACCTGTTCGCCGCCGAGCGCGGCCTGCTGCGGCTCGACGCCGCCCGGCTCGACGCCGTCAACCTGATCGACGAGAGCGTGACCGTCGCCACCCTGCCCGACCTGTCGCCGGTCGAGCCGGGACAGATGCTGGCGACGATCAAGATCATCCCCTTCGCCGCCCCCGCCCGCTGCGTCGCGGAGGCGGAGGCCATCCTGGCCGGCTCGCCGCCGCTGCGCGTCGCCGCCTTCCGGCCGCTGACGGTCGGGTTGATCCAAACCAGACTGCCGGGCGTCAAGGACAGCGTGCTCGACAAGACCGTCGGCGTCACCCGCGACCGGATCGAGGCGCTGGGCGGCCGGCTGGTCCACGAGGCGCGCTGCGGCCACGACGAGACGGATCTGACGGTGCGCATCGGCGAGGCGCCGCCGGTCGATCTGCTGCTGATCGCCGGGGCATCGGCCATCACCGACCGGCGCGACGTGCTGCCCACCGCCATCGAGCGGGCTGGCGGAACGGTCGAGCATTTCGGCATGCCGGTCGATCCGGGCAACCTGCTGCTGCTCGCCCGCCTCGGCGCCCGGCCCGGCGAGCGCCCGGTCCTCGGATTGCCGGGCTGCGCCCGCTCGCCCAAGCTGAACGGCTTCGACTGGGTGCTGCAACGGATCGCCGCCGGCTTGCCGCCGTCGCGGGCGGACGTGATGCGCATGGGCGTCGGCGGCCTGCTGGCGGAGATCCCGAGCCGCCCCCTGCCCCGCTCCGGCGCCGTCGCCGAGACCCCGCGCGCCCCGCGAGTCACCGCCCTGGTGCTGGCCGCCGGCCGGTCGAGCCGGATGGGCGACACCAACAAGCTGCTGGCCGACGTCGGCGGCACGCCGCTGGTCGCCCGCGCGGTGGATGCGGCGCTGGCGAGCCAGGCGGCCAGCGTCATCGTCGTCACCGGCCACCAGGGGGAGCGGGTCGCGGCGGCACTCTCCGGCAAACCCGTCACCTTCGTCCACAACCCGGCCTTCGCCGAGGGCCTGAGCGGCTCGCTGCGCGCCGGACTGGCGGCGGTGCCCAGCGAATCCGACGCGGTGGTCGTCTGCCTGGGCGACATGCCGCGCGTCGCCGCCGGGGTGATCGACCGGCTGGTCGCCGCCTACAGCCCGGCGGAGGGCCGCGCCATCTGCATCCCGACCACCCATGGCAAGCAGGGCAACCCGGTGCTGTGGGACCGCGCCTTCTTCGCCGAGATGGCGGCGCTGACCGGCGACAGCGGCGCCAAGCGGCTGCTCGGCCTGCACGCCGACCGGGTGTGCGAGGTTCCGGTGGACGACGCCGGCATCCTCTACGACGTGGACACTCCGGAACTGCTCGCGCAGTTCAGGGCGCCGCCAGATCCAGCCAGCGCCGGGTGATCGTCCGCGTGAAGGCTTCGGCCGCCGGCAGATGGGCGTCGAGCGCCGCGTCCAGCCCGTCGAGCAGGCCGCGGTTGCGCTCCCGCGCCTCCTCGCCGAAGCGCGAGGCCCAGCCGCGCACGATCTCCCCGGTCGCCTCCGGGTGGAACTGGAAGCCGTAGGTGGCGCGGCCGAGGCGGAAGGCCTGCCGGCCGCAGGCGGCGCTGTGGGCCAGCGGCACCGCGCCCTCGGGGAACTCGAAGGTGTCGTAATGCCACTGGGCGAGCTTCAGCTCCGGCCCCAGCCCGCCGAGCACCGGGTCGTCGGCGGCCGCCTCGTTCAGCGTCACGCCATGGATGCCCAGCTCGGCGACCTCGTGCCGGTAGACCCGCGCGCCATAGGCCCGCGCGGCGAGCTGGGCGCCGAGGCAGATGCCCATCACCGGCCGGTCGGCCCCGGTGAAGGCGCGGATCGTCTCCATCACCGCCGGGAAATGCGGGCCTTGGGCATCGTCCCAGGCGTCCTGCGGGCCGCCCAGCACGACCAGCCCGGCAAAGCGGTCCAGCGCCGGGATCGCCTCGCCCTCGTTGGCGGCGACGGTGACGAGGGCGGCGCCGTTGTCGGCCAGCGCCTCGCCGACGAGGCCGATGGGGGCGGTGCGGCTGTTCTGCACGACCAGGATGCGCATGGTGGGCACGCTCACGTCATTGAAGGGCGACATCCTTTTGTGAGGCCGCCGCAGGCGGAGTTCAAGCCGGCCAGAGGCCTTGCAAGGCGGCCATGCGGCCCGTCACTCCCCCGTCGGGCCGCGCCGTCCCTGCTTGACCTCCGACCGCTTGGCCTTCCCCTCCAGCCGCCGCTGCTGGGAACCGTAGGTCGGCTTGGTCTTGCGGCGGATCTTGGGCGGCACCGAGGCGTCGCGGATCAGGTCGATCAGCCGCTCCCGCACATCCTCGCGGTTGCGGAGCTGGCTGCGGTAGCTGTCGCCCTGGATGATCAGCACCCCGTCGGAGGTCATCCGCGATCCCGCCAGCTTCGCCAGCCGGGCCTTCACATCCGGCGGGATGTTCGGGGAGGCGGCGACGTCGAAGCGCAACTGCACGGCGGATTCGGTCTTGTTGACGTGCTGGCCGCCCGGACCGGAGGCGCGGACGAAATCCTCGTGGAGTTCGCTCTCGTCCAGGCTGATGCGGGGGGTGACGCGGATCGTCGTCATGAGGGAGCCATCACGACGTCTCCACCGGATTCCGCGCGCGGTGGGCGCGGGCCAGCGCGGCGAAGCCGGCGACGTCGATCTCCTCGGCCCGCGCGGTCGGGGCGATGCCGACCTCCTCCAGCAGCGCCTCGGCGTTGCCAAGCGACTTCAGGCTCTGGCGCAGCATCTTGCGGCGCTGGCCGAAGGCGGCGGCGGTCACCTGCTCCAAAGCCTTCCAGTCGGCCGGCTCCGGGTTGGCGCGCGGTGTCAGCTGGACGACCGTCGATTCGACCTTGGGCGGCGGAGTGAAGGCGCGCGGCGGCAGGTTGAACAGAACCCGCGCGTCCGACCGCCACTGCGTGATGACCGACAGCCGGCCATAGGCCTTGCTGCCGGGCCGCGCCACCAGCCGGTCGGCGACCTCCTTCTGGAACATCAGGGTCAGGCTGACGTAGGAGTCGATGCGCGCCAGCCAGCCGAGCAGCAGCGGCGTCGCCACATTGTAGGGCAGGTTGGCGACGATGGCGCGCGGCGCCGGGGCCAGCGCCTCCGGATCGACGGTCAGCGCGTCGGCCTCGACGATGCTCAGCCGGCCGGCGGCGGCGTCGACCACGTCCTGGAGCGCCTCGATGAAGCGGCGGTCGCGCTCGATGGCGATCACCTTCACCGCGTCGGTCGCCAGCAGGGCGCGGGTCAGGCCGCCGGGGCCGGGGCCGACCTCGATCGCGGTGACGCCCTTCATGGGGCCGGCCGAGCGGGCGATGCGCCCCGTCAGGTTCAGGTCGAGCAGGAAATTCTGCCCGAGCGACTTCTTCGCCCCCAGGTCGAAGCGCGCGATCACGTCGCGCAGCGGCGGCAGGGCGTGCGGGTCGAAGGTCGGGGTGGCGGCGGAATCGGTCGCGGGGGCGGCAGTCGGGTCGGTCATGCCCGTCTTATAAGCCGCCGCCGCGCCGCCGTCAGCCCTCCACGCGCAGGGCGATGCCGGAAGGCGGGGAGTCGAGCCGGCCGGTGCAGGTGACGCGGCGGGAATCCTCGAAGGCGTCGGCCGCCCGCGCACCGACCGTAACCTGCAAGGCGACGCGGTCGGCCATCTGTTCCCCCAGATCCGGCGGGCGGCTGGCGAAGCGGGCCTCGTGGCCGAACAGATTCTCCAGATACCAGCTCGCCCCGCCCGAGCCCTGCGGCGCGCCATGGACCAGCGCCGCGGCCAGACGTCCGAACAGCTCGACGCAGACCGCGTCGGTGCGGTTGGCCGGCGGCTCGACGAAGCTGGCGTAGGCGACGATGCGGCGGTCCTGCGGGCGGTAGAACACCCCGCTGCGGGCCAAGGTGGAGCGCCCGCCATGCGCCGCCTCCCCCGCCGCGTAGTCGAGATCCCCGCGCAGCCTGGCGATGCCCCAGTCCAGCAGGGTCATCGGCTCGCCCGACAGCCAGTCGAGCGCGTCGCGCCGGGAGACGCTCTGGGCGCCGACGCTCTGAGCGCCAGCCGGCCCCGCCGCCAGCGTTCCCCCCACCAGCCCGGCCAGCAGAGCGAACCAGAGGGGACGGGGCATCGGGACCGCCTCAGGCGTCGAGGAGGAAGTCGCGGACCACGGCGATCTGGTCCTCGCTCATCAGCGCCGGCGCATGGCCGGTGTGGGCGAACTCGACCACGCGCACGCCCGGTCCGGCGCCGGGGCCGCGCCGGGTCATCTCCTCGGCGGTCTCGGCGCTCAGAAGGTCGGAATCGGCGCCGCGCAGCACCAGCACCGGGCATTGGATGCGGTCCCACAGCGCCCAGAGATCGACATCGTTCATCGGCTGGTTCTTGAACGCCTCGGCGATGCCGGGGTCGTAGGCAAGGCCGTAGCGGCCGTCCGGGCGGCGGCGCGCGCTGTGCTCCGCCATGTGGCGCCAGCAGGCGTCGGACAGCCGGCCGAACCCCATCAGGACGAAGCGCAGGTAGGATTCGACGGCCGGCAGATCCTCGAACACCGGATCCTTGCCGACATAGTCGGCGATGCGCTGGAGCCCGGCCTTGGCGATGAAGGGGCCGACGTCGTTGATGACCAGCCGGCGGATCGGGCTGTTCGGCTGGGCCGCCAGCGTCATGCCGATCAGCCCGCCCATCGAGGTGCCGACCCAGTCGACCTCCTCCACCCCCAGCCGGGCGATCAGGCCGGCCATGTCGGCGCAATATTGCGGATAGCCGTAGAGCGACGGCACCGGCAGCCAGCCGCTGCGCCCGCGCCCGACGACATCCGGGCAGGCGACCCGGCGGCGGTCGGCCAGCGCCAGGGCCAGATGGTCGAAATCGCGCCCGTTGCGGGTCAGGCCATGGACGCAGACCACGGTGCGCGCCGCGTCGTCGCGTCCCCATTGCGTGTAGGCCACCCGATGGAACCCGGCGGCGCTGAGGCCAAGGAAGCTGCGTTCGGACATCGGCACGGGGCGGGGTCTCCTGATGATCCGGGTGTTCGGCCGGGTACGTTCGGCTCTCAGCCCTTTTTCGGCGATTTGGCGGGGCGTGGCAACTCCGCAGCCGCGCCGGCGGCGAACAGCGGCGAGGGATCGGCCGCGCGGTCGTCGAAGGGGTGGCGCTCCGCGCCGTAGACGCGGCGGATGATGCGCACGTAGTTGCGCGTCTCCTCGTAGGGCGGCACGCCCTTGAAACGGTCGACCGCCCGCTCCCCGGCGTTGTAACCGGCGAGCGCCAGCGTCACGTCGCCCTGGAAATAGCTCAGCAGCCAGCGCAGGTACCGCACCCCGCCGGTGATGTTCTGCGCCGGATCGAAGACGTTGCCGACGCCGAAGCGGTCGGCGGTGTCGGGGATGAGCTGCATCAGACCGGCGGCCTCCTTGGGCGACACCGCGTCGGTGCGGAAGGCGCTCTCCGCCTGGATCACCGCCAGCACCAGCGCCGGATCGACGCCATGCTTGGGAGCGATGGCGTTGACCAGCCGGACGATCTCGGCCGGCGGCGCCGACGGTTCGCGCACCGGGCCGGCGCCGGGCCGGCACCAGGGGCGGATGCGTCCCATGCGGCCGGGGACATAGTTGGCGAGACGCCGCGCCTCGCCATGCCCGAGCGAGGCCGCCGCGCGCAGCCACGCGGTGCCGAGCCGGCGGTTCTTGGTGACGCCGACCCCGAACAGATAGCGGCGGGCCAGCCGGAAGGCGGCGTCGGCGTTTCCCTGCTCCGCCGCCTCGCAATCCGTCGAGCGCTTGGGCAGGGAGGACGGCCGGGCCGGCGCGGCGAGTTCCGCCACGGATGACGCGGGCTTGTCGGCCGCCAGGGCCGCGGGCGCCGCCAAGGCGAGAAGCCCGGCCAACACCACCGGGACGACGCGACCGTTCAACCCTTCATCCTCCGAATCCGCACAGGCACACGCCCGACAGGCACGGGGGCGCCGCGCAAGTATGGGGTCGCCGGCCCGACTCGGCAAGGTCGGGGCAGGGTTGCACCGACTCTTGTCCCTACCCCGCCCCGCGCAGCGCCGCCGCGAGGCGCCGCGCCGCCGCGCCGATCCGCTTCGCGGCGCGCCGGGCGGCCTGCCAGGGCGGCAGCGACTTCAGCCAGTCGAGCCAGCGGACCGCGCGCAGGAACAGCCAGGCAAACCAGGGAATCGTCATCAGCTTGGCGCGGGTCAGGTGGAACAGCCGCTCGACCAGCGTGATCTTCACCAGCTCGGCCCCCGCCAGCACCAGGATCCCGGTCAGCGGGCGCCCGGTGGCGAGCAGCCAGGCGGCGGCCGGCTTGGCCGGCTCCAGCAACGCCAGCGGCACCAGGACCAGCGCCAGCGACGGGTAGCGCCCCAGCCCGCCGACCCACAGCGCGAACCGCGCGAAGACCGGCAGCCGCCCGATCCATCGGGCGAAGGGCTTCACCACCCAATAGACCAACGCGTCGACCAGGAAATACAGCAGGGCCAGCGCCGTCACCAGCGGCCGCAGGGCACGCCTGGCAACGGTCGGGAAATGCGGGAAAATCCTACTCATTGGTCATACCCATCCGGACGGCCTAGAACGTTTTCTACCACGAAGGAAGGCCTTTCGTTGGGTTGGTGGGGGTGGCACGCTCGCCCAAATTGTCCATACGGGGGCGGGAACTCTTCCCCGTCCAGTGCAACCCTTGCAGCATGGCGACGTAACTCCCTTGCCCGGCCATTACGATCCGCTCCTCGTCGCCCTGTCCTACGTTATCGCCGTCTTCGGCGCTTACGTGGCGCTGGATCTCGCCCACCACGCGCAGGGCGCGGGGCGGACGGAGGGATCCTGGCTGGGCGGGGCCGCCCTGGCGCTGGGCGCCGGAATCTGGTCGATGCACTTCGTCGGCATGCTGGCCTACCGGATGGAGCAGCCGGTCGGCTACGACGCCGGGCTGACCGCCCTGTCCTTCCTGATCGCCGTGGCGATGTCGGGGGTCGGGCTGTTCACCGCGGCGCATCGGCGGTTCCACCGCCTTACCTTGCCGATCGCCGGCGGCATCACCGGCCTCGGGATCGTCGCCATGCATTATGTGGGCATGGCCGGTCTGCGCATGGAGGGTCGCTTGTCCTACGACGCGGGTCTTGTCGCGGCTTCGGTCGCCATCGCCATCGTGGCGTCGACGGTGGCGCTCTGGCTCGCCTTCCGCACCACCCGGCCGCTTCAGCGCGCCGCCGGCGCCGTCCTGCTCGGGCTGGCGGTGGTGGCGATGCACTACACCGGCATGGCCGCCGCCGGCATGGAGCCCGGCATCGGCGCCCATGGGACGGTGCATGGCGGGATGCCCTCGCTCTCCTCGCCGCTGCTGGCGACGATGACCGGGCTGGGCACGCTGGTGCTGCTGGCGCTGGCGCTGGTGTCGTCGCTGCTCGACCGCCGCATCCACGACGAACGGACGGCGGAGCAGGACGCCCGTTACCGCGCCATCGTCGACACCGCCGTCGATCCCATCGTGGTGATCGACGAGCGCGGCGTCATCGAATCCTACAACCCGGCCGCCGAACGGACCTTCGGCTACACCGCCGCGGAGACGATCGGCCGCAACATCTCCATGCTGATGCCGGAGCCGCACCAGTCCGCCCATGACGGCTACCTCGCCCGCTACCGCCGCACCGAGGAGCGCCGGATCATCGGCATCGGCCGCGAGGTGGAGGGGCGGCGCAAGGACGGCAGCACCTTCCCGCTCGACCTGTCGGTCGCCGAATGGCGGGCGGGCAAGCGGCGGCTGTTCACCGGCATCATGCGCGACATCACCGCCCGCAAGGCGGCCGAGGTCGCCATCCTGCGCGCCCGCGACGAGGCGGAGGCGGCGCGGGAGGAGGCGCTGAGCGCCCAGGGCGCCGCCGAGCGCGCCGACCGCGCCAAGACCAAGTTCCTCGCCGCCGCCAGCCACGACCTGCGGCAGCCGTTGCAATCGCTGTTCTTCTTCGCCCACGCCCTGTCCGACAAGCTGGAGGGCCACCCGACCGCGCCGCTGCTGGCCAGCATGAGCGAATCGCTGAACGGGCTGCGGGTGATGCTGGACAGTCTGCTCGACGTGTCGAAGCTCGACGCCGGTGTGGTGAAGCCGAACGTCACCGAATTCGCGCTCGCCCCCCTGATGGCCCGGCTGGCCGAGGAATACCGGGTCCGCGCCCTGGAGGCCGGGCTGGACCTGCGCTACGTGCCGACCAGCAGCTGGACCAGCAGCGACCCGGCCCTGATGGAGCGCATCCTGCGCAACCTGATCGAGAACGCCATCCGCTATTCGGAGAGCGGCGGCATCCTGCTCGGCTGCCTGCACCGCAACGGCCGGCTGCGGCTGGGGGTGTTCGACCAGGGCATCGGCATTCCGGCCGACAAGTTCCAGGACATCTTCCAGGAGTTCACGCAGCTCGCCAACCCGGAGCGCGACCGCCGCAAGGGGCTCGGCCTCGGGCTGGCGATCGTCAAGCGGCTGGCCGGTCTGCTCGACCATGGGATGACGGTCCACTCGGAGCCCGGACGCGGCAGCGCCTTCCTGCTGGAGGTGCCGGCGGTGACGCCGCGCGCCGTGCCGAAGCCGGCCCGCGCGCCCGTCGACCGCCCGCGCGGCAAGGGGCTCATCGTCGTCGTCGAGGACGACAGCATCATCCTGCTCAGCATGCGCGCCATGCTGGAGGAGTGGGGCTACGACGTCGTCGCCGCCGTGTCCGCCGACGAGGCGATCGACACGCTGCTGAACCTCGGCCAGCGCCCGGCGATGATCGTCGCCGACTACCGCCTGCGCGAGGGGCGGACCGGCGTCCAGGCGATCCGCGACATCTACGGGGTGTGCGGCGTGCGCGTGCCCGCCGTGGTGCTGACCGGCGACACCGACCCGGCCCGCATCGCCGAGGTGCAGCGCAGCGGCCACCGGCTGCTGCACAAGCCGGTGTCGCCGTCGATCCTGCGCGACATTCTGGCCTCGGCGGCGTAAAGCTGCGGCCCTCCGCCCCCTCCCCCCGTGTTGCAGTCCCATGCCGTCGATTCCTGAACTGCGAGCCGCAATGCTGCGCAAACCCCTGCTGACCCGCATCGCCGTCGCGGCGGGGGTCCTGGTCCTCCTGCCGCCGCTGGCCCTGGGAGGCGCCTTCCTGTGGATGCGCGCCCAGCAGCCGCAGACCGGCGGCAGCGTCTCCCTGCCCGGCCTGGGCGCGGCGACCGAGATCATCCGCGATTCCCACGGCGTGCCGCACATCTTCGCGACGACCGAGCGCGACGCCTACCGGGCCCTCGGCTACGCCCATGCCCAGGACCGGCTGTGGCAGATGGAGACGATGCGGCTCGCCGGGTCGGGCCGGCTGGCCGGGCTGGTCGGCACCCGCTTCGGCGACTTCGCGCTGCGCAACGACCGCATGATGCGGACGCTCGGCGTCCGCCGCTCCGCCGAGGCGATGGTCGCCACCCTCTCCCCGCCGGCGCGCGCGGCGTTCGACGCCTACGCCGAGGGGGTCAACGGCTACCTCGCGACCCGGCGGGAGGCGCTGCCCATCGAGTTCCAGCTTCTCCGCCACACGCCGGAGCCATGGACGCCGGCCGACAGCCTGGTCTGGGCCAAGCTGATGGCGTTGCAGCTCTCGGCCAACCACCGCGACGAACTGTTCCGCGCCCGCGTGCTGGAGCGGCTGACGCCGCAGCAGGTCGAAGACCTGTTCCCGCCCGATCCGCCCGGCTCGCCGGTGACGCTGGCGACCGAGCTGCGCGGCCAGCGCGACCTCGGGCCGCTGCTGCAACGGACGCTGGCGGCGCTGCCGACGCTCGGCTTCGACACCGCGTCGAACGAATGGGCGCTGACCGGCGCCCGCACCAGCACCGGCAAGCCGATCATCGCCAACGACCCGCATCTCGGGCTCGACGCGCCGATCCTCTGGTACCTCGCCCGCATCGTCACCCCGGAGCACAGCATCGCCGGGGCCACCGTGCCCGGCGTGCCGCTGCACATCCTCGGGCACAACGGCAAGGTCGCCTGGGGCTTCACCACCACCCACAGCGACACGCAGGACCTCTTCGTCGAGAAGATCGACCCGCAGGATCCCGCCCGCTACGCCACCCCCGACGGCAGCCAGCCCTTCGAGAGCCGCAAGGAGACCATCCGCGTCGCCGGCCAGCCCGACGAGACGCTGACCGTGCGCGAGACCCGGCACGGCCCGGTGATCTCCGACCTGGAGGCGGACGGCGCGGCGCCCGCCGGCCATGTCCTCGCCCTCTCCTTCCCCGGTCTGGCCGCCGACGACAGCTCGGCCGAGGCGCTCTACCGCCTGAACCACGCCGGGGACGCCGAGGCGGTGCGCGAGGCGCTGCGCCTGCACGTCTCGCCGCAGCAGAACATCGTCTACGCCGACCAGGCGGGCGAGGTCGGGCTGATCTCCCCCGGCCGGGTGCCGATCCGCCGCAAGGGCGACGGGCGGGTGCCGGTTCCGGGCTGGACCGGCGAGTATGACTGGACCGGCTTCCTGCCCTATTACGCGCTGCCGCAGGCGGTCAACCCGCCGTCGGGCCAGTTCGTCAACGCCAACAACGCCATCGTCGGCGCCGATTACCCCTACCGCATCGCCACCGAATGGCCGGATCCGTCGCGGGCCAAGCGCATCGTCGAGATGCTGGGCACCGGCCGCCATTCGGTCGAGGACGTGGCGCGCCAGCAGATGGACGTCGTTTCCCTGCCCGCCCGCGAGCTGCTGCCGGAGCTGCTGAAATACCCGGTGCCGCGCGGCATGGCGGCGGACGCGGTGGCCCTGCTGAAGGGCTGGGACGGCACGATGGCGCGCGACCGGCCGGAGCCGCTGATCTTCGAGGCGTGGCTGCGCGCCCTGGTCCGCACCGTCTTCGCCGACGAGCTCGGCCCCGACTTCGCGGTCTATTGGGAACTGCGGCCGGCCGCCCTGATGCGGGTGCTGAGGGAACGGCCGCAATGGTGCGACGACGTCGCCACCTCGGCGACCGAGAGCTGCGCCGACGCCATCGCCAGCGCGCTGAGCGACGCGCTGACCATGCTGGAGAAGCGCCACGGCTCGACGGTGGCGAACTGGCGCTGGGGCGACGAGCACAAGGTGGCGCTGAAGCACCGGATGCTCGACCGCATCCCGCTGCTCGGCGGCATGAGCGACCTGTCGGTCGAGACCGACGGCGGCTTCTTCACCGTCAACCGGGGGACCACGCGGATCCGCGACGCGGCGGCACCCTTCGCCCATGTCCATGGCGCGGGCTATCGCGGGGTGTATGATCTGGCCGACCTCGACAATTCCCGGTTCGTCATCGCGACCGGCCAGTCGGGCAACCCCTTCTCGGCCCATTGGGGCGATCTGGTGTCGATGTGGCGCGACGGCGGCTCGTTGCGTCTGTCCGGCGACCGTGGCACGCTGACCACGGCAGGGGCGGAGGTGCTGACACTCACACCACGCAACACCGGGACGAACTGACCATGACCATAACGCTGGAGGACGTGCGCGCCGCGGCGACGCGCATCGCGGGACATCTGCCATCCACTCCGGCGGTGCCGGCGCCCCGCCTGGGGGACATGGCGGGCTGCCGGCTGCACCTGAAGCTGGAGAGCCAGCACGCCACCGGCTCCTTCAAGGAGCGCGGCGCGCTCAACAAGCTGCTGTCGCTCGGCGAGGCGGAGCGGCGGGCCGGCGTCATCGCCATGTCGGCCGGCAACCACGCGCAGGCGGTGGCCTGCCACGCCACAAGGCTCGGCATCCGCTCGACCATCGTCATGCCCAGCTTCACCCCCTTCACCAAGGTGGAGCGGACGGAGAGCCTGGGCGCCAAGGTGGAACTGCACGGCGACACGCTGAGCGACGCGGCGGCCTTCGCCCATGATCTGGCGGCACGCGAGGGGCTGACCTTCGTGCATCCCTACGACGATCCGTTCGTCGCCGCCGGCCAGGGCACGGCGGCGCTGGAATTCCTCGACGCGGTGCCCGACCTCGACACGCTGGTGGTGCCCATCGGCGGCGGCGGGCTGATCGCCGGCATGGCGACGGCGGCCAAGGCGCTGAAGCCGGGGATCCGCGTGGTCGGCGTCCAGTGCAGCCTCTACCCGGCGATGCGGCAGGCGCTGGCCGGCCAGCCGGTCGCCTGCGGCGGCGCCACCATCGCCGAGGGCATCGCGGTGAAGGCGCCCGGCGGGCTGACCCTGCCGATCGTCCGCGCGCTGGTCGATGAGGTGGTCGAGGTCGACGAGACGCGGCTGGAGGAGGCGGTCTACCGCCTGTCCACCGTGCAGAAGCTGGTCGCCGAGGGGGCCGGCGCGGCGGCGCTGGCGGCGGTGCTGGACGATCCGGCGAGCTTCGGGGGCCGGAAGGTCGGCATCGTCGTGTCGGGCGGCAACATCGATTCCCGCATCCTGGCGCAGGTGCTGATGCGCGGTCTGGTCTATGAAGGGCGGATCGTCCGGCTGCGCATTGGAATCACCGACGCCCCCGGCGCGCTGGCCCGCGTCACCCGCCTGCTCGGCGAGGCCGGCGCCAACATCGTCGAGGTCTACCACCAGCGGCTCTTCCACAACGTGCCGGTGAAGATGGCCGAGGTGGACGTCGTGCTGGAGACCCGCGACCAGACGCATGTGCAGGCGCTGATCGCGCGGATGACCGAGGCCGGCTACCCGACGGCGCTGATGACGAACGTGTCATGACCCCCCTCCCCCGTCCCGGGAGAGGGGGAGGATTCAAATGCTGTAGTTGTCCGCGATCTCCAGCCGGAGCTGCTCGACCTGCTCGCGGAACACCGCGCCGTCCCGGCCGGCGCTGTTGCTCACGTCGCGGACCACCCGCGCCGGGGTGCCGCCCAGAACGATGATGCGGTCGGCCAGATGCACGGCCTCCTCCAGGTCGTGGGTCACGAACAGGATGGTCTTGCCGGTCTCCCGGTGGATCCGCCGCAGTTCGTCCTGGAGGTTGTTGCGGGTGATGGCGTCGAGCGCGCCGAACGGCTCGTCCATCAGCAGGATGTCGGGATCGACCGCCATCGCGCGGGCGATGCCGACGCGCTGGCGCTGGCCGCCCGACAGCTCGTAGGGCCAGCGGCGGGCGTAGCCGTCGAGACGCACCAGCTTCAACGCCTCCTCGGCCCGGCGCAGCCGCTCGGCGCGGCTGACCGGCAGTCCCTCCAGCCCGAGCTGGACGTTCTTGACCACCCGGCGCCAGGGCAGCAGCCGGGCGTCCTGGAAGACCAGACCGACCGGGCGATGGGCCGGGCGCGGGTCCTGGTGGATGGTCACGCCGCCGGTGCGCGCCTCGTGCAGGCCGGCGACGACGCGCAGCAGCGTCGATTTGCCGACCCCCGACGGGCCGACGATGGCGACGAAGCTGCCGCGCTCCACCGTCAGGTCGACGTCCACCAGCACCGGCGGCGCGTCGGCGCCGTAGCCGATGGAGACGTTCTTGAGGTCGATCACCGCCGCGCCGCTTGATACCGCGTCGTTGGCCGGCGCCCCGTTTACCGTTGCCATGAGAGAACCCGCGACTGCACTTGCATGAACAGGAAGTCCGACACGCCGTAGAGCAGCGCGATGGTCACCATGTAGAGGACGACGATGTGGGTCGCCAGCAGGCCCGACGCCTCCATCATCCGCATGCCGAGGCCCGAGATGCCGAACAGCTCGGCCGCGACGACGGTCATCCAGCCCTGCCCCAGCCCGGCCCGCAGGCCGGACAGGATGCCCGGCAGGGCACCCGGCAGCACGATCTTGAACAGGCGCGGCACCAGTCCGCCCTGGCCGAAGGCGTGGCCCAGCTCGATCAGGTCCTTGTCGACGCCGCGCACGGCGGCGTAGCTGGCGTAGTAGTTGATCCAGAAGACCGTCAGCGCGATCAGGAAGGAGGCCGCCCCCTCGCTGACCCCGAACCAGATGATGGCGAAGGGGATCCAGGCGATGGCCGGGATCGGGCGCAGCATGCGCACGACCCAGGCCTGGAAGGCGTCCCACCGCCCCCACAGCGCCGCCGCCGTCCCGAAGGACACGCCGAGGAACGCCCCCAGCGACAGCCCGACCAGATAGTGCGACAGGCTGGCCAGCACCATCGCCTGCCAGGTTCCGCTGCGGAACTCGGAGAGGAAGGCGGCGGGCACGGCGCTGGGCGACGGGATCAGGCGGGCGGGGACGATGCCGCTCTGCGCCACCGCCTCCCACAGCAGGAGGAAGGCGACGACGCCGAGCGCCGACAGGGCGAGTGAGGTGCGGGTCTTCATCGAACGTCTTGCTGTTGTGCTTACTTGGCCGCGGCGGCGTCATAGAAGCGGAAATCGAAGGCCTCCGCCACCGGAATGACACCCTCGGCCGAGCCGATCTCCTTGGCGTAGCTCATCATCCTCTCGACCGCCGGAACCACGCCGTGCGGGTCGGCGACGAACTTGGAGCCCGGACCACGGAAGGCGGCCTCCAGCGTCGCCGGCTCCAGCAGGCCCTTGCCGAGATACTCGTTGACGATCTTCGCGGAACCGGCCGGGTCCTTGCCGATCTGCTCGACGGCGCGCAGATGCGCCTTGATCAGGGCGCCGATGGCCTCCGGATTCTTCTTCAGCACCTCGCCGCGCGCCGACACCACGGTGCCGGGCTGGTCGGGGAACATCTGGGCGCCGGTCGCCAGCAGCACGACGTTCCTGTCCATCTGCTGGGTGACGGTGACGGTCGGCTCGCGGATGGTCGCGGCGTCGAGCGCGCCGGCCAGCAGCGCCTGCTGGGTCTTCTCGATGCCCATCGGCACCAGCTCGACGTCGGCGGGATCGACCTTCACGACCTTGAACAGCCAGTGCTTCAGCACCGTGTCGGGAACCGAGCCCGGCGGCTGGGTGCCGATCTTGGCCTTGCGGCCGGTATCGGCGGCGAACTTCTTGAAGGACTCGGCGGTCGGGGTGGCGCCCACCGCCTTGGCGAAGGGACCGCGCGCGGCGACGACCATTTCCTCGACCGCCGAGTTGGCGATGACCGAGACGTCGACGCCCTTGGTGCGGGCGACCAGCACCGGCGCGACGCCGGCGTAGAGCAGGTCGATCTGGCCGGCGGCCATCGCCTGGATGGCGTGCGGGCCGGATTCGAAACGGGTCAGCTTGAGGGCGATGTTGGCGTCCTTGGCCCAGCCCTGCCCGTCGATGAGGAACAGCGGGGCGGCGGCCAGGATCGGGATGTAGCCGATTTCGAGCTTCACCGGATCGGCGGCGCGCGCGGCGCCGGGCGCGAGGGTCGAGAGGGACGCGAAAGCGGCCATCGCGGCGATGGCGGCACGGCGGGTCAAGCTGGGCATCGGATCTTCCTCGAAAGGGTTCTGCTGCTGTTTAGCACGAATTCCAGTTGAGGGAAGATCGATTTCAACAGTTGGAGAGAAGGTAATTCAATATTTTACATTATAGAATGGTTTTTTATGCGGACATCCCCGCCCCGACCCTCCCCCGCTGGGCGGGAGACGGTCAGGGCGGGGGTCCGTGCCTGCGCTCAGATCACGTAGGTCAGCTCCTTGCCGGTCCGCAGGCTGGCCTTGCCCAGCGTCTCGTCGACATAGTCGAGGAGATGGGCGAGCGCCTCGCTGCGGCTCAGAGCGGCGGTGTCGATCACCAGCTCCGGCTGCTCGGGCGCCTCGTAGGGAGCCGAGACGCCGGTGAACTCGGCGATCTCGCCGGCCCTCGCCTTCTTGTAGAGGCCCTTGGGGTCACGCTCCTCGCAGGTCGCCAGATCGGCGGCGACATGCACCTCGTGGAAGCGGTCGCCGCCGATCACCCGCGCCCGCGCCCGGTCGTCGCGCAGCGGCGAGATCAGCGAGGCGATGACCACCATGCCGGCGTCGGCGAACAGCTTGGCCGTCTCGGCGACGCGGCGGATGTTCTCCGCCCGGTCGTCCGGCGAGAAGCCCAGGCCGGCGTTCAGCCCGTTGCGGACGTTGTCGCCGTCCAGCACGAAGGTCTGCCAGCCGCGGTCGAACAGCGCGCGCTCCAGCGCCATGGCGAGAGTCGACTTGCCGGCGCCCGACAGGCCGGTCAGCCACAGGATGCCGCCCCTGTGGCCGTTGGCCGCCGAACGCTCCTCGGCCGAGACGGTGTGCGACACCTCGGTGATGTTGGCGGTCGCCGAATCCTCGGCCTCGACCACGAGGCAGCCGCCGACGACATCGTGGCCGTCGAGCAGCACGCCGCGCCCGGTGCGCGGCAGCTCCGCCGCCAGATCCACCGCGATCGGCGAGCGGGAGCGCAGAACGACCTCCGCCACCTCGTTGCGGTGGACCGCCTTGCCGGGGGTGCTGGTCAGATCCTCGACGTTGATGACCGCCGTCACCTGCTCCACCGTCACCCGGTGCTCGGCGGTGGCGATCTTCAGCGTGTAGGTGCGGCCGACCTGCATCGGCTCCGACACCAGCCAGAACAGGCGGACGCTCAGCCGGTGGGTCAGGACCGGAGCGGAATCCTCATGGTAGGCGACATGGCCGCGCTCGGCGAAGATGCGCTTGTCGAGCGTGACGCCGATGCTCTGCCCGGCCTGGGCCGACAGCACGGTCTCCGGGTGGTTCCACGCCTCGATGCTGACCACCTTGGCGCTGGCCCCGGTCGGGGCGAAGCGCAGCGTGTCGCCGACGCGCAGCCGCCCGCTCTCGACGCGGCCGGCCAGGATGCGGCGGTCGTCGGGCTTGTAGACGTCCTGGAGGGGGAAGCGCAGCGGCTGGTCGGGCGAGGTCTGCTGCGGCCGGAAGGAGTCGAGCTGCTCGATCACCGTCGGCCCCAGGTACCAGCGCGCCTGCTCGGTGTTGCGGGCGACGATGTTGTCGCCATTGCGGGCGGAGATCGGGATCACCGCCTTGGGGAACAGGCCGAGTTCCGCCAGATACTCCTTGATCTCGTGGGCGACGGTCTCGTAGCGGGCCTGCGAGAACTCCACCCGGTCCATCTTGTTGATGACCACCGCGACCTGACGGACGCCCAGCAGATGCAGCAGGTAGGCGTGGCGGCGCGACTGCTCCAGGGCACCCTCGCCGGCGTCGATCACCAGCAGCGCGGCGTCGGCCTGGGACGCGCCGGTCACCATGTTCTTGAGGAACTCGGTGTGGCCGGGCGCGTCGATGATGACGTAGGGACGCTGCGCCGTCTTGAAATGGATCTGGGTGGTGTCGATGGTGATGCCCTGGTCGCGCTCGGCCTGGAGCGCGTCCATCACGAAGGCCCATTCGAAGGGCATGCCGCGCTTGCGGCTCATCTCCTGGACCTGCTCGACCTTGCCGTCGGGCAGGCTGCCGGTGTCGTTCAGCAGGCGGCCGATCAGGGTGGACTTGCCGTGGTCGACATGGCCGACGATGACGATGCGGAGTTGAGAATGCGGCATTACATGTACCCCACGCTGCGCAGGCGCTCGAAGCTGTCTTCGGATTCGTTGTCCATGGCGCGGCCGGCGCGTTCCGGCACGCGGGTCACCTGAAGCTCGGCGATGATCTCGTCGATGGTCGCGGCGGTCGAATCCACCGGGAAGGTGATGTTCTTCTCGCCGAGCGAGCGGTAGCGCTTGCCGTCCCTGGCGAAGTACAGCGGGACGATGGGAATCCCCTCGCGCTGCGAATAGCGCCAGATGTCCAGCTCGGTCCAGGCCAGCAGCGGGTGGATGCGGACATGGACGCCCTCGGGGAAGCGCGTCTTGTAGTGGTCCCAGAACTCCGCCGGCTGGTCCTTCACGTCCCAGTCGCCCTCCAGCGAGCGCGGCGAGAAGACGCGCTCCTTGGCGCGGGTCGCCTGCTCGTCGCGGCGGATGCCGACCATGACGCCCTGGTAGGCGTCGTTGCGCAGCAGGTTCTTCAGCCCTTCCGTCTTGCGCGCGGCGGCGCGGGTCAGCGGCGGCAGGGTCTGGTCCATCTCCTCTTCCGGCGGGCATTGCTCGACGACGAGGTTCAGGTCCCACTCCTTGGCGATGCGGTCGCGGAACTCGTAGACCTCCGGCAGTTCCATGGCGGTGTCGAGCTGCACCACGGGGAACGGAATGCGGCCGAAGAACGCCTTGCGGCAGAGCCAGAGCAGCGCGTTGCTGTCCTTGCCGATCGACCACAGCAGGGCGAGCTTGTCGATGCGGTTGTAGGCCTCGCGGAGGATGTAGATGCTCTGGTTCTCAAGCTGGTCGAGATCGGCGCTCATCGGGCGGTTCCAATCATGCTCATGTGTATGCCGCATTCGGTTTTGGCGCTGCCGGCCCAACGGCCGGAACGCGGGTCGGCGCCGGGCGCCACGCGCTCGGTGCAGGTGTAACAGCCGATGGACAGGAACCCGTCGGCCTCCAGCGGGTGGCGCGGCAGGCCGCGCCGGGTGAACTCCTCCTCCAGCCGCGCCTTGTCCCAGGCGGCGAGCGGGTTGATCTTGATGCGGTCTCCTTCCGCCTCGAACAGCGCCAGGGCGGCGCGGGTGGCGGCCTGGAAGCGCTTGCGCCCGGTCACCCAGGCGTCCAGGCCCGCCAGCGCGCGGTCCAGCGGCACCGTTTTGCGCAGGTGGCAGCAGGCGTCGTAATCCTTGGCGAACAGCATCCCCTGCGGGTCGCCGGCCGCGAGATCGTCGGCCGTCGGCCCGACTTCGCGCACGTCGGTCAGGCCCAGCGCTTCCACAAGCTGGTCGCGGTAGCGCAGCGTCTCGCCGAACAGCTTGCCGGTGTTGACGAAGACCACCGGGAAATCCGGGGCCGCCTCGGCGGCCAGCGCCAGCAGCACGGCGGATTCGGTGCCGAAGGACGACACGAGCGCGACGCGCCCGTCGAACGCCCCATGGACCGCCGCCAGCAACGGCGCGCCTTCGAGCGTTCCATACAAGGCGGTCAATTCCTCGACCCGCGCCACCGCATCCATCGTCGTCGAACCTTCCGGCATGGCTTTTATCTACTCATTAAGTAGAATTTGCATTGTGATTTGCACATTATCACCCGTCCGGTTCGGGTGCAACGCAAATACATTATCTACTTGTTTAATAGGAATGTACCCTTTGTGTGAAATGTGTTGAATGTCCCGTCGGGCGCGGGCTAAATACCGCCATGCTTATTTTCCCCGCGATTTCCGGTGTGGTTTGGCACGCCCTCCATCGCTCCGGCAGCATCGGCGGCCGGCGATGATCCCGCTGGTCCTCGACCCGGCGCGCGCGCCGATGGCGCTGGCCGGCAACGGCCCGCTGGCGGCTCGCCGCCTGAACCAGCTGCGCGAGGGCGGCGCCGATCCGACGGTCTATTCACCGGAACCGGACGGGGAATTCGCGGCGCTGGCCGGGGAGCGCCTGGTGCGCGCCCTGCCCGGCCCCGACGAGCTCGACGCCGTGCGCGTGCTGTTCGTCGCCGGGCTGGATCCGGCGGTCGAAACGGAGCTGGCCGAACGGGCGCGGGCGCGGCGGATCCTGGTGAACGTCGAGGATGTCGTCCCCCTGTGCGATTTCCACTCCCCCTCCGTGGTCCGGCGCGGCGACCTGCTGCTGAGCGTCTCGACCGGCGGGCACAGCCCGACCCTGGCGAGGCTGCTGCGCGAGCGGCTGGAGGCGCTGTTCCCGGAGGTTTGGGCCGAGCGCCTGCGGATCATCTCCGAGCTGCGCGACGGGCTGCGCAAGGCGGGCGCCTCGATGTCCGCCATCGCCACCGCGACCAAGGAGCGGATCGCCCGAGAGGGATGGCTGCCATGATCGGCGTCCAGGGCCTCGCCCTGCCGGACTTCGCGCCGGGCAGCGTCTGGCTGGCCGGCGCCGGTCCCGGCGATCCCGGACTGCTGACCCTGCTGGCCGCCAAGGCGCTGGGCGAGGCGGACGCGATCATCCACGACGCGCTGGTCGATCCGGCCATCCTCGCGCTGGCCAACCCGGCGGCGCGGATGATCGACCTCGGCAAGCGGGCCGGCCGGCCCTCCCCGACGCAGGACGCGATCAACGCCACGCTGGTCGAGCTGGCCGGCGAGGGGCTGCGGGTGCTGCGGCTGAAGGGCGGCGATCCCTTCGTCTTCGGGCGCGGCGGCGAGGAGTGTCTGGCGCTGGCCGCGGCGGACGTCCCCTTCCGCGTCGTGCCCGGCATCACCGCCGGGATCGGCGGGCTCGCCTACGCCGGCATTCCGGTGACGCACCGCGGCATGGCGACGACCGCCACCTTCGTGACGGGACACGACAAGTCGGGAGCTCTGCCGGAGACGCTCGACTTCGCCGTGCTGGCCAAGCTGCCGGGAGCGCTGGTGTTCTACATGGCGCTCGGCACGCTGGACGAGATCGCCCGCCGCCTGATCGCCGCCGGCAAGCCGCCGATGACGCCGGTCGCCATCGTGTCGAGCGCCTCGACCGAAGCCCAGTCGGTGATCGAGACCAATCTTGCCCGTTGCGGCGAGGACCTCATCCGGCTACAGCCCAAACGGCCGGCCATCGTCGCCATCGGCGAGGTGGTTCGGCTGCGCGGCTGGATGCACGGGTTCCAGCAGACGGCCACGGCGACCGCGCCGGCCGCTGTCCTGACCGCCTGAATTCGAGAACAGCCTGAGTTGAGAGAAGCGAGGAGAGCCAGATGCCGTCGCAAGATGGATCGTTGAAAGCCATCACCGCCAACCGTCTGCGCGATGGCGTCGTCGTGTTCCTGGGTCCGGACTGGAACGCCGGGGGCGAGGTGGCCACGGCCTGGGTCGAATCCTTCGCCGACGCGGCCCTGTTCCCCGCCGCCGAGGCCGAGACGGCGCTCGCCGCCGCCAAGCCACGGGCCGAGCGCGCGCAGTTCGGCGTCGACATCTACGCCTTCGACGTCGAGACGGAGAACGGCGTCCCCACGCCGGTCAAGATGCGCGAGCGCATCCGCGCGCTCGGCCCTTCCGTCCGTCTCGATCTCGGCAAGCAGGCCGCGGCCTGACACCTGCCTACCCCGGCCTTTGGAACAGTGACATGAACCACATCGCGCCCGGCGCCCGCGCCGGGATCTATCATTACGACGAGATCGACCGCCGCTTCGTCGGCGAACGCGTCGAGCAGTTCCGCAAACAGGTCGAGCGCCGCCTGGCCGGCGAGCTGACGGAGGAGGAGTTCAAGCCGATCCGGCTGATGAACGGCCTGTACCTCCAGCTCCACGCCTACATGCTGCGCATCGCCGTGCCCTACGGCGTCATGACCTCGGTGCAGCTCCGCAAGCTGGCCTCGATCGGCCGCCGGTACGACCGGGGCTACGGCCACTTCACCACGCGCCAGAACCTGCAATACAACTGGATCAAGCTGGAGGACACCCCGGCCATCCTGCACGAGCTGGCCGAAGTCGACATGCACGCGTTGCAGACCAGCGGCAACTGCGTGCGCAACGTCACCACCGACCAGTTCGTCGGCGCCGCCGCGGACGAGGTGGTGGACGGCCGCGTCTACGCCGAGATCCTGCGGCAGTGGACGACTCTGCACCCCGAATTCACCTATCTGCCGCGCAAGTTCAAGATCGCCATCTCGGGTGCTTCCAGCGACCGCGCCGCCGTGCGCGTCCACGACGTCGGGCTGCTCGCCAAGCGCAACGCGGCGGGCGAGGCCGGCTTCACCTTCTACGTCGGCGGCGGGCTCGGGCGCTCGCCCTTCATCGGCAAGCTGGTGCGCGAGTGGGTGGCCGAGGAGGATTTCGTCGCCTATCTCGAAGCCATCCTGCGCGTCTACAACCAGTATGGCCGGCGCGACAACATCTACAAGGCGCGCATCAAGATCCTCGTCCACGAGCTTGGCCTGGAAAAGTTCAAGGCGGAGGTCGAGGAGGAGTTCGCCCGGCTGCGCGGCCCGAAATACCGGCTGGATCCGGAGATCGTCGCCGGGATCCGCGCGCATTTCGCCCCGCCGCCCTTCGAGGATCTGCCGACGCGCTCGGACGCCCTGGAACGCGCCAAGGCGGAGAACCCGGCCTTCGCCAACTGGGTCGCCGTGAACGTCGCCGAGCACCGGCAGCCCGGCTACGCCATCGCCACCATCTCGCTGAAGCCGGCGGGCGGCATCCCCGGCGACGCCACCTGCGACCAGATGGACCTGATCGCCGATCTCGCCGAGCGCCACAGCTTCGGCGAGCTGCGCGTCAGCCATGTCCAGAACATCGTGCTGGCCCACGTCAAGCAGGACGAGCTGTTCGCGCTGTGGACGGAGCTCGACGCCGCCGGGCTCGGCACCGCCAACGCCGGGCTGATCGGCGATATCATCGCCTGCCCGGGCCTGGACTATTGCGCGCTCGCCAACGCCCGCTCGATCCCGCTGGCCCAGGCGCTGTCGGCCCGCTTCGCCGACCCCATCCGCCAGCGCGCCATCGGCGAGCTGGGCATCAAGATCAGCGGCTGCATCAACGCCTGCGGCCACCACCACATCGCCGCCATCGGCATCCTCGGCGTCGACAAGAAGGGCACCGAGTTCTACCAGATCACCGTCGGCGGCGACCCGACGCTGACGGCGGCGATCGGCGACATCCTCGGCCCGGCGGTGACCGAGACCGAGGCGGTCGATGCGGTGGAAGCCATCGTCGAGGTCTATCTGGCCAACCGGACCGACCAGGACGAGCGCTTCATCGACACCCTCAAGCGCGTCGGCCATGCGCCGTTCAAGGAGAGAATCTATGCCGCTGATTGAGAACGGCCGCATCGGCGAGGACGCCTGGAGCTTCGCCCCCGACGGGGAGCCGGTGCCCAACGACCGCCCGGTCATCATCAGCTTCGAGCGCTGGCAGGCGGAACGCGCGAGCTTCGACGGCCGCAACGCCAAGCTCGGCGTGCGGCTGAAGAGCGGCACCCTGGCCGGGGCCATCGCCCCGGATCTCGACCGCTTCGCGCTGGTCGCGGTGGAGTTCGCGAAATTCCGCGACGGGCGGGGCTTCTCGACCGCGCGCGAACTGCGCGAGCGCTACGGCTACACCGGCGAGATCCGGGCGGTCGGGCATGTGATCCCCGACCAGTACCAGTTCCTGGTCCGCACCGGCTTCACGTCGGTCGAGGCGCCGGAGGACACCAACCCGGAGAGCTGGGCCAACGCCCTGACGGAGATCACCGTCGCCTTCCAGCCCAGCCTGGACGAGACGGATCCGCTGTCCCTGCTGCGCCGGAAGCTGAAGGTGGGGTGACGGCCGGGAACGCCCTCTCCCGGTGCGGGAGAGGGCGTTATCCTCAGTGCGACAGCAGCAGCGGAACCGGGCAGGTCCGCAGCACATGGCGCGTCCCGCTGCCCCGGTGCAGGAACGGGAAGCCATAATGCCCGTGGGCGCCCATCACCAGCAGGTCGGCGCCGGTGTCCATGGTGCGGGCCAGCAGCGCGTCCATCGCGCCGATGTCGGTCACGGTGAAGTGCGTCTGCTCGGCGCTGATTCCATGCAGGGCCAGATGATCGAGCAGCCCGACACGCGGCGTCTCCGCATGGTCGCCCGACGCCTGGGTCAGCACGGTGATCACCGTGATCTCGTCGGCCTTCTCAAGCAGCGGCAGGGAATCGGACAGGGCGCGCGCGGCCTCTCGCTCGGCGTTCCAGGCGACGGCGACGCGCTTGCCGATCACCGGGAAATGGCCGGCGTAGGGGATCACCAGCACCGGCCGGCCGGAATTCAGCACCACCTGCTCGTTCAATTCCTCCGGCGCGCCCGACGAGCCGATCTCGCGGTCATACTGCCCGAGCACGGTCAGGTCGGCGAAGCGCGACCAGATGATCATCTCGCGGACCACGTGGTTGTGCTCGCCGTGGGTCAGCCCGTGCCACTGTCCCTTCAAGCCGGCGGCGGCCAGCCTTCCGTTGAAGAGCGCCTCGCTCTTCGCGGCGGCTTCGGTCAGATGCTCGCTGGGACGGCGCGCGATGATGCTGGTGGCGTTGCGGTCGCCCTGCGCGAACAGGCCGCGCAGAAAGGCGCCATGCTTGGCCGCCAGCGCGATGGCGGCGTCGAGGCGGGCCTCGACGTGCGGGCTGGAATCCAGGTGAACGAGAATGTGCTTGTAAGGCATGGTGTTTCCTCCCGCTGTCTTATGCGGCCCTCCCTGGTTTGAAGGGCCGGCGACGGTTCATGGTGGCATCATGTGTATACCCGGCAAGGCGGTCGATACTGCGGCAAAGCGTCGCGGAGAACCAGAGCCGCGCCGGCGATGCACCTCCAAATCGCCGTCCCGGCGAGTTGGCGCCGGAGCCGCGAAGCGCGTTCAGCGCCCGGCGAGGCTCCGCCGCAGCGGGCTGTCGCCCACCGGCCAGACACCACGGTCGGCCGCCCTGGCGCCGTCGAAGACCAGCCAGCTCTGCCGCCCGTAATGCGGCAGCGGGCGCAGCAGCGCCTGCAAGGCCGCCGCGTCCGCGCCGGACACCACCAGCAGCGGGGCGCCCCCGGCCGGGCGGGCGGTCCACACCCGCGCGCTTCCCCGGCCGGCCAGCGACTCCGGAACCGGCGGCAAACCGCGCCCGGCCAGCGCCGCCGCGACGGCCTCGTCGGTGCCGACCAGCAGCGCGGGCGATCCGGCACCGGCGTTTCCGGCCTTCCCGTCCACCAGGCGGTCGGCGAGGGCCCTGGCCGCCGTCGCCGCTTCCCCGGTCGCCGCGACGATCACGGCGGTTCCGGGATCGAGCGTCACGTCGCGCAGGATCGGCGGCGCCTCTCCCGCGCCGAGACGGCGGAACAGGGCGAAGTCGGGATCGACCGTCACCGCCAGCGGACGGGCGGCGGTGCGCAGGGTCGCCGAAGCGTCGCGGCCGTCCAGGCGCAGGCGGTGACGCTCGATGCCGGCCGGGGTCTCGACGGCCACCGGAACCGAGAGGGCGTAGGGCCGGTCGGCCTCCTGCCGCAACGTCAGCCTGACGGCGTTCCCCTCCGCCCGCGCGTCGGCCAGGGTCAGGGCCGGGGCGCCGCGCCGGTCGAGCCACTGGGCGAAGAAGCCGCCCAGGTCGCGCTTGGCGGCGGTCTCGAAGGCGCGGCGCAGGTCGGTCCAGCCCGCCTCCTGGAAGGCGTGGGCGCTCCAGAAGCCGCGCAGGCCGGCGTCGAAGGCGTCGGCTCCGATCTCGTCGCGCAGCATGTGGAACAGCATCGCCGCCTTGCCGTAGCCGACGATCTGCGAGGCGTCGTGGGTCTTCCCCCGGAAGTCGGTCAGCCGGCTGTCGCGCTCGGCCGGCAGGGCCGCGTAGTCGCGCAGCCAGTCCAGCCGCATCGCCCGCCCGGCGGCGGGGTCGCGGTCCTCGGCGGCGGCGTGGTCGGCCAGATAGGTGGTCAGCCCCTCCGCCCAGTTGCCGCCCTCCCCCATCCGGACGCCGTTGCCCCACCAGTTGTGCAGGATCTCGTGGGTCAGCGACTGCCCGCGGACGAAGGGCAGCGGCAGCACCGACCGTCCCAGCGCCGTCAGCCCCGGAAAGCCCAGCCCCACCGGCGGCGGCACCGAGACGATGGAGAAACCGTCGAACGGGTAGGCGCCGATCCGCGCCGCGTAGCCGTCGATGGCCCGTGCGGTCAGGTCGAGGTAATCCCCGGCCAGCGCCTCCTGTCCGGGATGCCCGTAGAGGCGCAGGCGCAGCGCGCCGTGCATCCGCTCCGTCACCGTCCAGGGGCCGGCGAACAGCGAGGGTTCCTCGACGCCGCGGGGTTCCTCGAACACGGCGCGGTAGGTGCCGGCCTCCCGAACTTCCTTCACCAGCCGGCCGGTCGCCACGGCGGCGAACGGCTCCGGGACGCGGACCGACAGGCGCCAGCCCGGCGGTTCGCCGCCGGTGGAGGGCAGCCAGCCGGACAGGCCGGGCAGGAAGGCGCCCTCGCCATCCATGGCGGCGCCGATGGCGCGGTCCTTCCCGAAGCCCGGCAGCATGCCGCCATAGCGGATCGTCACCGGTCCGGCGCCCTCCGGCACGGTCAGCGTCACACGGTCGCCGCTGCGTCGCACCGGGACGGGCCGGCCGGCGGCGCTGGTTTCGCGCAGGGTCAGTCCGGGGAGCAGGCGGAATTCCCGCGTGCCGGACGGCAAAGTCACGCGGTCAGTGACCTCCAGCGTTCCGGCGGCGGGATCCAGCGCGACGTCGAGGTCGTGGTGAATGACGGGCGCGGCGGTGGCGGCGGCCCAGGCCGGGGCGACCACGCCCAGGACCAGAGCGGCGACCAGCGGAAGGACGGTGGCGAAGCGGGGAATCGGCATGCCCCCGAAGATAGGCGCCCCGCCGCCGTGGCACCAGCGCCAGCGCCGGAGCGGCGAACCCGGATCGACACGAGGCTGATGCGAGGGAGGTTGCCTCAAGACACGGATGAACACGGATATCCACGGGTGAACACGGATACGGTCTTTTATCCCGTTCATCCATGAGCCGGCACAGCCGGCATCTTGTTCATCCGTTTCCAAAACCCTTCACGAATGGCCGGCCTATGGCCGGTGGTCGCGGACGGCCTGGTAGAGCCGGTGCAGCCCCTCGTCGCGAATGCCCAGCTCGTCGAGATGCACGACCGTGTTGGCGAGATACTCGATGTTCGGCCCGCGCGCGCCGCAGCAGCCGGCGATGCGGGCGACCAGCTCCGAATCCTCCAGGCAGCCGCAATATTGCCGGTGCGTCCGGTCGACGACGAAGCAGCAGGCATCGACCGCCGCTTCCCCCGCCGCCGAACGGCCGTCTCGCAGGCGGACGCGCAGCATCTTCGGCCGGTAAACGCGGTTGTCCATCTCGCGTTCCCAGAGATAGTCCAGCGCCTCCGGCACCGCCGGCGCGGGGACGCGGAAGACGATGCCGCGGCAGGAGCCGCCACGGTCGAGGCCGAGCACCAGCCCCGGCCGTTCCGGCGTGCCACGGTAACGGTGCGAGGCGACGCAGAATCGGCGGTGGTAGCCGCCCAGCGTCGCGGCGTGGCGCTCGGCGAAGGGAATGCCGGGATTCCACATCAGGGAGCCGTAGGCGAAGACCCAGAGATCGGCGCCGGGCGTCACGGCGATGTCGGACGACCAGACGGGAGAGGACGGGGTGGGAGGGGCGGTGTGCGTGTCGGCAGCCATGGTCCGCGCGGCGCAGCCGGCGCGACGGCGGCGCCAGGGAAGGAGCAAGCCTAGCATGGGTTTCCGCCAGCCGCTATAACGGGACCGACACGAAACGGACAGCTCCCCCATGCGCCTTCCCAAGTTTCGCGGCCGATCCGGCCTGATCCTGGCCCTGCTGGTGGCCCTGCCGCTCGCCGGCTACGCGCTGTGGTGGTGGCAGGCCGCCCGCATGGTCGAGCAGGGGCTGCTCGCCTGGATCGCGGAGCAGCGGGCCAGCGGCGCGCTGGTCGAGCATGGCGGGCTGGCGGTGGACGGCTTCCCCTTCACCCTGCGCGCGACGCTGGAGCAACCGCATCTGGCGACGCGCGGCGCGGAATGGCGGGGCGGGCGGCTGGTGGCGGAGGCCGCGCCCTGGAACGTCACCCAGGTGGCCCTCAGCCTGCCCGGTGAGCAGCGGCTGACGCTGGTCCAGGCCGGCCAGCCGCCGCTCGACCTCACGGCGCGCGGCGGCGGCACCGGGCACGCGGTGTGGTCGCTGGCCGGCACCGTCGAGCGGTTCGGGTTGTCCTTCACCGACCTGACGGCCCAGGCGGCGGGGCTGCCGATGCCCATCGCCTCGCTCGACGTCAACGCCGCCCAGCCGGGCGAGCCGCCCACCGCCCACACCGCGACCGGCCTGACGGTCGGCATCGTCGCCAACGGGCTGACCCTGCCCGAAACCACCCCGCCCGCGCTCGGCCGCGAGGTGAAGCGCGCCGAGCTGTCGGCCCGCGTGCTCGGCCGCCCGCCGCGCCCCGAGCCGGCCGGGCTGTCGGCCTGGAGCCGCGACGGCGGCACGGTGGAGCTGGACCGGCTGGCGCTGAACTGGGGGCCGCTGGCGGTGACGATGAACGGGACGCTGGCGCTCGACGGCGACCTCCAGCCGCAGGCGGCGCTGACGGCGGAGATCCAGGGCGCCCCGGCGGTGCTGGACGCGGTCAAGCCGATGATGCGGCCGAACGAGGCGGCGATGGCCCGCACGGTGCTGGCCATGCTGTCCCGCCCGACCGGCCCCGGCGGCGAACCGGTCCTCACCGCCCCGGTCACCGTGCAGAACAGCGCGCTGTTCCTCGGCCCGCTGAAGGTCGCGTCGGTGCCGCGCGTGGTGTGGTGAGAATTGCGGAACAGTTACCGTTGGTTGTCCCACGGTACCGGGGATACACCGGCCTTGACATCCGCACCCAATCGGTCAAAAAGTTCTCCGTACGCGCGGGAACGCTGGACGGCGTCCCCTTGTTTTTCACGACCGATTTGCCAAGGACGTTCCTCGTGAACCTCTCCGAGTATGCCGCTAACCGCGGTTTATTGAGCAAGAAGCTCAATGACGCACGCAAGACTTTCCAAAAGGATGTGCGTGTGAATTCCGGAATAAAATCCAGCGAACATATCGCGGCGATAATAAACAACAAGCCGACCGAACAGGTGGATTGGACGCCTCTCTACAAGCACGCCGAGCAGTTCGACTGATGAGCGATCCGACGTTATTACCCGTCGATCTGCAAGATAAGCTCGCCGAATCCTTCGTGGAATGCGTCCTCGAAGTGGTCAAGGCCTGGCAGATTCCTTACGACGCCGTTCATGTGTCGTCCCGTGAGCTGGCTCTGGCCCTGAGGGAGTGCCAAAAGGATCTGGACATTCTCCTCTATCGGCGGGCCGGCACGCTTGGCCCGACGCACGAGGGATTCGACGGCGTGTCGATCGGCAAGCTGGCTGGCACCCTGATCTTCCGGCTGTCGCGCTATCGAATCGTTCATGTCGATGAAAAAGCCATCGAATCCCTGCCTTTGGAAATTCACAAGCGGGTCAGCAAGCTTCAAGAGGTCGCCGCCTTTCGTTTCATTTGCGAAGACATTCTGAAGATCAAGCCGCCGCGCACGCATCCGGAACTTTTGTATCTCCTGTCACGCCGACACATGAATCAGGAGATGCTTGGGCTGACGCTCGATGTCTTCTCCGAGCACTGTTCCCGATTGAAGACCCAGACGTCCGTGGACAAGCCACCCTTCAGCACCTTCTACAAGCGCGCCTGAAGGCAGAAAAGCCACACCCACCTGTCCTCATGACGGATCCGTGAACGCCGCATCTTGTTTCACAGCGGCGTTCTGGCCAAATTGACGCACCTGTGCCGCGCAGCGTCCACGCTTCGCATTGCCTTCAAGGTGCGCCCGCCGATGTGCCGTTTTCTTGCCTATTGCGGTGAGCCGGTGTTGCTGGAAACGCTGGTCTGCACGCCCTGCCATTCGCTGATCGAGCAATCGATGCGCGCCTCGGAGGCGAAGACCGAGACCAACGGCGACGGCTTCGGCGTCGGTTGGTACAGCGAGCGTCCCGAGCCCGGCCGCTACTGCGAGATCCGCCCGGCCTGGTCGGACGAGAACCTGCAATCGATCTGCGGCCATGTCCGCTCGCACCTGTTCTTCGCCCATGTGCGGGCGGCGACCGGCACGGCGGTCAGCCGGGCCAACTGCCACCCCTTCAAGGCCGGGCGCTTCCTGTTCATGCACAACGGGCAGATCGGCGACTGGACCCGGCTGCGCCGCAAGGTCGAGGCGATGATCCCCGACCACCTCTACGCCACCCGAACCGGCACGACGGACAGCGAGGCGATCTTCCTCGCCGCGCTCGGCCATGGGCTGGAGGAGGATTCGGTCGGCGCCTTCCAGACCGTGCTGCACGCCATCCGCGACGAGATGGCGGCGCTCGGCATCACCGCGCCGCTGCGCTTCACCGCGACCTGGACCGACGGGCGGACGGTGTGGGCGGTGCGCTGGGCCTCCGACAACAAGCCGCCCAGCCTCTACTGGCGCAGCAGCGGCAACGGGCTGATCGTGGTGTCGGAGCCGGTGGACGCCCAGCGCGACCAGTGGCGGCCGGTGCCGGCCGGCGGCGGTCTGGTCGCCCGCCTCGGCGCCTTGCCCGAAACCTTCATCTTCCACTGACGGACCGGGCCGGAAGGAGTCAGCCGGTCAGGCGGCCGGCCGGCAGCAGGATGGTCACGGCGGTGCCCCGCCCCGGCGCGCTGTCCAGCTCGACGCTGCCGCCATGCAGCTCGGCGAGGCGGCGGACGATGGGCAGCCCCAGCCCGATCCCCTCATGCTGGCGCACCAGCGACCGCTCGGCCTGGAAGAAGGGGTCGAAGATGCGCCCCATGAGCTCCGGCGCGATGCCCGGTCCGTCGTCGCGCACGACCACGGCGACCGCGCCCTGCCGCTGTTCGATGGAGGCCAGCACGTGGCCGTCCGGCGGCGTGAACTTCACCGCGTTGTCGAGCACGTTGAGGATCATCTCGCGCAGCCGCCGGTGGTCGGCGCGCAGGCGGAAGGGCGCGCAGGGCTGCGCCGCCACGGTCAGCCGCTTCGGATCGGCCTTCGGCCCCAGCAGGTCGACGCAGGAACTCAGCAGCTGCGGCAGGTTGACGTCGGATTCCTGAAGCTCGATGGCCCCGGTCGAGCCGCGCGTGTAGTCGAGGATGTTGTTGACCATGGTCAGCAGCGACTTGCCGCTGTCCTCGATCAGCTTGGCGTACTCCACGTAGTCGGGGTGGCCGAGCTTGCCCATCCCCTCGCTGCCCAGCACGTCGGCGAAGCCGATGATCGAGTTCAGCGGCGTGCGCAGCTCGTGGCTCATCACCGACAGGAAATCCAGCTTGGCGCGGTCGGCCTGCCGGGCGGCGTCGAGCGCGCTGCTCAGCTCGGCGGTGCGCTCGGAGACGCGGCGCTCCAGGTCGCGGTTCTGCTCGACGGTGCGGCGGTAGAGGGTGCGGATCTCCACCATGTTGCGGACCCGGTGCAACAGCTCCCAGGCGATGAAGGGCTTGGTCAGGAAGTCGTTGGCGCCGAGCTCCAGCGACTTGCGCCGGGTCTCCTGGTCGGTCTGGGCGGTCAGCACCAGGATCGGAACATAGTCGGCGCCGAACACCGGCCTCAGACGCTCCATCAGTTCGAACCCGCTCATGTGCGGCATGCGGATGTCGATGAGCAGCAGGTCGAAGGATTCGCCGGCGCACAGGTAGGGGACCTTGCGCGGATCGGTCTCGCCGCGGATGCGGGCGTAGCCGTCATGGGTCAGGATCTCGCGCAACAGCTCCACGTTGGAGATGTTGTCGTCGACGATCAGGATGCTGGCATCCTTGATCTGGCGTTCGAGCGACGGATCGATCTGGCTTCGGATCATCGGGACGCGGCCCTCACGTTCGAGACGAACCGTCTGTTTGGGACACAAGCCTTGCCGGGTCACCGCTGAAATGCAACGACTTTATTGCAATGGTTCGGCACCTTTCCCGGCAACGACGCGTCGTCCAATGCCTCACGCGCGCTTGTCCCAGCCGCCGCGCTCGTTCTGCTGCCAGTAGGTCAGGGAATGGCCGGCGGCCTTGCACGCCTTCCAGCGGCCGCGCGCGGCGAGAACGGCCTCCTCGTCGTTGCCGTCGAACAGGTCGCAGACAAGCTCGAAGCCGCCCATGCGGTCGCTGACCGACCCATCCACCGTGACCAGCACGGTGGCGCCGTTGGGGTTCTCGTCCTCGGCGGTCAGCCAGACCGGCTGCTGGTCGGCGAATCCGTCGCGCGCGGCGCCGTGTGGCAGGAAGGAGCCGGGATCGTAGGTCCACAGATGCTGGTTGAGCGCGTCCACCCGCTCGGCCGAGCCGGCGAGGACGACGGCGCGCCAGTTCCGCTCCAGCACCTTTTCCAGGATCTTGGGAAGCGCCTGCTCCAGCGTCCGGCGCTGGAGATGATAGAATCGGACTTCGGTCATGGGCCTCGTTCCGGGGAACGCCCCTCTCCCGCCCTGGGAGAGGGGCTTGATCGTCAGCCCTCGTGGAAGTCCGCGACGAAGCGGTCGAGCAGGCGCACGCCGAAGGCGGTGGCGCCCTTCGGCACCGTGGCGCTGTCCTTCTTGGCCCAGGCGACGCCGGCGATGTCGATGTGGGCCCACGGCACGTCGTTGACGAAGCGCTTGAGGAACTGCGCCCCGACGATGCTGCCGGCGCCGCCGCCCGACCCGACATTCTTCATGTCGGCGGCCGGAGTCTCGATCTCCTTGTCGTAGGCGTCGTTCATCGGCAGGCGCCAGACCGGCTGGCCGACCTTCAGGCCGGCGGCGGTCAGGTTGGCCGACAGCGCGTCGTCGTTGCTGAACAGGCCGGCGTGCTCATGCCCGAGCGCGACGATGATGGCGCCGGTCAGGGTGGCGAGGTCGATCATCAGCTTGGGCTTGAAGACGTCCTGCGCGTAGGACAGGCAGTCGGCCAGCACCAGACGGCCCTCGGCGTCGGTGTTGATGACCTCGATGGTCTGGCCCGACAGCGAGGTGACGATGTCGCCCGGCCGCTGCGCGGTGCCCGACGGCATGTTCTCCACCAGCCCGACGATGCCGACGGCGTTGACCTTGGCCTTGCGGGCGGCCAGCGCGTACATGGTGCCGATGACGGTCGCCGAACCGCCCATGTCCCACTTCATGTCCTCCATGCCGGCCGCGCCCTTGATCGAGATGCCGCCGGTGTCGAAGGTCACGCCCTTGCCGATGAAGGCGACCGGGCGCTGGTCCTCGGCGTCGCCGTTGCCGTTGTAGCGCATCACCACGACGCGCGCCTCGTTGGCGCTGCCCTGCGCCACGCCGAGCAGCGCGCCCATGCCGATCTTGCGCAGCTTCTTCTGGTCGAGGATCTCGACCTCGACGCCGAACTCGGTCAGCGCGCGGGTGCGCTCGGCGAGGCTCTCCGGATAGATGACGTTGGCCGGCTCGGACACCAGATCGCGGGCGAAGAACACCGCGTCGGCCAGACCGTCGAGCTTGGCGAAGGCCTTCTTGGCGGCGTCGGGCTCGGCGACCAGCAGCGTCAGCTTGCGCAGGCTCGGCTTCGGCTCCTTCTTGTCGGCCTTGCGGTCGTTGGTGCGGTACTTGTCGAACTTGTAGGAGCGCAGGCGGGCGCCGAAGGCGATCTCGGCGGCGGCCGCCGCGCCGGCCAGGGCGGCGCCGGACGGCAGGTCGACCAGCACCGACACCTCGTCGCCGGCCTTGTCGAGCGCCGCGAACAGCGTGCCGCCGGCCGATTGCAGCACGAGGTCGGAGATCTCCCCGGCCTTGCCGACGCCGACCAGCAGGATGCGCTCCAGTTCGACGCCCGCCGGGGCCAGCAGGGTCAGCGTCTCGTCCTTCTTGCCGCTGTAGCGCGCGGCGGCCATCGCGCGGCCGAGCGCGCCGCCGGTCTTCTGGTCGAGTTCCTGGCCGAGCACGCCCAGGCTGCGGTCGGCGGCGACGGTGACGGCGAGGATGCCGCTGCTGGGCAGGGCCGGCTTGGCGAAGGAGAACTTCATGTGGTCCTCTTGAGATGTCGGCTTGGGATGGCGGGGGCGGCGGGACGCGCCCGGAAGCGATGAAGCGGGGGAAACCCTAACCCAGCGATAAGGAGCGCGCCACCCCGCCTGTCAAGGCATAGGACGGCGCGACCTCCCTGGCCCGGCCCTTACGGGATCAGGCGTCGATCGCCTTGCCGAGTTCGAGCGGATCGACCTCCTCCAGCCCGGCCCCCTCCCCGGCCCCCTCCCCGGCCTCGGCGGTGGGGAAGCTTTCCTCCGCCTTGCGGTCGAGCACGGCGGCGAAGAAGCCGTCGGTGTCGTGGCGGGCCGGCGTCAGGCGCAGGAACGGGCCGTCGACCGGCGGCGTGCCGGCCTCCTCCTCCGCCCAGACCTCGGCGATCGGCTTCACCGTGAAGTCGGGATGGGTCTGGAGGAACGCCTCGACCTGCCCCTCGTTCTCGTCGTGCAGCATCGAGCAGGTGGCGTAGATCAGCCGCCCGCCCGGCTTCACCAGACGCGCGGCGCTGTCCAGGATGTTGGCCTGGAGCGGCAGCAGCTGCTCCAGCCCCGGCCCGAGCTGGCGCCAGCGGGCGTCGGGGTTGCGGCGCCAGGTGCCGGTGCCCGAACAGGGCGCATCGACCAGCACGCGGTCGAACTTGCGCTTGTGGCGCTTCACCCAGGGGTCGCGCTCGCTGGTCAGCGGGTGCGCCTCGATGTTGTGCAGGCCGGCGCGGCGGAACCGCTCGGTGGCGCGCTTGAGGCGCTTCTCCAGCACGTCGCAGGCGACGACGCGGCCCTTGTTCTTCATGTAGGCGGCGATGGCCAGCGTCTTGCCGCCGGCCCCGGCGCAGAAATCCACCACCTGATGGCCGGGCCGGGGCGCCACGGCGAGCGCCACGAGCTGCGACCCCTCGTCCTGGATCTCGACCAGCCCGTCCTTGAAGGCGCCGACGCCGGCCAGCTGCGGGCGGCCCTTGACCCGCAGGCCCCAGGGCGACCACTGCGTCGTCTCCGCCGTGATCTGCACCTTGCTCAGCGCCTTGATGGCGCTCGCCTGGTTGGCCTTCATGGAGTTGACGCGCAGGTCGAGCGGCGCCGCGTCGAGCAGCTTCTCCATCTCCACCGCGAAGCGGTCGCCGAGCGCGGCGCGCATCGGGCCTTCCGCCCACTCCGGACACTCGACGCGCACGGTCTCCGGCATGTCCGGGTGGTCGAGCGTGTGGGTGTCGAGCGCTGTGACCAGCGCCAGCTCCTCGTCCGTCAGGCGGGCCGGGGCGAACTTGCCGCCGCTGAACATCTCCAGCACGACGCCGGCGTTGCGGCGCTCCTCCAGCAGCGAATAGGCCAGCACGCGGGCGCGCGGCGTGGCGCGCGGGAAGCCCGTCCGCTCGATCCACCAGCCGAGCCGGGCGTGGCGCCGCAGGATCGCGTAGGAGGTCTGCGCGATGTGCGTGCGGTCCTTCGACCCGATGAAGCGGCGGTTGCGGAAATAGGCGCTCATCACCGCGTCGGCGGGGCGGGGGGTCTCGTCGATCTCGGTCAGCAGATCGATGACCGCCTGGAGGCGGGCGGCGGGTGTCATGGCGGCGAAGTCCTGCGGAGATGAAAAGGAGGGCATGGCAATGCCGGCGGACGCGAAGCCGCGTCGGCCCATCCTGTCGATACCGCGTTTACCGGTGGCTTGTCACGCCTTGCGCGCGCGGCGGCGGCGAGGCCCGCCGGGAGGGAGCCGTGACAACACCGCGCGGGTTACTCCGAACGCGCAGACGGCCATTGACGGACATTCCGCCACCCGGCAAAAACGAAGGAGGGATGTGACCAAGCCGTGACAGTTCACGGTGGGGACCCGCCTCCCGGGGCCTTTCGAAAATTCCGGATCCTGTGGGGGCGTGGGCAATGGCGGCTGCGGTCGGAGGGGGAGTCGTGCGTGGGATGGCGCGTGCGGCTGTGATGTGCGGCATGGCGCTGCTGGCGGCCTGCGCCGGGACGGCCGGGCCGGAGTCGCTGGCCCAGCGCCCGGCCTCGCAGCGGGTGAGCCTGGATCAGGTGGCACCCGACTTCCGCACGCTGGCCGGCTGGACCGACGACGACCACGCCCAGGCGGTTCCCGCCGTGCAGCGCACCTGCGGCTGGGTGAAGGGACAGCCGCCGGGACGCGCGCTGGGGCCGCTGCGCGCCGCCGGCACCACCGACGACTGGCGTTCCATCTGCGCCGCCGCCCGCGACCTGCCGGCCGGCGACCCCGAGGCGGCCCGCCGCTTCTTCGAGACCTTCTTCACCCCGGTGGCGCTCGGCACCGGGCAGGACGGGCTGTTCACCGGCTATTACGAGATCGAGCTGCGCGGAAGCTGGACGCGCACCGACCGCTACACCGTGCCGCTCTACCGGATGCCGCCGCGCGGCAAGCGCGGCCTGCCCACCCGCGCCCGCATCACCGACGGCGCGCTGAAGGGCAAGGGGCTGGAGCTGATGTGGGTCGACGACGCGGTCGACGCCTTCTTCCTGGAAATCCAAGGATCGGGCCGGGTGCGGATGACCGACGGCTCGCTGGTCGGGCTGGGCTACGCCGGGCAGAACGGTCACGGCTATTATCCGATCGGCCGCCACATCATCGACCGGGGCGACGCCACGCCGGAGCAGATGTCGCTGCAACTGATCCGCTCCTGGCTGAAGGCCCATCCCGGCGAGGCCAAGCGGGTGATGGACCTGAATCCCTCCTACGTGTTCTTCAAGCCGCGCGCCGACGGCGGCCCGCGCGGCGCCCGCAACATGGAGCTGACGCCGGGCCGCAGCCTCGCGGTGGACCCCGAGCACATCCCGCTCGGCGTGCCGCTGTGGCTGGAGGTGCGCGAGGCGCCGGTGCCGGGCGGGGCGATCAACCGGCTGGTGCTGGCCCAGGACACCGGCGGCGCCATCAAGGGGCCGGTGCGCGGCGACCTCTACTGGGGCCACGGCGCGGAGGCCGAGGACGGGGCCGGCGTCATGAAGGCGCGCGGGCGCTACACCATGCTGTCGCCGCGCAACCTGTCCATCGAGACCGCCCAGCGGAGATAGGGAGATCACTCTTGCGGCTGGCCCGCCTGACCGCCCTGCCCGACCGCGCGGGCGCGCTCGCCGCGCTGGAGGCGATCTTCTTCGCCTCGACGACGCGGACCGAATTCGCCTCCGAGGCGGAACGCCGCGCCTTCCTGGCGACCTGGACCGGCTGGTACGTCGGGCACGCGCCGGCCGACCTCTGGTTCGCCCTGGCGGAGGACGGCTCCGGGAGCGAGACGGTCGTCGGCTACCTGACCGGCTGCAAGGACAGCGCCGGAGCGGAAGCGCTGGCGCGGGTCATCCCGAAATACGAGGTCTTCGCCGACCGCTTCGCCGCCTACCCCGCGCATTTCCACGTCAACGTCCGGCCCGGCTGGCGCGACCATGGAATCGGACGGCGGTTGGTGGACGGCTTCGCCGAGGATTGCCGGGCCGACGGCCTGCCCGGCGTGCATCTGGTGACGGGGGTCTTCGCGCGCAACGTGACCTTCTACCAGCGGGCCGGCTTCACCGACGCGCTGCAACGCGGCGCCCTGCTGTTTTTGGGCCGGAGGCTGTGCTAGGCAGGGCGAAACCTCCGAAAGCCCGTTCCCATGTCCCGCCCGCCGCTGCTCATCGAAAGCCCGCACAACGCGCAGTTCAAGCTGTGGGAATCCGCGCTCGACGGGCGCGGCCTGAAGAAGCACGGCAAGTTTCTGCTCGCCGGGCTGAAGACGGTGCCGGAGGCCCTGCGCCACCACCCCGGCCGGTTCGAGCGCCTGCTGTTCACCGATCCGGCGCAGATCGCCGGCTGGTCCATCCCGCCGGGCGTCGAACCGGTGCAGCTCGCCCCTGCCCTGTTCCGGACGCTGGACGTCTCGGGAACCGGCTTCCCGCTGCTGGTCGGCGATGTGCCGCGCCTGCCCGCCCTCGATCTGAGCCGGCCGCCGCAAGGGCTGGAACTGCTGTGCGCGCTCGGCGATCCCAGCAACCTCGGCGCCCTGCTGCGCAGCGCCGCCGCCTTCGGCGCGTCGCGGATCGTGCTGCTGGAGGGGGCGGCGCATCCCTTCCACCCGAAATGCCTGCGCGCGGCGTCCAACGCGCAGTTCACGCTGACGCTGCTGCGCGGCCCGCGCTGGGCCGAGGTCAACGCGGCGGCGGGGCCGCTCTACGCGCTCGACGGCGGCGGCGCGGATTTGACCGGCTTCGACTGGCCGGCGGACATGCGGCTGATTCTGGGGGAGGAAGGCCAGGGCGTGCCGGACGACTGCCCGGCAACGCGGCTGTCGGTGCCGACGACCGGCAACGTGGAATCGCTGAACGCGACCGTCGCCGTGAGCGTCGCGTTGTTCGCGCGCTTCGCGGCGGTGGGCCGGTAACGCCCTCTCCCACTCCGGGAGAGGGAGGGGATCCGCCGAAGGTGGGGAGGGTGAGGGGCTATGGGAACATGGACTTTGCACCAAGCCCGATACCCCCTCACCCTTCCCACGGCTTTGCCGCGGGCCCCTTCCCTCTCCCGGGGCGGGAGAGGGAGGACACGGACCTCACCCCTGACGGTAGTTCGGCGACTCGTTGGTGATGGTGATGTCGTGGACGTGGCTTTCGCGCAGGCCGGCGTTGGTGATGCGGACGAACTGGCACTTCTCGCGCATCTCGGCGATCGAGGCGCTGCCGGTGTAGCCCATGGCCGCGCGCAGGCCGCCGACGAGCTGGTGGATCACCGCCGACACCGGGCCCTTGTAGGGGACGCGGCCCTCGACGCCTTCCGGCACCAGCTTCATGGTCGAGACTTCCTGCTGGAAGTAGCGGTCCGCCGAGCCGCGCGCCATCGCGCCGACCGAGCCCATGCCACGGTAGCTCTTGTAGGAGCGGCCCTGGAACAGGATGACCTCGCCGGGGCTCTCGTCGGTGCCGGCGAACAGGCTGCCCAGCATGGCGACGCTGGCGCCGCCGGCGATGGCCTTGGCGAGATCGCCCGAATATTTGATGCCGCCGTCGGCGATCACCGGGATGCCGTGCTTCTCGCACTCGTCCACCACGTCCATCACGGCGGTGAGCTGCGGCACGCCGACGCCGGCGATGATGCGGGTGGTGCAGATGGACCCCGGACCGATGCCGACCTTCACGGCGTCGACGCCGGCGTCGATCAGCGCCTTGGCGGCCTCCGCCGTGGCGACGTTGCCGGCGATGACCTGGGTGTAGCTGGACAGGGCGCGGGCGGCGCGGACCTGATCGAGGACCTTCAGCGAATGGCCGTGCGCGGTGTCGACCACCAGCACGTCGACGCCCGCGTCGAACAGCGCCTCGGCGCGCGCCAGCCCATCGTTGCCGGTGCCGGTGGCGGCGGCGACGCGCAGGCGGCCCTTGCCGTCCTTGCAGGCGTTGGGATAGGCCTGCGCCTTCTCGATGTCCTTGACGGTGAGGAGGCCGATGCAGCGGTAATCCTCGTCGACCACCAGCAGCTTCTCGATGCGGTGCTGGTGGAGAAGGCGCTTGCCCTCCTCCTGGCTGACGCCCTCACGCACCGTCACCAAGTCCTTGGTCATCAGCTCGCTGATCGGCTGGCGCGGGTCGGTGGCGAAGCGGACGTCGCGGTTGGTCAGCATGCCGACCAGCTTGCCGCTGCCGAGCGCGTCGCGGCTCTCCACCACCGGGATGCCGGAGATGCGGTAGTCGGCCATCAGTTGCAGCGCGTCGGCCAGCGTCGCGTCCGGCGTGATGGTGATCGGATTGACCACCATGCCCGATTCGTACCGCTTGACCTTGCGGACCTCCTCGGCCTGCTGCTCGATGGTCAGGTTGCGGTGGACGACGCCGATGCCGCCGGCCTGGGCCATGGCGATGGCGAGACGGCTCTCCGTCACGGTGTCCATCGCCGAGGACATCAGCGGGATGCCCAGCTCGATGGACTTGGTCAGCCTTGTCCGGGTGTCCACGTCGTTCGGCAGGACGGAACTCTCGGCCGGAACCAAAAGGACGTCGTCGAAGGTCAGGGCCTCGCGGATTTTCGTGTCGCGCGCCATGCTGTGGATCTCCCGGAAGAAAAACGTGGCGCACTATACACAAGAGAATGGGCTTGTGAACCCGTGCGCACACAGCATCTGTCATGCAAAGCGGTGAAGGAGGACCGAATTCGCGGGCCCTCCCAACCATCCGCTCAATCGTTGGCGTTCCCGCCACGGAAACCGGTGGCGACCACGTAGGTCTCCGAGGATTCCGCGCGGCTGGCCGGCGGCTTGGCGTGGCGGACCACGGCGAAGTCGCGCTTCAGCCGGTCGAGCAGCGACCGTTCCGCCCCGCCCTGGAACAGCTTGGCGACGAAGGCGCCGCCCGGCGCCAGCACCTCCTCGGCGAAGTCGTAGGCGGCCTCGGCCAGCGCCATGATGCGCAGGTGGTCGGTCTGCTGGTGGCCGGTCGTCGGCGCCGCCATGTCGCTCAGCACGACGTCGGCCGGTCCGCCCAGCGCCTCCTTCAGCCGGTCGGAGGCGCCGTCCTCCAGGAAGTCGGCCTGCATGGTGGTGGCGCCGGGAACCGCGTCCATCGGCAGGATGTCGAGCCCGACGACCTTCCAGCCCTCCTTGGAGACCTGCACCTTCTCCACCGCGATCTGCGTCCAGCCGCCGGGGGCGGCGCCCAGATCGACCACCCGCTTGCCGGGGCCGAGCAGCCGGAACTTCTCGTCCAGTTGCAGCAGCTTGAAGGCGGCGCGCGAGCGGTAGCCGCGCTTGGTCGCCTCCGCCACGTAGGGGTCGTTCAGGTGCCGCTCCAGCCAGCGCGTGGAGGATTCCGAGCGCTTGCCGGCGGTCTTCACGCGAACCGTGGCGCGGCGCCCACCCGGACGCGACGACGAATTCTTCTCAACCATGATGCTTCTCAATACCCTCGATCACCCGGCCCGGCGGCCGGTCATTCCCCGGCCGACCCGATCAGGTCCACCAGAATTCCCTCGCGCAGGCCGCGGTCGGCGATGCGCAGCCGCTCGACCGGCCAGACGTCGCACAGCGCCTCCAGCACGGCGCAGCCGGCGACGACCAGATCGGCGCGGTCCTGCCCGATGCAGGGATGCCGCGCGCGGCCGTCGAAGTCCAGTCCGACGAGGTGCCCGATCACCGTGCGGGCGTGATCGATGCGCAGATAGCTGCCGTCCACCGCCCGGCGGTCGTAGCGGCACAGCCCCAGATGCACGCCGGCCAGCGTCGTCACCGTGCCCGAGGTGCCGAGCATCTGCACCTGGCCGGCGGCGACGCGGCGCTGGATGTTGTTGCGCGCCTCGAAGGGGGCGATGGCGTCGGCCACCGCCTCGACCATGCGGGCGTACATGGCGGGCGTCACCTCCGGCCCGCCGAACTCCTCGGTCAGGCCGATGACGCCGCAGCGGATGGAGGTCTGGTCGAGGACGCGCGGCGCCCGGCCGCGCGCCTGCTCCAGCCACATCAGCTCGGTCGAGCCGCCGCCGATGTCGAAGACCAGCGCGTAGGGGCTGTGGGTTTCCAGCAGCGAGGCGCAGCCGGCCAGCGCCAGCCGGCCCTCCTCCTGGCTGGAGATGATCTCCAGGGCGATGCCGGTCTCGCGCTCCACCGCCTCGACGAACTCGCCGCAATTGACGGCGCGCCGGCAGGCCTCGGTGCCGACGGCGCGGGCGGCGGTGACGCCGCGCCGCTCGATCTTGGAGCCGCAGATCCGCAACGCGTCGATGGTGCGCTCCATCGCGCTGTCGGACAGCCGGTCGTTGCGGCTCAGCCCCTCGCCCAGCCGGACGATGCGCGAAAAGGCGTCGATCACGCGAAAGCCGCCGCCGGGGGCGGCCTTCGCGATCAGCAGGCGGCAGTTGTTGGTCCCGAGATCCAGCGCGGCGAAGACCGGGCGCGCCAGCGCCGACGAACGCAACCGTCCGGTGTCGTTCTGCCGTTCGCCTTGCACCTGCAAATCCACGAAGTCTTCCCGCCGCGCTTAAAGAGCGGAGTGTAACCCGGTTTGCGGTCCGGCGGGAACCCCTCTTCCGGGAAATCCCGCCGGCTGGATGATGGCATGCGCTACTTGCCGGTCACGAAGGGACAGGTGCTGGACTCCAGCGGCAGGAAAGCCTCCGACGCCGGAATGCTGCGGACCTGGGTGTAATAGTCCCACGGCGCCTTGCTTTCCGCCGGGCTCTTCACCTGATAGAGCGCCAGATCATAGAGCACGCGGCCGTCCTTGCGGATGCTGCCGGGGGTGCCGAAATAGTCGGTCGGCATCGCCTTCATCCTGGCGGTCACCGGCTCGGAATCGGTGGTGCCGGCGGCCTTGACCGCCTTCAGCCAGTGCAGGGTGGCGAGGTAGGTGTTCGCCTGCTCCTTGCTCGGCATCTTGCCGTGGCGCTCGAAGAAGCGCTTGGACCAGGCGCGGGTTTTATCATTCTGGTCCCAGTAGAAGCCCTCGGTGACGTAGAGGCCCTTGGCCAGATCCAGCCCCAGCGAATGCACGTCGGTGATGAAGACGATGTAGCCGACCATGCGCTGGCCGCCGGCCGTCAAGCCGAACTCGCCGGCCTGCTTGATGGCCCCGATGGTGTCGGCCCCGACGTTGGCGAGCGCCACGACCTTGGCGCCGCTGGCCTGGGCGCTCAGCAGGTAGGAGCCGAAATCGCTGGTGCCGATCGGGTGCTTGACGCTGCCCAGCACGCTGCCGCCGGCCTGTTTGATGGCGTCGGTCGCCGCCTTCTCCATCGCCGTGCCGAAGGCGAAGTCGGCGGTGATGAAGTACCAGGAGGTGCCGCCGGCCTGCACCACCGCCTTGGTGGCACCAACCGCCAGCGACGCCGTGTCGTCCGCCCAGTGGATGCTGTAGGGCGAGCATTGGGCGTTGGTCAGCTCGGTCGTCGTCGCGGCGCTGATCATCAGCACCTTCTTCTTCTCGCGCGCCACCGCCTGCACGGCCAGCGCCACCGAGGAAACGGGGATGTCCGTCACCATGTCGACGCCATCGAGGTCGAACCAGCGCCGCACGATGTTGGAGGCGACGTCCGGCTTGTTCTGCATGTCGGCCGAAACGATCTCGATCGGCCGGTCGAGCACCGTGCCGCCGAAATCCTCCACCGCCATGCGGGCGGCGACCGTGGCGCCCTTGCCGCCGATGTCCGACGCGAAGCCGGCCTCGTCCGCCAGGACGCCGATCCTCACCGGCTGGGCGGCCTGGGCCGGAATGGTGAGCGCCGTGCCGGCGAGCAGCGCCGCCGCGACGGCTAGGGGCCGTATCGTTGCGTTCAATGGTTCCTCCCGTTTGCTTTGTTGGCCGTTTGCTTTCCTGGAACGCTTCTTGCCGTCTTTTTCGGAACGCCAACCGTTTGCCGGCCCGTGGTGAGAGCCAGACCGTTTGTTAGTCAACACAAACAGTATCGTATGAAACTTTATCGCTGTCGAGAGGCCGTGTCGCGGGGCGGAGAGACGAAACCCTCCCGCCGATCGCCGTTGCGACGTCCGGGGAGAACGCCGTGCTGGAGCGGAAGCCGCCCCCCAACAGACAAAAAGAAAACCCCCGCACAGACTGCGGGGGTTTCCGTTGAGGGGCCTGACGGCCCACAGGTCTTGTCGCCGGTCAGGCGAGGAACCTTCGAAATGTTCAGGCCGAATGTTTCGGCTTCATCAAGTAAGCGCCGGTGGAGCCATGATATTACTCACCCTCCCTTGCTTCGGTATCGAGTATCCGCCTCAAGTCGAGCGACTTGAGCGAAACCTTGAGCGGTGAAGCTGTTTTCGTCACCTCAGCGATTACTGTAAGAAGAAGCCTGAACCTGATTGGACCGGCTGTCAACAGAGGAAAACATCGGAAACGGCGATTTTTTGCTGACGATCAAACAAAAAAGAAACCCTCGCAAAGCATTGCGAGGGTTTCCGTTGCAAGCGCTGATGGCTCGCATGTCTTTCGCCCGATGGGCGACAAATCTCAAAACTGTTTAGGCCGAACAGATCGGCATGCTCAAGTAAGCGCCGGTGGAGTCATGATTTTACTCACCCTCCCTTGCTTCGGTATCGACTTTCGCTCGCGCAGTGTTGCTTGAGCTTAGCGGTTGACAGTGAAGCCGTTTTGTTCACCTCAGGCACGATTACTGTAATAAGAAGCCTGCGCCTGTTCGCCGGGCCTGTCAAGAGCCCGTCCTATTCCCGCATTGCGAAATTCGACGCAGCGGCGCGGGCTGGCCTTTTGCCCCCTCCGCACCACTTTGTGATCCATGCCGAACGAGGACGAGAACCGATTGGGTGGCCGGATCGCGCGCTACGCGCGGGTCGGAACCGCCGTGGGCGGCCTGGCCGCCCGTTTCGCCGGGGAACGGGTGCTGGGCATCCCCCTGCAACGCGACAAGCACGCGGCCGAGCTGCGGGCCGCGCTGGGCGGGCTGAAGGGGCCGCTGATGAAGGTGGCCCAGCTTCTCTCCACCATCCCCGACGCCCTGCCCCGCGAGTATGTGCAGGAGCTGTCGCAGCTCCAGGCCGACGCGCCGTCGATGGGCTGGCCCTTCGTCAAGCGGCGGATGGCGAGCGAGCTGGGGCCGTCCTGGCAATCCCGCTTCCAGAGCTTCGAGCATGACGCCGCCGCCGCCGCCTCGCTCGGGCAGGTCCATCGGGCCATCGGGCCGGACGGGCGGCGGCTGGCCTGCAAGCTGCAATACCCCGACATGGCCTCGGCGGTGGAGGCGGATCTGCGGCAGCTCGGGCTGATCCTCGCCATCTTCGAGCGCACCGACAGCGCCATCTCGACCCGCCACATCCAGACGGAGATCGGCGCCCGCCTGCGCGAGGAGCTGGATTACGAGCGCGAGGCCAAGCACGCCCGCCTCTACCGCGCCATGCTGGCCGACACGCCCGGCGTCCATGTGCCGGAGATCGTCGGGGAGCTGTCGACCCGCCGCCTGCTGACCCTGGAATGGGTGGACGGCCGCAAGATCCTGGAGTTCGTCGCCGAGCATCCGGAGGCGCGCGACGAGCTGGCGATGAACATGTTCCGCGCCTGGTACGTGCCCTTCTACAATTACGGGGTGATCCACGGCGACCCGCATCTGGGCAATTATTCGGTCCGCCCCGACCGCTCGATCAACCTGCTGGATTTCGGCTGCGTGCGCGTCTTCCGGCCGAGCTTCGTCAAGGGCGTGATCGACCTCTACAACGCGCTGCGCAACGACGACCAGGAGGCGGCGACCGAGGCCTACCGGACCTGGGGCTTCGCCGACCCGTCCAAGGAGCTGGTCGAGGTCCTGAACATCTGGGCGCGCTTCGTCTACGCCCCGATCATGGACGACCGCAGCCGCCGCATCGAGGAGACCAACGCCGGCCATTACGGCCGCGAGACCGCCGGCAAGGTCCATGCCGAGCTGCGCCGGGTCGGCGGCGTGGCGATCCCGCGCGAGTTCGTCTTCATGGACCGCGCCGCCGTCGGGCTGGGCTCGGTCTTCCTGCACCTGAAGGCGGAGGTGAACTGGTACCAGCTGTTCCAGGGGCTGATCCGCGACTTCGACGTCGAGGGGCTCGCCGCCCGGCAAGCCGCCGCGCTCGCCGCCCAGGGGCTGCCTCCGCCGGAATGAACGGCGTTCGGACAGAAGCGATTTTGACACGGATGAACAGGATGCGGGCTTCGCCCGCCCACGGATGAACATGGATGAACGCCGGTCGGCCGTCATCCGTGTTCATCCGTGTCAAAATCCGTGTTCATTCGTGTAAAAAGCCACTCTCCACCGGCCGCACCCCACCGATTGTCCCGCCCTGCCCTACCGCATGCCTTCCCAAGGGCGGGTGGTTCGGTCTATAGCTGCCGCCTCCATGAAGACCGCCGATTTCGATTTCGACCTGCCGCCCGACCGGATCGCCGAGCATCCCGTCCGGCCGCGCGACGCCGCCCGCCTGCTGGAGGTGGGCGAAAGTCTGCACGACCGCGTCGTGCGCGACCTGCCGGCGCTGTTGCAGCCCGGCGACCTGATGGTCGTCAACGACACCCGCGTCATCCCCGCCCGGCTCGACGGCCGGCGCGGCGAGGTCGCGGTGGAGATCACCCTGCACAAGCGGCTGGGCGAACGGGACTGGGCGAGCTTCGCCCGGCCCGGCAAGCGGCTGAAGCCCGGCGACGTCATCGTGATCGCCGAGGATTTCTCTGCCGAGGTCATCGCCAAGGACGGCATGGAGGTGCGGCTGCGCTTCTCCGCCGGCGGCCCGGATCTCATGGAGGCGCTGCACCGCCACGGCCGCATGCCCCTGCCCCCCTACATCCGCCGCAAGTCGGACACGGACGACGACGCCGACTACCAGACCGTCTTCGCCGCGCGCGAGGGCGCCGTCGCCGCCCCCACCGCCGGTCTGCACTTCACGCCGGAGCTGCTGGCGGCGCTCGACGCGCGCGGCGTCCGGCGGGTTCCGGTGACGCTGCATGTCGGGGCCGGCACCTTCCTGCCGGTGAAGGTCGACGACATCGCCGAGCACAGGATGCACAGCGAGTGGGGCGAGATCTCCCCGCAAACCGCCGAGGCGGTGAACGCCGCCCGGCGCGACGGCGGGCGGATCGTCTCGGTCGGCACCACCGCGCTGCGCATCCTGGAGACGGCGGGGCGCCCGGACGGCACGCTCGCCCCCTTCAGCGGCGACACCAGCATCTTCATCACGCCGGGCTACCGGTTCCGCATCGTCGATCTGCTGTGGACCAACTTCCACCTGCCGAAATCGACGTTGTTCATGCTGGTCTGCGCCTTCGCCGGCTTCGACCGCATGAGGGCGGCCTACGCCCACGCCATCGCCGCCGAGTACCGCTTCTTCAGCTACGGCGACGCCTCGCTTCTGCACAGGACGGACACACCATGACCGGAATCGGCTTCGAGCTTCTGGCGACCGACGGCCGGGCGCGGCGCGGGCGCGTGACCACCGCCCACGGCTCCATCGAGACGCCGGCCTTCATGCCGGTCGGCACCGCCGCCACCGTCAAGGCGATGACCACCGACGCCGTGGCCTCGACCGGGGCCGAGATCCTGCTCGGCAACACCTACCACCTGATGCTGCGGCCGACGGCGGAGCGGGTGGCGCAGCTCGGCGGGCTGCACCGCTTCATGAACTGGGACAAGCCGATCCTGACCGACAGCGGCGGCTTCCAGGTGATGAGCCTGTCCGACCTGCGCACCATGTCGGAAGAGGGCGTCACCTTCAAATCGCACCTCGACGGCAGCCGCCACCACCTGACGCCGGAACGCTCGATCCAAATCCAGCACCTGCTGGACAGCAACATCACCATGTGCCTGGACGAATGCACGCCCTTCCCGGCGACCCAGGCGCAGGCGGAATCCTCGATGCGGCTGTCGATGCGCTGGGCGAAGCGCAGCAAGGACGCCTTCGTCGAGCGGCCCGGCTACGGCCTGTTCGGCATCGTCCAGGGCAGCGTCTACCCGGAGCTGCGGGCGGAGAGCGTCGCGGCCCTGTCCGACATCGGCTTCGACGGCTACGCCATCGGTGGGCTGGCGGTCGGCGAGGGGCAGGAGACGATGTTCACCGTGCTCGACTTCACCGAGCCGGCGATGGTCCGGGAGCGCCCGCGCTACCTGATGGGCGTCGGCCGGCCGAGCGACCTGATCGGCGCGGTGCGGCGCGGCGTCGACATGTTCGACTGCGTGATGCCGACGCGCTCGGGCCGGACGGGGCAAGCCTTCGTGCGGCGCGGCACCATCAACATCCGCAACGCCCGCCACACCCACGACGAGCGCCCGCTCGACGCCGAGTGCGGCTGCCCGGCTTGCCAAAAATACAGCCGGGGCTATCTGCATCATCTGTTCAAGGCGAACGAGATGCTGGGGCCGATGCTGCTGACCTGGCACAACCTGCATTACTACCAGGATCTGATGCGGGAGATGCGGCAAGCCATCGCCGAGGGCCGGTTCGAACAGGTCGCCACCGCCCTGGAAGCCCGGCTGAACGAGGGCGACGTCGAGGCGACCGCCGATCCCATCGGCAAGCCGCCGAAGCCGCCCAAGCAGAACCGCCCGCAGCAGACGCCGAAAGCCGAAAAGGCCCCTGTCGAGAAGACCGAGGCCGGGACCGCCGTGGCCGCAGAGGACAAGAGCGATGAGTGAGAACATCTACGCCAACCTGACCCAGCTCGGCGGCGCCACGGTCCAGCCGAAGACGCCGGAAGAGGCGGTGCTGGAGCGCGTGCCCAACCCGAACCCCGGCGACGGCTACGTCGTGCGCTTCACCGCGCCGGAGTTCACCTCGCTGTGCCCGATCACCGGCCAGCCCGACTTCGCCCATCTGGTCATCGACTATGTGCCCGGCGACTGGCTGGTCGAGAGCAAGTCGCTGAAGCTGTTCCTCACCAGCTTCCGCAACCACGGCGCCTTCCACGAGGCCTGCACCGTCGGCATCGGCAAGCGTCTGGTGGCGGAGCTGTCGCCGGTCTGGCTGCGCATCGGCGGCTACTGGTACCCGCGTGGCGGCATCCCCATCGACGTCTTCTACCAGACCGGCGAACCGCCGAAGGGCGTGTGGATCCCGTCGCAGGACGTCCAGACCTACCGTGGCCGGGGCTGAGCGGCCGCCGAGCGACCCGGCGCTGTTGCGGGAACGCATCCGCGACCGCGCGCTGGCGCTGGGCTTCGACGCGGTCGGCTTCGCGCCGGCCGCCCTCGGACCGGAGGCGCGTGAAAAGCTGGCCGCTTTCCTGGCCGCCGGCCGTCACGGCGACATGGGCTGGATGGCCGAGCGCAGCGACCAGCGCAGCCACCCCCGGGATCTGTGGGACGAGGCGCGGACGATCATCGCGCTCGGCACCAGCTACGCCCCGCACGCCGACCCGCGCGGGCTGCTGGAGCATCCCGACCGGGGAATCGTCTCGGTCTACGCGCGCAACCGCGACTACCACGACCTGATCAAGGGGCGGCTGAAGACGCTCGGCCACTGGCTGCACCACCAGACCAAGGCCGGGGTGAAGGTGTTCGTCGACACCGCCCCCGTCATGGAAAAGCCGCTGGCCGAGCGCGCCGGGCTGGGCTGGCAGGGCAAGCACACCAACCTCGTGTCGCGCGACCACGGATCCTGGCTGTTCCTCGGCGAAATCTACACGACGCTGGATCTGCCCGCCGACGAGCCGGGCCGCGACCGCTGCGGCTCCTGCACCGCCTGCCAGACCGCCTGCCCGACGAACGCCTTCCCGGCGCCCTACCAGCTCGACGCGCGGCGCTGCATCTCCTATTTGACCATCGAGAACAAGGGGCCGATCCCCGACGACCTCAAGCCGCTGATCGGCAACCACATCTACGGCTGCGACGACTGCCTCGCCGCCTGCCCGTGGAACAAGTTCGCCCGCGCGACGCGCGAGCCGGCCTTCCTGCCGCGCGCCGAGCTGACCGCGCCGCGCCTCGCCGATCTGGCGCAGTTGGACGATCCGGGGTTCCGGCAGGTGTTCAGCGGCTCGCCGGTCAAGCGGATCGGCCGCGACCGCTTCGTGCGCAACGTGCTGGTGGCCTTGGGCAACAGCGGCGACCGCCGCCTGCGCCCGGCCGCCGAAGCCCTGATCGACGACCCCGGCGACGTCGTGCGCGATTCGGCGCGCTGGGCCATGGAAAGACTGACGCGATGACTGTTTACGGCCCCGCCTCCCCCGACGATTTCGACGCCATCGCCCGGCTGTCGCGGACCGGCTTCGGCGTCCCCCGCGACCTGTTCGACCGCTACGCCGCGCTGTTCGGCAACGACACCATCCGCAGCCTGCGCGGCGCGGACGGGCGCTCCATCGCCGGCTGCGCCGCGCTGTGGGGCATGGACCAGTGGTTCGGCGGCCGCCCGGTGCCGGCCCAGGGAGTCGCCATGGTGGCGGTCGAGCCGGCCCTGCGCGGCGGCGGGACCGGATCGGCCCTGATGCGGAGGGTGCTTGCCGAGGGGCGGGAGGCCGGGGCCGCCGTCTCCGTCCTGTGGCATTCCACCCTGCCCTTCTACCGGCGGCTCGGCTACGGGCGCGGCGGGGTGTCCTGCGGCTGGAGCGCGCCCCCGGCCGCCCTGGGCGCCCCCTCCGCCGAACCCGGAGATTGCATCCGGCCGGCCGACCCGCTCGACGCGGCCCCGCTGGCCGCGCTGCGCCGCGCGCTGCTGGCCGGCGCGAACGGCCTGCCCGAGCGCAACGAGGCCCTGTGGAACCTCGCCCTCTGCCCGGACGGCGAGCCGTCCGACGTCTTCCTGCTGTGCGGGGCGGACGGGCCGGAAGGCTACGTCGCGGTGACGCCGCCCAAGGACGGGCTTCTGACCGTCGCCGACCTGTGCGCGCCGACCCCGCTGGCGCTGCGGCTGGCCCGGCGCCTGCTCGCCGGCTACCGCGCCCAGGTGGAGCGGGTGGCGTGGCAAGGCGGCCCCGACGACCCGCTGGCGCTGCTGGCCGACGATGCCGGGGTGCGGATGGACGGGCGCGAGGAATGGCTTCTGCGCGTCCTGGATGTGCGGCGCGCGCTCACGGCCCGTGGTTATCCGCCGAGCGTCGTGGGTTCTATGACTTTCGATACAAATGATCCTCTAATTCCCGACAATTCGGGATGCTTCCATCTTCAGGTTGACGGAGGCACCGGCGTAATCGCCGAACGCGCGCAAGACGACTCGGCGGTCGCGAGAATTGGGATCGCCGCTTTTTCGACGCTGTTCAGCGGCCACGCCTCCGCTCGCGCGCTTCGGCAAGCAGGGATGTTGGACGGCGAAGATGTCGTGATTGAAACCCTCGACCGGTTGTTTTGCGGCGCACACCCCTGGATGAACGATCGCTTCTGAAAATCAGGGGCGCTACCTGACCTGCATCAAACCTGAAATTAACCCATGGTGCTTAACTAAGGGGGTAAGAGCGGCAATCGCACCGCAGGCCATCGGGGAGTTCACCATCCATGACGATCGGAACACGGATCGCGCTCGGTTTCGCCACCGTGCTGCTGCTGACGGTTGCCGTGGCGTTCGTCGGCTGGAACAGCTTGCGCACCTATGCCGAGCGCGTCGATCTCGCCGCCCACACGGCCGAACTCGACGCCCGGCTGAAGTCCGTCCGCATCGAGGAGGCGCGCTTCGTGACCGAGCGCGACGCCAAGGCGGCAACCAGCGTGCCGGTGATGCTCGACGCGCTGCGCGGCGAGGCGCAGGACACCCGCGCGGCGCTCGCCGCCGGCGAGGGCTTGCGGCTGGTGGACGACATCCTGGCGGGCATCGACGGCTACCGCGCCGCCTTCGCCAACTTCGTCGCCCAGGACAACGAGGCGCACACCCGCACCGCCAGCATGGAGACGCGGGCCAGCGCCCTGAAGGACAACGCCGAGAAGATCGGCAGGCAGCAGTCCGACCGCTACGACCAGAACATGGTCAGCCAGAAGGACGCCGACACCGCCGTCCGCCACAGCGCCGAGACGGCCGAGCGCGCCAACCGGCTGATCGAGCGCGTGCAGGAGGCCCGCCGGCTTCAGAGCGAGTATCTGCGCACCGGCGCCACCCTGCTGCCCGACCGCATCGCCGCCGCCATCGACGAGCTGGTGGCGACCGCCGAGACGGTGGAAAAGGATCTCGCCGGCACCAACGACGAGACGCTGTCCCAGCAGATCACCGCCGACACCCACGCCTACCGCGACGCCTTCCGGGCGATGCGCGCCATCGCCGGCCCCGTTCCCGAGGACCGCGCCCAGGCCGTCGACGAGGCGGCGCGCGCCGCGCAGACCCGCGCGCTGGAGCTTCAGGAAAACCAGACCATGGTGTCCTCGGCCCTGCTGGAGGCGTCGGCCTACGCCCAGTCCGAGGTGAACGAGGCGGTGCTTCTGCGCGGTCTGGCGATGCGGCTGGTGCAGAGCGCACAGTCGGCCATGCTCGGCCAGCGCGACTTCCTGCTGAGCGGTTCGGCCGCCTCTCAGGCCCTGGTGACGGGCGCCGTCAAGGAGACGCTGGACCTCGCCGCCAAGGCCGCCCCCCTGCTGGTCGACAAGGAGGGCCGCGCCCTGATCGCCGCGACCACCGAGGCGGCGCGGGCCTTCGACACCGAATTCGCGGCGCTGGTCGCCACCAGCCGCAAGCAGCACGACGCCTCGCTGGCGATGGCCAAGGCCGCCGCGTCGGTCAGCGACCAGGTCGGCCGTCTGGTGACGATGCAGCGCGACGACCGCGAGAGCGGGCGCGCCAGCTCCGGCATGGTCATCGCCGTCGGCTCCGCCGTGGCGCTGCTGCTCGGCGCCATCATGGCCTTCGTCATCGACCGCGCCATCACCCACCCGCTGCACGCGATGACCGGCGCCATGGGCCGTCTGGCCGAGGGCGACCTGTCGGTCGACGTGCCCGGCAGCGACCGCAAGGACGAGCTGCGCGCCATGGCCCAGGCCATGACCATCTTCAAGGACAACGCCCTGGAGATGCAGCGGATGGAGCGCGAGCGCGAGGAGATGCGCCAGCAGATCGACGCCGACCGCCGCCGCACCATGAACGAGTTCGCCAACGGCTTCGAGCAGGCGGTGTCGGGCGTGGTGGTGTCGCTGACCGAATCGGCCGGCACGCTGGGCCGCGACGCCCAGGAGATGTCGTCGGACGCGGCGCTGACCACCGCCAAGTCGACCGCCGTCGCCACCGCCTCGCAGCAGGCGACCAACAACGTGCAGACCGTCGCCGCGGCGGCGGAGGAGCTGTCGGCCTCCATCGCCGAGATCTCGCGCCAGCTCAACGCCAGCTCCGACGCGGCGGTTGGCGCCGCGCAGAAGGCGGTGCAGACCAACGGCATCGTCGAGGGGCTGTCGCACGCCGCCGAGCGCATCGGCCAGGTGGTCGGGCTGATCGGCGAGATCGCCGAGCAGACCAACCTGCTGGCGCTGAACGCCACCATCGAGGCGGCGCGGGCGGGCGAGGCGGGCAAGGGATTCGCCGTGGTGGCGACCGAGGTGAAGAACCTCGCCGGCCAGACGGCGAAGGCCACCGAGGAGATCTCGACCCAGGTGACGGAGATGCAGTCGGCCACCGTCAGCGCGGTCGACGCGATCCGCACCATCTCCGACGCGGTGACCACCATCAGCCGCACCGTGACCGACATCGCCCAGGCGATGGAGCAGCAGGGCATGGCGACCCGCGAGATCGCCCAGAACGTCCAGCAGGCCGCCGAGGGCACCCAGCAGGTCATGCAGAACATCGCCGAGGTGACGACCGCCGCCAGCAAGACCGGCGGAGCCGCCGACGCGGTGCTGCTGGCCAGCCGCACGCTGGCCGGTCAGGCCGACCGGCTGCGCGGCGAGGTGCAGGGCTTCCTCAACAAGGTGCGGACGGCGTAGGGCTTCGAAAGCCCTTCCCTCACGGGGGGAGGGGCTTTTGCCTTTTTGAGAAATCTCCGCTCAGGCGGCGGCGGTCCAGCGGCGGATCGGCGCGCGCGACAGCGAGGAGTTGCTGTAGGCGCGCAGGCTGGTGATCTCCGCCCCGATCCAGTCGGGAAGCGGCAGAAGCTGGTTCGGATCGGACAGCTCGACCTCGGCGATGACGAGGCCGGCGTTCTCCCCCTCGAACACGTCGATCTCCCAGCAGAGGCCGTCCTGGCGGTGCAGGTAGCGGGTCTTGCGGACGACGCGGCCGGTGCAGGAATGGCGCAGAAGCTTGCGGGCCAGATCGACGCCCAGCGGGTATTCCAGCTCCTCGCGGCAGGCCCCGGTCTTCCGGGTCTTGATGGTGAGGGTGGCCTCGTCGTCGGTCAGACGGACACGGACGGTGTTGTCGCCGCTCTGCGGCAGATACCCCTGGATGATGCGCACCCCGTTCCGGCACAGATGCCGGATGTTCCTGCGGACCAGGAAGCGGCGCTCGATCTCCAGTGCCATGGCTTGGCCTTTTGGACAGTCCGATGGCAGGGAGCCTAGTAAAAACGGATGGGTTGGGCAAGCCATCCAGTCGCGTGCTTTTCGCGCTGCCGCCATGACCGCCGGACGGCGGTGCGCGACGGATGGCCGCAACGATGCTACCCTGCGGCATGTCCGACGCCGATTTCCTGCCCTGGCTGATCCTGTCGGCTCTTTATGGGCTGCCGCTGCTGCACGTCGCGCTGTCGCCGCGCGGGGGCGGCTGGCGTCCGCCGCCGGGGTCGCGCTGCCCGTTCGGCCCGCGCGCCGGCTGGCTGGTGATGGTGCTGATGCTGGGGCCGGTCGGTTGGCTGCTGTTCGCGCTCCGCCGGCCCTCCCGCATCCGGGGAAAACGGGGCTAGGTCAGATCCGCCCCATCAGCAGCAGCACGATCAGGACGATCAGCAGAACGCCCAGGATCCCGCTCGGCCCATAGCCCCAGCCGCGGCTGTGCGGCCAGGCCGGGACGGCACCGAGCAGCATAAGAATCAGAATGATGAGCAAAATCGTGCCGATCATGGCATCCTCCCAAGTGACGGACAGGCAGTGATCGGAACGGGAATTCCACGGCTTTGTTCCAGCTTGGGGAGAGTGCCCCCTCCGGTTGCCACGAAGGGGTGAGGCGCCTCCCCGTCCGACACCCCCGAACGGGACCGGCGGATCGTCCGCGTCACTCCACCGGCCGCAGCAGCGCGCCCTGGCGCAGCAGTTCCTTCTGCACCGCGCGGGCGGGGATGGCGCGGGGCTGCTCGCGCCGGGCGCTGGCGAAGGCGGCGCAGACTCCGGCCGCCTGCCCCGTCGCCATGCAGGTCGGCGTCACCCGGTAGGAGGAATGCGCCTCGTGGCTGCCCGAGATGCAGCGGCCGGCGACCAGCAGATTGTCCATCCCCTTCGGGAGCAGGGCCCCCAGCGGCACCTCGTACCATTCGCCGCTCGGCACCTTCCTCAGCGTCGTGCCCTTGCCGGTCGGGCTGTGGATGTCCACCGGGTAGGTGCCGCGCGCCACCGCGTCCTCGAACTTCGCGGCGCCCAGCACGTCCTCGGCGGTCATGCGGTAGTCGCCGACGATCCGCCGCGTCTCTCGCACGCCGGCGGCGACGCCGGTCTGGCACAGGTGCGAGTCGGCGAAACCCGGCACGTATTTCCGCATGAAGGCGGCGATCTGCGCGGCCTGCCGCCGGCTTTCCCATTCCGCCCGCGTCAGGTCGAAGACATCGGTGCCGAGCACGCCGGTCACGCGGGTGCAGTTCAGCGCCACCTCGTCGGGATGGGTGGTGCCGAAGAACAGGATGTCCTCGCGGGTCAGCGACAGGTCGCCGTTGGCCGTCGCCTTCGAGACGAGGTCCCACAGCCCGTGCACGCCGCGCCACTGCGTCGGGTTCTCGTGGACGAAGCGCGAGAACAGGTCGCGGTCGAAACCGACCAGCCGGAACATCAGCGTCATCGGCTGGACCAGACCGTCCTCCTCGCGGCCGACCTCGTAATCGGCCCCGGACAGCGCCGCGATGTCGCCGTCGCCGGTGCCGTCGACGATGGTGCCGGCCTCGATCACCAGCGGGCCGGACTTGGTCTCGAACACCACGCCGGTCGGCCGTCCGCGCTCGCCGACGATGCCGGAGGCGAAGGCGTGCAGCAGCACCTTCACCCCGGATTCGTCGAGCACCTCCTGCGAGACGGCCTTCAGGATCTCCGGGTCGAAGGGCACGGTGAAGCCGGTGTCCGGCGACGGCGGGATGGCGCCGTGGGCGGCGTAGAGCCGGCCGAGGAACAGCGACAGGGCGCCGCCGACCACCGGCTCGCCGGGGCCGTGGTCCTGCGGCATCAGCTTGGTGTTGTCGACCACCGCGACCGAGCCGCGCTGGGTGTAGAAGCTCATCCACGGCATGACCAGCGCCACCGTGGCGTTGCCACCGAGGAAGCCGTAGCGCTCGACCAGGATGGTGTCCGCCCCGGCCTGGGAAGCACCGATCGCCGCCGCCATCCCCGCCGGCCCGCCGCCGACGACCAGCACGTCGCAGCGGCCGACGCGGGTGGCGGCGCGCGGCGGCAGCATCACGGTGGCGGGGTTGGACGGCAGGGTCAGGACGGGCACGGGTCGGTCTCCTTCATGCTGGGCGTGTTGCCTGTCCCCTCTCCGCCTGGAGGGGGAACAGGCGAATGCGAAGCGGCTCCCTCACTCCCCCCTTGCGGCGCGGGTGGCGAGCGGAGCGGTGGTGCGGGCGAGATCCTGGAGCGCGGGCACCCGGTCGCGCAGCAGGGCGCGCTGCTCGTCGCGGTGGTCCCACAGCCGGTCGAGGTCGGCCAGGAAGGTTCCCGCCGTGGTGTGGGCGACCGTGGCGCGCGGCTCCATCCCCAGCGAGGTCAGGAAATCGAACACCTTGGAGGCGTAGGGCAAGGCGATCAGCGGGGTTCCGGTGATCGCCGCGAAGATCAGGAAATGCAGCCGCATCCCGACCGCCATCTGGAAATGCCGCATCAGCCCGATGATCTGGCGCGGCCCGTACTGGTACTTCAGCAGATGCGCTCGATCGGGCAGCGCCATGCGGCCCATGACGCGGTGGGCCTCGCGCACGTCGGCGCGCTCCATCGGCACGAACACCACGTCGGCGCCGAAACGCTCGACGATGAAGTCGGCCGCCTCGGCGAGAAGCTGGTGATAGGCGGCGTCGGACAGGTCGGGTGCGGCCGCCCCCTGCTCGCGCACCGACAGGCCGACCAGCGGCCGGTCGCGCGGAATGCCGGCCTCGGCCAGCATCTCGTCGGTGAAGGGATCGGGGGTCAGCAGCAGGGCCGGGTCGGCGGTGACGTCCACCGGCAGGCGGACGCCGATCTCCTCGATCAGCCGCTTGGCGCTGAGTTCGCGCACGGTGATGCCGCCCATGCGGTCGAGCCCGTCGCGCACCGCGTCGCGCTCGGTCTGGTCGCGCAGCGGGCCGACGCCGATGGCGAAGGTGTGGGTGGGAATGCCGAGCCGCTGGGCGATGGTGACCTCGCGCAGGTAGGTCCGCGCCTCGCTGTCGTAGAGGATGCCGCCGCCGCCGAGCAGCAGCAGGTCGAGCCGCTCGACCTCCGGCATGATCTCGTCGCGCATCGCCTCGCGCGGGTTCAGCACGCGGTCGACCGCGTGGTGCTGGCGGGTGTGGTCGGCGTTGCGGGTGAAGACGACGATCTCCACGCCGGGGACCGTGGCCCGCAACTGCTCGATGGCGGAGGTCAGGATCGCCTCGTCGCCCGTGTTCAGACCGCCGTAAGAGCCTGAAATGCCGATGACCGTCATGCCGCCTCGCTGGGTTGCGCGTTCAGAAGGCAACCGGCCGGCCCACGCGAAAGTTCCCCTTTCGGGGCTGCACTCAAGGGACAGACAAGCGGCCGGAAGCTGCGCTATGCTCCCCCTCAATCCGAGGCGCCGAACAATCCGGCCCCACCATGGTAACGAGGGAAAACGAGAGCATGGACACTCCGCTGTGGCGCCCGAGCGAGGAACGCGTCGCCCAGGCCAACCTGACCGCCTTCCGCGAGGCGGCGAACGCGCGCTTCGGGCTGCGGCTGGATGATTACGAGGCGCTCTACAACTGGACCATCGCCGAGAAGGAGCGCTTCTGGCGTTTCCTGTGGGAGTGGGCCGGGCTGACGGGCGACCTCGGCGGGGTCGATCTGCTGGACGGCGACAAGATGCCGGGCGCCCGCTGGTTCCCCGAGGCCAGCCTGAGCTACGCCGAGAACATGCTGGCCAACGCGCCCGACGACACGGCGCTGGTCTTCTGGGGCGAGGACAAGGTCAAATACCGCTGGTCGGGCGCCGAGCTGCGGGCGACCGTCTCGCGGCTCCAGCAGGCGCTGAAGGCCAAGGGCGTGACCAAGGGAGACCGGGTGGCGGCGATCATGCCGAACATGCCGGAGACGCTGGCGGCGATGATCGCGACGGCCAGCCTGGGCGCGGTATGGTCCTCCTGCTCGCCCGACTTCGGCGTGCAGGGCATCGTCGACCGCTTCGGCCAGATCGAGCCGAAGGTGGTCTTCGCCCCCGACGCCTACTGGTACAACGGCAAGAGCCACGACGTCCGCGCCAAGGTCGCCGAGGTGCTGAAGGATCTGCCGACCGTCGTCGCCACCGTCATCGTGCCCTACGTCGCCGAGGCGCCGGATCTGTCCGCCATCCCGAACGCCGTCGGCTTCCGGGAGTTCATGGCGCCGCACCCGGCCGCCGAGCCGGTGTTCGAGCGGGTCGCCTTCGACCACCCGCTGTTCATCCTCTATTCGTCGGGCACCACCGGAAAGCCGAAATGCATCGTGCACGGCACCGGCGGCACGCTGCTCCAGCACGTCAAGGAGCACCGGCTGCACTGCGACCTGAAGCCGGGCGACCGGCTGTTCTACTTCACCACCTGCGGCTGGATGATGTGGAACTGGCTGATCAGTGGGCTGACGAGCGGCACGACGCTGGTCCTCTATGACGGCTCGCCCTTCGCGCCGAACGGCAACATCCTGTTCGACTACGCCGACGCCGAGGCGATCAACGTCTTCGGCACCTCGGCCAAGTTCATCCAGTCGCTGGAGAAGTCCGGGCTTCGGCCGATCGAGACCCATTCGCTGGCCAGCTTGCGGGCGATCGCCTCGACCGGCTCGCCGCTGATGCCCGAGAACTTCGACTTCGTCTACGAAGGCATCAAAAAGGACGTGCATCTCGCCTCGATCAGCGGCGGCACCGACATCATGTCCTGCTTCGTGCTCGGCAACCCGATCGCCCCGGTGTGGAAGGGCGAGATCCAGACGCGCGGCCTCGGCATGGCGGTGGAGGCGTTCGACGACAACGGCCACGCCGTGCGCGGCGAGAAGGGCGAACTGGTCTGCACCCGCCCCTTCCCCAGCATGCCCATCGGCTTCTGGGCCGACCCGGACGGCGCCAAGTACCGCGCCGCCTATTTCGACCGCTTCTCCAACGTCTGGGTCCACGGCGACTTCATCGAGCAGACGCAGCATGGCGGCTGGGTGATCTACGGCCGCTCCGACGCGGTGCTCAACCCCGGCGGCGTGCGCATCGGCACCGCCGAGATCTACCGGCAGGTCGAGCAGCTTCCCGAGATCATGGAGGCGGTCTGCATCGGCCAGGAGTGGGACGGCGACGTCCGCGTCATCCTGTTCGTCGTGCTGCGCGAAGGCATGACCCTCGATTCCGGGCTGGAGGCGACGATCCGCAAGCGGATCAAGGACAACTGCTCGCCGCGCCATGTGCCGGCGAAGATCGTCCAGGTCAGCGACATCCCGCGCACGCGGTCGGGCAAGATCACCGAGCTGGCGGTGCGCGACGCCGTTCACGGCCGCCCGATCAAGAACACCGAGGCGCTCGCCAATCCGCAGGCGCTCGACGAGTTCCGCGAGCGGGCCGAGCTGGGCGGCGCCTGATGGGGCTGCCGGCGCTGTTCCTCGACCTCGACGGGGTGCTGGCCGATTTCGACCGGGGCGTCGTCGCGGCCACCGGCAAACGGCCGGAGCAGTTGCCGATGAAGGAGATGTGGCGGGCGCTGTCCCGCCACCCCGACTTCTTCGGCACGCTGGAGTTCATGCACGACGCGCAGGAGCTGTGGGCCTTCTGCGCGCCCCACCGGCCGACCATCCTGACCGGCCTGCCGCTGGGGAGCTGGGCGCCGGCGCAGAAGACCCGCTGGGTCGCCCGGATGCTCGGGGCCGACGTCCCGGTCATCACCTGCATGGCCCGCGACAAGCCGCGCCACGGCGGCCCCGGCACCGTGCTGGTCGACGACCGGGAAAGGGCGCAAGAGCCCTGGGAGGCGGCGGGCGGCGCCTTCATCCTGCACCGCAGCGCGGCGGAAAGCATCGCCATGCTGAGCAAGCTGGGGTTCTGAACCCGATCCTTGGAAGCGGCGCGGGAGAAACCGTGCTTCGCAAGATCCCCCTCTCCCCCCCGGGGAGAGGGCCGGGGTGAGGGGGACACACCGCAAGAATTCTCGGGAATGGGCCGCCACGCATCCCCCTCACCCTAACCCTCTCCCCGGGGGGGAGAGGGGATCTGGTCCGGCTCCAAAGGATGTGTGAATGCCGTAGCGTGACGGCACCGAGAGCGGCGGCCGTCAGTCCGCTTCCAGACCGAGGAAGCTCCAGGACACGTCGCCGCGTCCGAGCATGTCCTCCCGCTGGCCGTGATGGATGCAGCGGAGGCCGGCGGAAGCGGCGAGTTCGATGGTCTCGGCGGCCGACACGTCGTGCATCGTCCGCCCCGCCGGCACCGGCCCGTGCCGCAAGGACATCACGACCCTGCCCTTGCGGGTCAGCAGGGCCGCGAGATGCGGCATGGCGACGCCGCGCTGGGCTTCGTCGAGGTGCATCCACACGGCGGTCAGCATCACGACGTCGTAGCGCCCGCCCCGGCCTCTCACCACCGCCAGCTCCGGCAGGCTGTCGTCGATCCAGACGATCGGCTGCGCGGCGTGGATGCGCATCCCCGCGCCGCGAAGCTCCATCGTCGGTTCGACGGCGGTCACGTCGTGACCGGAGCTCGCAAGGGCGGCCGCGTCGCGCCCCGTGCCCGCGCCGATGTCGAGGATACGGCTCGGCTGGGACGGAAAAAGGTGAAGCACATCGCGGTGGACATCGGAAAACGTCACGCTCTCGTACTGCTCCGTGAGCGCTTCCGCGTTCTCGCCATACCCGCTGTTGCTGCGCATTTCGTCCCTCCTTGTGCCCGCGCGTGGCGGCAGCCGGCGCGTTACTTCGGCGTGCCCTTCCACACCTGGAACTGGGTGGTCTCCAGCAGCAGGTCGGCGTGGCCGAAGGCGGTCTTGAACAGCTTGCCGACGCCGGCCGTCCGCTGCGTCACCGCCACCAGCGAGCCGCGCAGCTTGAGATACTGCTTGGTGCCGGCGACCAGCGCCTCCAGCATGCCGAAATCCTCGTCCTTGCCGCGGTGGAGCGGCGGGTTGGACAGGATCAGCCCGAAGCGCTCGCGCGTGCCGAGACCGGCCAGCCCGTCGCTCAGCACCAGTTCGGCGTCCGGCACGTTCTGCCGCGCGGCATGGAGGGCCACCGCGTCGATGTCCAGCAGGGTCAGCGGCGCATCCGGCTGGCGCTCGCGCACCGCCCGCGCGATCACCCCGGCGCCGCAGCCGAAATCGAGCACCCGCGTGCCGGCCGCGACCTCCGGCAGCACCCGCAGCAGGCACTCGGTGCCGGGGTCGAGATGGCCGTGGGCGAACAGGCCGGGGTAGGAGACGAGATCCAGCGGGGCGGCCGGTTCGGGCAGCGGCAGGGTCACGCTCTCCCGCCACGCCTCCAGCGCGCCGCGCGCCGGGGCGTCGGTGCGGCGGGTTTCCAGGACGCGGGCGCGGCGCTTGATGGTCAGCGTCTCCGCCCCCTCGACCAGCCCGTCGAAGCGCTTGGGCGCCGATGTCACGCCCTCGTCGTTGCTGCCGACGATCCACAGCGGCGCCCCCGGCGCCAGCCGCGCCGCCAGCGCGTGCAGCGCCATCCCGAAGGAGGCCCAGCCGCGCGGCAGCCGCAGCACCGCCCCGTCGAAGGGACCGTCCGCCGGCCAGGGCGTCGCCACGCGGCCGTCTTGGGCCAGCCGCAGCCAGGACACGACCTCCGCCCCGCCCTCGGCGAGCGCCCGTTCGATGCCGCCGTCGGAATCGAAGGCGACGAGGATGCGCCCCTGCGGCCGGCGCTCGGCCAGGGCTTCCGCCGCGACGGCGGCGATGGTGGAATCGCGGTCCGTCGCGCGGTTGTCCAATCGGCTCACTGTATCTTGACCTTCAGACGGTGAGGATTGCCCTCTCCCCCCCGGGGAGAGGGTTGGGTGAGGGGGACGCATCGCATGCCGTCAGCGGAAAGAAGTCGCTGAGCGATTCTTTCTTCCGCCCTTCCGGGCGTGACGCCCCCTCACCGGCCCTTCGGGCCAGAGGTCGCTCGCAAGTCTCGCGACCGCGCTCCACCTCTGGTCACCTTCGGTGCCCAGCCGGCCTTCGGCCGGCCGGTTCCACGCCTCTCCCCGGGGAGGAGAGGGTTGAACGACGAAAAGCCTCAGTTCTTGTCGCGCATCAGGCGCGCCTTGTCGCGCTGCCAGGTGCGTTCCTTCTCGGTGTTGCGCTTGTCGTGCTTCTTCTTGCCGGTGGCGATGCCGAGCTCGACCTTGGCCATGCCGCGGTCGTTGAAATAGACCGACATCGGAATCAGCGTGACGCCCTTCTGCTTGATCCCGGCCGCCAGCTTGTCCAGCTCGCGGCGACGGATCAGCAGCTTGCGCGGGCGCTTGGGCTCGTGCTGGAGCCAGCGCCCGGCCTGGAGGTATTCGGGGATGTAGGCGTTGAACAGGAACAGCTCCCCGCCCTTCAACCCCGCATAGGCCTCGTTCACGCTGGCGCGGCCGTTCCGCAGCGACTTCACCTCGGTGCCGGTCAGCATGATGCCGGCCTCCAAGGTGTCGTCGATGAAGAAGTCGAAGCGCGCGCGACGGTTCTGCGCCGCGTATTTTTTTACTTCCGTGTCGCGCGACACTGCGTTCTCCTCGGCAGCCCGTTGTCCTTACGACAGCAGGCCGGCTTTGCTCATGGCCGCGCGCACGGCGGTGCGGGCGGCGTCGGAGGCCGTGACCAGCGGCAGGCGGACCTCGTCGGTCGACAGGCCGAGCAGGCTGGCGGCGAACTTCACCGGGGCCGGGCTGGTCTCGACGAACATGGCGTCGTGCAGCGGCGACAGCACGTCGCGCAGGCGGAACGCCTCCTTCAGGTCGCCCTTGGCCCAGGCGGTCTGCATCGCCGAGCAGAGCGCCGGCGCGATGTTGGCCGTCACCGAGATGCAGCCGGTGCCGCCCTGCGCGTTGAAGCCCAGCGCGGTGGCGTCCTCGCCGGAGAGCTGGATGAAGTCGGGGCCGACCTCGGCCAGCAGGCGCGACGGGCGCGACAGGTCGGCGGTGGCGTCCTTCACGCCGACGATGTTCGGCAGCTTGGCCAGCCGGGCCATCGTGGCCACAGACATATCCACGACACTGCGGCCCGGAATGTTGTAAATGAAGATCGGCAAATCCGCCGCGTCATGGATCGCCTTGAAATGCTGGTACAGACCCTCTTGAGACGGCTTGTTGTAGTAGGGCGTGACCACGAGCGCCGCCTGCGCGCCCGCCTTCTTGGCGTGGCGGGTGAGCGCGATCGCCTCGTCGGTCGAGTTGGAGCCGCTGCCGGCCATCACCGGCACCTTGCCGCCGGCCGCCTCGATGCACAGCTCGACGACGCGGTTGTGCTCGTCGTGGGACAGGGTGGGCGATTCGCCGGTGGTGCCGCAGGGGACCAGGCCATGGGTGCCCTGGGCGACGTGCCACTCCACGAAGGACTGGAAGGCGGCCTCGTCCACTTTCCCGCCCTTGAACGGAGTCAAGAGAGCGACGATGGAACCGTGGAACATGGCAGCCTCCTCAGACGGACTTCTGGAAAAAAAGAGTTGCGCACATTAGACCTCCCCGCCGTCTTGGGCAAGAGCGCCAGAACGGCAATTTTGGCGGCTTTGCTCGCCCTCCCCGCCCCCGTTTCCGTGGTGGCCGGAGCCTTGACCCCGCAGGATCTGGCGCTCTACCGGCAGGCCTTCAAGGCGGCCGACAACGAGCGCCACGACGAGGCGCTGCGGCTGGCCGGACAGGCCGCCGATCCGCTGCCCGCCAAGGTGATCCGCTGGATGGCGCTGGCGACGCCGGGCGGCGGCAACTTCGCCGAGATATCCTCCTTCATCCGCGACAACCCCGACTGGCCCAACCAGGCGCAGTTGCGCCGGCAGGCCGAGAAGGCGATGCCGGTCGATCTCGACGCCGACCAGGTGCTGGCCTGGTTCCGCCAGTATCCGCCGCTGTCCAACGACGGCTTCCTGATGCACGCCGACACGCTGATCGGCAGCGGCAGCACGGAACGCGCCGTCCCCCTGATCCGCGCCCGCTGGGTCGAGAGCAACTTCACCGCCGACGAGGAGGCCGCCTTCCTCGTCCGCTACCGCTCGCACCTGCGTCAGCAGGACCACAAGGCGCGCATCGACCGGCTGCTGTGGGAGCGGCAGGAGGCGCCGGTGCGCCGGATGCTGCCCTTCTTCGACGACGCCTACGACACGCTGATCGAGGCGCGCATCGCGCTCGACACCGACAGCGGCAACGCCGACGCGGCGGTCGGGCGGGTGGCGCCGAACCTGCGCAACGACCCCGGCCTGCTGTTCGACCGCGCCCGCTGGCGGCGGCGCAAGGGCGACGACGCCGGGGCGCTGGAGATCATCACCCAGGCCCCCGCCGAGATGGGCCGCCCGCAGGCGTGGTGGAGCGAGCGCCATCTGCTGGCGCGGCGCGCCATCGAGCGCGGCGACCACAACCTCGCCTACCGGCTGGTGAAGGCGCATGGACAGAAGGACGGCTCCGGCTTCGCCGAGGCCGAGTTCCTGGCCGGCTTCCTGGCGCTGCGCTTCCTCGACCAGCCGTCGGAGGCGTTCAACCATTTCAACAAGCTCTACCGCTCGGTCAGCGCGCCGATCAGCAAGGCGCGCGGCGCCTACTGGTGCGGGCGCGCCGCCGAGGCGCTCGGCCAGACCGCCCAGGCCAACGAGTGGTACGCCAAGGCCGCCCCCTACGGCACGACCTTCTACGGCCAGCTCTCCGCCCGGCACCTCGCCGGCGGCAAGGTCACCCTGCCCGCCCCGCCGCAGGTGTCGAACGCCGAGGCGACCGCCTTCGAGCGCCGCGAGGTGGTGCGCGTGGTGCGGCTGCTCGCCGAGATCGAGGGCAGCGACGACGAGCGGGTGACCGCTTTCCTGCGCCGCCTCAGCCTCGACGCCAAGACGCCGGCCGACTACACGCTGGCCGCCCGGCTGGCGAGCGCCGTCGGCCGCCGCGATCTGGCGGTCGCCGCCGCCAAGGACGCGGCGCAGAACGACGTCTTCCTGGTCGAGGCCGGCTACCCGATGATCGACGCCCGCCCCGCCTCGCCGGAGCTGGCGCTGGTCCATGGCATCATCCGCCAGGAGAGCACCTTCAACACCCGCGTCGTCTCCTCGGCGGGAGCGCGCGGGCTGATGCAGCTCATGCCGGCCACGGCGCAGCTCGTCGCCGGCAAGCTCGGGCTGAAGCACGCCAGCGGGCGGCTGACCAGCGACCCCGACTACAACGTCACGCTGGGGTCGGCCTACCTGTCGGATCTGATCGACCGCTTCAACGGCTCCTACGTGCTGGCGATCGCCGGCTACAACGCCGGGCCGAACCGGGTGCGGCAGTGGATCCAGACCTACGGCGACCCGCGCTCCGGCAGCATCGACGTGGTGGACTGGATCGAACTGATCCCGATCTACGAGACGCGCAACTACGTGCAGCGGGTGATGGAGGCCGTGCTGGTCTACCGCTCGCGCCTCCAGGGGACGAAGGCCGATCTGAATCTCGACCGCGACCTGCGGCGCTGACCGTCGCGCCGCCGCTTCCGCCGGTTCAGAAAACGCAGGATTCGGGGACCGAGTCCTGCGTCCAGTCCGCCAGCGGCACGGGTCTGGCCGGGATGGCGATGGGCTTCCCGTTCCGCACCCCCTTGCCGGACAGCAGGTTCAGGTCGCATGACCCGCCGCCCTTCGGATCCAGTGTGTCGCGGGACGCATTGGTGTAGCCGGCAACCACCAGAACGCCGTTGCGGAAGGCGATGGTCAACTGCTCGCGCCAGCGGTTGCGGCCGATGGCGTCGTTCTGGAACACCACCACCAGCGAGCCGCGCGGCGTGATCGACATCTCCGGCAGCGTCCCGGCGAGCTCGCCCTTCCAGCCGATGGCCTGCCGGTACAGCGTCGGATCGGCCGGCAATGCGCCATCGACCGACAGATGGACCGCCAGATCGGCCTCGTCGTCCAGCCCGGTCAGCACCGCGCGGTCGGGAACGCCGTCGCCGTTGAGGTCGCCCGACAGCGTGGCGATCACCGGACGAGCGACGCCGCGCGGGCTGTCCGACGCCGCCGGATGCGGGGTGACCGTAAGAAGAATGGCGGAAAGCAGCGCAAAGGCGGCCGGCGTGTTGCGGGTCAGCATGATTGACGAAGCCTCGCGGTCGGGTGAAGCCGGAATGATCGGAAGCCGCTCCCGACGGAACCGCGCGGATTGGGCCACGAGCGCCCCCACCCAGCCCTTCCCTGCCGGGTAGGCCTTTGGTCCGCCGGAAGCGGAGAAGGGGCAAGGGGGCAGTCGCGGCCGCCATGCGGGCGGGGCGCGGGGGGACAGGTCCCGGAACGGGGTGTCCTTATGAAGCATCCGCATCGCTTTCCGAACGAAAAACGGAATGTTATTCTATATTCCAGGATAATAGATCATTTTCGTCCCTCGGAGATTGCATTCATCATGACGATAAGACGGATTTTCGTCACCCTTGCCGCGGCCATCGCGCTGTCGGGTTGCGTAAAAACCATGGCCGACATGTCGGGGGTTCCGAATTCGAAATACCAGCCGATTCTTGCGGACGACTCCGACAAGAAGGAGTGGATTTCCCTGATAACCGCCAACATGGGAAAAGTCGTTACCGACGAAACCGGCGAGTATTATTTCGGAGATAAGGAGATCGCCGGGCGAAAATACATTCAGTCCCTGACGCTTCGTAAACCGTACATTGATTTGGCACGTTCGATGCTGGCGCAGGGTGTCGGCGTGCTTGAACCGGTTTACCGGCCGCAGTTGACGGCGGGCGGAGTCCTCCGCAACGAAATCGACTGGGCGGAGACCCAGGAACTGCACAAGGCGCTGTCGGGCAGCTTCAAGCTGGCTCCGCTGGCGACCAGCCGGAAATACGCCACGCTCCTGGACCAGTGGCGCAAGACGCTGGAGCAGAAATACGCGGACGCGGTGCGCAGGCACCTTACCCCGACCCACGCCAATCCGATCCTCGCCGCCGCCGACAACATGTCGAACGAGAACGGGCTGATGGCGACGACCCTGCGGGGGGATTTCGCCTTCTACGGCAAATTCTATTACGAGAATGTGCTGGAGCGCCTGAAAACCGAAAAGGTCGATTTCGTTCTCTCGACCTCGGTCATGGCCAATGAAATGAACCAGTCGCTCAAGATGATCGGGGCGTTCATGGACGATCCGTTGCAGCGGGCCGGCACCGAGAACACCGTCAAGGCGATTCCCTCCTACCGCGAGTATACGGAGGCGTCGCGCCTGAACATGGCGCTGAAGTCCAACCGCATGGCGATGGGCGACCGCATCGACTGGAATTTCCTGTCGGAAGCGGTGTACCGCGACCTGAAGGTGACCGGATTCACCAACGCCCCGGCGCTGGTGGCGCTCAGCCTCTTCACGCCCGACAATGTGCAGACCGTCGAACAGATGAGCTACAACCCGATCTCGGCCAAGAGCATCGGACTTCAAATGATCGGGGCGACCAACGTCGCCTACAAGGAGATGGCGGCCGACATGCAGGAGGAGAACAGGAAAATCCTCGCGGAGATCGATCGTGAATACGTGGTGGGAAAGGCGAACCGCCGCCAGATGATCAACGCCCTGCTGAACCACATGGCGGAAGGCAAGCGGGCGATGGGCATCGTCTCCGGCCTGAAGAGCAACACCCTGCGCTGACGGAAGCGCCGAGCCGGCATTCCCCGCACATCGTCCCGGAACCGATCCCACACATGCGGGATCGGCTCCGGAAGGGATGCGCAACGAAGCTCCGTGGGCGTTTCACGGCCTTTCGACCTTACCCGAGAGCGTCCGGTCGATTTCAGAACGGGATTTCGTCGTCCAGATCCTCGTGACGGGGCGGAGCGCCACCGCCGCTGCGGCCACCGCCGGAACCGGCGCCACCGCCATACCCACCGCCGCCGCCACGGGACTCGCCGCGCGACTCGTAACCGCCACCGCCACCGCCACCGCCATAGCTGCCACCGCCGCCTTCCTCGCGGTTGCCGCCGGTGAAGTCGATCTCGGCCACGCGGACCGACAGGCCGGCGCCGCGGGTACCGTCGCGCTTCTCGAACTCGCGCAGCGTCACCTCGCCGGAGATGACGACGGCCTTGCCCTTGGTCAGGTGCGGAGCCAGCGACTCGGCGCGGCGGCCCCAGATCGAGCAATCGACCCACTGGGTCGTCTTGCGGTCGCCGAAGCCAACGTCGTTGGCGACGCGGAAGCCCAGCACCTTCTCGCCGCTCTGGGTCGTGCGCAACTCGCCGTCGGCGCCCAAGCGTCCCGTAAACGTCCAAACATTCATCGCTCGATACTCCGTAAGCGCGAGTGTCCCAGCATCCTTGCCGGCCCATGGGGATGCCCGGCGGTGGGCATCCGGATGCCGAGGGTTCCCGTTCGCGGGGGCCAGCGTGACAAGTCGCGACCCCGCCATGGTCCGGCCGCACCGAAGCACGGGGACGGGGCGCGGGTCAACCGCCGTCGAAGCGTTCCCATCGCGCCGGCGCGGAGCACTCACCCCACCGCGCCGAACAAGAACACTCCATGAACATTTATAGCAGAACAAGGGGCGCCGGGAAACGGATTCCTTCGGCGTAACGTCGAGGAGACGAAAAAGACCGGATGCCCGCGCTCAGCGCAGACGGCGGGCGGCCAGATCCAGCACCACCTTCAGCTGCCCGTGCGAAAAGGGCTTGTGGACCACGCCCAGCGGGTAGGTCTCGGTGATGCGCGCCATGACGCCATGGTCGGCGTAACCGGACAGGAAGATGGAGCGGATGCCATGGTCGGTGTGAAGCCGCCGCGCGGCCGCGATGCCATCGCCGCCGGCCAGACGGACATCCATCAGCGCGACGTCCGGGCGGACCCGCGCCGCGATCTCGACCGCTTCGGCTTCCGTCGCCGCCGTCCCGCAGACGGTGTGGCCAAGATCGCTGACCACCATGCAGACGGCTTCCGCCGACAGCTGCTCGTCTTCGACGACCAGAAGGCGCAGGGGGCGGCTCGGCGGGCGGGGCCGGGAGGCACCGGTCGATCGGGTCAGGGTATCGGCCTTCAGCATCGGGACCGACCTCGGCGAACGTTGCGGGCAATCGCTGCGTTTTTTGGTAAAATTTAATTTACCATTTCTCCAGTCATATTACCCTCACCCCGAAATTGCAAGCGCATTCGTTGCGAAAATGAACTTTCGGGCGGGACTCCGGACAGAGTGCGCCGCCCCGCAGCCAGCGGGCCGAAGCCAAGCGGGATGACGGACAAGGATCAGCGGCCGGCCGGGCCGAGCCAGTCGATGCCGCCCGGCTTCACGGGGGACGGGCCGCCGCTTCGCGTCGCCGCCGCGCGGGACGGGGGAGGCGTGGGGGACGGCCGGGCGGCGAGCCAGGAGGCCGACGGCGCGCCGGGACCGGGACCCGAGGCCGCCGGGGCAGCCGGGGCGGCCGGGACCGGAGGAACGGCGTCGGGGACGTGGGGCGGCGGGACCGGGAAAGGCGACGCCGCCCGCGCGACCGGCGCGGGCTCCTCCGGCGGGAGCGGTTGGGCGGGCGGCGCCGGCGCGCAGGGCGGGGCGGCGGCGGACGGGCGGACGGGCGGGGCGTCGGCGGCGGCCAGCCAGGAGGACCGGTCGTCGTCGGGCAGCGGGCCGGTCCGCGTGTTCAGCCGCCGCGTCTGCTCGCGGATGTCCAGCAGGGTGGTGACGGCGACCTGGAGCAGCGGCGCCATCGCCGCCGCGTCGGTCAGCTGTTCGGCGCTGAGCGCGGCGAAGCGGTCGCGGATGTCCTCGACCGCCTCCTCGACGCGGTCGCGCAGCGTGGCGGCCTCGTGCGCCAGACGCTCCACATCCTCCCGCAGGGTCGAGATCTCACACGCCTGCCGCAATTCGTGGAAGCCGATTCCCGAAGCGGAAGCCGATCCGGAACGACGGTCGCGCGACCCGAAAGACCCGAAGTCGTGAGGCATCCTGACCAGACCCTGGAGATTCGATCCTGTTCGATCCTGAAACCGCGCCAACACCGGAAACCGTCGCGCGGCACGCCGCAAGCTGCTTGTTTAACGCCGTTAAGAGCGCTTGGAAACCGTTTGCGCGCTGTGGCCGCTTGTACTATTTTTTGCCCGCCGGGGGAACGGATTCCTTGCGGCTTCTCGTTCCCGCGGCATCCAATCCAACGCCCAATTCTTTCCGGAATCCCCGACGGTGTCGATCGATCGCACGGAACTTGAACGGCTCCTTGCCGATCGCCCCACCGGCAACCGCAGCGCCATGCAGGCGGTACGCGAAAGCTATGCCGACATCGGGCTGATGCGCGAACGCGGCCTGTCCTGGGCCGAAATCTCCGAACTGCTGGCCAGGCTGGGCGTGACCGCCCGCGACAACCAGCCGATCTCGGCGGTGACGCTGCGCTCCGCCTTCTTCCTGGTCGGCAACGAGGGGCGCGGCGACGAATCGGCGGAGGATGCCTCCGCGACCCCGCCGGAAACGCTGGCCGCCGTGCATCAGGCGGCGCTGGAGGCCCGGCGCCCGCCGGCCGCCGCCGATGGCCCCACCGAACCTCCCACGCGTCCGCCCCCCCAGCCGCGACGCAGCGACGCGGCCGGCGGCCTGGAAACGGGCGCGGAGGAGGCGCGGAGCGAATCGGCGGACAACGCCCCACCGAGCGACGGGATTCCGGTGGACGAAATCCACACGGACCAAATCCACACGGACCAAATCCCGGCGGACCAAATCCCCGACAGCGAAGCGACGGCCCCGGAGACAGGGATCGCCGCCGCGGCGCCCCCGCCGGCGGAGGACCCCGCCGCGGCCCCTCCCGAGCCGGAACCCGCCCCCACGGAACCGCCCGTTCCGGAGCCCCAGGCTCCGGCAACTCCGGCGGCTCCGGTCGACGCACCGCTCCCCGACGCACCGAACCCCGGACCGGACCATCCCGAACCGGCGCATTGGGACATGGGCTTGCCGGAACCGGCGGCCGTGCCCCCCCTGCCCGCGGCTCCGCCGCCCACGGCATCGCACGTCACCCGCTCACCCCTCTCTCACGACGAAACAACGAACGTTTTTTGGAAAGGCGATCGCATGCTGGGCACGATCTTCGTCCTCAATGACCGCGGCGGCGTCGGCAAGACGCTGCTGTCCCATCACCTGATGGCGACCGCCATGCTGGAAGGCCTGCAACTGAAGGTCGTCGAGTACGAGGTGAACGAGCGTCTCGCCCGCCTGTTCGGTCCGGAGGTGGTCGAACACCGCCGCATCACCCAGGACTTCATGAACATGATGGGCTCGGGCGACGGCTTCTACGAGTTCTGGGATCTGATCGGGCCGGAGTTGCAGCGCGGCGGCCGCCTGTACGACTTCGGCGGCAACATCTCGCAGTGGTTCTTCAACTGGGCCGAGGTGTCGGGCTTCGACTATTACGTCGGCGATGGCGAACGGCTGACCTTCATGGTGCCGGTCACGGTCGATCTCGCCTCGCTGTCCACCGGCATGGCGACGCTGGAGCGGGTGGCGGCCATCGCGCCGAAGGCCAAGCGCGTGCTGGTCGAGAACGGCTCCTCCGGCCCCTTCAGCCAGTTGGAGGACAGCCAGTACGCCCGCCGCAAGGCCGAGATGGTCGAGCGCGAGGGCGTCCACGTCATCGCGATGCCCCCCTGCACCGCCCCGGCCTGGGCGCGGCTGACCGGCCACCGGCTGGATCAGGTCGCCACCATGACCCGCGAGGATCTGGTGAAGCTGGGCATGACGCCGCCGGTCGCCTCGCGCTCGCTGATCGTCATCCACGAGTGGCTGCGCAACATGCGTCTGGCGCTGTCGCCCTACCTGCACGACGCCTTCCGCCAGACCGGCAACGCCCCGGCCAAGGCCGGCGCCCGCTGAGCCCCTTCCCTTCCCCGGCCACGCCCGGCCGGGGAAGGGTCTTTCGGACGGAGCGCGAAAGCGCGGAGCGGGACCTAGGCCGCGCCGCGCGCCGCGCCCGCCGAATACAAGTCGCCCTTCACGGGCGCCACCGTCTTCACCTGATAACCCGGCCGGGCGCTGAAGCGGCGGTTGGCGCGTTCGGCGGCTTCGCGCTCCGAGTCCGCCCACACCAGATACTCGCGCCCGCGCGCCCAATCGAGCGCCAGCGGGTGCGCGGCGTCGATCTCGCCGATCTGCTGGTTCACCACCGTAACCAGCCACTCCTTGTCGTTGGGGTTGCGACGGTCGGTCAGGATCAGGATCTGCGGGCGCCGCCTGGCCTGGGCTTCCGACAGGCGGCGCTGGACCTCCGACTGCTCCTTGCGCAGACCGACCACGTCGCGCATCAGCTCCTCCATCTCGGCGTGCAGCTTCTCCTCCTCGCGGTGGAGGCGCCGGATGTTGCCCTCGAGCGTGTCGAGCTTGCTCCGCGCACCCCGCACCCGGTTGCGGGTCTGCGACACCCGCGCCTCCACCGTCAGCAGCACGTTGCCGAGCCACGCCCCGATGGCGACGATGGCGAGGACGATGATGAAGTTGAGCATCATCAGACGGCATCCACCTTCGGCGGCAGCGCCGGCTTCTTCGGCGCGCCCTTGCCGGCGCGCTGGAAGGACGTCTCGAAGCCCATCTTGAAGGGAAAGGCCACGTCCACCATCTGCCGCGCCTCCTCCTGGCTGGCCGCCCAGATCTCGGCGACGTTGGCGCAGCGCCAGATCGGGTTGACCTGCGCCCGGTCCCCGTTGAGCCGGGCGGCGGCCGACGCCTTCTCCTGGCTGACGCTGGCGACGAACTTGGTCAGTCCGGCCTGCGGGTCGCCGACCTCGTGGACGAACAGCGGCGGCTGCTCGGCCAGCTCCCGGATCTGCTTCTCCGCCTTGCGGATGTCGGCCTCCAGCCGGTGCTTGTCGGACGCCTGCCCGTTGCGGCGCTGGACCAGCCCGTTCACCCGGTCCTGGAGGTCGTGCGACTCGGCATGGAGGACGTAGATGCGGTTCTCCAGCTGGTCGAAGCCGGAGCTTTTCTCCAGGATGCCCGGCAGGAAATCCTTCAGCATCATGGCCACGGGGATCGCGGCCAGCATGATGACGACGATGGCGATCAGGAACAGCGTCGTGTTCGACATCCGTCCGCCAGCACTCCCAAACCCGCGCGCTCGCGCCCTGGAGCCGGGCCAGCGCCACCCGACGGGGCGCGACCGGAACCGCATGGAAAGCAGAATCCCCGAACAATCCGGTTTCGTCAACGAAACGTGACGGAATTCGACGATCCGAATCGCAACCGCCACGGGTCGTTACGCCAGCGCCACATCGACCATGCGGCGGAGCCCGTCGCGCACCGGGCCGGGCCGGCGTTCGTCGGCCAGGGTGGTGAACCAGTGCGGCGGCGGGTTGCGGCCGGCGGCGCGGGTCCAGGTCAGGGCGCGCAGAACCGCCTCGGCCTCCGGCGTCGGGTCCGTCACCGGGTCGATGCCGTTCAGAATCGCCCAGATCCCGGCCCAGCAGCGCCCGACCGACCACGGGTTGTAACCGCCGCCGCCGACCACGAGGATCCTGGGCGCCAGCGGCAGCAGCGCCGCCACCGAGTCCCACAGCGCGCGGTTGGACAGCTCCAGCCGGCTCAGCGGATCCTCGGCCAGAGCGTCGGCGCCGGTCTGGATGACGAGAATCTCCGGCCGGAAGGCGCGGCCCAGCGGTAGGATGGCCTTCTCCATCAGGTACGCCATCTCGCTGTCGTTGAAGCCGGGCGGCACCGGCAGGTTGCGGGCCTGGACGGCGTGGCGATCCTCCGCCCTTCCCGTGCGGGGCCAGCGGCCCTCCTCGTGGACCGAGACGGTCAGCACCCGCCCATCCTCCGCGAACGCCTCCTCGACCCCGTCGCCGTGGTGGGCGTCGAGATCGACGTACAGCACCCGCCGCACCCCCTGGTCGAGCAGTTCCAGGATGCCCAGCACCGGCGCGTTGAAGTAGCAGAAGCCGCTGGCCCGTCCGGCCCGCGCGTGGTGGGTGCCGCTGGCCGGGGCGTAGACGATGCCGGACGGACGCTCCAGCAGCAGCCGCGCCGCCTGGATCGCCGAACCGGCGCTGGTCGCCGGGCGCCGGTACATCTCGGGGAAGACCGGATTCTCCAGCTTGCCGAGGTTGTGGCGGGCGGCGGTCTCCGCATCGACCCGCTGCTCCGCCTCGGCGCGGCGCAGGGCGGCGATGTAGTCGGGCGTATGGAACCGGGCAAGCTCGCGCTCCGTCGCCACATGGGTGTCGAGATACCGCGCCTCGGGAAGCCAGCCCATGGCGCGGCTGAGGTCGATCACGGTCGAGACGCGCGGAATCGCCAGCGGGTGCTTCGGCCCGTAGGTCGAGCCGCGGTAAATCTCGCCGCCGATGAACAGGGGAACAGGCAAGGGATGATCCGGTCTGGCCGCGGCGCGAGCGGGACGCCGCCGTCGATGACGTGGCGCGGCCGGAACCTCCGGTCAAGGGCCGGCGCCATGCGCGTTTCCGCAAGGCGGGATGGCGCCACCGCCCCCTTGCGGCGCCCGCCGCCGCCCGCCTATAGTCGGCGCCTTCACTGGGGGGAGCCGATGGTCGGCTGAGAGGTCCCGAGGCGTGGGACGACCCCTGGAACCTGATCCGGTTCACACCGGCGTAGGGATCAGTGAGTCATGACCGACGTCCTTCTCCGTTCCGGCGCCCGGCCGGTCCCTCCCCCCGTCGCGGCCCTGCCCGTCACGGTGTCGTCGGCGCGGCTGACCTATGGCGGGACGGTGCTGTTCTCCGACCTGACCCTGACGCTGGAAGCCGGGCGGACGACCTGCCTGCTGGGGCCGAGCGGCGTCGGCAAGACCACGCTGCTGCGCGTGCTGGCCGGGCTGGCCGATCCCGAGCCGCCGACCCGCGTGGAAGCCGGCGACGGCCGGCCGTTGGGCGGGCGCATCGCCTACATGGCCCAGCAGGATCTGCTGCTGCCCTGGCTGTCCGTGCTCGACAACGCGCTGCTCGGCGACCGGCTGCGGCGGCGGAAGCCGGACGCGGACCGGGTGGAGCGCGCCATCGCCCTGCTCGCCCGCGTCGGGCTGGCCGGGCGCGAGCGCGACCGTCCGGCGTCGCTGTCCGGCGGGCAGCGGCAGCGGGTGGCGCTGGCCCGCACGCTGATGGAGGACAAGCCGCTGGTCCTGATGGACGAGCCCTTCTCGGCGCTCGACGCGCTGACCCGGCTGCGGCTCCAGGAGACGGCGGCGGAGACGCTGGCCGGCCGCACCGTGCTGATGGTGACGCACGACCCGCTGGAGGCGCTGCGCATCGGCGACCGCCTGCATGTGATGACCGGGCGCCCGGCGGCCATCGGTCCGGCGCTGGAGCCGCCCGGCACCGCCCCGCGCCGGGTCGACGATCCGGCCCTGCTGGCGCTCCAGGCCGAGCTGCTGCGCAGGTTGGCGGCATGAGGGGGCCGGCATGAGGGGGCTGGCGCGCGGCGCCGTCACCCTGGCCGTGCTGCTGGGGGCGTGGCAGGGGCTGGTCTGGCTGACCGGCCTGCCGCGCTACCTGCTGCCGGGTCCGCTGGCCGTCGCCGAGGCGATGCAGCGGCAGGCGCCGCTGCTCCTCCAGCACGGGCTGACGACGCTGACCGAGATTCTGCTGGGCCTGGTCGGCGGGGTGGTGCTGGGGAGCCTCAGCGCCCTGACGCTCGCCCGCTTCCGCGCGGCGCAGCGCTGGCTGATGCCGCTGCTGGTGGTCAGCCAGGCCATTCCGGTCTTCGCGCTGGCGCCGCTGCTGGTGCTGTGGCTCGGCTACGGCATGGCCTCGAAGATCGCCATGGCGGTGCTGATCATCTATTTCCCGGTCACGACCGCCCTGTTCGACGGGCTGCGCCGCACCGATCCCGGCTGGCTCGACCTCGCCCGCACCATGGGGGCCACGCCGGCCGCGACGCTGTGGGCCATCCGCCTGCCGGCGGCCCTGCCCGCCTTCTGGTCGGGGGTGCGGGTCGCCGCCGCCGTGGCGCCCATCGGGGCGGTGATCGGCGAATGGGTCGGCTCCTCCTCCGGCCTCGGCTACCTGATGCTGCACGCCAACGCGCGCATGCAGATCGACCTGCTGTTCGCCGCCGTGCTGGTGCTCGGCCTGTTCGCGGTGGCGCTCTACGCCGCCGTGAACGCGCTGGCCCGGCGCGCGCTGCCCTGGCAATCCGACACGCAACCGGCGGGCGGCCTCAACGGATAGACGGCCCGCTCCATGGACAAGAGGAAATCGGGATGAAGCGCATGTTCGCCGTGGCGGCCGTCGCCGCCGGCTTGATGACGGCCCTGCCGGCCGTGGCCCAGGAAAAGGCGGGCGACAAGCTGTCCGTCATGCTGGACTGGTTCGTCAACCCGGACCACGCCCCGCTGGTGGTGGCGCAGGAGAAGGGCTTCTTCAAGGAGGCCGGGCTCGACGTGACGCTGACCGCGCCCGCCGACCCCAACGACCCGCCCAAGCTGGTGGCCGCCGGGGGCACCGACCTCGCCATCTCCTACCAGCCGCAGCTCATCCTCCACGTCGCCGAGGGGCTGCCGCTGGTGCGCGTCGGCACGCTGGTGTCGACGCCGCTGAATTCGGTCGTCGTGCTGCGCGACGGGCCGGTGAAGACGATTCCGGACCTGAAGGGCCGCAAGATCGGCTTCTCCATCGCCGGCTTCGAGGACGCGCTGCTCGGCGCCATGCTGGAGAAGCACGGGCTGGGCCTGAAGGATGTCACGCTGGTGAACGTGAACTTCTCGCTGTCGCCGTCGCTGCTGTCGGGGCAGGTCGACGCCGTGGTCGGCGCCTTCCGGAACTTCGAGCTGAACCAGATGGAGATCGAGAAGCATCCCGGCCGCGCCTTCTTCCCCGAGGAGGAAGGGGTGCCGCCCTACGACGAGCTGATCGTCATCGCCCACAAGGACAAGACCGGCGACGCCCGCATCAAGCGCTTCCTGGAGGCGGTCGAGCGCGCCACCCTCTACATCCTGAACCACCCGGAGGAGGCGCAGACCGCCTTCGTCAAGGACCGCCCCGAGCTGAACGACGAGCTGAACCGCCGCGCCTGGGCCGACACGCTGCCGCGCTTCTCGCACAGCCCGGCGGCCCTGGACAGTCAGCGCTACGCCCGCTTCGCCGAATTCCTCAAGGCGCGCGGCTTGATCCAGACGGTCGAGCCGGTCGAGCGCTACGCGGTGGTGGTCAAGTAACGCCTTTCCCGCGCGGGTCCTGTTGCCAGAACGGCGCGCGGAGCATTACCTAGAGGGTCAATGCTCCGCCGTCCCGTCCGGACGCAGAAGGGAGCCGACCCACAGCGAGGGAAGCGCATGCCGATCAAGACCATCCTCCTGCACATGGCGAACGACGACGCCCACGCCAGCCGGCTGGCGGTCGCCGCGGCGCTGGCCAAGCGCTTCTCCGCCCATGTCGAGGCTCTCTACATCGCCACCCCGGTGTCGATGCCGGCGGGGGCGACCGGCCGCGCCGCCTCCTACGGCTACATCGCCGAGGCGACCGCCATCGCCCACGAGAACGCCGAGCGCATCGAGGCCGAGGTCTCCCTCGCCCTCGACGGCGTTTCCCATCGGTGGAGCGTCGACGAGGGCGACCATGTCGAGCTGCTGGCGGAGCGCGCGACCTACGCCGACCTCGCCATCGTCGCCCAGTCCGCCGCCGAGCGGTCGGGGGAGCGGGTGCCGCTGCATGTGCCGGACCGGCTGCCGCTGGCGACCGCCTGCCCCACCCTGGTGCTGCCGCCCGACCAGCCGGCGACGGCGCCCATCGGGCGCAACGTGCTGATCGCCTGGAAGAACGGCCGCGAGGCGACCCACGCGGTGCGCAACGCTATGCCCTTCCTGGAGACGGCGGAATCGGTGACGGTCCTGACGGTCACGCCGCCGGGCCGGCGCGACGGGGACGGGCCGGCGCTGGTCGACTGGCTGGCGCGACACGGCATCGCCGCCGCCCAGCGGACCGAGACCGCCACCGGCGGCGGCGAGGTCGGCGACCGCATCCTGTCCACCGCCGCCGATCTCGGCGCCGACCTTCTGGTGATGGGCGCCTACGGCCATTCGCGCCTGCGCGAGCTGGTGCTGGGCGGCGCCACCCGCAGCGTGCTGGCCGGCATGCCGCTGCCGACGTTGATGTCCCACTGAAAACGCTTCGGGCGGCATGGAGTGAACCATGCCGCCCGAAGGGATCTCGCCAACGATCGGAAGACCGGCCGTCAGGCCATCGCGCGCAGGTCGCGGAAGCCGATCATGCGGCGGCTGTCCTCGTCGAACAGGGCCAGACGCACGGTCTTCAGGCTGTCCCAGACGCCGATGCGGGCGACCTTCTGGAACTCCTGGATCGCCAGATGGCAATCGCGCAGACGGTAGTTCGGCACGCGCGACGCCAGATGATGGACGTGGTGATAGCCGATGTAGCCGGTCACCCAATGCAGCCAGCGCGGCAGGTCGTAGAAGGAGCAGCCCTCGACCGCCGCCTCGTGGAAGTCCCACTCGTCCTGGCTGCGCCAGTAGACGTTCTCGAACTGGTGCTGCACGTAGAACAGCCAGATGCCGATGGTCGCCGCCAGGATCACCACAGGGGCCCACACCATCAGCACCGGCAGGGCGCCGAAGGCCAGCATGAAGGCGGCGAGGCCGCCGGCGATCATCGCGTTGGTCGACAGCACGCTGAGCCACGCCTTGACGTCGCGCGTCTGGTCGCCGAGCGGGAAGCGGAACTTCCACATGAACAGCACCGTCGGGCCGATGCCGAACAGCACGACCGGGTGGCGGTAGACGCGGTAGGCCAGACGCTTCCAGCGGCCGAGCGCCAGATACTCGCGCACCGTCAGGGTGTCGATGTCGCCGGTGCCGCGCTTGTCGAGGTTGCCGGAGGTCGCGTGGTGGATGGCGTGGTCGCGCCGCCAGACCTCGTAGGGGGTGACGGTGAAGACGCTGAGGCAACGCCCCACCCAGTTGTTCGCCCAGTCGGCCTTGAAGAAGGAGCCGTGGCCGCAATCATGCTGGAGCACGAACAGCCGGGTCAGGAACAGCGCCGCCGGCACCGCCAGCAGCAGGGTCAGCCAGTAGCCGACCTCCAGCGCGAAGCCCATCGCCGCGACCAGCGCCACCAGGGGCAGCAGGGTGGTGGCGAGCTGGCCCAGGCTGCGGCTGGTCACCGGGCTCTTGTAATCGGCGAGCCGCTCCGCCCAGAAACGGGCCTGCGCCTTGCGGTGCGCGGCCTTGGCGGCCGGATCTTTCATGGAGGATGCGCAAGGCGGAACGGTGGTTTCGGCGGGCGAAACCGGGGCACCAAGCAGCGGCGCCGGAGCGGCAACGGTCATCGAGAAGGGGTTTCCGCGGTCAAAGTTGGCCAGGGGGTCGTCCGGACTGCAAAATAGCGTATGGCCGAAGGAAATACTGTCGCAAAGTTGGGGCGCGGCGATTTTTCCGCTTTCCGGAATGCTGCGGCGCACAGAATCCGTCAACCGTAACGTCTTTGTGCTTCCACGGTGAGACCCAGCCCGACCGACCCGAAGATGTTGCCCTCGACCACGCGGGCGCCCGGCGCCTCGGCCAGGATGGCGGCGCGGACCTGCGGCAGCAGGGTCGAGCCGCCGGTCAGGAACACCGCGTCGATGCGGTCCGGCGTGACCCCCGCGTCGGCGAGGCAGGAGCGGATGCGGTCGCCGATCCGCCCCGCCAGCGCCCCGGTGGCGCGGTTCAGCCCGGCGACGTCGACCGGCAGCGCCAGCTCGCCGTCGCCCCAGTCGATCGCCAGCCGCGTTTCGTCCGAATCGGACAGGGCGATCTTGGCCCGCTCCACCGCCATCGCCAGCGCGTGGCCCTGGCGGTGCTCGACGATGCCGATCAGCCGTTCGATATTGTCCGGCACGGCGGAATCGCGCCGGAAGCGCTCCAGCTCGGCCATCGCCTTGTTGGTGTAGAGGAAGTTGATCTTCGACCAGGTCGCCAAGTCGAAATAGATGCTCCTGGGCGCCAGCAGCCCGGCCCGCTTCATGGCGCTGCCGTGGCCCAGCTCCGGCATGGCGGTGGCGAGGCTGAGGTCGCGGTCGAAGTCGGTGCCGCCGACGCGGATGCCGTCGTTGGCCAGGATGTCGCCCGAGCGGTCGGGCCTGCCGCGCCGCTCCGGCCCGATGCGGACGACCGAGAAGTCGGAGGTGCCGCCGCCGATGTCGGCGATCAGCGCCAGCTCCTCGCCGGGCACCTGCTGCTCGTAGTCGAGCGCGGCGGCGATCGGCTCGAACTGGAAGGACACCTCGCGGAAACCGGCGGCGCGCGCGATGGCGCCCAGCGTCTCCTCGGCCGCGGCGTCGCCGGCCGGGTCGCCATCGACGAAATGCACCGGGCGGCCGACCACAACGTCGGTCAGGGGAGCGCCGTGGGCGGCTTCGGCCCGCGTCTTCACCGTGTCGAGGAAGGTGCCGATCACCGCCCGGAAGCTGATGCGGCCCTTGCGCAGCGCGGTGTCGGCGTCGATCAGGTCGGTGCCGAGCATCGACTTGATGGAGCGCATCAGCCGGCCCTCGACTCCCGAGACGTAGGAATCGACGGCGGCCTGCCCGATGGTCACGGCGTCGGCCTCGAAATCGAAGAAGACCGCCGTCGGCAGCGTCGTCCGCACGCCGTCCAGCGCCAGCAGGCGGAAGGCGTCGCCGTCCCGCACGCCCAGCGTCGTGTTGGACGTCCCGAAATCGAGTCCGCAAGCCGTCATCGCCCGTCCCCCTCCTGCCCTCCGGCCCCGGTCTGCGGGCCGCGGAAAAGGGGCGAGCGTATAACGGCTCCGGACGGCGGGATCAAGACGCGCGTGCGGACAGGCGCGCGGACGCGAGGCCCGACAGCGCCGGCCGGCTGGCCAGCAGGATGGGCAGCAGGAACAGCATCAGGTTGGCCCAGGAGAAGCGGCGGTCGTCGCGTGGCGGCGGCGCCCATCCGCCGCTGGTGCCCTGATGCTCGGGCATGGCGGAGAGCACGCCGCCGGAGGTCGCCCGCGCCGGCCGGTTGGCGAACATGTTGCGGTCGATGCCGTGCGCCATGGAGCGTTCGGCCAGAGCCGGCGCCACCGCGTTCGCCAGCGCGGCGAGCCGGCCCTCGGCGCCGACGAACAGCTCGCGCTGGGGGGAGTCCGCCAGCGCGACGATGGCGGCGGCGACCTCCTCCGGCTGGTGGATCGGCTCCATCGGCTTGACGGCGCGGCCGGTGTAGTTGGCGGCGTGCTGCCACAGCGGCGTGTCGACGGCGGCGGGCATCACGGTGCAGATGTGGATGTCGGGTTCGTCGACCAGTTCCTGGCGCAGCGATTCGGTGAAGCCGCGCACCGCGAACTTGCTGCCGACATAGGCGGTGGCGTAGCGCTGGCCGACGTTGGCGACCATCGAGGCGGTGTTGATGACGACGCCCCGCCCCTCGTCGAGGAAATGCGGCAGCACCGCGCGGCAGCCATGGACGACGCCGAAGAAGTTGGTCTGGACGACCCGCTCGAAGACGTCCTCCGGCGTCTCCTCGAAGCTGCCGAGCGCCAGCACGCCCGCGTTGTTGACCCAGACGTCGATGCCGCCGAAGCCGGCCAGCGCCCGCTCGGCGAGGCGGCGCACACCGTCCTGGTCGGTGACGTCGGTCGGCACCACCATGGCGCGCCCGCCGGCCTCGACGCAGGCCTCGGCCACCTCGTGCAGGGCGGCCAGCCGCCGCGCCGCCAGCACCACCGAGGCGCCCCGCCGCGCGAACTCCAGCGCCGTCGCGCGGCCGATGCCGCTGGAGGCTCCGGTGATGACCACCACCCTGTCGTCGAACCGCGTCGCCATCTGCCGTTCACTCCCGAATTCCGAACGCTCCGCCACCGACAACAGAAAGGCGTCCGGAATGTCGCGGCGGCGCGGGGTCCGCGCCAACCGGCTGGAGTAGGTCCGGCGAACCCGCTACAGTCATACGCCCGGTAAGGGTTTGGTTTTCCCGGAAACGGATAAGGAGCGGGCGCGGTGCCGGCGAGAGAGCTTGACGTGACGGGGCTGCATTGCCCGCTGCCCATCCTGCGGACACGGGCGCTCCTGGACCGCATGGCGCCGGGGGAGGAGGTGATCGTCACCGCGACCGACCCGGCCTCGGTCATCGACTTCAAGCATTTCTGCAACACGACCGACAACCTGCTGGTCGCTCACGAGGTCCGGGCCGAGACACGCCCCGACGCCGCCCACGCCACCCTGTTCGTCTACCACATCCGGCGCGGCGGCTGAGCCCGTCCCGGTCGCGGAAGGATTCCCGATGCCGCCTTCCCTGTCTCCTTCCCTGCCCCCCGCCCTGTCTCCCGCCCTGCCGCCGCCGCTGCGCCCCGGCGCCGTCATCCACGGCCCCGGCTCGGTCGGGGTCGACAGGCTGCTGGACGATTTCGCGGCGGAATTGATCCGCCGGGGCTTCCGCGTCGGCGGGCTGGTCCAGCGCAACCACGGCGCCATCGACGACGCCTGCGCCGAGGTGATGGAACTGGTGGACGTCGCCACCGGCCACGCCTTCGACATCACCCAGCGGCTGGGCCGGGAATCGCAATCCTGCCGGGTCGACCCCACCGGGGTCGCCGACGCCAGCCAGGCGGTGCGCCGCGCGCTGGCCGAGCGGGTCGACCTGCTGGTGATCAACAAGTTCGCCGGGCTGGAGGCGACCGGCGACGGGCTGATCGACGAGATGCTGGCCGGCATCGCCGACGGCATCCCGCTGCTGACCAGCGTCGGCAGCCGCTACCTCAACGAATGGCAGGCGGCGACCGGCGGCTTCAGCGACTGGCTGGCCCCGACCATGGAGGCGCTGTGGCGCTGGTGGGGGCCGCAGCGGCTCTACGAGGATCTGCTGCTCGGCGTCGCCGACGTTCCGGTCCGCCGCGTGGTGGTCGGCGCCCAATGGGCGCTGGTGGAGACGGACGAGGGCTCCGGCCGGAGCGGACTGGGCGTCGCCGCCCGCCAGACGCCCGGCAACGGCCAGGAGCCGACGGAGCGCTGGGCCGGAAGGAGCCTGCGCGATCTCGCCGCGCTCGCCGCGCGCGGCTGGGATCCGCTGGACCTCGTGGTCGGGATGGCGGCGATCAACGCCCATTACAACCGCCCCGGCCTGACCGGCGCCGCCGGCAACGGGCTGGACCTGTTCGCCGGGGTCGAGGGGCGCGTCGTGGTGGTCGGCGGCTTCCCGCAGATCGCCAGCCGCCTGCCGCGCGCCCAGGTGATCGACATGGCACCGCGCGACGGCGAGTATCCGGAGGCCGCCTGCGACTGGCTGCTGCCCGGCGCCGAGGCGGTGGCGATCACCGCCTCGACCTTCGCCAACCGCACCCTGCCCCGCCTGCTGCGCGTCGCCGCCGGCGCGCGGATCGCCCTGATCGGTCCCGGCACGCCGCTGACCCCGCGCCTGTTCGCCTACGGCATCGAATCGCTGGCCGGCTTCGTCGCGGAGGACCGCGACGCGGTGGCCCGCACCATCGCGGCCGGCGGCGGGTCGCGCGATTTTCACCCGCATGGCCGGATGGTCACGCTGCACCGGCCGCCCATCTCATAAGAAGACCACCAGGAGAGAGAGACACACCATGGCCGATCTGGATCCCCAGACCCGAGTCGAGCTGGAAGCCGCCGCCTTCCGCGGTCTGGTCGAGCATCTGCGCAAGCGCACCGACGTGCAGAACATCGACCTGATGAATCTCGCTGGCTTCTGCCGCAACTGCCTGTCGAAATGGTACGCCGCCGCCGCGAAGGAACGCGGTGTCGCCCTGTCCGACGAGGACGCCCGCGTCGCCGTCTACGGCATGCCCTATTCCGAATGGAAGGCCAAGCACCAGAAGGAGGCCAGCCCCGAGCAGCAGCAGCGCTTCGAGGACACCAAGCCCCTGCACGCCGAGATCAGCGGCCACACCGCGCGCTGACCCCGTCACACGCCCCCTCAGGCGCTGACCGAGAAGGGCTGCACGACGGCCTCGAACGGCTCCAGCGCCTCGCAGGCGGCGGCGTGGGCCGCCAGGGCGGGCCAGCGGGCCGCGTCGAAGACGCCGGGATGCGCCTCGCCGACGAAGCGCAGGACGCAGCCGACCGCGATGTCGGCGTGCCCGATGGCGCCACCGAACCACCAGGGACCGGGACGCCCGGCCCGGTCGGCCTCCAGCGCGTCGAGAACGCCGGCGATCTGCGACGCGCAGCGCTCGATCCAGACCGCCGACGTCTCCTGGTGGAGCACCCGCTCATACACCAGGCTCACCGCCTTGTCGGCGAGGCCGGTCGCCAGGGCGCAGACCTTCAACGCCCGGCGCCGCTCCGGCCCGTGCCGCGCGATCAGGGCCCGATCCGGTCCGGCCAACTCGTCGAGATGGTCGAGGATGGCGCCGCTTTCGATCAGCACCTCGCCGTCGTCGAGAACCAGGGTGGGAACGCGCTTCAGCGGGTTGAAGCGGGCAACCTCCGCCGCGTCGCCGAAGACCGACCAGGGCCGGTGTTCATAAGCGATTCCGTAAAGCCGGAGCGCGATGGCCACGCGCCGCACGAAGGGGGAATCATATTGACCGATCAGGATCACCGTTGCCTCCACCGACAGGACCGATGTTTGGACGGCGACCCTAGCATGATCCCCGCCGGCAACCGACGGATTCCCGGAGACGTCCCGCCCGTCGTGACGTTCCCGCAATGCGTCGCGCACGTTACAATTTCAACGAGAACCGTTTTTAAGTTAAAATCACTCCTAACTTGAGTTAGGTAGAGAGCCGGCGGTCTCTTTGAAACCACCGCGATTTGCCGCCGCCCCACCCGCCGCCCCACCCGCCGGAGACATGCGGAACATGGCCGAACCCGTCACCGCCCTGGTTGTCGACGACGAGGAAATGACGCGTGCCATCGTGGCCGGCTATCTGGCCCGCATCGGATACCGCACGCTCGAGGCCGAGACGCTGGCGCAGGCGTGGAGCATCCTGAACACCCCCGACGTCACCATCCATGTCGCCCTGCTCGACCGCCGCCTGCACGACGGCGACGGTCTGGAGCTGTACGAGCGCATGAAGGCGGTGCCGGCGCTGGCGGAGATTCCGGTCATCATCCAGACCATCTCCGACAGCAGCGCCGAGATCGCCGCGGCGGTCCGCGCCGGTGTCTTCCACTACCTCATCAAGCCCTACGACGGCGCCCTCCTGCGTTCCGTCGTCCGCGCGGCGGAGGAAAGCTCCGGACGGATGAAAAGCCTGCGCGGCAATCTGCGCTCGCGCGCCGACGCCATCGCCCTGCTGCGCGACGCGACCTTCCGTTTCCGGACCCCGCAGGAGGCGCAGAATCTCGCCATCGCCCTGTCCTCGCTCGCCAACACCACCCACAGCCTGACCTTCGGGCTGTCGGAAATCCTGATGAACGCGGTGGAGCACGGCAATCTCGGCATCGGCTTCGAGGCCAAGAGCATCCTGAAGGTGGACGGCAAGCTGGGCGGGGAGATCGAGCGGCGGCTCGCCCTGCCGGAGAATCGCGACAAGCACGCGACCCTGCGTGTCGAGCGCGGCGACGACCGCATCGTCTTCACCGTCACCGACACCGGCCCCGGCTTCGATTCGAGCCGCTACCTGACGCTCGACGCCTTCCAATCGACCGCCACCCACGGGCGCGGCATCGCGCTGGCCCGCATGGTCGGCTTCGACCGGCTCACCTATGTCGGCACCGGCAACCAGGCGGTCGGCGTCGTCGACCTCACCCGGTCCGGGCCGGACGCCGACGGTCCCACGGCCGGCGGCCGGTAGGGTCGGCGGCCGGCGGTGTCAGCGGCCGCCGCAGACGCGACGCACGAAGGCGTCGATGTCGCCGTGCAGGGTCGCCGCCCGCCGCGCCAGATCACCGGCCGATGCCAGGACCTGGCTGGCGGCGGCGCTCGCCTCCTGCGCGCCGCCCGACACCTGGGTGACCGCGCCGGCCACCGTCCGCACGCCGTCGGAGGCGTCGTGGATCGACCGGCTGATGCCGCCGATGGCCGCGCTCTGCTCCTCGGCGGCCCCGGCGATGCCGACGGCGATCTCGTCGATGTCGTGGATGATGGCGCCGATGTGGCGGATCGCCTCGGCGGCGTCGCGGCTCACCGCCTGCACCTGGGCGACCTGGGCGTGGATGTCCTCGGTGGCCTTGGCGGTCTGGCTGGCGAGGTTCTTCACCTCGGTCGCGACGACGGCGAATCCCTTTCCGGCCTCGCCCGCCCGCGCCGCCTCGATGGTGGCGTTCAGCGCCAGCAGGTTGGTTTGGCCGGCGATGGCGTTGATCAGGGTGACCACCTCGCCGATCTGTTCGGAGGCCGCGATCAGCAGGCCGATGGTGCGGTCGGCGTCGGCGACCTTGCCGACCGATTCCCGCGCCAGCGTCGCGGTGCGGGTGACGCCGCGCGCCACCTCGCCGATCGCGCCGGACACCTCGCCGGTCGCGGCGGCGACGCCGTCCACGTTCACCGACACCTGCCCGGCCGCCGAGGCGGCGGAGGTCGACTGCTCGCTCGCCACCGACGCGACGTGGGTCATCGACGATGAAGCCGATTCCAGCTGCGCGGCGCTGGCCGAGAGGCTCTGCGCCACGCCCTTGATGTTGTCGCCGATGCGGGTGGCGCTGTCGACGAACTCGCGGCTCTTGCCGTCCATCGCGTCCAGCCCGGCGTTGATCGAACGGGAATAGGCGCCGAACTCGCCCAGCATGCCGGTCATCACGATGCGGCGGAAATAGCGCCCCTCCGCCGCGAAGCGCATCGCCGCGTTGGCCTCCTTGCCGAAGGATTCCACGCGGTCCAGCAGGCGGTTGAGCGTGCGCAGCAGGTCGGCGATCTCGTTGTGGCCATGGATGTGCAGGACGCGCGGTTGCAGGTCGCCGCGCTCCGCCGCCGCCAGCACCGCCCCGGCGCGGGCGAGCGACCGGGCGGTCAGCGCCAGCCAGCGCGCCATGAGGATGGAGCCGGCCAGCGCCGCCAGGGCGAGCGCCGCCATGTCCCAGCGTCCGCCCATCCCGCCCAGCGCCGCCTGGAACGCGGCCAGCGCCCCGACCAGCCAGACCGCGATCCGCGCCTTAGAGACCGAGGACAAATTCGTCATAGCTCATGCCCTTCCCGCGCAGGAGTTCGTCCAGCATCCCGGCCGAGGCCGCCATGGCGTCGGAGGGCGCGCGGTGGCGCGCCTCCTCCTCCCGCAGCGCGGCGTACAGGCCGATGGCCGCCTCCACCGCCCGGCGCTCGGGCAGGCGGCGGCTGGAATGGTAGCCGGCGATGGTGCCGTCCGTGTCGAGCAACGGCGTGACATGGGCGAGCACCCAGTAATGGTCGCCGTTGCGCGCCCGGTTCACGACATAGGCGAAGATCTCGTGGCCGCCCTTGATGCGCTCCCACAACAGTCGGTAGACGCAGCGCGGCATGTCGGGATGGCGCACGATGTTGTGCGGACGCCCGAGCAGCTCGTCCTCGGAGAAGCCGCTGACCCGCAGGAAGACGTCGTTGGCGTAGGTGATGACGCCCTTGAGATCGGTCTTGGAAACGATGATCTCATCGGCCGCGAACCTGCGTTCGTGGCCGGTCAGGGGTGCTCTGGTCGAGGTCATGGCCGCCCGTCTCCCCGCAAGGGCACCCGGTGGTAATACCGGATGTCAAGGCTGGATAGCGGAGCAACTGTCCGATCGCCGCATTTATCGCACACGAACGGGTGCGGCAAAACCGCACGCGCGCTCAGGGCTTCAGGGTTCCTTTACCTATGGGGTGCGGTGCCGGTCACATTCCCGGCTCATAGACGACCACCCGGTTCCGCCCCTCGTGCTTGGCCCGGTAGAGCGCCAGATCGGCGCGGTGGATGGCCTTCTCCAGCGTGTCGGTCGCCCCCTCCAGCCCGGCGATGCCGATGCTGGAGGTCAGGTGGAAGCGGCCGTCCGGACCCGGAATCGGCATGCGCGCCAGATAGCGGCGCACCCGCTCCGCCACCACGCGGGTCTCGTCGGCGGTGGCGCCGGGCAGCACGACGACGAACTCCTCGCCGCCCAGGCGGCCCAGCAGATCGTATTCGCGCAGGATCGCCTGGCAGCCGGCGGCGACCATGCGCAGGGCGTCGTCGCCGGTGGCGTGGCCGTAGCTGTCGTTGATCCGCTTGAAATGATCGACGTCGAGCACGAAGACCGCCAGCGGCTCGTGGAAGCGGTGGGCGCGGGCGAGCTGCTGGCGCGCCAGATCCATGAAGGAGCGCCGGTTGTAGATGCCGGTCAGCGGATCGCGCGACGCCATGTCGCGCAACGCCTCCTCCATGTTGCGGCGCTCGGTGTAGTCGTAGATCCAGGCGAGGTTGACCTCCACCCCCTGGATGATCGCCTGGTTGACGGTGAACAGGGTCCAGAAGGGCGACCCGTCGGCCTTCTTGAACTGGACCTCCATGTTCACGACGGCGCCGGCGGCGCGCAGCCGCTCCAGCACCCGCTCGCGCTGGTGGTTGTCGAGATAGTAGTCGCGCGCCCGGCTGCCGACCAGCCGCTCGCGCGGCAGACCGATCAGCTCGGCGAATCGGGTGTTGACGAAGATGATCCGCCCGTCGTCGCGGCGCGACACCGACACGCCGATCGGGCTTTGCTCCAGGATCGCCTCCAGCCGCGCCTCGTTCGGCTGGGAGTCGATGAGGTCGTGGATGACGCCGACGATGCCGCCGATGTTGCCGGCGCTGTCGCGGAAGGACACCTTGCTCAGGCTGGCCATGCGCAGGCTGCCGTCGGCGACGGGCACCGGTTCCTCGTAATGGGACTGCGCCTCCCCGGCCAGAAGCCGGCGGTCGTGGGCGGCATGCACCTTGGCGGAGCCGGGCTCCATCAGCGCGAAGGCGGTCCGTTGCAGGATGTCGCGGCGGTCGAGCCCGGTGTAGCGCTCGAAGGCGCTGTTAACGTCGGCGTACTGCCCGCGAACGTCCTTGACGAAGACGGGCACCGGCAGGGTGTCGAACAGCGCCTCCCGCATCAGCAGGCGGTTGTGCAGTTCCAGCTCGCGCCGCCGCCATTCGTCGATTTCCGTGAAGACGCTGAGTTGGAGCGGCGTCCCGTCGGGTCCCTCGATGGGCGTGGCGGTTTCGGCGACCCACAGGCAACGGCCGTCGCGGCGGCGCAACTGCCGCTCCTTTGCCGACGCGGCGGCCGCACCGCTGGCGACCTCCAGGTCGGTCAGGCGCATCCCGGCCAGCGACGGCACCGGATGACCGAGCAGGGCGTGCAGGGCCGGATTGGCGTAGCGGATCTCTCCCGTCGACGCGACCACGCACACAGCCGCCGGCAAAACGTCGAACGCCCGCCATCCCGCCTGGCGCGGGTCGTTCCCGTTTCCCTGAGAGATCATCGCCGTGCTACCCGAATCGAACATGCGTATTAGTTTCCCATAAAATATTATTTCCTTGCAATGATGGTATTTCGCGATTGAAGCACGCGCCCCCGCCCGTCCCAGCCAGGGGGCCGGCCGACGGGTTGGGTGGAGGCGGATTCTTTTGATCGTTCAACAGGCTGAAGGCTGGCGGGGGCGACAGGCCCCGGCGCAGGCGTCGCGCAGGCGGCGGCGGGCCTCGCCGTCGGCCGGCAACCCCAGGCGCAGCCAGTCCGGCCGCTGCTCGAATCGGCGGACCAGAATGCCGGCTTCGCCCAAAATCCGGTGGAGCGACCGGGCGTCGGGATGCGTCACCAGACGGAAGAGGTCGGTGCCGCCGACAACGGCCAGCCCGACGCCGGTCAGCAGCCGGTCCAGCGCTTCCGCCTCCGACCGCAGGCGGATCCGCGTCGCGGCGATCCAGTCGCGGTCGGACAGCGCCGCCGCGGCGACCGCCAGCCCCGGTCCGGACACCGCCCAGGGACCGACGGCCGCGCGCAGGGCCGCCGCCAGGGCCGGCTCGGCCAACGCGACACCGAGCCGCAGGCCGGCCAGCCCGAAGAACTTCCCGAAGGAGCGGAGCACGACCAGCCCCGGCGTCCCGGCGAAGGGCGCGACGCTGCCCGCCGGATCGCAATCGGCGAAGGCCTCGTCCACCACCAGCCAGCCGCCCCGCCCCGCCTGCCGCTCCGCCAGGGCCAGCAGCCGGGCCGGTTCCAGCAGCCGCCCATCCGGGTTGTTCGGGTTGACAACGACCAGCACGTCGGCGTCGGCGGTTTCCGGATCGGTGGTTTCGGACAGCCGATGGCCGGCGCCGGCCCAGCAGAGCGCGTGCTCGGCGTAGGTCGGGGCCAGCACGGCGACCCGGCCCGGCGCGCGCAGGCGGGGCAGAAGCTGGATCAGCGCCTGCGATCCCGACGCGGCGGCGACCAGTTCGGGCGACGGCGCGCCGTAGCAGACCGCCGCCGCCTCGCGCAACGCCATCTCCGCCCCGCGCGCGGGCAGCCGGGTCCAGGCGTCGGGCGGGATCGGCGGCAACGGGTAAGGCCATGGGTTGATGCCGGTCGAAAGATCGACCCACGGCTGCGGGGCGTCGGGAAAGGCGGCGCGCGCGCCGTCCAGGTCGCCGCCATGCAGGATGCCGTCCCGCACGCTCCCCTCCCGCAAATCCTTGGTCGCCGCCGTGCTTTCGGCCATCATCCCGCCCCCGATTCCGCTCATGAAACCCTACCCGCCTGAACCCGACCCGCCCGAACCCAACCCGCCCAAACCCAACCCGCCAGGATTCCGCCGTCGTGCCGCTTCATCCATTCCTGCTCGCCGCCGCCCTCGCGATCGAGGCGATGGCCGGCTACCCGGACGCACTCTACGCCCGCGTCCGCCATCCCGTCGTGTGGATCGGTGCGCTTATCGCGCAGCTCGACCGCGCGCTCAACCATGAGGGCGACGGCTTCGCCCGCCGCAAGGCCTTCGGCGCGCTGGCCCTGCTGGTCCTGCTGCTGACGGTGGGCGGCGTCGCGGTGGCGGTGGCGTGGCTGTGCCGGCTGCTGCCCTTCGGCTGGCTGCTGGAGGCGGCGCTGGCCTCGACCCTGCTGGCGCAGCGCAGCCTGCACGAGCATGTCGCCGCCGTGCCCAGGGGCTTCGCCAAGAACGGGCTGGAGGGCGGACGGGCGGCGGTGGCGATGATCGTCGGCCGCAACCCGGCGACGCTCGACGAGCCCGCCGTCTGCCGCGCCGCCATCGAGAGCCTCGCCGAGAATTTCTCGGACGGCATCGTCGCCCCGGCCGTCTGGCTGCTGGTCGGCGGGTTGCCGGGAATCGCGCTGTACAAGGCGATCAACACGGCGGACAGCATGATCGGCCACCGCACCCCCCGCCACGAGGCGTTCGGCTGGGCGGCGGCGCGGCTGGACGATCTGGTCAATCTGCCGGGTTCGCGCCTGACCGCCCTGCTGCTGACCGTGGCCGCCCGCTTCACCACGGGGGCCGATCCGGCGGAGGCGTGGCGGTCGGTGCGGCGCGACGCCCACCGCCACCGCTCGCCCAACGCCGGCTGGCCGGAGGCGGCGATGGCCGGCGCGCTCGACCTGCGGCTGGGCGGCCCGCGCGTCTACGGGGCGACGCGCATCGAGGATGTCTGGCTGGGCGGCGGACGGACGGCGGCGACCCCGGCGGACATCGGGCGGGCGCTGGCGCTCTACCGGCGGGCCTGCGTCGTGCTGGGGGCGAGCGCGCTGGTGCTGGCGGTGTTCGGGTAGGGAGGAAGGCTCCCCGTCACTCCGCCATGGCGAGCAGCCCGTCGATGTCGATCTCGCGCTCCAGCCGTTCGGCGATGGCGTCGAGCGCCCGGTCGACCGCCGCGCCGTAGGACAGCTCCGATCCGCCGCCTCCCAGCCCGGCCAGGAAGGCATCGCGGAATCCGTCGGCGCCGAACAGGCCGTGCAGGTAGCAGCCCTGGACGCGGCCATCCTCGGACACGGCGCCGTCGCTGCCGCCCTCCGCAAGATCCAGCATCGGGCGGGCGCGGTCCGGCCCGTCGGTACGGCCCATGTGCATCTCGTAGCCGGCCACGGCGGCGCCGGTGCGGCGCTCGGTGCCCCGTGCCTCCTCCAGCACCTTCGGCCCCTTCAGCACGGTGTCGACGTCCAGCAGCCCGAGCCCGGCGGCCTCGCCCGGCGGCCCCTCGATGCCGTCGGGGTCGGCGATGCGGCGCCCCAGCATCTGGTAGCCGCCGCAGATGCCGAGCACCCGCCCGCCGCGCCGCCAATGGGCCAGCAGATCGACGTCCCAGCCCTGGGCGCGCAGGAAGGCGAGGTCGGCGATGGTCGCCTTGGTCCCCGGCAGGATCACCAGATCGCAATCCCCCGGCAGCGGCCGTCCGGGCGGCACCATGGTCAGCGACACCCCCGGTTCCTGCGCCAGCGGGTCGAAATCGTCGAAGTTGGCGATGCGCGACAGCATCGGCACGGCGACGCGCAGGCCGTCACCGCCGCCGGCGCGCGTGCGGTCGAGCGCCACCGCGTCCTCCGCCGGCAGGGTCGCCGCCTCGGCCAGCCAGGGCACGACGCCGAAGCCGCGCCAGCCGGTGTGCCGTTCGATGATGCGCAGCCCCTCGTCGAACAGCCGGACGTCGCCACGGAACTTGTTGATGAGGAAGCCCTTGATGCGCTCCCGCTCGTCGGGCGGCAGCAGCGCGTGGGTGCCGACGAGGCTGGCGATCACCCCGCCCCGGTCGATGTCGCCGACCAGCAGCACCGGCACCCCGGCGGCGGTGGCGAAGCCCATGTTGGCGATGTCGCCGGCCCGCAGGTTGACCTCGGCCGGGCTGCCGGCGCCCTCGACGACGATGATGTCGGCCTCCGCCCCCAGCCGCTCGAAGCTGTCAAGCACGGTGCCCAGCAGTTCGCGCTTGCGCGCCTGGTAGTCGGCGGCCCTCGCCGTGCCGACCACGACGCCGCGCACGACGATCTGCGAGCCGACGTCCGACTGCGGCTTCAGCAGCACCGGATTCATGTGGACGGTCGGCGCCACCCCGCAGGCCCGCGCCTGGAGCGCCTGAGCCCGGCCGATCTCGCCGCCGTCGGCGGTCACGGCGGCGTTGTTGGACATGTTCTGCGGCTTGAAGGGCCGCACCGACAGGCCGCGCCGCACCAGCGCCCGGCACAGCCCGGCGACCAGCAGCGACTTGCCGACGTCCGACCCGGTGCCCTGGAGCATGATCGCGCGCGCCCGGCGCGGCGCGGCCGCCGGGGTCGCCGTGGGAGCGGTCATGGATCAGAACTCGATGCCGGCCTGGGCTTTCACCCCGGCCTCGAAGGGGTGCTTGACCAGCGTCATCTCGGTGACGAGGTCGGCGGCGGCGATCAGCTCCGGCTTGGCGTTGCGGCCGGTGACGCAGACATGCAGGTCGGGACGGCGCGCTTTGAGGACCGCCAGAACCTCGTCGAGCGGCAGGTAATCCATGCGCAGGGCGATGTTCAGCTCGTCCAGCACGATCAGGCGGTAGCGCGGGTCGTCCATCATCGCCCTGGCCTTGGCCCAGGCGGCCCCGGCGGCGGCGACGTCGCGGGCGCGGTCCTGGGTGTCCCAGGTGAAGCCCTCGCCCATCGTGTGGAAATCCACCAGATCCTCGAAGCGCTCCAGCGCCACCGTCTCGCCGGTGGACCAGGCACCCTTGACGAACTGCACCATGCCGACCCGCATGCCGTGGCCGACCGCCCGCATCATCAGCCCGAAGGCGGCGGTGGACTTGCCCTTGCCCTTGCCGGTGTGGACCATGAGAAGCCCCTTCTCGATGGTCTTCGAGGCCAGCGTGCGCTCCTGCAACGCCTTGCGGCGCTTCATCTTCTCGGCGTGGCGGCGGTTGGCCTCGGCCTCGTCGCCGGTTTCCGGGGTGTCGGTCCTGTTGGACTCGGTCATAGAGCGTTTCCTTTCACGAACAGCGGCAGGCCGGCCACGGTGAGGACGACGCGCGGGGCCAGCGCCGCGATGGTCTGGTGCAGCCGGCCGGCGTGGTCGCGGAAGCGGCGGGCCAGCGCGTTGTCGGGCACGATGCCGAGCCCGACCTCGTTCGACACCAGCACGATCCGGCCGGGCAGCGCCGGCAGCGTTTCGGCCAGGGCCGCCGCTTCGACGGCAACGTCGGCCTCGGCCATCATCAGGTTGGTCAGCCACAGGGTCAGGCAATCGACCAGCACGCCGGTGCCGGGGGCGGCGTGGCGGCGCAGGGCGCCGGTCAGATCCAGCGGCTCCTCGATTGTCGTCCAGTCCGGGCCGCGATCGTCGCGGTGCATCGCCACCCGCTCGGCCATCTCGTCATCCCAGACCCGCGAGGTGGCGATGTAGACACGGGGGCCGCCCAACGCCCTCACCAGCCCCTCGGCGTGGCGGCTCTTGCCGGAACGGGCGCCGCCCAGCACCAGGGTCAGATCCGGGCCGCTCACCATGGCGAGCCGTCGCGGTGATGGTAGGCGCCGTCGCGCCACACCATGTCCTCGTCGGAATAGTCGATGACGTCGCCGGCGCTGCGGTCGCCGACCTCCAGGTAGCGGGCCGGACGGTCGCCGCGGTTGACCAGACGGTGGCCGTCCGCCGCCCCGGCCGGGAAGCCCGCGCACATGCCGGCGGCCAGCCGCGTCTCGCCGGCGTCGGTGACCAGCACCAGCTCCCCCTCGACCACATAGACGAATTCGTCCTGCCGGCTGTGCCAGTGGCGCAGGGCCGAGGAGGCGCCGGGGTCGAGTCGCGTCAGGTTCACCCCGAACTTGCTGATTCCCAGCGGATCGCCCAGCGTCAGCCGGTGGCGCCCGGCGACCTGCGCCCGGAACGGTTCCGGATAGTCGGTCTCGCCGGGGCGCGCGGTCAGCGTCGCCGGATCCAGAACAGGCGCCTTTGGCGGGGCGGAATCGGTCGTCACGGCCGTCTCCTGCGGTTGCGGGTGGCGACTGTCGCAAACCCGGCCGGCGGCGTCAAACCGCACGCGGCGCAACTGGACAGGGCCAGGCTCCGGCACCATTCTCACCGCACCGCGCAACGACCATCCGCGAGCCCGATGTCCCAGCTTGAAATTCTCAGCCACCGTCCCGCCGGTCCCGCCAAGCCGGCGCCGCTCCTGTTCGTCCACGGCGCCTTCAGCGCCGCCTGGATCTGGGAGGCCAAGTTCCTGCCCTGGTTCGCCGAACGCGGCTGGGAGGCGCACGCCGTCTCCCTGCGCGGCCATGGCGGCAGCGAGGGGCGCGAGCGGCTGCACGGCTTCGGCATCGCCGATTACGTCGACGACGTGATGGAGGCGGCCGGGCGCTGCTCGGCGCCGCCGGTGCTGATCGGCCATTCGATGGGCGGCATGGTCGTGCAGCGGGCGCTGCGCAAGGGCGGCTTCCCGGCCGGCGTGCTGATGGCCTCGGCCCCGCCGCACGGGCTGCTGTCCTCCACCATGGGGCTGATGTGGCGGGCACCGCATGTGTTCCAGCAGATGTCGGTGCTGATGACGCTGGGAACCTCGGCCGTCGATCCGGCGGCGGTGCGCCGCGCCATGTTCTCCGACCAGATGCCGGAGGCCGAGGCCGCCGTCTACGAGCCCTACCTCCAGGAGGAGTCGCGCCGGGTGCTGATGGACATCGGCGGCTGGATTCCCTTCCCGCTCCTGCCGCCGCGCGACATCCCGGTGATGATCATGGGCGCGGAGAAGGATCTGCTGTTCCCCCGCGAGGAGGTTCTGTGGACCGCCCGCGCGCTCGGCACCGAGGCGGTGTTCATGCCGGGCATGGGCCACGCCATCATGCTGGAGCATGGCTGGGAGAAGGCCGCCGAACGGATCGACGGCTGGCTGTCCGAGGCCCTGATGAAACGGGCGGCCTGAGCATCGGCCAAATTGTTTTGTAAACTGATTGTTAGTAATACGGTCGATATCCTCGACGCCACGCCCGCCCCGCCGATCCCCGGCACGGGCGGAGCGCCAACGGAGAGGGGTGGACCATGAAAGGCTTTTCAGTCTCGGTCAACGACTGGGGGGTCCACGCCATTCTCTACAAGAGCCTGAGCGAGGGCGACCGCCCGGCCTGGATCGCGGCGCTGCGCGATGCCGGCGACCGGGTGTGCGGCCGGCCACGCCCGGCCGGCCTGTTCCTCGATCTCCGCGACGCGAGCGACGCCGCCCTGTCCCCGGCCCATCTGGAAGGGCTGGCGAAGCTGCTGACCCGCGGCGGGCTGGGACGGAGCGCGGTCCTTCTGACCGATCCGGTGCTGGCGAGGCGGCTGGCCGCCGCCGGGAAGGCCGCCGACCTGAGAATCCTCGTCAGCGACGGGCGCGACCGCATCCTCATCACCGCCGCCTACGGCTGGATCCTGAACGGCACGGAGCCGCGCGGCGGACGGGAAGCCGGAAGGGCGTCGGGCGACATCCTGCCCTTCCCCAAGGCGCCGCACCGCCCGCCCGCATCGACCGACAGCTTGCGCCAAGCCTCCTGACGGCCGTTCAGGCCGGCCGGACGCCCGGCGGCGGCTCGGCCCTGAGCCGTTCCGCCAGCGCCCGGAAGCCCGGCCCGCGCGGGTCGCTGGCCCGCCAGACCAGACCGACGCGGCGGCCCGGCGGCTCTCCCTCGAAGGGTCGGTAGGCGATCAGCCCGCCGACCGTCGTGCCCTCCCCGGCCGCCAGCTGCGGCATCAGCGTGTAGCCGGCGCCGGCCGCCACCATGTGGCGCAGCGTCTCCAGGCCGGTGGCGTGCCGCATGCCGCGCGCGGTGGCGCCGCAGGCCGCCAGCGCCTGATCGCGCAGGCAATGCCCCTCCTCCAGAAGGACCAGCTCGCTGGGATCGAGGTCCGCCAGCGCGATGGAGGGCAGCTCCTCCAGCCGGTGTCCCGCCGGATGGGCGAGCAGGAAGGGCTCGAAGAACAGCGCCTCGGTCGCGAATCCATCCCCCTCGACCGGCAGGGCCAGCAGCACGGCGTCGATGCGCCCCTCGCGCAGTTCGTCCAGCAGCCCGTCCGTCCGTCCCTCCGACAGGATCAGCCGCGCGTCGGGAAGATGCCGGCGCATCACCGGCAGCGCGTGGGGGAACAGATAGGGCCCCAGCGTCTGGATCGCCCCGATGGCGAGGTCGCCGGCCAGCGCCCCCTCCATCCCCCGCGCCAGGGTCAGCAGACGGCGGGCCTCCTCCAGCACGATGCGGGCCTGCCGGATCACCAGCTCGCCCGGTTGGGTCGGCAGGACGCGGCGGCTCGTCCGTTCGAACAGGGTGACGCCCAGCACCTCCTCCAGCTTGCGGATCTGCGCGCTGAGCGACGGCTGGCTGACCGCGCAGCGTTCCGCCGCCCTGCCGAAATGCCGCTGCTCATCGACGGCGACGACATATTCCAGGTCGCGCAGGGACAGCCCGGCCAAGTTCATAGAATCTCCCTATCGATCCGTTCAGAACCATGTCTTGGATATATTGAACCGAGCGGCGGATAACCAGGGGCGACAGCGGTCCAAACCCAGAAACGCAGAAAAAACGCGAAGGATGAAGCCCATGAGCAGCCTGACCACCGCCGCCGGCATCCCCGTCGCCGACAACCAGAACTCGCTGAGCGCCGGCCCGCGCGGCCCGCTGCTGATGCAGGATTTCCATCTGATCGAGAAGCTCGCCCATTTCAACCGCGAGCGCATCCCGGAGCGCGTGGTCCACGCCAAGGGGGCCGGCGCCTATGGCGTCTTCCGCGTCACCCGCGACGTGACGCCCTTCACGAAGGCGGCCTTCCTGTCGGCGGTCGGCAAGGAGACCGAAGTCTTCCTGCGCTTCTCCACCGTCGGCGGCGAGAAGGGCTCGGCCGACGCCGACCGCGACCCGCGCGGCTTCGCCGTGAAGTTCTACACCGAGGAAGGCAACTACGATCTGGTCGGCAACAACACGCCGGTGTTCTTCGTCCGCGACCCGCTGAAGTTCCCGGACTTCATCCACACGCAGAAGCGCAACCCGGCGACCAACCTGAAGGACCCGACGGCGGTCTGGGACTTCTTCTCGCTGTCGCCGGAGACGATGCACCAGCTGACGATCCTGTTCAGCGACCGCGGCACGCCGCGCGGCTACCGCCACATGGACGGCTTCTCCAGCCACACCTTCTCGTGGATCAACGCGGCGGGCGAGCGGGTCTGGGTCAAGTACCACTTCAAGACCCGCCAGGGGATCGAGAATTTCACCGCCGGGCAGGCGGCGCGCGTCGCCGGCATCGACCCCGACCACGCCACCCGCGACCTGTTCGCCGCCATCGGGGACGGCGACTTCCCGGCCTGGACCGTCTCGGTGCAGATCATGCCGGAGCTGGAGGCCGAGCGTTACGCCATCAACCCCTTCGACCTGACCAAGGTGTGGCCGCACGCCGACTACCCGCTGATCGAGATCGGCGAGCTGGTGCTGAACCGCAACCCGGAGAACTATTTCGCCGAGGTCGAGCAGTCGGCCTTCAGCCCGGCCAACGTGGTGCCCGGCATTTCCTTCAGCCCGGACAAGATGCTGCAAGGCCGGCTGTTCGCCTACGCCGACGCCCACCGCTACCGGCTGGGCGCCAACCACGGCCATCTGCCGGTCAACCGCCCGCACGCCACCGAGGCGCGCACCTACCAGCGCGACGGCGCCATGCGCTTCGACGGCAACGGCGGCGGCCGTCCGAACTACGAGCCGAACAGCTTCGGCGGCCCGGCGCAGGATCCGGGCAAGGCCGAACCGCCGCTGCGCGTCTCCGGCGACGCCGACCGCTACGACCACCGCGCCGGCAACGACGATTACGCGCAGGCCGGCGCCCTGTTCCGCCTGATCGGCGCCGAAGCACAGGATCGCCTGATGGACAACATCGCCGGCTCGCTGGGCAAGGCCCCGGCCTTCATCCAGCAGCGCCAGCTCCGCCATTTCCTGGCCGCCGACCCGGCCTACGGCGCCGGCGTCGCCAAGCGGCTGGGGGTGGAGGTTGAAGCGGGCGTGGCGGCGGGGTGATCCCGTGAAGCGGGCGATAAGCCCTCTCCCCGGGGGAGAGGGCAAAGCACGCCCCTTAAGTCCGCACCGCCATCACCATGTAGGCCATGCCCTCGCCGTAGCTCGCCAGCTTCGCCGCGAGGGCCGGGCTGGCGTCCGCGTAGGGCACAAATCCAACCCGGTCCCAGTAGCTCCGCGCGCCCGGCGTCGAGGTCAGCGCCAGCCAGCCGTACCCCCGCCGGGCGGCCAGCGAATGCGCCTCCTCCAGCACCGACGCGCCCAGCCCAAGCCCGCGCGTCCGCGGCAACAGCGCGATGTCGTGCAGGTAGAGGCAATCCGCCCCGGCCGGCAGCTCCCCCAGCGGGGCGTCGAGCGGCGGCGGCACCCCCAGCAGCCCCGGATGCATCACGCCGTAGCCCAGCGCGCGCCCGTCACTCCCCTCCGCCAGCCGGCAGCCGTCCGGAAAAAGCGCCAGCCGCTCGGCGAAGACCGCGCGTTCCTCCGGGTAGTCGGGATGCACGACGTCGGCGATGGCCAGCACCGCGTCGAGGTCCGTCCCGCCCATCGCTCTCCACCGCACGCTCATCCGCCTTCTCCGCTTTGCAACCCGTTCAAGATCTTCCGGCCCACCCGTTCGGCGCGCTATGGTGACTCCCCACGCTTGAGGAGACACCACCATGCCCGACACCGCTGTGGCGAGCCTGCTGCCCACGGTCCGCACCATCGCCCACGAGGCCGGTCAGGTGATCCTGCGCTTCTACAACGACGGCATCGACGTCGCCACCAAGGTCGACGGCAGCCCGGTGACGCAGGCCGATCACGCGGCCGAGGCGGTGATCCTTCCCGCCCTGCACCATCTGACCCCCGGCATCCCGGTGGTGGCGGAGGAGGCGACGGCCGCGGGGCACCGGCCGGACATCTCCGGCGGGCGTTTCTGGCTGGTCGATCCGCTCGACGGGACCAAGGAGTTCATCTCCCGCAACGGCGAGTTCACCGTCAACATCGCGCTGATCGAGAACGGCGTCCCGGTGCTGGGAGTCGTCTACGCCCCGGCGACCGGCGACCTCTACGCGGCGGCCGGGCCGGGCACGGCGGTGCATTGGGCGGAGGGGCGGCACGACCACCCCATCGGCGTGCGCAACCGCCCGGCCGACGGGCTGACCGTGGTCGCCAGCCGGTCGCACGGCAGCGGCGCCGCGTTCGACGCCTTCCTCGCCGGCCACACGGTCAAGAACCGCATCACCTGCGGGTCCTCGCTGAAATTCTGCACCGTGGCCTGCGGCAAGGCGGATCTCTACCCGCGCTTCGGCCCGACCAGCGAATGGGACACCGCCGCCGGCCACGCCGTGCTGGTCGGCGCCGGCGGCCGGGTCGAGCAGCCGGACGGTTCGCCCCTGCTCTATGGCAAGCCCGACATCGCCAACCCGAATTTCATCGCCTACGGATGGTGAAGGATCTCGGCGAAGCGGCCGTCGCGGTCCTGACCGCCGCGTGGCCGCTGGAGAAGGTGCGCCTGACGCGCGCCTACGCCGCCGCGTGGCGCGACGGCACCCTCTCCCCCGCCGTCACCCTCGCCCCGCCCGACCGCCCGGCGCGGCCCGAGCGGCCCGAACTGAAGCTGCCGCGCGACATGCCCAAGCGCGGGCGCGGCGGCAGCGCGCAGAACCGCGTCGCCCTGCTGCACGCGCTGGCCCACATCGAGCTGAACGCCATCGATCTCGCCTGGGATCTGGTCTGCCGCTTCGCCTCCGCCGGCCTGCCGAAGGGATTCACCGACGACTGGGTCCGGGTCGCCGACGACGAGGCGCGGCATTTCGTCATGCTGGAGGAGCGGCTGAACGCGCTCGGCGCCTCATACGGCGACCTGCCGGCCCATGACGGGCTGTGGCAGGCGGCGACCGAGACCGCGCACGACCTCGCCGCCCGGCTGGCGGTGGTGCCGATGGTGCTGGAGGCGCGCGGGCTCGACGTCACCCCCGACACGGTGCGCCGCCTGCGCGATTTCGGCGACCAGGAGAGCGCCGACCTGCTCCAGACCATCCACGACGAGGAGATCGACCATGTCGCCGCCGGCCGGCGCTGGTTCGTCCATCTCTGCGCCCAGCGCGGCGTCGAGCCGGTCGTCCTGTGGCAGGAGCTGGTCGCCCGCCATTTCCGCGGCGGCCTGAAGCGCCCCTTCAACGTGCCGAGCCGCGAGCGCGCCGGCTTCGGCCCGGAATATTACGAGCCGATCACCCCGCTTCCCGAACGGACCGCCCCGAAACAGACCGTCCCAAAACAAGCCGCCCCAAAACAAGCCGCCCCAGAACAAGCCGCCCCAGAACAAGCCGCCCCAGAACAAGCTGCCGTTGACCGGCACCGCGAAACCCGGTAAGGCGCAGGGCATCATGGCCGTATACACCGAAGTCTCCGACGAGGATCTCAGCGCCTTCGCCGCCCAGTACGATCTGGGCGCGGTGCTGTCGTGCAAGGGCATCGCCGAGGGGGTGGAGAATTCCAACTTCCTGCTGGTGACCGAACGCGGCCCCTACATCCTGACGCTCTATGAGAAGCGCACGCGGCGGGAGGATCTGCCCTTCTTCCTCGGGCTGATGGAGCATCTGGCCGAGAAGGGCGTCGCCAGCCCGCTGCCGGTGCCCGGCCGCGACGGGGCGGCTCTGCGCGAACTGTGCGGCCGGCCGGCGGTGATCGTCACCTTCCTGGCCGGCATGTGGCCGCGCCGCATCCACCCGCAGCATTGCGCGCAGCTCGGCGAGGCGCTGGCCCGCCTGCATCTGGCGGTCGCCGATTTCCGGATGGAGCGGCCGAACGCGCTGGCGCTGGCCGGCTGGCAGGACCTGTTCGCCAAGTCGGCGTCCCGCGCCGACGAGGTGGCGCCCGGCCTGCGCGCGACGCTGGAGGCCGAGCTGGCGGCGCTGGAGGCCAACTGGCCGGCCGGCCTGCCGTCCGGCGTCATCCACGCCGACCTGTTCCCCGACAACGTGTTCTTCCGGGGCGACAGCCTGTCGGGGCTGATCGACTTCTACTTCGCCTGCAACGACTTCCTGGCCTACGACATCGCCATCTGCATCAACGCCTGGTGCTTCGAGATCGACGGGTCGTTCAACGCCACCAAGGCGCGGCTGCTGCTGACCAACTACCGCAAGGTCCGCCCGCTGTCGCGCGCCGAGCTGGACGCCCTGCCCTGGCTGTGCCGGGGCAGCGCCGTGCGCTTCCTGCTGACCCGGCTCTACGACTGGCTGAACCACCCGCCCGGCGCCTTCGTGCGTCCCAAGGATCCGCTGGAGTATCTGCGCAAGCTGCGCTTCCACCAGACGGTGCGCGGTCTCGGCGACTATTTCCTCGACGACGAACAGCCGGCGGAAGCCTGAATCATGAGCGACGAGCAGGGCTCCAAGGCGGTGGACATCTTCACCGACGGCGCGTGCAGCGGCAACCCCGGCCCCGGCGGCTGGGGCGCCATCCTGCGCTACGGCGCGGTCGAGAAGGAGCTGTATGGCGGCGAGCCGGCGACGACCAACAACCGCATGGAGCTGATGGCGGCGATCCAGGCGCTGGAAGCGCTGAAGAAACCGGTGACGGTCCGCCTCTACACCGACAGCGAGTATGTGAAGAACGGCATCACCAAGTGGATCCACGGCTGGAAGGCCAAGAACTGGACCACCGCCGACAGGAAGCCGGTGAAGAACGTCGACCTGTGGCAGCGGCTCGACGCCGCGCAGCGCCAGCACCGGATCGAGTTCCATTGGGTGCGCGGCCACGCCGGCCACCCGGAGAACGAGCGCGCCGACGAACTCGCCCGGCGCGGCGTCGCGGACGTGCGCGCCCAGGGATAACGCGGTCCGCCGGTCGCGGCGCCCCCCGCTCCAGGGCGGGGGAAATGTCCTGTCGCTTTTTACGCGTGCCCGGCTTCGCCCGACAGCATCGAGACGCTGACGCCCAGCTTGGCGATCGAGCGTTCCCATTTCGCCTCGAGGTCGGTGTCGAACAGCAGTTCCTCGTCGCAGGGCACGTTGAGCCAGCCGTTGGCCTGGAACTCGGCGTCGAGCTGCCCCGGCCCCCAGCCGGCGTAACCGAGCAGCAGGAGGTTGCGGCGCGGGCCGCGATCCTCGGAAATGGCGCGGAGGATGTCGATGGTCGCCGTCAGGGCGACGTCGTCGTTCACCACCAGCGTGCCGTCCCGCACATAGTCGGTGGAGTGCAGCACGAACCCCCGCCCCGATTCGACCGGGCCGCCGTAATGGACCGGCAGGTTGTTGACCGGCTGCGACACCTCCATGTCGAGCTGCTCCAGCAGATCCTCGAAGGTGATCGAGCCGAACAGCCGGTTGATCACCAGCCCCATGGCGCCTTCCTCGCTATGGGCGCACATGTAGATCACGGTGCGCTGGAAACGGGGATCCTCCATTCCGGGCATGGCGATCAGCAATTGGCCGGTCAGCGATTCCGAGGACTTGGTGAGGCGCGGCATGGGCGGGTATCCTTGTCGTCGGTCGGGGAACGGCGTGAAGCCGCGCCTGTCCGAACGTTCGGTTGTGGTGGGCGCTCTCGTGACGCTTTCACCGGAGTGTGACAGCAGCGGCCGAGCTTTGTCACCTATATATGGGTGCGGCGGTCCGCGTGGCCCTTCAGATATGAGAACAGTGCCGACGATGAAAAGGTTTGCCCCTCCCGCGCTCGCCCTTCTCGGTCTGCTGGGGGCCGCGTCCGCCGCCCCCCCCGCCCTCGCCGGAGAGGCCCGGAGCCCCTGGTTCAAGGCCGGGCAGGTCGAAGCCCGTCTGGTTTCCTCGGTCCGCGGCACCGGCGACCTCGCGGCGCTGCCGCTCGGGCTGGAGCTGCGGCTGGAGCCGGGCTGGAAGACCTATTGGCGGTCCCCCGGCGACGCCGGGTTCGCCCCGCGGCTGGACTGGAGCGGCTCGGCCAACCTGAAGGAGGCGTCGCTCGCCTACCCGGCGCCGCACCGCTTCTCCGTGCTGGGCTTCGAGACGGCGGGCTACGACGTCGAGGTGATGTTTCCGCTTCAAGCCGTCCCGGCCGAGCCCGGCAAGCCGGTCGATCTGGCGCTCACCGCCGAACTGCTGGTCTGCTCCGAGATCTGCGTGCCGCAGACGGTCAAGCTGGCCCTGTCGCTTCCCGCCGGACCGGCGGCGCCGTCGGATTCGGCGAACGACGTCGCCCGCGCCCAGTCGCTGGTGCCGCGCCAGGGCAACAGCCTGCTGGCCGTCGAATCGGTGCGCGCCAGCGGGGCCGCGCTGGAGATCGAGGCGACCGCCGCCGACGGCTTCGTCTCCCCCGACGTCTTCGTCGAGACCGACCCGCCGCTGACCTTCTCCGCTCCCAAGGCGGTCTTTTCCGACAACGACCGCCGCGTGCGGCTGACCGTTCAGGCGTCCGACCCGCCGCAGGGACTCGACCTCGCCGGGCGGGCGGTGACGCTGACGCTGGTGGACGGCGCGCGGTCGGTGGAGGCTCCGGCCACGGCGGCGCCGGGACGGACGGCCCCGTCGGGGGGGCTGTGGGCGATGCTGGGGGTGGCGCTGCTCGGCGGGCTGATCCTCAACCTGATGCCTTGCGTGCTGCCGGTGCTGTCGCTGAAGCTGCTGTCGGTGGTCAAGCAGGGCGGCCGCGCGCCGCGCGCGGTGCGGGCCGGCTTCCTCGCCAGCGCCGCCGGCATCCTGACCTCCTTCCTGGTGCTGGCGTCGGCGCTGGTCGCGGTGAAGGCGGCGGGCGGCGCCGTTGGTTGGGGCATCCAGTTCCAGCAGCCGCTGTTCCTCGTCTTCATGGTGGTGCTGGTCACCCTGTTCTCGGCCAACCTCTGGGGACTGTTCGAGGTCCCCTTGCCGCGCGCCCTGGCCGACCGGCTGGAGGGCGACGGGCTGGCCGGTCCCTTCGCCACCGGAGCCTTCGCGACCCTGCTGGCGACGCCCTGCTCGGCGCCCTTCCTGGGGACGGCGGTCGGCTTCGCGCTCGCCAACGGGCCGGCCGAGGTCTTCGCCATCTTCACGGCGCTGGGGATCGGACTGGCGGCGCCCTATCTGCTGGTCGCGGCGTGGCCGCGTCTGGCCGCCTGGCTGCCGCGTCCGGGGCGCTGGATGGCGACCCTGCGGGCGATCATGGGCTTCGCGCTGGCGCTGACGGCCCTGTGGCTGCTGTCGGTGCTGACCGTGCAGATCGGGACGGCGCCGGCCGCCGGGGTCGGGGGACTGATGATCGCGCTGGTGGCGGTCCTCTGGGCCGGACGGCGCCTGGCCGGGAACGGCCACCGGGCCGGGCCGGCGCTGGCCGGTGTGCTGGCGGTCGCGGCCCTCGCGCTGCCGGCGGCGTTCGGCCCCCTGGCCGGCGCCGGGGCGGTGACGGTCACGGAGGCGGCGGCCCGCTGGACGGGCTTCGACGAGGCGGCGATCCGCGACCATGTCGCCGCCGGCCGCACCGTGTTCGTGGACGTCACCGCCGACTGGTGCATCACCTGCCAGGCGAACAAGAAGCTGGTGCTGAACCGCGACACCGTCGCCAAGCGCTTCGACGATCCCGCCCTGGTCGCCATGCGCGCCGACTGGACGCGGCCGGACGACGGCATCGCCCGCTTCCTGGCCTCCCACGGCCGCTACGGCATCCCCTTCAACATCGTCTATGGGCCGGGCGCGCCACGGGGCATCGCGCTGCCGGAACTGCTGAGCGAAGCGGCGGTGATCGAGGCGCTCGACCGCGCCGCCCGTCCGCAGAACGGAATAGTGGGGCCGCTGACGGCCGCGCCGTCTTGCGGTGGCGGCGCAGGCTGCTAGAGTTCGCCGCCAAACCCGTTCACCCATAAAAAATCAGGAAGGGTTAGAGACATGAGCATCCAGGTTGGCGACACCATCCCGTCGGTCACGCTGAAGCACCTGACCGCCAACGGCATGCAGGACGTGACCACCGACGAGCTGTTCAAGGGCAAGAAGGTCGTCCTGTTCTCGGTTCCCGGCGCCTTCACCCCGACCTGCTCGGCCAAGCATCTGCCGGGCTTCGTCCAGAACGCCGAGGCGCTGAAGGCCAAGGGCGTCGACACCATCGTCTGCCTCGCCGTCAACGACCCGTTCGTCATGCGGGCCTGGGGCGACAAGGGCAATGTCGGGGATTCGGTCGTCATGCTGCCGGACGGCAACGCGACCTTCACGTCGGCGCTGGGCCTGACGATGGACGCGTCGGGCCATGGCCTGGGCACGCGCGGCAAGCGCTTCGCCCTGGTGGCAGAGGACGGCAAGGTCACCCACGTCGCGGTCGAGGAGCCGGGCAAGTTCGAGGTGTCCTCGGCCGAGGCGATCCTCGCCACGCTGTAAACGGCGACGGGCGGGGACGGGCCTTTCGTCCCCGCACCGGCCCGCTCCGGCCGTCCCTACTCCACCCAGCGCGCGGCGGCCGCGTCGTCGCTGTCCTTGGCCTCGACCCAGCGCTCCCCGCCCGGCGTCGCCTCCAGCTTCCAGAAGGGCGCCCTGGTCTTCAGCCAGTCGATCAGGAACCGGCAGGAATCGAAGGCCGCGTCCCGATGCGCCGACGCGGTGGCGACGAGGACGATCTGGTCGCCCGGCTCCAGCCGGCCGTAGCGGTGGACGATCAGCACCTCGTCGAGCGGCCAGCGGCGCCGGGCCTCCGCCTCGATGGCCTCCAACTGCCGCTCGGTCATGCCGGGATAATGCTCCAGCGTCATGGCGCTGACCGCCTCGCCGCCGGCGATGTCGCGCACCAGACCGGCGAACAGCGTCACCCCCCCGACCGACGTCCGCCCCGCCGTCAGCGCGGCGTATTCGGCGCCGACGTCGAAATCCTCGGCCTGGACCCGGACCGTCATTCAGCCCCCCGTGACCGGCGGGAACAGGGCGACCTCGTCGCCCGGCGACAGCGGGTGGTCGTAGGGCACATGCTCCTGGTTGACCGCGACCTTGACCACCTTGCTGTTGGCCAGCGCGTCGGCGTGCCGCTCGCTGCGGGTCTTCAGCCACTCGACCAGCGCGCCGACCGTCGTCACCTCGGCCGGCAACTCGACCGTCTCGGCCGGCACCCCGATCTTGGTGCGCAGCCACGCGAAATACAGAATCCTCATCACCGGACCTCGTTGAAAGGCAGGAAATCCACCGTCATGCCCGGCTCGACCCCGGCCAGATCCTCGGGCAGCTCGATCAGCCCGTCGGATTCGACCAGCGAGGACAGGACGCCGGCCCCGTCGCGCGGGTGCTTCACCACGCCCAGGACTCCATCGGCGTCGCGGACCAGCGAACCGCGCAGATACTCGCGACGGCCGGGCTTCTTCTTGTAGACGAACGCGGCGCGCACCGGAAACAGCGGCGGCGCCCCGTCGGCCGCGCCCATCAGCCGCAGCAGGATCGGCCGGGCGATGCGCAGAAAAGTGACGACCACCGCCACCGGGTTGCCGGGAAGCCCGATGAAGGCCGCCTCCCCCACCCGGCCCAGCGCGACCGGACGGCCGGGCTTGATGGCGAGGCGCCAGAAATCGAGCCGCCCCTCCGCCTCGACCGCCGCCCGGACATGGTCCTCCTCCCCGGTGGACATGCCGCCGGAGGTGACGATCGCGTCCTGCGTCGACGCCGCCCCGGCCAGGGCGTCGCGGATCGTCCCGACGCGGTCGGGCAGGATGCCGAGGTCGGTCACCGCGCAGCCGAGCCGCGCCAGCAGGGCCATGAGCGCGAAGCGGTTGGCGTCGTAGACCGCGCCGGGTGCGAGCGCCGTTCCCGGCTCCCGCACCTCGTCGCCGGTCGAGAAGACGGCGACCCGCAGCGGCGTCCGCACCGCCACGTCGCGCTGCCCGAGCGAGGCGAGCAGGCCGATGTCCTCCGGACGCAGCCGCCGTCCGGCGGCGAGCACGGTCGCCCCCGCCGTCACGTCCTCCCCGGCCGGCCGCCGGTTGGCGCCGCGCCGGATGCCGGGCGGCAGCGTGACGGTGCTCGCGCCGTCACTGGCGGCGGTGCGGCAATCCTCCTGCATGAAGACGGTGTCGCAGCCGGCGGGCATCGGCGCGCCGGTGAAGATGCGCACCGCCTCCCCCCGCGCGGCGGGCCGGCCGAGCGCCTGCCCGGCCGCCACCCGTCCAATCACCGGCAGGATCGTGGGCGCATCCGGGGCGAGATCGTCGAAGCACACCGCGTAGCCGTCCACCGCCGCGTTGTCGTGCGGCGGGACGCTGAAAGGGGCGATGACGTCGGCGGCCAGCACGCGCCCGAGCGCCCCGGCCAGGGGCACCCGCTCCAACGCCGTGACCGGATGCGTCCGCTCCGCCAGCAGGGCGAGCGCGCGATCCACCGTCATCATCCCGCCGCCGAAGGCGAAGCAATCGTCGCTGAGTTGCACCATGGGACCACTCTAGTCCGCCGCACCCGTGGCTGCGAAGGGGGAAATGGGACCCGCTTCGGTGCCGGTCAGTCGAGGCCGGCCGCGATCTCCCCGACACGCCGGAAGAGCCGGTCCGGCCGGTGGGCCTCCAGCGCGTCGCCCCGCGTGTAGCCCCAGGTGACGGCGGCGCAGGCGACGCCGACCCGCCGCGCCGCCTCGATGTCGCGCAGCTCGTCGCCGATGGCGATGGCGTCCGCAGCCGGGATGCCGGTGTCGCGCAGGATCCCGCGGAACTTGGCCGGCTTGCCGAACAGCGAGGCGCCGCAGGCGTAGCGCGACACCAGCGCCGCGTTCTCCGGCCCCAGGATGCGGCGGATGTTGTCCACCGAGTTCGAGCTGACGATGGCGACGGTGACGCCGCGCCCGGTCAGCGTCCGCAGCATCGCCGGCACCCCGTCGAAGAGCCGGATGCCGTCGATGTCCCGCGCCATCAGCCGGCGCATGTGGCTGGCGATGAAGGGCAGCTTCCACATGGGCACCCGCAGGTGCCGCATGATCCGGCGGGCGTCGTAGCCGCGCAGCGTCTCCATCTCCTCCGGCCGGACCGGCTGGAAGCCGTAGCGTCCAGCGACGCCGTTGAGGACGCCGACGAACCAGGGAAAGGAATCGGCCAGCGTGCCGTCGAAGTCGAAGATGACGAGCCTGTGGGGCATGGAAGGGACGCGTCAGCGCTCCAGCCCGCAGCGGGCCATCACGAAGGCGGCGATGGCCTCGGCGTCGTCGAGATCGAGCAGCGGGACCGGGCAGCCCGGCACCGGCCCGTCGCTGGCCACGGCGACGATCTGCGGATCCTCGGGCGCGATGAGCGGCTTGCCGACCGCGCTCCGCCACACCTCGATCTTCTCGTGCGGCTCGCGCTTGAAGCCCTCGATCAGCAGCAGGTCGACCGGCGCCAGCTTGGGCAGCAGGTCGGCGAGCGCCGGTTCCGGATCATCCCCGCGCAGCTCGTGCATCAGAGCCCAGCGCTTGGGTGAGCTGACCAGCACCTCGGTGGCCCCGGCCAGCCGGTGGTTGTGGCTGTCCTTGCCGGGATGATCGATGTCGAAGCCCTTGTGGGCGTGCTTGATCGTGGAGACGCGCAGGCCCCGCGCCGTCAGCGCCGGGATCAGCCGGACGACCAGCGACGTCTTGCCGCTGCCGCTCCAGCCGGTCAGACCGAAAATCTTCATGTCGGAAACTCGTGTCGAAGGGTCTCAGCCGGCGCTGCCGGCGGACCGGGCGGCGGCGCCGCGCTTGGGCGGCTGCTCCGCCATCATGTGGGTCAGGCCGGCGCGCATGTAGTCCCAGCCGGTGTAGAAGGTCAGCGCCGCGGCGATCCACAGGCCCACCGTGCCGAGGATGGTCGAGGGGATCTCCGGCGGGGCGTAGTCGCCGACGATCAGGAAGCCCAGCGCCACCATCTGGATGCCGGTCTTCCACTTCGCCAGCCACGTCACCGGCACGCCGACATGCAGGCCGGCGAGATACTCGCGCAGCCCCGACACCAGCACCTCGCGCAGCAGGATCGTCACCGCCGGCAGGATCGACAGGCCGCCCAGCCGCCCGAATCCGGCCAGCATGATCAGCGTCGCCGCCACCAGCAGCTTGTCGGCGATGGGGTCGAGGAACTTGCCGATGACGCTCTCCTGCGCCCAGGCGCGGGCGAGGTAGCCGTCGAACCAGTCGGTGATGCAGGCCGCCGCGTAGAGCCCGCAGGCGGTGTAGGCGGCCCACGCCTCCGGAATGTAGAACAGCCCGACGACCAGCGGGATCACCGCGATTCGCGACAGGGTCAGCAGGTTGGGCAGGCTGGTCAACATGATCGGAGGCTCGAACCGCTGGAGGGCAGGAAGAATGCGGGCATCCTCATTCTAACCGTCGGGATGGAAGTGATCGTATATCTTTTTCGCCACCGCCCGATTGATCCCTTCCACCGCCTCCAGATCGGCCAGCCCGGCCCGCGCCACCGCCGCCCCGCTGCCGAAATGGTGCAGCAGCGCCTTCTTGCGGGCGGGGCCGATGCCGGCGATCTCGTCGATCGGGGATTTGCCGATCGCCTTGGTGCGCTTGGCCCGGTGGGTGCCGATGGCGAAGCGGTGGGCCTCGTCGCGCAGCCGTTGCAGGAAATACAGCACCGGGTCGCGCATCTCCATCTGGAAGGGCGGCCGGTTCTCCATGAAGAAATGCTCGCGCCCGGCGTCGCGGTCCGGCCCCTTGGCGATGCCGACCAGGGTCACGTCGTCGATCCCCAGCTCGGCGAAGACCTCCAGCGCGACGTTCAACTGGCCGAGGCCGCCGTCGATCAGCACCAGATCGGGCCAGGTGCCGAGCGTGCGTTCCGGATCCTCCTTCACCGCGCGGCCGAAGCGGCGGGTCAGCACCTCGCGCATCATGGCGAAGTCGTCGCCGGCCGCCCCCTCGCTCTTGATGTTGAACTTGCGGTAGGCGTTCTTGATGAAGCCCTCCGGCCCGGCGACGATCATGGCGCCGATGGCGTGGGCGCCCTGGATGTGCGAGTTGTCGTAGACCTCCACCCGCTCCGGCGCGGAATCCATGCCGAAGACGCCAGCCACCCCCTCCAGCAGCCGCGCCTGCGACGAGCTTTCGGCCAGCCGGCGGCCGTGCGCCTCGCGCGCGTTGGTCAGGGCGTGCTCGACGATGCGGCGCTTCTCGCCGCGCTTGGGCTCGGCCAGCTCGACCTTGTGGCCGGCGCGCACGGCCAGCGCCTCGGTCAGCAGCTCCAGTTCGGGCAGCGCGTGGCTGACCAGCACCAGCGGCGGGGCGGCCTTGTTCTCGTAGAACTGGGCGACGAAGGCGGCCAGCACCTCCTCCGTCTCCGCCGCCTTGTCGTGGCTGGGGAAATAGGCGCGGTTGCCGTAGTTGCGCCCGCCGCGGAAGAAGAAGACCTGGATGCAGGTGACGCCGCCCTCGGCGTGGGCCGCGACGACGTCGGCGTCCTCCACCACCCCCTCGACGTTGATGTCCTGGTGGGCCTGGATGGCGGTCAGCGCGCGGATGCGGTCGCGGTAGCGGGCCGCCGCCTCGAAGTCCATCGCCTCGGAGGACTCCATCATCCTCGCGGCGAACTCCGTCTGGATGTCGCGGCTCTTGCCCGACAGGAAGGCGCGCGCCTGCCCGACCTGGGCCTGATACTCAGCCGGGGTGACGCGGCCGACGCAGGGCGCGGTGCAGCGCTTGATCTGGTATTGCAGGCAGGGCCGCGAGCGCGCGGCGAACACGGTGTCGGCGCAGTTGCGCAGCAGGAAAGCACGCTGGAGCGCGGTGATCGTCCGGTTGACCGCCCCGGCCGAGGCGAAGGGGCCGAAATAGTCGGCGTCGCGCCCGCGCGCCCCGCGGTGCTTGGTGAGCTGGGGGTAGTCGTGGTCCCTGGTGATCATGATGTGCGGAAAGGTCTTGTCGTCCCGCAACAGCACGTTGTAGCGGGGCATCAGCTTCTTGATCAGATTCGATTCGAGAAGCAGCGCCTCCACCTCGGTGTGGGTGTTGACGAACTCCATGGTCTCGGTCTCGGAAACCATGCGCTGGAGGCGGATCGGCAGCTTGGCGACCTGGGTGTAGTTGGTCACCCGGCGCTTCAGGTTGCGCGCCTTGCCGACATAGAGCACCGCCCCGTCGCCCGCCAGCATGCGGTAGACGCCCGGCGTCTGCGGCAGCGTCTTCAGATGCTCGCGGATGATCTCCACGCCGCGCGCGAGGTCGGCGGGGCGGCGGCGGAGGCGCGGGGGAGCCGTCTCCGGGCTTTGCGCCGGGTCGGCAGGCGGGTTGGCGGGCGGGTCGCCCGGCAGGCTGGCGGCCGGGTCGGAGGGCTGCGTTTCGGACATGGCCAGAATGTCGTCGAGCCGCCGCGCGGGGTCAACCGCAAGCCGCGCGAAAGGCGCGGAGGCGTCGGTTGCCCCACCCGGAAAGACTATCCACCAATCCTGTGGATAAGTTTGTCGATAACGAAGGGGGTAGTGGGCCGGGAGCCAAGCGTTGCAAGGGTTGCCGCACAGTTGCCTAAAAATGAGGCATTTTTTCTAAACCATTGATTTATATACGTCAACACTGAATCGACTGTGGCAAATCGCCCACAGGCATAAAAATGTCATAGCCCCAAAGGCGGAGCTTGCGTCGCGGAGGGCACCTGTGTAAAACGCGCGGTCCTTCACGGCCAGGCCGCCGCCCGCCGGCCCTTCCGGCGGTGGGGAAACGGTGCGTCCGGACCGTGTGCAGCGCACCCCGCCTCCCGTCATTCGACGGGCACGAAGCCATGCGCCGGCTGCGCCCATCCGAGATGCTCGCCGCCGTCCAGCGCGATCATCTGGCCGGTCATCGCCGGGGCCGAAACCAGGAAGCGGATGGCCGCGCAGATCTCCTCCGGCGTCGTGCCCCGGCGCAGCGGGGTGGAGTCCCACTGGGCGGCGAACTCCGCCTCGCTCTGGCGCTCGTTGCGCAGGGTCGGGCCGGGGCCGATGCCGTTGACGCGGATGCGCGGGGCGAGCGCCTGCGCCAGCGTGCGGGTCAGCGCCCACAGCCCCATCTTCGACACCGTGTAGGAGAGGAAGTGCGGGGTCGGGTTCCACACACGCTGATCCAGCAGGTTGACGATCAGGCCGCCCTCCTCCGGCGGCAACCGGGACGCGAACTCCTGCGACAGCACGAAGGGCGCGCGGAGGTTCGCCTCCATGTGCGCGTCCCAGGAGTCGCGGGTGGCGTCGGCGACCTCGTCGCGCTCGAACCGGGAGGCGTTGTTGACCAGCAGGGTCAGCGGACCGAGGCGGTCGATCACGGCTGGGACCAATGCCCGCACCTCCTCCTCCCGACCGAGGTCGGCGGCGAAGGCGGCGGCCCGCCCGCCGGCCCGCTCGATCCCGGCGACGACGGCGTCGGCGTCGGCGCGGGAGCGGCGGTAATGGACGGCGACGGCCCAGCCCTGGGCCGCGAGATCGAGCGCGATGGCACGCCCGATGCGCTTGCCGGCTCCGGTGACGAGAGCCGCTTTCCTCTTGATCTCGACCATGCCGCCATAGGTACCTTGCCACCGTCGCGGGTCAAGGGGAGACGGAGGACAAACCGCCCATGCTGCGCGAGGCTTTGGAGTATCTGACCACCCCCTGCGACCCGCTGCCCCGCCGCCTGGGCTATCTGTCGGAACTGGTCGCGCTGGGCGCGCGGTACCGGCGCCAGCGCCGCGCCTGGGCGCCGCACGTCGCCGCCTGCCGGCGCTTCATCCTGGAGGCGATGGAGCGGGCTCCGGACGGCGGGCGCGCGCTGGTCGCCGGCTCCGGCCTGCTGATCGAGGTGCCGCTGGACGAACTGGCCAGCCGGTTCGACGAGGTGGTGCTGCTCGACATGCTGCACGCCCGCCCGGTGCGGCGGCGGGCGGCGGGCGTCCCCAACGTGCGCCTGCTGACGCTCGACGCGACCGGGGCGCTCGGCCCGCTGGCCGAGGCGCTGGACGCCGGGCGGGGGCTGCCCGCGAGCTTCGCGCCGCCGCCCGTTCCCGGCGGGGGCTTCGCCTTCGCGATCTCCTGCAACCTGCTGTCCCAACTGCCGCTGCTGCCGCTGGACGCGGTGGAGCGGCGGGCTCCCATGGTTCCGCCGGCGGAGCGCGTCGCCTTCGCGCGGCGGCTCGCCCGCGACCATCTGGAGTGGCTGGGCGGCATCGCCGACACCGCCGCCCTGTTCACCGACATCGAAAGCCAATGGCTGGAGTCCGGCACCATCCTGGAGCGGGAGGATTCGGTCTGGGGCCTTCCCCTGCCCGCCCCGGACCTGTCCTGGCTGTGGGACATCGCCCCGGCCCCCGAGCAGGACCGCCGCCACGACCTGCGCCACAGCGTCGGCGCCTGGTTCGACGTCCGCACGGTGACGAGCGCGCTGTCCGCCTGTTGATGCGAAGGGAAACCCCATTCCATCGGAACAGGAGACCGGCATGGCGACCGACCAACGCAAGGAACCACTCGACATCCGCGACACCCGCGCGCAGCCCGACGTGGACGAGCGCGAGATGGGCTTCCAGAACGTCGAAGGCCCCGGCGCGGATGCGGATTACGGCATCCCCGGCAGCGAGGAGGCCCACGCGCTCGGCACCGGCCCCCTGCCCCGCGCAGGCGAGGACGGCCGCGACCGCCCGCGGCCCGAACAGATCCAGGACGACCGGATCGTCGACGACCGCAACGTCGCGGTGGATGGCGGGCGCGATGGTGGCGATGAGTAATTGTTCGCGATCATATTGATTGACCAAGCTGATACGCCCAGCGTTGGTCGGCAATGCAGGCATGGCGCTTCTTGGGACAGCCTTGTTTCCCTATCTTCAGGGGCGAAACAAGAAAGTCCGGGGAGGGGACGTCTCTCTCGACGAGGAGATATCCCTGCCATGTCCAAGACCATGATTTACGAACGAGACCCGCGCAGCCACGAAGAGATCATGAAGGCCGCCCGCCAGATGCGCGCCGACTACATCCGCGAACTGTTCGGCAAGCTGCGCGCCGCGCTGACCGGCCACGACGGTCACGGCACGATCCTGACGCCGCACGCCCGCTGACACCACCCTGTTCATGGTGACGATCCGCAAGGCGGAGAGACGAGGCCGACGCCCGTTTCTCCGCCTTTCGGCGTTTGCGAATGGCTTTTGGAAAGGGGCGGACAACGCCGCCCCGTCCTCGCCCCTCACTGGGCGTTGACGATCTCGCCATGCAGGGTGCAGGCGGCATCGGCCAGATCGACGAAGCGGTCGGTGATCTGGTCGGGCTGGGTGATGGACTTCGGATCCTCGCCGGGGAAGGCCTGGGTGCGCATCTTGGTGGCGACCACGCCGGGGTCGATCAGGTTCACCCGCAGCGGCGACGCGGCGATCTCCAGCGCGTAGGTCTTCACGATCATCTCCAGCGCCGCCTTGCTGGCTCCGTAGGGGCTCCAGTAGGGATAGGGCGCCTTGGCGGCGGAGGACGTCACGAAGATCGCCCGGCCGTTCTCCGACGTGCGCAGAAGCCGGTCGAAGGAGCGGATCAGCCGGTAGTTCGACGTCACGTTCAGGTCCATCACCCGCGACCACAGCTTCGGATCGTACTGGGCGATCGGGCCGAGCGCCTCCAGCGCGCCGGCGTTGCTGACCAGTATGTCGAGCTTGCCGAAGCGCTCGTACACCGAATAGCCGAGCTGGTCGATCTTGTCGTAGTCGCGCAGATCCAGCGGCACCAGGGTGGCGTTGTGGCCGGTGGCCTTCTGGATCTCGTCGTCCACCTCCTCCAGCCCGCCGACGGTGCGGGCGGTCAGGATGACGTGCGCGCCCTCGGCGGCAAAGCGCTTGGCGACGGCGGCGCCGATGCCGCGCGAGGCGCCGGTGACAAGGGCGATGCGGCCGGACAGACGGGACATGGGCTCTGGCTCTCGGATTCGAGGATTGCAGGAACAAGCCCTCTCCCCCCCGGGGAGAGGGTTGGGTGAGGGGGAGGCATCTCATGCCTTGAACCGGAAGCCAATGGCTGGGCCATCCTCTTTTCCGGCCTCCGGCCGCAACGCCCCCTCACCGGCCCTTCGGGCCACCCTCTCCCCAGGGGGAGAGGGTTACATCGCGGGAGAGGGAGATTTTCTTACGCCCTGACGGCGACGTTGGCTTCGACCGGCGGGCTGTCCAGCGCGTCGGTCAGGGCGATCGGGTAATCACCGGTGAAGCAGGCGTCGCAGTAGCTGAGCTTCGCCGGGTCGCGCTTCTCCTCGCCCATCGCCCGGTACAGGCCGTCGAGCGAGATGAAGGCGAGGCTGTCGGCCTGGATGAACTCGCGCATCTGCTCCACCGTCATGCGGTGGGCGAGCAGCTTGCTCTGCTCGGGCGTGTCGATGCCGTAGAAGCAGGGGTGCGAGGTCGGCGGGCTGGAGATCCGCATGTGGACCTCGGCGGCCCCGGCGGCGCGCACCATCTCGACGATCTTCTTCGAGGTCGTGCCGCGCACGATGGAATCATCCACCAGCACGACGCGCTTGCCCTCGATCATCGCGCGATTGGCGTTGTGCTTCAGCTTCACGCCGAGATGGCGGATCTGGTCGGTCGGCTCGATGAAGGTGCGGCCGACATAGTGGTTGCGGATGATGCCGAGGTCGAAGGGCACGCCGCTTTCCTGGGCGTAGCCGAGCGCCGCCGGCACGCCGCTGTCGGGAACCGGGACGATGACGTCGGCGGGCACCCCGGCCTCGCGCGCCAGCTCGCGGCCGATGCGCTGGCGGGCCTGATAGACGGAGGTGCCCTCCATCACGCTGTCGGGCCGCGCGAAGTAGATGTATTCGAAGATGCAGAAGCGGCGGCCGTGCGGCTGGAACGGCCGCATGCTGTGGACGCCCGAGCCGTCGATGACGATCATCTCACCCGGTTCGACGTCGCGCACCAGCTCGGCGCCGACGATGTCGAGCGCGCAGGTCTCGCTGGTCAGGATGTGGGTGTCGCCCAGCTTGCCGAGCACCAGCGGGCGCACGCCCAGCGGGTCGCGCACGCCGATCACCTCGTTGGAGGTCAGCGCGACCAGAGAGAAGGCGCCCTCGACCTGCCGCACCGCCTCGATCAGCCGGTCGACCGGCGAGCCGCCGCGCGCCGTCGCCATCAGATGGACGATGACCTCGGTGTCGGTGGAGGACTGGAACAGGCAGCCGCGGCGGACCAGCTGGCGGCGCAGGGTCTGCGCGTTGGTCAGGTTGCCGTTGTGGGCCAGCGCGAAGCCGCCGAACTCGAAGTCGGCGTAGAGCGGCTGGACGTTGCGGATCGAGGTGTCGCCGGTGGTGGCGTAGCGGACATGGCCGATGGCCGTGCCGCCCTTCAGCTTGGCGATCACCGCCTCGGAGCTGAAATGGTCGCCGACCAGGCCCAGCGTGTGCTGAAGATGGAAGCGCCCGCCGTCGAAGCTGACGATGCCCGCCGCCTCCTGACCGCGATGCTGAAGGGCGTGCAGCCCCAGCGCGGTGATGGCGCCCGCCTGCGGGTTGCCGTAGATCCCGAACACGCCGCACTCCTCGCGCAGCTTGTCGTCGTCGAACGGATGCGTCGTCAGCATCGCTAAGGTCCTTCGTGAAAGCGCCCCTGCCGGGCGCCGTAAACGCGGTGAACTCACAACGAAAAAGAGCAGAAAACCGCGCTTTTTATCGCGCGTTCTGCATCAGCCGTTCAATCTCGGCGCGGTCGCGGTCCTTATAACCGGTATCGGATTGCGACGCACCCCCGGTCTTCGGTTGGCTGGGCACCGGCGTGGACAGGCGGTCCAGCGCCTCCTTGGCCTCCATCGCCCGCTTGGCCTGCTCGCGCGCGATGTCCATCTGCCCCACCCCTTCCTTGCGCAGAGTCTCCGGCACGAAGTCGTAGAGCATGGCGGCGCCGTTCGCCAGGAAGGGCCGGGTCTTGGCGGTTTGCAGCCAGACCGGATGCTCCGCCGTGTTGGGCACCAGCCACACGAAGAAGAGATAGGCCACCGACACCAGAATGGCACCCTTGGCCAGACCGAAGACGAAGCCGAGCGAGCGGTCGAGCGCCGACAGGCCGGAATTCTGCACGCCGCGCGACAGCGCCCGGCCGACCAGGGTCAGCACGACCAGCGAGACGATGTAGAGGCCGACGGCGGTGACGGCGTAGGCCACCATCTCCAGCTTGATCTGCGCCTGCACGAAGGGCAGGACATGCGGCAGCGCGTAGAGCGTCACCACCGCGGCACCGGCCCAGGCGGCGACCGACAGCACCTCGGCCACCAGGCCGCGCGTGAAGGCCAGCAGCGCCGCCAGCAGCAGCACCGCGATGACGGCGAGATCCGCCGGGTTGACGGGAAAATTCTCCATGGTCGTGTCGTACCCTCGTCCCTGCTCTCACTCGTCGTCGCGATGGCGCGGCCGGGCCGGCCGCGAGCCCTGCTGGAACAGCGGCAACAGTTCGCCCAGCTGCTGCAATTCCACGCTTTTCAATCCGTTGTCGGCGTTGCGTCCACGCTTGCCGGTGCGCCGCGCCGGGAAGATGGCGGAGGAGAAGCCGAGCTTCGCCGCCTCCTTCAGCCGCGTGTCGGTCTGGCTCACGGCGCGCACCTCGCCCGACAGGCCGAGTTCGCCGAACACCACGGCGTCGGCCGGCACCGGCTCCCCGGTCAGCGAGGACACCAGCGCGGCGGCGACCGCCAGATCGGCCGCCGGCTCGGTGATGCGCAGGCCGCCGGCCACGCTCAGATACACGTCGTTGGCGCCGATCTGCACGCCGCAGCGCGCCTCCAGCACCGCCAGCACCATGGCGAGCCGCGCCGAATCCCAGCCGACCACCGCGCGGCGGGGCGTGCCGAGCGGCGACGGCGCCACCAGCGCCTGCACCTCGACCAGCACCGGGCGGGTGCCCTCCATCCCGGCGAAGACGGCGGCGCCCGACACGTCGCCGCGCCGTTCGGCCAGGAACAGGGCGGACGGGTTGGCGACCTCGCCGAGGCCGCCGTCGCCCATCTCGAAGACGCCGATCTCGTCGGTCGGGCCGAAGCGGTTCTTCACCGCGCGCAGGATGCGGAACTGGTGGCCGCGCTCGCCCTCGAAATACAGCACCGTGTCGACCATGTGCTCCAGCACGCGGGGACCGGCGATCGTCCCCTCCTTGGTGACGTGGCCGACCAGCAGCAGCACGACGCCGCGCCGCTTCGCGACGCGGATCAGCTCCTGCGCGCTGGCGCGCACCTGGGCGACGGTGCCCGGCGCGCTGTCCAGCACGTCGACATACATGGTCTGGATCGAATCGATGACGATGATCTCGGGACCGTTGGCCTCGTCGAGCGAGGCGACGATGTCGCGGACGTTGGTCGCCGAGGCGAGGCTGACCGGCGCGTTGGCGCAGCCCAGCCGCTGGGCGCGCAGCCGCACCTGGTCGACCGCCTCCTCGCCCGAGACGTAGGCGCAGCGGTGGTTCTGCGCCAGCCGCGCCATCGCCTGGAGCAGCAGCGTCGATTTGCCGATGCCGGGATCGCCGCCGATGAGGATCGCCGAGCCGGGCACCAGACCGCCGCCGCACACCCGGTCGAACTCGGCGATGCCGGTCAGGCGGCGGGGCGGGGCGGCGCTCGATCCCTCCAGCCCGACGAACTCCAGCCGGCGGCCGCGCGAGACGCCCAGCCCCTTCGGCGCCGCGTCGGGGGCGGCCTCCTCGACGAGGCTGTTCCATTCGCCGCAGGCGTCGCAGCGCCCCGCCCATTTCGGAAAGGATGCGCCGCAGGCTTGGCAGACGTAGCGGGTGGTTGGCTTCGCCAAAGGTCTGGTAGTCCGATGGGGGTAAGACGGCCAACATATAGCAAGGCGTTTCCGGGAATCCTATGGCCCCGGCCGGGTCCAGCCATGAAAATGCGGGGGCTTTTTTCGGCCCGCCGAGGTGGTAGTTTACTGCGACGACGAACATTCGCACCACGACGACGAAGACCGGGGGATTTGTGGCGGACAAGGAAGGCAAGCGCATCGTCCTGCATGGACCGGAGGGGTTCGAGGCGATCCGCAAGGCGTGCCGGCTGGCGGCGGAGACTCTGGACTACATCGGCGCCTTCGTGGTGCCGGGGGTCAGCACCGGCCGCCTCGACCAGTTGATCGAGACGTTCCAGCGCGACCGCGGCGGCATCCCCGCCACCATCGGCTATCACGGCTACCCGAAGGCCTGCTGCATCTCGCCCAACCATGTCGTCAACCACGGCATCCCCAGCGACGACAAGCGGCTGGCCGAGGGCGACATCGTCAACATCGACGTGACGGTGATCCTCGACGGCTGGTACGGCGACAGCAGCCGCATGTATTTCGTCGGCGAGAAAATCGGCGTGAAGGCGCGCAATCTGGTCGACCTGACCTACCGCTGCATGATGGCCGGCATCGCCCAGGCGAGGCCCGGCAATCATCTGGGCGACATCGGCCACGCCATCCAGACGCTGGCCGAGGCGAACCGCTGCTCGGTGGTGCGCGACTTCGGCGGGCACGGCATCGGCCAGGTCTTCCACGACGCCCCGCACGTCGACCATTTCGGCAGGCCCGGAACCGGCGTCGAGCTGAAGCCCGGCATGGTCTTCACGGTGGAGCCGATGATCAACGCCGGCCGCCCCGAGGTGAAGATCCTGTCGGACGGCTGGACCACCGTGACCCGCGACCGCTCGCTGTCGGCGCAGTTCGAGCACCAGATCGGCATCACCGAGGACGGCTGCGAGATCTTCACCCTCTCCCCCGCCGGCTTCACCCAGCCGCCCTACGGAGCCGCCTGAGGTGAGCGCCGACTCCGGCGGCGAGGCCCCGCTGAAGCCCTGGACGGTGCTGGGCAGCCGCGAGCTTCTCGACGCCAGCCCCTTCCTGAAGGTGCGCGCCGAGACGGTCGAGCTTCCCGACGGCCGCCGGGTCGAGAGCTTCTATCAGGTCGAACAGCCCGACTACGCGCTGATGTGCGTCGAGACCGAAGACGGGCGGTTCGTCATGCTGCGCACCTACAAACACGGGGCGCGGCGGGTCAGCCTGACCTTTCCGGCCGGCGCCCTCTCTCCCGGCGAGGATCCGCTGGCCGCCGCCAAGCGCGAGCTGCTGGAGGAGACCGGCTACGTCTCCGACGCGTGGACCGGGCTTGGCGACTTCGTCGTGCAGGGCAACCATCGCGGCTGCGCCTGCCACATGTTCCACGCGCGCAACGCCCGAAAGGTCGCCGAGCCCGACGACGGCGACCTGGAGGAGATGCGGATCGAGCTTCGCACCCGCAAGGAACTGATCGAGGCGGCGGCGCGCGGCGACTACGCCTTCCTGCCGGTGATCGCCATGCTGGGGGCCGTGCTGCTCCCGGAACTGCGCGAGGGTCTGAGCATGGCGGCGCGGGCGCAGGGCGCCTGACCATGGTAGGGTGAGGAGCGGAACCGCAGCGGAAGGTGTGGTTATGGTTGCCCTGCGCAAGCATCGGACGATGACGGTGGCCGAGTTCCTCGCTTGGGAGGAACGGCAGAGCGAGCGTCACGAATTCCATCACGGCGGGATCGTCGCCATGGTCGGCGGAACCGTGGCGCACAACCAGATCATCGGAAACATCGACCGCAAACTGGCCCGCCAGTTGCGCGGCACTCCGTGCCGTGTTTTCCGCGAAAGCCTGAAGACCATCGCCGACGACTCGGTTTTCTATCCGGATGTCCTCGTCACCTGCGCCAAGCTGAACGACCAGGACCGTCTGGCCGCCGAGCCGAGCGTGATCGTCGAGGTGCTGTCCGACAGCACGGCCGCGCGCGACCACCTGACCAAGAGCGCCGCCTACCGCACCCTGCCCTCGCTGACGCAGTATGTGATCGTCCACCAGCGCGCCGCCGCCGTGGAGAGCCTCCGCCGCGACGGCGAAGGCTGGCTGCACGAGGTGGTTTCAGGCGAAGGCGGCATCCTGCGCCTTCCGGCGCTGGCGGTCGAGTTGCCGCTTGCGGTCGTCCACGAGGACACGGAGGTACCCTTCGCCCTCGATGGCGAATCCGCCGACGAGGAGGAGCGATGACGATGGAAGCCTTCAACGCCGACCGGCTGATCGCGCTGCTCGGCCTCCAGCCGCACCCCGAGGGCGGGTTCTACGTGGAGACCTACCGCGCTCCCGCCGAGGGGCGCGGCGCGGTGACGGCCATCTACTTCCTGCTGAATGCCGGCGAGCGCTCCCATTGGCACAAGGTGGACGCCGTCGAGATCTGGCTGTGGCACGGCGGCGCGCCGCTGGAACTGTCGATCCACGACGGGTCCGAAGCCGAGACACGGGTTCACACGCTCGGCATGGACCTCGCGGCGGGCGAACGGCCGCAGGCGGTGGTGCCGGTCGGCGCGTGGCAGTCGGCGCGCAGCCTGGGGGATTGGTCGCTGGTGAGCTGCACGGTGGCGCCGGCCTTCGAGTTCGCCGGCTTCACCCTGGCCCCGCCGGGCTGGGAACCGGGGCCGGCCTGACGCCGGCCCCCTCCCGTCACTCCTTGGCGTAGGGATTGTTGCCCTTGCGCAGCAGCAGCCGCAACGGCACGCCCGGCAGGTCGAAGCTATCGCGCAGATGACCGATCAGGTAGCGCTGGTAGCTCTCCGGCAGGTCGAGCGGCTTGTTCACGAACAGCGCGAAGGTCGGCGGGCGCGACTTCACCTGGGTCACGTAGCGGATCTTCACCCGGCGCCCTTCGATCAGGGGCGGCGGGTGGTGGTCGAGCACGCCCTCGATCCAGCGGTTGAGCTGCGAGGTCGGGATGCGCCGGTTCCACACCGTGTAGGTGTCGACGATGGCGTCCAGCAGCGTGCCGAGCTTCTGGTTCCTCAGGGCCGAGATGGTGACGACCTTGACGCCCTTGATGTAGCCGAGCGCCGCCTCCAGCTTGTCCTCGACCTGCCGCAGCGCCATGGCGCGGTCGTCGACGATGTCCCACTTGTTGACCGCGATGACCAGCGAACGGCCCTCCGAGATCACCATGCGGGCGATGTTGAGGTCCTGCTTGTCGAGGATCGCCTCGGCATCGACCACCAGCACCACAACGTTCGCCATGCGGATGACGCGCAACGTGTCGGCGACGGCCAGCTTCTCGACCTTCTCGTCGACGCGGGCGCGGCGGCGCATGCCGGCGGTGTCGACCAGCTTGAAGCGGCGGTCGCGCCATTCCCAATCGACGCTGATCGCGTCGCGGGTCATGCCGGCCTCCGGCCCGGTCAGCACCCGCTCTTCGCCGACGAGACTGTTGAGCAGGGTCGACTTGCCGACGTTGGGACGGCCGACGATGGCGATCTGGATCGGCTTGGTCTTGTCCTCTTCCGGCTCCGGCTGGTCGCCGATGGGGATCGGTCCCTCGTCGGACGCGTCGGCGGCGGGGGCCTCGGTTTCCGGCTCGTCCTCGGCCTCCTTCGGAACGAAGGGCAGCAGCCCCTCGACCAGATCGGCCATGCCCTCGCCATGCTCGGCGGAAAGCGGGATCGGGTCGCCCAGCCCAAGCTCGTAGGATTCGTAGAGCCCGGACTTCGACGCCTTGCCTTCGGACTTGTTGGCGACCAGCAGGACCGGGGTCTTGCTCTTGCGCAGGATGGCGGCGAAATGGCGGTCCATCGGGGTCACGCCGGCGCGCGCGTCGATGATGAACAGCGCGACGTCGGCGCGTTCCAGCGCCTGCTCGGTCTGGCGGCGCATGCGCGCCTCCAGGCTGTCGTCGGTGACGTCCTCGAGCCCGGCGGTGTCCACCACCGTGAAGGACAGGCCGCCGACGAATCCGGGCGCGGAGCGCCAGTCGCGGGTGACGCCCGGCGTGTCGTCCACCAGGGCCAGCTTCTTGCCGGCCAGGCGGTTGAACAGGGTCGATTTGCCGACATTCGGCCGACCGACGAGAACGACTGTGAACGACATGGCGCCAGGCTTTTCCTAAAAACAGACGAGAAGCATCAACGGAACGCGGCAAGCGTCCCGTTGTCGCACAGGACATAGAGAGTGTTGTTGGCAACGACCGGCGGCAAGTAGGCGGCCGCCGGCAGCTTGCGGGTGACCTCGACCGCGCCGTTGTTCGGCGACAGGCCGAGCAGCTGGCCGTTCGAGCCGGCCACCCACAGGCGGCCGCCGGCCAGCACCGGCCCCGCCCAGGTGATCGGGCCGGTCTTGTCCTTGGGATCGTCGTAGCGGTCGAGCGGAGCCACCCAACGGGCACGGCCCGCCTGACGGGTCACCGCCACCAGTTCGGCGTCGTTGGTCACGGTGAACAGATAGTCGCCGGCCAGCCACGGGGTCTGGGTGCCGCCGATCTCGGCCTCCCACACCCGGTTGCCGATCCGCTCGTCGATGGCGACCATGCGGCCGGAATGGCCGATGGCGTAGACGATGCCACGGTCGATCACCGGCAGGCCGCGGATGTCGGCGAGGTTGCTGAGGGCCCCGGTGCGGCGGATGGCGGCGAGGCTCTCCTGCCACGCGACGCGGCCGGTCTCGGGCCGCAGCCCGAACAGCTCGCCCGACGAGTAGGGGGCGACGACCAGGGTCGACGTCGCGGCCGGGCTGGCGGCGCCGAGCAGGCCGGCGGTCTCCAGGATGCCCTGCTGCGACCATTGCACGGTGCCGTCGCCGGTCGACAGGGCGACGATCTGGTTGTCGAGCGTCAGCACGAGGACCCGCCCGCCCGACACGGTCGGAGCGCCGCGCACCGGGCCGGCGACGCGCTTGCGCCACAGGATCGAGCCGTTGGCCGGATCCATCGCCATCACCTCGGCGAAGCCGGTGGCGGCGTAGAGGCGTCCGTCGGCGTAGGACACGCCGCCGCCGGTGGCGCCGCCCCGCTCATGCTCGGGCTTGGTGTCGACGCGCCACAGCGACCGGCCGGTCTGCTCGTCGAGCGCCGCGACATGCGCGTCGGCGTCCATGGCGAAGATCTTGCCGTCGGCGACCACCGGAACGCCCAGCAGGGCGCGCGAGCTGCTCGACCCGCTGCCGATGTCGCCGCGCCACGCCTCGGACGGGCTGGCCGCAAGGGCGAGGTGGCCCATGGCGTGGTCCGGCGTGCCGCCCGCCTGCGGCCAGGCGACGTTGGCGGCCGGCGGCGGCACGGTGACCGCGACGTCGGCCAGACGGGCGTCCGGCTCGATCTTGCGCTCGCGGGTCAGGACGGAGACGCGCTGCCCCGGCAGCGGCGGTTCGGGGGTCTTGCCGAACCAGTCGCCGACGGTGTCGCAACCGCCCAGCAGGACGGCGAGCAGCGAAGCGGACAGGAGCGCCGAACGGCGCAGAGGACGGGCCGTGGTCATTCGTCAGGTCTTGCCGTAGAGGGAGGCGAGGTCGGCGGCGCGGGAGCGGACGCCGCTCGGCGCCTGCTGGTCGTCGGCCAGTTGCTGGAAGAGGCCGCGCGCCTTGGCGGTGTCGCCGCTGCGGGCAGCCAGCAAGGCGGTCAGCTCGCGCGCGGTGAAGCGCCACGGGCTGCTGTCGGCGGTCAACGGCTGGAGCCTGGCGGTGAGCTGGGCGGCGTCGCCGCTCTCGACCCGCTGCATCGCCCCCAGCAGGGTGGCGAGGTCGCGGTAGACCGGATCGACGGCGCTGTTGGCGGCGATGCCGTCATAGATCGTCGCGGCGTCGGCCGGCTTGCCCTGGCGCAGCAGCAGCGCCGCGGCGTTGAACTGGGCGAAGGCGGCCATGCGCGGGTCGGCGCTGCCGGCGTAGGCGGCGAGCGCCTCGACGCCCTTCTCCGGCCCCTGCGCGGTCTGCGAGATGGCGGTGACGAGAGCCGCGGTGTCCTGCTGCTGCTTGGAAGCCTGCCAGTTGCGCCACGCGGTGTAGCCGCCGGTTCCGGCGACCAGAAGCACGGCGGCGGCGATCATGGCGCCGCCATACTTCTTGAACACATGCTCCGCGCGATCGCGGCGCAGATCCTCGTCGACTTCGCGGAAAATATCGCTCATGGCGCTGCGGTGCGGTCCTTGTTCGTGCGGCCGGGACGGCGGCGCGGTCTCGGGTCGGGCGGAACGGCACCCCCGGCTGGCCGGAGGGGCCTGTCCGCGCCATCACAGGGCCGGATAGCATTGGGTACCACGCCCGGTCAAGTGCGCACGGCGCCCCGCCCCCCATGCCCCCTGGGGATTCGGATGGCTGAATAGGCGAAAGGCCGTACGGGACGACGCCCGCACGGCCTTTTTTCAGCGCACCACCCGATGTCAGCGAAACACGGAGGGAAACGAGGTCGCCCCGGAAACCGTCAGGCCGTCATCGCCGCGGCGGCGATCACCGCCTGCGTGCGGTTCTTGACGCCCAGCGACTTGAAGATGGCGGTGACGTGGATCTTGACGGTGCCTTCCGACAGACCCAGTTCATAGGCGATCTGCTTGTTCGACTTGCCCAGCCGCAGGCATTCGAGAACCTCGCGCTGGCGCTGGGTCAGGCCGTAGCCGCCGCTGCGGTCGGCGACGTCCAGCGGCGAGCGGCGGCGCGGCGCCGCGTCCATGCTGGCCGTCAGGGCGCCCGGCGGGACATAGATGCCGCCGGAGAAGACGAGGTTCAGCGCGCCCATCATGACCTTGACGCTGCTGGATTTCGGAATGTAGCCGGTGGCGCCGTGGTCGAGCGCGCCGCGGATGTCGCCCAGCGCCTCGGAGGCGGAGATGACGACGATGGGAACCCCCGGCTGCAAGGCCTGGACGTCGCGCAGACCGTCGAAGCCCGGCCAGTTCGGCATGTGCAGATCCATCAGCACGATGTCGTAGGTGATGTCCGACCGGCAGCGGTCGAGCAGTTCGTTGAAGGTCCCCGCCTCGATGAAGGTGGCATCGCCATGCAGCTGCTCGAGCAGCCGCCGCAGCCCTTCACGGAACAGCAGATGGTCGTCACCGATCAGGATTTTCATGATCCCCGTCACCCTCGTTCGCCGCCCCTTGCGGGCCTCGCCTTCGCGTCCGGTAAGCCCCCGCGGCCCCCGGATCGTCTCGCTCGCCTTAACTGGCTTGGGTGATTGATACCACGATCGGAAGAGGGGCTGTATATCGACAAGGGCCATAGGTCATTAGCCGCCGCACCGCGCCATGACCGAACCATACGGCAGAGCGCGCCCAAGCATTGCCCCGGCCATAAGTCATAGATTCGCGGCAGGAAACCCGATTCGGGACTGAGCCCGTCCAATCGAAGCACTCGAAAAGGCAAGAATCGTCTCCGTTCGCGCAGGGAATCGTCTTGGAACCTTTGCGAAGCGATCCCGTTCGTGTGGGCAGAGCTGAACTAACCCCGAATCGAGGGCGCGGAGGGTTAGGCCCAACCGTTCGAATCTCCCGGAAGGATCCCTGTACCAACGCGCAATCGGCTGTGACCCGTTCAGCACACAACATTCCAGAGGTGTTACCGTCCCGAAACAAGAAGCGACCATCCTGGCTGTGCTTGACGATCTCGGTTGATAATCCATCGTTCGATTTACGTGCCACCTCATCAATTTCTAAATTATTCCAGGACCACCAGCGAACTCTTCTCTTTTACAGGCATACTTGGAAGATTTTATGAAATATCGGGATTGCGCGTGCCTGGGCCGGCCGAACACACGGTCGGTTTTCCATTCAACCGAGACGCAGGCGGCAATGCCCGGTTCGGGCTGGCCGTGGATGCCTCCTCCAGACAGAGCTGACCCATGCACACACATCATGAGTACGCCCATGAGAAAGCATCGAACCAGACCCGCAACGCGGTGACCCCCATGCATGTCTGCCTGATCCTCGACAACAACGCGCTGACCGAAACCGTGGTGCAGGCGCTCGACCGTGGCGGCCGCCATCGGGTGACGGTGCTGCACGACATCACCGACCTGACGCAGAGCGCGCTGACGCCGGACGCCATCCTGATCGGCCTCCAGCAGTTCACCGCGCTGCGCGAGAACGAGCCGATGGTCTATCTGCGCCTGTCGCGGCGGTCCCGGATCGTCGTGGTGCTGTCGTCGCGCGAACTGCTCGACGCCGCCCACATCCTGGCCTTCGCCGACGCCTGGGTGTTCGAGGATCTCAACGTCGACCGCATCAACGAGTTGCTGGACCTCGGGCTGGAGGGCCATTGCCTGATGCCCAAGCAGTTCCTCTCGCGGCTGGGCGTCGACGAAATCCGGCTCAGTCTGCTGCCCCGCCTGTCCGACCCGGAATACGAGACCCTGCGCCTGCTGGGCCAGGGGCTGAACAACCGGACCATCGCCAACGCGCTGGACCTGTCGGAGGCGGTGATCAAGTCGATGGTGCGCAGCGTGCTGTCCAAGCTCCATTTCCGCAACCGGACCGAGGCCGGGGTCTTCGCCGCGCGCCAGCAGGGCGCCCTGCAATCGGCGCGCGACGGGGTCGTGCCCCCCCACATGCACGCCGCCCAGCAGCAGCGCGCGGCGGGAGCCTAGCCCCGCCGGCCTCCCCCCACGGCCCATCGGCTTCGAAGCCCTCCGGATCACAAGTCCGGAGGTTTTTTTGCGACGTCCCCACGGTCACGTCCCTTGCGCGCCCCCCGGCATCCGGCCGGGTCGCGGGTTTCGGCAAGGGACGCCCCGGCAAGGGACGCCCACGCGAAAAGCCCCTCCTCCTGATGGAAGAGGGGCTTCTCGCGGTCGAGCCGTGGTGGGGAACGGTTACTGGTGGGCCGCCGTCACGGCGGCCGCCACCACGCCGGCGCCGGCCAGTTCGCCGCCGATGCCGTTGTTGAGCGCCCAGATGGCGGCCTGGGTGCGGTTGGAGGCGTTGATCTTGCGCAGCAGGCTCTTCAGGTGGACCTTCACCGTCGCCTCGGTGATGTTCAGGTGGTTGGCGATCATCTTGTTGCTGTCGCCGTTCAGCAGGCAGCGCAGGATCTGCACCTCGCGCTGCGACAGCCCCTTGCGCGACACCGGCATCTCGGTGCCGTTGCCGTTGACCCGGCCGGAGATCAGAAGCGCGGCCAGATGGGTCGGGAACACCTTCTCGCCCATCATCACCAGCTTCAACGACTGGGCCAGAGCGTCGGACGACAGGTCCTTCATCAGGTAGCCGTCGGCCCCCGCCTCAAGCGCGTTGGCCAGACGGCGGGTGCAGAGGTCGCTGGTCAGGATGACCATGCGGGCGTCCGGCAGTTGGGCGCGCAGGCGGCGCATCCCTTCCGCCTCCTCGTCGCCGCCGTTCTGAAGGTCGAGCAGGACGAGCTGTGGACGCAGGCCGTTCTCGACGCTGTTCAGCGCCTCGCGGAGGTTGCCGGCCTCGGCGCCGATCTGGAACGGCGAGTCGTCGAGCAGCCGCTTCAATCCCTCGCGGAACAGCTTGTTGGAGTCGATCAGAAAAGCACGCACTGTGTCCATGGTCAGCTCCCGCGAATTTGGATCGATCGTCGTGACACGGCGGACCAGAAAACGATTCCGATCGTGTGGGCGTCCGGCTATCCGAACCGTCCGGCACCGCCCTCCTTCGAAGTCTTCGGCCTACCAATATTTAGGGTGAGCTTACCCCCGTGTCGTGTCCTACGTTACCACTCTCCGGAGTTAAAAGAAGAACGCATTGGACATATGCGCAAAGCCACGACCTCTTGAAGGTGTAAACGGCCTCGTTGAAAGTATTCGTCTCACCCCATCGAAAAGGTTATTCTTCGTGACAACCACCACTTATTTGTCAATAAAAACGCGCATTGGGTGATGTGGATTCTAAAAATAGCGCCGTGAATTGCAGAAAAGCCGCTGCGCGGAAGGCCGCGCCATCCCCTCCTCCCATCCGGGACCATAGCCTTTCGGCGTAACGGCCGCCCCCTGCCCGAGCGCCCGCCCCACCCCTTTTCCGCGTCCTCCGACCGGCCTTGACGAGCCGCCCCCGCCCATGCGCTTCTGCGGCCGCGAATCGCGGGGATGGCATGACGGGCTGGCAGATCATCGGGGCGGGAATCGCCGGCTATCTCCTGCTTCTGGCGCGCAGCGCCTGGAAGCAGGGGGAGTTCCGCCAGTTCCTGCGCAGCCTCGCGATCGTCGCGATCCTCTGCGGCGCCATCGCGGGCATCGTGGCGGCTGTCATCCTGCTCGATTCGCCACCCTAGACGGGTCGCTCCGTGCAACGGAAAAGGCCCTCCCCCGGCGACGGGGAAGGGCCTCTGAGTCGGGCCGGATCGGGAATGGATCAGATCTGGCCGCGCTCGTTCGCCTGACGCATCAGGACATACTGGCGCATCATCTGGTTGCGGAAGCGGTAGCGCTCCCGCCCGGGCTCGATCACCGGGGCCAGCACCGCGCCATGGTCCTCGCGGGTCAGGCGCTTCAGCAGGTCGAGCATCTCCCGGCTCGGCGGCTCGCCCCCCTCCCCCGCCAGATCGGCCGGGTCGAAGGTGCCGTAGGCGTCGGCCGGGCACAGACCGGCGGCGAGCAGCGCGTCCTCCAGCTCGCCGCGCCGTTCGGCGGCCAGGGCGCGGGCGTAGCTGTCGACGATGCCGCGCTCGGCCTCCTGGAGACAGCGGGCGACGGCGTAGGCCAGATCCGAACGCTCCACGATGTTGCTGCCGCGGCTGACCGCGCTGCGCGCCGCGTGCAACCCCAGAAGCTGGGCGTAGTAGGGAAGCCCGCGCACGAACTCGGCGATCCGCTGCACCACGTCGGGCGCAAAGCCGATGCCGGCGTTCTCCGCCCCGGCCTGGATCAGCCGGCCGATCTCCTGGTCGGTCATCAGCGGCAGATGCACCGGCACCAGCGAACGCTGGATCGACGGATGCTTGCCGAGAAGCTGGTCGAGATTCTCGGCGACGCCGACCACCAGCAGGGTCACCGGGATCGAGCTGTCGGTCAGGTTCTTGAACAGCTCGGCCAGCTTGTTGCGGAAATCCTCGTCGGTGACGCGGTCGTACTCGTCGAGGATCAGCAGCACATGGGTGGCGTGGATGCCCGACAGCACCTCGTTCAGCTCGGTGACGCTGAAGGTGCCGTCCGGCAGCAGCTCGTTGAAGCTGGCGAAGTTGCGCCGCGCCGCGAAGGGGTTGTCCGCCCCGGAGCGGTAGTAGGTCGAGGGGATCTTCTTCAGGAAATGCCGGAAGATGTCCTCGAAGCTGAGTTCGGCGCTGCACGTCAGCTTCAGCGACAGGTAGCCGGCCTGGGCGGCGATCTTCTCGATGCCGTTGGCGACGGAGGTCTTGCCGCGCCCGCGGTCGCCGTAGAGGATGACGTGCGCCCGCTCCTCCTCGATGGCCGAGATGATCCGGCGCAACGTGTCGCTGCGGCCGATGAACAGGCCGTTGAGCTGCTGCTTGGGCCGCGTCGGGGTGAAGGCCTCGCGCAGCAGGCCGTTCAGTTCCGGCGTCAGCCCCTTCAGCATGGCCGGCGCGTTCACCCCCATGCCGCCGCGGAAGCCGCCGTTGACGGTCATGGTGAAGCGCGGCAACTCGGTGTCGCCCGCATCGCCGCCGCCGGGCGCCGGGAACATGCGCCCGCGATGGTCGCCCGTGGCGTCCTGGCCGAGAATGTCCGGCTGGCGGGGCGCCGCCGGTCCGCGCATTCCATCCATCCCGCGCATCCCGTCCCCGCGCATCCCATCGACGGGCCGCAGATGGGAGGGACCGGGCGGACGGGCGAAGCCGTGATGGGCCGAACCCGCCGCCGGCGCGCCGCCGGCGGGGGCACCGCCGCCCAGACCGCCGCCCGTTATGCCGACGCCGCCAGCGGCGCCTGCTGCCGGTACTCGCTCGTCCGCCGCCGTGGCCGTCCGCCGTTTCCGAAAGAAGTTGCGCATCCGTCCCAGTCCTCACGCTTGTCGGCGTTTGCGGCACCGGCCCCGGCAAGCGCTTGTTTCAGCGAGGGAACCGATCCGCGTCTACCCGATGTAAGCGATGCGGCCGGCGGGATGGGTTGGGATTTCGGATATCATACCGACGCAGCATCGCCCTTCCGGCGAATCCGTTCGGATGAGGGGGCGGCCCCCGTCTCATCCCACCAGCAGCGGGCCGACCATGATCCAGCCGTAGAGGCTGGCCAGCAGCACCGCGAGCGTCACGCATTCACGCACGAAAGCCAGAACCGTCATGCCACCCTCCAATGTTCGCGTTGTGTTCCTTCCTGATACCAGAACGAACGGGGTGCGGCAACGGGTAAGTTCCGATTATGTTCCTATTAAAATCCCTATGCGTTCCTATTCGGGATGGAAATGGGATAGGGTGTGGTTCTTTTCGGAAAGGTAACAAAAAGGCCGGCGGGACCACCGAAACCAAGGGATCAGGACGGATTGGGAGCGTCGTCGTAACGGATCAGATCCATCCAGGCGCGCTCCAGCCGGCGCAAGGTGCGGTAGGTCGTCTCGAAATCGGCGCCGTCGGTCTCGCTGCGCACAAGGTTGTCGGCACGCGCGGCCTCCAGCCGCCTCAGACCTTCGCAGGTGGCGAGGCCGCGCTCCGACAGGCGCAGCCGGGCGGCGCGGCGGTCGCGCTGCGACGGCGTGCGGTCGACATAGCCGGCCTCGACCAGATGCTTCAGATTGTAGGAGGCGTTGGACCCCAGATAATAGCCGCGCTCCAGCAGGTCGCGGACCGACAGTTCCTCGTTCCCGATGTGGAGCAGCATCAACGCCTGGGTCGGGCTGAGGTCGGTGACGCCGATCCGCGCCAGTTCCATCCGCAGAACATCGAGAAACCGCCGCGTGATGCTCTCCATGACGCGGCCGAGGTCGGTGTAGACCGCCGGGGTCGCCGCACTCTGCATGATCGTGCTTCCTGTTGCCGTAGCCCTGTCCGTCCCCAAGGGGGAACGCGAAGGGGACGGCGATGCCCGCCATTCCCCTGGCCCGCCACGATGAAGGGCTTTTGTCGCGAATTGGGGAGACAAACTTGGGACGCCGGAAACGGTCGCGGCCGGAGCCGGAACATCAGGTCGGCGGCAAGAGGTTCGAAAAGATTTTGACACGGATGAACACGGATGCCGGCTGCGCCGGCTCACGGATGAACGGGATGGGGACGACATCCGTGTTCATCCGTGGATATCCGTGTTCATCCGTGTCTGAAAAGTGGATGTCCGGAGACCACGCTCACAGAGTGCCGGCGTAGGCCCCGCCGTCCAGCAGGATGTTCTGCCCGGTCATGAAGCCGGATCGGGCGGAGCAGATCCAGGCGCAGGCGGCGCCGAACTCGTCGGGGTCGCCGAAGCGTCCGGCCGGGTTGCTCTGGCGGCGCAGGTCCATCTCCTCGTCGATGCTGCGGCCCGACGCCTTGGCGCCGCCCTCCATGGTCTTGCGCAGGCGGTCGGTCTCGAAGGGGCCGGGCAACAGGTTGTTGATGGTGACGTTGTGCTTGACCGTCTGGCGCGACAGCCCGGCGACGAAGCCGGTCAGCCCGGTCCGCGCCCCGTTGGACAGGCCGAGGATCGGGATCGGCGCCTTCACCGCGCCCGAGGTGATGTTGACGATGCGGCCGAAGCGGCGGCCGATCATGCCGTCGACCGTCGCCTTGATCAGCAGGATCGGCGCCAGCATGTTGGCGTCGAGCGCGCGGATCCAGTCCTCGCGCTCCCAGTCGCGGAAGTCGCCCGGCGGCGGACCGCCGGCGTTGTTGACGAGGATGTCCGGCTCCGGACAGGCGGCGAGCGCGGCGGCCCGTCCCTCCTCGGTGGCGATGTCGCCGGCGGCGGTGGTCACGGTCACGCCGGTGGCGGCGCGGATCTCGGCGGCGGCGGCCTCCAGCGCGTCGGCGCTGCGGGCGGTCAGGGTGACGTGGACGCCCTCCCTGGCCAGGGCCAGCGCGCAGGCCTTGCCCAACCCCTTGCTGGCGGCGCAGACGAGCGCGCGGCGGCCGGCGATGCCCAAATCCATGGCGTATCCTCCCTATCGTCGTGTCGCTACTATCGTGTCCTTGGCCGGTGTTCCAGTTCGGCCAGAACCTCGCGGGCGAGCGGGACCGTCACCCGGCGGTGCCCCGCCAGCGAGGCGTGGTCGAGCGCCGCCACCAGGGTGCGCGCGGAATCCAGCGAGCGCTCCATCCGCGTCAGCAGGTAGGTGACGACCTCCAGCCCCGGCCGAAGCTGGCGGTCGGCGAACAGCTTGACCAGCACGGCGGCGAGCAACGCGTCGTCGGGGGCCGCGACCTCGACCGCCGGCGCGCCCTTGATGCGCGAGCGCAGGTCGGCCAGCCGCGCCCGCCAGCGCGACGGCGCCTTGCGGGACAGCAGCAGCAGATGGCCGCCCTGCTCGCGGGCGAGGTTGTAGAGGTGGAACAGCGCCTCCTCCCGCGCCGGCTTGCCGGCGACCTTGTCGGCCTCCTCGACCACCACGGCGTTGGCGGCGGCGAGCAACTCCGGCAGGTCGGCGGCGTCGAGGCTGGCGCCGCTGGCGATGACCGCGTGGCTGCGCGCCCGCCAGACATGGCCGAGATGGGTCTTCCCGCAGCCCGCCGGTCCATACACGGTCAGGGCCGGCGCCGGCCAGGACGGCCAGCGGTCGAGCCACGCCACCGCGTCGGCGTTGCTGGGCGCCACGAGGAAATCCTCGCAGCCCATCGCCGTCCGGTGCCCGAGGTCGAGCGGAATCTGTGCCGGCAAGCTCATCGGGAACTCAAGGCAGGAGGAAAGGCGGCCCAAAAGGAAAAACGGTCAAGGTTCCGGCGTGACGCCCCGGTAGTAGCCGCTTGAGAGATACTGGCGCAACGCGAAGCGGGTCAACACGCCGATGACCGCGGCCACCGGAACCGCCAGCAGCACGCCGAGGAAACCGAACAGGCTGGCCCCGGCCAGCAGGGCGAACATCACCCAGACCGCGTGCAGGCCGACCTTGTCGCCGACCAGCTTGGGCGTCAGGACGTTGCCCTCGATCGCCTGCCCGAACAGGAAAATCCCGACCACCAGCCCGACTCGCCAGAACTCGTCGAACTGGAGAAGGGCAAGCCCGGTGCTGGCGACGAAGCCGAACAGCGACCCGACATAGGGGATGAAGGACAGCAGCCCGGCGACCAGCCCGATGACCAGCCCGAAATCGAGCCCGGCCGCCGACAGCGCCAGCGCGTAGAACAGGCCGAGCACCACGCAGACCAGCGCCTGCCCGCGCACGAAGCCGGACAGGGTGGAGTCCACCTCGCGCGCCTGCGCCCGGATCGTCTCGGCGTGCTGGAGCGGCAGCCAGGCGTCCACCTTGGCGACCATCACGTCCCAGTCGCGCATCATGTAGAAGGCGACGATCGGCGTGATGAACATCAGCGACAGCACGTCGAACAGAGCCAGCCCGCCCGACAGGATGCTGCTCACCACCTTGGCGATCCAGCCGGCGACGTCGCCGGCGTAGGTGCCGGCGGCGGCGCGCAGCCGCTCCATGTCGTCGGGCGGCAGCCGGTGCAGCAGCCGGTTGATCGCCGGCAGCGCCCGTTCCTTCACCAGGGTGGCGTAGTGCGGCAGCACCTCCAGCAGATGGGCGATCTGGCCCTGGACCAGCGGCACAAGCAGCAGGACGAACAGCACCAGCACCAGCAGGAAGGACAGCAGCACCAGCGTGGTGCCGAGCCAGCGCGGCAGGCGCACCGCCTCCAGCCGGTCGACCAGCGGGTCGAGCAGGTAGGCCAGCGCCAGCCCGACCACGAAGGGCAGCAGCATGCCGGCAAGCAGCCACAGGGCGAGGACGAACAGGCCGAGCCCGATCAGCCAGAAGCGGATCTGCTTGGACTCCGTCACCGGACACCGCCGAGCCGGTTGAACAGCAGCGCCGCGCGCCGGGCGTAGGCGAGGCCGGAGGCCGCCGTCGTCGCCGCGCAGACATAGACCAGCGCCTCCACCAGCTCCATCTCGAACAGCCGCGGATTCGGCAGCCCCAGCGCGGCCGGCGCCAGCACGGCGGCGGCCAGCGCGATCTGCACCACCGTGTTCACCTTGCTGATGTAGAGCGGCTGCATCGCCAGCGTCTCCTTCAGAGTGAACAGCAGGATGACGCCGGCGATGATCATGACGTCGCGGAACACCACCAGCATGACCAGCCACAGCGGGATCAGCCCGACATGGCCGAGCGCCACGTAGACGCCGACGATCAGCGCCTTGTCCGCCAGCGGGTCGAGATAGCCGCCCAGCACGGTGCGGGCGCGGAACATGCGGGCGATGGCGCCGTCCAGCGCGTCGGACAGGCCGGCCGCGACGAACAGGCCGAAGGCCCAGACCATGTTCCCGGTGAGGATCATGTACATGGCCAGCGGCACCGCCAGGATGCGCAGGAAGGTGATGATGTTGGGAACGCTCACGGTGCGTTTCTCACCGGCAGGGTGCCCAGGTTGCGCGGCGGCGCGCCGAGCCCGCCGGTGGGATAGGCCGCGGCCGGCGCCGTTCCCAGCGGAGCCGAGGGCGCCAGAGGGATCGCGCCGGGGTTGGCGGCCGGGGCCGCCGCATCGCCCGAGCCCGAGCCGCGCGGCAGCAGGGTGAGCTGCCAGCCGGCGGCGGACACCGGCAGCGGCGCGGTGCCCATGGCGGCCGGCGGCGCCACGCGGGTCAGGCCGAGGTCGCGCTTGTTCAGCAGGGGGGCCAGACGGTCGGGATCGCCGCGATGGGTCAGGTTGACCAGCGCCTCGGAGCGGGTCATCGACAGCAGCTCGTTGCGGGTCACGGCGGCAAGGCCGGCCAGCCGCTTGCGCGTCTCCACCCAGTCGGCGGCGCTGCCCAGCGGCACGCGGACCAGCGTGGTCTGCTCCGGCCCGGTCGCCGTCACGTTGTTGCGGCGCCACGCCTCGTCGAGCTGCGCGCCGACCTGGGTCACGGCACGGGTCAGGAAATCGGCCGGCCGGTCCGAAGCGTCGGGCTTGACGTTGACGGTCTGGGTCTCGCGGGTGCCGTCCAGCCCGTAGCGGGTGAGATCCACCACCAGACCGCGCGACAGGTCGGGGCCGCCGGCCGGCAGCTCCGTCCGCGCGACGATGACCCCGCCGGCGTGGTAGCGCTGGGCGATGCGGCCGAGCGCGTCGGCGTTGCCGCTCACCGCCTCCTCCGTGCCGATGGCCTGGGCGTCGGGCAACTCGCCGTCCGGCACCACCAGCGGCACCAGCGAAGAGGTCGCCGGACGCTCCTCCCAGGCGGCGCGCCAGGGGGTGCGGTCCTCCCACAGCAGGGTGCGCCCGTCGGTGACGGTCAGCGGCAGCACCACGAAGGGGCGGGTCGGCGGCTCGACATACTGGGCGCTGCCGGCGCCGCCGATGGCGTCGCGCACCGCGTTGGGTCGGAAGCGCACGGTGATCGACCCGACGTAGCGGGTGGCCGACACCTTCTCCTCGTCGATCTCGAAGCCCTGGACCAGACGGGCGATGTCGTTCTCCGACAGGCGCGGCGGGTTGCCGCCGCCGGGGACGAGACGCTTGTACAGCTCGACCCAGGCCTTGCTCTGCGCCTCGCGGATCGCCTGATCGCGGGCGGTGTTGGCGTTGGCGGCGTTGATGTCCACCTTGACGCCCGACACCGCGAAGGCGTCGGCGGCGGTGTTGGCCGTCGGTGTGGAGGAGGGCAGCGCGGAGGGCGACGGCGGCGCGGCGGTTTGCGCCCCGGCCGGCCCGCCCGAGAGGACGCAGGCGACGGACAGGGCGGCGAGACCCGCAAACAGCGGCGCGCGGCGGCGGTGGAGCATTGCAATGCCTTCCGATTCGAGTATGTTCGGGCCGATCCAACGGCCCGGTATATAGCTCAGCCCAAGCGAGGATACCATCAGCACCCAGTCCTATAACATGTCCGACGCCTACAAGCAGGCCGGTGTGGACATCGACGCGGGCAACGCGCTTGTCGAAGCGATCAAGCCCCTTGCCCGCTCCACCGCGCGCTCCGGCTCCGACGCGGGCCTCGGCGGCTTCGGCGCGCTGTTCGACCTGCGCGCGGCCGGCTACCAGGATCCGCTGCTGGTCGCCACCACCGACGGCGTCGGCACCAAGCTGAAGGTCGCGATCCTGGCGAACCGCCACGACACGGTCGGCATCGACCTTGTGGCGATGTGCGTCAACGACCTGGTTGTTCAAGGGGCGGAGCCGCTTCTCTTCCTGGATTACTACGCGACGGGCAAGCTCGACGTGGCCGCCGGCCGCGCCATCGTGTCGGGCATCGCCGAGGGCTGCCGCCAGGCCGGCTGCGCGCTGGTCGGCGGCGAGACCGCCGAGATGCCGGGCATGTATTCGGAAGGCGACTACGACCTCGCCGGCTTCTCGGTGGGTGCGGTCGAGCGCGAACACGCGCTGACCGGCTCGGCCGTGCAGGCGGGCGACGTGGTGCTGGGGCTGGCATCGACCGGCGTGCATTCCAACGGCTACTCGCTGGTCCGCAAGCTGGTCGAGAAATCCGGCCTCGGCTACGACGCCGAATGCCCCTGGGACTCCTCCAGGACGCTGGGCGAGGCGCTGCTGACCCCGACGCGCATCTATGTGAAGAGCACGCTGAAGGCCGTGCGCGCCGGCAGCGTCCGGGCGCTCGCCCACATCACCGGCGGCGGCCTGATCGAGAACATCCCGCGCGTGCTGCCCGACGGGCTCGGCGTGACGCTGGACGCCTCGACCTGGACCCTGCCCCCGGTGTTCGGCTGGCTGATGAAGACCGGCGGCATCGCGCCCTACGAGATGGCCCGCACCTTCAACGTCGGGCTCGGCATGGTCGCCGTGGTCCCGGCCGACAAGGCGCAGCAGGCGATCGACATCCTCACCGAGGGCGGCGAGACGGTCTTCACCGTCGGCACCGTCACCGCGCTGAAGGACGGCGACGCCCGCGTCACCGTCACCGGCATGGATGCGGCGTGGGCTCCGTGACCTCCGCGAAGCTCAAGCTCGGTGTTCTGATCTCGGGCCGGGGCAGCAACCTTCAGGCGTTGATCGACGCCTGCGCCGCCCCGGACTTCCCGGCCGAGATCGCGCTCGTCCTGTCCAACAAGGCCGACGCCTACGGGCTGGAGCGCGCGGCGGCGGCCGGCATTCCGACCACGGTGGTCAGCCACCGCGATTTCCCCGGCGACAAGCCCGCCTTCGAGGCGGCGATGGACGCCAGGCTGCGGGGAGCCGGCGTCGAACTGGTCTGCCTCGCCGGCTTCATGCGCATCCTGTCGGAAGGCTTCGTCGGGAGCTGGCGCGACCGGCTCATCAACATCCACCCGTCGCTGCTGCCCTCCTTCAAGGGGCTCGACACGCACGCGCGGGCGCTGGCGACGGGGGTGCGGTTCCATGGCTGCACCGTGCATTTCGTCCGCCCGGCGATGGATGACGGGCCGATCGTCGCGCAGGCCGCCGTTCCGGTCCTGCCCGGCGACGACGCGAACTCCCTCGCCGGCCGGGTGCTGGAGTCGGAGCACCGGCTCTACCCGCACGCCGTCCGCCTGATCGCCGAGGGCCGCGCCCGCGTCGATGGCGATCTGGTGCGGATCGAGGGCGCTCCCCTTGCCTTGGACGCGGTGGTCAACCCGCCCTTTTAAGCGTTCAAGCGCAGACACTTGATCCCCACCCATCCTCCCCCGCCTCGCAGGGGAGGATGGGTGGGGATCAAGTGTTCCCCCCTTCCGAAAAAAGCCCTCCCAAAACGCTCGGGCATTGCCGGTTTCTGTTGCGCTTCCCATCTGCTTCGGCAGAATTGCGGGCAACACAAACCAAAAGGAGGGTTTCTGAGATGGCCGCCGTCGGTTCCAACCCGGTCAGCGAAGAGCTGGTCCGCACCCACATGCAGAATTGGATCGCCTTCACCAAGTTCGTGAAGCTCAGCACCGCCGGCGTCATCGCCGTTCTGGTCCTGATGGCGCTGATCACCCTGTAGAAGCGATCCCGTCCTTGCGCCGCCGGTTCCTCCCGGCGGCGTTTCCCCCGGCTCCGCCCGCTCAGCCCGCCTCCTTGGAGCGCCTAGCAGAATTCCGTTTTCGCCATCGGTGCCCCATGGAACCGTCATCCCCGCGAAGGCGGGGATCCAGGCTTTTCCCATGGGTTCCTCTCGGAAAACTCTGGATCCCCGCCTTCGCGGGGATGACGAGTCGAGAGACGACTCAAGCTTCTGTTAGGCGCTCTTAGCCCGCCCCCAACGCGTTGGTCATGCCGCGCAGCAGGTCGCGCATGCTCTGCGGACGGTCCTGCCAGCGCATGGCGAGACCGGCCAGGAGCACCTTCTCGAAAGACGGCGGCAGGGCGGCGCCGAGTTCGTTCGGCCGTGGAACCCGGTCGCTCACGAAACGGGCGGTGGCGTCCGGTGGCGTCTTGCCGGTCAGCGCCAGATACATGGTGGCGCACAGGGCATAGACGTCCGACCAAGGGCCCTGCCGGCCCTCGTTGGAATATTGCTCCGGCGGGGCGTAGCCCGGCTTCAGGATCACGGTCAGCCCGTCCCCCTGCCCCGCCGACCGCCGCGCGGCGCCGAAATCCAGCAGCTTGCGCTCACCCGCGCTGGTCAGGAAGATGTTGTCCGGGCTGATGTCGCGATGGATCAGCCCCTGCTCGTGGATGGTCTGCAACGCCCTCATGATCGGCGTCAGCACCCCCAGCGTGCGGCGCACGTCGATCCGCCCGCCGCTGTCGGCCAGATACTTCTTCATGGTGCGGCCCTCCAGCAGCTCCATGACGAGATAGGCGGTGGCGTTCTCCTCGAAGAAATCCTGGACGCCGACGATCTCCTTGATGTCGCGCAGCCGGGCGAGCATCCGCGCCTCGTCGAGGAACTTCGCCAGACCGGCGGCGAAGCCCCGCGCGTGCTCGTCGGAGAAGGGAACGACGCCGAAGGAACCGGGCGCCCGTGAAATCAGGTTCGAGGGGTAGAATTCCTTGATCGCCACCTTCACGCGCAGCCGGTCGTCCCAGCCCAGATAGGTGGCGCCGAACCCGCCCTGCCCCAGCACCCGGCCCACCCGGTAACGGCCGAGCAGCGCCGTGCCGGGCATCAGGTGCACCCCCGGCCGGTTGTCGGAACTGGCGGGGTAGCCGCAATTCCGGCAGGCGTCGCGCGTCGGCCGGTCGGCGAAGCAGCTCGGGCAGCGCCCGTCCAGACCGGTTCCCGAGAGTCCCGGACCGGAACCGGGCGGCAGCGCGACCGTCACCGCCGGTCCGGGGGGAACCATGACGGTGTCGGCGCCCTGCGGCGCCATCGCACGGGCCTGTGGCCCCGCAGGGGGCGTCGCCGGAGGCGGCGCCGACACGGTGGCGGCGGCCGAAGGGCCGGGCGGCTGCGGCGCGGGGGCCGGGGCCGTCGCCATCTGCCGCAGCCGGTCGAGCAGCTCGAACAGGCGCCGCACCTCGGCCTGCGCCATCTCGTTGTTCTGCTGGGCGGCGAGTTCGGCCTGGAACTGCGGCTGGCGGACGATCTCCAGGATGTGCTGGCGCATCAGCGGCAGGGCGCCGTCCTCGCGGATCAGGCCGGAGCAGGCGATCTCGGCCAGCCGGATGGTGCGGCGGCGCAGCACCGGCTCGACCTGCCGCAGCCGCGCGGCGAGATTCCCCGATTTGGCGTAGCCGTCGATCGCCCGCTCCGCCTTCGCGGCGATCGGCCCGCGTGCCTCCCACGGCAGGGCGGAGTCACGGATCGCGTCGAGCGCGCCCGCCAGATCCCGCTCCAGCAGCCCCGTGTCGGGCGTCTGGACCAGCATGTTCTCGATCAGCAGCTCATTGCCCACGGCGGCGTCGAGCGAGGCCGCGATCTCGCCCATGTGCCGCTCGGCCGCCGGAACCGCGGCCACGGCGGTCAGGTAATGGATGCGGCAGATCAGGTCCGGCTGCCCCTCGCCCAGCCCGACGATGGAGCGGCGGTAGGCGCTCGCCCCGCCCTGCTCCAGCCGGCGGGAGTAGCGGACGGTCAGCGCGTCGGCCATTGCCGGACCGCCGATCAGCCCGTTGCGTGTCAGCAGATGGCCGAGCAGCGTCCGCAGGCACTCGGCCTCCTGGTCGAAGGCGCCCCGCCCCAGCGGCTGCGGCGCCTTCAACTGACGGCGGACACGGTCGAGCACGGCCAGCCGCGCCTGCGGCAGCTTGCCCTGGCGGAACAGCGCGTTCAGCACGCCCAGCCGGTTCGGTCCCATCGCGTCCATGCGGACCCGGCCGCACAGCAGCTCGCACAGCGTGACCAGCAGCGCGCCGGGCGGCAGCCCGCCGCCCAGCAGCTCGACCCCGGCGGCGGCCGAGCACAGCACGTCGCCGATCATGCCGTCGACCACGCCGGACAGACGCTCGTCGCGGTCCCACTGGAGGATGTCGAGCAGCCGGTCGAGCTTGGCCGACCAGCTCTTGAGTTCGTACAGCTCCAGGCTCAGCGCGACGCGCAGGTCGTAGGCGGCATCGCCGGTCGGCGATTGGCCCGGCGCGGCCGCCAGCACGGAATCGACGGCGGAGCGGCCCTTGGGAATGTCGGCGAAGGCGATCTGGGCGGCGCGCGCCTTCGCCCAGGTCTCGTCGACGGCGGCCTGGAGCGCCAGCCGGCGGGCGCGCGGCTCCTGACCGGGCAGACGCCCCTGGACGGCGGCGATCCGCGCCACCGCGCTTTCCACCAGTTGCCCATGCCCCAGCAGGACCTTCAGCGGCTTGGCGTGGTGGATCAGCTCGGTCGGGGTCAGAAACAGCGGATCGAGGTAGGAGCGCAGGGCGATGCCGATGACCATGCGGCCCTGCCAGCCGTGACATTCGGCAAGGCTTCCGCACAGCTCCGCCTCGTCGAAGGCTCCGACGGCGGAGGGCGGCGGGGGTGCGGCCGGACGGCTGGGCAGAGGGCTGGGCACGCGAGCCTTTCGACACGGGGGGCAGGACCGGCGGGCGCTGGCGGAACGCGGTCGCTGGCAGTGTTCCATCGCGCCGGTAAAGGAGGCGTGTACGATGTCGACATTTTTCATCGAATGCACACCTGTTGTGGCGATGCTGCGACAGCGGGGATGGGGCGTTTCCTTCCCACTTCGCATGTGCGATAAGACCGGAGCGGCTGAAAGCGGGGAGCACGCATGATTGGGGTCCACGACATGGTGGCGCTGCGGCACGGCGCCATGGAGTGCCTTCTCGCCCCCGGCTGCGGCGGCTCCATCGCCGCCTGGAGGCGGAGCGGCCCCGACGGGACGATCGATCTGTTCCGGCCGGCGAGCGAAGCGGCGATGGCCGGCGACTTCGCTCCGGACATGGCCTGCTTCCCGCTGATTCCCTTTTCGAACCGGGTCGCCGGCGGCCGCTTCACCTTCCAGGGGCGCCGTGTGGAGATGCCGACCGATCCCGGTTCCCCCCACCGCATCCACGGCCATGGCTGGGCGGTTCCCTGGCGGGTCGAGGGGCAGGTGGAGGAGCGGACCGCCTCGGCGGCGCGCCTGGCCTTCCGCCATCGGGCCGATTCCTGGCCGTGGAGCTACAGCGCGGCGCAGACCGTCGCGCTGGACGACGACGGGCTGACGGTGACGCTGGAACTGGTCAACGAGTCCGACAGCGTCATGCCGGCCGGCTTCGGCCTGCACCCCTATTTCCCGAAGCCGCCGGGCACGCGGGTCACGGCGCGGCTGACCGGGGTGTGGGACAGCGACGAGACCATCCTGCCGCGCACCCGCCGCCCGCTGCCGCCCGCCTGGTCCTTTCCCAAGGGCGTGGCGATGGACGGGCTGGTGCTGGACCACGGCTTCACCGGCTGGGACGGCCGGGCCGTCCTGGAATGGCCGGGGCGCGGGCTGTCGCTGACCATCGTCGCCGACGGGCCGTTCGGCCACCTGATCGTCTACGCGCCGGCCAGCGAGGATTACCTGTGCCTGGAGCCGGTCAGCCACATGACCGACGCGCTGAACCGCCCCCAGGAACCGGACGCCGGGGTGATCGCCCTGCCTCCCGGCGAACGGCTGACCGGCACCGTGCGCTTCCGCGTCGCGGCGCTGTAGACAACCGTCTCGCGGCTCCTTCCGTCATGCCCGTGCCAAGCAACGGGCATGACGTGTCAAGGCACTACCGGCAGCGCACGAAGGTCGCGGCGAAGGTGGCCGGCGGCGCCAGCCGCAGCACCAGACGGTCCAGCCTCGGCGTTTCCGCCGCCTCCAGCCGCAGGCTTCCCACCGGGCCGTTCTCGCCGGTCACCGCCACGCCCTCGGCCGGATCCGCGTCCGCGGCCAGCCGCCCTTCGATCGGGAAAACCGGCAGCCGGGGGTCCACCGCCTGGACGGCCTGCTCCCGCGTGACGTCCAGATAGGAGGTCCGGCAGTCGTCGATCGGCGCCCGGCTGACCGGATCGGCCTTGGCCCAGCGCCCGACCAGCGCCAGCGCCGACACCGGACGGGTCAGGGCCGGCGGCCGCGACGGCACCGCGACCAGCCGGGGAGCGGCCGCGTCGGTGATGATCAACGGCAGGTCGGCCACCGGCCTGCCGCGCGCCGCCCGCTCGGCGTCGAGCGCGGCCACGCGCGCCCTGCTCGCCCGCAGCAGGCAGTCGGTGCGGGCCTTCGCCACCTTGGGATCGGCGAGGTCGGCGGCTGCGACCGGGCAGCTCTCGTCCCGGCGCGAGCGCCACAGGGTCTGGCCGGCCTCGATGGCGGCGCGTCCCAGATCGTCGGTCGTCGCGCCCAGAGCCTTCAGCGCGCCATCCACCGCTTCCGTCGCGGCGGCCAGGGCGGGGTCGCGGCAGATCAGTTCGGAAACCGGCGATTCGTTCGCGGCGCACCCCTTTTCCGCGGCCTTCCCCGGGACAGCCTCCTTGACAGCCTCCTGGGCCGAAGCCTGAACGGAACCCGCCATCAGGAGCCCGGCCAGCAGGCCGACCGGAAGGGAGACAACGCGCATCGATCAAACCCCGAAATCAAGCCGCTGGAAAGGCTTCCAGCACCGCCTTGACCTGACGCTGGAAATCCTGGTCGCTGCGATAGCGCGTCAGGACCGACTTGTCACGCTCGACGAAGAACATCACCTCGTCGCGCCGGGGCATCGAGCGCGGGTTGGGCTTGTCGAGCAGCTCGCCGTTCCAGTCGACGCGCGCCATGAAATAGACGGCGCGGGCGAACAGCATGAACAGCTTGTTGTCGGGCGCCAGCTTCTCCCGCCGCAACAGCGCGTAGTAGTAGTAGTTCCGACCATGGAAATAATTGATGTAGATGGCCTGCAACGCGGCGAAGCGCTCGTCGGGATTGGTGACCTGCTTGATGTGCTTCTCCAGGCGGAAGCCGGCAAAGAAATACTCCCGCGCCTCATGCTCGAAGGAGAAGGGGCTGCCTTTGACCAGCGCCATCTGCTCGCCGTAGCGCTTCAGCGCGCGGGTCATCAGCAATTCCAGGAAACGCCGCTCCATCCCCAGGGCGGCGGGGATCTGGGGCAGCGTCTCGAAGACATGACGCAGGTGGTAGGGGTGGCGCACGACGATGACGGGCACCGACAGTTTCCGGCGCTTCGGCCCCGCCCGCTTCCCCGCCACCAGCGAGGCGGACGGCGACAGCGACGCCATGGTCGCGTGGATGGTGTCGTGCAGCTTCCAGCGCAGCCGCGTCTCCGACGACTGGCTGCCCAGGCTGAAGCGGGCGAGGAAGCGCTTGAACCGGCTGCCGGCGGTTTCCCTGGGCAGCTTGTGGGTCGGCAGGTCGGTGACCACCAGCGGGTTGCCGAGGATGTCGGCGGGCGGCGGCAGCGGCTTGAAGTTGAAGTATTTCCCCGTGACCACGCCGCGCACGGCGCCGCCCGTCCCGCTGCCCGCCATCCCGCTGCCCGCCATCGCGCTGCCCATGGAGGAAGACGCCAGTGACACCATCGCCCCCGCCCCGTCGCGAAACCCCGGACCCAGTGTGAACCGATATAACGGGGAACGCGAACGAATGAAAGCCGAGGCCCACCGGCCGGGCAAGATCGTGACTTTCTCGCAACTGCGATAGAGTCGGTGCGCGGGCACCCTGTCGGGCGGATTTCATCGGTGCTACCGTTTCCGACGAAGCGCCGGACCAACCGGCGGGCGAAGATATTCGAACAGGAAAGAGGCGGGGTATACATGGCGATCCACGTCGCGCTGAATCACAAGACCATCTACCGTTACGACCGGCTGGTGTCCCTCGGTCCGCAGATCGTCCGCCTCCGCCCGGCCCCGCATTGCCGGACGCCGATCCTCAGCTACTCCCTGCGCGTCACGCCCAAGCATCATTTCCTGAACTGGCAGCAGGATCCGCAGTCCAACTACCAGGCCCGCTTCGTCTTCCCGGAGAAGACCCGCGAGTTCATCGTCGAGGTCGATCTCGTCGCCGAGATCGCGTCGATCAACCCCTTCGACTTCTTCCTGGAGGAGAAGGCGCAGAGCTTCCCCTTCGCCTACGAGGACTGGCTGGAGAAGGAGCTTCGCCCCTATCTGGAGACGGAGACGGTCGAGCCGGCGCTGGCCGCCTATCTGGCGACGGTCCCCCGCGAGCCGACGCCGACCATCAATTTCCTGATCGACCTCAACCAGCGCCTCCAGAAGGACATCGGCTACGTCATCCGGCTGGAGCCCGGCATCCAGACCTGCGAGGAGACGCTGACCAGGCGCACCGGGTCGTGCCGCGATTCGGCGTGGCTGCTGGTGCAGATCCTGCGGCACATGGGTCTGGCGGCGCGCTTCGTGTCCGGCTACCTGATCCAGCTCACCGCCGACCAGAAGGCGCTGGACGGCCCGTCCGGCACCGAGACCGACTTCACCGACCTGCACGCCTGGACCGAGGTCTTCCTGCCCGGCGCCGGCTGGGTCGGGCTCGACCCGACCTCGGGCCTGCTGGCCGGCGAGGGCCACATCCCCCTGGCCTGCACCCCCGACGCCTCGTCCGCCGCCCCCATCTCCGGCCTCGTCGACGAGGCGGAGGTCGAGTTCGACCACGCGATGTCGGTCACCCGCATCTACGAGGCGCCGCGCGTCACCAAGCCCTACACGCCGCAGCAATGGTCGGCCATCGAGGCGCTCGGCCACCGCGTCGACGAGGATCTGAAGACCGGCGACGTCCGCCTGACCATGGGCGGCGAGCCGACCTTCGTGTCGATCGACGACATGGAGGGGGCGGAATGGAACACCGCCGCCGTCGGCCCCAACAAGCGCCGGCTCGCCGCCGACCTGATCCACCGCATGATGAAACGCTTCGCCCCCGGCGGGCTGCTGCATTTCGGCCAGGGCAAATGGTACCCCGGCGAATCGCTGCCGCGCTGGGCGATGACCGTCTACTGGCGCCGCGACGGCGAGGCGATGTGGGCCAACACCGACCTGCTGGCGAAGGAGAACGTCGATTACGGCCACACCGCGCAGGACGCCGGTGTCTTCCTGGTAACGCTGGCGAAGCGGCTGGGCGTCGACCCGGCGGTGGTGCTCGCCGCCTATGAGGATTCCTGGCATTACCTGAACAAGGAGGCCAAGCTCCCGATCAACGTCGATCCGCTGAACAGCAAGCTGGACGACAAGGAGGAGCGCGAGCGCCTCGCCCGCGTCTTCACCAGGGGGCTGAACGAGCCGGTCGGCTTCGCCATGCCGATCAACCGCCGCATGACCCAGAAGGGCCCGGTCTGGCTGTCGAGCACATGGCCGCTGCGCCAGGAGAAGCTGGTGCTGATCCCCGGCGACAGCCCGGTCGGCTACCGCCTGCCCCTCGGCTCCCTGCCCTGGGTGTCGAAGAGCGACTATCCCTACGCCTGGGAGACCGACCCGTTCGAGGAGCGGCAACCCCTGCCGCCCCACCCGCTCCAGCGCAGCGTCGACGCCCGCCGCACCGCCCGCGATTCTGACCGCGGCGTGCATGGCGAGGCGCGCGAGGCCCAGCGCCAGCGCGTGATGGCCGAGGTCCGCGCCGAGGTTCCGGAGGAGGGCAAGTCGGCCTGGTGGATCGTCCGCACCGCGCTGACCTGCGAGGCTCGCAACGGCCGGCTGCACCTGTTCATGCCGCCGATGAGCACGCTGGAGGATTATCTGGCGATGCTGGCGGAGATCGAGGCGACCGCCGTCGAGCTCGACATGCCGGTGGTGATCGAGGGCTACCAGCCGCCGAAGGACCCGCGCCTGAACTCGCTGGCCGTCACCCCCGACCCCGGCGTGATCGAGGTGAACATCCATCCGGCCCACAGCTGGGACGAGCTGGTGCGCAACACGCTGGACCTCTACGAGGACGCCCGCCAGTCGCGGCTGTGCGCCGAAAAGTTCATGATCGACGGGCGCCACACCGGCACCGGCGGCGGCAACCATGTGGTGATGGGCGGGGCCACGGCGGCCGACAGCCCGTTCCTGCGGCGGCCCGACCTGCTGCGCAGCCTGATCACCTACTGGCAGAACCACCCGGCGCTGTCCTACGTCTTCTCCGGCATGTTCATCGGGCCGACCAGCCAGGCCCCGCGCGTCGACGAGGCGCGCGACGACCAGCTCTACGAACTCGACATCGCCTTCACCGAGATCGACCGGCAGATCGCCAGCTTCGGCCAGTGCCCGCCCTGGATGATCGACCGCATCCTGCGCAACCTGCTGGTCGACGTGCAGGGCAACACCCACCGGGCCGAATTCTGCATCGACAAGCTCTATTCGCCCGACAGCTCCACCGGCCGCCTCGGGCTGGTCGAATTCCGCGCCTTCGAGATGCCGCCCCACGCGGAGATGAGCCTGACCCAGCAGCTCCTGATGCGGGCGCTGGTCGCGCGCTTCTGGAAGACTCCCTACAAGGGCCGGCTGGTGCGCTGGGGCAACGAGCTGCACGACCGCTTCATGCTGCCCCATTTCGTGCAGCAGGATCTGGCCGACGTGTTGCAGGACCTGCGCGACCACGGCTACCCGCTGGAGGATGCGTGGTTCGCCCCGCACATGAACTTCCGCTTCCCGACCTACGGCCAGGTCAGCCAGCGCGGCATCACCATGGAGCTGCGCATGGCGCTGGAGCCCTGGCACGTCCTGGGCGAGGAGCCGGGCGGCGGCGGCACGGTGCGCTATGTGGACAGCTCGGTCGAGCGGGTGCAGGTGCGGGTCACCGGCCTGATCGACGCGCGCTACGCTATCACCTGCAACGGCCGCCGCGTGCCGCTGGTCCCGACCGGAACCGAGGGCGAGTTCGTCGGCGGCGTGCGGTACCGCGCGTGGCAGCCGCCCTCCTGCCTGCACCCGACCATCCCGGTCCACACGCCCTTGATCTTCGACATCGTCGACACCTGGGCGGGCCGGTCGATCGGCGGCAGCACCTATCACGTCATGCATCCGGGCGGGCGCAACTACGACACCTTCCCGGTCAACGCCAACGAGGCGGAGGGCCGTCGCCTCGCCCGCTTCTTCCCCTTCGGCCACACGCCGGGTCCGATGACGGTGCCGGGCGAGGAACGCAACCCGCAGTTCCCGATGACGCTGGACCTGCGGCGGGGGTAGCACGGGAGGGGGCGGAGAGCTTTCACGATTCGCCCCCTTCACCCATCTCTCTTCACCGCAACCTTCAGCAGAGCAGCGGCCGGAACGCCTCCGGCCGCCTACCCATATATGCAGTGAATCACTTTTTCCGATAGATTGTCGATATTCATACCCGCATCACGGTTATCGGCCATACCCTCACCCGCTGAAGGCGACAAGCCATCAACCTGCTGGGGGACAACAGGGATGAAAGCCAGGATTTTCGGAACCGCCGCAGCCGCCAGCCTTCTGCTGAGCGCCTGCGCCGAGCCGCCGGCCCCGCCGCGCGAGGTTCCGGTCAAGCCGCCGACGCAGATCGACGGCGTCTGGTACCTCGACCAGAACTGGTCGCAGGACGCGCGCCAGTGGTATTACAACACGAGCCAGGGCTCGCAGATCATGCGCTATGACTGGTTCATGGCGCTGGAGGATCCGCAGACCAAGGCGCCCTTCGTCAAGAGCCTGTCCCGTTACGGCTATCCCGCCGACGCGGCCGGCAAATGGAATCCGGACGGGCTGCCGCTCGGCTTCGTCAAGGACGTCGATCCCGACAAGACGGCCTGGTTCGGCATGACCTGCGCCGCCTGCCACACCGGCGACCTGACGGTCAACGGCAAGACGCTGCGCCTCGACGGCGCGGTGACCACCGGCGACCTCTACGGCCTGATCAGCGCGATCCGCGACGCGGTCCACACCACCACCACCGTGGACGGCGTGTTCGAGCCCTTCTCCAACCGCGTGCTCGGCCCCAACGCCAACCCGCAGCAGCGGCTGGCGCTCCTCGAACAGCTCAAGGCGTTCGACGCCCGCTTCACCGCCTTCGTGGCGCAGAGCACCCCGGCCACCCCCTGGGGGCCGATGCGCACCGACGCCTTCGGCATGATCTTCAACCGGGTGTCGGGGATCGACCTGAACATCCCGAAGAACAACCGGCCGCCCGACGCGCCGGTCAGCTACCCCTTCCTGTGGGACGCCCCGCACCAGCCCTGGGTGCAGTGGAACGGCCTGCTGCCCAACAACAGCGCCTTCGACGCGCTGGGGCGAAACGCCGGCGAGGTGCTGGGCGTGTTCGGCGACGTGACGCTGAAGAAGCCCACCATCATGCATTATTACTACGATTCGACCGTGCGCGGGCGGAACCTCGTGGCGATGGAGAACCAGCTCCGCCAGCTCCGGTCCCCGGTCTGGCCGGACTCCATCGCCGGCACCGTCGACATCGTCAAGGCGGCGGCCGGCGCCGATCTCTACCAGCAGAATTGCGTGAGCTGCCACACGCTCCTGCCGCGCGGCGAGACCTACACCACCGCCCCCATCCACATGGAGCCGCTGTTCACCTGGCCCTACCCGAACGATCCCGCAAAGGTCATCGCCGCCTTCAACATGATCTGCACCCAGGGCATCGAGGCGGCGGTCACGGCGAAGATGGTGGCGGTCAACTACGCCTCCGACCCGAAGATGGCGGTGGACGCGCTGTGCCGCCAGTCCGACACCGGGGCCATCGCCGGCGTCGCCATGCCGCCGGAGCTGCTGGGCGGAGCCAAGCTGAAGAATCCGGACACCGCCGTCAACCTGCTGTCCAACGCGGTGATCGGCGCGATGCTCGGCGACATCGTCAAGGATCCGGGGCTGATCGACGACATCATCAAGAGCGGTTCCGGGGGCGGGTCCGCAACCCCGGCCTGGGCCGCCCCGTCACAGTCGCAGTCGCAGTCGCAGTCGCAGTCGCAGTCGGCCGCCCTGTCCGCCGCCGCGTCCCAGCCGCCCGGCAAGCCGCTCGACACCACCCCCTTCGTCAAGGCGGGCGCGCCGCTGACCGACCAGCACCGGAAGATCATCAGCGTCCTGCAAGCCTCCAGCAGGGTGAAGCCGCCGGTCCCCGCCGCCGGACCGAGCAGGGCAGCGGCGGAAAAGGCGAAGGACCCCGCCAAGGCGACACAGGAGTTCGCGGACACCATCAAGAGGCTGCTCGCCTACAAGGCGCGCCCGCTCGACGGCGTCTGGGCGACGGCTCCCTACATGCACAACGGCTCGGTGCCGAACCTGTACGAGATGCTGCTGCCGGCGGCCCAGCGCTCGGCCAGCTTCCGGATGGGCGGCGGCGCCCTCGACCCGGTCAAGGTCGGCGTTGATTCGGCGGCGCCAAGCTCGACCTTCCTGTTCGACACCAGCAAGCCGGGCAACCGGAACAGCGGGCACGAGTTCGGCGCCCATCTGACCGACACCCAGCGCTGGCAGCTGCTGGAGTATCTGAAGACCCTCTGACCGCATCGCCCGATATCGATCGGGGGAGCGATCCGGGGACCGCCGCCGGGGTACGCCGCAAGCCGGCGCCGGCGGCGGTCTTTCCTGAACGAACGGCCTAGCGGCATGATCCGGAAGGAATATTGCGCCATCGGAAGCCGTTCCGGCCCGCCGTTCTTGCATCGGCGGGCCGGGACGTTCACACTGTTGCTTCCTTCATAGGCAAAAAGCACCGTCCCGACCTTGTCCCAGTACGATCCCTCCGCCGCCGCACCGGCCAACGCACCCCTGATGGGAACGCAACCGGTGCCCTTCGCCCAGGGATCGCTGTTCGGCGAGGCCGACGCCATGGGCTACGGCTCCGGCCAGGTCTATGACGAGATGGTGACCGGCCAGGGCCGGCTGCGGCCGCACTGGCAGACCTTCATGAGCACGCTCGGCCCCCTCGACGCCGACCTGATGGCGGTGCGCTGGGAGGAGGCGCGGCGGCTGCTGCACCAGAACGGCGTCACCTACAACATCTACGGCGACCCCAAGGGGATGGAGCGCCCCTGGCCGCTCGACATGATGCCGCTGCTGCTGCCGGCGCACGAGTGGAAGGCCATCGAATCGGGGCTGATCCAGCGCGCCTCGCTGCTCAACGCCATCCTGACCGACCTCTACGGCCCGCAGACCCTGACCCGCTACGGCCGGCTGCCCCCGGCGGTCATCCACGCCGATCCGGGATTCCGCCGCGCCGTCCACGGCATCCGCGTTCCGAACGACGTCCATCTGCATTTCTACGCCGCCGACCTCGCCCGCGCGCCGGACGGGCGCTGGTGGGTGCTGTCCGACCGCACCCAGGCGCCGAGCGGCAGCGGCTACACGCTGGAAAACCGCGCGGTGATGGCGAAGGTGCTGCCCGACAGCTTCCGCCATTGCCAGGTCGAGCGGCTCGCCCCCTTCTTCGACACGCTGAAGGAGACGCTGCTGTCGATCAGCCCGCGCCGCGAACGGTCGCGCGTGGTGCTGCTGACCCCCGGCCCCTACAACGAGACCTATTTCGAGCATGTCTACATCGCCCGCTACCTCGGCATCACGCTGGTGGAGGGGGCGGACCTGACGGTGCGCGACCGGCAGGTGTTCCTGAAGACCCTGTCGGGGCTGGAGCCGGTCGACGTCATCCTGCGGCGGCTCGACGCCGACTTCGCCGATCCGCTGGAGCTGCGCGCCGACAGCTCGCTGGGCGTCGCCGGGCTGATCGAGGCGGTGCGCGCCGGCACGGTGGTGGTGGCCAACGCGCTGGGCTCCGGCCTGATGGAATCGATGGCGATCAAGTCGTCGCTGCCGACGCTGTGCCGCCATCTGCTGGGCGAGGAGCTGCGGCTGCCCGGCGTGGCGAGCTGGTGGTGCGGCAACGACGCCGAGCGCGCCTACGTCATCGACCATCTCGACGGGCTGGTCCTCAAGCCGGCCTTCCCGTCCCTGCCCTTCGAGCCGATCTTCGGTGCCACCCTGGCGGCCGGCGAGAAGGCGGCGCTGGTCGAGAAGATCCGGCAGCGCCCCTGGTATTACGTGGCGCAGGAGCAGATGGCGCTCTCCACCGCCCCGGTCTGGCAGGACGGCAAGCTCCAGCCGCGCCCGCTGGTGCTGCGCGTCTTCCTGTGCGCCACCCCAAGCGGCGGCTACACGGTGATGCCCGGCGGCCTGACCCGCGTGTCGAGCGAATCCGGCCGGCTGGTGGTGTCGATGCAGCGCGGCGGCGGCAGCAAGGACACCTGGATCCTCGCCGCCCGCCGGTCGGAGGTGGCGCCCGCCCAGCCGCGCCCGGCCATCGCCACCGAACCGACGCCCGCCGTCGCCCGTCCCGCCGCCGGCGACCTGCCGAGCCGCGTCGCCGACGGGTTGTACTGGCTGGGCCGCTACGCCGAACGGTCGGAGGGAACGGTTCGGCTGCTGCGCGCCACCCAGGGCCGGCTGACCGACGGCAACATGCCGGGCGCCTCGGCGCAGCTCCGCCCGCTGCTGACGCTCCAGGCGTCGACCGGCATGATCCCCTGGGAGATGACCCGCGTCACCGAGGCGGGCGGCGGGCGCGGCCTGCGCGACGCGCTCTATTCCGCCGTGGTCGATCCCGATCACCCGAACAGCCTGCGCTCGCAGGTCCTCCGGCTGCACCGCACCGCCTATTCGGTGCGCGACCGGCTGTCGATGGACATGTGGCGCGTCATCTCCACCATCGACCGCCAGACCCAGCCGCCGCGCGTCCGCCTGGACGCCGCCGCCCTGCTGCTGCGCATGGACGACCTGATGACCAGCCTCGCCGCCGTCGCCGGGCTGGAGCAGGAGAGCATGACGCGCGGCCCCGGCTGGCGCTTCCTCGACATCGGACGGCGGATCGAGCGGGCGCTGCACACGGTCGCCGTGCTGCGCGGCATCCGCATCGCCGACCTCGATCGCCAGGACGAGGCGGTGCAGGCCGCCTCGCTCGCCGTCCTGCTGGAGCTGGGAGAGAGCGTGATGACCTACCGCGCCCGCTACCTGACCAGCGTGCAGCGCACCCCGGTGCTGGAGCTGCTGCTGGCCGACGAGGGCAACCCGCGCGCGCTGGCCTTCCAGCTCGCGGCGCTGGAGCGGCATCTCAGCGCCCTGCCCAACCACGGCGCCGGCAGCACCGGCGACCCGACCGGCGGCGCCCTGTCGATCGTCGCCGCCGCGCGCGGCAGCCTGCGCAAGCCGGAGGCCCTGCGGTCGAGCGACGCCCTGCACACGCTGCTCGACACGCTGGCGATGTCGCTGCCGGACATATCCAACTTCCTCGCACACGCGTATTTCAGCCATGCCTTCGCCCGATCGGCCTGACCCCGCCCCCGCCGCCGCCGCCGCCCAGGGCTCCGCCCCGGCGGCCCCCATGCGCTACCGCGTGCGCCACGAGACAGCGTACGACTATGGCGAGGATGTGCCGGTCTCGCACCATCTGCTGCATCTGACCGCCCGGCCGCACCCGCGCCAGCGGGTCCGCCGCGCCCTGCTGACGGTGGAGCCGGCTCCGGCGGTGCGCAGCGACCGTGTTGATTATTTCGGCAACACCGTCACCTACGTCGCCGTGCAGGAGCCGCACCGGACCTTCAGCGTCATCGCCGAGAGCGAGGTCGAGGTTCATGACCAGCCGCCGCTGGACACCGCCGCGACGCAATCCTGGGAGCATGTCCGCGACAGCCTGCGCGGCCTGTCCGGCCCGGACGACGGGGCGGAGATCACGCAATACTGCTTCGACAGCGCGCTGGTGAAGGCCAGTCCGGAGCTGATGGACTACGCCCGCGTCTCCTTCACCGCCGGGCGGCCGGTGGCGTCGGCGGTCGTCGACCTGATGCAGCGGGTCAACAGGGATTTCGCCTTCGATCCGGCGGCGACCACCGTCGCCACGCCGATGGCCGAGGTCATGCGCAAGCGGCGCGGGGTCTGCCAGGACTTCGCCCACATCATCGTCGGCTGCGTCCGCACGATGGGGCTGCCGGCCCGCTACGTGTCGGGCTATCTGCGCACCCTGCCGCCGCCCGGCCAGCCCCGTCTGGTCGGCGCCGACGTCAGCCACGCCTGGGCCTCGGTCTGGTGCGGCCCGGCCGGCTGGCTCGACGTCTGCCCGACCAACGCCTGCGTCGCCAACCGCGACTTCATCACCGTGGCCTGGGGGCGCGACTACGACGACGTCAGCCCGGCGCGCGGCGTGCTGATCGGCGGCGTCGGCCACGGCCTGACCGTCAGCGTCGACGTGGAGCCGCTGGAGGGCTGATGAGCGCCGCTCAAGCCGTCCGCGGCACGCCCAGCATGCGCCGCAGCGTCTCCAGGATCGTCTGCGGGTTCACCGGCTTGCTGAGGATCTCCAGCGGCTTCCAGCGCTCGTCCGTCAGGTCGGTGTCCTGGGTCAGGAAGCCGGTCATCACCAGCACCGGCAGCGTGACATGGCGCGCCCGCATCTCGCGGATCAGCGCGTGCCCGTCCATGCGCGGCATCCGCAGGTCGGTGATCAGCGCGTCGGCCGGATCCTCGGCGTAGCGCTCCATCGCCTCGATCCCGTCCCCGGCCAGCGTCACGCGAAAGCCCTTGATCGACAGGAAATCCTCCAGGGCCATCGCGGCCAGGGCCTCGTCCTCGGCGACCAGGATGTGGAAGGGGTCAGGCATGCGACAGCTCCCGATCCTGGGGGGCGAGCGGCTGAACCGGCAGCGTGATCGTGAAGCGCACGCCGCGGCGGCCACCGCCCAGCTCCACATTGACCGCCTCGATGCGGCCGTTCATCGAGTCGATGATGCCATAACCGATCGACAAGCCAAGCCCCGATCCCTTTCCTACATCCTTGGTCGTAAAGAAGGGATCGAAGATGCGCGGAAGTATCGCCGGGTCGATGCCGCCGCCATCGTCGGTCACCTGGATGACGGCGACGCCCAACGTCGCGTCGTCGCGCACCGCCACCTCGATGCGGCCGGCCGCCTCATCGCCCGCCGCCCGCCGCGCCAGAACGGCGTCGCGCGCGTTGGCCAGCAGGTTCAGCACCACCTGCTCGAGTTGCAGGGGACGGCCGCGCACCACCAGCTCCGCCGCTCCGCCCGTCACGGCTTGCGGGGGCAGCTCCTCGCGCAGGTCGATGTTCTCCAGCCCATACTGGTGGCGGACCAGATCGACGGCGCTGCGGACGCTGCCGGCCGGCGCGAAGTCGCACTGCCCGCCGCCGTCGCGCCGCCCGAAGGTGCGGACATGGTCGATCAGCTTGCCCATCCGCTCGGTCTGCTCGATCACCAGCGTCATGGTCCGCTCCAGCCGGACCGGGTCGGTGGCGCCCGCGCGCAGCCGGTCGAGGGCGTTCTCGATCCACAGGCGGATGACGTTGAGCGGCTGGCTCATCTCGTGCGCCATGCCGGCCGCCAGCGTGCCGAGCGTCGCCATCTTGGTGGTCTGGACCAGATCCTCCTGGAAGCGCTTGCGCTCGGTGACGTCGCGGCCGCTGCCGAGAATCTGGGACACCCGCCCGTCCGCGTCGCGCACCGGCACCAGAACCGTGTGGAAGACCCGGCGGCCGGCCGGCAGATCCAGCGTCTCCTCGTAATCGACCGGGACTCCGCCGTCGCGGCATTCGGTGTAGCGGGGAAGGATGTCCCCGGCCAGGGACGGATCCAGCGCCTCGGTGACGAGCCGGCCGCGCAGGCGCTCCGGATCGAGCCCGGTCACCCGCGCCAGAGCCGGGTTGATCGCGTCGTAGACGAACTGCCCGTCGGGCCGCACCGAGACGATGAACAGCGCTTCGCCCAGATTGTTGAAGAAACCGGAATAGCGCTGCTCGGCCTGACGGCGGATCTCGATCTCGCGCTGGAGCGCCTCGTTGGCTTCGGCCATCTGACGCGGGCTGGGCAGGGCCAGCAGGCGCGGCATCAGCAGCCACAGCGTCACCGCCGTCAGCAGCGAGACCAGCGCGGTGAAGCCCTTGATCACCGCCTCGGTAACGTAGTCGGCGTTCCACAGGGTCCAGATGTTGAAGAAATGCGTGGTGCCGCAAGCGAGGATGAAGACCGCGAAAAGCACCGCGACCCAGCCGAAGGCGATGTCGCGGCGGCGATGGACGAAATAGAGCAGGGCCAGCGGAATCGAAAAATAGGACAGACCGATCAGGCTGTCGGCGCCGACATGCAGCGCCAGTATGTCCGGTCTCCACAACAGGCACACGCCGTGCGGCACGAACTCGCTCGCATCCCACACCGACTCCAGTGCTCCCGCCATACGGACCTCGCTTCCCTGCCCCGGCCCGGCCCCCTGGTCACCGGATCGAGGTGACCGTTTCGAGCCGAAACAACCCGAAGCCATGCCACGTTTGACCAATGGATTGACGCCGTCAAGACGCCAATCGGTCCACTCCATTCATCGAAGGAAATAGAGTCAGGCCCCCCGGCCATGCCCGCCGACCGGCAAATCACCGGCTGGGCGCGAGAGGGCGGCGGCCCATGGGGATCGAGCCGCCGCCGACGCTCGCAAGCGGTGCCTGTCAGGCGGCCGTGTGGACCTTGCGGTTCTGTTCGCGCGTCTTGAGGAAGCGCAGGGCCGGATAATCCTCCTGCGACCGGTTCAGGTGCCAGGCGTTGCGGGCCAGGAACACCAGCGCGCCGTCATGGTCCTCCGCCAGCGCCGAGCGGTTGAGGTCGATGAACTTCTCCAACTGGACCTTGTCGTCGGTCTCGATCCAGCGCGCGGCGTCGAGCCCGGCCCCCTCGAAGCGGGCCTGGAGTCCGTACTCCGCCTCGATGCGGGCGGCGAGCACCTCGAACTGGAGCTGACCGACCACGCCGACCACCCAGTCGGCCCCGGTCAGCGGCTTGAACACCTGGGAGGCGCCCTCCTCCGCGAAATGCTCCAGCGCCTTGCGCAGATGCTTGACCCGCATGGGGTCGTCGGGCCGCACGCGCTGCAACAGCTCCGGCGCGAAGCTCGGCACGCCGGTGAAGCGCAGCTCCTCGCCCTCGGTCAGCGTGTCGCCGATTCGCAGGGATCCGTGGTTGGGGATGCCCATGATGTCGCCCGGCCACGCTTCCTCCGCCACCTCGCGGTCGCGGGCCAGGAACAGCACGGCGTTGTTCACCGCCATCAGCTTGCCCGAGCGGACATGCTTCAGCTTGGCGCCGCGCTTGTAGCGGCCCGAGCAGAGGCGGACGAAGGCGATGCGGTCGCGATGGTTGGGGTCCATGTTGGCCTGGACCTTGAACACGAAGCCGGTGATCTTCTCCTCGTCCGGCTGGACGGTGCGCGGATCGGCCGGCTGCGGGCGCGGCGGCGGCGCGTTCTCGGCCAGACCCGACAGCAGCTCGCGCACGCCGAAGTTGTTGATCGCCGAGCCGAAATAGATCGGCGTCAGGTGGCCGGCGCGGTACGCCTCCAGATCGAAGGGCGGCATCAGGCCGCGCGCCATCTCGACCTCCTCGCGCAGCTTGGCGGCGGCGTGGGCGGGCAGCAGCTCGTCGAGCCGGGGGTCGTCGAGGCCGTTGCACTCGATGCCCTCGTCGATCTCGTCGCCCTTGCTGCGGTCCATCAGGATCAGCCGGTCGCGGATCAGGTCGTAGCAGCCGAGGAAGTCGCGGCCCATGCCGATCGGCCAACTCGCCGGGGTGACCTCCAGCGCCAGCGAGCTTTCGATCTCCGAGATGAGGTCGAAGGGGTCGCGGGCCTCGCGGTCCATCTTGTTGCAGAAGGTGATGATCGGCACGTCGCGCAGGCGGCAGACCTCGAACAGCTTCAGCGTCTGCGATTCGATGCCCTTCGCCCCGTCGATCACCATCACGGCGCTGTCCACGGCGGTCAGCGTGCGGTAGGTGTCCTCCGAGAAGTCCTCGTGGCCCGGCGTGTCGAGCAGGTTGAAGGTGCGCCCGTCGTAATCGAAGGTCATCACCGAGGCGGTGACCGAAATTCCGCGCTCGCGCTCCACCTTCATCCAGTCGGACTTGGCGCGGCGCTGCTCGCCGCGCGCCTTGACGGCGCCCGCCATCTGGATGGCGCCGCCGAACAGCAGCAGCTTTTCCGTGAGGGTGGTCTTGCCGGCGTCGGGGTGCGCGATGATGGCGAAGGTCCGACGGCGGGAGACGGCGTCCTGAAGCTCGGACATGCGCTAGGTCCCGTAACTGAGGCGATGAAGGATCGAAAACGGCGAAAAGGGCCGGCAGGCGGATCGCGCCCCCCGGCCCTCGTCGCTTCTTCCGCCTCTACATAGCAGCCGGTGGGTCCGGTTTCCAGTAGACCCGCATCATGGGGTCAATCGTCGCCCATCGGGAACTCACCGTCACAGCAGATCATGTACCGAAGCGCCGGCGCCGGCCCCTTGTCGCGCAGATCCGGCAAGGCGAAGGTCGCCTGCCCCGGATTGCCGCCCCACTTGTTCCCGATCAGGGAGTAGAGGGCCTGCATGCGATGATCGCTGCCGAAGGACAGGACACGTCCGTCGCACGGGAGGAAGCCGCGCGGAGTCCTGTCGAACGGCACCAGGATGATTTCACCAAGAAAACGTTCCACGTCATCTCTCCATGTCGCATCGCCACGAATGCCGGCCCTTCAGGAAGCAGCTCGGCACGGGAGAGAAAAAATCGCATGGAACACGGATAAGGCGTTGTCCGCAACCTGTCTTTCGCGAAAAAGGACGCGGGCGCGGTGCGCGGGAAAACCCGTCTCCCGCGCACCGCGCCCTTGCGCCACCCGTTAGAGCGCCAGCTCGGCGATCTGCACCGCGTTCAGGGCCGCGCCCTTCAGCAGCTGGTCGCCGCAGACGAAGAGGTCGAGGCCATGGTCGCCGAAGACGAGGTTGCTGCGGATGCGGCCGACCTCGACGTCGAACTGGCCGGCGGCGTTCAGCGGCATCGGGTAGGCGCCGTTGGCCGGGTCATCCACCACCTTGACGCCGGCGGCGTCCGCCAGCACGGCGCGGGCGGCGTCCGGCGTGACCGGCTGGAGCGTCTCGATGGTGATGGCCTCCGAATGCGCCCGGTAGGTCGGGATGCGCACCGCCGTGCAGCTCAGGGCCAGATCGGGCAGATCCAGGATCTTCCGCGTCTCCCAGGTGACCTTCATCTCTTCCTTGGTGTAGCCGTTGTCCTGGAAGGCGTCGATCTGCGGGATCAGGTTGAAGGGGATCGGGTGGCGGAACACGCTGTTGGTGACCGGCTTGCCGTCGAGCTGGTTGCGGGTCTGCTCCTCGAGCTCGGCCATGCCCTCGGCGCCGGCGCCGCTGGTCGCCTGATAGGTCGAGACGATGACGCGGCGAAGGCCGAACGCCTTGTGCAGGGGCCCGAGCGCCACCACGGCGATGGCCGTCGTGCAGTTCGGGTTGGCGATCAGCCGGCTGCCGGCCTGGAAGGCCTCATGGAAGGCGGCGGCGTTGATCTCCGGAACGATCAGCGGAATGTCGGCGTCGTAGCGGAAGGCCGAGCTGTTGTCGATCACCAGCGCCCCGGCCGAGGCGAGGTTCTTGGCGTGCTCCTTGGCGAAGTCACCCGACACGGCCAGCAGCACCACGTCGTAGCCCTTCACCACCTCGGCGTCGAAGGCCTTGAGGGTCAGCGGGCCGTAGGGGCCGTCCTGCACCTTGCCGGCGCTGCGCTCCGACGCGAAGAGCGCGATCTCGGAGACCGGGAAGTTGCGGGCGTGGAGGACGCTGACCATCTCGCGGCCAACGGCGCCGGTGGCGCCGACGACGGCGACGCGGCGGGGGGCGGGAGAGGCTTGGTTGCTGCTCATTGTCGGGGTCCGTTCCTGTCTGGTCCTGGTGGTTGGACCGGACGCAGACCCCGGATACGACGAGGCCCCGTCCGTGTCCGGCGGGGCCTGCCTCGTGGAAGATACGCGCGGATCGGTCCGATCAGCACACGCCACGAGACGGCCCGCCGCAGCGAGTCGCTTTTTTCGTAGTCGTGGTGGTGATGGCGATGCGGATCATGGTCACGCTTCATACTGGACCGCGCGGGGCTTGTAAAGCGCCCGCGCGGCCGTCGCCGCATTTATTCCAACCGCCCCCAGGTTACGGCCGGAAGCCGTCGCCCTCGTGGATCGGCTTGACCGGGTGCACGTCCCAGATCTCCTTGGCGTACTCGTTGACCGTGCGGTCGGACGAGAACCAGCCCATGCTCGCCGTGTTGAGGATCGCCTTGCGGGTCCATTCCTCCGGATCGCGGTAGAGCTGCATCGCCGCCTCCTGCGCCCGGCAATAGTCGGCGAAGTCGGCGGTCACCAGGAAATGGTCGCCGCCGTCGGTCAGCGCCTGGAGGATCGGGTGGTAGCGGTTGCGGTCGTCCGGCGAGAAGACGCCGGTCGAGATCATGTCGAGCGCCCGCTTCAGGCTGGGGTTCGAGGCGATGACCTCGCGCGGGTTGAAGCCGCCCGACGCCCGCAGGTCGTTCACCTCGTCGGCGGTCATGCCGAAGATGAAGATGTTGTCGGGGCCGACATGCTCGCGGATCTCGACGTTGGCGCCGTCCAGCGTGCCGATGGTCAAGGCACCGTTCAGCGCCAGCTTCATGTTGCCGGTGCCCGACGCCTCCATGCCGGCGGTGGAGATCTGCTCGGAGATGTCGGCCGCCGGGATGATGATCTCCGCCGCGGTGACGTTGTAGTTGGGCAGATAGACGACCTTCAGGTTGTCGTGCACCGACGGGTCGTGGTTCACCACCTTGGCGACGTCGTTGATCAGTTTGATGATCAGCTTGGCCATGTGGTAGGAGGGCGCCGCCTTGCCGGCGAAGATCTTGGTGACCGGCACCCAGGAGACGGTCGGGTTGTCGCGCATCTCGTTGTAGAGCGCCACCGTGTGCAGCACGTTGAGGAGCTGGCGCTTGTACTCGTGCATGCGCTTGACCTGCACGTCGAAGATGCTGTCGACCTGCACCTCCTCGCCGGTCTGGCGGGCGATGTAGGCGGCCAGCCGCTTCTTGTTCTTGCGCTTGGCGCGGCGGAACTCCTCGCGGAACACCACGTCGTCGGCCTTCTCCTTGAGCGCCGAGATCTGCTCCAGGTCGGAGATCCAGCCCTCGCCGATGCGCGACGTGATCAGCTCCGACAGGGCCGGGTTGGCCTGCTTCAGCCAGCGGCGCGGGGTGATGCCGTTGGTCTTGTTGTTGATGCGGTCGGGGAATTCCTCGTGGAAGTCGGCGAAGACCGTCTGCTTCATCAGGTCGGTGTGCAGCGCCGAGACGCCGTTGACCTTGTGCGAGCCGAGGAAGGCCAGGTTGCCCATGCGCACGCGGCGGTCGCCGCGCTCGTCGATCAGCGACAGGCGCGACAGCTTGGCGTTGTCGCCCGAGGTCCGCGCCTTGGAGCGGTTCAGGAACTTGGCGTTGATCTCGTAGATGATCTGCATGTGGCGCGGCAGAACGCGCTCGACCATCCGCACCGGCCAGGCTTCCAGCGCCTCCGGCAGCAGGGTGTGGTTGGTGTAGGCGAAGGTCGCCCGCGTGATCTCCCACGCCGCGTCCCAGCGCAGCGCGTGCTGGTCGACCAGCAGCCGCATCAGCTCGGCGATGCCGATCGCCGGGTGGGTGTCGTTGAGCTGGATCGCCGCCTTGTTCGGCAGATTGTCGAAGCTGGTGTGGTGCTGGAGATAGCGGCGCAGGATGTCCTGCAACGACGCCGAGGTGAAGAAGTATTCCTGCTTGAAGCGCAGCTCCTTGCCGGTTTCGGTGGCGTCGTTCGGGTAGAGGACGCGGCTGAGATTCTCCGACAGGATCTTCTGCTCGACCGCCTTCATGTAGGCGCCGTCGTTGAAGTGCCCGAAGTTGAAGTCGCGCGTCGCCCGCGCCGACCACAGGCGCAGCGTGTTGATGGTGTCGCCGCCGAAGCCGACCACCGGCGTGTCGTAGGCCATCGCCAGCACGCGGTCGGCGTCGACCCAGCGGTAGGCGCGCTCGCCGACGCTGTCGCGGAACTCCTCGACGCGGCCGTAGAACTGGACCGGGTAGAGCACCTCCGGCCGGGCGAACTCCCAGGGGTTGCCGAACTGAAGCCACTGTTCCGGGTATTCGACCTGCCAGCCATGCTCGAAGCGCTGCTCGAACAGGCCGAACTCGTAGCGGATGCCATAGCCGTAGCCGGGCAGCCCTTGGGACGCCATGCTGTCCAGGAAGCAGGCGGCGAGACGGCCGAGGCCGCCGTTGCCGAGTGCCGCGTCCGGTTCGGAATCGGTGACGTCGTCCATCGACAGGCCCAGCCGGTCGAGCGCCTGCCGGCACTCCTCGATGATGCCCAGGTTGGACAGGCTGTTGGTCAGCAGCCGCCCGATCAGGAATTCGAGCGAGAGGTAGTAAACACGCTTGGCATCCTCGTGGTAATAGCTGCGCGTCGTGTCCATCCAACGGTCGACGACACGGTCGCGGACGGCCAGCGCCACGGTGTGGAACCAGTCGCGGCGCGTCGCGGCGCGGGCATCCTTGCCGACCGAATAGACCAGCCATTCAAGGAATGATCGTTTGAGGCCGTCGACATCCAGACTGCGGCGTTCGATTTCACGGGATTTGTACCGAGCGTCCATGTCTTGACCTTCTGCGTTGACTGGGCCAGCGGGAGCGGGAGGATCACGAGGGGGCGTGGATCACACGGCCGGCGCTTCCTGACGACAACAGTCCATTGGCTTGGTTAAGCATTGCTTTCCGGAATCGGCGGAGCGCCCGCTTTCCCTTTGGTGCAAAGGGAGTAGGATGGCTCGCCCTCCTCTTCCGACCCCTCAACGATGCGTCACGAAATCGATCCTGTCCACTGCGCCGCAACACCGATTGCGTTCCGCCGGGCCGAATTGCGCGACATTCCGGCGCTGCTGGCCATCGAGGATCTGTGCTTCCCGACCGACCGGATGAGCCGGCGCAACTTCCGCTACGCCATCACGCACGCCAAGGGTGCGTTCCTGGTGGCCGAGCGGGCCGGGCGCGTCGCCGGCTATGGGGTCGTCGGGTTCCACGCGGGGACGCGGATCGGCCGCCTGACCTCCTTCGCCGTCGATCCCGGCTGCCGCCGGCTGGGGATCGCCCGCCGCCTGCTGGCGGCGCTGGAGGACGCGGCGCGGGGCCATGGCTGCCGCGCCATCCGGCTGGAGGTGCGGCGCGACAACACCCCGGCCATCGCCCTCTACACCCGCACCGGATACGGCGTGTTCGGCCTGTACCTCCAGTATTATGAAGACGACATGGCGGCGTTGCGATTGGAAAAGCGGCTGGAGGCCTGAATCGTTCCGGTCCGGCAACCGTCGCGCGCCCTGTCATAACGATAGGGTTAAGCCTTTCTGCGGCCGTCGGGCCGAAATCGCCGCCCGACCTCGCCGAAGTCGCTCTTTCCGCCCCCGGCCGGGGAACAACCCGGATCGCCCCGCGTTCATGAACCAACGCGATCATCACCGGGAGCGTTCTCCAGAGCGGTCCGCCGCCGGAAGCGCCCCCTTGCCGAGCGATGAGGGACCTATGACGACCGTTCGTTCCGCGCGCCTTTCCGGCTCCATCGGCCGGGCCTTCTAACCGCCGTTACCGACCCCGACACCGCCTTGTCACTCCCCGGAAACCGGCCCGCGATCGAACCGCGCGCCGGATGGGGAATCGTCGTCTCCGTCCGGGCGCCACCCGGCCGGCAGCCCCGCCGCGCCTCCGAACGGGACGCGCGGCGGACGGGGACGCGGCATACCTTGTGGAGGAAATAACGATCATGGCGTACTCGTTCGAATCCGAGCTGATCCGCTGCATGCCCAACCTGCAACGCTACGCCTGCAAACTGACCCGCGACGCCAGCGCGGCGGAGGACCTGATGCAGGATTGCCTGGCCCGCGCCCTTTCCCGTCAGCATCGTTTCGAACCCGGCACGAACATGCAGGCGTGGCTGACCACCATGCTGAAGAATCTGCATTTCAACAACCTCCAGCGCGACCGCCACGTCACCAAGGTGGAGCTGTGGGACGGCGCCATGTCGGTCGAGGCCGCGCAGATGTCGCGGCTGATGTTCCGCGACGTCGACCGCGCCTTTTCCGCCCTCACCCCCAGCCAGCGCAAGGTGGTGAAGCTGGTCGCCATCGAGGGGCGCCCCTACCAGGAGGCGGCGGAAACGCTGAACGTGTCGATCGGCACCATCCGCTCCCGCCTGTGCCGTGCCCGCGAACGGTTGAACAACCTGATGGCCGCCTGACCCTTCCCTCCCCTGTCCCCTTTTCCCGACTCGCCCGAGGCCCCTCCCCTTCGCGGGGGAGGGGCCTTTTCCATGCTCGCCCGCTCATTTCCATCCGCCAGATCGAGCCCCGGAGACGGCCCCGGAGTCAGTCCCGGAATCAGCCATTGACCACGGTGCCGCCGTTCGGATGCAGCACCTGCCCCGACATGTAGGAAGAGTCGCTCGACGCCAGGAACACATAGGCCGGCGCCACCTCGTCGGGCTGGCCGGCGCGCTTCATCGGGGTGTTGCCGCCGAACTCGGCGACCTCCTCGGCGGTGAAGGTCGAGGGGATCAGCGGGGTCCAGATCGGGCCGGGCGCCACCGCGTTCACGCGGATGCCGCGCTCCGTCAGCGCCATCGACAGCGAGCGGGTGAAGGCGACGATGGCCCCCTTGGTCGCCGAATAGTCCAGCAGCTTCGGGCTGCCCTTGTAGGCGGTGACCGACGCCGTGTTGATGATGCAGGCCCCCTCGGTCATGTGCGGCAGGGCGGCCTTCACCAGATGGAACTGGGCGAAGACGTTGGTGCGGAAGGTGCGCTCCAGCTGCTCGGCGGTGATGTCCTCGATCGACTCCTGCGGGTGCTGCTCGGCGGCGTTGTTGACGAGGATGTCGAGGCGGCCATGCTCCCCGATCATCCGCGCCACCGCCTCGCGGCAGGTCTCCTCCCGGCCGGCGTCGCCGCGCAGAAGGGTGCAGGGCTGCCCCTCCGCCTCCACGAGGCGGCGGGTGTCCTCGGCGTCCTCGTCCTCGCACAGGTACAGGATGCCGACTCTGGCGCCCTCTCGGGCGTAGAGCACGGCGACGGCGCGGCCGATGCCGCTGTCGCCGCCGGTGATCAGCGCCACCTTGTCGCGCAGCTTGCCGCTGCCGTGGTAGCCGGGGGCCGTCTCGGACGGCTTGGGGTGCATGGGCCCCTCATGGCCGGGGCGGCTGTCCTGATGCTGGGGCGGTTGGCGGCTCTCTTGTCGGGCCATGGCCTTCTCCTTTGCGGTGGTCCGGATGGGGCGACCGGAACATGCGTTGCACTGTCACAACAGAAGGCGGATCCAGGCGTTCCCGGCGGAAATGGCCGGGAACAACCCTCCCGCACCGCTGTTACCCTCCGCGAGAGACACGGAAAAGGATGATGCTGGGGGCCGAACGTCGAGGGGAAGAGCGTGGACTGAGCCTTTCGTCCGACTGGCGAGGGCCACGTTGCACACCATAAGATGAGGTAGGCTCCGTTCCGCCAGCCCATGCAGGATGGCAACACCGCCGAATGCCGTACGGTTTGTTTTCGTCCCCTGGGCTTGATCCCCGGCGACCTCCGGGAACGACAGACATGAAGCGTGTGACGATGACCGATATCAACGCCTATCTGGACGGCGCCCTGGACGACCAGGAGCGCCAGCGGTTCGAGAGCGCCGTCGAAAGCGATGCCGACGCCAAGGCGCTGCTGTCGCTTCACCGCCAGCATGTCGAGGAGCTTCACCGGCTCTACGACCCCGTGCTCGACGAGGAGGTTCCCTCCCGCATGCTCGATCTGTTGCGCAAGCGGAACAGCTAGGCGCGCGCTTCCGCGCGCTCCATGTCGCCGAAGAGCGGGATGACGCAGGACAAGGCGACCGGTTCGGTTCCGGCCGCCTTTTTTATACCCTGACGCGGGCCGGAACGGCTTTTTCGCATGCGCGGGACGGCGCGTTCGGCTATCGGATCCGGGCAAGCCGGCCGGCGCGACCGCGCCGGGGCTCGACCGGAACCGGGTGAGACGACGGGCATGGCGCGCAGACGGGCCGAACCGAGCATCCTGCTCGGCCCCATTCTTTATTTCCGTGGCGAGCAGCGCGACCGCTGGTGGCTGTCCGCCCTGTTCGTCCTCGACGGCGAGGTCGAGCCGGAGGATCTGCGGGTCGACGGCGTCACCCTGCCCGTTCCGCCGCGCCATCTGACCCAGTGGCGGCGACGCCATGTCTGGCGCTTCGACTTCGCGGTGCCGCGCGGCATGCAGGACACCGACGTCACCTACGGTTTTCCGGACGGGCCGTCCTGGAGCATCGTCGTTCCGGGTCGCTTCTCGCGCCCGCGCCTCGCCTTCGTCTGCGGGGGCGGAACGATCGGAACCGGCGCGGAGCCCGGCCTGTGGGGGGACCTGCTCGCGCGCCACGCCACCGACCGCCACCATCTGCTGCTGCACGGCGGCGGGCAGATCGACGGCGACGCCGTGATGGCCGAGTCCCCGCAATTCGTCGCGTGGCGCCGCCAGTCCGGACGCGCGCGGGCGACCCAGCTCTTCTCCCCGGCGATGGCGGAGGAACTGATCGACGCCGGCTTCGAGCGCTATCTTCGCCAATGGGCGCAGGCGGACACGGCGCAGACCCTGGCCAGCATCCCCTCGGTCATGATGTGGGACGACGCCGACATCGCCACCGGCTGGGGCCGCCTGCCGGAGGCCGAGGCGGCGAGCAAGGTCATGCGCGGCGTCCTGATGGCGGCGCGGCGCAACGCCTCGCTGTTCCAGATGGGGGCGCTCGCCGAGTCGCCGCCGGACTGCGCCTGGGGCGCCGCCCGCGGAACGGCGAGCCAGGGCTTCCACATCGGCGAGACCGGCCTGCTGACGCTTGACGCGCGCGGCGAGCGGACACGGAGCCGGATCCTCTCCGACGCCAGTTGGGCGCAACTGCCGGACTGGCTCGACCGTTTCCAGGATTGCCGGCACCTGATCCTGATGACCGGAACGCCCCTGCTGTTCCCGGCGACGGCCGGGCTGGAGCGGCTGGCCTCCTGGCTGCCGGGGATGGCCGGACGGGCCCGTTCGCTGGGGGACCAGTGGCGCAGCCGGGACCATGCCGCCGAATGGGAGCGGCTGATCGGCACGCTGACCGACTTCTCCCGCCGCACCGGCTGCCGCGTCACCGCCCTGTCCGGCGGCGCGGGCTTCGCGGGCCGATCGGTGCTGCGCGGCGGCGGCGTCGAACTCTGGCAACTGCTGGGGCCGCCGCTGACCGCGACTCCGCCGGCCGGTTGGCTGGCCCAGGCGATGGAAAGGCTGGCGGCGCGGCGGGAACAGCCTTTGCCCGGCCATGGGCTCGACACGCCGGCCTTCGCGGAAACCGGCCGCCGCACCATCGCCAAGCGCGGCTGGACCGCCCTGGCCTTCGACGGCAAGGGGCAACTGCACGCCCGCTGGACCGCCGAAAAGGACGAGACGCGCTACGCCCAGGCGATCTGAACCCTGGCGATCCGACTTTTGGCGATCAGAGCGGCCGTTCGGCCACGAACAGCAATCCCGGCACGCCAACGCCCTTTTCCCGGCGCGGGGTGCAGGGCTCCATCAGCCGGATCGTCAGGCCGGCCGCCTCGGCCGTCGCCCGCAGGTAGGTCTCGGCGTGGGCGTAGCGGCGCGCCGGGCCGAGGGTGAAGCCGTCCTCCGGCGAGCGCTCCACCGTCGCGGCGAACCGGCCGCCGGGAACCAGCGCCCGCGCCGCCGCCCGGAAGACCGGATCGAGGTCGCCGATGTAGACCAGCACGTCGGCGGCCACCAGCAGATCCCAGGCGGCCGGAGCCTCGTCGAGCGCGGCCACCACGTCGCCGACCCGCAGGTCGTCGTAGAGCCGCCGGTCGCGCGCCTTGTCGACCATGCGCGGCGACAAATCGACTCCGGCGAGAAAACCGGCGAGCGGACGGAAGCTCACCCCCGCCAGACCGGTGCCGCAGCCGAGATCGAGCACCCGCAGCCCGGCGGCCGGCCCGATCGCCCCGGTCCCCACCCTCGCACCGGATCCGCTCACCCGGTCCACCGCCGACCGCAGCAGATCGGGAGCCGCGTAACCGAGCTTGCCCAGCAGATCCTGGTCGAAACGGTCGGCGTAGCGGTCGAACAGCGCCCGGACATAGGCGGCGGACAGATCGGCCCCCTCCCCGGCCTCCAGCGCCGCGATCAGGGGCGCGATGCCCAGCCGGTCCTCCGGATCGAGGGCGCGGGCGCGGCGCAGGGCGCTCAGCGCCTTCTCCGGTTCGCGCAGGGCGATCCAGGCGCGGCCGACCGCATGGTGCAGAACCGCGTCGTCCGGCGCGCGGCGGGACAGCGGTTGCAGCAGCTCCACCGCGGCGAGGGCGTCCCCGGCGGCGACCAGCGCCTCGGCCAGCTCCAGGGCGGACTCGGAGTCGTCGGGGCGCAGCGCGGCGGCCTCCCGATGTTCGGCGAGCGCCTCCGCGGCGCGGCCGGCGGCGCGCAGGGCGCGGGCATGGCCGAGACGGACCGGTGCCGAATCCGCCCGCTCCTCCGCCAGGACCCGGTAGAGGGCGATGGAGTCGTTCAGCGCGCCGGCGAGCCGCAGCGCCTCGGCGAGCCCCAGCCGCCACATCCAGGAACGCGGATCGATGGCGACCGCACGGGCGTGGGCCGCAACGGCGCCGGCCGTCTCCGCCAGGGCGGCCCAGGCCTCGCCGTTGCCGGGATCGGCGGCGACCGCCAGGCGGAAGGCGGCGGCCGCACCGTCGGCGTCACCGGCGTAGAGGCGGTCGTACCCCCGTTGAAACAGGCTGTCGATGTCCACGGCGATAGCGCCGGCGGCCGGGTCCGATGACACGCGCGTGATCCTCAAGGATGCGGGGGAACGAAACGGGGCGCCCGCCCGGCGGCTCGCGGCGACTCGCCCGAGTCCGGGGCGTTCGCGAGGCTGGAGCCGGGTCATGGGGCGGCACAGCTTATTGCCCGATCATGTTGCGCCGCGCAAGGGGGTCCCGAAAATGATCCGGCCGTGTGATTCCGGCGACACGCGGTTGCAGTAGCCCTTTTTTCGTAGGGTCTCGCCCGGCCGTTCGGAGAGGTCATGACCCATTGTGCAGTTTCGGCTTAATTCAAAGGCTTATGGCCGGAATCACAGGGCATAGGCACGCCGATTCGCCGCCTTCTGTGACATTCGACGAGCGAAGGGTGTGGTATTACCAAGGCGCAAGTGGGTTGACGATGGATCAAATTTTTGGAAATGTCACCCCGGCGCCCGATTGGGAGGCGTCGAACCCAGGTTAGGAGGCGGTCGCCGTAAGCGACTCGGCGATCGGAAAAAGGACCCCGCGCAGGGGGTCAAACAGCCACCGTACAAGGCGGGGCACCAGACAGAGGAGGTCGGAGATGCGAGGACGAAAACAGCGCGTACGCGCCACATTGGGTGGACGCTGCGCACTGGCTGCCGGACTCTTGATGGCCCCGCTGGCAGCGAAGCCGGCCCTGGCACAGGAAAGCTGCGTGACCCACGCGGTGGAAGCCGAGCAGAAGCTCAACATCCCCTCCGGCCTGCTGGTGGCGATCGCGCTGGTCGAGAGCGGACAGGACGGCGCTCCCCACCCCTTCGCCATGAGCCTTCAGGGCCGCTCCTACTTCGCCCGCAACGTCGGCGACGCCGCCAAGCATCTTCGCGACCACCGCGGCCAGCTTCGCTCCAACACCTATGTCGGCTGCATGCAGCTGTCGCTGGCATCGCACCGGGGGCAGTTCCAGCCCGTCGAGAAGATCGTCCAGCCCCGCGACAACGTGTTCTACGCCGGCCAGCTCCTCGTCCGCTTCCATGGGGAAGAGGGCAACTGGAAGACCGCCCTGGCCCGCTACAACGGCAGCTCCAGCCACCGCTCCCAGGCCTATGTCTGCAAAATCTGGCAACATCTGAGCGAGCTGGACGCGCAAAGCGCCAAGCTGCTGGCCTCCTCGCGCTGCGAGGACACCGACACGGTCAGCGTCGCCCCCAAGACCCGCCGCAGCTTCCGCAACGCCCAGCAGGTCGCGGCCATCGATTGACCGCCCGCGGCGCGGATTCGAAGCTTTGAGAGGGATCTGGCGCGGGCGCCCATGATGGGGTAGATCCCCGGCATGAACTACCGCCACATCTTCCACGCCGGCAACCCGGCCGACGTGATGAAGCACGCCGTCCTGGCGCTGATCCTCGACCATCTGCGCGCCAAGCCCGCCCCGTTCTGCGTGCTCGACACCCACGCCGGCATCGGGCTCTACGACCTGTGGTCGGAGCCCGCGCAGAAGACGCGGGAACATGCGGACGGCATCGGCCGCCTGTTCGGCGCCCCCGCCCCGCATCCGGGGCTCGAGCCCTATCTGCGCAGCGTGGCGGCGGCGAATCCGGACGGGCAGCTGCGCTGGTATCCGGGATCGCCCTGCATCGCCCGCAATGCCCTGCGCGACCAGGACCGGCTGGTCCTCGCCGAACTGCACCCCGACGACGCCCGCAGCCTGAAGGCCGAATTCGCCGGCGACCGCAGCGTCGCCGTCCACCAGACCGACGCCTATGTCGCGCTCAAGGCGCATCTGCCGCCGAGGGAGAAACGTGGCCTCGTCCTGATCGATCCGCCTTTCGAGCAACCCGACGAGTTCGCCCGCATGGCCGAGGGGCTGGCCGCCGCGCATCGCCGCTGGCCGACCGGAATCTACGCCCTGTGGTACCCGATCAAGGAGCGCGCCGCCGTCTGGCGGTTCCAGGACGCGGTCGAGAAGACCGGCATCCCGAAGATCCTGCTGGCCGAACTGACATGGCATCCGGAGGACACGCACCTCCGCCTCAACGGCTCGGGCCTGCTGATCGTCAACCCGCCCTGGACGCTGGACGACACGCTGCACGCCATGCTGCCCGCCCTGCACGATTCGCTTCCCACCACCGGCGGCGGAACGGCGGTGAGTTGGCTGGTGCCGGAACGCTGAACCTTCCCCGCTCCGCCGGAACGCAAAATCCCCCGGCCCTTGCGGGCCGGGGGCAAGTCAGGATGGAACTCTCGAAACGGATTGCCGAAACGGATCGTGCCGATCGTCAGACGTGGCGGCCGGTTTCCCTGGCGGCGTCCTCGGCGCGGTTGGCCAGCTTGCTGATCGCATCATGGGCGGTGCGGGCCGACAGCTCCGACACCTTGACGCTGCGGTCCAGCACGAGCTGGACATTCTCCTTCAGCACACTGCTCTGGGTGGCGTAGAAATCGGGAACGCTGCGGCTGCGCATCAGCGAGTTGACCGCGCTGGCGTTGCGGGTCGCGACCTCCTGCGCCAGCCCCATCCATTCCTTCCAGATCGACTGGAAGCCGTCGGCCAGCACGCTGCCGCACTTGACCATGACATCCATGTTCTCGCGCGCTTGATGCATCACCTCGCCCTGGGCCTCGCTCGACAGTCCGAAGGTCCGCTGGAACTGGCTGGTCGTGCGGTTCGCGACCTCCTGGGCGGTGCCCGCCAGATCACGCGCTGTTTCGGCCCCGCGCCGGGTCAGGTCGGCCCCGGCGTCGAACGCCCTGCGGCCGGTCTCCGCCCCCTCGTCGACGGCGCGGCGGCCGGCCTCGGCGCTGTCCTCGGCCATGGAGCGCGCGGCGTCGGCGGCGCGGCGGGTTGCGGACTCACCGGCCCGCACCGCTTCGTCGACCGCACCCCTGGTGCGTGCCGTCGCCTCGCGCAACGCGGTCTGCGTATCCTTGTCGGTGGCCATGCCAATGCTCCTCGTTTTGGTTCGTCCGATTCGGACGTTTCTTCCCAAAATTGCGCGTGGACCCTTATGCTGCACCGCCACACGCGTCGAGGATATAACACGTCAAATCAAAAACCATCCATGGCGCAAAGTAATAAAAGAATATCCATTCTTTCGGGGTATAGGATTCTTCAATCCCTTGAAGCCCTTCACTTATTAACCTTCCGCTGCATTGCGACAGTATTGCTGCCGCAATGCAGCGACGCTTCCGCTCGACGATGCCCCTTGCTGGCGCACCTTGCCGGCACACTCGACGAACCTTGCCAGGAACGTCCACCCCCCGATTTCCCGAGCGGGGCGGACGTCGCGTCAGGTCACTTCGCCGCGATCTTGCAGCCGCTCTCCGCCAGCGTGGCGAACGCCTCCTCGCCGGGGATGGTGCGCAGGATCTGGTAATAGTCCCACGGCCCCTTCGATTCGGACGGCTTCTTGACGCGGGCCAGATACATGTCGTGGACCATGCGGCCGTTGGCCAGGATCTTGCCGTTCTTGGCGAACATGTCGTTGACCGGCATCTCCTTCATCTTGGCCGCGACGGTCGGGCCGTCGTCGGTGCCGGCGGCCTCCACCGCCTTCAGGTAATGGCGGACGGCGGAATAGCTGCCGGCCTGCACCATGGTCGGCATCCGGCCGCCGAACTTCTCGGCGAACTTCTTGGACCAGGCGCGCTTCTCGTCGTCCATGTCCCAGTAGAAGCCGGTGGTCAGCACCAGGTCCTGCGCCACCTGGAGCCCCAGCGCGTGGACATCGGAGAGGAAGATCAGCAGTCCGGCCAGCCTCTGCTTGCCGCTCTGGGTCAGACCGAACTCGGCCGCCTGCTTGATCGAGGTGATGGTGTCGCCACCGGCGTTGGCGAGCCCGACGACCTGCGCGCCCGACGACTGGGCCTGGAGCAGGAAGGAGGAGAAGTCGGCGGTGTTCAGCGGGGTGCGGACCGCCCCCATCACCTGCCCGCCGGCCTTCTTCACCTCGGCCGAGGTGTCGGCCTCCAGCTGGTGGCCGAAGGCGTAATCGGCGGTCAGGAAATACCAGCTCTTGCCGCCCTCCTGCACCATGGCGCGGCCGGTGCCGACGGCCAGCGCGTGGGTGTCGTAGGCCCAGTGGAAGCCGGTGGGCGAGCAGGCGTCGCCGGTCAGCCGCGAGGTCGCCGGCCCTTCCATCAGGAAGACGGTCTTCTTCTCGCGCGTCACCTCCTGCACCGCCAGCGCGACGCCGGAGTTCGGCACGTCGACGATGACGTCGACGCCGTCCTGGTCGATCCATTGGCGGGCGAGGTTGGAGCCGATGTCCGGCTTGTTCTGGTGGTCGGCTGTGACGATCTGGATCGGCTTGCCGAGAATCTTGTTGCCGAACTCCTCGGCCGCCATGCGGGCGGCGATCGCCGATCCCTCGCCGCCGAGATCGGCGTAGAGGCCGGAGCGGTCGTTCAGCACACCGATCTTGACGGTGTCGCCCGACAGCTTGCCCTGCGCCGAGGCGGGGCCGGAAGCGATGCTTCCCACGGTCAAGGCGGCCAGCGCGGCACCGGCCAGAAGACGTGCGTTCATGCGTGAATCCTCCCCCTCAGCGATTCTTGGATGTGGCTCTCGGGATATGGCACCTGGGCGGTCGGCGACGGTGACGGAACGGTCCGGCCATGTCCTCGCCGACAACACTATGCAGGCGCATCATCTTGGAGGCGAAGCGGATTTTCAGCATATGAAACAGATTTCGGGAATGGTCAGGCGGCGTGCGCGCTTTCTCCATCCGGCGCTGCCGAACCGCCGGAGCCGCGCCGCCGCCGGTTGTCCATGCGCCGCATCACCGGCGTCACCGTGGTGCCATGGACGAGAATCGAGAGAAGCACCGTGAGACCGGTCAGCGCCCACAGCTTGCCCTGAACACCGAAGTCGGCGGCGTTCAGGGCAAAGGCGATGTAATAGATGCTGCCCATGCCGCGGATCCCGAAGAAGCCGATGGCAAGCTTCTCGCCCGTGGACATCGCGGCCCCCCACAGGCCGAGCCAGCCCGTCAGGGGCCGCAGGACGAACAGGATGACCAGGACCGCCAGCACGGCCCCCCCTGTCAGTGGATGGAGCAGGCCATCGGCCAGCGTGCCACCGAACAGCACCAGCACGACCATCATCAGCAGGCGCTCGGTCTGCTCGATGAAATCATGCAGCGTCTCGTGGTAGCGGTGGGACCGCTCGGCATCGCGCAACGCCACGGCGCTGACGAAGACGGCGACGAATCCGTAGCCGCCCACCAGTTCGGTGGAGCCGTAGGCGATCAGCGTGATTCCCAGCGAGACGAAGCCGTCGCCGGTCCGCGACAGCTTGGCCCGGTTCGGCACGCGGAAGGTCGCCAGCGCCAGGAGCTTGCCGATCCCCCACCCCATCCCGATTCCGGCGGCGAGCTTCCACAGAACGTCCAGCGCGAACCAATGCAGCACCCACCCGGCGCCGCCCCCCTCGTCCAGGACGACGGCCACGGCGAGATGGACGAAGGGGAAGGCCAGCCCATCGTTCAGCCCGGCCTCCGAGGTCAGGCTGAAGCGGATCTCGTCCTCCTCGCCGGATTGCGGCGGCCCCACCTGGATGTCGGAGGCGAGCACCGGATCGGTCGGCGCCAACGCCGCTCCCAGCAGGATCGACGCCGCCAGCGGCAGCCCGAGCCCGAACCAGCCGATCAGACCGATGCCGAGAATCGACAGCGGCATGGTGACGCCGAGCAGCCGCCATGTGATCGACCAGGATCGCCAGCCCGGCGGCCGGTCGAGCTTCAGCCCGGCCCCCATCAGCGCGACGATGACCAGCAGTTCGGTCAGCCGCTCGGTGGCTTGCGGAAAGGCCATCGGATCCGGCGCGTCCAGCCCCGACAGCGCGACGACGCCATAGCCCAGCCCGACGCAGATGATGGGCAGCGACAGCGGAAGCTCCTTCAGCACCATCGGCAGCCACGCCACCAGCAGCACCAGAAGGCCGAACCCGACCAGCATGACGACGTAGGACATCCACCGCCCGATCCGTGGCGGCCGCGAAACGCGCAGCCGAATCCAACGTCAACAAGGCCCGAGGCCTTTCGGTCCGGACGGGCCGGGACGCTGGCGCGACGGAAGGGGATGTCGGGGGAAAGGCGGCGATCTTCTACCGCCGCGAATCGGCTCTGATAAGGGGACGTTCCCCAACCGGGATCGGGAAACGTCGCAGAAGGCGGCCGCGCGAGCCAAACGCGGCCGGCAACAGCCGGCGGTCAGGCCGCCGAGGTCATCGGAAAGCCGCTGTAATCGAGCGAGGCGGACCAGAAACGCTCCAGCTTGCGGAGGGTCTCGTTCGCCTTGGTCAGCTCCTCGTCGCTGAAGCCGGCCTTCTCCAGGGCGGTCAGGTGACGCTCGAACATCAGGCTGATCTTCTCGCGCAGGTCGAGGCCCTTCTCCGACAGGCGGACGCGCACCGACCGGCGGTCGTGCGGCGAACGCTCCTGCCCGAGATAGCCGTTCTCGACCATCTTCTTGACGTTGTAGGAGACGTTGGAGCCCAGATAATAGCCGCGCGCGGTCAGTTCGCCGACCGTCATCTCGTCTTCGCCGATGTTGTAGAGGATGAGGCTCTGGACGTTGTTGATGTCCTGGATCCCCAGCCGGTCCAGCTCGGTCTTGAGCACTTCGAGGAAATGGCGGTGAAGCCGCTCGATCAACAGGATGCTTTCATAATAGGGTTTGCGCACCGCGGTCTCCTTTGGCTCTCACCGGACCGTCCCCGCGCAAGGACGTTACCGGGACCTTAAGACGAGATTAACCGATCATTCGTCGGCAATCATCTTAATAATTCCGGAAAAGACGAGGCGCAATGGAAAGGGCGGCGTCCTGTTGATTTGCCGTTCAAATAGGACATTCGATCAAACCGAGAGCAGCCACTCGGCCGCGGTACGGCCGCACCGCCAATGCCCGACCGCCCTTCTCGAGAATTGGCCGGACCGCGCCCGGCGAAAGCCGGAGGGTCTCCCCTCCGGCCATCATTCTCAATCGGCGAAGACGAGATCGCCGCCGGCCGGCTCCGCGAAATGGCGTTCGACGTCGGACGGGCCGACCCCGGCCAGATCGGCCGGCTTCCATTTCGGGTTCTTGTCCTTGTCGACCAGCGCCGCGCGGATTCCCTCGTAGAAATCGTCGCCGGCCAGGAAGGCGAGGCTGAGGCGCAGTTCCTGAACCATGCAGGCGTCGAAGTCGAGCTTGGCGCCGCGCCGCAGCGCGGTCAGCGTGACCTTCAGGCTGGTCGGCGACACGCGCTTCAGCGTGGCGAGCTGGGCGGCCGCCCAGTCGGTGCCCTCGGCCTCCAGCGCCTTGACGATGGCCTCCACCGTGTCGAAGCCGTAGCAACGGTCGATGGCCGCCCGGTTGGCGGGAACGCCGGCCTCGCCGGCCGAACCCTTGGCCTTGGCGACCGCCTCGTCCGGCGGGGTGCCGGCGGCGAGGTCGGCGACCAGCGCCTCGATCCCGGCGCTCGGCACGAAGGCGTCGGCGGCGCCGATCGCCAGCATGTCGGCCGCCTTCAGCCGGTCGCCGGTCAGGCCGAGCCACACCCCGGTCTGTCCCGGCAGGCGCGGCAGGAAATAGGTGCCGCCGACGTCGGGGTAGAGGCCGATGCCGGTCTCCGGCATGGCGAACAGCGTGCGCTCGGTGACGATGCGGTGGGTGCCGTGTTCCGACAGCCCGACGCCGCCGCCCATCGAGATGCCGTCGATCAGCGCGACGTAGGGTTTGGACAGGCGCTTGATCAGGCGGTTGAGGATATACTCCTCGCTGAAGAAGGCGCGGACGATGGACCCGTCGCCGTTGCCCTCGCGCGCCGCCTTGCCGGCCTCGTAGAGCCCGACCACGTCGCCGCCGGCGCAGAAGGCCTTCTCGCCGGCGCCCTGGATGACGACGGCCTTGACCTCGGGATCGGCGTCCCAGGCCCGGAGCTGCGGAATGAACAGGCGGACCATGTTGAGCGTCAGGGCGTTCAGCGCCTTCGGCCGGTTGAGCGTGACGAGGCCGATGGCGCCCCGGCGTTCGAACAGAATCTCAGCAGCGTCGCTCATCGTCTTGGTTTTTCTCGGTTATCGTTGTCGAATCGGGCGGTCGCGATAGCGCAGCGTCCCGCGTCCGGCTGTCTCTCGGTCAAAAAACCGGACGGCCCCGATGATACGTGCGGCGGCGGATCTGTCAAACCAACCATACGCCGGCGGATCGAAAGGGACCGGCCATCCCGCCAGTCGCCGCCAGGTGCCCCGCCAGGCGTCCCGCCAGGCGTCGCGTCGACCGGAACGATCGACGCGACGGCGGCCGGGAACCAAGCGGGGGCTTGGCCCGTTGCGACCGCGCCCTCATCTGTGAGGGACAACGACCGGGGAAGGCCGAGCCAGCGTCATGAAGGTTGCCGTCATACTGAACCAGTCGGCCGGATCGCTGGTCGACCGTCCGCTCGAAGGCCCGGTCTCCGCCGTGCGCGCCGCCTTCGAAGCCCAGGGCGCCGAGGTCGATCTGCGCACCGTCGAGGGCGCCGCCTGCACCGGGGAGATCGAGCGCGCGCTGGCGTCCGACGCCGACTGCGTCGTGGTCGGCGGCGGCGACGGCACCGTCCACACCGCGGTGCGGCTGGCGCTGCCGACCGGCAAGGCCCTGGGCGTGCTGCCGCTGGGCACCCTCAACCTGCTGGCCCGCGACCTCGCCGTCCCGCTCGAGATCGAGGCTGCGGCCCAGGCGCTGGCCGCCGGCCGGATGCGGGCGATCGACGTCGCCGAGGTGAACGGGGAGCCTTATCTCAACAGCTCGGTGCTTGGATTCTACCCGGCCGTGGTGCAGGAGCGCGAGCGGCACCGCAAGCTGCACCGGCTTCTGAAATGGCCGGGCGCCGCCGTCGCGCTGGCCAAGACGCTCCACCGGCTGCCGATGCTGGACGTCCGGCTCGACTGGGGCGACGGGCCGCGCCGGGTCCGCACGCCGGTGCTGGCGGTGTCCAACAACCCCTACGACGACGGCTTCGGCCTCGTGCTGCGGCGGGCCTCGCTCGACGGCGGCCGGCTGGGCGTCTATGTGGCGCACGAACGCAGCGCGCTCGCGATGCTGCGGCTGATGGGACGGCTGGTGACGGGAACCTGGAGGCAGGATGAGGCGTTGGATACGTTCACCGTGACGAGCCTGACGGTCCACAGCCGGCGGCGGACGCTGAAGATGGTCAACGATGGCGAGGTGCGGAAGATGGCCGGCCCCCTGCACTACCGGATTCGTCCGGGAGCGCTGAAGGTGCTGGCCCCAGGCTGACGCAACGCGAGAGGTTCGGGTGAAGAGGCTGGCGCACATCTCGGACCTGCATTTCGGACGGATCGACCACAAGGTCGTCGATGGGCTGCTGGCCGATCTGGCGGCGCAGCGCCCCGACCTGATCGTCATCTCCGGCGACCTCGTGCAGCGGGCCAAGCCCCGCCATTTCGAGGCGGCGCGCGCCTTCCTGCGCGAATTGACCGCTCCCTATCTGGTGGTGCCGGGCAACCACGACATCCCGGTCTACAACGTCTTCCGCCGCTTCACCGACCCGTTCGGCCATTACCGCCGCTACATCTCGGCCGATCTCAGCCCGATCCACGTCGATTCCGAGATCGCCGTGCTGGGCATCAACACCGCCCGCCCGGTCATCCTGGACTTCTCCGAAGGCCGCATGAACAAGGCGCAGATCCAGCGGGTGCGCGAGGTGTTCTGCGAGCTGCCCGAAACCGTGTTCAAGGTGCTGTTCACCCACCATCCCTTCCTGCCCCCGCCGGATTCCCCCGACACGCGGCTGGTCGGCCGCCACAAGCTGGCGCTGCCGGCGCTGGAGAGCTGCGGCGTCGACCTGATGCTGGCCGGTCATCTGCACAAGGCCTATTCCGGCGACATCATGAGCCACCACACCCAGGTCGCCCGCTCGATCCTGGTCGCCCAGGCCTCCACCGCGACCTCGACGCGGCTGCGCAACGAGGCCAACGCCTACAACCTGATCGCCATCGCCCCGCCCCAGGTCACCTTCGAGGTCCGCTCGTGGGAGGGCGCGGCCTTCACCGCCGGCCTCGTCTCCACCTGGGTCAAGCGGGGGCAGCGCTGGGAGTTGCAGGCGCAGGACAGCGGTTTCCGCCCGGTCGGCAGCGCGGCGTGAGGCCGCTTGGCAGGTTCCCTGTGGCATGGTGGCCCGCCGGCTTGAGTTACCGGCAACGGAAGGCGTAGGATCGCGCAACTTTCCGCACGATGCCTGGTTCCGCGATGCCGATCTCCCTGCCCGCCTCCTTCCCGCGCACGCGTCTGCGCCGCAACCGCGCCGATGCCTGGACCCGGCGCCTCGTCGCCGAGAACAGGTTGACGGTCGACGACCTGATCTGGCCGGTCTTCGTCATCGAGGGGGAGAACCAGCGCCAGCCGGTCGCCTCGATGCCGGGGGTGGAGCGGCTGACCATCGACCTTCTGTGCGAGGCGGTGGTCGGGGCCGGCGACCTCGGCATTCCCTGCGTCGCGCTGTTCCCGGTGGTCGGCGCCGAGGGCAAGTCGGAGGACGGGGCCGAATCTTACCGCCCCGACAACCTGATGAACCGGGCCATCCGCGCGCTGAAGGCGGCCGCGCCCGACGTCGGCGTGCTGTGCGACGTGGCGCTCGACCCCTACACCAGCCACGGCCACGACGGCATCCTGCGCGACGGCCGAATCCTGAACGACGAATCGGTGGAGGTTCTGGTCCGCCAGGCCCTGTCCCAGGCCGAGGCCGGGGCCGACATCATCGCGCCGTCCGACATGATGGACGGGCGAATCGGCGCCATCCGCGACCGGCTCGACGCCGAGGGGCACCAGCTGGTGCGGGTGTGCTCCTACGCGGCGAAATACGCCTCGGCCTTCTACGGCCCCTTCCGCGACGCGGTGAATTCCGGCGGCTTCCTGAAGGGCGACAAGAAGACCTACCAGATGAACCCGGCGAACAGCGACGAGGCCCTGCGCGAGGTGGCGCAGGATCTCCAGGAGGGCGCCGACATGATCATGGTCAAGCCCGGCCTGCCCTATCTCGACATCATCCGCCGGGTGAAGGACAGCTTCGCGGTGCCGACCTTCGCCTATCACGTGTCGGGCGAGTACGCGATGCTGCGCGCGGCGGCGGGACATGGTTGGCTCGATTACGACAAGGCGCTGATCGAGACGCTGACCGGCTTCAAGCGCGCCGGCTGCGACGCGATCCTGACCTATGGCGCTGTGGACGCGGCGAAGCTGCTGCGGCAGGGCTGAGGCCGCTTCCGAACGCCCGCTTTTCAGCGCATGACGGAAAAGGGCCGGGATATCCCGGCCCTTTTCCCATGCTCAACCGGTTTTCATGCCGGCGTCACGCTCTCCGGAGTCGAGCGCCGCCCGTTCCTCCTGCCGGGTCTTGACCAGCGAGACGACGACGCCGCCAGCGATCAGGCCCAGCGTCACGCCCAGCGAGATCAGCGGGTCCATCTTGCCGAAGAACTGCGTGTAGAAGATCTTCGAACCGATGAACACCAGCACCAGCGCCAGCGCGTATTTCAGGTAGCGGAAGCGGTGGACCATTGCCGCCAGCGCGAAATACAGGGCGCGCAGGCCCAGCACGGCGAAGATGTTGCTGGTGTAGACCAGATACGGGTCGGTGGTGATGGCGAAGATCGCCGGCACGCTGTCGACCGCGAAGACCAGATCGGCCAGCTCGACCATGATGAGCGCCAGCAGAAGCGGCGTCGCCGCCCAGCGCAGGGCGCCACCCGGCCCTTCCGGCAGCTTCACGAAGAAATGATGCCCGTGGAAGCGGTCGGTGACGCGGAGATGGCGCTTCAGGAAGCCCAGCACCGGGTTGTGCGCGATGTCCGGCTCGGAATCCGACGCGAACAGCATCTTCACGCCGGTCAACAGCAGGAAACCGCCGAAGATGTAAAGGACCCAGTGGAATTCCGACACCAGCGCCGCGCCGGCGCCGATCATCAGGCCGCGCAGCAGGATCACGCCGAGGATGCCCCAGAACAGCACGCGGTGCTGCACCGCGCGGGGCACGGCGAAGAAGCCGAAGATCAGCGATATGACGAAGACGTTGTCAAGCGACAGGCTCTTCTCGATGAAGAAGCCGGTGTAGTAGAGGATGGCCGATTCCTGGCCCATCGACCACCAGATCCAGCCGCCGAACAGCAGGGCGACGGTGATGTAGAAGGCCGAGAGCTTCAGGCTTTCCGCGATGCCGATCTCATGGTCGCGGCGGTTGAGGACACCCAGATCGAACGCCAGCAGCGTGGTGACGATGCCAATGAAGGCCAGCCAGACCCAAAGCGGTTTCCCCATGACTTCAAAAAGAAAGGACGCGTATAAGCTGTCCATCGAAACGATCCACTTGATGGCGCTGCGTCAGCGGGAAAATCAAGCGGTTCCGACATCACGACCGACGCCTCGGTCGCCAGAGGGGCCCGGACCCGAACGTCTGGTTACGTGGTGAGGCCCGCCGCCGCGTCAAGAGCACCGATTTCAAGCCTTTCGCCACACCCGCGAGTCGCCGCCATCCGGCCGGGCGGCGCCGGCGCCACGACCGCCCCCGCCTTCCGCCCCCGGTCCGCGGCCAATGGCTTGGTGCATCCCAGCCACAGATCGGACACGAACGGTGTCAAAGAAAAACACCGACAGTTGCCTTTTCTGTGTTGCCTCTTGTGCAGATGGAGACGTTCTGCCAATAACTCCGAAAAACCGAAACCAAACCAAACCCAATGGAGTGTTGCATGAACCAGGCCGAACTGATCGAAACCGTCGCCACCAACGCCGGCATCAAGAAGGCCGACGCGGCCAAGGTCGTTCAGGCGGTGTTCGAGGGCATCTCCTCCGCTTTGGGCCGTGGCGAGGACGTCCGTCTCGCCGGCTTCGGCATCTTCGAGGTCGCCGAGCGCGCCGCCCGCGAGGGCCGCAACCCGCGCACCGGCGAGGTGGTCGCCATCGCCGCGTCGAAGGCCCCGAAATTCAAGCCGGCCAAGCAACTGCGCGATTCGGTGAACGGCTGATCGCCCCCGCGCCGGAAGGGAATGCCGCCATGACCATCGAGTCCGCCGATCTGCAATCGCTGACCGCAAAGGTCGTCGCCGCCTATGTCGGCAACAACACGGTGTCGGTCCATGAACTGCCGTCGCTGATCCACAACGTGCAGGCGGCCTTCCGCAACCTGGGTGAGGACAAGCCGGCTCCCGCCAAGTCGGAGCTGATTCCCGCCGTGTCGATCAAGAAGTCGGTCACGCCGGAATACATCGTCTGCCTGGAGGACGGGAAGAAGCTGAAGATGCTGAAGCGGCATCTGAAGACGGTCTACGACCTGTCGCCCGACGAATACCGCGCCAAGTGGGGCCTGCCGGCCGAATACCCGATGGTCGCCCCGAACTACGCCAAGGCGCGCTCGGAAATGGCGACCAAGCTCGGTCTCGGCCGCAAGCGCTCCGCGGAGTAATCTCCGCCCGCGCTCCCGCCGCCTCGGAAAGGCGCATCCCGCCGGGATGCGCCTTTTTTCCTGCCCGAATGTCCGGGTCGATGAAATGAAGGCATAGGCCGAAGGTTCGGGTGGTGCTCTGCCGCAGCCTTCCCATCTAGGGTTCCTACGCCCCGCCCGGCCCTCTTTCCTTCCGCCGGTCCGATGCATAGACGACCATGGTCATAAGGCCGACAGGGGTCGTCCGGCATTCCACCGGGGCACCGCCGATCCCGCGGCGGAAAGAGCGCGCACCTGTCCGAACGGCCATCGGCCAAATGGTCAGGGTCATAGCAAGGTCCGATCCGCCGGAGCGCCTGCCCCCGTGGCAGAAGAGCGTGGGTATACGCCGAAAAACACCCGGCATCTTCCCTTTAAGGGCTTGATCCAACAGGAACGCCCATTCACATTAACAGTGTCTGACGGACGTTGTTCCTGAAGAAGCGCGGCGAATACAAACCCCGACAAAGCAAAAAGCCGACGTGGTGGATGCTGGTCTTGCATTCGCCAATGGAACACCGCGTCACGGCCGACCGTGGAGCGTTGGAGAGGAGGCATTAGCGTGCTGAAGAAACTTCTGACCGGCGAAAGCGCCAGCCTGACCCGCTACGTCGAAGAATCCAAGCGGTTCCCAATCCTGGCTCCGGACGACGAGCGTGAGCTTGCCATAGCCTGGCGCGAGCGCGGCAACCCGCACGCCCTGGAGCAACTCGTCGGCAGCCACCTCCGCCTCGTCATCAAGATCGCCCGCGGCTTCGGCGGCTACGGCCTGTCGCTCGTCGATCTGGTGGCGGAAGGCAACGTCGGCCTGATGCAGGCCGCCCAGAAATTCGATCCGCAGCGCGGCTTCCGCTTCGCCACCTACGCCACCTGGTGGATCCGCGCGGCGATCCAGGAATACATCCTGCACAGCTGGTCGCTGGTGAAGATGGGCACGACCGCCGCGCAGAAGAAGCTGTTCTTCAACCTGCGCCGCCTGAAGAGCCAGATGGCCGAGCTGGAGCAGGGCGACCTGTCGCCCGAGACCGTCGCCACCATCGCCACCGAGCTGGACGTGCCGGAAACCGAGGTCATCGAGATGAACCGCCGGCTGGCCGCCAACGACAGCTCGCTCGACGCCACCCTGTCGAGCGACGGCGAAACCAACTGGCTGGAGCTGCTGGCCGACGACCGCCCGACGCAGGACGTCATGCTGGCCGACGCCGATGAGCTGGCGCTCCGCCGCCGTCTGGTCGGCCAGGCGCTCGACCGGCTCGATCCGCGTGAACGCCGCATCCTGTTCGAGCGCCGCCTGAAGGACGACCCCTCGACGCTGGAAGCGCTGAGCCAGCAATTCTCCGTCTCGCGCGAGCGGGTGCGGCAGATCGAGGTCCGCGCCTTCGAGAAGCTTCAGAAGGCGGTGCTGAGCGCCGCGCAGGCCCTGCGCCGTCCGGCCACGCCGATGGTCGCCTGACCGCTTGACACAGTTTTCCCACAGGGCCGCCGTTCCGGCGGAGGCTCCGTGGGCGTGCCGGCCGGCTCGACGAGAGCCGCCCGCGCACGGCGCCGCGGGCCGTTCGCCCGCTTCTAGCCTCCAGACCTGTCGAACTTCCAACCGGCGGCGCCCTTGGCTCCGCCGGTTTCTTTCTGTCCTCATCCCCTCGATTCCGCTTCAGAGGCTCGCAAAAACCCCGCCGCCCCCTCGGAAGCGGAATTCGGCCTCTTCAAAATCTTGAAGTGCGACAAAGTGACGTCTTTAAAGATACGTTAAGATACGCATGATGACCGGCCCGCCTTAAGCTCCCAAAATTTTAACAAACTCTTTGTATACTGCTCATAACGCTATCCGGAGATCACTCCATGTCGAATCCTGCCCAGACCCAGTCAATCGCGGATCGCATCGCTTTCCTGCGGATCGATGACTCCACGAAAGCCGCGCTTCGCGAGTTCCAACCCTACCTGGCGCAGCGGATCGACCAAATCCTGGATGACTTCTATTCATACCTGCGCGCGGTCCCGCAGATCTCCCAGCTCCTGGCCAACCCGGCCACCGTCGGCCGCGCCCGCGACCTGCAAAAGCAGCATTGGCTGCGCAACGTCTTCACCGGAACCTTCGACGATTCCTACGTCAGCCAGGTCCTGAAGATCGGCCAGACCCACCAGCGCATCGGGCTGGAGCCGCGCTGGTACACCGGCGCCTACTGCTACATGCTGAACCGGCTGATCGACCAGGCCGCCCAGCTCCACCGCAAGAAGCCGGAGAAGCTGGCGGCCCTGCTCCAGGCCATCAACAAGGCCGTCTTCCTCGACATGGATCTGGCGACCTCGGTCTACATCGACCTGAACACGGCGGCGATCATCACCCGCGAACTCGGCTCGACCGCCGACAGCTTCGAGCGCGAGGTGAAGAGCGTCGTCCAGGGGGTGGCCGCCGCCGCCGGGCAGTTGCAGACCACCGCACAGAGCATGAACCGCACGGCCGCCCAGACCAGCGAGCAGTCGACCCAGGTCGCCGCCGCCGCCGAGGAGGCGTCCGTCAACATCCAGACCGTCGCCGCCGCGGCGGAGGAGCTGACCGCCTCGATCGGCGAGATCAGCCAGCAGGTCACCCAATCGGCCGCCATCGCCAGCGCCGCCATGACCGAGGCCGAGCGGACCAACGCCACCGTGCAGGGGCTGGCCGACGCCGCCAGCAAGATCGGGCAGGTGGTGAAGCTGATCCACGACATCGCGTCCCAGACCAACCTGCTGGCGTTGAACGCGACGATCGAGGCGGCGCGGGCGGGCGAAGCCGGCAAGGGCTTCGCGGTGGTCGCCAGCGAGGTGAAGAGCCTCGCCAACCAGACCGCCAAGGCCACCGAGGAGATCAACGCGCAGATCGGCGCCGTCCAGGGCGCCACGCAGGAGGCGGTCGGGGCAATCCGCTCCATCTCCGGCACGATCTCCCGCATCAACGAGATCTCGACCTCGATTGCCACGGCGATGGAGGAACAGGGAGCCGCGACCACGGAGATCGCCCGCAACGTCCAGCAAGCATCGGTCGGAACCCGCGAGGTCAGCGAGACCATCGTCCGCGTCAACAACTCGGCCAACGACGCCGGGGGCGAGGCCCGCAGGGTTCTGGAGGCGACCAACCAGCTCTCGCATCAGGCGCAGACCCTGGGGAACGAGGTCGACCGCTTCCTCGCCCGCGTGCGCGCCGGCTGACCTCCGCCCAGCGCCGCGTCCGTCGCGGCACCGCTGACGAGAAAGGGGCGTGTCCAGTGCGTGGACGCGCCCCTTAGAGCGCCTAACAGAAGCTTGAGTCGTCTCTCGACTCGTCATCCCCGCGAAGGCGGGGATCCAGAGTTTTCCGAGCGGAACCAAGGGGAAAAGCTTGGATCCCCGCCTTCGCGGGGATGACGGCCCCATTGGGCACCGATGGTGAAAACGGAATTCTGTTCGGCGCTCTTACCGTTTGTTCCGCCTTACCGTGTGACCTGCCCTGTTCCGGACGCCGCACGCGTCGCAAGGATTCCCGCCGGACGGATTCTCAAGGCATCGTCCGCACGACAAAATCACTGACCGGCAGGTTGGCCATTTGCGCCGCCCGGCGCGCCTCATCGGCCGATCCCCAATGGCTGCGGCCGTCGAGATTGGCCAACGCGCCGCCACGCATCACGACGAAGAGCCCCGTGCGTCCCAGATTGACGATTCTCATCATGTTCCGCCTCCGCCCTGAAGCTAAAATTTTAGATAATGTTGTGATTAACTTCATTGTCGCCACGAAGTTCCCAACATCTTTTCTATGGGTATCAAACAGTGCGGACGGTTGTCAATCCGCCGAACACCACTCAACTTGCTACCATCCCTTCATGAATCATGAAATTCTTTCCGGACCTTGATCACTCTCCACACACCCCGGACGTTTTATTGTATTTTCGATATATTTTCTGAAATTCGGCGACAAATGCTTCCCTCTTCCGTCCTGTCCATGAGGCAGAGGCGGGAACGCCGGCTTTTCCCAGCCGTTCATCTGTCGACCCGGAAGTTCCAGGCGGGAAGGCCGCGGGACGGGCCGAACGGGCGCGCAGGAGAGGAAGGAGCCGAGCGATGGCGGATGGCGGGTGGGGCTTCAGGATGCGGCCGGCATCGGCGACCACGGACCCGGACAAGCTGTCCCTGACGGTGGCGATCCGCCCGGCACGCGCCGACGACCTTCCGGTGCTGGAATGGTTCGGCCTGCACACCGCGCACCGCGAGATCATCGGCAACGCCTTCCGCATGCAGGAACGGGGCATCGGCGCGATGCTGCTGGCCGAGGTGAACGGCTTTCCGGCCGGCCAGATCTGCGTGGACTTCATGCGCAAGCGCCATCTCGGCCGCGCGACCCTGTGGGCGCTGCGGGTGTTCCAGCCCTTCCGCGGAGCGGGGCTGGGCAGCCGGCTGATGCGCGCGGCGGAAGAGGTCGTGGCGGAACGCGGCGGCGGTGTCGCCGAGTTGGGCGTCGACCGCGACAACGCCGGGGTCCTGCCCTTCTACGACCGGCTCGGCTATCTGCGCTGTGGAACCGAGCGCGGCCATTTCAGCTACCACACCCCCGACGGCGTGCTGGTCCGCGTCGTCATCGACCAGTGGCTGCTGCACAAGCGCGTCGCACCGGCCCAGGCCTCCGCGGCGATCCTGGCGGCGGAGTGATCATCGCGCCCGCCTCCTGTTGTAGGAAGCGACCGCAACCACCCGCAGCCAAGAGGAAGCCCCGACGATGGCCGACGACCGCACGCCCGACCGCACGCAAACGGATCGCCCGCAAAACGACCGTCCGGACGCCGACCGGCCGGCGGCCAAGCCGATTCCGGTCCAGCCGCGGAACGAACCGCTGAGCGACCGTGACGAAGCCGCTCCCGGCACGCCCGGCACCGGCGAGGCCATCGACCCGAAGACCGGCGAGACCTACATCAAGGGCATCGGCGGGGCCTGACCGTCCCGCCCGTCCTCAAAGAAAAAGGGCCGGCCCCATCGGAGCCGGCCCTTTTCCCGTCGAAGACGAATCTTCAGGCCACGAAGGGCGGCAGCGCCGTGACGTTCGCCGCCTTCTCCACCACCTGACCGACGCGGAGCAGGGTCTCCTCGTCGAACGGGCGGCCGATCAGTTGCAGGCCGAGCGGCAGACCGTCGGCGCCCAGACCGGCCGGGACCGACATCGCCGGCAGGCCGGCGAGGTTGATCGGCACGGTGAAGACGTCGTTCAGGTACATCTGCACCGGATCGTCCATCTTCTCGCCGATGGCGAAGGGGGTGCTGGGGGCGGTCGGCGTCAGGATGACGTCGCAGCTCTTGAACGCCTCGTCGAAGTCCCACTTGATGCGCGTGCGCACCTGACGGGCCTTGTTGTAGTAGGCGTCGTAATAGCCGGCCGACAGCACATAGGTGCCGACCAGGATGCGGCGGCGAACCTCGCTGCCGAAACCGGCGCCGCGCGTGTTCTCGTACATCTCCGACAGGCTGCCGCCCTCGACCCGCAGGCCGTAGCGGACACCGTCGTAGCGCGCGAGGTTGGAGGACGCCTCGGCCGGGGCGATGATGTAGTAGGCGGCCAGCGCGTACTTCGTGTGCGGCAGGCTGATCTCGACCGGCACGGCGCCGGCCTCCTTCAGCCACTCGATGCCCTGATTCCACAGCGCGTCGATCTCGGCCGACAGCCCCTCGACGCGGTATTCCTTGGGAATGCCGACGCGCAGGCCGCGGATGTCGCCGGTCAGGGCGGCGCGGAAGTCCGGCACGGCCATGTCGACCGAGGTCGAATCCTTGGGATCGAAGCCGCACATCGAGCGCAGCATGATCGCCGCGTCCTCGACCGTGCGGGTCATCGGCCCGGCCTGATCGAGCGAGGAGGCGTAGGCGACGATGCCCCAGCGTGAGCAGCGGCCATAGGTCGGCTTGATGCCGACCGTACCGGTGTAGCCGGCCGGCTGGCGGATCGAGCCGCCGGTGTCGGTGCCGGTGGCGCCCAGCGCGGCGCGCGCGGCGATGACGGCGGCCGAGCCGCCCGACGAGCCGCCCGCCACGATCCTGCGCTCCCAGGCGCCCGGCGCGCCGGGGCTCCACGGGCTGACCGTCTCGCCCTGGTGGGCGGTGATGGTGGCCGAGCCCATGGCGAACTCGTCGAGATTCACCTTGCCGAGCATCACGGCGCCGTCGCGCCAGAGCTGCGACGTCACCGTCGACTCATACTCCGGCTTGAAGCCGTCGAGGATGTGGCTGCCGGCCGTGGTGGCGACGCCCTTGGTGCAGAACAGGTCCTTCACCGCGATGGGCAGGCCGTCCATCGGACCGGCCTCGCCCCTGGCGCGGCGCTCGTCGCTGGCCTTGGCCATCGCCAGAGCGGCGTCGGGCGTCTCGGTGATGAAGATGTTGAAGGGGCGCACAGCCTCGACCGCGCGCACATGCGCCTCGGCCAGTTCGACCGCGGTGAACTCCTTCTTGGCGAGGCCGTCCAGCGCCCCGGCCATGGTCAGATGCGTGAGCGCCGTCATCACTCGACCACCTTCGGCACGACGTAGAAGCTTTCGGCCGTTTCCGGACCGTTCGACAGGACCTGGGGCGCATAGCCGCCGTCGGTGACCGCGTCCTTGCGCCGGCGCAGCTTCTGCGCGGCGACGCTGGTCATCGGCGGCACGTCCTTCGTGTCGACCTCGTTGAGCTGTTCCACGAAGGTCAGGATCTGGCTGAGTTCCCCCGCCAGCGATTCCAGTTCCCCGTCCGGCACCTTGATGCGGGCCAGATGCGCGATCTTGGCCACCGTGGCCTTGTCGAGCGACATGCCTCTACTCTCTTCCAAAATATTGGAAATCCGCCGCGAAGCTATCACCCGCGCCGGCCCGCCGCAACGTTCGCGGCACCCCGCGCGGCCGAAGACGGCGACAAGGACGCGAAAAGGGCCCTGCCGAACCGCTCAGAAGGCGTCGGACGCGCCGGCCGGCGGCATCAGGGGGCAGCCGCAGTCCGGGCACGCGGTGCGCCGAAGACGCTCGATCACGCGCGGGTCGGGAACAGTCAGGCCGAACGCCTTCTCGACCTCGGCGATCTGCCGCTTGTGGTCGGCCGACGCCCCGCAGGCCGCGTCCAGCACGGCGCCATAATCCGAGGACGGCCGGACGGTGATGGCGCCGGCCCCCGATCCGGAAAGCAGGAGCGCTCCACCGGCCGCCAGCCCCCGGAGTATGTCCCGCCGGCCAGTGCTCCGCGTCTGTGCGTCCATGCTTCCGCTCCATCGGTTCGGCCATACCACAGGGGTGCGGGAAACGTTATGCCAGAGAAGGCCGAGTGACAAGGCGGGCAGCGCCCGCGCCCGCGCCGTCGCCACGAACCGCCTTCCGGGCCGACCGCCCTCCGGACAACTCAAGTGGTCTTGCGGCAATCCCCGTGGGCTCCTATGGTCGGCGCATGATCCACACACTCTCCGAACTCGCCGCCCGGCTGGGCAAGGGGCAACGGCTTCTCGGGCTCGACGTCGGCAGCAAGACGGTCGGGCTGGCGGTCGCCGATCCCGGACTGGTCGTCGCCTCGCCCATCGGCACGCTGAAGCGGACCAAATTCACCCAGGACGCGCGCGAACTGGGAAAGACGATCCGCGATTACGGCATCGGCGGGCTGGTGGTCGGGTTGCCGCTGAACATGGACGGGTCGGAGGGACCGCGCGTCGAATCGGTGCGCGCCTTCGCCAAGAATCTGCTGGAGCGCGCCGATCTGCTCGGCTGGGAGGCGGAGATCGCCTTCTGGGACGAGCGGCTGTCCACATCGGCGGTCGAACGCTTCATGATCGGCGAGGCCGACATGACCCGCAAGCGGCGCGACGAGGTGGTCGACAAGATGGCCGCCGCCTACATCCTGCAAGGCGCGCTCGACATGCTGGCGAACCAGCGCCGCCGCGAGGCCGAGGGGGCGGACGGTGACGACGACGGTGACGACGACGACGGCCCCGGCGGCTGGACAGACCGCACCGACCGCTGAACGGCGCTCTTTCACTCCACGGTTCATGCCCATGCCCGGCACGGGCATCCACGGGCGAACCTCTCCTTTCCGCCGCGACCGGGCCAATCCCGGTCACGTCGGGAAGGGCCGGCCTCAGGCCGCGCTGACGCGGCCGCCCGGCGGCTGGTTGCGCGCCGCCCAGCGGGTCAGCAGCAGAATGCCCAGCACCACCGCCACATAGGCGATCAGTTGCGCCTCGGTCGGCCGGTCGGTGTAGCCGACCAGCACATGCAGCGCCTGCCCGAACAGGCTCTTGTCGCGCAGCAGGAACGAGCTGTCCCACAGAATCTCGCCGCCGGCCTCCAGCAGGCCGGCCTGGGCCAGGAAGGTCACGGCGGTCGAGGCCATGCCCGCCGCCAGCAGGGTCAGCAGCCACGTCGTCACCGAGAAGAGATGGCGCGTCGGGATGCGCAGCAGACCGGCGTAGAGCAGCACCGACACCAGCGCCCCCAGCGCCATGCCGCCGAGTCCCCCGACCAGCACGGTGGCGAAACCGCTCTCTTCCGACGCCAGGATGCCGGTGAGGAACAGCACGACCTCCGACCCCTCGCGCAGCACCGCGACCCCGATCACGACGGCCAGCGCGGCCAGAGAGCGCTCGCCGCTCGCCACCGCGCGGCCGACCGCCGCCATGTCGCGCGCCAGCTCCCGGCCATGCTGGGCCATCCAGGCGTTGTGCCAGGCCAGCATGACGACGGCGACCAGCAGGACACCGGCGTTGAACATCTCCTGCCCGGTGTCGGCGAACAGCGCGCTGATGCCATCGGCGAAGACCGCGACGACGCAGGACCCGACGATGCCGGCGGCGATGCCGGTGGCGATCCAGCGGGCGCGCCCCACAACCCCCTGGGTGGCGGCAAGCACGATGCCGATGACGAGGCCGGCTTCGAGCACCTCGCGGAACACGATGATCAGACTGGCAAGCATGGCGGACGTCTCCGAGGAAGGACCGGCGCGAAGGGGAAAGCGAAACGGCCGGCCTCACTCGGCCAGGACGGCGCCCTGGGCGGTGGCTTCGTGGAACTCACCGAAGAAGGGATAGCGTCCGGGTTTCAGCGGCCCGATCGCGACCTTCATCTGCTTGCGGCCGCCGACGATCTTCTCGACCTTCAGCTCGGCGCTCTCGAACTCCTCGGACGTCACGTCCTGGTTGTCGACCAGCAGCGTCACCCGCTTGTTCGCGGGGACTTTCACCTCGGCGGGCTCGAACCTGTGGTCCTTGATGACGATGGTCACCGGAGCGTCCTCGGCCAGCGCCGGCGTCGCAAGCGGCAGGGCAAGGGCCAGCAGGGCGAAAGCCGGAAGGGCGAGCGAGACAAGCGGGCGACGCATCGTGACGGACCTCGAAGCGGATGAATGACCTTGCACCTGCAAATCATTCTCACCCGAAGCATCCACGGTCAACGATAAAGCGCCCCGCGCGCCGCGCAGCCCCCCTGCGACGGAACAGCACAGCTTGCCGGCCACAGTTTGTCGATGGCTCAGGGCAGTTCCGACACGGATCCGTCGAACTGTTCCAGACCGTCGGCGATGTCGTAGTAATCGGCCTTGTCCGCGACATAGCCATGCCGCAGCGTCGCCAGCCCGGTCGGCTGGTCGAGGCTGCCCGCCGCGATCTCGAGGTGCGGGTTGCCGTCCTCCTTCCAGAACAGCGACGAACCGCAACGCCCGCAGAAGCCGCGCCGGGCGAAGTCCGACGAGCGGTACCAGGACAGCGTCGCGTCAGCGTCGAAGACCACGGTGTCGTGCGGCACGGTGACGTAGGCGCCGACATGGCCGTGGAAGCGGCGGCATTGTCCGCAATGGCAGTTCACCACGCCCATCGGCCGCTCGGTCATCAGAAACCGGACGCCGCCGCACAGGCAGCCGCCGGGCAACCCCTTCCGATCGCTCATACCGTGTCTCCCGTGCTGGTTCGCCGTTCCAACCCGTCCGCGCCGATCTCGTAATAGGGTCCCTTGCAATCGACCAGGATGTGCCGGTCGGCGCGCAGCACCGATTGGTCATCCAGGCTGCCGGCGGTCACCGTGATGCGCTCCGCGTCGCCCACCGCCTCCCAGAACAGCCCGGCGCCGCAGCGCGCGCAGAAGCCGCGCCGCGCCCGCTCCGAGGAGGCATACCACGCCAGGGTGCCGTCGGCGGTCAGGCGGAACCCGGCGCGCGCCACGCCGGTGTAGGCGCCGACGTGGCTGTGCTGGCGGCGGCACTGCCCGCAATGGCAGAAGGACACCGGCTCCACCGGGCCGTCGATCGCGTAGCGCACGCCGCCGCACAGACAGCCACCCGTCAACGCCCCCGTCGACGCCCGTATCGACGTCATGCCCCTCACCCCCGCCAGAAGGGCTTTTCGGCTTCCTGGCTGGCGTCGGCGCGCGACACGCCGATGTCCGCCAGCAGATGGTCCGGCAGCGATTCCAGCGCCAGCCGCTGGCGCCTCCGCTCGCTCCAGGTCGCCATGCGGTCGAACAGCGCGGCCAGCAGGCCGCCGGCACCGGCGAAAGCGGAACGCTCCGCCGCCGTGGTCCGGGTGCTGGACAGGGTGGATTGGGTGATCCGGCTCATGATCGGTCTCCTTGCCCGATAAGCGGGGCCCGATAAGCGGGGCCGTGCAGGGATGATGGGAAAGACACGCTTCGAGGGGCTGGATGCGGGGATCGGCGGAAGGCGCCTCGACCGCACCGCATCGGCTGTCATCCTGGGGCTGTCGTCGTGGGACTGAAGATGACCCAACGACGCCTTGCGGACAAACGACGCTTTCTCATAGAGTCGATTAGAGAAACTAATCCGACCCCCTCCCCCGGATCCCGATGTCCCGCCGCCTGCCCCCGCTGAACGCGCTTCGCGCCTTCGAAGCCGCCGCCCGTCACCTGTCCTTCACCAAGGCGGCCGACGAACTCCATGTCACCCAGGCGGCGGTCAGCCACCAGATCAAGGCGCTGGAGGAGTGGCTCGGATTACCCCTGTTTCGCCGAATGAACCGCGCGCTGGCGCTGACCGAGGCCGGGCAGAACTACCTGCCGCCGGTGCGGGAGGCGATGGACACGCTGTCCCAGGCGACCGAGAAGCTGATCCGCACCGACAGCGCCGGCGCCCTGACCATCTCCACCATGCCGAGCTTCGCGTCGAAATGGCTGGTGCCGCGGCTGATGCGCTTCCAGAAGCGCTATCCCGACACCGACGTCCGCGTGCAGAGCACCATCCAGATGGTGGATTTCACCCGGCACGACGTCGATCTGGCGATCCGCTTCGGCACCGGCGTCTGGCCCGACCTGCGGGTCGAGCGGTTGCTGACCGAGGACATCTTTCCGGTCGGCCACCCGTCGCTGCTCAACGGCGAGCGCCCGCTGACCTGCCCGGAGGATCTCTGCAACCACACCCTGCTGCACGACGACTACAACATCTCCTGGGCGGTCTGGTGCCGGGCGGCCGGGATCGAGGGGGTGGACGTCGACCGCGGGCTGCGCTTCGACGATTCGTCCTTCACGCTGCAAGCGGCGATCAACGGCCACGGCATCGCGCTGGCGCGCGGCGTCCTGGTGTCCGACGACATCGCCAGCGGCCGGCTGGTGCGGCTGTTCAACGTCGGGCTGCCCGGCAGCCTGGCCTACTACGTCGTCGCCCCGCCGCATTACTTCAACCGGCCCAAGGTGAAGGCCTTCCGCGACTGGCTGTTCGAGGAGGCCGCCAACACGCCGTGAGCGCGCGGGGGCCTCAAGCGATAGCCCTGAACCCCCGCCACCCGCTTGCGGGCGCCCCGCACCGCTCCTATAGTCCGCGCCCATGAGCGCCCCCCACCCCCAAGACGAGATCTTCCCGCACCGCCACCTTCTCGGCATCGAGGGGTTGCGGGCCGGCGAGATCACCCGGATCCTCGACCTCGCCGACGGCTATGTCGAGCAGAACCGCCGCCCCGTGAAGAAGTCCGCCCTGCTGGACGGCCGCACGCTGGTGAACCTGTTCTTCGAGAACTCCACCCGCACCCGCACGAGCTTCGAGCTGGCCGGCAAGCGGCTGGGCGCCGACGTCATCAACATGTCGTCGGACGGCAGCTCGGTGAAGAAGGGCGAGACGCTGATCGACACGGCGATGACGCTCAACGCCATGCATCTCGACGCGCTGGTCGTGCGCCACGCCGATTCGGGCGCCGTCAAGCTGCTGGCCGACAAGGTCAACTGCTCGGTCATCAACGCCGGCGACGGGCACCACGAGCACCCGACCCAGGCGCTGCTCGACGCGCTGGCGATCCGCCGCCGCGTCGGCCGGCTGGAGGGGCTGGTGGTGGCGATCTGCGGCGACATCCTGCACAGCCGGGTGGCGCGCTCCAACATCCATCTGCTGAACGCCATGGGCGCCCGCGTGCGCTGCGTGGCACCGCCGACCCTGCTGCCCTCGCAGATCGACCGGCTCGGCGTCGAGGTCCATCATCAGATGAAGACCGGCCTGAAGGACGCCGACGTCGTGATGATGCTGCGGCTCCAGACCGAGCGGATGAGCGGCCAGTACATCCCGTCGACCCGCGAATACTTCTACTTCTACGGCCTCGACTACGAGAAGCTGGAGGTCGCCAAGCCCGACGCGGTCATCATGCACCCCGGCCCGATGAACCGCGGCGTCGAGATCGACTCGGAGGTCGCCGACGACCTCAAGCGCTCGATGATCCTCGACCAGGTCGAGCTGGGCGTCGCCGTGCGCATGGCCGTCCTCGACCTCCTGACCCGCGAACGCCGGAAGGCCGACCAATGAACAGCCGCGTCGCCTACCTGAACGCCCGCCTGCTCGATCCCGCGACCGGGCTGGACCAGCGCGCCGACCTGCTGACCGACGGCGGCAAGATCGCCGATTTCGGCCCCGACCTGTTCCGCGACGGCGTGCCCGCCGACGCCGAGGCGGTGAATCTGGACGGCCTCTGCCTCGCCCCCGGCCTCGTCGACATGCGCGTGCTGATCGGCGAGCCGGGCGAGGAGGAGAAGGACACGATCAAGAGCGCGTCGCGCGCCGCCGCCGCCGGCGGCATCACCGCGATGGCACTGCTGCCCAACACCACGCCGGTCCTCGACGAGGTCGCCGGGCTGGAATTCGTCGCCCGCCGCGCCCGCGAGGCCAAGCTGGTCAAGGTCTTCGCCTACGGCTCCGCCACGCGCGGGACCGAGGGCAAGGAGATCACCGAGATGGGCCTGCTGGCCCAGGCCGGCGCCGTCGCCTTCACCGACGGCACCAAGGCGATCGGCAGCGCCAAGACGATGCGCCGGGCGCTGAGCTACGCCAGGACCTTCGACAAGCTGATCGTGCAGCACCCGGAGGAGCCGTCGCTGTCCTCGGGCGGCATGATGAACTCCGGCGAGATCGCCACCCGCCTCGGCCTCGTCGGCATCCCGCGCGAGGCCGAGATCATCATGATCGAGCGCGACCTGCGGCTGGTCGAACTGACCGGCGGCCGGCTGCACTTCGCCCACGTCACCACGTCGGAGTCGGTGGAGCTGATCCGCCGGGCCAAGGCGCGCGGCCTGCGCGTGACCTGCGACACCGCCCCGCACTATTTCGCCCTGACCGAGGTCGATGTCGGCGACTACCGCACCTACGCCAAGGTCTCGCCGCCGCTGCGCGGCGAGATGGACCGCCGCGCGGTGGTCGAGGGGCTGGCCGACGGCACCATCGACGCCATCGCGTCCGACCATGTCCCGCAGGACCAGGACCAGAAGCGCCTGCCCTTCGCCCAGGCCGCCTTCGGCGTGATCGGGCTGGAGACGCTGCTGCCGCTGACGCTGGAACTGGTCCACAAGGGCAGGCTGCCGCTGCTGAAGGCGCTGGCCTGCGTCACCGCCAACCCGGCGGCGATCCTCGACCTGGCCCTCGGCCGCATCGCCAGGGGGGCCGCCGCCGACCTCGTGGTCTTCGATCTCGACAGCCCCTGGCAGATCGACGTCTCGCGCTTCAAGTCGAAGTCGAAGAACTCGCCCTTCGAGAACCGCCCGGTCCAGGGCCGTCCGCTGCGCACCATCGTCGACGGCCGCACCGTCTGGACGGAGGGCTGAGCCGGTGGTCATGCTGGCCGTCTGCGCCCTGCTGGGCTATCTGCTGGGCTCGATCCCGTTCGGCCTCGTGCTGACCCGCATGGCCGGTCTGGGCGACATCCGCCAGATCGGTTCCGGCAACATCGGGGCGACCAACGTGCTCCGCACCGGCAACAAGCCGCTGGCGCTCGCCACGCTGCTGCTCGACAGCGGCAAGGGCGCCATCGCGGCGCTGCTCGCCTTCCTGTGGGCCGGCCCGGCCTTTCTCGGGCTGGAGGCGGCGGTGCTGGCCGCCGGCGGGGCCATGCTGGGCCACAGCTTTCCGGTCTGGCTCGGCTTCAAGGGCGGCAAGGGGGTCGCAACGGCGCTTGGCGTGCTGCTGGCGGTGTGCTGGCCGGCCGGGCTGCTGGCCTGCCTGACCTGGCTGGTCATGGCGGCGGTCTTCCGCATCTCGTCGCTGTCGGCGCTGACCGCGCTGGCTCTCAGCCCGCTGACCGGCTGGTATTTCGGCGGCCCGCTGGTCGCCGGCCTGTGCCTGTTCATCGCCGTCCTGGTCTTCATCCGCCACGAAGCCAACATCCGCCGCCTGCTGAAGGGCGAGGAACCGAGGATCGGCGCCGGAAAGAAGAAGGCGGTCCCCTGAAACGCCCCCTCTTTGAAGGTGGACGCGGATCAAACGACCGTATCCGTCCTTGAGGAATATTTGCCGCCTCCCCGCGTCCATGATGAAGCGGCGCCGCCAACCGGCGCGCTTCGTTTATGGGGAGGATCGAACGATGACATCCGCAACCCGCATCACCGCGCTCGCCTTCGGCCTGGGCATCGCCCTGTTCGGCGCGCCCGTCCTTGCGCAGGGAAAAGAGCCGGCGATGACCGGCAAGACGGCCATGGGGCCGGTGCTGACCGACGCGAAGGGCATGACGCTCTACGTGTTCGACAAGGACACCGCCGGAAAGTCGACCTGCAACGGCCCGTGTGCCGCGAACTGGCCGCCGCTGATGGCCGATTCCTCCGCCAAACCGATGGGCAAATACACCGTCGTCACCCGCGACGACGGCTCCAGGCAGTGGGCCTACAACGGCAAACCCCTCTACACATGGGCCAAGGACGCCAAGGCCGGCGACACCACGGGGGACGGCGTGAACAGCGTCTGGCACGTCGCGAAGCCATGACAGGACCGGCGCGCCGAGCGGCTTCCGAAACGGACCGGCCGGCGCGCAACCCGGCGGGAGCGGGCGTCACGGCAGCCCCCCTCCCGCCGCTTCTCCAGCGGTTTGCGTTTTTTCGTCGGATAGGGCTTGGCAGGCGGGAAATCTTTCGCTATACACCCGCCCACGCCAACAACGGCAGCCCGAACAAGGGCTTCCGATCCCGGTTAGCTCAGTTGGTAGAGCAGCGGACTGTTAATCCGCTTGTCGCTGGTTCGAGTCCAGCACCGGGAGCCAGATTGGAAAAGGGCCGGACGCCAGCAGCGTCCGGCCCTTTTTCTTTCCCGGCGCCCCGCGTGGAAATCGGCCGTTCGGCCAACCGTCTCCGTTCTAGCGACATCGTATAAGCCCAAATGGTGGGGCTGATGCACCGGAAGCGAACTGCCACCGGAGGGCCGGCAGGTTTAAACTTTGCAACAATTCCGAACCGAGCCCGTCGGTTGGGTGCTCCGCCGAAGGAGGACCGCCATGCTTCTGCCACTGCGAGGATCCCACCCGCTCGACCCACCCGCCAGGCCTCTGGGGGAAGACGCGCCGATGCGATTGCGCGATTGCACCGGCGCTGCCTTCCTGTTCGCCGTCGCCATGGTGACCGCGCTGCTGCTGCTCGGGCTGGACTGGGACATGATGTTGGACGGCGACCGCTCCCTGCCGGAAGCCACCCGCACGCTGATCATGGCGCCCCTGCCCCGCTGATCGTCCGGTCGCCCCCGCCACGCGCGTTCAGCGGCCCGTGACATCGCTCAACCGACGAGATCGTCGTAGATGGTCGCGTCGGGATCGCCCTCGACGGCCTGCGACGCCACCCGTTTCCATTCCCCGCACCAGTCGGTGGACAGGGTGATGGGGAAAGTGCCATCGGGGCTGCGCGGGGTCACCACCGGCGGGTAGCGCCGGCAGGTTCCCTTCGGCCCGCGCTGGCGCAGGCCCTGCCCCTCCCAGAAGCGGCAGGTGTAGCAGGTGTCCGTTCGCTTCATCGCCGACCATTCCTCTCTCGTTCATCGCGGCCGCGAAGGAAGGGAACGGATCGGAGTCCCTCACTCGTGGCGTGGCTTGCCGGGCCGCAGGGCGTCGGAACATTGGGCGTAATACGCCTTGATGTCCGCGTCCAGAACCCTGCGCCGCTCCCCCTCCTTCGACTCGTCGGGCGCGTCGCTCAGACGCTGGAATTCCTCCACGGCGCGCTCGAGGTCCTGCTCGCTGCTGATGGGCATCACATGGGTCTCCCGTATGGCTGATGCGTCTCCACGACAACACCGGCCGGCGCGGCATGTTTCACGCCGATGGCGACGGTCACGCCTTGATGCGCCGCGACTCGCACGCAATGTCATGAGGGGCGGCTCCGGGGGCGGATCCGCGTTTGCGGGAGGGCGGCAAGCATGCGGGTCGTCGTCACAGCCACCGTCATCGGAACGAATCTCATCGGAGCCCTGGCCATCGCAGCCAGGACCATCGCAGCCACCTTGGCGGCGCGCGGCGCCGGCCTCTTCCTCCTTCTCCTGGTCCTGTTCCCCTCGGCGCCCCTTCGCGCCGCCGAGGGGCTGGACGCCGACCGGCTGATGCGCGCCGTGGTCGGCGTCTCGGCGGTGGTCCCGCCGGACGCGCAAAGCTCCCAGACGCTGGGTTCGACCCGCGAGGGCAGCGGCATCGTCATCGACGGATCGGGCCTGATCCTGACCATCGGCTACACCGTCATGGAAGCCTCGGAAATCCAGGTGACCACGCTGGAGGGCAAGGGCTATCCGGCGACCCTGGTCGCCTACGATCCGGTCAGCGGCTTCGGCCTGCTGCGCGCCGGGATGGGCTTCGAGTCGCCGTGGCTGCGGCTGGGCAGCGTGGCGGCGGTGGAGGAAGGCGACGCGCTGCTGGCGCTCAGCGGCGGCCGCAACCGGTCGGCGACGGCAGTGAAGCTGGTCGGCAAGCGCGAGTTCGCCGGCTATTGGGAGTATCTGCTGGACGAGGCCCTGTTCACCTTCCCGCCGATCCGCGCCTTCAACGGGGCGGCGCTGGTCGACCGCAACGGCACGCTGGTGGGCGTCGGCTCGCTGCTGGTGGCGCAGGCGATGGAGGGGCGCGGGCTGCCGGGCAACATGTTCGTGCCGATCTCGGCCCTGGAGCCGATCCTCTCCGACCTGCTGGCCTACGGCAAGCGGCAGGAGCCGGCGCGCCCCTGGCTGGGCGTGACCCTGCGCGAGGAGCAGGGCCGGCTGCTGGTCGAGAAGGTGTCGCCGCGCGGCCCCGCCGAATCGGCCGGGGTGCGGCCGGGCGACCAGATCGTCGGGGTCGGCGGACAGCGCTTCAGCGGGCTGGCCGATTTCTACCGCAAGCTCTGGGGGCTGGGACCGGCCGGCGTGGTGGTGCCGCTGGAGGTGCTGCGCGGGGCGCGGCTGGAGCCGGTCACCGTGCCGTCGGCCGACCGCGTGCGCTTCCTGCGGCTGAATCCGACCTTGTAGCGGGGAAAGGATGCGGTAAACCCTGGAAGGACCCTTTTCATTCCGCTTCCGGGGCAGACTCGCCATGGACCATCCCGACATCGAGATCCTCGACAGGACGACGGCCTACAAGGGCTTCCTGACCATCGACGTCTACCGCCTGCGCCACAAGAAGTTCGACGGCACCTGGACCGGCGTGCTGCCGCCGCGCGAGGTCTGCGACCGCGGGCCGGCGGTCGGCGTGCTGCTCTACGATCCCGACCGCGACGCCGTGGTGATGATCGAGCAGTTCCGCGTCGGCTCCGCCGCCGTCGGCGGTCCGGCCTGGATGACCGAGATCGTCGCCGGCATGGTCGGCGAGGGTGAGACCCCCGAGGAGGTCGCCCGCCGCGAGGCCGTCGAGGAGGCCGGCTGCACCATCGGCGCGATCGAACCGATCGGCGATTACTTCGTCAGCCCCGGCGCCTTCACCGAGCAGGTCTTCGTCTTCTGCGGGCGGGTCGACAGCCGTGGACTGGCCGCGACCGGCGGGCTGGAGGAGGAGCACGAGGACATCCGCATCATGGTGATGCCGACCGACGAGGCGATCCGGCTGATGGATGAGAACCGCCTTCGCAACTCCGTCGCCATCATCGCCATCGGCTGGCTGGCCCGCCACCGCGAGGCGCTGCGCCGGCGCTGGCTCGGTGACGGCCAAGTTTCCACCTGAGAAATTTGTTCAATGCTGCATTTCACAGACCCATCTTGAATCGCGGCCGCTATCTCCCGATAGTGAAGGCCAACATTCGGCATCAGGATTCAGGAGACTCGGTCGTGGACATTCGCAACGGCTTCATCGGCGCCATCGGAAACACGCCGCTGATCCGCCTGGAAGGCCCCTCGAAGGCGACGGGGTGCGACATCCTCGGCAAGGCGGAGTTCCTGAACCCCGGCGGCTCGGTGAAGGACCGCGCGGCGCTCGCCATCGTCCAGGATGCCGAGCAGCGCGGGCTGCTGCGCCCCGGCGGCACCATCGTCGAGGGCACGGCCGGCAACACCGGCATCGGGCTGGCGCTGGTCGGCAACGCGCTGGGCTACCGCACCGTCATCGTCATGCCGGAAACCCAGAGCCAGGAAAAGAAGGACATGCTGCGGCTGGTCGGCGCCGACCTGCGGCTGGTCCCGGCGGTGCCCTACTCCAACCCCGACAATTACGTGCGCTACTCCGGCCGGCTGGCCGATGAGCTGGCGAAGACCGAGCCCAACGGCGCCATCTGGGCCAACCAGTTCGACAACGTGGCCAACCGCGAAGGCCACCGCCTGACCACCGGACCCGAGATCTGGGAGCAGACCGGGGGCCGGGTGGACGCCTTCACCTGCGCGGTCGGCAGCGGCGGCACGCTGGCCGGCATCGGTCTGGCGCTCAAGGAGCGCAACCCCAACATCCGCATCGCGCTGGCCGACCCGATGGGCGCCTCGCTTTACAATTACTACGCCTATGGCGAACTGAAGGCGGAAGGCAGCTCGATCACCGAGGGCATTGGCCAGGGCCGCATCACCGCCAATCTGGAGGGCGCGCCGATCGACCAGGCGCTCCAGATCACCGACGAGGAAGCGCTGCCGATCATCTTCGACCTGATCAGGACGCAGGGGCTGGTGCTGGGCGGCTCGTCGGGCATCAACATCGCCGCCGCGATCCGCGTCGCCCGCGACCTCGGGCCGGGCCACACCGTCGTGACCATCCTGTGCGACGGGGGGCAGCGTTACCAATCGAAGCTCTTCAATCCGGACTTCCTTCGTGAGAAGAATCTTCCCGTGCCTGATTGGCTCGCCTGATTCTTCCTCGCGGGGTTCCATGGACGCGCTGTTTCGCGACGACGCTTACGCCCAACGCTGCACCGCCACCGTCGTTTCGGTGGACGAGCGCGGCATCCGGCTCGACCGGACCGTCTTCTACCCGACCGGCGGCGGCCAGCCCGGCGACAGCGGGGTGCTGCGCTTCGACGGCGGCGAGATCCGCATCGCCGACACGGTGAAGGGGGACGGCGGCCCCGACGACGTGATCCACGTCCCGGAGGACGGCGCCGCCCCGCCCGCTCCCGGCACCGCGGTGGAGGCGGTCATCGACTGGGAGCGGCGCCACCGCCACATGCGGATGCACACGGCGCTGCATCTGCTGTGCGCCGTGGTGCCCGGCTCGGTCACCGGCGGGCAGATCGGGGCGGACAAGAGCCGCCTCGACTTCAACGTTCCGGCCGCGAGCCTGGACAAGGACGCCATCGCCGCCGCCGTCAACGCGCTGATCGCCGCCGACACGACCGTCGGCACCCGCTGGATCACCGACGAGGAGATGGCGGCCGCGCCCGAGCTGGTGCGCACCATGTCGGTGAAGCCGCCGACCGGCTCGGGCCGGGTCCGGCTGCTGGACGTCGAGGGGGTGGATCTCCAGCCCTGCGGCGGCACCCATGTCGCCCGCACCGGCGAGATCGGCGGCATCGAGGTCACCAAGATCGAGAACAAGGGCAAGCAGAACCGGCGCGTCGTCATCGCGCTGAAGGACTGAGCCCGAAGAAACGAAGGGAAGACGCCGCCATGACCGACGCCACCGCCACCGGGACCCCGGTCGAGTCCCTGCCCGGCCCAATCGTCTCCACCGACTGGCTGGCCCGCAATCTGGGCCGCCCTGGCCTGCGGGTGCTCGACTGCTCCTGGTACTTCGCCTCGCAGAACCGCGACACCCACGCCGAATTCGCCGAGCGCCGCATCCCCGGCGCCCGCTTCGCCGAGGTGGACGACATCTCGGCGCCCGACACCGGCCCCCTGCCCCACATGGTGCCGGACGCCGCGCTGTTCGCCGCCAAGGTCGGCGCGCTCGGCATCGGCGACGGCGATACGGTGGTGACCTACGACAGCGCCGGCATCGCCACGGCGGCGGCGCGGGTCTGGTGGATGTTCCGGCTGTTCGGCCACGACAAGGTGGCGGTGCTCGACGGCGGCCTGCCGCGCTGGCTGGCCGAGGAACGCCCGACCGAATCGGGCACCGCGCCGGCCCCCGCGCCAGGGAGCTTCACCGCCCGGCCGCGCCCGGAGCTGGTGCGCGGCGTCGACGACGTGCTCGCCAACATCGACCGCAAGGCCGAACAGGTGACCGACGCCCGCGCCCCGGCCCGCTTCGAGGGCAACGCCGCCGAGCCCTGGCCCGGCCGCCGCAGCGGGCGCATCCCCGGCAGCTTCAACCTGCCCCACACCGACCTGATGGATCCGGACACCAAGCTCCTGCTGCCGCCCGACGCCATCCGGGCGAAGGCCCAGGCGGCCGGGCTCGATCTCGGCCGGCCGGTGGTGGCTTCCTGCGGCAGCGGCATCACCGCCTGCGTGATCGCGCTGGGTCTGGCGACCGCCGGCAAGACGGACGTCGCCATCTATGACGGCTCCTGGGCGGAATGGGGCCTGCGTCCCGACCTGCCCATCGAGACCGGACCCCGCGCGGCATGACCGGACCGACGCTCGCCATCCGCGTCTGCGGTCCCTCCGACCGCGACGCGGTGGTGGCGCTGTGGACCGCCTGCGGGCTGGTCGTTCCCTGGAACGACCCGGCGGCGGACATCGCGCTGGCGCTCTCCCGGCCGAACTCGACCATCCTGCTCGGCACGCTGGACGGCGGCATCGTCGCCAGCGCGATGGTCGGCCATGACGGGCACCGGGGCTGGATCTATTATGTGGCCGTCGATCCCGTCCACCAGAAGCGCGGTTACGGGCACCGCATGGTCGAGGCCGCCGAACGCTGGCTGGCCGAGGCCGGGATGCCCAAGGTCCAGCTTCTGGTGCGCGAGACCAACCAGCGGGTGCTGGCCTTCTACGAGCGGTTGGGCTATGCCACCTCGCCCGTTACGATGATGCAGAAATGGCTGACGAAACCTTCTCCCTGATGCGCCCCGCCCTGCCGACCGCCGTGAAGCCGGGGAACCTCTCGGTCATCGTCACCTATCTGGAGATGACGGCGCCCCCGAGCCACGCGCCGCTGGCCCGGCCGAAGGGCGATGTGGCGCTGGTCCGCGCCAACCCGCCCAACTGGTCCTTCTACCGCTATCTCTACGACACGGTCGGCGAGCCGTGGCTGTGGCACGAGCGCCGCCGCCTGCCCCGCAAGGAGCTGGAGCGCAGCCTCAACGACCCGCGCGTCGAGGTCTGGGTTCTCTACGTGAGCGGGACTCCGGCCGGCTACGCCGAGCTCGACCGGCGGGAAGCGGCGACCGACCTCGCCTATTTCGGGATGATCCCGGACTTCATCGGGCTGAAGCTCGGTCCCTGGCTGCTCGACACCGCGATCCGGCTGGCCTGGGACGGCGGGGCGAGGAAGCTGGTGGTCAACACATGCAGCTTCGACCATCCCAAGGCGCTGCCGCTCTACCAGAGCATGGGATTCAAGCCGGTGCGGCATGTCGTGCGGGAGATCCGCGACCCCCGGATCGGTGGACCCTTGCCGAAGAGCGCGGGGCCGCACATTCCGATCATCGAGTGACGTAAAGCATCAGTCTTTATTTTTGACACAGATGAACACAGATAGACACAGATGAATGGTGATGACAGCCAGCCTGCCCGGATAGGCCCTGCCATCCATTCAAAATGAATCTGTGTTTATCTGTGTTCATCTGTGTCTGGATATTTTTATCATCGGGGCATTGGACCAAGTGGTTTTTACCCCAATATCTCCGCCAGCGCCGCAACCAGCAGCTTATTTTCCTCTTCCCGCCCGACGGTGATGCGCAGGCAGTCCGGCAGGCCGTAATCGGCAACCGGTTTCACCAGGATGCCGCGCCCCGCCAGATGGTCGATCACCGCCTGAACGCCCAGCGACGGGTCGGTCGGCACGCGGGCCAGCACGAAGTTGCAGACGCTCGGGTAGACCCGCAGCCCCACCCGCTCCAACTCGCGCGACAGCCAGGGAAGCCATTCGGCGTTGTGGGCGTAGGTCGCCTCCTCATGCTCGGCGTCGCCAAGCGCGGCCGTCGCGGCGGCCTGGGCCGGGGTCGCGACGTTGAAGGCACCGCGGATCGCGTTGACCGCCTCGACCACCGCCGCCGGGCCATAACCCCAGCCGACCCGCAGGCCGGCCAACCCGTGCATCTTCGAGAAGGTGCGGATCATCAGCACGTTGTCGGAGGTCTCGACGATCTCCGTCCCGTCGCTGTAGTCGGGCCGCCGGCAATAGTCGGCGTAGGCCGAATCGAGCACCAGCAGCGTGTGCGGCGGCAGGCCGGCGCGCAGCCTCTGGACATATTCGGCCGGGATGTAGGTGCCGGTCGGGTTGTTCGGGTTGGCGAGGAAGCAGATTCGCGTGCGCTCGTTGGCGCGGTCGATCATCGCCTGGACGTCGACCACCATGTCCCGTTCCGCCGCGACCACCGCCGTTGCGCCGGACGCGCGGATCGCCTTCAGGAAACCGCGATAGCCGCGCTCGTGGCACAGCACCTCGTCGCCCGGCCCGGCGAAGGCCTGGGTCACCAGATGGATCAGCTCCTCCGACCCGGCGGTGCAGACGACGCGCTCGACGTCGATGGCGTAGCGCCGGGCGATGGCGTGGCGCAGCGAATCCTGGCTCCAGTCGGGGTAGCGGTGGATCTGGCCGGCCGCGTTGCGGTAGGCGGCCAGCGCCGCCGGGCTCGGCCCCAGGGGATTCTGCGTCAGCGAGAGGTCGATCCAGCGCCGGCCGTCCTTGGGCGGGCGCGTCGGCCGGTAGGGCTTGATCTGTACGACGCCAGGGCGTGGGCTGAGCAGATCCATGAGGCACGGTCTCCGTTGTGCGTGGCAGCCGGCAGCGCGTAACGGAAGACGATTGAACCTGAAACCGGCGTGCGTCGCCACACTTCATTGCGCCGCACACCGGGAAAAACGGCGTTTGTTTCCGAAGGTCAGTGATTCAGGATCTGGCTGAGGAACAGCTTGGTCCGCTCCGACTTCGGGTTGGTGAAGAAGCGGTCCGGCGTGTCCTGCTCGACGATTTCGCCGCGGTCCATGAAGATGACCCGGTCGGCGACCGACTTGGCGAAGCCCATCTCATGGGTGACGCAGAGCATGGTCATGCCGTCCTCGGCCAGCCCGATCATGACGTCGAGCACCTCCTTGACCATTTCCGGGTCGAGGGCGGAGGTCGGCTCGTCGAACAGCATCACCTTCGGGCTCATGCACAGCGAGCGCGCGATGGCGACGCGCTGCTGCTGGCCGCCGGAGAGCTGGCCGGGGTACTTGTTGGCCTGCTCGGCGATGCGCACGCGCTTCAGGTAGCGCATGGCGATGTCCTCGGCCTCGGCCTTCGGCTTCTTGCGCACCCAGATGGGGGCCAGCGTGCAGTTCTCCAGCACCGTCAGGTGCGGGAACAGGTTGAAGTGCTGGAACACCATGCCGACCTCGCGGCGCACCAGCTCGATGTTCTTCAGGTTGTTGGTCAGCTCGATGCCGTCGACGACGATCGTGCCCTTCTGGTGTTCCTCCAGCCGGTTCAGGCAGCGGATCATCGTCGACTTGCCGGAACCCGAGGGGCCGCAGACGACGATGCGCTCGCCCTTCTGGACGCTGAGGTCGATGTTCTTGAGGACGTGGAACTCGCCGTACCACTTGTTGACGCCGGTGCAGCGGATGATCTCCTCGCCGCTGAGCGTGTGCTGGGCCTGTTGGGCGACCTGGGCCATGATTCTGTGTACTCCCTAGCGGCGATGGCTGCGGTTCAGGTCGCGTTCCAGCTTCTGGCTGTACTTCGACATGCTGTAGCAGAAGATCCAGTAGATGACGCCGATGAACAGGTACGCCTCGCGGTAGAAGCCGCGCCACGCCGGGTCGGACAGCGCCGCCTTGGCGGTGCCGAGCAGGTCGTAGAGGCCGATGATGATGACCAGCGAGGTGTCCTTGAAGAAGCTGATGAAGGTGTTCACCAGCGGCGGGATGGCGACGGCGAGCGCCTGCGGCAGGATGATCTTGCGCATCTTCTGCCAATAGCCGAGCCCGAGCCCGTCGGCCGCCTCGTACTGCCCCTTGGGGATCGCCTGGAGGCCGCCACGGATCGCCTCGGCCATGTAGGCGGCGGCGAACATGATGAAGGCGACCTGGGCGCGCAGCAGCTTGTCCACCGACACGCCGTTGGGCAGGAACAGCGGGAACATCACCGAGGCCATGAACAGCAGGCTGATCAGCGGCACGCCACGGATCAGCTCGATGTAGGTGACGCACAGCACCTTGACCGCCGGCATGTTGGAACGGCGGCCGAGCGCCAGCAGGATCGCCGCCGGGAAGGCCACGGCGAGCCCGATCACCGACAGGATGATGGTCAGCGGCAGGCCGCCCCACAGCGTGTTCTCGACATAGGTCAGGCCGAGCACGCCGCCCCACATCAGGATCGCCACCGCCGCCAGGCCGGCGGCCCAGACGAGGCCGAACCATGGCTTCCAGAAGCGGCGGTCGCAGCTCGCCAGCAGCAGCGCGATGAAGATCGCGATGGTCGCGAACGGACGCCACTGCTCGTCGTAGGGGAAGGTGCCGAACATGATGAAGCGCAGCTTCTCGTTGACGAAGCCCCAGCAGGCGCCGCCGCCCTGGCGGCATTCCTGCGAGGTGGCGTCGAGCCCGTGCGCCTTGATCAGCAGCCAGTCGAGGAAGGGCGGAATCGCCGAGCCCAGCAGGGCCAGCACCAGCACCGTCAGGATGGCGTTGTACCAGGTGTTGAACAGGTTGTTCCGCAGCCACGCGACGGGGCCGACGGTGTTGGCCGGCGGACGCTCGTCCGGCAGGCCGACGGGTTGTGCGTTGTCGGTCGTCGCCATTACCGCTCCACCAGCGCGATGCGCTTGTTGTACCAGTTCATGAAGATCGAGATGCTGAGGCTGATGGTCAGGTAGGTGCCCATGATCATCGTCACGCCCTCGATCGCCTGACCGGTCTGGTTGAGCGTCGTGTTGGCGATCGACACCAGATCGGGGTAGCCGATGGCCAGCGCCAGCGAGCTGTTCTTGGTCAGGTTCAGGTACTGGCTGGTCAGCGGCGGCACGATCACCCGCAGCGCCTGCGGCAGGATGACGAGGCGCAGCGTCGGGCCGCTCGGCAGGCCGAGCGCGCGGGCCGCCTCGGTCTGGCCCCAGTTGACGGCGACGATGCCGCTGCGCACCACCTCGGCGATGAAGGCGGAGGTGTAGACCGTCAGTCCGGTGAGGATGGCGAAGAACTCCGGCGACAGCGCCATGCCGCCGACGAAGTTGAAGCCGGCCAGCCGCGGCATGTCGAGCGCCGTCGGCGCCCCGCCCGCGACGTAGGCGATCAGCGGCAGCCCGATCAGCAGCCCAAGCGCCGCGCGGGCGGTGGGGAAGATCTGGCCGGTGCGCGCCTGCCGGTCCTTGGCCCAGCGGTTCAGGAAGATCGTCAGGATCACGGCCACCGCGAAGGCGATGCCCATCGTCGCCCAGACCGGGCTGGCGCTGAGCGACGGCACCCACAGGCCGCGCTGGGACAGGAAGACGCCGGGCAGCGGGTTCAGCGCGTTGCGCACCGGCGGCAGGCTGTCGGACACCAGCGCGTACCAGAAGAAGAGTTGCAGCAACGGCGGGACGTTGCGGACGATCTCGACGAAGGTCGAGGCCAGCTTGGCGATCAGCCAGTTGCTGGACAGCCGCGCCACGCCGACCAGCGTGCCGAGGATCGTCGCCAGGATGATGCCGATGATCGACACCTTCAGCGTGTTCAGCACGCCGACCAGGAAGGCCCGGCCGTAGCTGTCCTTCGGTGAATAATCAATCATCGATTCGCCGATGCCGAAGGAGGCCTCGCGCTCCAGGAAATGGTATCCGGTGGCGATGGAGCGCCGCGCCAGATTGTCGAGCGTGTTGGATATCAGGAACCAGCCGACCAGGACGACCGCGCCGACCACCAGAATCTGGTAGACGACCGCGCGGACCGTCGGGTCGCTGAGGGAAAACGATACGCCACCCGGCGCCGGCGCGCCTTGGGTGGTCCGGGTCTCGGTCGCCACGGACTACTCTCCCTCGAACCATCGCGCTCCATCCGGTGCCCACGCGGTCCCGGACGTTGTTCCGGGCTTCTTCCCACACCGTCGGATGCGACATGTCTCCCAATGCGACGTGATGCGCGGGTGCTTCACTGGCCCCCTTCGCGGTCGCTCTCTCACCCGGAAGACCGCCCGCCCCCTGTTTCCGGCGGGCGGCCCTCGTCAAACCAACCTGCCGGCCGGCTTACCGGAACGGCGCCGAATATTGCAGGCCGCCCTTGGTCCACAGCGCGTTCAGGCCGCGCTCCAGCTTCAGCGGGGTGCCCGGACCGACGTTGCGGTCGAAGATCTCGCCGTAATTGCCGACCTTCTTGATGACGTTCAGGGCGTACTTCTCGTCCAGGCCGAGCGCCTTGCCGAGGCCCGGCGAGGTGCCGAGGAAGCGCTGGATGTCCGGGTTCTTCGAGTTGACGAACTCGTCGGCGTTCTTGGAGGTGATGCCGAACTCCTCCGCCTGGATGGTCGCGTTGACCGTCCACTTGACGATGTCGAACCACTGGTCGTCGCCGTGGCGGACGGCGGGAGCCAGCGGCTCCTTGGAGATGACCTCCGGCAGGATGACGTGGTCGTCGGGAACCGGGGCGACGCCGGCGCGGGTGCCGGCGAGGCCCGACACGTCGGTGGTCAGCACGTCGCAGCGGCCGGCGAAGTAGGCGGCGTTCACCTCGTCGTTCGACTCGATGACGACCGGGTTGTAGCTCATGTTGTTGGCGCGGAAATAATCCGCGAGGTTCAGCTCGGTGGTGGTGCCGGACTGGACGCAGACGGTGGCGCCGTTCAGCTCCTTGGCGCTCTTCACGCCGAGCTTCTTGTTCACCATGAAGCCCTGGCCGTCATAGTAGGTGACGGGGGCGAAGTTCAGGCCGACCGAGGTGTCGCGGGTCAGCGTGACGGTGGTGTTGCGCGACAGCAGGTCGACCTCGCCCGACTGGATGGCGGGGAAACGCTGCTGGGCCGAGAGCGGGGTGAACTTGACCTTGTTCGGGTCGTTGAAGATCGCCACCGCGACGGCACGGCAGTAATCGACGTCCAGGCCGGTCCAGTTGCCGGCGCTGTCCGGGTTGCCGAAGCCCGGCAGGCCGGCGTTGACGCCGCACTGCACGAAGCCGCGCTGCTTGACGGTGTCCAGCGTGGCGGCGCCGGCACCGGCGGTAGCGGTAACAACCACGGCCGCAGCGGCGGCGGCCAGGATTCCGGATTTCATGATGCTTAAGCTCCACCCTGTTCTTGCGTTATCCGCGTTTGAGCGGCGTGACGACGCGTCCGGCCCCTGGCAACGCCGGACACCCGTCCGGATCGCGCGGCAGCCATGCGCGTGTGACAAGAGTGCATCAACTTTATCCGACTTGTCGAATCCTCTGTTCGGCTAGGAGGTTGGGGAAGAACCCAACGGCGTCCGGGACTTGGCGCCGAATCTGTGATGGCGGCGCGGGGAACGGGATGACAAGATGTCCGGCCAGCCCAAAACAGCTTCCACGCGAAACGGACAGCCGATGAAGAACGCCACCACGGACACCCTCCTGGTTCACGCCGGCCGCAGCCCGCGAGACAACCACGGCATCGTCAACCCGCCGGTCTATCATTGCTCGACCGTGCTGTTCCCGACGCTCGACGCGCTGGAGGCGAGCGACCGCAACCAGCTGGAAGGCGTGCATTACGGCCGCATGGGCACGCCGACCAGCTTCGCCTTCGAGGAATCGGTGGCCGCGCTGGAAGGCGGCTGGCGCGCCGTCCACACCGCGTCGGGCCTCGCCGCCATCGCCACCGCGCTCAGCGCCTTCACCAAGGCCGGCGACCATGTGCTGGTCACCGACAGCGCCTATGGCCCGACGCGGCGGTTCGCCCGCGAGACGCTGATCCCCTACGGCGTCGAGGTCGAGTTCTTCGATCCCTGCATCGGCGCCGGCATCGCGTCGCTGCTGCGCCCGAACACCAGCGTCGTCTTCCTCGAATCGCCGGGCTCGCTGACCTTCGAGATTCAGGACGTCCCGGCCATCGCCGAGGCCGCCAAGACGGTCGGCGCCACCGTGATGCTCGACAACACCTGGGCGACGCCGCTGTTCTTCCGGCCCTTCGACCATGGGGTCGACGTCTCGATCCACGCCGCGACGAAATACATGGTCGGCCACGCCGACGCGATGCTCGGCGTCATCACCTGCCGCGACGAGGCCCTGTGGACCCCGGTGAAGAAGGCGGCGACCCGCTTCGGGACCTGCGCCGGGCCGGACGACCTGTTCCTCGGCATGCGCGGCCTGCGCACCCTGTCGGTGCGCATGCGCCAGCACCAGGAGAGCGCGCTGATCCTCGCCGACTGGCTGGCATCCCGGCCGGAGGTGACGCGCGTGCTGCACCCGGCACGCCCCGACTTCCCCGGCCACGCGCTGTGGAAGCGCGATTTCACCGGCTCCAGCGGCCTGTTCTCCATCGTCATCAACCCGGTGCCGCGCGCGGCGCTGGCCGCGATGGTCGACGATCTGGAGCTGTTCGGGATGGGCTACAGCTGGGGCGGCTTCGAGAGCCTGCTGCTGCCGACCCGGCCGGCCGCCATCCGATCGGCGACGCGCTGGACCGATCCGGGTCAGGTGCTGCGCCTGCACGCCGGGCTGGAGCATCCCGACGACCTCATCCGCGACCTCGACAACGCGTTCCGGCGCCTCAACGCCGCCCTGTGAGGGCGGATTTTCCAGGAGATACGGGCATGACGGACGCAACCGCGTTCGACGAGGTGCTGGCCGCCATCCGCTTCACGGCGGACGGCCTGGTTCCGGCCATCGCGCAGGCCGAAGGCACCGGCGAGATTCTGATGATGGCCTGGATGAACCGCGACGCGGTGATCGAAACCCTGACCACCGGCCGGGTCTGCTACTGGTCGCGCTCGCGCGGCGGGCTGTGGCGCAAGGGCGAGACGTCGGGGCAGGTTCAGCGGCTGAAGGATTTCCGCGTCGACTGCGACGGCGACACCTTGCTTCTGATCGTCGAGCAGGACGGAGTCGCCTGCCACACCGGCCGGCGGAGCTGCTTCTACCGGGCATGGCGCGACGGCAAGCTGGAGATCATCCAGGCGGTCGAAACCGACCCCAGCCTGCTCTATGGCCAACCTCATCACGGACACGATCACAACCATGGATGACCGGACCGGCTTGCCGGCTCCCGGCAAGGCGGTCATTTGATCCATGTCATGTTGAGGTTTGGACGAAGGGTATAGACATCGCCTTGTCTCTAACCCTCCCTGTATACGACTGCGCCGGACATTCTCCTGGATGTCCGGCCTTTTTTTGCCCATCCGGCGGATTGAAGCGGTCCAATGGATTTTGCCTTAATTTGATGCAGATCAACGAACGGCCTAGGCGATCCGCCTAGGGTTCGTCCGTCTCTAACCCTCCCTGTATATTACTGGACCGGGGCATCCCAGGATGCCCCGGTTTTTTCTTGCGGCTTTCCGCCTGGGCGCGCAAACGACCGGCCCGTTGATGTGGATCAAGGTGCAAACCTTCCGTCGGGCCTATTGGTTGTCTTGTCTCTAACCCTCCCTGTTTAGGAGGCCCGGCAACGGCGCCTCCTATTTTTTTGCCCGCGGCCGCCCATGTCACGGCCGATGGCGCGAGCGCGACCAGCGCAGCAGGGCGCCCAGCACCGACAGGGGGACGACGATCACCGCGCCGATCAGGATGTAGGGCAAGGCCCAGCGCCCGGCGTCGAGCGCCAGTTCGGCGATGTCGCGAACCGTTTCCCAACTGTCGGTGAGGATGCTGGCCGGATCGATCCGCAACACCGAAAGGATGAAGCCGACGATGAAGCACAAGACCAGCGTTCTGACGATCCATCCCAAAACAGCACCTCGGCATCGGTCATGACGGAACCCGGCCTCCAGAATACCGGCCCCGCCGAGCCTGTGAAACGGGGAATGCCGATCCCGGTTCCGGGAACCGCCCCGCAACGCAAAAAGGCCCCCGGCGCCGAAGCGCCGGGGGCCTTTTCCCACCCGCCGGGTGGAAGCGAAACGAGGGATCAGGCGCCGCGCTCGTTCACGAACACGGCCACGGCCCCGAACAGGGCCGCCAGCAGCGAGGCGGTCGCCTGGAATTCCGGAGCGGACAGGCCGGCGGCTCCGGCCAGGCCGGACAGGCCGGCGTAGGTCGAGGGCTGGGACAGGGCACGGAGGATGACCTGGAACATGGGATTCTCCTTTCTGCGTAGTCGTTTTGCCGGGTGATCGCCGCGGCCGGCGGCCATCACCCGTTGCGGATGGCACCGATGATGCGGGCGGCGCGCCCGCCGACCTGACGGGCCCACAGGCTGTCCTCCGCCTCCAGCGCGGCGCGGGCGCAATCCCCAGTCTCCAGGGCGGCCAGCATCTTGCGGAAGCCCCGCAGGCGGTCGATGCCGAGATTGAAGCCCATGTTGGCCAAGGCGCGCCGGCGGGGCTCCGACAGCGTCCGCCACCAGGGCAGGACGCGGTCGAGATCGGCGGTGATCCGGGCGATGTCGTTGTCGAGGAAAAGCATGGCCTCCTCCCTGGCGATGCCGACATCCTCCAGGTTCCGGCCCACCCCGATGGTGAGTTTGCCGGCGGTGCAGCGGTAGGGCTTCAACCGCAGATCCTCGTCGCGGATCAAGTCCGCTTTCAGCTTGGTCATGTCGGGCATGGAAGACACCTTTGCGTTTGCGATGGGCAATCGGCGGCCGCAGATGGACGTCATTCCGGTTGCGCCGCGTCCGCCTGCGCGCCGTTGAACAGTTCCGCCTTGATCGACATCGAATACGCGCCGCTCTCCAGCTTGTGCTCGACGCTGGTCAGGCGCCATTCGGTGGGGATCCCCGGACGGAATCCGCCGAGAACGAGCCTCTGTTCCGCCTGGAACGCCGGGTCCCCCGGACAGGTGGCGGAGAACTCGGCCTTCTCGCGGTCCTTCCGGTTCTTCGTGGAGGCCGCGTCCGCCTTGGCGGCCCGTGGGCCGGAGGAGGCGAAACGGGCGTTCTGGTAAGGCGCCGAGCCCTTCGTCACCTCGACCATCCGGGCCGCGTCCTTGTCCCAATAGACCGTCCGCACCCCTCCCCCGCTGCCGGCCTTGCCGGTTCCGTCCTTGGCGGCCTCGCCGGCCTCCTTCCGGGCGGAGTAGCTGAAGTCCCAGCGGGACATCCGCTCCGGCCGCAGGGAAACGGCGGGCAGGGACCGGCCGGTGACGGATTTGGCCGTGCCCTTCGGAGCCAGCACCAGGAGTCCGTTCACCGGCTTGGCCACCCCGTCGTGCCGGGCCGCCAGACGGTTGAGGAAGGCCATCGGGCTTTCGTTGGTCTGATCCTCGTGCTCCACCGGCACGGCGTCCAACGCCGCCGCCACCTTGGCGCGGTAGCCATGGGCGTCGGCGATCTCCCGCGCGATGGCCCCCAGCGTGGTGCCGTCCCAGGACCGGGACGCCGGGGAACGGAACGGGCCCGGCATGTCGGCCGCCATGGCCCCGACCTCCAGCGTGGCGGGCGGGCCGCTGTGCTTGATGCGGTCCACGGTGAAGGAACCGATGGCGACCAGCCCGCTCTCCTCGTACCCCAGCGCCAACTCCAGCCGGGTGCCGACATCCGGCAGGGCCACATGGGCTCCGCTTCCCGGTCTGGGCCGATCGTCCAGCCGGATGGTGAGGCGATCGGATTTGGTTTCCGCCTCGTCGTGGTAGGTGATGGACAGCAGGCGGTCCCTGATGTTGGCGGTGATGTCCGCCCCGCCCGCCAACAGTCGGAAGGCTGGCCGCATCGCTCACCCCCAAATCCTGATCACCGCCCGCGCCGTCTCCGCGGGAGGATCCGGCAACGTGACGAGAAGCCCCGCCGGCAGCACGGCGCCCTGGTCTGCCAGGCCGGGGTTGGCGTCCAGCAGGGCTTCCACCGTGCCGGAACGGGCACCGTACCGCTTCCACGCGATGCCGTCGGCGGTGTCCCCGGCCTTGCTCACATACTGGAGCGTCATGGCTGATCCTCCTCTCCGCCGGCCGGGCCGGGCGTCTCGTCCGGGACGCCGCCATCCGGCGCGTCGTCCCCGTATTCCTGGAGCTTCAAGGTGAACTCCACCTTGCGGGGGCGTCCGTCGTCGGTGAGGACGGTGCCCGTTTCGCTGACCTCCGTGATGCACCAGAGACCCAGCACCGTGCCGGTGCCGGCCACCAGTTCCAGCGGCGTGCCCAGGGCCGCCATCTCCCGCATCCGCGGGATCTGCCCCAGGCCGCCACGGAAGGCGGTATGGATGACTCCGGTGAGTTCCACGGCCTGTAGGTCCGGACCGGTGAACTGGAGGGCCGGCAATCGGCCGATCCGGTCCTGTTTTCCCCACCGGAAGGCCTGGGAGCGCTTCATGGACTGGTAGGCGGCGGTCCCCACCTCGAAGCGGAAGTCTCCCAAACCCAACATGATGCGTTCGGCCATGCCGGTCTCCGTCAGTGATCATGCCCATTGGTCGAACAAGGACGCCTCGGCGTCCGCTTGCTGGCGGGATGTCCACTCGGCCAGAGCGAGTCGCACCGCGCCCTCGGTCTCCCGGCGCAAGGCATCGAGTTCCGCTATCCCGTTGACGGTGATCGACACGTTCACCGGCGCGTTCACCACGGTGCCGGACGACGGGCCGGATGACGGGCCGGATGACGGGCTTGGCGACGGAGCGATGGGTGATGGGACGATAGGGGACGGGGACGGGGACGAGGCGCCCGCTCCGCCCGGAACGGCCAAAGCGGCGCCCGGAATTTTGCCCGCATTCTCCACCGCCGGCGGAGCGGAGGACGCCGCCTTCGCCACGGTGGGGGACGCGGCCACCGGCGCGGCCGCCAGGGCCGCGGCCAGACCGGCAGCGAGCGCCGTGTTCCTGGGAGCAGCCACCCGTTCCACCGCGCTCCGGTTCTCGTTGGCCGGTGGAGCCGCCAGCGTGCCGCTGGGCGCCGTGATTCCAAGCTTGTCCTTGGCCACATCCGGTATCCAGTCGGTCAGGCTTTTTAATTTATCGGTCAGCCAGGACTCCAGTTCCGCCCATTTGGCCGTGATGCCGTCCCGCAGATCCCCAATTAGCTCCGCGCCGATGGCGCGGAAATCGATGTTGGCAATGAATTGCAGGATGTCCTCGAAGGCCTTTGCAATGGAGGCCTTCAAACCGCCGCACAGGTCGCGGACATCGCCAAAAAACCCCGCGAAAGCCGCGCCAACGCTGTCACACAAGCTCGTGAAGAAGGCGGACAGGGGCTCCCAATACTCGTAGATCATAGCCACCGCGACAGCGATGCCCATGATCGCGAGCGCGATCGGGTTGCTCGCCAAAGCGCTCGCTATGGCGGCGATGACACGAAACACCAGCGGCACCAAGACCGCGAACTGGCCGGCCAAGCCGATCAGGGACACCAGCAGGTTGGCGCTCAAGGCAGCCGCCAGCATCAGAACGGCATTCTCCCAGCCGCCGACATAGGTCACGGCACGCTGGACCCACCCCACGAAATCCGAAACGGCGGTGGTCACCGTCGTGAACGCGTTCCCCCAATCCACCCCAGTCAGTTTGGCCTCGATAAAATCGAACAGTGTCTTGAGGGTGTCGGATATCCTGTTGGCCCAGGCCTGTAGGGTGCCATCCGCCTTCCATCGGGCGATCAGTTCCAGGATGGACCGCAGCTTGCCCTTCAGCGCCTCGAAGGCCCCGGCGTCCCCGATCATGCGCAGGAAGCCGGTCAGGCTGTGCTGAAGGCTGGACCACATCCCATCCCAGGTTTGCGACAGGGCATCGAGGGTTCCGCCGAACCCCTTGGCCTTGAGGACATGCAGGATGGCCGCCTGCATGGCCTCGCTGTCCTTCTTCGCCGCTTCGATGGTCTGTTCCCGACCGTTCTTGTCGGTGTAGGTCATCGACATCATGTCGCCCTGGGTCTTCCTGAGCGTGATGCCGAGTTTCTTCAGCCCCTTCCAATCGCCGCCGACACCGTCGGCGAACGCCTCCGCCAGGTCGTTCAGCGGCTTGCCGGTGGCGGCGGCGGCGTCCCCCAGGGCCTGCAAGGTTCCATCCATCGGATCGATGCCTTTACCCTTCAACGTCATGAAGGCCTGGGTCACCCCCGCCAGTTTGAAGGGTGTCTTCCGGGTGAACTCGTCGATCCACGTCATGGAGGCCTTGGCCTTGTCCTCCCCCATGATGGTGGTCAGGACGGCCTTGTAGGTCTCGAAATCCGCCGACGCCCTGAGGGCGCTCTTCCCCGTGGAAGCCAGCGCACCCGACAAGGCCGACAGGCCCTGCCCGGTCAATCCGGCCAAACCGGACGCCTGCTCGCGGGTCGTGACGATCTGCCCTCCCACGGCCTTGAAGCGGTCCCCCATGGCGGAGAGCTTGGCGTGCTTCTCGAACCTCTCGAACCGTGCCCGTACCGCCTCGCCGCGCTGCGTCAGGTAGGTTTTCAAGGACGACAGGCCCGGTCCGACCCTAGCCGCACGCGCGCCGGCCGGACCGGGGACATACCCCCGAACCCCCGCCCGAGCCTCCAGCCCCTCCCGCGCCAGCCTCTTGATATTCCTTACCAAGTTGGAAACGCTTTGGTCCCGGTTCATGCCCGCGACGGCGTTGGACACCCATGCCGTCACGTTGCCCATCTTCTTGACGAGTTCCGAAAACTTCTTACCCGCGAGGGTGGGGTCCTGTTCAGCCATGCATCCCTCCGGTCATGGAACCGCGTTCCCGCGCCAGCCCGTGCCAGCGCAGCAGGTCCGCCGGCTCCATCTCGTCCATCGCGGACGGAGGCCAGTGGAAGACGGCGGCCACGTCCGCCATGGCCGCCCACAGAATGTCCGGGGCTACTCCCGCCCCCTCCCGGTAAAACCCGCGACCACCTCCGCGATGGCCTCCAGGTCCCCGGCGTCGATCTCGTCGACCTCCTGCGGCGACAGGCCGGCGAGTTGGCCGATCATCCACAGCGTCTTGGACAGGTCCCCGCCCTTCACGGCGTCCATGCGCCGGAGGTCGGCGACCTTGGGACGCCGCAGGGTGATGTCCGTCGTCTCCTGCCCGTCGATCGCGATGGGCACGCTCAGCGCGACGCGGCGCGGCCCGATGGTCTGCGTGTCGTTCATATCCATGCTCCCCATGTCGGGATTTGAAAACGACAGGGCCGGCGACGGCGGTGTCGCCGCGCCGGCCCTGTCCGTGGTGGCTATCGGGAAAGGAGGGTCAGAGGCCGACGGCGACGCGCTGGGCGGCCAGCAGGTCGACGCCGCCGATGGAGCGCACCATGTTGATGGCGTCGATCTCCACCAGCTCCTCCCCGTTCACGGTGAGCTTGTAGTAGTGGGCGGCGACGGCGAGGGTGAGGGTCGACTTCTCCCCCGCCTTCCAGGTTCCGACATCCATCTCCCGCCACCCGCCGCGCAGGTTGACGACCACCGACGTCACCTCCGCGTTGCCCTGCGCCTGGAAGGCGCCGCGGATGGTGACGGGAATGCCGACGAGGTCGAGAAGGCCGAAGGACGCGAACAGCGCCGGATCGAAGTCGGAAAGGACCAGCGACGCTTCCAGCTTGGCCATGCCGACGTCGACCTCGACCGGCAAATCCATGCCGCCGGCGCGGTACTCCTCGGTCTTGAGGGACAGCTTGGGCAGGACCACGCTTTCCACGCGGCCGGCATAGCCGGAGCCGTCGATGAACAGGTTCAGATTCTTCAGGACGCGGGGGAGTTGGATCGCCATCACAGGATCTCCGCAATGTAGTCGTTCACCAGATGCGACCGGAAGGTGATGTGTTCGGCCGGATAAGGCGGGGTGAAGTCGAAGTTGAAGAAGACCTTGCCCTGCGCGATGTTGGCGGCCGAGTTGAGGTCCGGATCGGGCCAGCAGCGGCCGCCGAGGATGGCGCCCTGCGCGGTGAGGCTGCGCAGGTAGGCGTTGACGCCTTCCGTGACGTCCTCCAGGTAGGTGCGGGTGATGTTGCGGTCGACCGCCCACAGATGCGCCCGCTGGAGGCTGTCGTTGATCATGTCGGCGGTGCGGCGGACCGACAGGAACGCCCATTTCGGGTCGCTGGAGCAGCTCCGGTTGCCCCACAGGCGGAAGCCGTCCTCGCGGATCACCGTCGCCACCTCGTGCTCGTTCAGGTAATTGGCCCGGCAGTTCGCATCCCCCAGCGTGAAGTCCACCGCGCGGGAGGTGCCGACGATGCCGTTGATCGCCTGGTTGGAGGGGCTCCACCAGAAGCCGCGGTCGTTGTCGGTCTTGGCGATCAGGCCGGCGACGCGGGCGGACAGCGGTTCCGCCGCCGGCTCGCCGTCCTTCATCACCAGTCCCCAGGGATCGACCGCGAACACGCGCGGCGAGCCCCAGTCGCCACGGTAGGCGACCGCCGCCTCGTCGGTGCTGCCGGGGCCGTCGGCGATGATCACGGCGCGGATGCGCTCGGCGATGCCGAGCAGTTCGGCGACCACCGCGTTGGCGACGTCGCCGAGGTTGGCGGTGGCGGCGGCCCCGGTGCCGGCCCCCGTGACGGTGACGGTGGCGCTGCTGTAGCCGCGCCCCGGCTTGGTGACGGTGATGCCGGTGACGGCGCCGTCGGTCACGGTGGCGGTGGCCTCGGCGCCGGTGCCGTCGCCGGTGATGGTCACGCTGGTGGTGCCGGCCGCGTAGCCGATGCCGCCGGCCGCCACGACGGCGCCGGTGACGCCGCCGACCGTGCGCTGGTGGGTGAAGCCCGGCGCGCACAGGATGCGCGGGGTCAGGTCCAGATCCGTGCGGGCGGCCAGCAGGGCGTGGACGCCGGTGTAGGCGCCGGTGACGCCGTCCACGCCGCCGAGGACGTTGGTGAGGGTGGCGGCGGCCTTGGCGGCATCGTCCGCCCCGGTCCCCTCCGCCACGCGGATCACCACCACCATGGCGCCGGCCTGGTCGAAGATGCCGTCGATCGCCGCCGGCAGGGTGCCGGCGGTGCCCAGCTTGGCGGCTTGGCTGCGCGAGCCGGCGACCAGGACGGGCTTGTTCAGCGGAAAGGCGATGGCGTCCGCCTCGGGAGCGGTGCCGACGAGGCCGACGATGGAGGATTTGACGGTGCGGATCGGGCGCGGGCCGTTGTCGATCTCGACAACTTCCACACCATGGAGAAACTGTTCGGGCATGGGAAACCTTTCCCTTGTGTTGGGCATGAAAAAGCCCGGCGTAGAGGCCGGGCGGACAGGAAGCAGGGCTGGAGGGCTTCGGCTCAGCCGATGTAGTCGATGACGTGGTTGGCGTTGCCAGCTTTGAGCCGCTTGAACTCCAGGGTCTGAACGCCGAGCGCACGCTTACGCTTGATGGTATAGTCCACGCCGGGCTGCATGAGCTGGTACTCGTCGAGGGCCAGCGTGATCTGGTCCAGCACCGGCGTGAATTGCTGGTTGGTGGTGGACAGGATCGCCACGACGTTGAGGCTGGCGATCGATGTCAGGTCAAGCGCCAGCAGCCCGGCCAGCAACTCGGCCCAGGTGTTGGCGACGCTGGCGAACTGCGTGGATGTGGCGCTGGTGGTCAGCGTCCCAGCGCCAGCCGACCACACCATGCTGTGAGCAGTCGCCGCCCAGGCCAAGCCTGTCCAACGCTTGAGCGGCGTCGCATAGCCGTCGGTCGAAAGCAGGAACTTCAGGCTGGTGTTGGGCGGCGTGCTGCCGGTCAGCGCCGCGCTGTCGACCGAGCTGAACGCCGACAGGTCGAGCGCCGACAGACCCGGTTTGGTCGCCACCCAGTACGGACCGGTCACGTACTGCTGCCCGTAAGCCAGGGTCGGCGGGGTGAAGTTGGACGTCCAGCGAGCGACGCTGGAAATCCGCATCTCGTCCAGCCCGCCGTCCATTGGAGCGGCACCTGTGGCGTCCGTGCCGATGAAGAGGTTGCCGGTGGTGTCTTGTCGCATTCCGAGAGTCGCCGTCACCGAGCCTTTGAGCACACCATCCACGTAAATGCTCAAGGTGGTACCGTTGCGGACAGCTGCGACATGTGACCAGTTTCCCGCCGTAATGCTGGAAGCGCCTCCAGTAATAGTTATGGTGGTTCCGCCTGTATCAACGTAATTGAACGTAACATCACCTCCAGAATTCACACGCAAAGCCCAGGTCGTGGTGCTGCCATTCCACTTATACATCATTGTGCGAGTGAAAGATGTGTAGTTATAGCCATACATCAATCCTTCAATTGTGAAGTCCACGGAGGGGCACAGACTCGCATTGTGAGGCATTATAAAGTTAGATGTACCGTTGCCGCCCTTAATGATGCAATTGGTTCCGAACTTGGGGCCGATGATGTTGTTGAGAAGGCTGAGCGTTCCGGTTCCGGGGTTGAAAGAAATATAGCGTCCGTCTTTCACCGTCCGCGCATTCGTACTCTGGATCAGCACGGTGTTCTTCGACAGTTCCTTGACCCACTTCTGTCCAACCGTGCCGTCGAACACCCACAACAGCGCGGTGTCATCGTCGGCCACAAGGTTGCCGGGTGTGAAGTTGGTGGTGTAGCGCGGTTTGCCGTGGGTGATGCGGAAGCTGTCGATGGCGCCATTGAGAAAGTTGGAAACACCAACATTGAAGGTGCCCAAATTTAACGTATAAGCCTCGTTCGGGTAGATCAGATTCAGTTGCGGAGCATATCCTCCGTAGAAAGTGCCATCTACAGCAACCCCCCAGCCGCGCGGATCACGCACAATCGCGACGTGGTGCCACCCTGTGCCTCCCCACGTTGCAGGGACGGAAAGCACGGTCCCGCCGTTGGCGCTGAGTGTAAAGCCGGCTGCGTTTGCTAGAAAACTCAAGGTGTTCCCCGACGTGGCTGTCAAGCTCACCAAAATCGGGTTTCCGGTGAACGAGGCAATGTAGAACCAACCCTCAAGGCACAGCTTGTCGCTGGCACTGAAATAGATCGGATGCCCTGCGCTCGGGGTGGCGTATGCGATGGATGCGTACTGAGTGGTGCCGTTCAGCTTAAGTGAGGTGCCGTGTCCGCCACGGGTGTAGGTGGCATCAAGCGTTGCCGACCCGGCAAAGGTCAGCGTCGGCGTGGTCGTGTCGCCGAACCCGTTGGAGCCATAGCTGCTTTCGCTGCTGTCCAGGGCCACGGTGTCACCGTTGACGCCCTCGAACTGGCACAGCAGCACCGTGGTGTCGGTGGCGGTGGGTGCCGTCGTCGGTGCCGTGAAAGATGCCGACCACAGGCCACGCCTATCGAAACGAAGAGCATCCACGTATCCGTTTGTCTTGTTCGTCCCGACGGAGTTGGAGCCAAGACGAACCTGCCCAGCACCGCGTATGGAGGCGGTGCCGATGGCGACCGTGTTGGTGAGAACGCCATCCTTGAACAAATAGAGAGAGGTTCCAACACGGCTCAAGGCGACGTGGGCCGCGACGTTCGCCGTCATCGAGCCGATGACGACCCCGCTTGCCAGATCATACGATGTGCCGTTGCTGCTGGCGTAGAGTTCGAGGTTCCCGGTCGCCCCGTTGAGGTAGATCTCCAGGCCGTAGCTGCTGGTGTCGTCGAACTTGGCCAGGATCTGGTTGGTCGCCACGCCGTCGAAGCGCGCCTGCATGTCGAGCGTGAAATCCAGCGCCCCGAGAACCAAATCACCGTGCGGCTTGGTCGGGGCGATGCGGGTCGGCGACGCGCTGGAGGACAGACGCAGGGACGTCGCCCCGAACTTCGCCCAGGCGTTCGAAAGGCTCGAGCCCACCTGGATTTCGTGACCGCTCTTGCTGTTGTCGCGGATGAACTGGCTGCCATGGCCGTCATTGAACTGTAACAGGTATACGGTATCGGGGTCGGGCGTGAACTCCGCAGTCGGCGGGGTGAAGTTGTCGGTGTAGCGCGCCACCTTGGAGACGCGGAATTGGTCCATCCAGCCAATCCACGGGTTCCACACCATGTCATTCCCAATGCCGAGGGTGAAAGCTCTGGCATCCGTGTTGAGAGACGCGGCTTGCGAAAACACCTGCACGCCGTCAAGGTAGAAGTACAGCGTACTTGCACGCCGAACAAAAGCGAAGTGGTGCCAATTCAGATCGACACCAGAGCCTGTCCAAGTGTAGGTATCGAACGCAAAATACCAATTGCCTCCGCCGACCATGACGCGGGGCGCGCGGTTGTTGCCACCATTGACCATGAAGTCAAACAGAACACCGGATACAGTGCCGCCCAGCGCCCCGCCCCAACGCCCCCAGCACTCAACCGTGTAATCCTGCGTTGTGCCGAACGCTACCTTAAAGCTGCTTGGAATTTTAAAGCCTGTTCCAGCGCTCCCATCAAAATACGCGCAATGCGTGCCGAACGGCGTGATGCCGCGCTCGTCGATGATCTCGGTCGAACCATTCACCCCGTCCGCGTGGATCAGCAGCTTCGTGTTGGCATCGACCCCCGCGCCGGCGGTGTTGTGAAGCTGGAACGCCCCGCCGACCGCGTCGGTGCCGGACACCGGATCCTGCTCGGCATAAGCGCTGCGATTGTTGAAATCGTACGCAAAGATGCTGCCAACCGTCTGCTCGTAGGCCGCCAGGACCGACTTGCCCGTCAGGTTGAAACCGGCGCCACCGGGGGCGTAGAGCGGAGCCGTCTGCTGAACCGCGGACGCCGACGCGCCGACCTGATAGCCGGTCCCGTCCGGACTCACAACCAGCGACTTCCCGGCGTCGGCGGCCGTCACATCGGGCAGCGACGAGCCGGAGGCGGCCGCCTTTGCCTTGAAGGCGGCCGCCGGGACGTTGGACAGATCGGACGCCGCCTTGCCGGCCTGCAACTCCACGACCGACGCTTCGGCGGACCCGATCCGCCCTTCCAAAGCCGTCACGTCCTGGTCGAGCCCGCCGATCGCTTCCCGAAGGCGCTGGACGTCGTCTTCCATAAGATTGTCGGGATGCGGGAGGGGATGCCCCCTCCCCGTCCGGTCGTCATGAAGAAGCATGTCGTGTCATCCTTACAGGGCGATGCCGGTCAGCTTGCGCAGGTACGGCCGGTTGGCCGGCGAGCCGTTCAGCACGATCCGCAGGCGCGTGGTCTTGTCGGTGCCGACACCGGCCAGGGAGGGAGCCTTGAACACCCGCTCCTCCCAGCCGTCGCCGACCGGCGAACCGCTGGAGAAGGGCACCGCCACCCAGTTGCCGGTCGAGGCGCTCTCCGCGTAGACCGCGACGGTGGCCGTCCCCGGCAGCAGGCATTCCAGCGCCACGGTGAGCGCGAAGCCGGTGCCGGCCGGGAAGCGCCGCGACACGTAGTCCGCCGTCACCTCCAGCTTGCCCATCGCCGTCTTGGCCGCCGGGTAGAGCACCGGGGAGACGGCGCCGCCGCCCGTCAGCCGGGCCTTGACCGTCACGTTGCCGGTGATGGCGTCCGACAGGTTCAGCGGCTGCATCTCCGTCAGCGTGTGGATGCGGCCCGAGGCGTCGACCACCACGAACTCGACGTCCGTGCTCGCCGCCGGACGCTCCACCGCGGCCAGCGCGATCATGTCCGAGACGGCGGTGACGCTGTAGGTGCCGAGCGTGATCTCCTTGGGCGTGCTCGAATACTCCGCCGCCAGCAGCCGGAAGGTCAGATCCTTCTCCTGGTGCGGAGTCCAGGTCACGGCGTTGCTGGAGGAGAGCAGCACGCCGATCTGGTAGGGCTGGCGCGTCACCCAGCCGTTGACCGGGTCGTACTTGCCAAGCTCCGCCACCGCCACCGCGTGGTCGGCGTCGTCGGTCAGGATCACCAGCGCGTAGTCCTGGCCGCCCTGGGCCACGAAGGGATCGAAGGTGACGCGGGTGTGCCCGCCGCCCATGACGATGGCCGAGGCCGCGACGCGGCCCTCGGTCAGCACGGTGCGGGTGGGGACGCCGTTCTCCGTCTCGCGGATCTGCACGATGACCGGCGACGGCCCACCCTTCGCCGTGAACCACAGATCCACGGCCTGAAGCACGCGGGTCTCGGGCAGGACGAAGGTCTGGGCCAGCGGGTCGCTGTGATCCTCGAAGATGGTGACGATGCGCCGGCGCGTCTCCGTGGTGATGACGCCGCGCCCGATGTAGCTGGTGACGCCGTAGCTGCCGTTCCGCCCGCGCAGTTCCACGCGCTTGGACCCTTCCGGGATGCCGGCCGGAATGGCGAAGGAGCCGTTCAGCACCCCCAGCGCGTTGGCGACCGGACGGACGCCCGGCGTCAGGTCGATGCCGTCGAACTTGAGGGTGTCGAGCGCCTCGGCCGGATCGAAGTTCTCCGCCGTGTACTGGACGGTCAACTGGCGCAGGAACTGCGCCGATGCGGCGCTGGTGGACACGAAGGCGTCGGACCACTCCGACCGGGTCGAGCTGACCCACGACCTGCCTGGCACGAAATGGCCACTGATGACGAAACGCTCCGTGACGTCGTCGGTGAAGACCGTGTTGGTGACGGTCCACTCGTCGACCGCCGGCGAGAGGGTGATCCTCGACGGGACCGGCTCGAACGCCTGATAGGGATTCACCCTCATCGAGCCGGTGCGCTGGATCTGCTCCAGCACCGGCACCAGCGTGTAGTCCAGCGTGGTGAAGCCCGAGGCCGAGGTGTAGATGCCGTTGACGCCGATGGGCAGGGTCAGCATCTCGCCGACGATGGCCGCCGACTGCACCACGCCCGCGTCCCGGCCGCTGCCGTCGACGAAGGGATCGACGAAGACGCCCTTCTTGGCGCCGGCCTCGCGGATGCTGGCGTCGGTGCGCAGGTTGGAGGTGGCCCACAGGCCGTACAGCTCCATGATCTGGCCGCGCATGTCCTCGATGTCGGAGACCGGGATGGCGCGCACGGCGATGTTGCCGACCACCGGCTTGTTGGCGGCCCGCCAGTCGTGGGTGACGGTCGCCAGCGCCAGCGCGTCGGACGGCGGGACCGGCGCGGCGGGCTGGCGGGTGCGGGACACGCCCTTCAGCCGCGACAGTTCGCCGTTCTGGTTCATCGTCAGCAGATCGACGCGCGGCATCTTCCAGGCGTAGTCCACGTAGACGGTGGTGCCGTTCACCACGCCCGACACCGTGAAGCCGTCGTCGTCGGCGGCGCTCCACATGGCACTGTCGATGTAGCGGTAGGTCACGGTGTAGGTGCTGCCCGGCGCCGGCTCCGCGCCGCCAGGACTCCAGTCGATCTCGTCGCCCGACACCGTGTAGCTGGTGCCCAGCGCGTAGGTGGTGCCGGCCTGGGTCACCGACACGACCTGGACCACGCTGCTGTCCGGCAGGGTGTCCACCGCGCCGGTGTAGGCGCCGTGGGTGACGGTGACGGTCTTCTCCTTCGTCACCTTCACGTCGCGCACCATCGCCAGCGGCCCACGGTTCAGCGTGATCCGCATCGACCCGCCGCCCGCGTTGGCGAAGACGTGCGGCTCCGATTCCACGCTTTGCAGATCCGGGTCCACCGGGTAGCGCAGGCGGGCGCCGTGGACGCGCTCCACCTTGTAGCCGTTGATGTTGGCGCGCCCCTCGGCCAGGGAGAACAGGTGCTCGCCGTTGCTGGTCTCCAGATAGGCGGCGCTCAGACCGGACACCACGTAGAAGCCGCCGTTGGCCTCGCGGTCGTAGCGGGCCAGCGCGCTGGCGACGGCGTCCATGGCCGGCGGGGTGACGCGGTTGTCGAGGACGCCGTTCGTCACGGTGTAGATGGCGTGGAACGCCCCGCCGCCGCCGTCGCCGGACGCGCCGCCCTCCCAGCCCCAGGCCAGGGCGAACGCACGCCGGGCCGCGCCGGGCTCCAGATAGCCGTCGGTGCCGACCGCCGGGTCGCGCAGACCGGGATCCTCCAGGGCCGTGACGACGCTTTCCGTGTAGCGGACGCCGACGGCCACGCGCCCCTCGACGGGGATGGTGAAGGCACCGGCCGGCACCGGACGGATGGCACCGCGCAGAAAGACCTCGCCCGTCTCCAGCGTCACGGCGCCGGTGTCGGGATCGACCATGATCCCGGCGCCCTTCACCGGGTCGCCCTCCTTGTAGATGGCGCCGCCCAGGCCCGCGATGCGGTTGCCCAGGATCGATTGCAGCTCGTTCAGCTCGCGGGCCTGCAGGCCGTCGCCGGCCAGGAACAGGATTTCCTCGTGACGCTTGGTCGCGTCGAACAGGTTGTAGTAACGGTCCAGGGTCATGATGGCGGGTTCCTCAGAACGTCACGACGAATTCGAACGTCTCGCGGGTGGAAGGCTGGCGGACGATGGGGACGGAGTGCTGGAGCAGCAGCAGGATGCCGGGGTCCTCCACCTCCGCCGCGCTGAAATAGCGCTGGCCGGGCGGCAGCGCCGGGTCGGTGGCAGTGCCGACGAACAGCGCCTGCTCGCGCACCGTGGCGGTGGCCGCGTCGGTGAAGTCGAAGCGGACCCGCAAGAACAGATGCTGGGTCGGCGTCGCCGAGACGGCGTAGCGGCCGGTGGGGACCACGATGCCGCCGGCGGGGTCGGGGGTGACGAACTCCACCTCCTCGACCAGCCGGCGGCCCACCTCGGCCCGCAGGGCGGTGGCGGCGGGATCCTCCGCCGGACGGTCGGCGTGGTAGCCGATGAAGACCTGCGCCCCGGCGGCGATGGCGCCGTCGGCCTTGCGGGTCACGGTGCCGGCGGCGGAATCCAGCGCGTAGTCCGTACCGGCCGCGTACAGCGTGCCGGTGGGCGGCACCACGACGGCGCCGTCGCCATCCACCTCGCCGGGGTCGTAGTCCAGGGACGTGACCGTCACGGCGGACAGGTTGCGGTGCGGCAGCGCGACGGTGTCGGCGGCGAAGGCGAAGATCGCGGAATGGGTGGTGTCCCAGTCCGCGTTCCCCTCCCCCAGCGCAAGGTGCAGGGGTTGCGCCTTGATGGCGGCAGCAAGCGCCGCGCGCCCGCTGCGCGTCAGTATGGTCATGGCGGAAACTCCGAAGGATTCAGGCGGTGGCGTGCGAGGCGCCGATGATTTCGCGAAGGCCGGACCAGCGGGAACGCGGCCAGAAGGCGCCGGCCCACCGCTGCCCGTGGTGCTCGGCGGAGAAGATCCGGCCGGTTTCGGTGCGGTCGAGATGGACGGCGGGATCGCCCGTGACGGCAGTTCCCACATGCTCCGCGTGGCGTGTCACGGCGGTTTCCAGGCCCGGATAGGCCGGAGAAGCCCCCTTGGTCGGGCGGATGAAACGTTCCAGAATCGGCAGCCGGACGAGCCTTCGCGGCGTGCCGGACAGGCGCGCGCCGCTGGACAGGATGAAGCGCGGTCCCTCCTGCACCCAGCGGAAGGGTTGGGTGCAGGCGTTGACGGTTCCGAGCCTCGGGCCGTCCGAAAGCACGATCTGTGCCTTGGTGAAACGGCGGACCGGCCGCAGGCCGGCGGGGGGCGGCACCCCGGTGGCGTTCGCCCCCGTGACGAGACGAAGATGCTGGAGGCGCGGCCACAGACGCGGCCTGGGCCCGTCCAGCGCGCTGCGGTCGAGCCGGAAGCCGGTCACATAGGCGGTCTGGGCCGCGTGGATGGGCGCCGGAACCGACTGGATGCGGATGCCGCCCAGTTCGGCCTCCCCCCGCGTGCCGCGACCGAAGGAGAGGCGCACGCCCTCCGGCCCCTCGACGCCGCTGTAGTCCGACAGCAGGCCGCCACCGTCCAGCCCGGACGAATCCAGACGGAAGCGGCGGATGTCGTAGCCGTGGAAGATGCGGGCCAACCGGGACCGGGCCGGCGAGGCCAGCCGCGCCAGCCCGATCAGATCCAGCACGGCGCGGGAATCCGGCACCAGCCCGGTGTCCACCATGAACTCGGCGAAATGGACGCCCGGCCCTTTCTCCTCGACCAGGACCCGGTCCAGGCCGCGCCAGCCGAAGGCCACCCGCAGACCGGCGGGCGTGCCGCGGATGCGCTGCCACAGCACGCCCTCGCGGATCGCCCGCTGCGGGTCCTCCAGGTAGGGCAGAACCTCGCCCAGCCCATATTCCCACAGCAGCCATGGCACCAGGGGCGACGCCGCCTCCAGCTTGGCCCGGCGGAGCGGCGCGAGGCTGGAAAGCCGGTCGTCGATGGCGGTGGCCGCCTCCACGGCCCGCTCGAAAGCGGAGGCGCTGGGCGGCAGAAGGGTGGCGGTCATCGGTTGCGGCCCTCCAGGGTGATGGAGACGGTTCCGAGCGCCACGCATTCGTCCGGCCCGCAGGCCACGTCGGCGGCCGGCCCATCCAGTTCGACCCGGTGCACGCCGCCGACATGCAGGCGGGAGATCACCCAGGAGCGGGTCAAATCCCATCCCATGCCGCGCGCCTGGGCCAGGGTCGAGGGGAAGGCCGCCACGGTTTCGGTGAACACCTGCTCCGGGGTTTCCGGGTAGAGCCACAGCCGTGCCGTGAGGTCGACCGGCTTGATGGTGGCGCCCACCACCTCCACGGTGTCGGTCAGCACCCGCACGTCGTCCCGCAGGACCACCGCCTTGACGGCGTTCAGCAGGGCCGCGTCCGGCGTGCCGTCGCCGGTGCGGGCCAGCACCGCGATGCGGACACGGCCGGCGAAGGGGCTGGACACCGCGGCGTCCTGGACATCCGGGCTGGCGGAGAGGGCCCAGTAACGGTAATGCGCGGCGCCCCCCGCGTTGGCCCAGCCCTGGACACGGTTCTGGATGCGCAGCCGCAGCGCCGCGTCGGTCTCCCCCTCCAGGCGGGCGACGCCGTAGAAGGCGGCCAGATGATCCAGGTCGGCGCCGGCGGCGAAGGCCAGCAGGTTGGCGCGCACCACCTCGTTGGCGCGCTGCCGCAGCAGCAGTTCCCGGTAGGCGCAGGCCTCCAGCAGCTTGTTGACGGGGTCGCTTTCCAGGTCCGCCGTCCAGTCGGGAAGCCGGGCCTTCAGATCCGCCTTCATGCCGGCGAGAATGGCTTCGTAGGAAAGCGCCTCCAGGATCGTCGGCGGCGGCAGATGGGACAGGTCGATGGTCGTGGTCATTGCACCACCACCCCGTCCAGGGTGATCTCCTTGCCGTCCGGCAGGTAGAGCCCCTCCAGATAGAGGACGACGCGGCCCGGCCGGGCCTCGGTGATGGCGACTCGGCGCGTGCGGAAGCGGGGCTCCCAACGCCGCAGGGCCTTGGCCGTGGCGGCGTAGAGGTCCATGGCGAGGGCCGGGTTCATCGGCCGGTCCACCAGGGCCGGAAGGTCGGATCCGTAGTCCCGGCGCATCACGCGGGTGCCGGTGCGGGTGGTCAGGATGTCGCGGATGCTTTGCCGCAGGTGGTTCAACCCGGACAAAGCGGTGCCGTTTGCAGCGTTCATGCCGCGCATGGAAAGCTCCGATGCTCAGTAAAGGAGGGGAAGAACGCGCTGGCTACGGCCGCTCCGGCCGGCAGCGGCGCGCACGCACCGCCAAAGCGGCACGGATCATCAGGAAGGACAGAAGGGTTTGCAGAACATAGGCGGCGAACACGCGCACGGTCTGGCTGATGACCACCCATTCGTCGGAACTGTGGCTGCGGCGCCAATCCGTCAAAAATCCGCAGTCACGCATCGAACAATAATAATGCATGTCCGTATGCATATCGTAAAACATTCCGTGAATCGGCAGGTTCAAGATAAGGAAGTAAGCTGCGGTCGGCGCATAAACAAAAATGAATGTTTCTATAATCGACTTCAGCAGAGGCCAACGCGCGAGAGCTTGCAATATCCACGGCAAGACCGTGAGCAGAAACGTCATGACCAGGGGGCTCGCCACCATCGTCAGTCCTGTCACCTGGACCGCCGATGACCAGGACCGGTAACGGGCGCGTTCATCCCATTTCCTTCCCCACCCGAAGAGGATGCACAAGGCGGCCGGCAGGGCAAAAGGCAGCGGCATCCCGCCGATGGCGACGCTGCCGATCCATCGGACCCACTCCAACGTCTGATTCATGGATCGCACAGCACCCTTGGAGGAGAGGACTCCGCGACGCAGCGCGCGCCGAAGAACACGAGACAATCATGCCCATGTCCGTGACGGGGACGCCAGTTGCGGAACTTCTCGTTGGTGATTGGACACGGAGCGGGCAGTTGGCTGGAGAGGAACATCTTCGAAACGTGATCCGGCGGCGCCCCGGGGCGGAGGAAGCGGCGCTGGCGCGTTGTCGCCGCACACGACGTCGGACGACCCGCCGGCAACCGTCGAACCGCAGGACACCGCATCGCCGACGCGCGCCAACCGGCGACCGTTCACATACACCGCAGCCGCTCCCGTCGCCTGGACTCCCGCATGCGTTTCGGGTTTATCCGGGCAGGTGTGTGCCGCCCAGGCGTCGCCGACGCGATGGGCGCCCCGGCCATTCACGAACACATCGCCACTCGCCTCCGCGTTCGGCCGGGGCGGCCAGCATCCGTGCCCGGTGCACGCGTCCCCCAGACGGCAGACACTCGGCATCTCCGGCCCCCCATTTTATGGATTCAGGTCGATGCGGGGTGCCTTCAGCACAATTCCCTCGTTGCTGATCCGCAACGAGGATGCGCCGCACCGCAGTTCGATGGTGCCGCCGACCGGCACGTCCAGGGCATAGGCGTGGGTTTCGCGATCGTATTCCAGCGTCGCCCCGTCCTTCCACACGGTCCGGGTGACGGTGGCCTTGTCGGCTGGCGCCCCATGCTTGGTCTGGTAGACGGAGCCCAGCACGCAGGCCTGGTTCAGGTCGCCACCGGGCGCCACCAGCAGAATCTGTTCGCCGACCTCCGGCGGATGCCACGAGCGATCCCCGCCGGCCCGGCTGGCGGCCCATGGAATCCAGGTGGTGACGTTCTCGCCGATCCGGATCCGCAAGCGCGCCTTGGCGTAGTCCGCCTCCTCGACGGTGCCGTAGTGAACCACGTTGGACAGCCGGCGCTCGGTTTCCACGGGGTCCGCCATCACACCATCTCCGGTTGACGGCCGTCCGCGATCTCGCGGTAATCGGGCAGATGCGGCGGCCCGGTGTTCGGTTCCCAGGAGCCATAGACATGGCGGGGAGGAAACGGGCCGTCCTCCGACGGCGGATGGGAATGATAGGCCGCCGAGAAGCTCATCATGGCCACCATCGTCCCTCCCTCGCCACCGGCGACCGCCGTTTCCTCCCAGTGGAATTTCTCCAGCCGGCCGCCCAGCGTCGGGTCGGCCCGCAAGGCGTCCTCGACCTCAAGGCACAGGGCGTCCAAATCGTCTTCGGCCTCCCCCCCGGCGACCGTTCCCTCCACCAGGATGGTGAGCAAGCGTCGAACCGGGCCGTCCGCGTTCACTGGATGGCTCGGATCCCGCTTGTCCCCATCCGTGCGAACGGCAAGGCAGGGAAAGGGGGTCGATGCGGGGACGCGGTTCGCAAACACCCTGCCCTGGGCGGCGGTCCGATGATTCGATGGCGGGGAGCCGGACAACGGATTCCGCAGATGGGCGACCAAGGCGTGCCGGATCGCGGTCTTGGGGTGCATCGTGACCACCTCATTCTGACGCCTCTCTCGGAAAGAGGCCCGGTTGATGCGTTTGACGCCGAATTGGGCGGACGACCGGCCCGCGCTGCGGGCCTCGGGGACGCCGGCTTCGGATCGGGAACACCTCACGATCCGAAACGGCAACGCAGGGAGGTCGCACCGCCACGGTCCAGCCGATTCATCGAAGCCCGCGTATCGGGCGGTGCTTCCAGGTTGATTGCCGCTCAGCGACACCGATTGCCACGGTAGCGAAACCGTATCGGAAAACATGCACATCGATCAATATGTTTTGCGTATTTATTCCTAATAACCTGCTGAAACAAGGGGTTGCCGATGATGCGCGGCGCTCGTGGAATCACGCCCTGCGGCCGTTCCGTCTCCGCTCGCTCAGAACGCCGGCTTGGCGTCGGGGACCGTGCCGGCGGCGGGGCTTCCGTGGCCGATGCGAAGGTGATCCGCCACTTTGTCCAGGGCGGAGCGCAGCTTGTTCAGGTTGCGGGTGCCACCGGCCCATTCCTCCAGCCCGCAGACGGAAAGCGCCACATGTCCCAAGGGGGTGACGACCAGCGGGGAGCGAGCCCCCGGAAGCGCTTCACGCACCCGCGCATCGGCCTTGGCCGCTTCGGCCCCGCCCCCTCTCACGGCCAGCCCGCTGGCCAGGAGGAAATTCCACAAGATGTTCCGCCCATCCAGCATCGGGTCCGCGCCGCCCCCGCCGCCCATCCTCTCGCCGTAGACCGCGATCATCGATGGTTGGAGCACCGCCCGCCGGAAGCAGCGGGCCAGCCACATGCCGGCCTCGTGCTGGCGCTCGTCCACCACCCCCCGCCGCCGATAGGCGTCCAGCGGCGTCGCGTCCAGCATTCGAACCCCCAGGGGCGGCTGGCGACCGCGGCCCTCCCCGTCCCGGACCTCCACCACGTGAAGGGACCGCCTCAGCCGTTCCGGTGTCGTGGTCTGCAAGGCTTCCTCCACGGCGGTCGGAATCGCCGCTCGCGGATTCGCGGCGTCCTTTCGCTGCGCAGGCTTGCCGCTCCGTTTGCCCATGACGCTGCCTCCATGTCATGCCGTTTCGCGACATGAATTTATACCTATCAAAGGAGCGCCGTCATGGAATCTTGAATTTTCCCCGAGCACCCGACGTTCAGGACGCCGGGCCACGACGGAACAACCCGCGCAGCCAGGTTCGGAGGCTCGGGCCGGCCGCGCGGAGATCAGGAAAGGCGGTGCCCACCACGGAACCGGAACACCGCCGGCCTCACTCCGTCATGCCCTTCTGCGCCAGGACCAGGAAGACCTTCTCCTCCAACTGGTCCGGCGTGAAGGGTTTGGCGATGTAGCCGCTGACCTGATGGGCAAGCGCCCGCTTCACCGCCTCCAGGGTGGCCAGCGCCGTCACCATCAGGAAGGGCAGATCGGTCCGCATCTCGCGGACATGCTTCAGCAGATCCAGCCCGTTCAGGCGCGGCATCATCCAGTCGCAGATGATCAGGTCGTACTCGGCCTTGTTGGCGGCCAGACGCTCCAGCGCCTCCTGTCCGTCGGCCGCCATGTCGACCCGGCCGATGCCGAGATCGCGCAGGACCGAGGCGACGAGCTTGCGCGGCCCCTCCTCGTCGTCCACCGCCAGCACGCGCTGGCTCCCCAGATCGATGAAGGGGACCCCGACCATCGCCAGCGACTGCCGCAGCCAGCCCACCCGCGCCAGCCGTTCCCGCGGGGTCGGCGCGTTCAGCAGGAAGCCGCGGACGAAGCGCGGGCGGTGGGTCTGGCGGTAGAGAACGCGGGCCACCGCCATCCGGCTCTTGCCGGTGCAGAAGGCCCCGTCGCCGGCCAGCCGGACGATCTCCAGCACCGCCTCGGGCGACGGGTCCTCCTTGGTCTGCACCAGGGGGGCGAGGACCCGCTGGGTGCGCAGGAAGGCGTTCTGGATGTCGTCCACCTGCCCGGCGATGCAGTCGCGATCCTCCTCGGAGAAAGCGCTGGCCAGCACCATCTTCTGCACCTCCGCCAGCCCCTTCAGCTTGTCCGCCCGTTCCTTCCAGCAGTCGAGCAGCCGGCCGGCGAAGTCGCGGCTGTCGAAGAAGCTCCGCAGATAGTCGTTGACCGCCCGCGCGGCGGTCGGCGACAGCGGCATCTTCTGCAACACGAACAGGATGCGCAGCTTCTGCACGAAGTTGCGGCCCTTGGTGATCTCCGGGACGGTGTCCTCGTTCACCAGGATCGCGGTGCGGCGCTGCAAAGCCGCCTCGGTCTTGGCGCCGCCGTGATAGGCGCCCTCGGCGTCGCGCAGGCGGCCGGACAGCTCGCTCAGCGCCATGATCTCCCGCTGCACCGCCTCGATGCCGAACATGTCGCCGGCGCTGGCGATGGTGAAGCAGGCGGGCTTGCCCATCTCGCGCCGGAAGGCCACCATCAGGCTGTCGCGCAGGGCCGGCATCGGCGTGCGCCGCATCAGCGCGTCCAGTTCGCGGAACACCGGCGGGGCGGTGTCGGGCAGGGCCCGGTCGCCCGCCACCAGGGTCACGATCAGCCCGATCAGATCGGCGAAGGGCGCGTCCTGCGCGCAGGACGCGGTGCCGGCGTCGCTGCGCAGGATCTCGCCGAGAAGCCGCTCGATCGGGACCAGCGTTTCGGGATGCTGCTCGGCGATGTCGGGGGCGGACGCCAGCGCCAGCAGCGCCTTCGCCTTGTCGGCGAAGCTGCGGCCGGTGACGATGTGCTGGGACAGCGCCGCGTCCAGCAGGAAACGCCCGAGGAACCCACCCCCCGCCAGCAATCCGGCGGCGACGCCGGCGTAGGTTTCCGGCGTCAGGTCGGGCGGCGGATTCTCCTTGGCGCGCTCGCGGGTCAGGCGGGCGATCTCGTTCACCAGCGGAGTGAGCGTCCCCTTGCGCTCCATCGTCCGTTCGGCCTGGGTCAGGATGGCGACGAAGGTCGCGGTGTTGGACAGCGCGTTCTGGTGGCGGTTGTTGTGCAGCAGTTCCGTCGCGGTCAGGGCGTTCTCGTCGAGAAAGCGGCGGCAGAAGCGGCCGACGCTGTCGCGCGCCACGGCGGTGTAAAAATCCGCCGGATCGCGGCAATCCGCGGTTTCGAGTGCCGCCTCGCTCTCCACACCTTCGGTTGCGGCATTCTCCGACGCCATGCGCGTCCACTCCCCGTGGCAATCGTTCTGGTTTGTTCTTGTTGGGCGCGGTCAGTCGGCCAGCAGGTCACGCAGCGCTTGGAGCAGACGCTCGGGCGTCACCGGCTTCATGACGATGGTGCGTCCGGTCTGCGCCGTCAGCCCCGCCGCCGTCTCCTTCGAGGCATAACCGGTCAGGAAGAGGATGCGCAAGTCAGGGTTACGCTCCTCCAGCGCGCGGCCGAGGTCCGGGCCGTTCATGCGCGGCATCGACACGTCGCTGACCACCGCGTCGAACAGGCCGCCGGCCTCGTCGTAGCGCTCCAGCGCCTCGATGCCGTCGGCGGCCTCGGTCACCACGCAGCCGGCCTCCTCCAGCGCCAGCCGCAGATAGGTGCGGACGGACTCCTCGTCGTCGACCAGCAGGATCGCCGCGCTCTCGCCCTCGGCCATGCGCAGGGATTCCAGACCGGGAACCGGCACCGGCGGAGCGGTGGCCGGCAGATAGAGGGAGAAGACGGTGCCCTGCCCCTCCTCGCTCTCCATCTCCACGACGCCGCCGGCCTGCTGCGCGGTGCCATAGACCATCCACAGGCCGAGCCCGGTGCCCTTGCCGGGCTCCTTGGTGGTGAAGAAGGGTTCCCACACCCGGTCGCGGATCGCCTCCGGCACGCCGCAGCCCTGGTCGGCGACGCGGATGACGATATAGCGCCCGACGGACAGGCCGCCGTGACGGGTGAAGAAGGCGGCGTCGGGCGTCTCCACCGTCAGCGCGATGGTCAGGGCGCCGCCGTCGGGCATGGCGTCGCGCGCGTTCAGCGCGAGGTTCAGCAGGGCCTGGTTCAGCGTGACCGGGTTGACCAGCGTGTGGGCGCCCTCGTCGCCGATCTCGATGGAGACGTCGATGCCGGCGCTGATCAGCGGCTTGAGGAACACCCTCAGGTCGCGCAGCAGTTGGGCGACGCCGACCACCTCGCGCTCCTCCGACACCCGGCGGTGCGAGAAGTCGAGAAGCTGGCCGGTCAGGGCGGCGGCGCGCTCCGACGCCTTGGCGATCTCCTGCACGCAGGTCAGCACGCGCGCCGCGTCGCCGGGATTGCGCTCGGCCAGACGGGCGAAGCCGCCGATGGCGGTCAGCATGTTGTTGAACTCGTGGGCGATGCCGCCGGCCATGCGGCCGACCGCCTCCATCTTCTGGGCGCGCTGCAACTCCCCTTCGACCCGGCGGCGGTCGGTGACGTCGTTCAGCACCAGCAGGGCCGCCGGCTCGCGCCGGTAGACGGCCGGCGAGGCACCGACCTCCAGGAAGCGGCGCTCGCCGGACGGGCGGATGGCCTCGCATTCCAGATGCTGCCCCCTGCCCTCGGCGGCCACGGCGAGACGGGCCTCCAGCGCGTGGCCGTCCTCCAGGAAGCTGGCGAGCGGCCTGCCCTCCAGCCCGCCGGCGCCGACACCGAGGATCTCGGCGGCGGCGCCGTTGGCGAAACGGATCGCCGCGCGGTCCCAGATGACGATGCCGTAGGGGGCGAGTTCGACGAGCTGGCGGTAGCGCCGCTCGCTCTCCTGGAGCGCCGAGACGGTGCGCTCCAACCGCGAGGTCTGGCCGGCCAGCTCCTCCTCGCGGGTCTTCAGCTCGGTGATGTCCATCAGGATCTTGACGACGCCGCCGGTGCCGGTCGCGTGCTCGCTGATGCGGTACCAGCGACCGTCGGACAGCAGGCCGTCCACCGGGGCGGAATGGTCGAGGTGGCGCTTCAGCCGCTGTTCCACCCAGTCGCCGACGTCGCCGTCCTCGCAGCCGCCGCGCTCGGCCGCCGCGCGCAGGATCTCGGCGAAGGTGACGCCGGGGAGCAGCAGGTCGGCGATGTTGGGATAGGCCTGACGGTAGCGCTCGTTGCAGATCAGCAGCCGGCCGTCGGCGCTGAACAGGACGAAGCCCTCGGAAACGCTGTCGACCGCGTCGTGGACCACCGTCTGCATGAAGCGGGCGTCGACCAGCGCCAGCGTCTCCGCGGTGACGTCGACGCCGCAGCCGCGATAGCCGATGAAGCTCCCGTCGGGTCCCAGCACCGGAACGGCGCTGACCCGCAGGAAGAAGCTGCGCCCGCTGGGGTCGTCGATGTTGATCTCCAGCTCGCGGAAGGCACGCCCGGCGGCGATGTCGGCCTCATACTCGGCCCAGGTGGCGGAATCCTCGACCAGCCGGGCAAGGTCGAGCAACGTTTCGCCGAACACCGCGCGGGGATCGCGGCCGAGGATCCTGGCCAACCTGTCGGAAACATAGACATAGCGATGGTCCGGCCCGGTTTCCCAGAACCAGTCGGACGAGGATTCGGCGAAGTCGCGGGCGCGGCGGCGGGAAGCGTCCAGGGCGGCGGCGGCGGCCTGTCGATCCGCGGCCGATCGCCGCAGGGTGGCGGCGCTCGTCAGGGCGCGGCGGGCGCTCCATAGGGCGAACCCGGTCATGACGGACAGCGCGCCGATGACCGGGGCATTCACCGTTCCACCCTGGACCAGCAGCGCCAGAACCGTTCCGGCGCCGGTCAGGGCGGCCAACGCCTCAGGCAGCGCGTCCCGGTGGCCCGATGTGGGGCGTGCCGGGCCGCCGACCGTACTGCGGATCGGTTCGGCGGCGTCTGCAACGTCCACGGGACCTCCGTCAAGTCAAGAGGGCAATCGGCCGGCGACGATCCACCGGGCCCCCCTTGTCTTAGAAGGAAGCCGTTAACATCAAGTTTCGCAGAAAAAATTTCTGATTTTTATGAGACGAGCGGCCGGCATCGACTTGGCGTGTGCGAAACACGACTTGTTCGCGTCATGCCGGGCCGTTGCCGGCGTCTCACTCGCCGTCGATGTCGAAGCCGTCATCCTCTTCGGGTGCACGGCCGAGCAGGAGATCGGCGGCATCGAGCGTCAGCGCCTCGACCTCCTCGTTGCGCTCCTCGTCGGGCAGGCGCAGCGCGTGCATGAGCTGGGTCGCCAGATGGATCAGCATGGCGCGGACACAGTCGTCCTCCGGATACTCCAGCGCCACCACATCCTGAAGGAAGGCGCCGAGCTGGTCCGGCGAATTCCAGGGGTGGGTGACGACGCTGTCCAGGCCGCTGGTGCCGAGAAAGACGCTGTTCAGCGCGGTGGCCTGCCGGTTGATGCCGTCGATCGCCTCGTCCTCGCCCAGCCGGCCGTGCAGCACCTCCTGGAAGGCGGCGAGGCTCTGGTCGATGAAGCCGCGCACCAGCAGGCGGACGATGGACTCGTCGGCCAGATCGTTGCGGCCCTGTTTCAGGGGGGGCAACGGCTCCAGAAGGGCTGCGATGATGGGCTTGGTGGGGATGGGGTCCATCGCGCCAACTCCTGAGAAATCACCCGGACCAACGACCGGATCCGCGTGGAATGATGGAATTTCCGAATACGCGAGATTGCGCCTTCTGTCCAGAAAACGCAAAAGGACCGCCCTTTCGGGGCGGTCCTTCTCGAAAAGTCCGGGCCGGAACCCGAATGTCTCGGATCGGCCTGAAATCAGCCGACGATCTCGGTGCCCGAGAAGAAGTAGGCGATCTCCTGGGCGGCCGTCTCCGGCGCGTCCGAACCGTGGACCGAGTTCGCCTCGATGGATTCGGCGAACTCCTTGCGGATGGTGCCCTCGGCGGCGTTGGCCGGGTTGGTGGCGCCCATGATCTCGCGGTTGCGGGCGATGGCGTTCTCGCCTTCCAGGACCTGCACGACCACCGGGCCGGAGATCATGAAGGAAACGAGGTCGTTGAAGAAGCCACGCTCGCGATGCACGCCGTAGAACTGCTCGGCCTGGGCCTTCGACAGTTGCAGACGCTTCTGGGCCACGATGCGCAGGCCGCCGTCCTCGAACTTGGCGTTGATCTTGCCGGTCAGGTTGCGGCGGGTGGCGTCGGGCTTGATGATCGAGAGGGTGCGTTCAACGGCCATGGCGGGAACTCCTGCGATGAAAGGCTTGGTGGTGAAAAGCTTGTAGGCGCCGACCGATGGTGCGGGGCGCCGATTGCGCGGCTTTATAGAGGCGCTTTCACGGCGCGGCAACCCCGTTCCGACGGCCGTCACCGCAATGTCAAGAAAGGGCCCGCGCCTTCGGCGTCTTCAAATCCGGGGGTGCCCGTGCTACATCCTCGCCGTCATGCTGCACATCAACGATCTGACCTTCCGCTTCGGCGGCCGCGTCCTGTTCGACCACGCCACCGCGGTCGTCTCCAAGGGCCATCGCGTCGCCCTCGTCGGGCGCAACGGCACCGGCAAATCCACCTTGCTGAAGGTGATCTCCGGGCAGCTCCAGACCGACGACGGGGCGGTGTCGCTGCCGGCCGGAATGCGGATGGGCATGGTCGCGCAGGAAGCCCCCAGCGGCCCGACCACGCTGATCGACGCCGTGCTCGCCGCCGACGTCGAGCGCACCGCCCTGCTGGCCGAGGCGGAGACGGCGACCGACCCGATGCGCATCGGCGAGATCCACAACCGGCTGGCCGACATCGAGGCGCATTCCGCGCCGGCCCGCGCGGCGCAGGTCCTCTCCGGCCTGGGCTTCGACGCCGAGGCGCAACAGCGCCCCTGCTCGGACTTCTCCGGCGGCTGGCGGATGCGCGTGGCGCTGGCCGGCGTGCTGTTCTCGCGCCCCGACCTGCTGCTGCTCGACGAGCCGACCAACCACCTGGATCTGGAAGCGACGATCTGGCTGGAGGGGTATCTCAAGAACTACCCGCACACCATCCTGCTGGTCAGCCACGACCGCGAGCTGCTGAACGCGGTGCCGACGACGACGATCCACATCGACAACGGCAAGCTCGTCACCTACTCCGGCAACTACGACCAGTTCCTGCGCCAGCGCCGCGCCAACGCCGAGCGGCTCCAGTCGATGGCCGCCAAGCAGGAGGCGCGCCGCAAGCACATGATGGCCTACGTCGACCGCTTCCGCTTCAAGGCCAGCAAGGCCCGTCAGGCGCAGAGCCGCCTGAAGCTGCTGGAGAAGATGGAGACGGTCACGCTGATGGAGGACGACGCCGAGGTCGTCTTCAACTTCCCCCACCCCGACGAGCTGGCGCCGCCGCTGATCGCGCTGGAGGGGGTGAGCATCGGCTACGGCGACAAGACCATCCTGCGCCGCGTCGACCTGCGCATCGACATGGAGGACCGCATCGGCCTGCTGGGCGCCAACGGCAACGGCAAGTCGACGCTGGTCAAGCTGCTGGCCGGCCGCCTGCAGCCGATGGCCGGCGAGATGCGCCGTCCATCCAAGCTGCGCATCGGCTATTTCGCCCAGCACCAGTCGGAGGAGTTGGACCTGTCGCTGACGCCGATCCAGCAGACCCAGCGCATCATGCCGCTGGCGCTGGAGGAGAAGGTGCGCGCCCACCTCGGCCGCTTCGGCTTCCCGCAGGCCAAGGCGGAGACCAAGATCGGCAGCCTGTCGGGCGGCGAGAAGGCGCGGCTGCTGCTGGCGCTGATGAGCCGGGAAGTCCCGCACATCCTGATGCTCGACGAGCCGACCAACCACCTCGACATCGACAGCCGCGAGGCTCTGATCGAGGCGATCAACGATTTCCCCGGCGCCGTCATCATCATCAGCCACGACCCCCACCTGATCGAGCTGACGGTGGACCGGCTGCTGCTGGTCGCCAACGGCACGGTGCAGGCCTACGACGGCGACCTCGACGACTACCGCCGCTTCCTGCTCGACCGCGCCAAGGCCGAGCGGGCGGTCGCCAAGGGCGCGTCCGACCGCGACGCCGGGCCGAACAAGAAGGACCAGCGCCGCGCCGCCGCCGAGGCGCGGACCGCGCTGGCGCCGCTCAAGCGCAAGGCGACCGACGCCGAGGCGCTGGTCAACAAGCTGTCCGAGGAAAAACGGAAGATCGAGGTCAAGATGGCCGATCCGTCGCTCTACACCGGCCCGGCCGAGAAGCTGACCAAGCTCCAGATCGACCTCGGCGTGATCGAGAAGAAGCTGGCGAGCGCCGAGGAGACGTGGCTGGAGGCACTGGAAGCCTACGAGAGCGCCGCGGCGGAGGCCGGCGCTTGACCGGCCGCTCGCACGCGGACGGCGTCGTGCTGGCGGATTCGCCGGTCGATTCGTCGATCGATGACCATGCCGAGGAGCGCACCTCCGACGTCATCGCCAAGTTCCGAGCCAACCTCCCGGAAGGGCGGGTCTCGCTCGGCGACCTGATCCGGGCGCTGGGCGACCGTTCGCTGGGAACGATCCTGCTGGCGCTGGCGCTGCCGACCATCGCGCCGGTGCCGCTCGGCGTGTCCTGCCTGTTCGATCTGCCGATCATGCTCTACACGGCGCAACTCGCCTTCGGGCGGCGCGGCGCCCGCCTGCCCGACTGGCTGCTCAAGCGGTCGGTCGGCCGTTTGCTAGCCGGGCGGACGCTCGACGCGGCGATGCCCCGTCTGCTGTGGATCGAGCGGATGTTGAAGCCGCGCGCCCACCGGCTGGCCCACATCGACGGGGAGCGCTGGTTCGGGCTGCTGCTGTTCATCCTGACGCTGACCTGCATCGTGCCGCTGCCGCTGACCGGCTGGCTGCCCGGCTTCGCGTTGGTGCTGATCTCGCTGGGGCTGATCGAGCGCGACGGCCGCGCCATCGGCGTCGGGCTGGGGCTGAGCGTGGCGGCGCTGGTGTTTTTCTTCCTGGTCGCCAGCAGCCTGTCGTACGCCGGCCACCAACTTCTGGCGGCAACGCCGTAAGGGACTGGCGGTTCCGGTCTTCCGCGTCGGGCGGGAGCGGACGGCGCTGGGGCTGGCCGGCGATGGTGTCGGCTTCACCCCGCTGAACCTGCCGCCGGCCTCCGTGTGGAAGTATCGGCGCGGCTGAGCCGCGCCCCTCACGCCGCGACGGGCGGCTTCACGAAATGCTGGTGGCCGTGGTCGCACTGGCCGCGCGCGTGCTTGTCGTCGCAGCTCTCCGCCGAGGTCAGGCCGATCCAGGCGTGCAGCGTGTTGGGGTCGAAGCCGGCTTCCCGCCGCTCGCCCGACTGGATCAGCGGGCGGCGGATCAGATCGCGGTCGGCCAGCAAGGCGGCCAGCGCCCCGGCCTCGTCGAGGGCGGCCGGCTTGACGGCCCCGCTCTTGATCGCCGCGGCGCGGCGGTTGAACCACTGGTCCGGCTCCTTGTCGCCGAAGAAGGCGCGCAGTTCCGCCGCGGTGAGGGGGGCGGTCGCCAGATCGCGCTCGGTCAGGCTGTGCCCGGCGGCGAGCAACTGCTGCTTCTGCTTGGCGTTCGCCGGGCAGTCGGCGAGGCCGTAGAAAATCACGTCAGCCATGGAATGCGCTCCGCGTCGTGGTGGGTCATGGTCGTCAATCAGGACCATTTCCGTCCGATCCATCGTGAGCCTGCCATCAAAAAGGGCGTGGCACAAGGCCACGTCCACATTTTTTGTAAGGTTATTTGGCGTGGCTTACTTGGCCAGCCGCTTCAGCGCGTCCTCGACATACTGGTTGGTGTAGGTCTTGGACAGGTCGATGGTCGCCGAGGCCACCGCCGGGTCGAACGCCTTCAGCACCTTCAGCGCCGCCTCGGCGCCGTCCTGGGTGAAGCGGCCGTCCGGCGAGTAGGTCGGCTTGGAATGCTCGAAGGCCTGGGCGTAGAGCGTCTTGTTGCCGAGGAAATATTCCTCCGGCAGCACCTTCAGCACCTCCTCGGTGCTGGCCTTGTTCAGCCACAGCATCGTCTTGACGAAGATGTCGGCCAGCGCCTGGGTGGTCTTCGGGTTGGCCTGGATGAAGGCCGGGGTGGTGTAGAGCACCGCCGCCGGATAGGGGCCGCCATAGACGTCCAGCGTGCCCTTCTCGGTGCGGGTGTCGGCCATGACGACGATGTCGCCGTCCGATTCCGACTGGCTGATGACGGGATCGAGGTTGACGATGGCGTCGATCTCGCCGCGCTTGACCGCCGCGACCGCGCTGGGACCGCCGCCGACGCCGATGATCGACACGTCCTCCGGCTTCATGCCCTCCTTGGCCAGCAGATAGTTGATCATGAAGTTGGTCGATGAGCCGGGGGCGGTGACGCCGACCTTCTTGCCCTTCAGGTCCTTGACCGACGTGATCGCGCCGTTCTTCTTGACATAAGCGAGCACGATGCCGGGGTAGCGGCCAAGCTGGGTGACGCCGACGATCGGCTGGCCCTTGGCCTGCATCTGCACCGTGTGGTCGTAGGCCCCGGTCACCACATCGGCCGAGCCGCCGATCAGCGCCTGGAGACTCTTGGCGCCGCCGCCGAAATCGCTGATCTCGACGCTGATCCCGGCCTCCTTGAAATAGCCGAGCCGCTCCGCCAGCGTCAGCGGCAGATAGTAGAGCAGCGGCTTGCCGCCGACGGCGATCTTGATGTCCTTCTTCTCCAGCGCCTGGGCGGCGGCCGATCCGGCGGCCCCCAGCGTCAGGGCGACGGCCGCCGCCGCGATCAGGGTCTTCAAACTCTTCATGGTGCTCTTCCTCCCGCTTCCTTCGTCAGGTCTGCCCGTCTCAGGTCTGCGTCGTCTGCGCCTCTTGCGGGCGCCAGTGCAGCAGGCGTTTCTCGATCATCGTCACCGCGGCGTCGATGGCGACGACGAAGATGGTCAGCACCAGCATGCCGGAGAAGACGCCGACCGTGTCGAACACCCCCTCCGCCTGGTGGATGCGGTAGCCGAGCCCGGCGGCCGAGCCGAGATACTCGCCGACCACCGCCCCGACCATGGCGAAGCCGACGGCGGTGTGCAGCGACGAGAAGACCCAGGACAGCGCCGAGGGCAGATAGACATGGCGGAACAGGTGGCGCGAGTTCGCCCCCAGCATGCGGGCGTTGGCGAGCACCACCGGGCTGACCTCCTTCACGCCCTGGTAGACGTTGAAGAAGACGATGAAGAAGACCAGCGTGACGCCGAGCGCCACCTTCGACCAGATGCCGAGCCCCAGCCACAGCGCGAAGATCGGCGCCAGCACGACGCGGGGCAGCGCGTTCACCGCCTTGATGTAGGGGTCGAAGACGACCGAGACCAACGGCGCGCGGGCGAACCAGAAGCCGAAGGCGATGCCGGCCACCGTGCCGATGACGAAGGCCAGCGCCGTCTCCAGCAGCGTGATGCCCAGATGGTACCAGATCACCCCGGACGCGAAGTCCTTGAAGGTGCGCTCCAGCACCGCCCCCGGCGTGCCGAAGAAGAAGGGGCTCAGCAGGTTCGTGCTGACGGTCAGGACATGCCACAGCCCGAAGAAGCCGATCAGGACGCAGATTTGCAGCAGCAGGATGACCGGGCGGCTGGGCAGGCGCTTTGCGTGGGATCTCATGGTGTCGTCACCGCAGCTTGGTCTGGGCGTAGCCCTTCAGCACCTCGTCGCGCAGCTGGCCCCAGATCTCCTGGTGCAGTTGCAGGAAGCGCGGGGTCATGCGGATCTCCGCCACGTCGCGCGGGCGGTCGAGGTCGATCCGGTACTCGCCGATCAGCCGCGCTCCCGGCCCGGCCGACAGCACCAGCACGCGGTCGGACATGGCGATGGCCTCCTCCAGGTCGTGGGTGATGAAGACCACCGACTTGCGGTCGCTCGCCCACAGGTCGAGAAGCTCGTTCTCCATCATCTGCCGGGTCTGGATGTCGAGCGCCGAGAAGGGCTCGTCCATCAGCACGATCTTCGGATCGACGATCAGCGTCTGGGCCAGCGCCACCCGCTTGCGCATCCCGCCGGAAAGCTGGTGCGGGTGGCGGTCGCCGAATCCGTCCAGCCCGACACGGGCCAGCCACGGACGGGCGCGGTCGAGCGCCTCGCGCTTGGCGACACCGCGGAACTCCAGCCCGGCGGCGACGTTCTCCAGCGCCGACTTCCAGGGCATCAGCGCCTCGGCCTGGAACATGTAGCCGGCCTTGGGATTGATCCCCGTCACCGGCGCGCCGAAGGACAGCGCGCGCCCGGCGCTGGGGCGCAGCAGCCCGGCGGCGACGTTCAGCAGCGTGGATTTGCCGCTGCCGGTCGGCCCGACGATGGAGACGAACTCGCCGTCCGCCACCGTGAAGCTGGCGTCGCGCACCGCCGTGTAGGCCTGGCCCCGGCCATCGGGGGATGGGAAGCTGCACGTCACGCCCTCCAGCGAAAGGGCGGGCAGCGAGAGGGCGGGCGCCGTCATGGCGGCATCGGGCATCGCCTGGGGCATCGGCGTGTCGTCCCTGGTCGTTGCTTGAAAGCTTGTTCTTGTCGGCATCGTGTTCGTCCGCCTGCGGCCCGCCATACTGGCCGAAGCTCCGCTGGGGAGCAATACGATCCGCTCTACGTACAATCCCCAAGGGCGGAAGGCTGGCCGGCGACAAAGAAGGGACTCCGACCGATATCGGTTGCGGGGCGGCGACCGGCTCCCTCATCAATGGCATAGGCCGAAAGCCAAACCCTTCCCTTCAGATCGCGGATCCGCCATGCCTCCGATGCCGAAACGCCTGACGGCGGTGCTCGCCGCCCTGGTCGCCCTCTTCGCCGCATGGTTCGGCTTCGCCGCCTGGAGCGATTACGCCGGGCGGCGCGACGAGCAGCCGGCGACCTACAGCGCGCTGATCGACATGGCCGGGCGCGGCGACATCGCCTCCATCACGCTGGGGGCGGGAACCGGGCTCGCGGTCGCCGCCGACGGCACGCTTTACCGCGTCGTCATGCCGGTCACCGACGACCTGCTGAAGGAGCTGCGCGAGCGCAAGGTCGCCATCACCTTCGACGACGGCCCCGGTGGGCTGGTGCCTCGGACCATGGGCGTGCTTGAGCACGCCGCCCCCTTCCTTGTGCTCGGCCTGCTGGTGGCCGGGCTGGCGCTGGGCGGCGGGCAGTTCTTCGGCATGGGCCGCGCCACCCGCATCCGCCCGCAGGACACCAAAACGGTCTTCAAGGACGTCGCCGGCGTCGACGAGGCCAAGGAGGAGCTGCGCGAGACGGTCGAATTCCTGAAGGATCCGCGCCGCTTCGCCATGGCCGGCGCGCGGGTGCCGAAGGGCATCCTGCTGGTCGGCCCCCCCGGCACCGGCAAGACCATGCTGGCCAAGGCGGCCGCCGGAGAGGCGGGGGTGCCCTTCTTCGCCGCCTCGGGCTCGGATTTCGTCGAGATGTTCGTGGGCTTGGGCGCCGCCCGCGTCCGCAACCTGTTCAAGACCGCCCGCGCCGCCGCTCCCTGCCTGCTGTTCATCGACGAGATCGACGCGCTGGCCGGCAAGCGCGGCGAGTCCAACTCGCACTCCGAACGCGAGCAGACGCTGAACCAGCTGCTGGTCGAGATGGACGGCATCGTCGGCGAGGGCGACGTGGTGGTGATCGCCGCCACCAACCGGGCCGAGATGCTGGATCCCGCCATCACCCGCCCCGGCCGTTTCGACCGCCACATCCATGTGTCGCTGCCCGACCTCGCCGGGCGCGAGGCCATCCTCGGCTCCCACACCGGCCGCCTCACCCTGGCGCCCGACGTCTGCGCCCGCACCGTGGCGCGCGGCGTTCCCGGTTTCTCCGGCGCCGAACTGGCCAACCTGACCAACGAGGCGGCGCTGTCCGCCGCCCGCCAGGGCCGCGTCACCATCACCATGGCCGATTTCGAGGCCGCCAAGGACCGCGTCCTGATGGGCACCGAGCGCCGCAGCCTCGCCCTGTCGGAGCAGGAGCGCCGCCTGACCGCCTTCCACGAGGCCGGCCACGCGCTGGTCTCGCTGCGCTGCCCCGACGCCGACCCCATCCACAAGGCGACCATCATCCCGCGCGGTCGCGCGCTCGGCATGGTCGTCCGCCTGCCCGAAGGCGACCGGGTGTCGGTGTCGCGCGCCAAGCTGCTGACCGACATCGCCGTCGCCATGGCCGGCCGCGCCGCTGAGGAGATCGTCTTCGGCGCCGACCGCGTCACCACCGGCGCCGAGGCCGATTTCCGCGCGGCGACCGACCTCGCCCGCCGCATGGTCGCCTCCTGGGGGATGAGCGACGCCATCGGCTTCGTCGCCCACGCCGGCAACGACCCGGCGGCGGTCCGCTCCGAGCGCACCGCGTGGCGCATCGACGAGGAAATCCGCCGCATCACCGACGAAGGCATGGAGCAGGCCCGCCGGATGCTGCGCGCCGACCGCGCGGCGCTCGACCGCATCGCCCAGGCGCTGCTCGAGCGCGAGACGCTGAGCGGCCCCGAACTGATGGATCTGGCGGAGCGAATCACCGAGGAGCGCGCGACCGAGGCGGCGTGACGCCCCGGCTTCCCCCTTTCCCTCCGTCCGTCGCGGACGGTCACCCATACGGCGCAGCGCTGCCCGGAATTCCTCTCCGGCATCGTTGCGCCGTTTTTTATTTCCTATATTATTAATGGGATATCTTGACAATAAACACTTGAGAATTGGAGTTTTCAGCGATGACCGCCACCACGCCACAGCCACCGCAACCGCCGGCGGACGGGGGCGAGGCGCTGTCCCGCTCGCTGGCCGTCAACCTGCGCCGCTTCCGCCTCGGCCAGGGCCTGTCGGTGGAGCGGCTGGCCGCCCTGTCGGGGGTCGGACGCGCCGAACTGGACGCCATCGAGCAGGGCGGCGGCGTGCCGACCATCGCGCTGCTGTGGAAGGTGAGCCACGCGCTGGAGATTCCCTTCTCCAGCCTGTTCAGCGCCGGGCCGGCCAGCGGCACCACCGTGCTGCGCCGCTCCGAGTCGAAAGTCCTGGCGTCCCAGGACGGCGGCTTCACCTCCCGGGCCTTGTTTCCCTTCGAAGGGGAGCGGCGCGTGGAGTTCTATGAGCTGCGCCTCGCCCCCGGCACGGTCGAGGAGGCGGAGGCGCACGCCGCCGGCACGACCGAGAACATCACCGTCGCCTCCGGATCGGTCGAGATCGTCACCGCCGACGGTGAACACAGGTTGGACACCGGCGATTCCATCCTGTTCGAGGCCGACGCTCCCCACGCCTACCGCAACCCCGGCGACCGCGAGGCGGTGCTGTATCTGGTCATGAGCTATGTCGAACCGCTGTTCGCCTGAACCATGCCCCACTCCATCCCACTCCGCACAAGTCTCTGTTTCGTTGCGACCCGCGGCAATGCCGGGCTAGAGTGAGAGGAACAAAAGACAATCCATCGCAAGAGGGGCAGCATGACGGGGTTCGTCGCCCGCCGGGTCGCGCTGTCGGCGGTGTTTTCGGCAGCGCTTCTGTCGGTGATGCCCGCCTTGATTGCCCATCCGGCCCGAGCCGCCACGCTGGTCAAGGTTGGCGCCTACGAATTTCCCCCTTACGTCACCGATTCGGGTCCCAGCCTCACGCGCGATCTGCTCGACCTGCTGAACGCCACCCAGGACGACTGGCGGTTCGAGCTGGTGCCGACCTCGCCGCAGCGCCGCTACGAGGATCTGGAGCAGGGCCGCTTCGACGCCATCGCCTTCGAAAGCCTCGCCTGGGGCTGGAAGGGACGCTCGGTCGACGCCACCCGCGTCTTCCTGCGCGACGCCGAGGTGTTCGTCGCCAAGGCCGGTCCCGGCATCGACCAGTCGATCTTCGACAGCCTGGAGGGCAAGACGATCCTCGGACGGCTCGGCTACCATTACGCCTTCGCCAACTTCGATTCCGATCCGAAGACTCTGGAGCAGCGCCATCACACGCGGGTCACCGTCACCCACGAAGGCAACGTCCGCAACGTCGTCGCCGGTCGTGCCACCTTCGCCATCGTCACCCGGTCCTTCCTGAACCAGTTCCTGAAGGGCGAGCCGGACCTCGCCAGACGCATCCTGGTGTCGGAGCGCACCGACCAGATCTACGAGCACACCATCCTGGTCCGGCGCGGCGGTCCGGTGACGGTCGAGGCGCTGAACGCCCTGCTCGACCGGCTGGAAGCCGACGGGCGTCTGGGCGCCCTGTGGTCCCGGAACGGGATCACGCCATGAGCGACAGTTTCCACAAGGCGTCCGTCTGGCGCGGCGGCTCGCTGCTCGCCCGCGTCGGGGTGGTGATCCTCGTCACCACGGTGACGGTCGGGGTCGTCGCCGTCGGCCTGTCGGAACGCATCATCGAGGGCCAGCGCCATCAGGATCTGCTGCGCCGCGCCGAACTGGTCGCCGCGACCCAGGCCGACGCGCTGAGCGGCCCGGTGTGGGAACTGGACGACCGCGCCGCCCAGGTCATGATCGACGCGCTGCTGGCCCGCGACCCGGCCATCCGCGCCATCACCGTGCACGAAATCAACCGCGAGGCGCCGCTCGCCAGGGCCGGCGCCGACCCGCGGGCCGGCTCGGACGACGGCGCCGAGCGGGTGACCGTCGACCGCCCCATCATCCTGCGCGACCGCGAGGGGCGCACCGAAACGGTCGGCCATCTGACCATCGTCTATTCGGCGGCGGAGGTGGTGCAGGCGACGATCGACGCGCTGGTTCCGGTGGTCGGGCTGCTGCTGCTGTCGCTGCTCGGCGCCGTCGCCGTGCTGGGCGTCACGCTGAACCGCATCGTCCTGGGGCCGCTCCGCCGCCTGACCCAGCTGTCCCGCGCGATGGCGCGCGGCGACTACGGCGCCCGCATGGCGACCGACCGCGCCGACGAGATCGGCCTGCTGGCCGACAGCTTCAACCGCATGGCCGAAACCGTCCAGGACCACACCCGCACGCTGGAAAGCCGCGTGGAGGAACGGACGGAGGCGCTGGCCGCCACCAACCGCGCCATCATGGACAGCATCAACTACGCGCAGCTCATCCAGTCCTCGATCCTGCCGAACGCCGACACGCTGGCCGCCGCCCTGACCGAGCATTTCGTGCTGTGGCGCCCGCGCGACGTGGTCAGCGGCGATTTCTACCTGTGCCGCGAGGTGGCGGACGGCTTCGTCGTCGCGGTCGCCGACTGCACCGGCCACGGCGTCCCCGGCGCCTTCATGACGATGACCGCCAGCGCCATGCTCGACAACGCCCTCGACCAGATGGGAGGCCGCGACCCGGCCGCCGTGCTGTCGGTGGTCGACCGCAAGGTCCGCGCCGCCCTGCACCAGGACGGCCTCGCGCGCAGCCTGGCCGAGCAGTTCGACAACGGCCTCGATCTGGCGCTCTGCCACGTCGATCCGGCGCGGCGTCGGCTGACCTTCGCCGGTGCCCGCATCCCGCTGCTGATCGTCACCGCCGAGGGCGTCGGCGAACTGCGGGGCGACCGTCACAGCCTGGGTTACCGGCGCGAGGCCGGCGCCCCCGAGGTCCGCTTCACAAATCATGGCATGGCGTTGCTTCCCAGCCAGACCTTTTGCCTGGGCACCGACGGGCTGACCGACCAGGACGGCGGCGAGCGGGGCCGCAGCTTCGGCAGAAAGCGGCTGCGCGAAGCCCTGGAGCGCATGGGAGACCAGCCGCTCGACCAGTTGCGGGCCGAACTGGAGCACAGCCTGGACCGGCATCAGGCCGGGCGGTCGCAGCGCGACGACATCACGCTGTTCGGCTTCCGTCCGCGCCTGAGCGGCGGCGCCCGCCATTCGGCGGACAGCGGGGCACGCCACGCGGCTTGATGCCGCGACCCGAAAATCTTCCCTCGGACAGCTGCGGGAATATGTTATCGATATGACACGAAATGCGACGGTTTGTAGCGGACCCTATGCCGTTCGGATTTATTTTTAATTTTATACATTCTGCGATATGTTCAACCCGGTCGGGTGACGGAAGGGGCGGGAAGCATGGCGGCACCGACGATTGTTGTTGTCGAGGACGAGAATTCCCTGCGGTCCGATATGATCGAATACCTCGCCAATTGCGGGTTCGACGCCGTCGGCGCCCGCAACGGCATCGAGTTGGACCGGATCCTGGGCGAGCGCACGGCCTCGGTCGTCATCCTCGACGTCAATCTGCCCGACGAGGACGGATTCAAGATCGCGGCGCGGCTGCGCGACACCCAGGGGGCCGGCATCATCATGGTAACGGCGCGCAGTTCCACGGTCGACCGTGTGGTCGGGCTGGAGATCGGCGCCGACGCCTATCTGGTCAAGCCGGTGGAACTGCGCGAGCTCGAGGCGCAGGTCAAGTCCCTGCTGCGGCGCCTCAGCGAACGCGCCGCCGAGACGCCCTCGCCACTGCCGCCCGCGGCCTCCGCCGAGACGCAGGGAGCGGACGGCGGTGACGAGGCGCGCTGGACGCTCGACCCGACCGAATGGTCGCTGACCAGCCCAGCCGGCGCCCGCATCAGCCTGACCAGCATGGAAATGAAGCTGACCAGCCTGCTGGCCGGTCAGGCGCGCAAGCCGGCCACGCGCGACCAGATTTCGCAGGCTCTCTACAGCCGGCGCTGGAATCCCGAGGACCGCTCCATCGACACGGTCGTCGGCCGCCTGCGCCACAAGGTCGAGGGCGCCATCGGCGGCACGGCGCCGCTGAAGTCGGTGCACGGCGTCGGCTATGTCTTTTCCGCCCCCATCCGTGTGCTGGGCGGCCCCTGATCCTAAGCGGGGATCCTAAGCGGGCGGATTCACCGGCGCTTCCGCCGGCGGGGCCGGATCGTCCGGGGTGCAGCGGGGGAACAGCAGGGTGAAGGCCGTGCCGCGATCCGGGGCGCTGTCCACCGTGATGCTTCCCTTGAGCACCCCGACCACCAGATTGTGAACGATGTGCAGACCGAGCCCGCTGCCGCCCTGCCCGCGGCGCGTGGTGAAGAAGGGCTCGAAGACGCGGTTCCGGTGCTCGTCCGTCATGCCCCGGCCATCGTCGCGGAAGATCAGGCGGACCATGTCGCCTCCGACCGGCGCGGCGTCGATCGCCATGCCCCCCGGCTGCCCCTCGGCGAAGGCGTGGGTCAGCGCGTTCATCACCAGATTCGACAGAATCTGCGACAGCGCCCCCGGATAGCTGTCCAGTTCCAGCTCCGCCGGGCAGGACACCGACACGCCGTGCCCAGCCGGACGCAGTTTCGGCTGGAGGCTGACCAAGGTCTCGTGGATGTAGGCGCCGAGGTTGATCCGGCGGCGCTCCGAACTCGCGCGGTCCACCGCGACCTGCTTGAAGCCGGCGATGAGCTGCGCCGCCCGCTCGCAGTTGGCGAGAATCAGGTCGCTGGTGTCGGCCGCCGTGGCGAGGTAGCGGGCGAAGTCGCCGCGGCTGATCCCGCCGCTCTCGCTCATCGTCTTCAGCCGGCCGGTGGCGTCGGCGAGATGGGAGGCGCAGGACACCGCGATGCCGACCGGCGTGTTGATCTCATGCGCCACCCCGGCGACCAGCGCGCCAAGCGAGGCCAGCTTTTCCGCCTGTAGCATGGCCCTCTGGGCCTCGCGCAGTTCGACCAGAGCGGTTTCGGCCTCCCGCCGACGCCGCTCCAACTCCTGGTTGGCGGTGCCGAGCTGGGCCTGCAACCGGTCGCTGACCCGCAGAAGACGGCGCTGCTCGCGGATGCTGCGCTGGAACGACTCGATCAGCGCCTCGAACCCGGCCACGCAGTCCGGCGCGACCTCCTTCAGCCTCTCCCCCAGGGCGCGGGCCTGCTCGACGGCCTGTTCCTCGGCGGCGAAGAGGTTGAAGCTCATCCGATTCCGCCGATCGGCACTTCCCGCAGGGAAAAGGCGACATGGCGCAGATCCTCGGCGAAATCCTCGCCGAGCTCGCGCATCGATTCATCGCCTTCCTCATGGGACCAGACGACGGCGACCGGCCGACCGGCCTTCGCCACCGCCTCCAGCATTTGGAAGATGTTCATCAGCGCCTTGGCGCTGGAGCTGTTGAAATACAGCAGCTCCATGTCGAAGCGGATCGGCGTGTGGCCGGGCACCGCCAGATAGTCGCGCAGCGCGGTGAAGATGGGGCCGAAGAAGGTCGCGACGTCGTCGGGATAGGATTCGCCGGTCAGTCGTAACTGTCCGGCCGGAAAGTCGAACGCCACGCCCGGTGTGCGTCCGGTGGCGGCGATGGTCAGAGTGTCCATGGAGGTTCGCCCGTATCCCGCTGCGGTCTTCAGATGCGGACCTTGAGGCAGAAGAAGCTCCGCTCGCCGTCCATGGGGTCGAAATCGTAATCGATGGGTTCGCTGGCCCGCCGCGCGATCTCGATCAGGCCGATGGTGGCGCCCCGGCTGCCGTCCTCCGGCTCCTCGCGAAGCTGCTCGCGGTAATAGCTCTTGATGCCCTCGCGGTCGAGGCCGCGCAGATGGTCCAGCCGCTCCTTCAGGCGCGGTACGTCGGCGTTCAGCACCGTGTTGCCGCAGACGATGAAGACCTTGCCCCGCTCCATGCCGATGGTGACCATCCCGGCGCTCAGCTCCACCGAACGGGAACTGGTACCCGTCACCTTCTCCGCCGAATAGCGGATGATGTTCTGCATCTGCTCGACGAAGACGGAGAAGACCCGGCGCACGGTCGGCCCGTCGGCCTCCTCCATGGTCATCTTCTCGCGCAGGGCCTCGCCCAGCGAATAGAGGATCCCTTCGGACAGGTAGCCGCTGAAGGAGAAGATGATTCCCTTGCCGTCGAGGTCGCGTTTGATGGCGGCGTATTGCTGGGCAAGCATCGGCTTTCGCTTTCCAAACCGAAGTCCACGCCGGGTCGGGCGCGCGCGACGCCACGGTCGGCCGGGCGCCGCCGGACGCCGCCGGGACGCGACCGAAACTATCTCACCTTCCCCAACAAAGGGCCATACCCCAATGACACCGCGCCGCCGCGACCGAACCGGCCCGCCGGCGTCACACCGGCAGCATGATGCGGAACGCGGTCCCCTCCCCCACCACGCTGTCCACCGTGACAGCCCCGCCATGCAGCAGGACGATCTGCTGGACGGTGTGCAGGCCGATTCCGGTGCCCGGCACGCCGCGCGCGCCCGAGCCGCGGAAGAAGCGGTCGAACAGGCGGGGAATCTCCGAGTCCGGAATGCCACGCCCGCGGTCGCTGACCTCGATTGTCAGCGTCCGGCCCTCCCCCTCGCAGCGCAGCAGGATCGGGCCGTCGGGATCGGAGTACTTCACCGCGTTGTTGAGGAGATTGGCAAGCACCAGCCCGATCAGATGGCCGTCGAGTTCCGCCCGGGGCGGGGCGTGGTCCAGATCCAGCAGGAACCGGCGCGCCGGATAGGCGACCCGGAAGGGGTCGGCGACGCCGCGGATCAGTTCCGGCAGATCGACCGGACCGCGTTCCGGCACCAGGGCGTTGCTTTGCAGGCGTTCGTCGGTCAGGTGGGAGTCGATCAGGCCGGTCAGCCGCTGGACGCTGCCGCGGATGACCGACAGGCGCTCCAGCATGTCCGGCTCCACCCGCTCAGCGCGCATCGCCAGAAGCTGGGCCGCGCTGTCGATGATCGCCAGCGGCGTGCGGAACTCATGGCTGACCATGCCGAGGAACTGGCGCTGGTTATCGCGGGCGGCCAGTTCGCGCTCCAGCGCCCGCTCCACCCGCTCCTTGGCGAGGATCAGCGCCCGCTGGTTGGTGGCCAGCTCGGTGGTCCGCTGCTCGACCCGCTGCTCCAGCGAGCGGTTCAGCGCGACCAGCTCCTCGTACAGGCACACATTGTCGAAGCCGATGGCGACGCGGTTGCAGAACAGCTCGAGCAGCCGGTGCTCGTCGGCGGTGTAGGGCTCCAGCCGTTCCAGCGTCAGCACGGTGACGCCGTGCTCGCGCGTGCGGAAGACCAGCATGCAGAAGCCATCGTCGTACAGATTGCGCTGCGACCGGAAGGCCTCCTCCACCGCCAGGGCGAGCGGCTGGGGCAGCGCCTCGGCCACCGGCAGCCCGATCCCCCGGGCGTGACGGCCGAGCCCGGCCACAACGACGGTCTGGTCCCGGCCGTCGCCGCGCTCCATCCGCCGGCAGGCCAGCACCGCCGGGTCGCTGCCGGGGTCGACGACGCGCGAGAGCTGCTCGACCAGCCGTTCGACGAAGGCGCGCATCGACCGCGTCTCGAACAGCGAGGCCGAGGCGCTGAGAATGCGCTCCAGCCCCTGCCGGTTCCGCTCGATGGTGACGATGTCGCGCCAGGCCCGCAGCGCGCTGACCAGGGTGGTGAACAGGCGCTGGGCGGTCAGCTCGCTCTTGGCCTTGTAGTCGTTGATGTCGTAGCCGACGATCACGTCGCGCTCCGGCGCCTGCCCCGGCTGGCCGGTGCGCAGGATGATGCGCATCCGCCGGTTGCCAAGCTCGTCGCGGATGTGGCGGACCAGCCGCAGACCGGCGTCCTCCGTCTCCATCACCACGTCGAGCAGCGCCACCGGGATGTCCGGCCGCTCGGCCAGCACGGCCCGCGCCTCCGCCGCCGACAGGGCGCCGACCAGTTCGAACGGGCGCCCGTCGAAATCGAAGTCCCGCAACAGAACCGCCGTCATCGCATGGACCTGCGGGTCGTCGTCCACCACCAGGATCGGCCATGGCTCCCCCATCGGACGGTCCGGCCGGCCTGTCGCCGGATCGCCATCCTCCGGGCCGAACAGCGGTTCGTCGTCCAATCCAGCCATGCTCCGCCCCTGAAGACCCGACCCCACGCCCGAACGGCGCGGGCGTCCAGCGGGATGGAAGCACCGGACGCCGCCGCTTCCAAGCCGGAACCGCAACGCGGGGTGGTTTCGTTGCAATTTGTTGCAAATCACCGGAGGTCGTTTCCCGTTGCCGGCAATCCTTGCCATCCGACCATGTCGCCATGGCAATGGCTTCCGTATAGTGTCGCAGGAATCGCCCTGTCACGAGGCCCGCAACGACTGCGACCGGGTCGCAAGGAACATCGTCTGTCTTTCCTCTTGTCTTTGGATGGTGATGCCGTGCCTGCAACCGTCGATGTGTTCGGTGCCACTGTCCTTGTGCTGGGATTGGCCGCCCTCGGGCTTTCGGTGGTCTTCGAGGCGTCGCGGCTGAGCGCTTCCGCTGCCCGCAGGACGCTGGCCGGACGCCGCATCCAGGCACGGGAACGCGAGGCGCTCGCTCTCGGCAAGCGCCTCGACGAGGCGGAGGCGGAGGCGCGCGCCCGGCAGACGACGCTCGACGGCCTGCTGGCGGAGCGGTCGCGCATCCAGGCGGCGACCACCGCGCTGACGCTGTCCAAGATCGAGATGGTGCACGAGGTCGGCGAGCCGGCACCCGGCGCCGTCCTGTTCCAGGGCGATCTGCGCGCGAACGGCGAAGGCGGCGAGTCGGGCGCCGGCCGCGACACGCCGCGCCGCATCGTCTTTGCCCGCGAGATCTGGGAGCGCAGCAACATCGTCCATGTCTGGGCCGAAACGCCGGAAGCCGCGATGGCCGCCGTGCAGCGTGCCTTCAGCGCCCGTTCCGGCATCGTTGCCGCGCGGATGCAGCGGGCCGCCGCCCCTCCCCGCCAAACCGGCGGGACGGATGAGAAAAGGGAGGACCCGGCGCGACCGGCCCTGCGCATGGCCGCCGCCGCGCCGAGGCCGCGGGCGGCATGACCGCCCTGTTCCTCTACGGCGCCGTCCTGCTGATGGCGGCGAGCGTCATCGCCAACCGGATCGGCCAGCGCCGCATGGCCGCCGCGCGCAAGGCGCTGAAAACCGACGAGGACCGGCTGCGGCAGTTGGATCAGGGCATCACCGCAAGCACCCGCGTCCTGGAGCAGGCCCGGCAGCGCACCGCCGGGCTGGACGACCAGATCCACGACGCCCGTCTGGCGGTGGAGCATCTGACGGAACGCTACGAGCGGGCACGCGCGGCCCCGGCCGAGCGCTACCACATCTTCGACCGGCTCGACGCCCGTCCCGGCACCATCTGGTCGCTGGAGATCCGTCGGGCGGACGACGCGCCGAACGATCCCCGGCTGGCCGCCGCATGGCCGGCGCCACGCACCTATCTGCTGGTCGCCTCCAACCCGCGCGAGGCGATGGAGCGCGCCGCCCAGCGTTTTCCCCGTACCCAGGGATTCGAGGTCGGCAGCGCCGCGGCCTGCCACCTGTTCCGCAAGCGGACGTCGCTGGACGACAGGGACACCGCCGCCCTCTTCACCCGCAGGGACGGGCGATCCGCCGGGCGGGACCCAGGCTGAACGGGACAGGGGCCGCCAGCGCTCAGCCCTTCGTCCCCTTGCGGCGTTTCTGCTGGACGGGCGCCGGCGCCGGCACCGGCGGATCGTCGGCTTTCGGCAGCTTCTCGGCGATGCCGAAGGCCAGTTCGCGACGGCGCAGCTCGGCCATCACCTCGTCGGGCGAAATGCCGAGGTCGGACAGCAGGACCACCAGATTGTAGAGCAGGTCGGCCGACTCCATCAGGGTGGCGTTCCGGTCGCCGCGCATGGCCTCGATCGCGACCTCGATCGCCTCTTCCCCCACCTTGCGGGCCATGCGGGCACGCCCCTGGGCAAGCAGCTTGGCCGTGCGTGAACCGTCCATCGACGGATCCCGCCGCAGCGCCTGCACCGCCTCATACAACGCGCGAAGGGGATCGGGGCCGATGTAGTGAACCATCGATCGAGAGGTCGGTCCCGCCGCCGCCCGCGTCAAGCGGAGCCTTTCGCCATAGTACGGCCAAAGCCACGCAAGCGTTTGCCCACGCACACAGCGGCGCAGCAGGCGGCGAAATCTTTTCCACACAGCGCCAATCCCACATTTCATCAGCATAACAAACAATTGCAATAACTGAACATCAGGGAAAGAAAATCTCTGCCCAGCCGTAATTTTTATGGCAGCCAGCAATGCGCAGTCTGCGTATTTGGCATCTGGTGTACCAGAGTATAGTTCTCCCATCAGCTTGATGGAGAGCGATCATGATCACGACGACCTTCCCGCACGGCAACGCCGACCAGTCCTCGTCTCAATCCCTTCACAGCGTCGCTGAATTTCCGGTCGCCTGGTTCCAGGCCACCCCAGCCTTTCTCATCCTGCGCCCGGCCGCCCGCTTCCTGTCGGACTGGGTCCACGCCACCCCGGCCGGCATCGCCCTGCGCGCGCTGTTCCACTGATCCCCCCACTTTCCTTCCCCTTCCGCCCTGGAGGCCATCATGAGCACCGTCACCTTCCCGCAAGCTGGCCACGACCATGCGTCCACGCCGTCCCACAGCCCGGCCGTCGGTTTCATCGCCGCCTGGTACGAGGCCACCCCGGCCGCCATCCTGCTGCCCCCGGTCGGCCGCTTCCTGAAGGCCTGGTTCGAGGCGACCCCGCTGTCCATCGCCCTGCGGATGATGTCCCGCTGACCGTCCGAGCCGGCCCCTCCCGGCGATCCCTCGGCAATCCATCGCCGATCGAGAGTCCACGCGTTGCCTGGGATCGCCGTCCAAGACGGGACGGCGTCCCGCGCACGCGATTTCCGCGTTTCTCCCGAAGCCGACCGGGAACCGGCATCAAGCGCCGCCGCGCACGTCCTCGACCAGATGCTCCAACCGCCGGACATCGTGGATCACCAGCGCGTCCGCCCGCCGCTCGACCAGACCGTCGCGGGCCAGATCGCTGAGCACACGGGCGACCGTCTCGCGCGTCGTGCTGACACGGGCCGCGATGTCGGAATGGATCGGGATCGGGACAACCAACGCGGCCGCCCCGTCGACGCGGCCGCGCTTGGCAAGGCGCAGCAGTTCCGCATGGACCCGGTTGTTGGCCCCCAGCGTCGACAGTTCCATGATCCGGTCCGTCGCCGCCCGCAGCTTGTCGCAGAGCCGCGTCATCATCGCCAAGGCGAGGTCGGGATGGCCGGCGACCAACTCCTGGAACGGCCGCGGCGCCAGGAAGGCGACCAGAGCCCCCTCCGCCAGCGCGACGACGGAGGCCGAGCGCGGGCGCCCGTCGAGCGCCGACATCTCGCCGACGAACTGCCCGGCGTCGATGTCGTGGAAGCTGATCTCGCGCCCGCCCGCCGAATGGCTGAGCACCCGCACCCGCCCCTCGACGATGAAGGCGACGTCGCTGGTTTCGGCCCAATGATCGATCAACTGCTCGTCCGGTTCGAAGCGGCGCCAGCGGCATTGGCGCGCCACCGCCGTCCGCTGTTCCGCCGACAAGGGGCGCAGCAGGTCGATGCGGTCGAGGCTTCCAAGCGGCGGGTCGGCTTGCTTTGACACGGGAGAGGCTGCCCCTTCGATCCGAACCGGGAGAGCATGCCGGAGACACACCCCCGGAAGCATAGCCCGCCCCGCGCAAAAGTGGGAGGGACTGTGACCAAAAGGGTGCGTCAACCGTACGTTAACCCTAACGGCCGAGAAAGAGAGGACCGCGCCGCCCCTTCCCTCCCGACCGGAGCCCGACCGCCATGCCCTCGCTGACCATCCCCAACGCCCGCCGCGTCGATTCCCAGCGGCTGCTCTCGGTCGTCGCGATCCCGCTGGCGGCGGCCATCGCCATGGCGGCGGCCGTCGCCGCCACCGGCAGCGTCACCGACCCGATCGGCGAAGCGGGCGGCGCGCTGGCCTTCGTGCTGGAGTTCGCCAAATTCTGCTATCTGGCGGTCGCCACCGCCCACCTGTCGGGCGCCATCGCCGAGCGGATCGGCGGCGGCATGGCCGCCGGCCTGTGGCTGGACGAGTTCGACGCGCCGGAGCCGCTGTCCAAGGAGGAGTTCTGGCAGGCCTTCCCCAACCATGTCGACGGCGCCGCCATCGCCGGCGCGGTCGCCCTGTTCTGCATCGCCCTGGGCTGAGGGAAAGGCATGAACGCCGCTTTCCCGCATTGCGGTGGTTGAGCCGCGTCCCCGCTTGCATCACTATGGCCGGAAACGGCTTTCGACGGGTGGGCGAGCGTGGACAGGGACGCGACGGAGAAGAACGGGCAACCTGCGGAGCCGCCGCGCCCGCGCCGCGAAGGGATCGGGTTCATCGGCCGGCTGCGCGCCTATTTCCTGGCCGGCGTGCTGGTCACCGCTCCCATCGCCATCACGATCTACATCGCGTGGTGGTTCGTGTCCTTCATCGACGGGCACATCCGGCCGCTGATCCCGGCGGCCTACAACCCGGAAAACTACCTGCCCTTCTCGATTCCGGGCATCGGCGTCCTCACCGTCATCATCGTCGTCACCCTGATCGGCACCTTCACCGCCGGTTACGTCGGCCGGCTGGTGCTGGGGCTGGGCGAGGGGCTGGTGGAACGCATGCCGGTCGTCCGCTCCGTCTATGGCGCCGTGAAGCAGATCTTCGAGACGGTGCTCGCGAAGAAATCCAACGCCTTCCGCGAAGTCGTCGTGCTCCAGTACCCACGCGTCGGCGTCTGGTCGCTGGGCTTCATCACCGGCAGCGCCCATCCCGACGTCCAGCGGGTCAGCGAGGAGGAGATGGTCAACGTCTTCATCCCCTGCGCGCCGCCGACCGCCGGCTATCTGGTGATGGTGCCGCGCCATGAGGTGACGGTGCTGAACATGCCGGTCGAGGACGGGCTGAAGCTGGTGATGTCCGGCGGCATCGTCGTCCCGCCGGACCGCCAGACCGTCACCACCCTGCCCGGCGGCACCCGTCAGCCGGAACGCAGCGTCTTGGCCGCCGCGTCGCGCTCGAACAGGTAGAGCAGCGTCCGCAGCGCCTGCCCGCGCGGAGTCGCCAGCTCCGGATCACGGTCCACCACCAGCCGGGCATCGTCGCGCGCCACCGCCAGCAGATCGCCGTGCACCGCCAGATCGGCCAACCGGAAGCCCGGCAGGCCGGACTGACGGGTGCCCAGCACCTCGCCGGCCCCGCGCAGCCGCAAATCCTCCTCGGCGATGACGAAGCCGTCCTCGGTGTCGCGCAGCGTTTTCAGCCGCGCGCGCGCCGTCTCGGTCAGGTTGCCGTCGAACAGCAGCAGGCAGCTCGACGGCTTCTCGCCACGCCCGACCCGGCCGCGCAGCTGGTGAAGCTGCGCGAGACCGAAGCGCTCGGCATGCTCGATCACCATCACCGTCGCCTCGGGCACGTTGACACCGACCTCGATCACCGTGGTGGCGACCAGCACGTCGAGGCTCCCCTCCGCGAAGGCGGCCATCACCGCGTCCTTGTCGGGGCCGCGCATCTTGCCATGGACCAGCCCGACGCGGTCGCCGAAGGTCGCGCGCAGAAAGGCGTGGCGCTCGGTCGCGGCGGCAAGGTCGCTCTGCTCCGATTCATCGACCAGCGGGCAGACCCAATAGACCCGCGCGCCCTCCGCCACCTTGCGGTGGATGCCGTGGACGACCTCCTCCAGCCGGTCGAGCGCGATGGTCACCGTCTGCACGGGCTTGCGGCCGGCCGGCTTCTCGGTCAGGCGCGAGACGTCCATGTCGCCGTAGGCGGTCAGGGTCAGGGTGCGCGGGATCGGCGTCGCCGTCATCACCAGCACATCGACCGCCCGCCCCTTGGCCGAGAGCTGCAAACGCTGGTGGACGCCGAAGCGGTGCTGCTCGTCGATCACCGCCAGCGCCAGATCCTTGAAGGCGACGTCCTCCTGGAACAGCGCGTGGGTGCCGACCAGCAGCGGCAGTTCCCCCGAGGCCAGCCGGTCGAGCACCGCCTGGCGCGCCTTGCCCTTGTCGCGGCCGGTCAGCAGGCCGATCTCGACGCCGGCCGCCCGGCACAGCGGGGCGAGGCTCTCGGCGTGCTGGCGGGCGAGGATTTCGGTCGGCGCCATCAGGGCGGCCTGGGCGCCGGTTTCCACCGCGTTCAGCATCGCCATCAGCGCGACCACCGTCTTGCCGCTGCCGACGTCGCCCTGCAACAGCCGCAGCATGCGGCGCTCCGCCGCCATGTCGGCGAAAATCTCGTCGAGCGAGCCGCTCTGCGAGCCGGTCAGCGCGAAGGGCAAGGCGGCCAGCGCCGCCGCACGCAGCCGCCCGTCGCCTTCGGTCGCCCGCCCGGCGAGCCGGCGCTGGCTGGACCGCACCAGCATCAGCGCCAGCTGGTTGGCCAGCAGCTCGTCATAGGCGAGCCGGCTGCGCACCGGCGAGGTCGGCGCGAGGTCGGCCTCGTCGTCGGGCGTGTGGGCGCGCTTCAGCGCGTCGGCCCAGGCCGGCCACTGGCGGCGCGACAGCCACGCCGGGTCCTGCCATTCGGCGAGATCGGGAATGTCGCCGAAGGCGGCGCGCACCGCCTTGCGCAGGGTCTTGGCCGGCAGGCCGGCGGTCATCGGATAGACCGGCTCGACCGCCTCGATGTCGTCCCTGGACTCCAGCGGCACCACCGCGTCGGGGTGGGTGATCTGCGGCGTGTCGTTGAACCATTCAACCTTGCCCGACACCACCATGGTGGAGCCGGCCGGAATCTGCTTGGCCAGCCAGTCGCCCTTCACATGGAAATAGATCAGCTCCAGCACGCCGGTGTCGTCGGTGCAGCGGATCCGGTAGGGATGGCGCGGATTCACCGGCGCGACGTGGGAATCGATCCGCACGGTCAGCGTGGCGATGCGGCCGTGCGGCGCCTGGGCGATCTTGGGCGAAAAGCGGCGGTCGATGACGCCGCAGGGCAGATGCCACAGCAGATCGACGACATGGGCGCCGGCCAGCTTCTCCACCAGCTTGCCCAGGCGGGGCCCGAGACCGGGAAGAGCCGTCACCGGCTTGAACAGCGGGAAGAGGATGGCTGGACGCACGGGCGGGATTCACGGGCAGTGGCGGGGACGCTCGCGCCCAGAAAGCCGGTTGGCGAGGCGCTCGTCAAGACCGCGCGACGCATCGGGCAAAGAAGAACAAAGGAGGAAGGAAGGTGGCGGAGCGCGCCGTGACCGGCGGCCATGTGGGGGGCAACGATGGCCGTGGGGAAGGCCAGGGCGTGCTCCGCCGAAGGAAGCCGTCCGGGGGGCTTGCGGGAGAAACCGGACGGCAGCGGTCGGTGGCAGGGAACCACCGGAAGAGACAACAGAAGACTGAACGCTTCAACGACGGGCCCGGCGCTTGGGGGGAGAACCGTTCCCGTCACACGACAAACACTAGCAACCGCGATGTGTCCCGCGCCTGTCCGCTCCATGAATTCATTTTCATGAACCGCCGGTCGCGCCCTCCGCCCGGCGGGCCTGCGCGGCGGTGGCGAGCCGGTACAGCGCGTCACCATCCAGGATGATGACGATCCGCCCGTCGTTCAGCAGGGAGACGCCCCCCACCCCCGGCACCTCGGCCAGCCCGGGGTGGCTTTCGCGGACGAAGAGGTCGCCGCGACGCAGCAACGCGTCGATCGCCAGGCCGATGCAGCGGTCGCCGTGGCGCAGGACCACGACCATTCCCTGCCCCTCGTCGCCCTTGGCCCCGTCCGGGGGCCAAGCGCCGCCCGTGGGAAGGTCCAGCGCGTCGGCCAACCGCACCACCGGCAGCGCCCGGTCGCGGTGACGGACGGCCCAGCCGTTGATCTCCCGATCGAAGGCGGCGCCGGCGAGGCCGCAGACCTCCTCGACGAAGCGGTCGGGGATCGCCAGAACCTGATCGCCAACCTCGACCAGCAGGGCGCGCAGGATGGCGGCGGACAGCGGCAGGTCGATGGCGAAGGCGGTCCCCTCCCCCTCGGCCGTGCGGATGGCGACGCTGCCGCCAAGCCGGGCGATGGCGGTGCGCACCACGTCCATGCCGACGCCGCGCCCCGATGTTTCGGTCACAGCCTCGGCGGTCGAGAAGCCGGGGGCGAAGATGAAATCGTGGATGGCCTCGGGCGGCAGGGCGCGGCTCTCCTCCTCGCCGACCAGACCGTTGCGGACGGCCTTGGCACGCACCGCGCCGGTCGCGATGCCGCGCCCGTCGTCGGCGATCTCCACCACCACCCGGCTGTTGCGCTGGACCGCGCGCAGGCTGAGCGTCGCCTGCGGCGGCTTGCCGGCAGCCTCGCGCTCGGCCGGGAGTTCGATGCCATGGTCGATGGCGTTGCGGACCATGTGCATCAGCGGGTCGTGCAGCGTCTCGACCATGCTCTTGTCGATGCGGACATCGCCGCCGTCCGTCGCGAAGCGCACCGACTTGCCCTGGGCGCGCGCCAGTTCGCGGACCATGCGGGGAAACGGGGTGAACAGCGTTTCCACCGGCACCACGCGCAGGTCGAGCGCCGCCTCCCGCAGCCGGTCCACCGAGCGGCTGAGCCGGGCGTCGAGATCGAGCAGATCGCGCCGGTGCCGCTCCATCGCCTCCTGCGCCGCGCGCAGGCCGGGATCGCCGGCCCCCAGACGGTCGGCGAGGGCGGCGAACGCCTGCTCCAGCCCAGTATCCCTGGCGGCGGCGTTGAGGTCGCCGGAGAGCAGAACCATCCCGTCGATGCGCGCCATGAAACGGTCCACCACTTCGCCCGGCACCCGCAGCACGCCGGCGGACACGGCCGGCTGCCGGGCCCGCTGGGCCGGCGCGACAGCGGCCGGCGGCGCGGAGGGGTCCGCCGGCCTCCGCTGCGGCGGGACCGGCGAAGGGAGAGCCGAATCCGGCTCCCGCATCGCCGCGGATGGATCGTCCGTCACGGCCCCGCCTGGAACACAGCGGCGGATCCGCAGGAGTTCCCCGCCGGGGTCGATGGCGGACAGGCCGCCGCGCAGTTCGTCCAGGCCAAGCGGCGAGGCGACCAGCAGCTTCAGCCAGGTCTTGCCGTCGATGAACTCGGGCCAGTTGGTGATGGCCTGCACCCGCGAGCCCAGCCAGGCGACGAATCCCGACGCCACCTCGGCGGAGGTTTCCAGGAAGGCGGTGACTTCGCAGAGCCCGATGGCCGGATCGGCGACCGCCGCGCGCAGGTCGGCGGCGCTGTCCGGCGACAGGAAGCGCAGCAGGCCGGCATCGAGGCCGAGATCCGTCAGCTCGGCGGCGGTGAAGGGCCGGCCGGCGTCGGCATCGCCGGACCGCGCGCCGGCGGACGCCCCGTCGACGCAGGCGCGCAGACGCCGCTCCAGTTCCGCCGCCGTGCCGTCGTCGAGATCCTCCGGCGGGTCGAGCATCGCCAGCGCGGCCAGCCGCTCCACCACCATGCGGGAATCGGCCAGCAGCCCCGGCCAGCCGGCCTGCCCGAACGGAGCCGCGTGCCGCGTCACGTCGGCCAGAACGCGGACCAGCGCCGCCGCGCGCGGCAGCGTGACGATGTCCAGCGTCGCGGCGACACGGTCGAGCGCGCCGGCCAGTTCCGCGCCCGTCGCCACGCCCACCGCCGGTTCCGCCAGGCGGGGGTCGGCCATCAACTCAAGCGCGCGGGCGGCGCTGCTTTCCAGTGCCTGGGCGTTGTGGTCGGCGAGCAGGGTGACGAGGATCGCGGCCCCGGCATCCCGCCCCGACAGGCGGCCGACGCGGGCGCTTGCCACCGCCACCGCCTGAAGCGCGCGCAGGGCCGCGTCGGCGTCACGGTGGGCCAGGGCCGCACGGAAGCCACGCAGCGTGTCGGCGAAAGGCAGGAAATCCAGCCGCTCGCAGGCGATCTCCAGCCGCTCCGCCGTGTCGTCGACCGCGCGAAGCTCCTCCCCGTCCAGCGCCGCCGGGTCGAGCCCGCGGGTCAGCGTCGCCATCCCGTCATGCAGGAGCCCGACGAACAGGCCGAGAAGCTTGTCGTTCCCATGCAGCCGGTTCGGCGGCTTCGACGGGTCGGCCGTGGCCTTGCCGGCCCCCTTCCCCCCGCCCAGCGCGTCGAGTTTCGCCAGCAGCCCGTCGGGCGCCACGCCGTCGCGGCGGTCGCGGGTCGCCTGCTCGACCAGCCCGCGCAACGCGTCCAGCGCCTCCAGCAGCGGATCGGCGGTGGCGCCCGTCAGCTCCAACGATCCGGCGCGGATCCGGCCCAGTATGGTTTCGGCGCGGTGGGCGACCGCCTCCATCGCGAACAGATCCATGGCCCGCGCCGCGCCCTTCAGCGAATGGAAGGCGCGGAACAGCGCGGCGATGCGCTGCGGCCCATCCGTCCCGCCGGGCGGTGCGGCCAACAGAGCCTCGATGGCGTCAAGATGTTCGCCGGCCTCGACGCCGAACTGCCGCCACAGGGTTTCGATCAGTTCGCTCATGCTTCGCCCATGGCGGGAGCGGCGCTAGGGCCGGGCCGGCAGGGGCAGGCCGGCGGCGCGGCGGATCGCCACCACGATGTCGTGCCCCTTCTTATGGGCCAGATCGAGGCTCATCGTGCCGGACGGCTTGGCGATGATCTCGACCGCGCCCAGCGCGCGGGCCTCGCCCGCCTCCGGCGAGCCGACCTGGGCCACCGAGGAGATGATGACGACCTTGGCGCGCGACGTCAGCGACAGATGCTCCATAACCTCCAGCCCCGACATCTCCGGCATCTCGATGTCGAGCAGCACGATGTCGGGCTTCAGCGACTTGACCATCTCCAGCGCCACCTTGCCGTTCTCCGCCGCTCCGACGAGGGACAGCTCCTCGTCGGAGCGCACGATGTCGCCGATGATGGTGCGCATCAGCACCGAATCGTCGACCAGCAGAATCGTCGGCTTCGCCATGGACCAGGATTCCTATGCTTGCGTGGGGGTGAACAGGGTGTCGAGCCTGCGGGCGATGGCGGCGACGGACAGGACCTCCGTCGCCACCCCGGCCCGGATCGCGGCGCCGGGCATGCCGCCCACCGCGCAGGAGTCCGGATCCTGCACCAGCACCGGGAAACGGCGTGCGGCGAATGCGCCGGCGCCGGCGGTGCCGTCGTCGCCCATGCCGGTCAGGATGACGGCGACCGGAAACACGGCCTCCTGCCCGGCGGAGCGGAACAGCCGGTCGGCCGAGGGGTGGTGGATCGTGTCGCCGCCCGGCGCCGCGAGCAGGACGAAGCGCCCGTCGGCCAGCCGCCGCACCACCCAGTCGGCGCCGCCGCGCAGGATGACGATCCTGCCCGGCACCAGCGCCATGCCGTCGCCGCCCTCCGCGACCGGGCGCTTCAGGGTGCGCGCCAGCGAGGCGGCGAAGCCGGCGGTGAAGCTCGCCGGCATGTGCTGCGCCACCACCAGCGGACAGGGCAGCGGGCCGAGCGCCCCCAGCAGTTCCACCAGCGTCACCGGACCGCCGGTGGAGACGCCGATCACCACCAGATCCGGACGATGGTGGAGGCCGTGCCGGGAAGCCGGGTGATCCATGGAGACGGGCGGGAGAGGGGAAGGCGGAGGGGGCGTCACGACGCCCTCCCCCGGCGCCGCCATGCGCCAGCGCCCCCAATGGCGCACCTTCTCGGTCAACTGCCGCTCGATGGAGGCCATGTCGAAGCTGATGAAGGAGCTGTTCTTGCAGACGAAATCGACCGCCCCCGCCTCCAGCGCGCGGATGGTCGCCCCGGCTCCCTCGGACGTTTCGTTGGACACCATGATGCAGGGCGGCCCCTTTTCCCGCGCGATGGCCCGGACCGCCTCGATCCCGTCCATCACCGGCATGTTCAGGTCCATGGCGACGACGTGCGGTTTCAGCCGGCGCGACAGGCGCAGCGCCTCGGCGCCGTCGCGCGCCTCGCCGACGATCTCGATGTCGGAGGCCGGCTCCAGCATCTTGCGCAGGGCGGCACGGACGAAGTTGCTGTCGTCCACCACCAGCAGCCGGATGCGCGGACCGTCCATCATCAGCGGTCCTCCGTCATGCGGGACGGTCCGGCCGAACCGGCGACCAGCCCCTCCGGGCGGAGCACCGGGACAAGCGCGCCGTCCAGCCGGATGACGGCGGCGGTCATGTGGTCCGCAACGGGATCGACCTCATCGCCGGCGACCCTGCGGATGCGCTGGATCGCATCGGCGATCAGCGCGACCATGCCGCCGCCGATCTCCAGCAGAACGGCCACGCCGGAACCCGCAGGCGGGTTTACGATCGGACGACGCGCCAGCAGAAGGCGCAGGTCGACAACCGGCAGGATGGCGCCGTCCACCTCGGTCAGCCCGTCGAAGCCGCCGGTTTCCCCGCCCCGTCCCCGGGGCAGACGCAGGCGGCCGGACGCCCCGACGACCCGGCGGACCCTCTCGAACTCCAACGCATAGACACGCTCGTCGACCAGGAGGGTCAGGAAACGGCGATGAAAGCGCCGCGGCAGGCGGTGGCCGGCCGGATCGCCGCCCTGCGGAACCAGGCGACCGATCCCGTCGAGATGCTCGCCCAGCATGCGCGAGGCGGTCCTCACCTCCAACCGCCCTCCCTCGTGATCCACGATACTGCTCGCCACGCCGGCCCCGCCTTTCTCCTCATGCCCCAGGGGAAGACGCACCATGCCGCGCACCGCATCGGCCCGCACCCCGACCGGCCCGCAGCGCGTCGCGTGAACCACCGCGTAGCCCCCGGCGCCGGGCGTCGCCCCAAGTGGATCGGTCAGCAACAGCGGCCGGTTCTGCACCGGCACCATGCCGCACACCAGCGCCGGGGCGTCTGGCAGCGGGCGCGGTTCCCCGACGTAAGAGACCAGCAGGATTTCGTCCATGGCGAGCGCGTGGGCGCATCCTCCCGCCTCGACGATCAGCAGCCGGACGGTGGCGCGCCCTCCCGCGCTCGCGGGTGGAGCGGCGGCGGCCCCGGCCGATCCCTGCCGCTCGGCCGGCCCAGCGAGGGCCACGCCCCGGCCCAGCTCCAGCCGGTCGGGATCCAGAAGCCGCAGAGAACGGTCGTCCTGGACCAGCCGCGCCGCGACCGGCAAGCCGGCATCCTCCGGCGCCGGAGCGGTTCGCGTCACCCGCTCCTCCGGCAGGTTCCCACCGACGCGCCCCACGCGCAAAGCCAGCAGCCCCCTGCCCGTCCGCAGAACGACCAGCACCCCACCCTCGCTCCCATCGCTCCGGGCCGTCCCCGTCGCCGGGCGCATCCGGCCGGTGAGGTCGATCACCGGCAGGATGCGCCCGGCGACGTTGGCCAGCCCCTCGACATGCGGCGGTGCGAACGGCAGCCGGGTGGTGCGGACCGCCTCGGCGACCTCCTCCACGCGGTCGCTTTCCACGGCGAAGGCGAGTCCGGCGATGTCGAAGCCGAGGAAGCCGCCCATCACCCCGCCCCCCCGCCATGGCGCCGGAAGGCCAGGGCACGGTCGCCGCGGTGCCGGTCGAAAGGCGCGTCGTCGGGAAGCCGGTCGGTGGTGCCCAGCACCAGCCAGCCGTCCGCCGCCACCGCGCCGGTCAATTGCCGCAGGGCCCGGGTCCGGCCGTTCTCGTCGAAATAGATCATGACGTTGCGGCAGGACACGAGATCGAAACCGCATCCGGGCGGCGCCGGGTCCATCAGGTTGTGCCGGTCGAAGCGGACGGCCGCGCGGGCGTCCGCCCGCACCCGGCGGTGGAGCGGCGCTTCGCCGCCCAGCGGCACGAACCAGCCGGCGTACTCCTCGGGCAGGTCGCGGAACGGGCTCAGCCCCTCCCCGCCGTAGCAGGCGTTGCGGGCCTGCCGCACCGCGATCCGGCTGAGGTCGGTGCCCAGCACGTCAAGGCTCCAGCCGGTGGCCACGCCGTCCCCGGAGCGCCGCGCCTCGCCGGCGTCGGCCAGGGCCTCCAGCGCGACGATCGCGAGACTGTAGGCCTCCTCCCCGGTGGCGCAGCCGGCGCTCCACAAGCGCAGCGTCCGCAACGGCCGCCGCGCGGCGATCAGGGCCGGCAGGACATGGCGGCGCAGATGCTCGTGGTGCGGCTTGTCTCGGAAGAAATAGGTTTCATGGATCGTCAGATTCTCGATCAGGCTGAGCCAGTCGGCGCTGTCCGGCGGCGCCGCCTCGATCTGTCCGACCCAACGCTCAAGGGCGGGCAGCGGCATCGCCGACAGGATGCGGGCCAGCTTGCGCTCCAATGGCCGGTCATGGCGGATGCCCGCCTTGCGCCGCACGTCGGCCAGCAGGCGTCGGGCCAGCGCTTCCAGAACGCCGGGAGAGGCTCCGCCGGCCGCCGTCTCCCCAGCCAGGGCGCCGCCGTCCGTCATGACGCCTGGACGCGTTCGCCACGCCGCACCATTGCAGCGAATTCGAGAAAAACATGCTGGCGTTCCGAAGCGGGCATGGCAACAGGGTCCTCGCAGACAACCCAGGATCACGGCATCCGTTCGTAATGACTTGCCGGAAGCACCATGGCCGACGCAAGGTGAAATCGGGGGAGGTGGCGAAGAACGGCTGGCCGACGCTTCGCCACCCCGCCGCCATGGACGCCACCGCCACGCAGGACTCCGCCGGGATGTCGATCTCGACCCGCATCGCCATGGGCTTCGCCGCCGTTCTTCTGCTGACCGTGACGGTCGCGGTCATCGGCTGGCGGGGGCTGAACGGCTACGCGGAGCATGTCGACGTCGCCAGCCGGACCGCCGCGCTCGACACCCGGCTGAACCAGGCAAGGCTGGAGGAGGCCCGTTATCTGCTGGATGTCGAGCCGGCGGCGAGCCGTCAGGTCCGCGCCCTGACCGACGCCCTGAGAGCGGACGTCGAGTCCCTGCTCGCCGACCGCACGCATCCAATGAACCACCAGATCCTGTCCGAGGCGCTCGACAAACTCGCCACCTACCGCAAATCCTTCGACGAGGTGGTGAAGCTGGAGGCCGACAAGTTCGCCGGACTCGCCAAGCTGCGCCGGCAGACTTCCGTTCTGCTGGAGGCCGCGCGGAGCGTATCGGCGGCGCAGGAGGACCGTTACCGGACGCTCCTGGCGCGGCTGCGCGAGGCTCCGGCCGATGACGGGGCGCTGGCGGCGTTGGACTCGTCGGTGCGGCTCGGCGGCATCGCCGGCCGGCTGGTCCAGGAGACGCGGGGCGCCCTGCTCGACGTCCAGCAGTTCCTGATCGAGAATGGCGGATCGGGCAGCACCGCGCTGAACGCCGGCATCGACAGGCTGCTCCACGTCGTCGGCGACATGCGCAGGAGCGCGCCCGATCCAGACGCCCTGAAGGCGGTCGACGATCTGACCGCCAGCGTCATGGGGGTGGAGACCGAGTTCCTGCTCGTCGTCGACATCATCCAGAGCCGGCTGAACGCCCGCGCGGCGATGCGCGACGCCGCCGCCGCCGTCAGCGAGCGGGTCGGTCATCTGGTCGAGATGCAGATGACCGAACGCGAAACCGGCCGCGCCCGCGCCGCCTTCCTGCTGTGGAGCGGCGCGCTCGGCGCGCTCGGCGTCGGCATCCTGCTGTCGATCGTCATCGCCCGCAGCCTGACCGGCCCGATCGCCGCGACCACGCGGGCGATCCAGCGCCTGTCGGAAGGCGACCTCTCCACCGCCGTGCCCGGCACCGGCCGCCGCGACGAGCTGGGCGCCATCGGCCGCGCCACCGTCAGCGTGATCCAGGTGCTGCACGGCCTGCACCACGAGATGCACCGGCTGTCCGGCGTGACCACCAGCGCGGCCGGAACGGCGACCGCATCGGAGTTCCACGGCGCCTACGGGGAGATGATCGCGCTGCTGAAGGACACCGGCTCGGCTTTCCAGAGGATCGGCGAACAGGCGACCCAGGTCGCCGTCGCCGCCGGGCAGGCCAGCACCGCCATCGGCCACGTCTCGGACGGCGCGTCGGAACAGACCGACGACCTCGATCAGGTCGCCACCGCCGTCGGCCAGTCGGCCCGCGCCATCGCCCATGTCACCGACAGCACCCGCGACGCCTCGGACATGGTCAAGGACGCCGCCGGCTTCGCCGACAAGGGCCGCGACGACATGGCCCGCCTGCTGCGCGTCTCGCAGACCATCGCCGAGAACAGCCGGCGCATCGGCCGCATCACCGAGGCGATCACCCAGATCGCGGTGAAGACCAACATCCTTTCCGTCAACGCCTCGATCGAGGCGGCCCGCGCCGGCGAGCAGGGCAAGGGCTTCGAGGTCGTCGCCGAGGAGGTCGGCAAGCTCGCCGACAACGCCGTCGAGAGCGCCCGTCAGATCGCCGACATCGTCGAAACCGCGGCGGCCATGGCGCAGGAAGGCATGACCGTCACCGAGCAGGCCCGCCGCATGATGGACGGCTTGGCCGAGCGGGTCGCCCGCATCGACAAGGCGTTCCAGTCCGTCGCCGTGGCGATGGAGCAGCAGCAGGCATCGGTCAGGGAGATCGAGCGGTCGGTCGAGAGCGTGCGCACCGTGGCCTCGAAGAACGCCGCCGCGTCGGAGGAGATCGCCGCGACCATGGTCCACCTCTCGCGGCTGGCCGATGAAACCCGACGGCAGGTGGCACGCTTCAAGGCGGTTTGAGACCCTGGAACTCGCCGCTGGTGCCCCACGCAGAGCGCGGGGATGACGAGATGACGATCGCTTTCAGGAAGCGAGCGAAGCGGCTGCGGCTGGCTGAAATAAAATTCATCGACGAGCGGATGGGAAAAAGTGGTAATTCCTATTCCCTTCACGGCGTTAGATGGCATTTAAGTTTGTTTTAACCGTGTTGGCGGCTTATTGGGGGCGTCGGGACGATCAATCCCGGCCATCGATCCACGGATCACCCAGAGATCAACCCAAGACAAGGGAAGCCGACATGCCCACTCCGATGATCGCCGATGAAGTCCGCACGGCCAGCCGCATCCACGCGCGCCTCCTGGATGGTTTCATCGCCCTGACGGAAGGTGAACTCGCCGGCCTTGCCCCCGGTTTTGCCCAGGAGAGTCTTCAGGAATCGCTGGAGCGTCTGCGCGCCGCCCGCAAATCCTATGGCGGTATTGCCGGCGTCGTCGTCGCGGCGTCGAGCAACGAACCGATCGCCCTGGCGGCGTCCAACGCCGCCTGAACGGCGGCGCCGGTTTCACTGTTCCGATTGCGGGAACCGGCCGGTCAGGCCGGAACCGTCTTGCGGGCGCGTGGCTTGCGCGTCTTGGGGGACTCGGCGACCAGTTCCGGTGCCGCCGTTTCGACCGCGGCGGACAGGGTCGTCACCGGTTCGGCCTTGCTCTTCCTCACCGCCTTGCGCGGCGCCGCCTTCGTCGGTGCGGCCACCCCTTCGGCCTGAGCCGCGACATCGCGTTCAGCCTGCAACCAATGATCGGCGTCGCAGCCGTCCGGACAGCCCTGCTCCAACCAGATCGCGTAGGCGCGATCGCGGATGCGCCGCTCGACATCCAGGCTCATCACACTCTCCTCGCTGGGTCGTGACAATTTCTGTTGCGACGCGAAGAGTGCCGGACGGGACAACATCCCGCAACCGGGCGAAACGATATCGGCGCATCGGCCATCAATCCGATGACGTTTCTCCGTGGCCGCCCGGCCTGCTCTGCTGGAGTTCACGCCAGCGGGCGACGTTGCGGTTGTGGTCCGGCAACGTCCTGGCGAAAACATGCCCGCCGGTGCCATCGGCGACAAAATAAAGGAAATCGTGCTTCTCCGGTTTCACAACTGCGAGAAGCGACGCCTTGCCGGGGTTGGCGATGGGCCCCGGCGGCAAGCCGTTGATCTGGTAGGTGTTGTAGGGCGACTCGAACTTCCAGTCGTTGCGGGTCAGCGTCCGGCCCAACTCGCCCGAACCATCGGTCAGGGCGTAGATCACGGTCGGATCGGATTGCAGCTTCATCCCGGCTTCCAGCCGGTTGAGAAAGACACCCGCCACCCTGGCGCGCTCGGCCGCGACGCCGGTTTCCTTTTCGACGATGGACGCCAGGGTCAGCGCCTGTTCGGCCGTCTCGATCGGCAAGCCGTCCTCGCGCCCCTTCCACGCCTCGGCCAGCGCCTGGGTCATGGCGGTCTGCATCCGCTCGACCAGCGAGGCACGGCTGTCGCCATAGGCGTAATGGTAGGTTTCGGGAAGCAGCGCGCCGTTCCTCGGCACCTTGCCCAACTCGCCGGTCAGGGCCGGCTCCTTGTCCAGCAGGGCCACCACCTGCGCCGAGGTCAGCCCCTCCGGCACGGTGAAGCGCCGCACCACGGTGCGGCCCTGGCGCATTTGCTCCAGGACGGCTTCCATGCTGATTCCGGCGGGAAACAGATACTCGCCGGCCTTGAGGTCGCGCACCGGCCCCATCAGCCCCATCAGCTTGGATCCGGCGACGAACAGCAGCGGCGAATCGATCACCCCGGCGTCGCCGAGCGTGATGGCGATGGCCTCGATCCCGCTGCCGCGCGGGATGACCACGCTTTCCGGCTGCTCGAGCGGACCGGGGGCCATGACGCGCATGACTCCCCAGACGCCGACTCCTGCGGTGGCGCCGGCAACGACCAGCGCCCCCGCGATGATCCGGAGGCCCCAGCCCATGCCGCTTACGCGAACTCCTTGAAGACCAGCGACGCGTTGGTGCCGCCGAACCCGAAGGAGTTCGACAGCGCCGCGCGGACCCGGCGCTCCTGGGCGACCTTCGCCACCAGATTGACGCCCTGGCAGCTCTCCGACGGATTCTCCAGGTTCAGGGTCGGCGGAACGATGCCGTGGTTGATCGACTTGATCGAGTAGATCGCCTCGACCGCGCCGGCGGCGCCCAGCAGGTGGCCGATGGCCGACTTGGTGGAGGACATCGCCAGCTTGTCCATGGCGGTGCCGAACAGACGCTTCACGGCGCCAAGCTCGATCTCGTCGCCGAGCGGCGTCGAGGTGCCATGAGCGTTGACGTAGTCGATGTCGGCCGGGGTCAGGCCGGCGCGCTTCAGCGCCCCGCTCATCGCCCGGAAGCCGCCGTTGCCATCCTCCGCCGGGGCGGAGATGTGGTGGGCGTCGCCCGACAGGCCGTAGCCGACGATCTCGGCGTAGATGGTGGCGCCGCGCTTCTTCGCGTGCTCCAGCTCCTCGAGGACGACGACGCCCGAGCCCTCGCCGATGACGAAGCCGTCACGGTCCTTGTCGTAGGGGCGCGAGGCCTTCTCCGGCGTGTCGTTGAAATTGGTGGACAGGGCGCGCATGGCGGCGAAGCCGGCCACGCCCAGGCGGCTGACCGCCGCCTCGGTGCCGCCGGCGACCATGACGTCGGCGTCGTCCCACATGATCAGGCGGGCGGCGTCGCCGATGGCGTGCGCGCCGGTCGAGCAGGCGGTGACCACCGAGTGGTTCGGGCCCTTGAAGCCGTGCTGGATCGAGATGTGACCGGAGGCCAGATTGATCAGGCAGGCGGGAATGAAGAAGGGCGACAGGCGGCGCGGCCCCTTCTCGTGCAGGGTCACGGCGCCGTCGGCGATGCCCGGAAGGCCGCCGATGCCGGAGCCGACCATCACGCCGGTGCGCTCGCGCTCCTCGTCGGTCTGCGGAGTCCAGCCGGAATCGCGGATGGCTTCCTGCGCCGCCGCGATCGCGTAGAGGATGAAGTCATCCATCTTGCGCTGGTCCTTCGGCGGCACGAAGGAATCGGCGTTGAAATCGCCGTCGCCCGTACCGCGCGGAACCTGACCAGCGACCTTGGAGGCGAGGTCGGACGTCTCGAAGCCCGTGATCGCGCGGATTCCCGATTGACCGGCAATCAGCCGCTCCCAGTTCACCGTGTGGCCAACGCCAAGCGGCGTGACCAGACCGAGGCCGGTGACGACGACACGTCTCATGAGCTGTTTCCTGACCTATCCTCGAAAAAACGTCGACGGCCAGGCCACCGCGTCGCGGATCGCCTGGCCACCGGTAAAGGCGTCCCTGCCCGATCAGGCCGGGGCGTTCGCCTTGATGAAGTCGATGGCGTCCTTCACCGACAGAATCTTCTCGGCGGCGTCGTCGGGGATCTCGACCCCGAACTCCTCCTCGAAGGCCATGACCAGCTCGACGGTGTCGAGGCTGTCGGCGCCCAGATCGTCGATGAAGGAGGCGTTCTCCACCACCTTCGACTCCTCGACACCCAGGTGGTCCACAACGATCTTCTTCACGCGCTCGGCGATGTCGCTCATCTTATCTGACCTTCCAATCCTTGAAATCGCTCGGGAAACCGCTCGGGATAATCCGGTCGGAGCGACACGCGGAAGGCGTGCCGTCCTGCTGCGAAAAGCCCCGTCCGATAACACATTTCCGCAGCCTTGACCAGCGCCCGCGGGGGCTGGGGGCCGCGAAGCTTCACAAGAGGCGTATCGCCTCAGATCATGGCCATGCCGCCGTTGACATGCAGCGTCTGGCCAGTGACATAGGCGGCCTCTTCGCTCGCGAGGTACACGACCCCGGCGGCGATCTCCCCCGGCTCGCCCATGCGGCCGGCCGGGATGGCGGGGAGCAGCTTCTGCTTCTGCTCGTCGTTCAGGGCGTCGGTCATCGCCGTGGTGATGAACCCCGGCGCGACGCAGTTGACCGTGATGTTGCGCGAGGCCAGCTCGGCGGCAAGGGCCTTCGACATGCCGATCAGGCCGGCCTTCGACGCGGCGTAGTTGGCCTGCCCCGGATTGCCGGTGACTCCGACCACGGAGGTTATGTTGACGATGCGGCCCCAGCGGCGCTTCATCATGCCGCGCATGGACGCGCGCGACAGGCGGAAGGCGGCCGTCAGGTTCACGTCGAGGACGGCCTGCCAGTCCTCGTCCTTCATCCGCATGGCGATCTGGTCGCGCGTCAGCCCGGCGTTGTTGACCAGGATGTCCACCTTGCCCAGCGCCGCCTCGGCATCCTTGAAGAGCTGCTCGGTGGCGGCCGCCTCGGACAGGTTGCCGGGGACGACGAAGGCGCGCTCGCCCAGTTCGGCGGCCAGCGCCTCCAGCGGGGCGGTGCGGGTGCCGGACAGCGCGACGGCGGCGCCCTGGGCGTGCAGCGCGCGGGCGATGGACGCGCCGATGCCGCCCGATGCGCCGGTGACGAGGGCCGACTTGCCGGTCAGATCGAACATGGTGGGAATCCTCACAGGGTCTTGAGGAACGACTCGACGTCCGCCGGGGTGCCGACCGACGTGGCGGAGAGTTCCTTGTCGATGCGCTTGGTCAGCCCGGCCAGCACCTTGCCCGACCCGACCTCGACCAGAGTCGACACGCCCTGCTCCTTCATGGCCAGGACGCATTCGCGCCAGCGGACCATGCCGGTGACCTGATCGACCAGCAGGCGGCGGATCGCGTTGGGGTCGGAGACGGCCGACGCGGTCACGTTGGCGACCACCGGCACGACCGGCGCCGCGATGGTGACGGACGCCAGCGCCTCGGCCATCGCGTCGGCGGCCGGCTGCATCAGCGCGCAGTGGAAGGGGGCGGAGACCGGCAGGCGGACGGAGCGCTTCAGCCCCCGCTCGGCGGCCAGCGCGATGGCGCGGTCGATGGCCTCGGCGCTGCCGGAGATCACCACCTGACCGACCGAATTGTCGTTGGCGACGGAGCACACCTCGCCGAGCGCGCTGTCGACGGAGTCGGCGGCGATGGCCTGCGCCTGCTCCAGCTCGGCGCCCAGCAGGGCCGCCATGGCGCCCTTGCCGACCGGAACGGCCTTCTGCATGGCCTGCCCGCGCAGCTTCAGCAGGCGCGCGGTGTCGGCCAGCGTGAAGGCGCCGGCGGCGCAGAGCGCCGAATACTCGCCCAGCGAATGGCCGGCGACGAAGGCGGCGTGCTTGGCGAGATCGACCCCGCCCTCGCTCTGCAACACCCGCATCACGGCGACGCTGACCGCCATCAGGGCGGGCTGGGCGTTCTCGGTCAGGGTCAGGTCGGCCTCGGGGCCTTCGACCATCAGGCGCGACAGCCGCTGGTTCAGCGCGTCGTCCACCTCTTCGAAGGTGTGGCGCGCGACTTCGAACGCTTCGGCGAGTTCGCGGCCCATGCCGACGGCTTGGCTGCCCTGCCCCGGAAAGACGAACGCCCTGGTCATGTGTCGTATGGAACCCTGGATGGAAGGCGCCCCGCCCCTCGCGGCGGCGCCATGGAATGCGCGACAGTCATACCCTCCCTTTTGGGCAAGTCAAGCGACGCGCGACGACCGGACCCGCCAAGGGTCGATAAAATGCGCCTGATCCAGGCAAAACGCCCATGAACAGCCAGCTTCGACGCGGCTGTTCATGACGAGGGGCTTTCCGAATCTTGCGCTGTTCACGCCCTTTCTATGAAGAACGGCGAATCCGCCAGGAAAGCCGGCTCAAGCCTTGCCGACCAGGGCGACGCGGGTCCAGGGCCGCAGTTGCGCCGCCGCTTCCAGCATCATCGGTCCGGCAAGCCCGGCGAGCAGCGCCACCCCGAACACCGCGGCATCGCCATAGCCGAGCTTGTGCAGCACCACCCGCGCGCCGGCGGTGAAGAAGGCGTGGTGCAGATAGATGGCGTAGGAGGACTTGCCGACGGTCCGGAACACCGCGCTGGACGGCATGGCGTGCAGCAGGGTCACCGCGCCGCCCATGCCGCACAGCAGCGCCACCGCGCTGTTCCAGCCGAAATAATGATGGATCGCCCCCAGCAGCGACGCCTGGTGCAGCGCCAACCCGAGCAGCAGGGCGCCGCCGGCCGTCCCCAGGAGCGCGCGGCGCGGCAGCCGGTCGCGGAAACGGGTCACCGCGACGCCGAGCAGAAAGTGAGGCAGCAGGACAAAGGTCTCGTTGATCGAGAAGGGATTCGATTCGGTGTGGATCGTCTGGCAGCCGATCATCGCCAGACCGAGGACCGCCGCGAAGGGAACGGGCCGGTCGATCAGCCGCGCCGCGTCGAGCAGCGCCACGAAGGCGAAGATCAGGAAGAGCGATTGCAGATACCAGAAATGGGCATAGGAATAGACGTAGATCTCCCACATCGCGTTCGGCGCGAAGCTGCCGTTGGCCCCCGGCGCGTGGGTTTGCACGAGGTAGAAGAGGGTGGAGACGACCAGGAACGGAAAGCCCAGGCGCCGCAGCTTCTTGACGAAAAAGGACGGGAGCGCCCCGCCCGCCGCCGGCCGCAGGGCATAGACCAGACCCGACAGGAAGGTGAAGAGCGGCATGCGGATCAGCTCGAAGCTGCTCGTCGCGTAGCGGTAGAGGGATCCGTCCTCAACCTGCATGCCGGTGCCGGGCACCCCGACGACGTGGTAGGCGACCAAAAGGATGCAGGCGAGCCCGCGCAACTCCACGACATGATAAGGCAGGGTGTCTCTGCGCATTGGTATCCCCGTGCGAGCCGAAGTGAGGAAAGCGGCCGTCGCTTGCCGTCCGGTGCCTTGTGGCTGGGTCGTCCGGCCCCGCGACGTTGCCGCGCGGCCCTGGGACGGTGGCGGGAACGCGGCCTCTGCGGCCCTTGTTCGCTCTTTTGGCTGAATGTGCCGGGAACTTCCCTTTATTGGCGCGGTCCGGCCGGCCGGCGTAAGCTCGACGGGGAGGCGCCGCTTTCCGGGACGCCCGGCGGGTGGTGAGGGAAACTGCGGGGCCGCCTGAATTTGCTCTGGATTTCCGCTGGACAGCGGGGCCGCCCTGTGCATACTGCGCCGCTTCATAACTCCTTGCCGACGGCTTGCCGCCGGCTAGGCCCGGGCGGCTGACCCCATCCATAGGGGGTGGCGGCGCAGCGCCGGACCATGAACAGCCATGGGGAGTGCAATGGCACTTTACGAGTGCGTGCTGATCGCACGCCAGGACATCTCGGCCGCCCAGGCCGAGCAGCTCGGTGAGACCTTCGCCCAGATCATCCGCGACAACGGCGGCACGGTCGCGAAGACCGAGTACTGGGGTCTGAAGACCCTGACCTACAAGATCAAGAAGAACCGCAAGGGTCACTACACCCTGTTCAATCTCGACGCGCCGGCCGCCGCCGTCGCCGAGATGGAGCGGAACATGAGCATCAACGAGGACGTCCTGCGCTACATGACCGTGCGCGTCGACGAACTCGATGCCAACCCGTCGGCGATGATGCAGAGCCGGAACGAGCGCAGCGAGCGCGGAGAGCGTGGCGACCGTGGTCCCCGCCGCTTCGACGACCGCGGCCCGCGTCCGCCGCGCCGTCAGGAGAATGTTGCCGCTGGTGAAGGGGAGACCGCGTAATGAGCGACAAGCAGACCACGGGCGCTCCGGCCCGCACCGGTGGCGGCGCCCGCCGCCCCTTCTTCCGCCGCCGCAAGACCTGCCCGTTCTCGGGCGCGAACGCTCCGGCGATCGACTACAAGGACGTCAAGCTGCTGTCCCGCTTCATCTCGGAGCGTGGCAAGATCGTCCCGAGCCGCATCACCGCGGTCTCGACGAAGAAGCAGCGTGAACTGGCCCGCGCCATCAAGCGCGCCCGTTTCCTGGCCCTGCTTCCGTACATCGTGAAGTAAGCCCGGACCGGATCGAGAGTTTTAGGCAAAGGTCGAAAGGGTTCCCATGGCCGCCGGTCTGGCCGCTCCGCTGGTTATCGCCGCCGGTGGCGGTCTGGTCAGCGCGTTCTTCTACCTGTCGGTCACGTTCGGCGGGTTCGGGACGCTGATCCTGGGCTATCTGGCTCCCCTGCCCCTGTTCCTCGCGGGGCTGTGGCTGGGGACGTCGGCGGTCCTCCTCGCCGGTCTGGTGGGGGCGGCCGCGGTGATGGCCGGCACGTCGGGCAGCACGCTGGTGTCGCTCGCCTATCTGGTGACCGGAGCCGCTCCGGCCATCCTGGTGGTGCGGCAGTCGCTGCTGGCGCGGACGTCCGGCGACGGAACCCTGGAATGGTATCCGCCCGGCCGGGTCCTGATGGGCCTGATCGGGATGGGCGTGGCGGCCATCCTCGCCGCCGTGATCCTGACGTTCGACCAGCCCGGCGGGCTGGAGGGCGTGGTGCGCCGGACGCTGGCCCGCGTGGCCGAGCCTCTGTTCCGCGCGCAGGGCCAGACGGCCCCGGATCCGGATGAGCTTTGGATGGCGGCCGCCCTGCCGGGGCTGGTGGCGATCTCCTGGGTGACCATGACGATCGTCAACGCGGCGCTGGCTCAGGGCGTTTTGATGCGGTTCGGCCGCAACAAGCGCCCGCCCATGCGCCTGGCCGAGCTGGAGCTGCCGCAATGGCTGGTCCCGCTCTTCCTCGCGGCGGTGCTGGGGGCGAGTCTGCTGCCGGAGGGCTTGGGCTTCCTGGCGGTCAACCTCGCGCTGATCCTGGCGGTGCCGTTCGCCTTTGCCGGGCTTTCGGTGGTTCATGTGGTGGCCCGAAGCCGGTCGGCGCGCACGCCGATCCTCGTCGGGTTCTACCTCGTGCTGTTTCTCTTCGGGTGGCCGATCCTGCTTTTGGTCGGCCTGGGCATGATCGAGCAATGGATCGGGCTGCGACGCCGGTTTACCCGCGCCGCCCCCGGTCAGGAGGACGAGTGATGGAAGTTATTCTGCTGGAGCGGGTCGAAAAGCTCGGCCAGATGGGCCAGGTCGTCAACGTCAAGCCGGGCTTCGCCCGCAACTTTCTGCTGCCGCAGAAGAAGGCCATGCGCGCCACCAAGGCGAACATGGCGGTCTTCGAGAAGCAGAAGGCCCACCTCGAGGCCGTGAACCTGGAGCGCCGCAAGGACGCCCAGCAGGTCGCGACCAAGATGGACGGCGTCACGGTCGTCGTGATCCGTCAGGCCGCCGAGACCGGCGTGCTGTACGGCTCCGTCAACAACCGCGACATCGCCGACGCGCTGGACGCGGCCGGCTACAAGACCGACCGCAAGCAGATCGTGATCGACACCCCGATCAAGACACTCGGCCTGTTCAAGGTCCGTGTCGTCCTGCATCCGGAAGTCACGATCAGCGTCACGGTCAACGTCGCCCGCTCGCAGGAAGAGTCGGAGCTTCAGGCCCAGCGCGGTGGCATGGTCACCGCCGCCGACCTGCGCGACGAGGACGAGGAAGAGACCTACGTCCAGGAAACCGCGACGGAAGACGAAGAGGCCTGATCGCCTGTTCGGCGGCTCCCCGGCGTCAAGCCGGGAAGCCGTGCGTCGCTCGTCCGAAAGCCGCCCATCCCCACCGGGATCGGGCGGTTTTTCGTGTTCGCGCCCCAACGCATGCCCCAATCCGTACTGACCCGATTGGGTGAGCACGTCTGACCCATCGGCGGATTGTCGCACCCTTCCGCGCGCGTCATCCTTGTTGAGTATCACGCGCGGGGAGTTCGGCATGCTGCTTGTCCGCCTTCTTGCCGCCGCCATCGGCGACGGAACACTCGATCTCGTCACCGCCGACGGCCGGCGCCGCCGAATCGGCACCGGGATCCCCGCCGTCACGCTGCGTCTGCACGACCGCCGGGTCGAGCGCGACCTGCTGCTGAACCCGCGTCTGCGCCTGGGCGAAGCCTACATGGACGGCCGCCTCTCGGTGGAGGGCGGGTCGATCTACGACCTGCTGGCGCTGCTGATGACCGACAGCAGCGTGCAGGGCGCGCTGGGCCGCGTGCTGGAGACATTGTCGCCCGTGCTGCGGCTTCTCCAGCAGCACAACCCGGCGCGGCGCTCCCGCCGCAACGTCGAGCATCATTACGACCTGTCGCGCCGGTTCTACGAGCTGTTCCTCGACCGCGACATGCAATACTCCTGCGCCTATTTCCCCCAGCCCGGCCTGACGCTGGACGAGGCGCAGGAGGCCAAGAAACGCCACATCGCCGCCAAGCTGCTTCTGGTGCCCGGCATGCGGGTGCTCGACATCGGCTGCGGCTGGGGCGGCATGGCCCTCTATCTGGCGCGCATGACCGGGGCCAGGGTCACCGGCATCACGCTGTCCTCCGAACAGCTCGCCGTAGCCCGCGAGCGCGCGGCGGCGGCCGGCCTGTCCGACCGTGTCACCTTCGAGCTGCGCGACTACCGCGAGTTGGCGGCGAGCGGGGCCGAGCGCTTCGACCGGATCGTCTCGGTCGGCATGTTCGAGCATGTCGGCGTGCCGCACTACCGCAGCTTCTTCGACGCGGTGCGGTCGCTGCTGACCGACGAGGGCATCGCCCTGCTCCACGCCATCGGCCGGCTCGACGGCCCCGGATCGACCAACCCGTGGATTCGCAAGTACATCTTCCCCGGCGGCTACTCCCCCGCCCTGTCGGAGGTGCTGCCGACCGTCGAATCCTCCGGCCTGTTCACCACGGACGTTGAGATCCTGCGCCTGCACTACGCGGAGACGCTGCGCCACTGGCGCGGCCGCTTCGACGCCCGCCGCGACGAGGCCCGCGCGCTCTACGACGAACGGTTCTGCCGCATGTGGGAGTTCTATCTGGCCGGTGCCGAGCTGAGTTTCCGCACGCAGGGGCACATGGTGTTCCAGATCCAGCTCGCCCGATCGCTGGGGGCGGTGCCGCTGGTGCGCGACTACATGCTCAACGCCGAGCGCGACCTGGCCCAGGCGGAAGCCCGCGCCGGGGCATCGGAGCCGGCGGCGGCCCGTGCCGCGCGGTCGGCGGAATCGGCGGCCTGAACGCGGCCGGACCGGCAAGCTCCTTGCCATGCCCGTGCGACAATGATGACCGGCTGTCCGCCGTGCCTTCCTTTCCTGACCGGGGCAGTGCTATATAACCGCGATTCAGTCCGCCCGGGGTATCGGGCGACCGCGCCTGCGGTCGCCCGGCAACAAGCGCTCGCTGGACAGCGCGCCCGGCATCCAGGAAACGACAACGCCCTTACCCGTTCGGGGAGATCTCGCACCCATGTCCAAGATCAAGGTCGCCAACCCGGTCGTCGAGCTCGACGGCGACGAGATGACGCGCATCATCTGGCAGTTCATCAAAGACAAGCTGATCCTGCCCTATCTCGACATCGACCTGAAATACTACGACCTGAGCGTCGAGAACCGCGATGCGACCGACGACAAGGTGACCGTCGAGTCGGCCAACGCGATCAAGAAGTATGGCGTCGGCGTCAAGTGCGCGACCATCACCCCGGACGAGGCGCGGGTGACGGAGTTCAACCTCAAGAAGATGTGGAAGTCGCCGAACGGCACCATCCGCAACATCCTGGGCGGCACCGTGTTCCGCGAGCCGATCGTCTGCTCCAACGTTCCGCGCTACGTGCCGGGCTGGACCAAGCCGATCATCATCGGCCGCCACGCCTTCGGCGACCAGTACAAGGCGACCGATTTCGTCGTTCCCGGCGCGGGCAAGCTGACCATCAAGTGGGAAGCGGCCGAGGGCGGCGAGAAGATCGAGCACGAGGTCTACGACTTCCCCGGCGCCGGCGTGGCGATGGGCATGTACAACCTCGACGAGTCGATCGAGGGCTTCGCCCATTCCAGCTTCATGTATGGCCTGGAACGCGGCTACTCGGTCTATCTGTCGACGAAGAACACGATCTTGAAGGCCTATGACGGCCGCTTCAAGGACATCTTCCAGAAGATCTTCGACGAGACCTACGCCGAGCAGTTCAAGGCCAAGGGCATCGTCTATGAGCACCGCCTGATCGACGACATGGTCGCCTCGGCCCTGAAGTGGGAAGGCGGCTTCGTCTGGGCCTGCAAGAACTACGACGGCGACGTGGAGTCGGACGTGGTGGCGCAGGGCTTCGGCTCGCTCGGCCTGATGACCTCGGTGCTGGTGACTCCGGACGGCAAGACCGTCGAGGCCGAGGCCGCCCACGGCACGGTGACCCGCCACTACCGCGAGCACCAGAAGGGCAAGGAGACCTCGACCAACCCGATCGCCTCGATCTACGCCTGGACCCAGGGTCTGGCCTACCGCGGCAAGTTCGACAACACCCCGGACGTCGTGAAGTTCGCCGAGACGCTGGAGCGTGTCTGCGTCGAGACCGTCGAGTCCGGCTACATGACCAAGGATCTGGCGATCCTCATCGGTCCGCAGCAGCCGTGGCTGACCACCAAGCAGTTCCTCGACAAGCTGTCGGACAATCTCGAGAAGAAGATGGCCGCCTGGAGCTGATCCCTGGAGCGGGGCTCCGGATTCGGAGCCCGATCTTGGGGTGCGACGCCGCGTCCGGGTCAAACCGGACGCCGGCTCGGCTAGGGTTCGAGCGGGAAGCTTCGGCTTCCCGCTTTTTTCTTGCCCGCCACGGCCCCCGAGGCCGGGCCAGGATTTTCCACCCCAGGAAGGAACGCGCCCCATGTCCACCGATCTGTTCCGCGTCGCTGTCATCGGCGCCGGCGAGACCGGCACCCCCCTGCTGCACAAGCTGCTGGACGCCCCGTTCGTCGAGCTTCTGGGCGTTGCCGACCTCGACCGCGAGGCGCCGGGCGTCACGCTGGCCCGCGAGCGCGGCGTTCCGACCACCACCGACTTCATGGAACTGGCCCGGCTGGGCGAGCGGTTGGATGTGCTGATCGACGTCACCGGCGTGCCGGCCGTGCGCGAGGCCCTGCGCCGCGAGATGCAGGAGAGCGGCAACCACCACACGCTGATCGTGCATGAGGTGGTCGTGCAGCTTCTGCTGTCTCTGCTGTCCGGCAAGCTGGTGCGGTTGAAGCACGGCGCGCAGGACTACTGAGCGCCGCCTCGCCGAAACGGACAGCCCCTCGCCCCCGGCGGAGAACGGCGGGTTTTCCAGCGGAAGAGCACGAGCCCCCGCCCTACTCCGCCGCCTTGCTCCGAACCGTCCGCTTGACCGGAGCCGGGGCGGGGGTCGCGTCGCCGGCCGGATCGGCCAGGGCGTGCAGCAGGCGCTCCTTGATCTTGGCCAGCTTGGTCTCGTGGGTGACCTTCAGGCCGAAGACGTCCTTCACATAGAAGACGTCGATGGCCTTCTCGCCGAAGGTCGAGATTTTCGCCGACGAGATCTGGAGCGTCAGGTTCGACAGGGCGCGGGTCAGGTCGTACAGCAATCCCGGCCGGTCGCGCCCGTTCACCTCGATGACCGTGTGGGTGGTCGAGGCGTTGTTGTCGATCAGCACGCGCGGCGGCACATGGAAAACCCGTGTGCGGCTGGAGTGCGGGGTCCGGCGCGTCGCCAAATCCTGCAACGGCTTCAACTGGCCGGACAGGACCTTCTCGATCATCACCGACAGCTTGGCCAGCTTGTCGCGGCTCTCGAAGGCGCCCCCGGCCGCCGCGTCCTGCACCGTGAAGACGTCGAGCGCCATCCCGTTGGTCATGGTGAAGATGCGCGCGTCGACGATGTCCGCGCCCGAGGCGGCAAAGGCGCCGGCCAGACGGGAGAACAGCCCGTGATGGTCGGTGGCGTAGATCGTCACCTCGGTGATCGCGCGCGCGCGGTCGATGCGGGTGTCCACCGTCAGGTCGCGGCCGTCGCGTTCGGCCTCGCGCACGATGCGGGCGTGATGGGCCAGCGTCCCGGCGTCGAAGGCCAGCCAGTAGGCGGGATAGCCCAGGGACTTGTGCTGCTCGAAGGCCGCGTCGTCGAAATCGGTCAGCTCCAGCCGCAGCCCGGCCTGGGCCGACTGGATGCGGCGCCCGCGCCCCTCCACCGTCATGCCGCCGGACATCAGCTCCTCGGAGCGGTTGTAGAGCTCGCGCAGCAGCGTGGCCTTCCAGTTGTTCCAGCGCTGCGGTCCGACCGCGCGGATGTCGGCGACCGTGAGCACCAGCAGCAGCCGCAGCCGCTCGGGCGACTGGACCAGCGCCACGAAGTCGCGGACGGTCTTGTCGTCCTCCAGGTCGCGCTTGAAGGCGGTGTAGGACATGGCGAGATGCCAGCGCACCAGCCACGCCACCGTCTCCGTTTCCTCGGCCGTCAGGCCGAGGCGCGGGCACAGCTTCTCCGCCACCCGCGCGCCCAGCACCGAATGGTCGCCGCCGCGCCCCTTGGCGATGTCGTGCAGCAGCACGGCGACGTAGAGCGCCCGCTTCGACACGACCTTGTGGATGACCTCCGACGACAGGGGCAGCTCGTCGACCAGATCGCCGGCGGCGATCTTGTGCAGGATGCCCAGGGCGAACAGCGTGTGCTCGTCCACCGTGTAGACGTGGTACATGTCGTACTGCATCTGCGCCACCACCCGGCCGAAGTCGGGGATGAAGCGGGCCATCACCCCGGCCTCGTTCATGCGGCGCAGGGTGATCTCCGGGTCCTTCGGTCCGGTCAGGATGTCGATGAACAGCCGGTTGGCCTCGGGGTCGGTGCGCAGCTTCGGCCCGATCGCGGTCAACGAGCGGGTGATGGAGCGCAGTGCCGCCGGGTGGATGTCGATGTCGTTGATCTGCGCGGTGTGGAACAGCCGGATCATGTCGATCGGCTTTTCCTTAAACTGGCGCTCGTCCCGCGCGTTCAGCCGCTCGCCGTCGACGATGAAGCCGTCGACGTCCTTGCGGCGGGCGACCGAGGCCAGCCGCAGCAGGTTGAACTTGGGCGGGCGCTTCGATTCGGCCTCCAGCGCCGCGCAGAAGATGCGCGTCAGGTCGCCGACGTCCTTGGCGACCAGGAAGTAATGCTTCATGAAGCGCTCGACGCCCTTGGTCCCGGCGTGGTCGGTGTACCCCATGGCGGCGCCGATCGAGGTCTGCACGTCGAAGGTCAGCCGGTCTTCCAGGCGGCCGGTCAGGTAATGCAGGTGGCAGCGCGCGGTCCACAGGAAGTTCTGCGCCTTGGCGAAGCGCTGCGCCTCCTCCGGCGTCAGCACCTTCTTGCCGACCAGCTCGTCCACCCCCTCGACCCGGTAGAGGTACTTGGCGATCCAGAACAAGGTCTGGAGATCGCGCAGGCCGCCCTTGCCATCCTTCAGGTTGGGTTCCAGCACATAGCGGCTGTCGCCCATCTTCAGGTGGCGGTTGTCGCGCTCGGCGAGCTTGGCCTCGACGAACTCCGGGCCGGTGCCGGCGACGACCTCCTTGTCGTAGCGCTTGCGCAGTTCGGCGAACAGCTTGCCCGGCCCCCACAGATAACGGGATTCCAGGATCGCCGTGCGGATGGTGACGTCGGCCTTGGACTGGCGGATGCAGTCGTCGACGCTGCGCACCGCGTGGCCGACCTTCAGCCCCAGATCCCACAGGATGTAGAGCATGTATTCGACGACCTGCTCGACGCGCGGCGTGCGCTTGTAGGGCAGCAGGAACAGCAGGTCGATGTCGGAGAAGGGCGCCAGCTCGCCGCGCCCGTAGCCGCCGGTCGCCGCGACGTCGAAGACCTCGCCCGAGGTCGGGTTGGCGGTGGGAAAGATGTGCAGCACGGTGAAGTCGGCCAGCGCGCCGACCAGACGGTCGGCGAGGTAGCAGTTCTCCCGCACGCATTCCTCGCCCGATCCGCCGGCCTCGAAGCGCCGGTGCACCTCCTGCCGCCCGTCGGTCAGCGCCTTGCGCAGGCAGGCGAGCAGCGCCGGCCGTAGCTTGTCGCCGGTGCCGAACTCGGCGACCAGCGCCTCGAGCTCGCCGGCCAGCCTGCGGCGCGAGATGATCGCGCGCTTGTTGGGGATCGTGTTGGGCGGGGCGGAGGGGGGAGGCGCGGCGCGGGTGGACAGCATCGTTGGGGAGCGACCTTCCAGAACGGCGGCCGGGAAGCGGTCGCCGGAAACGGCGGTGGTCCGGGCTGGACAAACCGTTCGAACTATAACGGCAAACGGCGGTCTTGGCACCTGCTGCCAACCGCAATGCCGCCTCGCGGGCGTGACCGCGCAACGTCGCCTCGCGGGTGTGACCGCCGTCACTGCGGATCCCCACCCGGCCGCGCATGATCCATCCGGAGTCCAGCGGAGGAAAACGGGCGATGATCGGAACGGGGGACATGGCGCGGCGTGAGCTGGCGGCGCTCGGCGACGCGCTGTCGCAGGCCGAACGCGGCGAGGGCCGTCATTCCCCGGCCACCCTGGCGGCCCGGCTGATGCGGGTGGCGGCCCTGCATCCCAGGGCGATGGACAACAGCCTGTTGTGGCAGGTGAACGACCTCGTCGCCAGCCGCGACGTTGGCGACCGCTTCAAGCTGGTGGTCGTCCGCATGGGCTGGGCCTCGATCGTCCAGGCGGAGTTCAAGGCGTGGGGGCTGCGCCCGGTCGATCCGGCGGAGGCCATGCGCGTCCAGGCAGCCTGAAGGCGGCAGGAACCGCCCGGCCAATTCTGCCGCCCGGCAGCCCCTGCTCCCGACAGCTCGTTTCAAGCGGTTGAAAAGAAAGCATCCTTGAGTTTGCATGAAACTTGCGTGGCCGTCTCCCGTCCCATCGGTCGAGAGAAACCGTCATGCAGATTTCCGGCTATCTGGCCAGCGTCTACGGCCAGTTCCGCTCCGGCTCCACCTCCTCCGTGAAGAACGGCGATGCCACAGGCGCGCCGGAGCCGACCAAGGTCAGCGCAGCCGACGCCTTCATCAAGGAGGCGCAGAAGACCCCGGCCCAACGCATCCGGGAAGAACTGCTCGCCCGGCACAAGGTGAGCGAGGAGGATCTGGCCGCCATGGACCCGGAGAAGCGCTCGGCGATCGAAAAGGAGATCGCCGAGGAGCTGAAGCGCCGGCTGGCCGGCAAGGACGCCCAGCGCGGCGCGGCGGTCGACCTGACCGCCTGACGTGCCGGGCCGGCTTTCCTTACGCCTCGCGGGTCGAGAGATGGACGTTGCCGCCGCCCTCGCGCTCCAGGATGGCGCTGGCGCGCAGTTCGTCCTCCGGGGCGCCGACCATCACCCACAGGATGACGCCACCGGCCTCCAGCGCGCGGGAGAACTCGTCGGGCTTGGGGTGGCTGGTCAGCTCGTCCAGGTAATCCTTGATGGCGACCCCGCCCAGCCCAGCGGCGACCAGCGCCGCGAACGCCGCCTCGATGGGGCCGCCGACGATGGCGATGAGGCCGGCGGTGGTCAACGGAAAGGCGTATTTCAGCTCGCCCACCAGCCCGGTCAGCGCCTCGTCCTTCGGCTTGGCGGCCTTGGGGTCGGCGGCGTCGAGCGAGGTGTGGCTCGCCAGCACCGACAGATCGGAGCGGTCGAATCCCGCCTCCAGCAAGGCCGCCACCGCGCGGTCGAATCCGGCGCGGTCGGTGAAGAGGGCAACGACCTCCCGCACCTCGCGGGCGGCGCTCTGTTCGGTCGTCTGCGTCATGGTGGACGTCTCCCGGTCGCTTCCGTTCGTTGACGCTCCATTGAACGGCTGCGCCACGGCGCCCGTCAATGGCGAGGGTGTCGCAATCCCTGTGGCGGGAGCGCCTCCGGGTTGTTCGACCAGGACATGGCCCGGTATGCATGCGCCGTGATAGGGTTGCCCCACCCCCGCCGCCCCGCCTTTCCCTCCGATCAAGACGGTTGAACGTTCCCGTGTCCGACACCGCCGCCCCCGCAGCAGCCACCGCAGCCGCCACCATCGTCATCCCGCCCGACGCCACGCCGATGATGGCGCAGTATCTGGAGATCAAGCGGGCGCACGCCGACTGCCTGCTGTTCTACCGGATGGGCGATTTCTACGAGATGTTCTTCGACGACGCGGTCAACGCGGCGGCGGCGCTGGACATCGCGCTGACCAAGCGCGGCCAGCATCTGGGCGAGGATATCCCGATGTGCGGCGTCCCGGTCCACAGCCACGAGAACTATCTGCTGCGCCTGATCCGCCTGGGCTTCCGCGTCGCCATCTGCGAGCAGATGGAGGACCCGTCGGAGGCGAAGAAGCGCGGCGCCAAATCGGTGGTCAAGCGCGGCGTCATCCGCATCGTCACCCCCGGCACGCTGACCGAGGACAGCCTGCTCGATTCGCGCTCCTCCAACTGGCTGGCGGCGGTGGCGGAGACGGCCGGCGGGGTCGGGCTCGCCTGGCTGGAGATGTCGACCGGCGAGCTGGTGGTGCAGCCGGTCGAGCGCGCGGGACTGGGGGCGGCGCTCGGGAGGCTCGACCCGCAGGAGGTTCTGATCTCCGAGAAGCTCGGCCAGCAGCCCGACCTGTTCGAGCTGTGGGGCGAGTGGAAGTCCCGCCTGACCGTGCAGCCCACCCCGCGATTCGACAGCGAGAACGGCCGGCAGCGCCTGCTGGCGCTCTACGGGGTCGGCACGCTCGACGCCTTCGGCAGCTTCACCCGCGCCGAGGTGGCGGCGGCCGGCGCCCTGGTCGGCTATGTCGAGCTGACGCAGAAGGGCCGGGTTCCCCGCCTGTCGCCGCCACGCCGGGTCGGGCCGGGCGCGGTGATCGAGATCGACGCCTCGACCCGCCGCAATCTGGAGCTGACCCGCACCATGAACGGCGAGCGGCGCGGCAGCCTGCTCGCCACCATCGACCGCACGGTGACGGGGGCCGGCGCCCGCCTGCTGGCCGCCCACCTGTCGGCGCCGCTGACCGACCCGGCCGCCATCGCCAAGCGGCTCGACATGGTCGAGTTCGCGCTCAACGAGGAGCGGCTGCGCGGCGAGCTGCGCGAGACGCTGAAGCGCTGCCCCGACCTGGAACGCGCGCTGTCGCGGCTGACGCTGGGGCGCGGCGGCCCGCGCGATCTGGCGGCGGTGCGCGACGGGCTGCTCCAGTCCGGCGCGGTGCGGCATCTGCTGAGCAACATCGGGCCGCTGCCGGACGGGCTGGGCGTGGTCGACAAGCGGCTGGGCGAGCACACGGAACTGGTCGGCCAGCTCGGCCAGGCGCTGGCGGCGGAGCTGCCGCTGCTGGCCCGCGACGGAGGCTTCATCGCGCCGGGCTATTCCTACGCGCTCGACGAGCTGGTGACGCTGCGCGACGAGAGCCGCCGGCTGATCGCCGGCCTCCAGGCGAAATACGCCGGGATCGCCGGGGTGCCGGCGCTGAAGATCAAGCACAACAACGTGCTGGGCTATCACATCGAGGTCACGGCCGCCCACGCCGACAAGCTGATGTCGGACAAGGGGCGCGAGGTCTTCATGCACCGCCAGACCATGGCGAACGCCGTGCGCTTCGGCACGGTGGAGCTGTCGGACCTGGAGCGCCGCATTTCCGAGGCCGCCGACAAGGCGCTGGCGGTCGAGCTGGAGCTGTTCGCCGATCTGGTCGAGGAGGTGACGAGCCGCGCCGACGCCATCGCCCAGGCAGCCCACGCGCTGGCGGCTCTCGACGTCGCCACCTCTCTGGCCGAGCTGGCGATGGAGCGGCGCTATTCCCGCCCGCTGGTCGACGGCTCGCTGGCTTTCGACATCCGCGGCGGGCGCCACCCGGTGGTCGAGGCGATGCTGGATTCCGCCAACAGCGGGCCTTTCGTCGCCAACGACTGCGATCTGGCGACCGACAACCGGCTGTGGCTGCTGACCGGCCCGAACATGGCCGGCAAATCCACCTTCCTGCGGCAGAACGCGCTGATCGCCGTGCTGGCGCAGATGGGGAGTTTCGTGCCGGCCGACCACGCCCACATCGGGTCGGTGGACCGGCTCTACAGCCGCGTCGGCGCCGCCGACGATCTGGCGCGCGGCCGTTCCACCTTCATGGTCGAGATGGTCGAGACCGCCGCCATCCTCAACCAGTCCGGCCCGCGCGCGCTGGTGATCCTCGACGAGATCGGGCGCGGCACGGCGACCTTCGACGGCCTGTCGATCGCCTGGGCCTGCGTGGAGAACCTGCACGACGTCAACCGCTGCCGCGCGCTGTTCGCCACCCACTACCACGAGCTGACCATGCTGGCGGCCAAGCTGCCGGCGCTGTCCTGCCACACCATGCGCATCAAGGAATGGCAGGGCGACGTGGTGTTCCTGCACGAGGTGACGGCGGGCTCGGCCGACCGCAGCTACGGCATCCACGTCGCCAAGCTGGCCGGCCTGCCGCCGGCGGTGGTCGGGCGGGCGGAGGCGGTGCTGAAGCTGCTGGAATCGGGCGACCAGAACGCGGCGATCCACCGCTTGGCCGAGGATCTGCCGCTGTTCAGCGCGGCGCTGAAACGCGCGCCGGCTCCGGCTGCCGAGGCGGCGCCGGCCGCCCCGGCCGGTCCTTCTCCAGTGGAGGAAGCGCTGCTCGCCATCGACCCGGACAGCCTCACCCCGCGCGCCGCGCTGGAGGAACTGTACCGGCTGCGGGGGCTCGTGCAGCGGTAAGCAGGATTGGGGGGCGAGCGTCGTGGGGGCAAGCGTCGCCGGCCCACCCGGTCCTCTTCACCCAAACAGCCGCCCGTGCAACGCCCGCCAGCTCTCCGCGTCGGGCGCCAGCAGCAAGCTGCCGTTCAACGCGGTCGGCCGGTAGGGCACGCCATCCGCAGTCCCGCCGACCAGCGCCGCGTGGCCGCCGGCCTCGGCGTGCAGCAGCACGCCCGCCGCATGGTCCCACGGCATCAGCCGGTGATAGAGCGAGTAATGCGCCCGCCCCTCCAGCAGCCGAAGATACTCCTGCGCGGCGCTGGACAGGCACACGCGCTCGCCCAGCCCGGCGCTGCGTTCCTCCAGCCGCGCGGCCATCGCCTCGCCGCAGAAGCGAGTGGACAGGGCGCCCACCATGTCGGGCAGCGGCACCGCGTCGGCCACCCGCGCCCGGCGCCCGTCGAGCCACGCCCCCTCCCCCTTCACCGCCGTCGCCATGCGGCCGTCGATGGGATCGTGGATCCAGCCGGCGATGGTCTCGCCCTTCTGCGCCAGCGCGACGATCACCGCGAAGAGCGGGCGTCCCTCGGCGAAGTTCAGCGTCCCGTCCACCGGATCGATGATCCACACCGGGTCGTCTCCCTGGAGTCGATCGAGGACGCGCGGATTCTCCGACGCCGCCTCCTCGCCGATCACGCGGCTGCCGGGCAGCAGGTCGGCGAGCGCCGGGGTCAGCGCCCGTTCCGCGGCCTCGTCGGCCAGCGTCACCAGATCCATCGGACCGGTCTTCTGGCGGATGCCGTCGGCGGCGAGATTGCGGAACCAGGGCAAAATCTCCGCCTTGGCGACGGAACGGATCAGGTCGGACACCCGGTCGATGTCGGGTTGGGCGAAGCGTGTCACGGCTTGGCTCTCGTCGGAATTGGTTTGGACGTCGGCGTCGAATCGCGTTGCAGGGTCGGGCCGGCGGCCGAGGGGTTGGTCAGCAGCACCTTGCCGTCCAGGCCGCTGTCCTTCAACGCCTTGGCCAGCGCGTCGAAGGTCGCCTTGTCGGCAGCCGCCGCGGCGGCGGCCTTCGCCGGATCGTGCGGCGGCGGCAAGGGCGGTGGTGGCGGTGCGCCCGCACCCGGCGGAGGCGGTGCGCCGGGACCGGACAACGGCGGCGGAACGGGAAACGCCAGCACCGGTTCCGGTTCGGGCGGGGGCGGCTGCCACATACGGAAGCAATCGGTGAAGGCGGCTTCCTTGCAGGCCTTCAGCAGATCGACCGCGTCGGGCGCCACGACGACCGGCTCCGGCGGGACGATGGGAAACTCCATCGGCGGCGGCGGCAGCGGATCCTCGGGCGGCTCCTCCGGTTCCTCGACATAGCCCGGCGGCAGCGGCGGAGGCCGTCCGCCCGGTGGCTGCTGGGCCGCGACGGGACCACCCGCCAGCGCGAGCATCAGCGGCAGAAAGGCGAAGCGAGCACGCACGAAGGAACCGGGCTGGTGGAGAACGCGCCACATTATGGCGCGCGGTCCCCCCGCCCGTCACGCGGCAAGTCAGGCGGCGGCCCGGTGATGCCGTCCGTTGTCATAGCCGCCATGGCCATCGTCGCGCCCGTCATAGCCGCGCGCCGCCAGCTCGTCGCGGATCGCGTCGATCTTGGCGGCCTCGTGGGGATGGGTTTCCAGGGCGGCTGCCTCCACGACGAGGAGCAGCAGCCGCTTCCGGCCTTCCGGCGTGCGCGACCACTCCTGGAGACGAAGCAGAGCCGCTCCCGGCGGAAGCCTCTCCTTTCGCGCCACCAAGCTCACCTGATCGGCGAGGAAAGCCGTGATCGAAAAGCACGACGGGTCGGTTTGCAACCGCATTGGCAGTCCTCCTCCTGGGAGCGAGCACGCTCCGTTGCTATAATTGTTGGCAACGGAAGAAATCACCACGCCGCATTCGTCTTAAGACCGGAGTGGGATGCAACGGGTCATACCCCCCGTCGCACCCCTTCTCTTTCGGTCAGCACCAGGAGTTGAAAAGGTCACTGCTGAGACGGCTGGAACCTCTTTTCGAACCGCGCCAGATCGGCGGGATCGAGCGAGACGTGGAGATGCGCCTGCTCCTCGTCGTCGCGGCGGTCCAGCACCTCGCCCTTGGCGTAGAGCCAGGCGAGCGCCGCCCCGTCGCCGAGCGCCACCGTCAGGTCGACGACCTGCCGGTGAGCGTTCATCCGTTCGTCCAGCAGCCGGTCGAGCGCGTCGAACCCCTCGCCGGTGATGGCCGACACCGCCACCGCGCGCGGGTTGCGGGCCGTCTGGGCCAGCACCGCCGCCCGGCTGTCGGCGTCGAGCGCGTCGATCTTGTTGAACACCTCGATCACGCGGTCGTCGCTGTCCGGGTCGATCTCCATGTCGGCCAGCACCGCGTGCACGTCCGCCCGCTGCGCGTCGCTGTCGATGTGGGCGATGTCGCGGACATGCAGGATGATGTCGGCGGCGTCGACCTCCTCCAGCGTGGCGCGGAAGGCGGCGACAAGGCCGTGCGGCAGGTCGGAGATGAAGCCCACCGTGTCCGACAGGATCACCTTGCGCCCCGACGGCAGCGTCACCTGCCGCATGGTCGGATCCAGCGTGGCGAACAGCAGATCCTTGGCGAAGACGTCGGCGTTGGCCAGCCGGTTGAACAGGGTGGACTTGCCGGCGTTGGTGTAGCCGACCAGCGCCACCACCGGGTAGGGCACCTTGGCGCGCGCCTTGCGGTGCAGGCCGCGGGTGCGCCGCACCTCCTCCAGCTCCTTCTTGATCTTGATGATGCGGTCGCCGATCAGGCGGCGATCCATCTCGAGCTGCGATTCGCCGGGACCGCCAAGGAAGCCGAAGCCGCCGCGCTGGCGTTCCAGGTGGGTCCAGGAGCGGACCAGCCGGGATTTCTGGTAGGTCAGCGAAGCCAGCTCGACCTGGAGCATGCCTTCCCGCGTGCGGGCGCGGGCGCCGAAGATCTCCAGAATCAAGCCGGTCCGGTCGATGACCTTGGCCTTCAGCGCCTTTTCCAGGTTGCGCTGCTGCACCGGGGACAGGGCGTGGTCGAGGATGACGAGGCTCGCCTCGTGCTCCTCCACCAGCTCCGCCAGGTGCTCCACGGTGCCGGAGCCGAGCAGGGTCGAGGGTTGCGGGCGGTTGACCTTGGCGCATTCGGCGTGGACGACGTCCAGCTCGATCGCCAGGGCAAGACCGACCGCTTCCTCCAGACGGGATTCGGGAGGACGGATGGCCCCGTCCGCCTCTTGGCGGAGGACGGGGTGGACCACGATGGCCCGGCTGGCACCCAGCGGTGCCGAGCCTTCGCCATTGGTCAAGGGATCAGACGCTTTCACCTTCCTTGGGCGGCTCGAACAGTTGAATGGGATGCGCCGGCATGACCGTCGAAATTGCGTGCTTGTAGACCAGCTGCGAATGCGCGTCGCGCCGCAGCAGAACCGAGAAGTTGTCGAACCAAGTGATGATGCCCTGAAGTTTCACGCCATTCACGAGAAAGACGGTAACGGGAGTCTTGTTCTTGCGGACGTGGTTGAGAAACACGTCCTGGACGTTCTGGCTTTTTTCAGACATTTATATGCCCCCTTCTTCAATGTTCTTGGGACCCCTTGCGACAGGCGGTCCGCTCCCCGTTCAAGCCGTCGGTTTGGTGTGTCTCGACACCGTCTCAAACACCCGACTGGACGGATATGGTATCACCACCGCCGCCAACCAAGCCACACAAGGCTTCGCAATCGGCGTGACGGTGGGCGGGCGGAAACCGTTCGAAACCGCTTCCCTCGCCAAGCCCTATTAGCACCGGAACCAGCCCCGCGCCATGGGCGCATTCCATGTCGATGTCGGCGTCGCCCAAAAACCAGACGTCCGGGCCGGGCGGCAGTCCCGCCGGCTCCAGCGCCATCAGCACCGGCGCGCCGTGCGGCTTGTCGAAGGCGGCGTCCTGGGCACCGACCAGCCGGCCGAAATAGCCGCTCCAGCCCAGCGCCTCCGCCTCGGCGCGCAGGAACTTCCCGTTCTTGTTCGACACCACCGCCTGGTAGACGCCGCGCTCGGCGAAGCTCCGCAGCAGCGATTCGGCGCCGGGCAGCGGGCGGAGATGGTCGAGGTGATGCGCGGCGAAATAGGCGTAGAACAGGTCGCGGGCCTCGGTCCAGCGCTCGCCGAAGATGCGGGGGAAGCTGTCGCGCAGCGACTGCTTGATGCGGATTCGCGCCTCCTCCTCGCTCCACGGGGCCAGATCGAAGGAAACCAGCGCGTGATTCAGGGCCGAGCGCACGGTGCCCCAATTGTCCACCAGCGTGTTGTCCCAGTCGTAGAGGACGGCGCGCGGCAGGGGCAAACGGTCAGGCGTCGAACGGTCAGGCGTCGAACGGTCAGGCAAGGCATCCCCCAAAATCTGTCTGCACGGAAGGAAAAGCCGGAATTCCCCGTTTCCGCAAACGCCGTTTCCACACATGGGCCTTGCGGCAGCAGCCGTGGAGCCCTTCCGGGCGCCGAAGGCGGGATCTTCACCCGGCAACGCGACAAATTCGGCACTTTCCGGCCGCTTCGCCGTGGCTCCGTTGCGTGGAGCGGCGCTTTGACCTTAGGGTATTGGCACTGCCCCATTTTTCTCCGCGATGAAGACGTGCCGATGTCCCAGCCTCCGCAGTCCCGCTCGAACGATTTCGCCCAGACCTTCAACGCGGCCCACGGCGAAGGCGGGCTGACGCGGGTGTCGGTCGCGCACATCCTCCAGCGCATCCAGTCCGACCCCGCCTATCTGTTCGGCCAGGAATTGAAACAGGGGGCCGGACAATGCCCCTTCCACAAGGGGGAGGACGGCGGCGCCCCCGCCCTGCCGCAGGACGACGCCGACAAGATCCTCGTCAACACGCTGCTGGCCTTCCTGTTCAACCGCCTACGCGACCATATCGCGCTGAAGATGCCGCTGAACGAGTCCGGGCAGCTGATGCTGCCGATCCCGCCGCGCTCGCCCCACGGGCTCGATCCGGCCGACCGCGACGCCATGGCGGCGGCGGCGCCCGACGTCTTCTGCTCGGTTCTGCGCGACGCCACCTGCCACCTGCTCGACGGTCTGATCAGCGGCTGGGTCGTCGAGCTGCTGAAGGAGGAGGAGCATTACCGCTCCCTCGGCTCGGGCGAGATCTCCCTCGACGCGGCGGCGACCTTCGTGCTGCGCACGGCGCTGGAGGAGTCCCCCCTCTACCAGCGCGCCGGCTACGACATGCTGTCGATCACCAAGACCGGCAGCCACACCGCGATCCACATCTGCTGGGCGCTGGTCGAGGCCGCGCCGTTGCTGGTGCCGGGACGCGACGCCGCCTTCTACGACGACCTCGTCCGCCGCAGCCTGAAGCAGATCCTGCCGCTCTCCATGGCCAGCCTCGGCATGCTGGTCCATTACATGGAGGAAAGCGGGATCGAGCCGCATGACGGGCTCGCCGTCCACCGGCTGCCCGCGAACCAGACCGCCTTCGTGCTGGACGATGCCGGGCTGATCCGCCTGAACGGCGCCCCCATCGTGACCTTCGCCAAGCCCGGCGAGCGCTACTACACCGGCTGTCCGGCCTTCTACACGACCGGGCTGATCAAGCTGTACCTCGACATCGCCGCCGGGCTGGCGCTCGACTACCACGCCTACGACCGTTTGCAGGAGGCTTGAGCCCATGGCCCGCGCCAACAATTTCGCCCTCGCCTACCTCGCCGCGCACGAGGAGGCGGGGATGACGCGGATCAACCTCGCCCCCCTGCTCCACCGCATCGCCGAGGACCCGAACTGTCTGTTCGGCGAGGAGTTGCAGGCGCTCGGCGGCCATTGCCCGGTCCACGCCGACACCCGCAAGGAGGATTACGAGAAGGTCGTCATCAACACGCTGCTGGCGATGCTGTACGGCGACCTGCGCGACCACATCGTCGCCCGCATGCCGCTGGACGACGATGGCCATGTGATCCTGCCCAACCCGCCGGATTCGCCGCATGGGCTGGACGTCACCGACCCGGCCGCGCTGGACGCGGCCGATCCCGACCGTCTGGTCGGCTTCCTGCGCGATTCCATCTGCCATCTGCTCGACGCCATCATCAAGGAGTGGGCGATCAAGGTGATGGTCGAGGAGGACCGCTGCCGTGCCGAGGGCACCATCAGCGAGATGGCCGCCGCCTCCTACCTGCTGGCGCAGGCGCTGGAAAGCTCCGTGCTGCACTCGCCGTCCGGCTACGACATGGTGTCGATCACCAAGACCGGCAGCCACACCGCCCTGCACGTCTGCTGGAACCTGCTGGAATCGGCGCCACTGCTGCGCCCGGGCCTCAGCGCCGCCGACTACGAGGATCTGGCGCGCCGCAGCCTGAAGCAGATCCTGCCGCTGGCGATGGGCAGCCTCGGCATGCTGTGCCAGTTCATGGCCGCCGGGCGGATCGAGGCCGACGACCATCAGGCCATCCATCCGCTGGATCCCGACCAGAGCGCCTTCGTCTACGACGAGGACCAGAACGTCATCCTGCTGAACCCCGACCTGATCGAGCCGACCGCCATGGCGGGAGAGCGCCATTACACAGGCTGTCCGGCCTTCTACGCCAACGGCCTGATCAACCTGTACATGGAGATCGTGCTCGCGCTGGGCGCCCGCTACGGCATCTACCGGCGTTTGCAGGGCCGCTTCACCGGCGAGGCCGCTTGACGCCGCCCGCCGCGCGCCTATGTTGGCGCCCGTAGCATCCGGAAGGGTTCCCGTTGGCCAAAAAATGGTTTCTGCGCCGCATCACCACGGCGCTCGCGGACGGCATCAAGCGTGGGCGGGGCCGCATGGCCTCCCCCTGGCAGCGGGGGCTCGGCCATTTCGAAAGCGTGTTCATCGACCATGCCTGCTTCCGGCTGATCTATTCGAACACCTACCGCATCTCGCCCAACATGTACCGGGCGAGCCAGCCCTCGCCCTCGCACATCGCCGCGGCGGCGCGCAACGGTGTGCGCACCATCCTGAACCTGCGCGGCGGGCGCGACTGCGCCTCCTACATCCTGGAGGCGGAAGCCTGCAAACTGCACGGGCTTGAACTGGTCGACTTTCCGGTGAACTCCCGCGACATGCCGAAGAAGGAAACCCTTCTGAAGGCCCGCGAGCTGTTCCGCACCATGCAGTATCCGGCGCTGATGCATTGCAAGTCGGGCGCCGACCGCGCCGGATTCATGTCCACCCTGTTCATGTTCGTCCACGAACAGCAGCCGCTGCCCGAGGCGATGAAGCAGCTTTCCTGGAAATACGGCCACTTCAAGCAGGCGAAGACCGGGATCCTGGACTATTTCTTCGACCTCTACGCCGCCTACAACGAGAAGCGGCCGATCGCCTTCTGGGACTGGGTGGAGCGGGTCTACGACCCGGTCGAGGCCAAGGCCAGCTTCCGCTCCCGCGAATGGGCCGACGCGGTGGTGGACCGGGTGCTCGGGCGGGAGTGACCCGCCCCTTTCCGGGGCACGCCTAGCGCGCGACGTACCAGTCGGCGCGGTGGTTGAACGACACGAAGGCGTTCAGCACCGCCGCCCCGAGGGCCGAGGCCGCCAGCGCCTGGAGATCCACCACGAAGGCGGCGGCCGAGAAGATCACCACATCGAACAGGGCTTGCAGCCACCCGGCGCGGAAGCCCGTCTTCTCCTGCACATAATAGGCAAGGATGCCGACCCCGCCGCCGCTGGCCCCATGGCGGAACAGGCCGATCACGCCGATCCCGACGCAGAAGCCGGCCAGCACCGCGGCGGCGTAGGGATCGATGCTGCTGAAACTCATGACGCTGGGCAGGAAGCTCGACAGCAGCGAGATGCCGGTGACGGCGATCAGGGAGCTGACGGTGAAGCGCACCCCGATCCGCGCCAGGGCAAGAAAATAGAAGGGCAAATTCACCAGGAAGAACAGAATTCCAAAATTTATGCCTGTCGCGTAGGAAATCACAAAAGCCAGCCCGGCCGCCTGCCCGGTGATCAGGCCGGCGGCGTGCAGGATGGCGATACCGAAGGACGTCATGACGACGCCGAACAGTTGCCCTTGCAGGTTATCAAAGAAACTGTGTGCCGCCTTCGGACGTTCGTAAATTACCGACGCAGGGGATGACGAAATGGTGTGGGGGAAATCATCCGCCATATCAATCACCTCTCGGCGCCTTCGGGGATTTTTTACATGATCTTCCCAATATAGATCATCCGCATCATAGCTTCCATGCTTTGCTGCGGCGCAATGAAGAGTTAGGAAATTCGCCGCAACGACGTCCCGGCAGCGACGTTCCGGCTGGCCCTTTGGTGCCGGATTCCGGAATCACGCGTCCGCCGCGATGTGCCAAAGCACACCCGCCGGATCCCAGAGATAGACCACACGCATCCCCCACTCCTCCGTCTTGGGCGGCCGCGGAGGAATGACGCCGAACCGCTCGCCGAGCGCCAGGGATTCGATGTGACGCCACCAGCGGTCGATGTCCTCGACCAGCAGATGCATCATCAGGTTTTCCGCGAACTCCTTGACGTAGAAATCCTGGAGCAGGAAGGAGAAGGTCCCCTGCCCCAACCGCAGCTCGGCCAGCCCGTCTCCGAGCGGACGCGCCTGGAATCCGAGGGCCGCGTAGAAGCGCTGGCTTTCACCGAAGTCCCTGGCGGGCACGAAGGGGCGCATCGCCCGGACCGTGGACGCCAACCCCTCTGTTCCCGTCATGCTCCCGCCCTCCGGCTGTTCGGCACCATCCGCCGATCCTACGCCGCCGCCAGGGTGCGGGCCAGCGTGTCGCCGTCAACGTTGCGGCCGGACAGCACCGCCACCGTGCGCCCGGTCCGGTCGAGCCGGCCGCACAGGCAGGCGGCCACCGCCGCCGCTCCCGCCCCTTCGGCCACCACGCCGAAGGAGTCGTGGAGGGCGCGCATCGCCGCCGCGATCTCAGCTTCCTCGACCTCGACCAGATCGTCGACCAGCGTGGCGACGATTTCCCGCGGCAGCTTGCCCAGCGCGTGGACGTTGATGCCGTCGGCCAGGGTCGGGCCGCCACGCCGCGCCAGCCGCACCCCGACCACCCGCAGCGACGGCTTGAGCGCCTTGGCCGCGGCCGCGATCCCCGCAAGCAGACCGCCGCCGCCGACCGGCACCACCAGCGTCTGAGCGTCCGGAAGGTCGGCCAGCACCTCCAGCCCCACCGTCCCCTGCCCGGCGATCACGTCCGGATCGTCGTAGGGGTGCAGGAAGGTCAGGCGCCGTTCGCCCGCCAGTTCCAGGGCCCTGCCCTTGGCGTCGCCCACCGTGGTGCCGTGCAGCAGCACCTCGGCGCCAAGCGCCGCCGTCCGCTCCACCTTGCAGCGCGGCGCCGTCTCCGGCATCACGATGGTCGCCTTGACGCCGAGGCGCCGCGCGTGCAGCGCCACGCCCTGCGCGTGGTTGCCGGCCGACATGGCGATCACCCCCCCGGCCCTCTCGGGAGCGGTCAGGCGCAGCAGGCGGTTCAGGGCGCCGCGCTCCTTGAAGGCGCCGGTGGCCTGAAAGGTCTCGGCCTTCAGCCACAGGTCGCGGCCGAGCGCCGGGGCGTGGAGCAGCGGCGTGCGGACGATGTGGCCGGCCAGACGCTCCGCCGCGTCGGTGACGGCGCTCAGCGGCAGCCAAGCGGGCAGACGGTCTTCGGATGAGGCGCAGACGGAAAGCGTGCGCGCGGCATCGGCATGCGCGGTGTGCATCGGGCGGTTCCTTGGGAACGAACGGTCGGGAAATGTCGGGCGTGACCCGGACCGCCTCAGCGGACCGGGGAGATAATTCGCGCCGAGTCCCGCATTCGCTCGCCAAGCACGATTCCACGGCGCGGAATCGTGAACCCACGGATCGAAGCGTCAGAAGGAAAAAGAACCGGATTGAGGGCTCCGGAGGCCACACGGTGCAGCGACACGCCACACACTCCACACAATCAACGAACGCGAGCGGCAGACAACCGGCGCTTCAGAGCGCCGGGCCGATAATTCGCATTCGCATGGTGTGGAGGTAAGTCATGGATCCTGAATAGCCGTTGCCGTGGCGGCGGTCAAGCCGCATCGGTGTTGTTGGCGGTCAAGCCGCCATCGGCGCTTTTCCGAACCGGATACCGGCTCAGCGGTCCCCGCGCTTGGCCAGGAAGGCCAGCCGCTCCAGCATGTGGACGTCCTGCTCGTTCTTCAGCAGGGCGCCGCACAGCGGCGGGATCAGCTTGCGGGCGTCCTTGGCCCGCAGGGTTTCCGGGTCGATGTCCTCGACCATCAGCAGCTTGATCCAGTCGAGCAGCTCCGAGGTCGAGGGCTTCTTCTTCAGCCCCGGCACCTCGCGCAGATCGTAGAACAGGTTCAGCGCCTCGCGCAGCAACGCCGCCTTAAGGCCGGGGTAATGAACCTCGACGATCCGTTCCATCGTCGCGCGGTCGGGGAAGCGGATGTAGTGGAAGAAGCAGCGGCGCAGGAAGGCGTCTGGCAGCTCCTTCTCGTTGTTCGAGGTGATGATGACGATCGGGCGCTTGGCCGCCTTGATGGTCTGGCGCGTCTCGTAGACGTGGAACTCCATGCGGTCGAGTTCCAGCAGCAGGTCGTTGGGGAACTCGATGTCGGCCTTGTCGATCTCGTCGATCAGCAGGACCGGCGGCACCGGCGCCTCGAAGGCTTCCCACAGCTTGCCGCGCACGATGTAGTTGGCGATGTCGTGGACCTTGGCCTCGCCGAGCTGGCTGTCGCGCAGGCGGCTGACCGCGTCGTACTCGTAGAGTCCCTGCTGCGCCTTGGTCGTCGACTTGACATGCCAGGACAGCAGCGGCCGGTTCAGCGCGCGGGCGATCTCCACCGCCAGCACGGTCTTTCCGGTGCCGGGTTCGCCCTTGACCAGCAGCGGGCGCTCCAGCGCGACGGCGGCATTGACCGCCACCATCAGATCCTCGGTGGCGACGTAGCTGTCGGTTCCGGTGAAGCGCATGGGACGGTGTTCCTCGGGATCCAGGGATCAGGGCGCGGCGGATCAAGACGCGGCGACCACCGCAAGGAAAACGGCCCCCGGCGTCGGTGCGGGGGCCGTGGTTCGATCAGGACGCCTTCTTGGCGGCGATGGCCACCTCGATGGCCGCGATCGCCGCCGGGGCCAGCGACACGTCGGGGCCACCGGCCTGCGCCATGTCGGGACGGCCGCCGCCACCCTTGCCGCCCAGCGCCTCGGCGCCGGCGCGGACCAGATCGACGGCGCTGAGCGTGCCGGTCAGATCCTCGGTGACGCCGATGACGATGGAGGCCTTGCCCTCGTTGCCGGCGATCAGCACGACGACGCCGGAGCCGACCTGCTTCTTCAGCTCATCGGCCATCGGCTTCAGATCCTTGGCGGGCAGCCCCTCGACCACGCGGGCGAGCAGCTTGACGCCGGCCACGTCCTTGGCCTCGCCACCACCCTCGGCCTTCGCACCGCCACTCATCGCCACTTGGCGGCGCAGTTCGGCCAGTTCGCGCTCCATCTTGCGGCGCTCCTCGACCAGGGCGGCGACGCGCGCCGGAACCTCGTCGGGCTTGACCTTGAGGGCGGAGGCCGCTTCGGCCAGAAGCTGGTCGCGCCCGGTCAGCCACGCCTTGGCGCCGGTGCCGGTCAGCGCCTCGATGCGGCGGACGCCGGCGGCGACGGCGCCTTCCGAGACGATCTTGAACAGGCCGATGTCGCCGGTGCGACGCACATGCGTGCCGCCGCACAGCTCGATCGAATAGTCGCGGTCGAGCTCACCGTGCGGGCCGCCCATCGAAACGACGCGGACCTCGTCGCCGTACTTCTCGCCGAACAGCGCCATGGCGCCCTGGGCGCGGGCCTCGTCGGGGGACATCAGGCGGGTGATCACCTCGCTGTTGGCGAGGATGCGGCGGTTCACCTCGTCCTCGACCACCGCGATGTCGGCGGCGGTCAGGCCGGCGGGCTGGCTGATGTCGAAGCGCAGGCGCTCCGGCGCCACCAGCGAGCCCTTCTGGGTGACGTGGTCGCCCAGCCGGTTGCGCAGCGCCTCGTGCAGCAGGTGGGTGGCCGAATGGTTGGCGCGGATCGCCGAGCGGCGCTCCGAATTCACCCGCAGCTCCACCACGTCACCGACCTTGAGCGTGCCCTTGGTGACGGTGCCGGCGTGGGCCCACACGGCGCCCAGCTTCTTCTGGGTGTCGGAGACGGCGAACTCGGTGCCCTCGGCGGAGAAGATCACGCCGGTGTCGCCGGCCTGACCGCCCGATTCGCCGTAGAAGGGCGTCTGGTTGACGACGACGAGAATCTCGTCGCCGGCAGCCGCGCTGTCGACGCGGGCGTCGCCCTTGACGATGGCGGTCACCTTGCCCTCGGCGACCTCGGTGTCGTAGCCGAAGAACTCGGTGGCGCCCAACTCGTCCTTGATCTCGTACCACAGCTTCTCGGTGCCGACCTCGCCCGAGCCGGCCCAGGATTCGCGGGCCTTGCGGCGCTGCTCGTCCATCGACGCCTTGAAGCCGGCCTCGTCGACCGCCCGCCCCTGCCCGCGCAGCACGTCCTGCGTCAGATCGAGCGGGAAGCCGTAGGTGTCGTACAGCTTGAAAGCGACCTCGCCGGCCAGCGGCTGGCCCTCGCCCAGGTGGCCGACCTCGTCCTCCAGCAGGCGCAGCCCGCGCTCCAGCGTCTGCTTGAAGCGGGTCTCCTCCAGCTTGAGGGTCTCGACGATCAGGGCGCGGGCGCGGTTCAGCTCGGGATAGGCGTCGCCCATCTGCTGGGTCAGCGCCGGGACCAGACGGTGCATCAGCGGCTCGCGCGCGCCGATCATGTGGGCGTGACGCATGGCGCGGCGCATGATGCGACGCAGCACATAGCCGCGGCCCTCGTTGGACGGCAGCACGCCGTCGGCGATCAGGAAGGAGGAGGAGCGCAGATGGTCGGCGATCACCCGGTGCGACACGGCGTGGGCGCCGTCGGCGTCAGTCTTGGTCGCCTCGGCCGACGCGACGATCAGGGCGCGCATCAGGTCGATGTCGTAATTGTCGTGCTTGCCTTGCAGGACGGCGGCCAGACGCTCCAGCCCCATGCCGGTGTCGATCGACGGCTTGGGCAGCGGGACCAGATTGTCCGGCCCGAGCTGCTCGTACTGCATGAAGACGAGATTCCAGATCTCGATGAAGCGGTCGCCGTCCTGGTCCGGGCTGCCCGGCGGGCCGCCGGCGATCGACGGGCCGTGGTCGAAGAAGATTTCCGAGCAGGGGCCGCAGGGGCCGGTGTCGCCCATCCGCCAGAAATTGTCGTCGGTCGGGATGCGGATGATGCGGTCGTCCGACAGGCCGGCGACCTTCCGCCAGATGGCGGCGGCGTCCTCGTCGCTGCTGTGGACCGTCACCAGCAGCTTGTCGGCGGGAAGGCCATACTCCTTGGTGACCAGGTTCCAGGCGAACGCGATGGCGTCGTCCTTGAAATAGTCGCCGAAGGAGAAGTTCCCCAGCATCTCGAAGAAGGTGTGGTGGCGCGCCGTGTAGCCGACATTGTCGAGGTCGTTGTGCTTGCCGCCCGCGCGCACGCATTTCTGCGAGGTGGTCGCCCGCTTGTACGGCCGCTGCTCCGCCCCGGTGAAGACGTTCTTGAACTGCACCATGCCGGCGTTGGTGAACATCAGCGTCGGGTCGTTGCGCGGCACCAGCGGCGACGAGTCCACGATCTGGTGGCCCTGCTTGGCGAAGAAGTCCAGGAACGTGCGGCGAATGTCGTTGGCGGTCTGCATAGGACGGTCAGGGCTCCGGAAACGGCGGCGCGGCTTCTTCGAGCCGAACCGTGCTTTTAGCGCGAGTTTGGAAGGCTGTCCACAATGGGACGGAATCTTGCCCGGAACGGCCGAGGAATACGGGGCTGGAAGGAAACATCGTGCCGGAGAACGGTCCGGTCAACCGCGCGGTTCACGTAGGAAGGACATCGACGCCCATCGGTGCGGCGCAAGCTCTCTTTCGACTCAAGGATTTCCCACGACCTGCTCTGCTATCGTCCTCGGTGTTCCAGACAAAAACGCGAGGGGAAACGCCATGTCGCACATCGGACGCTGCTTTTGCGGCGCGGTCGAGTTGGAGGTCTCCGGAGAGCCGGAAGCCATGGGCTATTGCCATTGCCGCTCCTGCCGGTCGTGGTCCGGCGGCCCGGTGAACGCCTTCAGCCTGTGGAAGCCGGAGGCCGTGACGGTCACGGCGGGAGCCGAGCACATCGCGACCTTCCAGAAGACACCGCTCAGCCAGCGTCAGTACTGCGCGAAGTGCGGCGGCCATCTGATGACCAACCATCCGCCGCTCGGTCTGGTCGACGTGTTCTCCGCGACGATCCCGACGCTCGCCTTCAGCCCGGCCGTCCACGTCAACTACGCCGAGACCGTGCTGCCGATCCGCGACGGCCTGCCCAAGTTCAAGGACTTCCCGTCCGCCTTCGGCGGGTCCGGCGAACAGGTCGCCGAATAAGGGCTGCATCCGCAAAAGAAATGGCCGGGCTCAACGCCCGGCCATGCGAAGCATCCTCTTGTCCAGCCCGGTTACTCGGCGGCCTCGTCGGCGGCCTTCTTCCTTTCCATGCGGCGGCCGATGAGGATCGAGATCTCGTAGAGCGCCAGCAACGGGATCGCCAGGCTGACCTGGCTGATGACGTCCGGCGGGGTCAGCACGGCGGCGACCACGAAGGCGAAGACGATGGCGTAGCGGCGCTTGGAGGCCAGCATCTCCGTCGTCACCAGCCCGGCGCGGATCAGCAGGGTCAGCAGCACCGGAAGCTGGAAGGCGATGCCGAAGGCGAAGATCAGCGACATCACCAGATGCAGGTATTCGCCGACGCGCGCCTCGAACTCGATGGGCAGCGCCGCCGCGTCGCCGCCGGGATGGAACTCGAAACCCAGGAAGAAGCGCCACGCCATCGGGAAGATGAAGTAATAGACCATCGCCGCGCCGGTCAGGAACAGCACCGGGGTGGCGGCCAGGAAGGGCAGAAAGGCGCGCCGCTCGTGCTTGTAGAGGCCGGGAGCGACGAACATCCAGATCTGGCTGGCGACGATCGGGAAGGAGATGAAGCAGCCGGCCCAGAAGGCGACCTTCACATAGGTGAAGAAGGCTTCGGTCAGGCCGGTGTAGATCATCCGGCGCCCCTGCCCGGCCAGGATGTCGGCCAGCGGCTGGACCAGGAAATTGTAGATCTTGTCGGAGACGGCGTAGCACAGCAGGAACGCGATCAGGATCGCGCCGATGGCCCACATCAACCGGTTGCGCAGTTCGATCAGGTGATCGATCAGCGGCATCTTGCTGTCTTCGAGGTCGTCCTGCGTGTCGCCGGTCATGGGATCGTCTTTACGCCTGCTTGTCCGTCGGGTGGGAAGCCGCCGGAACGGGAACCGGCGCGGACGCCGGCTTGTCGGATGGTTCGAGCGTCGGCTGGGCGCCCGTCTCGATTGCCGGGGCCGGGGCCGGCGGCGCGGCGGCCGGTTCGGCCGGGGACACCGGATCGGCGGCGGGCACCGCGCCGACGTCCGGCTTGGCCTCCGCTTCCGGCGGGCTGCCGGGGTGGCCGGCCAAGCCGACGTCGAAGGCCTTGGACACCTCGCCCTTGGGGTCGATGGTGTCCTCCATCATCTTCTTGATGTTCATGTCGCGGGTCTTCAGAGCTTCGCGACGAAGCTCGTCCAACTCGGTCTCGCGCATCATGTCGTCGATGTGGGTCTGGAACTCGCGCGCCACACCACGCGCCTTCCGCACCCATTTGCCGAAGGTGTAGATCGCCTTCGGCAAATCCTTCGGCCCGATGAAGATGAGAGCCACGACCGCGATCAGCAGCAGTTCGGACCAGGCAATATCGAACATGGTATTCCGGCTTCACCGAGACGATAGGGGCCGGGAGGTGCCGGGCGGCACCCCCGCTCAGCCGCGAACCGCCTCGTCCTTCTTGGCCGCGTGGTCGACCGTGTTGGCCGGCTGGTTCGGGATGACCTTGGCGGTCGCGGCGGGATCGGACGCCTCGTCCTCCTCCTTCAGGCCGGCCTTGAACGACTTCACGCCCTTGGCGAGGTCGCCCATCACCTTGGGAAGCTTCCCCGCGCCGAACAGGAGCAGCACGATGAGAAGAACGATGACCCAATGCCAGATGCTGAAACTGCCCATGACGCGGTATCCCGATTGGTCGAACATGCGACGGGCCGGCACTATGGCAGAAAGGACATTCCGTCGCAACGCCTGCCGGCCGGCGGAACCTTTTGATTACGAAGGCTTCACCGGAGCGGACGCGCGTCAATCCTCGTCGTCCGGCGCGGGCGCGGCCGGAGCGTCGTCGGCCAACCCGCCCAGACCCAGCAGCACCGGCCGCGAATCGAGCAGGCCGGCGGCGCGCAGATCCTCGACGCTCGGCAGGTCGCGCAGCGTCTCCAGTCCGAAATGGTCGAGGAAATGGTCGGTCGTCACCCAGGTCAGCGGGCGGCCCGGCGTCTCGCGGCGGCGGCCGGGGCGGATCCAGCCATGCTCCATCAGGATGTCGAGCGTGCCCTTGCTGGTCGTGACGCCGCGGATCGCCTCGATCTCGGCGCGGGTCACCGGCTGGTGGTAGGCGACGATGGCCAGCGTCTCGATGGCGGCGCGGGACAGCTTCTTCGAGACCTCCTCCTCCTGGCGCAGCAGGGGCGCCAGATCGGCGGCGGTGCGGAAGGACCAGCCGGCCCCCGTGCGCGCGAGGTTGACGCCGCGCGGCGCGTAATGGGCGCGCAACTCCTCCAGCAGGGCGGGCACGTCGGGACCGACGCGGGCAGCCAACGTCTCCTCGTCGAGCGGATCGGCGGAGGCGAAGAGCAGGGCTTCGAGCAGGCGGAGCTTGCCGATGCGGGCCTCGACCTCCTCGGGGTTGGTCACTTCCTTGATCATCGTCTCAGGTCATTCGCCGCCGGCGTCGCCGTCACGGTCGTGGCGGGCGCTGCGGACATAGAGGGGGGTGAAGGCGCCGTCCTGGCGCAGTTCGACCCGGCCGGCCTTGGCCAGCTCCAGCGTCGCCGCGAAATGCGCCGCCATGGCGGAACGGGTCAGCAGCGGGCCGCCCTCCTCCCCGGGCAGGAAGCTCGCCAGGGTGGCCCAGTCCGGCATGTGGCCGAGCAGGCCGGAGAGCCGGCGGACGGCGTCCTCCATCGAATAGAGGCGGATCGGGGCGATGTGCAGGACGCCGCCTTCCCGCCGCTTGCGGTGCTCGCCATAGGCGCGCAGCAGGTCGTAGAGCGTGACCTCGTAGACCGACTTGCGACGGATGTCGATGTCCTCCGGGGCACCCCGGGCGAAGACATCGTGGCCCAGCCGGTGGCGGGTGAACAGCTTGGCGGCGGCCTCCTTCATCGCCTCCAGCCGCTGGAGCTGGAAGGCGAGCGCCGCCGCCATGTCCTCGCCGGACGGCTCCTCGTCCTCCAGCGCCGGCAGCAGCAGGCGGGATTTCAGGTAGGCCAGCCACGCCGCCATCACCAGATAGTCGGCGGCCAGCTCCAGCCGAACCTTCCGCGCCTCGGCGACGAAGGCGAGATACTGGTCGGCCAGTTCCAGGATCGAGATGCGGGTGAGGTCGACCTTCTGCTCGCGCCCCAGCGCCAGCAGCATGTCGAGCGGCCCCTCGAAGCCATCGAGGACCAGCATGAGCTGGTCGGACACGGCGACGGGCGCGACGACGGGTTCGGATGCGCCCTCCGTGTCGCGGATCGCGTCCTCCGCCTTGCGGCTGGTGGCCATGCGCCCTGCCCTACCCGTTGCCGGTCAGAATCTGGATGAACTCGATCACCGCGTCCACCGGCGGACCGAGCACCCAGGTCATCACGTTGAGGTCGTAGCCGAACTCGCGCCCCAGCATCGGCAGCAGGAAGAAGGCGCCGAGCAGGATCAGCATGCCGAACCGCTCCAGCCGGGCCAGCGGGAAGGCGAGCGCATAGGGCAGCACGCCGACCGCGACCCGGCCGCCGTCGAGCGGCGGCAGCGGGATCAGGTTGAACACCATCAGGATGACGTTGACGAGGATCGACACCTCGGACGCCGCGCGCAGCCAGGCCTCGACGATGCCGTTCTGCGGATCGACCAACCCCCACAGCACCGCCGAGACGACCGCCAGCAGGAAGTTGGTGCCCGGCCCGGCGAGCGCCACCCACACCATGTCGCGGCGGGGGTGGTCGAGCCGGCCGAAATTGACCGGCACCGGCTTGGCCCAGCCGAAGACGAACCCGGTGGTGAAGTACATCAGCGCCGGCAGCAGCACCGTCCCGAACGGGTCGATGTGGCGCAGCGGGTTGAAGGTGACGCGCCCCAGCCGGTAGGCGGTGTCGTCGCCGAGCCGCCACGCGACGAAGCCGTGCGCCGCCTCGTGCAGCGTGATGGCGATGATGGCCGGCAGGGCCACGGCCGTCACGCGGAAGATCCATTCCTCCATCGCCGTTCCCTTTCGTCAGGCCGCTAGCGGGCCGAGAAGCGCCGCCAGCCGCGCCGACAATTCCTGCGGGTCGGCGGGCTGCGGCCGGCCGGCCATCGCCCGCGCCCGCGCCCAGCGCTCCAGCGCCGCGTCGTCCATCGGCGGGACGACGGCGGCCACCGCCCGCATCTCCGCCAGATCGCCGTTGCAGTGGAGCACGATGTCCATGCCGGCCGCCAGCACCGACCGCGCCCGCTCCGCGACGCCGCCGTCGAGCGCGTTCATCGAAAGGTCGTCGCTGAACAGCAGCCCGTCGAAGCCGATGGAGGGACCGCGCACCACCTCGCGCATCACGGTGGCCGAGGTGCTGGCCGGGGCGTCCGGGTCGATGTCCTTCAGCACGACATGGGCGACCATGCCCAGCGGCAGGTCGGCGAGCGCGCGGAAGGGGGCGAAGTCGGTCGCCTCCAGCGCGGCGCGCGGGGCGTCGACGACCGGAAGCTCGGCGTGGCTGTCGGCGAAGGCCCGGCCATGGCCGGGGATGTGCTTGATGACCGGCAGCACCCCGCCGGCCAGCAGCCCGTCCGCCGTCGCCCGCGCCAACTCCGACACCAGCGCCGGGTCGCGGGAGAAGGCGCGGTCGCCGATGATGTCGTGGGCTCCCTCGACCGGAACGTCGCAGACCGGGGCGCAATCCACCGTCACCCCGACCTCGGCCAGCATGTGGGCGAGCAGCCGGCCGTTGATCCAGGCGGCCTCGCGCCCGGCGACGCGGTCGCGGTCGGCGAGCGCGCCGAACACCCCCATCGGCGGGTGCGCCGCCCAGTGCGGCGGGCGCATGCGGGCGACCCGCCCGCCCTCCTGGTCGATCAGCACCGGGGCGTCGGGACGGCCGACGGAGGCGCGCAGGTCGGTGACCAGCGCCGCGACCTGTCCGGGCGTCTCGCAGTTGCGGCGGAACAGGATGAAGCCGAGCGGGTCGGCATCGCGGAAGAAGGTGGCCTCGGCGGGGTCGAGCAGCGGCCCGGCGCAGCCGAAGACGACCGCGCGCGGCGGGTGGGGCGTCGCCGCCCCGCTCGTCGCGGCGGTGGAATCAGGGACGGACAACCACACACCCCGTGTTTTGCGCGCGAAGCTGGGCGCAGATGGATTTCGCGCGGGCTTCGTCGGCGCCCGCTCCCTGGACACGGTAGAAGATGCCCTTCTCGCCGAGATCGACCTTGGCGACCTGCATGGACAACCCGCCGAGCGCTTCGGCGTACCGCCCGGAGATTCGCTTCCACTCCGCCGCCGCCTCGGCCTCGCTGCGCACCGAGGCGAGCTGGATCCGCCAGGATCCGGAGCCGCCGGCAACGGCGGGCGCCGGCTTGGCAGGCTGGGACGGCTGAGCCGGCGATTGAGCGGCGGCCGGAGCCGGGGCCGGCTTGGCCGCGTTGACCGGAGCCGGCGGCGTCGCCGCCTTGGGCGGCGGCAGGGCTGCCGCTTGCTGAGGCGGATTGGCCGGCTTGGCGGCGGGCGGGGCAACGGGTTGGGTGGCGGGTTGGGTGGCGGGTTGACCGGCCGGCGTCTTCGCGACCGACGGCGGGACCGGCTTGGCGGTCGACGCGGCGGCCGCCGGCGCCGGAGCCTGGACCGGCGCGGCCGACATGGCCGTCGCGTCCATCGCGTCGCGCGGAACCGTCGAGGTCGCGCCCGGCGGCGGGGGCGGCACCTGCGCCACCGTCGGAGCGCTCGGCAGGGGTGCCGGCGCCGGCATCGCCGGTGTCACCACCGGGCGCGGCAACGGCACCTCGGGCGGCGGCAGCAGCCGCTCGACGGTGGGATGATTGCCGCTGGCGCGGTCGTGCAGCCGTTCATAGACCAGCTTGTCCTGGTGCGGCACCTCCATGCCGCCCGGCTGCTCGGGCCGCGACTTGGCGGGCGTCGCGTCGGCGGTCAACAGCGGTGGACCGTCCGACGACGCGTGGTCGCCGCCCCGGTAGCTCACGATGATGGTGCCGGCGAAGGCGACGATGCCGACCACGGCGAAGCCCAGCGCAAACAGGCCGCGCTTGCCCGGACCCTGACGCGGCGGCGGGGCGCCGTAGGGGTTGGAGGCGTAGTTCACGTCGCCCTCATACCTCATGAACCGGCCCTCATGAACGCAGTTCCTCCACCGGCTCGACGCCCATCACCTTCAGGCCCGACGCGATCACCGTCGACACGGCGGCGATCAGCGCCAGCCGGGCCACCGTGACCTCCTCGTCGCCCTCGATCAGGAAGCGCAGCGAGGCGTCGTCGCGGCCGCGGTTCCACAGCGCGTGGAACTCGCTGGCGAGGTCGTAGAGGTAGAAGGCGATGCGGTGCGGCTCGTGCGCCTCGGCGGCGGATTCGACCAGGCGCGGCCAGGTCGCCATCCGCTTGGCCAGAATCATCTCCTCCTCGGCGTCGAGCCGGGCGAGATTGGCGGCGGCGGCGAGCGCCGCCGGGTTCTGGTCGACATGCGGCAGCGCGGTCGCCGCATGGCGCAGCACCGAGCGGCAGCGGGCGTGGGCGTACTGCACGTAGAAGACAGGGTTGTCCTTGGACTGCTCGGTCACCTTGGCGAAGTCGAAATCCAGCGTCTGGTCATTGCGCCGGGTCAGCATGATGAAGCGGACGACGTCCCTGCCGACCTGCTCGATCACGTCGCGCAGCGTGACGAAGGTGCCGGCCCGCTTCGACATCTTCACCGGCTCGCCGTTCTGCATCAGGTGGACGAGCTGGCAGAGCTTGACGTCGAGCGAGGCCTTGCCCTCGGTCACCGCGGTGGTCGCCGACTGCATGCGCTTGACGTAGCCGCCATGGTCGGCGCCCCAGACGTCGATCAGGTTCGCCGCACCCCGGCGGTACTTGTCGAAATGATAGGCGATGTCGTTCGAGAAGTAGGTGAAGGAGCCGTCCGACTTCTTCAGCGGCCGGTCGACGTCGTCGCCGAAGTCGGTGGACTTGAACAAGGTCTGCGGGCGCGGCTCCCAATCGTCGGGCTTCTTGCCCTTCGGCGGCTCCAGCACGCCGGTGTAGATCAGGCCACGCTCCTCCAGCGCCTTCAGCGCGATGTCCACCGCGCCGGCGTTCACCAGCGCGCGCTCGCTGCTGTAGACGTCCATGGTGACGCCGAGCACGCCGAGATCCTCGCGGATCCAGCCCATGATCATCCCGATGGCGAAGTCGCGGCAGGCCGGCAGCCATTCGGACTCGTCCTTGCCGACCCATTTGTTGCCGTCGCGGTCGGCCAGACCGGCACCCACCTCCTTCAGGTATTCGCCTGGATAGAGGCCGGCCGGGATGGTGCCGACGTCCTCGCCCAGCGCCTCGCGGTAGCGCAGGTAGGTCGAGCGTCCCAGCACGTCGACCTGGGCGCCGGCGTCGTTGATGTAGTATTCGCGGGTGACCGCGTAGCCGGCCTTCTCCAGCAGCGCCGCCAGCGCGTCGCCGAACACGGCGCCGCGCCCGTGCGCCGCGTGCAGCGGGCCAGTCGGGTTGGCCGAGACGTATTCGACGTTCACCGGCTCGCCCTTGCCCAGCGTGCTGTCGCCGTAGGACGTCCCGGCCTTCAGCACGTCGCGGACACGATCACGCCAGACGTCCGGGGTCAGCCGCAGATTGACGAAGCCCGGCCCGGCGATCTCAACGGACGCCACGTCGGGCCGCGCCCTCAGCTTGGCGACCAGCAGCTCGGCGAGCGCGCGCGGCGCCATCCTCGCCGGCTTGGCGAGGATCATGGCGGCGTTGGTCGACAGGTCGCCATGGGCCGCCTCGCGCGGCGGCTCCACCGTCAGACGGCCGCTGTCCAGCCCGGCCGGGATCGTGCCCTCGGCGGCCAGCTCGTCCAGCAGCGTGCGAATATCGTTCTCGAAGGCCTTGAAAATATTCATCGTCTTAGGTCTTGGCATCCATGTCGAAAAGTCGGCCGTATTCGGCCAGCGCGAAGCGGTCGGTCATGCCGGCGATGTAGTCGGCCACATGGCGCGCCCGCACCGCAAGGTCGGCGTCGCCGCCGTGCCGCGCGATGTCGCGCTGCCATTCCGGCGGCAGGGTGTTGGGTTCGGCCATGAACAGGTCGAACAGCGCCTTCACCACCCGCTTGCACTTGCTCATCTCGCGGTTCACGCGGAAGTGGCGGTACATGCGCTGGCGCAGGAAGGCGCGGACCGGTCCGTGCGCCTCCCACATGGCGGGGCTGAAGCTGACCATCGGCAGCGGCAGGGCGCGCAGTTCGGCGGCGCTGCCCGGCCGGTGCTCGGCGAGGCGGCGGCGCGTCTCGGCCAGCAGGTCGCCGACCATGGCGTTGATCATGCGCCGCACCGTCTCGTGGATCAGGCGGGAGCGCTCCAGGTTCGGGTACTGCTGGCAGACCTGCCGGATCACCGGGCCGACCAGCGGCAGTTCCGCCACCTCGTCCACGGTGAACAGGCCGGCGCGCAGGCCGTCGTCGATGTCGTGGTTGTTGTAGGCGATGTCGTCGGCCAGCGCCGCGACCTGCGCCTCGGCGCCGGGGTTGGTGTGCAGCTCCAGGTCCCACGTCTCGCCGAAATCGGCGATGGTGGTCGGCAGGCGGCGGCCGGGCAGCATGGGCAGCAGCGGGCCGTTGTGCTTGACCACGCCCTCCAGCGTTTCCCAGGTCAGGTTCAGCCCGTCGAACTCGGCGTAGCGGCGCTCCAGCCGGGTCAGGATGCGCAGGGTCTGGTCGTTGTGGGCGAAGCCGCCGTGCGGCTCCATGCAGGCGTTCAACGCCTCCTCCCCGGCATGCCCGAAGGGCGTATGGCCAAGGTCGTGGGCGAGCGCCACCGCCTCCGCCAGATCCTCGTTGAGGCCCAGCGTGCGGCTGATGGAACGGGCGATCTGCGCGACCTCCAGGCTGTGGGTCAGCCGGGTCCGATAATAGTCGCCCTCGTGGTAGACGAAGACCTGCGTCTTGTATTTCAGTTTCCGGAAGCCGCCGGAATGGACGATGCGGTCGCGGTCGCGCTGGAAGCACGAGCGCGTCGGGCTTTCCGGCTCGGCCACCAGCCGTCCGCGCGTGTCCGCCGGGTCGCAGGCGTAGGGCGCCGGCCGTTCCTGGGAAAAGTCCGCCATCATGGGGCGGACACTACCCATGGGGGGGCGCGGGTGCAACGGCGAAGGCGTGCTATGACGTGACCGGATGGGGCCGAACTTTGACGCGGCCCCGGATTCACCCTACATTCCTGGGAACTTCCCGCATCGCACCAGAGGCGACCGCCATGCCCGACACCGCGATTCCCGTCGAGACCGCCCCACAGACCGGCGACCGCGTCCTGACCGTCAGCGAGAGCGCCGCCAAGCGCGTCGCCTTCCTGATCGCCAACGAGGGCAACCCGGCCCTGATGCTGCGCCTGACCGTGTCGGGCGGCGGCTGCTCCGGCTTCCAGTACGGCTTCGGCTTCGACGACGCCGTCAACGAGGACGATGTCGTCTTCGAGAAGAACGGGACGAAGGTCGTCACCGACGACGCCTCGCTCGACCTGCTGGCCGGGGCGACGCTGGACTATGTCGAGGATCTGATGGGCGCCGCCTTCCAGATCAAGAACCCCAACGCCACCGCGTCCTGCGGCTGCGGCAACTCCTTCGCCGCCTGACCGGCGCCGCTTGACCGGACGGAATTTTCGTGAAGATCGCCACCTGGAACGTCAACTCGGCGAAGGCCCGCCTTCCGCTGATCACCGACTGGCTGCGCGCGGCGTCCCCGGACGTCGTGCTCTTCCAGGAAATCAAATGCGAGACCGCCGCCTTCCCGCGCGCCGCCTTCGAGGAACTCGGCTACCACGTCGAGGTGGTCGGGCAGAAGGCCTACAACGGCGTCGCCCTGCTGTCGAAGATCCCGGCCGAGGACGTGCTGCCCCGCCTGCCCGGCGAGCCGGAGGACGAGCAGGCCCGCTACGTCGAGGCCACCGTGGCCGGGGTGCGCATCGCCTCGCTCTACCTGCCCAACGGCAACCCGGTGCCGGGCGAGAAGTTCGCCTACAAGCTGCGCTGGATGGACCGGCTGAACGCCCGCGCCCGAGAGCTGCTGGCGGACGAAATCCCCTTCGTGCTGGGTGGCGACTACAACGTCATTCCCGAGCCGCGCGACGTCTTCAGCCCGGCCGCCTTCGCCGGCGACGCCCTGTTCCAGCCGGAGACGCGGGCCAAGTTCCGCGCCTTGATCAACCTCGGCCTGACGGAGGCCTACCGGGCCTTGCACGACGACGACCGGGCCTACACCTTCTGGGATTACCAGGCCGGCTGCTGGCCGCGCGACCAGGGTTTGCGCATCGACCATTTCCTGCTCTCGCCGCAGGCGGCCGACCGCTTGGCCGGCTGCACCATCGACCGCCGCCCGCGCGGCGGCGAGAAGGCGTCCGACCACACGCCGGTGGTGCTGGAGCTGCGCGACGCCTGATTGGTGCCGCAATCATCCGCAGCGCGGTATTTCGTTAAAGTTTCCGTGGATAGGATGAGGCCGTCCGGTTGCCGGTTTCCCCCGGCGCTGGACGCGCTTCCACGGAAACGGCAAGACGGCCATGGTCTGGAGACGCGGTTACAGCCGGAACGAGATTCAGGAGCTGCTGTCGGCGATCGAGCGGCAGGCGGCGGAGGCCGTCCGTCTTGCCGACCGCGCGCAGCGCGACATCGGTCACGACCGTTTCTCGTCCTTCCTCGATTTCCGCAGGAAAGTGGAAGAGGTCCGTGCCCTTCTGACCCTGACCGAGGAGCGGCTGGGCGGCATCAACGGCGCCAGGCTGTCCGACCTGCGGTCCGAGTTCGAGCGGATGGATCTGCTGCTGATGGGCATGATGGCGCGGGCGACACGCGGGTATTTCGCCAGCATGCGCGAGGACCAGGTTCTTCCCATCGGCGCCCGCGAGTTGTTCGAGCCGGAGTTGCGGGTGATCGATCAGACCCGCGAGAGGCTGGGCCGCCCGCAGTATGAAGGGCGGGTGCTTCCAATGGTCCTGGAGGACCTGGAGGCGACATCGGAGATGATCCGCAAAACGATCAACCGAGCCCCTGCCCTACCCGATTTTTCCGACAGTCCCTCGCCGCCCAGGCCCGTGAAGCGATTGCGCACTCTGGGTCGTCCAATCCGCCAATGAGGCGTGAGGACGCGCGACGCTTGACCCGAGGCCACGCATTCGCTACTTCGGTCCTCCGCGTTGCGGCTCAACGCGCATCGGATGGGTGGCCGAGCGGTTTAAGGCTCCAGTCTTGAAAACTGGCGTAGGTGCAAGCCTACCGTGGGTTCGAATCCCACCCCATCCGCCAGAATTTTCCTTTAACGCATTGATTTTAATACGAAATCGGCTCTGCCAACATCCTTACCCCCACAGTTTACCCCACACTTTGAGGCGTATTGACGCCGCTGTCAGCGGACGCTCGCGGACGGAAACGCCTCTTCCCACCGGATCGTGGATAGCCCGCCGCTCTGCTCAATTGATGACCCGCAAGGGCTGGACCTAGAAAGCTGGGGAAATTCATCGTCCCCAACGTTCCCACTGTCCCCGACCTATCTATCCCATTGAAAGTAAAAGATATTTCCGGGGACATAAGGTGCATTGGCATCGTCCCCGGCGGGAGCTTTGATCGTCCCCACTTCGGCTCGTGTCTGCTACACGCCCCGACCCTGTGGTGCCGCTTGATGCCAAGCCACATAACTTAGTTAAAAAGGAAAAGCCCAGTTTGCGATTTTGCGCAAGTTCGCTATTATAGTGCCCAGCTCATGCTAGCAGAGCTCTGGGGGATATAAAGGCAATAATATGACCATCGACGCAGCAGAGTACCGAACGCCGGGCCAGCTTATCGAGGCGCTTCTGAAAGATCGAGGATGGACAAAGCGCACTTTGGCCATTGTCTTAGATGTAGACGAATCGGGAATTACCCGTATTGTGTCTGACAAACAGTCAGTCAGTGCCACGATGGCGCTGTCTCTTGAAGAGGTATTCGGTGTACCTGCTGAGCGTTTTCTTGAGCTTCAGAAAGCTTATGACCTCGCCAAAGCGCGCATTGCTGCACGCCCTGACCCCGGTAGAAAAACACGCGCGCACCTCTTCGGAGGTTTGCCAGTGGCCGAGATGATTAAGCGTTGCTGGATTGAAGCTGATGACATTCGTGATGTGCCGATGGTCGAGAAATCTCTTGCCAAATTCTTTGGAGTAGATTCACCAGATCAAATTGAAATATTGCCTCATGCTGCCAAGAAGACAATCGTTGGTCCTGACGTAACTTCAACTCAACTTGCTTGGCTATATCGAGTTCGCCGCATCGCAAGCGAGTTGATTGTAGCCCCCTATACAACTCAGGGCGCTCTAGAGGCGGTAAAAAGGCTTAGCGATCTACGTCGCCATCCAGAAGAATTGAGGAAAGTTCCTAGAATATTGAATGAGGCAGGAATTCGATTTGTTCTTGTTGAGACATTGCCATCGGCAAAGATTGATGGGGTATGCTTCTGGCTGAACGAGCGCTCTCCGGTAATTGGTCTTTCTATCCGATATGATAGAATTGATAATTTCTGGTTTGTTCTCCGCCATGAACTTGAGCACGTAATACAAGGTCATGGAAAATCATCGCCCATATTGGACGCAGAACTTGAGGGGGAAAAGGCTGGGACAAGCTCAAATATACCAGAGGAAGAGCGGATTGCAAACGAAGCTGCCGCTAATTTTTGTGTTCCAAAGAAGATGATGGATGCTTTTATCGCAAGAAAGGCACCATTTTTTTCCGAAATAGACCTTCTTGGTTTCTCAAGAACAATCAATGTCCACCCAGGTCTTGTTGCTGGGCAACTTCAGAGATTGACGGGCCGATATGACAGGTTCCGGAATCACTTGGTAAAAGTGCGAAGCTTCATTGCACCTAGCGCAATCGTAGATGGTTGGGGCGACGTTGCCCCAGTGGACCTTTAATCAGCGACGAAGGAAGTTTGTCATGAGTAAAAAGCGGGATATGCAGCGCTTAATACGAGCCTGGAAAGATGAATCTGGAGAGCAAGAAATTGATATGCAAAAAGTGGCGCAGTACGCGCTAAAGAAAGGCTGGCCTATGCCCCAGCCAAAATCTCCAGTTGAGCTATTGGCAAAGCAATTTGCCGATGCGGCGCGTGAAGAAATCGGCCGAGATCCCAAAACTGGGCGTCCATATCGAGTTTATCACGCAGTTCCCGTCCAAAGCGGTCAAATGACCTTCTATACTTGGTGGGATATTAATGAAGCCCCTCGCAAAGTTATGCACAAATCTCTCGTGAACAGACGAGAGCAAATGATTGGTGACGGGTTGCAGCTCACTTTGGACGCTTCCTATTGGAACAGTAAACATCCTGATGAAGAGCCGATTGCATTGCCAATGGACCTATCCCTAGATATTGAATGGCGCCTGAATGCACCGGACGATAATGAGGATGCTGCCTAATGAGACTGTCGCTTGAACAGGTGCGGTTAACTGCACCTGTTCAAGCGACAGCAGATTTGTTTGTTACCATTCCAATCCAAATGGTTTTGCCAACGATCTTATTTGCATTGCAGATCCCAGGCGAAGGGCGCCGCCCCCTGATAGAGCGCGGTCGCAGCCCCTACGGTGAAGGGCTGCCCCTCGAAGGTGATGATGTCCCCCAGCTTCGGCGCGTCGGTGCAGCCGGCGGCGGTCAGGCGATCCTGCATGACGATGATGCGCCGCGTGCCCGTGGCGACGGCGCCCGCAAAGGTGTCGTCATAGCCCGCCATCCCGGCCAGCACGGGGAAGTCGCGGGCGAAGCCCAGCACCAGGGGGAGCGCGGCGGCGGCTGGCGCCACCAGCGCCGGGGCGATGCCCACCGCGTCGAAGCGCCCGGATGCCGCCGTGGTCGTGGTGGTGACGGTGTGGACCGTGGTCCCGATGGTCACGCGGTCGCCCGGCCGGAGCTGGCCTTGCGCCAGGGTGCCGGCGATGCTGACCGACCCCGCGCCGACCGGCGCCGCCGCCGCCAGCTTCCACCCGCTGCCCTTGGGAGGGTTCAGGGTGCCGCCGTCCCCGCTGTAGCTGCGGTACAGGATCGGCGCGCCCCACAGCACACCACAGCTCCACACCAGCCCGTGCGGATCGTCCTCGGGGTGGTAGGGCGTGCCGGTCACGGTGTAGGCCATGGCGCCCACCTGGAACACGCCCCCGGTGGCGGGATCGGGCACGTCCGATGCCCGCACGTCGAAGGTGAGGCTGGCAAGGTAGACCGTCACCGGGCCGAACTTCACCGGCTTGCCGCCACCTTCCCGGATGACGCGGCAGGGGACGGGCGAACCGGCCGGCGGGGTGTAGGTCGCGGCCTCCCCGAAGGTCAGGAAGGCCGGGGCGACGGCGAAGCGGTCGAAGTCGATCATGGGGCACCGGAGGGGAAGAGGAAGAGTCGCGGCCTTCCCCGGCCGGGGATCGGGCGGGCCGCGCGCCCCGCCAGTTCTGGCGGATCAGGACGCGGCGACGGTGGACACGCCGTCCAGCCGCACCTTGACCGTCCCGGCCCCGTTGCCGGCGGCCTCGATGGCGGCCCCGATGGGATAGCGGCCAGCGCCGGGGGCGTCGCAGCGGTGGGCGGTCGCGTCCCAGGACACCCGGCCCCCGGCGGCGATCACCGCCGTCGAGAGCTTGGGCAGCTCGTAGACGCCCACCGTGGCGACGGTCAGGGCCTCGCCCTCGGCCGCCGTCGTCGCGGCCACGCCGAACAGCGCGCCGACGATGACACCGCTCCCGCTGGTAACGCCCCCGGCCGGGGTCGTGACGGTGATCGAGGCGCCGTTCTGGATGAAGGTCTTCATGGGTTCAGATCCCCTTGGAGGATGAAACGCGGATGAGGGAAACGCGCGGCGCGGTGCCGGCGGCGTCGATCTGGCGGTTGAGCGCGGCCAGGGCGGCGGCCATCTCGGAGTCGCTCTTGAACTCCGTCTCCTTGCCGCCGTAGACCACCCGCCGGGCGCCGCTGTAGCGGGCCGCCTGGAGCGCGTCCCGCCACGCGATGAGGTCGGCCAGCGCCGCCATGGTCAGGCGTTGCCGGCGTTGGAGTGGGCGCCCCGGAAGTCGATCACGCCATAGCCGAAATCCAGCCCGGCGCGGACCTTGACCGACTGGCTGTCGAAGTCGGTTTCCGTCTTGATCTGCGGCCCCTCGGACCCGGCCACGTAGCCATAGACCACGGTCGGGCACAGCCCCGGATCGGCCATGACGTACCAGCCGTTGCCGGTGATGTTGGCGTCCACCACCAGTTCCATCAGCCCGGCCCACGGGTTGGTGTCGCCCGCCTTGGTCGGGGTGATGCTCGCCAGGACTTGCCGCCCCTCCAGTTCCTTGTCCGGCCCGACCACGAGGAAGCGCGGCGCCAGATTGAGCGGGATGGCGTCCAGCGACTTCATCTTGCGCAGCGCCGCCACCGCCGCCCCGACGCTGGCAACGGTGATGGCGGCCCCGGCGGCGGCCTTGTTGCCGTGGTCGGCGTGGAACAGCGCCTTGCCGTCCGACAGGGCCGGGTTGCTGGTCAGCAGCCCGTAGACCAGCCGGTTTTCGTCGGCCGCCGTGCGGATGGCGATCATGCTGGAGAAGTCCGACAGCGCCGACAGGTCGTCGTTGATGAGCGCGCGGCGCCCCAGGATGATGCCGGTCGCGAACTCGGCCGCCGCCACCGTCTCCCGGTTCTCCGACATGGTGCCGTAATTCACCTCGCCCGACTCGGCGAGGTTCTTGAAGGCGGGGAAGTCGCCCACCCGCAGGAACTTGTGGGGCTTGAAGTCGGTGAAGCCGCGCCGGGCCGCCCACAGGCGATAGGTCGGGTTGGCGACGGCGTAGCGGGCCAGCAGGATCTTGTTGCCGGCGTCGGCCAGCAGGAGGGGGAAGTCGCCCGTGGTGTGCGCCCCGATGGCGCGTTCCATCAGCGCGTTCTGGTCGAAGCGGTTGAAGCGCTGGCCGCGCGCCACCGCCAGTTCCCCCACCATGTCGAGCGCCCGGTGTCCCATGAACTCCCGCGCCCGCCCCTCGGCTTTGACCAGGCCGGGAGCGAGCCGGGTGGCCAGCGCGTCCGACATGCTGCGGCGGATGGCGCTGGGGTCGGTGTGGTCGGTGCCGACCGTGATCGGCGCCGCGGTGGTGATAGTGACGCCGCCGCGGCGGGTCAGCTCGGCGAACGCCGCGGCGCGGGCGGCGTCGACCGTGGCGGCCCCGTCGATCTGGCCGTCGATCCACGCTTGATCCAGCCCGGCCACGCGGGCCATGGAGCGGATCTCCGCATTCACCGCCGCGCGGCTGGTGTCGGCCGGGGCCGGGGTGGTGATGACTTGCGCCGGGGTGTCGGCCGGCGCCGCCGTCGGGGTCGTGGTCATGCTGTCCTCTTTCGAACGAACGGTGGCGCCCGCATCGACGGGCACCGGGGTGAAGGAGAGTTCGTAGGGTTCCCAGGCGATGGCGCGGAAGACGCGCAGGCCGTCGCGGCGCCCGACCAGTTGCCACTTGGTGACGCGGTAGCCGAGCGAGACGCCGCGCACGATGCCGTCGCCGACGTCGGCCATCAGCTCGTCGGCCGCCGGCTTGCGGGAGAAGCGCACGGTGGCGACGATGCGCCCGCCGGCCGCCAGCGCCGCCGCGTCCACCACCCCCACCGCGTTGTCGGTGGTGGCGCGATGATCCTTCAGCGCCGGCCCGCCGATGAAGCGCGCGAGGTCCGCACCCGCCGCGTCCAATTCCTCGATCCAGGCTTCCGCCGCGCCATCCGGGGCCGGGGCCTTGCGCACCGCCGGCGCCAGCCCGGACAGGGCGACCACATCGACCGTGCGGGCCTCGCGGTTGAGCGTGGCCGGGGTGGCGCCGCCAAGGGCGCGGGTCAGGGGGTCAGTCATCGGATGCGCTCTCCGGATCGGTGGGGGTGGCGTCGGTCGGGGACGGGAGCGCGGGTGCCGACGTGGTGCCAATGGGCAGCCCCAGGCGCTTGGCGCGGGCGGCGTCGGCGGCAATCTCCGCGTCCACCTGTTCGGGGTCGTAGCCCAATCCTGTCACCACCTGCGCCCGGCTCTTGAAGCCGGCGTTGACCATCAGGATCTCGGCCTCGGCGTCCTTCTTCGGGTCCACCCACACCGGCTTCGGCGGCAGCCACTCGACGCGGTGGAACGCCGCCGGATCGGCCTCGTAGGCGCGGAAGTCGATCAGCCCGGACAGCACCGCCGTGCGGATGAAGCGGTCCCACACCGGCCGGCAGAGCCGGAACACGACGACGTTGTGCTGCCAGTGCTCCAGTCGCTTGCGGAACTCCACCAGCCCGGCCCGGATCGAGCTGTAGTTCACCCCCGACAGGTCGCCGGTCAGCAGCTCGTAGGGCACGCCCAGCCCGGCGGCGATCGCCTGAAGGTGGCTCTTGATGAAGGCGCCATAGTGCTGGCTCTCCTTCGGGTCGAAGAACTCCAGCGAGGTCCCCGGCTTCAGCGGCAGGATGGTCCCCGGCTCCAGGCCGAAATCCAGAACTCCGCCGCTTGCGTCGCCCGGCAGTCCGCCCGCCGTGCCGTCCGGGTCCACCAGCGCCGCGCACAGCAGGTTCGCCAGCTTCGCCCGCACCAGGGCGGCGTCCTGAAGCTGGTCCACCTCGTGCACCGCCAGCAGCACCGGGGCCAGCCAGGACAGCCCGCGAAGCTGGCCGGGCTCCACCGGGTGGAACAGGTGGGCCATGTCCCGCGCCGGGATCGCCACCGGGTTCCACAGCTCCGCCAGCGGCGCCAGCGGATCGTCGGGCCGCGCCGGCAGGACGTGGAAGGCGACGCGGCGCCCGGCGCCATCGAACTCGATCCCGCCCCGGATGCGGTTGTCCACCAGCGCCGACAGGGTTTCGAGCGGCACTTGCGCCGGGTGGATCGCCTGGAGCTGGAACGGCACCTCCAACCCCTCGTCCGGGCCGAAGGTCACGAAGCGGGCGAAGCTCTCCCCCGCCTCCACCATCTGGCGGACCATGAGCGCCTGCATGGCGTAGAAGTCGCCGAAGCCGTCCACGTCGCAGTGGTCGGTCCACCGTGCCCACAGGGCGTGCAGGGTCTCGCGCGTCTTCGGGTCGGGATGCTGCGAGGACGGCTTGATGCCGGTGCCGACGATGTTCGTCACCAGGGCGTTGACCGCCGCCGTGACGTGGGCGTTGTTGCGGGCGAAGTAGGCGGCCCGGCGCTGGATCGTGCTCGCGGTCGCCAGGATGTCGGCGTTCAGGTTGCGCACGGTGCGGGCGTTGCCGAGACGCCCGCCGCCGGCCGCGTCGAGGGAGCGGCGCCCGGCGGTCATGGTGGAGAGAAGGCGGCGGACGGTCCCAAGCATCGGCGGTCCCCGGTGAAGTCGTGACCGCCAAAATACAGGACAGCAAGCCGCATTAGAAGAAATTGATCCTAAATAGGATTATCAACCTCTTCCCAGATAGTTGGACCGAATCGGGCCGCGCGGTCGCGGCGATGCCGACGGCGCCGCCCGCACCGGCCCGGCCGGAGCCGCCGCCTTCAAGGGCGCGTTCACCAGCCGGATGGCCTCGCGCTCCAGGTCCAGGCCCATGGCATAGAGACCATGCAGCGCTGCCAGCGCGTAGACGAAGCAATCCAGCGCCTCGTTGCGCGCCTTGTCGGGCAGCCGCCATTCCCGCACCGGATGCCCCTTGGCGAAGCGCGTCACCACCCGTTCGGCCGTGAGCTGGGTGAACCACGGATCGGGAAGCGAAGCGTCGAAGCCGATGTAGCCGGGCGCCCCCGCCTCGCCGTTGCGAAGCCGGGCGTAGAGGATGCCCTTGCACTGGTCCACGCCCACGGTGAAGACGTTCGCCCCGCCCTTGCCCTTGCCGGCCCGCTTCGGCCAGATCGGCACGCCGGGGCCGCCGCGTCCCTTCACCGCCCAATAGCGCTCGCGGGCATGGGCGCGGCAGTAGGCGTAGACGGCGCTGGTGTGGTGCCCGCCGGAGTCGACGCACACCGCGCGCGGCACCAGATCGGGCACGGCGCGGGCGTGCGGGATCGGCGTGTGCAACAGGTCGTCCAGATCGGCCCACACCTGTTTGCCGCTGGGGTCGCCCCACAGGATGACGTGGCGGAAGACGGTGGACCGCTCGTCGGCGTGCCACGCGACGAACTGCACTTCCAGCCGGTCGTCCTGCACGTCCACGCCGACCGTCACCAGCAACGTGTCCGCCGGCAGCACGCCGCCATGGTCGATCCGCCGGCCGGGCAAGCCCTCGTCGCTCAGGCCCTCGCCATCCTCCACCCGCCACGTCTCGGCCAGCACCGTGTTGACGAACACCCGCAGCCGGGGCGGATCCTTGCGCACCTTGGCGTGCTGCGCGGCGATGGCGCCATAGCGCAGCCAGGGCGAATACAGGCCGGAAATCCAGTAGCCGGCCATGGTCGGATCCCCACCCTCGGCGGTCCCGCGCCATTCGCCGTTGCGGAGCTGTTCGGGCTTGTCGAAATCGTC
>NZ_JAGINM010000003.1 GCF_017876095.1 Azospirillum agricola
CGAGAGCTGGCGGTTCAAGAACCGCTCCTGATCCAAAGCCTTCCCCCCGTCCGTTGCCCGGGGGGCCCACAGGACCCTCCCACGCGCGCCGCTGCGTCAGCCAGGGGGGCACTGCGCGGCGCGCGCGGGCCCCTCCCGTGGACTCCCTGGACAACGGGCTTCTGCAACTGGAAGCGTGGCTGGAAATTGGACGCCGATGATGGCTGGTTTTTCGAGGCCGATTGACATCGGGATACCGGGAGGCGCGACCGCCCCCATGCTCATGACCGCCATATCCGCGGCTTGCTAATCTTTGGTGTCACCGTCCGCCGCCGGTGGAGTGCCGGTCGTCGTCGATGACCATTTGTGCCTGTTTCTTGCGCGCGATGCCGGCGCTTGAGAAGTTTGCAGTCCATATCGTCCAATCGGCGACCTGCAACCGTTTCCACAACATCGAGTAGCGGTGCGCGCGTTGGCTGTTGGAGCGAAAGGTCCAAGGCCTTTCCCTCGAAGACGCGGTCACGTGCGCCTTCCAGATGCCAGTGCATCCGCATCCGTGCCGTTTTTCGCCGTCGCGGGCTCCGATCCCCTCGAGGATGCCGCGATGCTCGTCGAACACTCCGGTCAGTCCGGCGTTGGAGCCCACCAGCGGCGCGCCGTGGAATTTCATGCCGACCGCGATCTGATTCTTCATCCGCCTGCTGTTCGCCGAGGTGCTCGCCGGGACCGGCCACGAGGCGATCCAGGCCGCCGACGGCGCCGAGGCCCTGGCCCGCCTGTCCCGCGACGTCGGCGCCATCGTCACCGACGTGATGATGCCGAAGATGACGGGGGCGATTGGGTGACGACGGCGTGCGGCCGTAGGAGGTTGGTGAAGATACCGGTGATCTTCATGAGCGCTTTGCCATTGCCGATGACCGCAACTTCCCCTGCCAGATTTTTCCTGGCAAAATCTTTTACCGCAGACCGGCTGGTGGATGCTGTGCAGCGGTCCCTGGGCAACTGGCCCCAGGAATGAATGTCCCCAACCTCCTGGTGTTGAATGTCCACGATCAAGGCCCGTCTCCTGATTGCACTCGGCGCGATCAGCTTTCTTCTTCTGGCGATCTCGCTGACCGGATGGATTGCGTTGAGCCAGTCCAATCAAGGAATCAGCGATGTCTTCAATCACCGTGTCGTTCCGCTGCGGGATCTGAAGGTCACCTCCGACCTGTACGGCCTGAACATGGTGGACACCGCCCACAAGGTCCGCAACGGCACGCTGACCTGGGAGCAGGGCGTCCAGTCGATCGATCAGGCCGTCGCCGAAATCGGCACGCGGTGGTCGGCCTACATGGGCACCGACATGGCCGACGACGAGAAGCGCCTTGCCGCCGAGGCGAAGCAGCGGATGGACAAGGTTCGCGGAAGCGTCGAGACGCTGCGCGCGCTGTTCCAGACCAAGGACAAGGCGGGCCTCGACCGGTTCGTCTCGACCGAGATGTATCCCAGCTTCGACCCGATCACGGAAGCCATCGGCCGTCTGGTGGAAATCCAGCTCGACGGCGCCAATCTCGATTACACCGCGTCGCAGGAAACCTACGCCCGCTCGCGCTGGATCCTTGGGACCGGGGTGCTTCTCGGCATCGCGGCGATCGCCTTTGCGCTGGTCACGACGCTCGGCCGTGCGATCCGGCCGCTGAACGGCATCGCCGCGCGGATGGAGCGGCTTGCCAAGGGCGATCACGGGATCGATGTCGAGGGAGCGGAGCGTCAGGACGAGGTCGGAACGCTCGCCCGCGCGCTTCAGGTCTTCAAGGAGGCGGCCATCGCCAACCGCCGGCTTGAAGAGGAGCAGCGGCTCGAGCAGCACGCCAAGGAGCAGCGCCAGAAGCGGATCGAGGGCTTCATCACGTCCTTCGATCGGACGGTGTCGAGCGTCCTCGGCGGCGTGGCGTCGGCCTCCACCGAGCTTGGCCGGACGGCCGAGGGCATGGCGTCGCTCGCCAGCCGGACCAACCAGCAGGCCACGGCATCGGCGGCGGCGGCCGAGCAGACCTCGGCCAACGTGCAGACCGTCGCCGCCGCCACCGAGGAGATGGCCGCGTCGATCCAGGAGATCAGCCGCCAGGTCGGCAAGTCCAACGAGATCGCCGCGACGGCGGTCACCCAGGCGCACGCGACGACCGGTACGGTGCGCGGCCTGGCCGAGGCGACCGGGCGCATCAACGCTGTCGTGCAGTTGATCCAGGACATCGCCAGCCAGACCAACCTGCTGGCGCTGAACGCCACCATCGAGGCGGCCCGCGCCGGCGAGGCCGGCAAGGGCTTCGCCGTCGTCGCCAGCGAGGTGAAGGCTTTGGCCAACCAGACGGCCAGGGCGACCGAGGAGATCGCCGCGCAGATCGCGTCGGTGCAGGCGGCCACCCAAAGCACGGTGGGCGCCATCGAGGGGATCGGCGGCACGATCACGACGATGAACGAGATCGCCGCGACCATCGCGGCGGCGATCGAGGAGCAGAACGCCACGACCGGCGAGATCACCCGCAACGTCCAGCAGGCCGCCCTGGGCACCGAGGAGGTCAGCGGCACCATCGCTCAGGTGAACCACGCCGCGACGGAGACCGGCACGGCGGCGACGCAGGTGCTCGGCGCCTCGGGCGAACTGTCGCAGCAGGCGGAGACGCTGCGGCGCGAGGTCGAGACATTCCTCGCCAGCATCCGGGCGGCCTGACCGCCGATCGCCACGCGCGCGGCATCGGCATCGGCATCGGCGACGGTGGTTCGTCCCGCAGGCGGACCGAATTCCAGGGGCAAGCTTCGCGCCGCCGAGCCCGGCGTCCCAGGATGCCGGGGCCGGGCTCGACGGCGCCTGTTCCGATCATGCCGCGGCGCGTTCCGTCTCGGATGCCGCGTTTCCCACCACCTGGGTCAGGACGCGTTGCAGGTCGGTGACGTTGCCGGCCACCTCCACCGTGCCCAGGCTCATCTGCTTTGCCTGCATTCCGGTCTGGATGGCTTCCTGCGAAACGTCGTTGATGCGGAGCGAGACCCCCCGCGCGACGTTGGACGCCTCCAGGATGTTGCGGCTGATCTCCTGGGTGGCCGCCGACTGCTCCTCCATCGCCGCGGCGATGGCGCCGGAGACCTGGTCGATCTGGGCGATGATGCCGCCGGTCTCGCTCACGGCGGCGACCGCCATGCCGGTTATGGCCTGGATTTCCTCGATCTGGCGCGCGATCGTTTCCGTCGACCGGGCGGTCTGGTTGGCGAGTTCCTTCACCTCATGCGCGACCACGGCGAAGCCTCTGCCGGCGTCCCCCGCGTGGGAGGCTTCGATGGTGGCGTTCAAGGCCAGCAGGTTGGTCTGGCTGGCGATGCGGTTGATGATGCCGACCACGTTGCCGACGCGCCCCACCGCATCGGACAGCTTCTGGATCCGTTCCTGGGTGTGTTCGCCGATTTCCACCGCCCGCCGGGTCAGGTTGCTGGAATGCGCGATCTGGGCGGTGATCTCCCGGATGGACACGGAGAGTTCTTCGGTGGCGGACGCCACCGTCTGGGCGCTGTCGAGCGCCTGGCCGGCCGCGGCCGACACATCCTGGGCGGTCGCGACGACGCGTTCCGCCGATTTGGCCATGCCGTCGGCGTCGATGGCCATCGACCCGGTGCGGCGCACCACCCGCAGAACGGCGTTGGCCGCCTCCTGCTCCACCATCTTCGCCATGTCGAGGGTCATCTGACGCTCCTCTTCGGCCTGCCGCTGGCGTTCGGTGCGCTCCTGGTTGGCGTAGGCGAGCTTGGCCTTGACCGCCCGGAGCTGCGACCCGCTGCGCGCGAATTCCAGAATGTCCGGATAAGGCATCGCGGACAGCAGGTCTCCGCGCGCGATGGCGTCCAGATGCCGCTCGACCTGCCGCTGCGGGCGCTGGACGCTCCTGAGGATCAGGGCGCAGGCGGCGGTGGCCATGACGAGGCACAGCAGCAGCAGGCCCGACACCAGAAGGACGCGCCGGTTCAGGTCGTCCGCCTCGGCCTCGAACAGGCTCCTGCCGTGCGGCACCTGCAACGCCGCCAACTCGCCAAGGGTCGCGTGCGCCTCCTCGAAGAGCGAAAGGGCGGTGTCCTGGAGATGGCGCGCGGCCGCCTCGGCCTGTCCGGCCCGCGCCAGCTCCGCGACCCTTTCCAGCCCCTGCGTCTCCAAGGCGCCCGCCTGATCGGCGAGCCGTGCCGCCAGCGATCTTTCCCGGTCCGTTGCCGCCGCGGCTTCGATCGCCCGCGCGTCACTCAGCCAGCTGATGCCGGACCGCATCGGCGAAAGCCGCTGGTCGGGGCCGGTGGCGCCGTCCTGGCGGCGGCCGATGAGCGGCAAGGCCGCCTCCCGCATGTCGTCCTGCATGCGGTCGCGGAGGGTGGCGATCCGGCTGAGCTGGACCACGTCGCCGTCGTAGAGCGAGTGCAGCGTCTGGTTGGCTCCGGACATCCCCGACAGACCGATCCCGCCGATCGCGCCCATGGAGGCCAGCGACAGCACCGAGGCGACGACCAGCTGTCCGCTGACGCTGGCGATCCGGGCCTTCAGGCGGGTGGCCGGACCGCGGCGGACAAGATGCCCGTCCACCAGTTCGTACTCCCCCCGCGTTCCGGAGCGGAGCTGGCGATAGACCTCTTCCGCACGGTCGATCTCCTCGCGTGAGGGTTTGGAGCGGATGGAGATGTAGCCGGTGATGGCGCCGTTCTCCGCGACCGGCGTGACGTTGGCCTTGACCCAGTAATGGTCGCCGTTCTTCGCCCTGTTCTTGACCAGACCCTCCCACGGGCGGCCGGCCTGGATGGTCTTCCACAGATTGCCGAACGCCTCCTGCGGCATGTCGGGATGGCGGACGAGGTTGTGGGGCGAATGGATCAGCTCCTGTTCGGTGAAGCCGCTGATCTCCACGAAGGCTTTGTTGACGAAGGTGATCCGCCCCTTCGTGTCCGTCCTCGACACGAGAAGCGTGTCCGCCGGGAAGTCGACTTCGCTGTTGGTTACCGGAAGGTTTCTGCGCATGGCGTTGGATCCTGGCTTCTTGCGGGGCTGCGTTTCCGCTCTGCCTCCCCAAGAGCAACGAACATGCCACTAGGATTTCTGAGGTCTTTGGCTATTTGGCGTTGTGCATCGCGTCAGAACCATGGAGAATGCATATCTATTTATGCTTATTATTTTTCCCCGACGGATATCGGCACATAAGAGGATTTGCAAAATGCGTTTCCATTTTGGTTTGCATTTTCGAAAACCGCTCTATATCGAATGGGTTCTGTCATTTCCACTTTGCGTTCTGATTGTTTCCAGTTTTTTGGAACAATAATCCAAGTCGGGGGCGGGGCGATACGGGTATGCTTCGAACGTCGATTGTGCATCCCGCTAACTTGTGCTTTCCCTTTCCTTGCGCGCAAGGGCCAACTCATGGAAACGGCGGTCTGTCCATCGCCCGCAACCATGGCGCCCCGTCAGCCCGTGACGGGCGCCGTTCCCTCCAGCGCGTCGAGCGTCCGGGCCAGCAGATCCTCGAGGCCGGCCACGAGCGGCCGCGCCTCCTCCAGGCAGGCGGCCTTCTCGATCTCCGCCGCCACGACGCCGAGACGCCTGGCTCCGACGTTCCAGGCCATGCCTTTCAACGAATGCGCGACACGGCGGTGCTCCACCTCGCCGCCGTCCAGCGCGCGGTGGAGCGTGACGATCTGCTTCCTCGCCGAGGCGGCCAGGCCGTCGATGGCTTCGCGCCACCCTTCCGGGCCCAGCACGCCGGCGATGGATTCGCTCTGCTCCTGATCGATGAGCGATTCCGGGCCGGGCGGGGCGGCCGGCGGCGCCTCCGCCTCCGCTGCCTCCCGCCCGGACAGGGCCGCCGCCATCTCCCGCCACAGGGCGTTTGGGCGGACGGGTTTCGTGACGAAGCCGTTCATGCCGGCGGCCAGGCATTCCGACTGGCTGCTCCTGGACGCCTGGGCCGTCAGCGCGATGATGGGAATCCGGCTGTTCCGGTTCTCCAGGCCGCGGATGCGGCGCGTGGCTTCCAGCCCGTCCATCCCCGGCATCTGGACATCCATCAGCACCAGGTCGATGTCGGTTTCCTCCGCCATGCGGACCGCTTCCCGGCCATCCGACGCGATGAGGACGCTGTGGCCGCCGCGTTGGAGGAGCCGCCTTACGATGTCCCGGTTGACCGGATTGTCGTCCACCGCGAGCACCCGCAAGGGGGGGAGCGCGGGCGGCGGCGCGTCGGCCTGGACGGCCCGGTCCCGGTCCGTCCGTTCCTGCGGCGTGGAAGCCAGACAGGTGATCGAGAAGGTGAACCGGCTTCCCTTGCCGGGCGCGCTGCGGACGCCGATGCCGCCCCCCATCGCGGCGCAGAGTTCCTTGCAGATGGCGAGCCCGAGCCCGGTTCCGCCGTAACGGCGGGTGATGGAGCTGTCGGCCTGGGTGAAGCGGTCGAACAGGGTCGCCGCCGCCTCCGGATGCAGGCCGATGCCGGTGTCCTCCACCTCGAACTCCAGCCTGAACCGCCCGCCCTCCAGATCCCCGCCGCGCCGGACCCTCATGACGACGTGGCCGGCCTCGGTGAATTTGAGGGCGTTGCCCACCAGATTGCAGAGGATTTGCCTCAGCCGCGCGGCGTCGGCCATCACCGCGTCCGGCACGGACGGCGCCAGCTCGACCGACAGCGCGATGCCCTTGTCACGGGCTCCCGGCTCGAACAGCTCGAGAACGGTTTCCAGGACCTGCGCCGGGTCGCAGTCGGCCTCCTCGATCGTGACCCGTCCGGCCTCCAGCTTCGAGAAGTCGAGGATGTCGTCCAGCAGCCGCAGCAGGGTCTCCGCCGAGCGCCGCGCGACGGTGGCGAGATGCCGCTGTTCGGGCGCGAGGTCATCGTCGCCGAGCAGGGCGAGCGTTCCGAGCACGCCGTGCATCGGCGTGCGGATCTCATGGCTGATGGTGGCCAGGAATTGGCTCTTCATGCGGTTGGCGTGCTCGGCGCTGTCGCGGGCCTGACGCAGGTTGTCCTCGATCTGCTTGGTCTGGGTGAGGTCCCTCAGGATGCCGATGAAGCAATCGCGGCCGTCGCTGCGCCAGCTGGACAGAGCAATCTCGACCGGCACGGTGGCGCCGTCCTTCCGCTGGATCGTCAGCTCGCGCTGCTCCATGACCGGCGACTCATGGCCGTCCGCCCGGCAGCGCTTCAGGAGGTCCAGCGGGATGGAGCGGTCGGGCTCCGGCATCAGCAGGGCGATGCTCCGCCCGGACACCTCCTCCTCCCGGTGACCGAAGAGGCGCTCGGCGGACGGGTTGAAGCCGATGATGGAGCCGTCCTGGTCGGTGGTGACGATGGGTTGTCCGACGGCCTCGAACATGGCGCGGTAGCGATGCTCGCTGGCCGCCAGCGACCGCTCGGCCCGGTGCCGCTTGGTGATGTCGGCCCCGGAGCCGCGGTAGCCCCGGAACGTCCCGGCCTCGTCGAACACCGGCTTGCCGCTGACCGACCAGACGCGTGTGCCCCCGGCCGGTTCGGGACAAGCGAACTCGAAATTGCGGAAGGGCCGATGCTCTTCCAGGCAGCGCTGGTGTTCCCGCCAGAACGCCTCGTCGCCCGGCTCGCGCAGGGCGATCTCGTCGCGCCGGCGGCCGAGAAAGGCCGCCTCGTCGGCCTCCCGCCCGTCGATGGGACCGGAAACGCTGGTGAAGCGGAAATCGGCGTCCATCTCCCAGAACCAGTCGGAGGCGGTCTCCGCGATGTCCTTCAGCTTCTGCTTGTTGGCCCGCGACTGCCGGATGGCCTCGTCCAGCGCCCGCTTGATGCGCTCCTGGACCAGGCTGTGCCAGGTGACCAGGCTGGCCAGGACGAGAAGCAGGACCGACGCGCCGCTGGCGCCGAGGACGTAGGCGCGCTGCCGGGTCCAGGTCTCGGCCATGAAGTCGGTTTCGGCGAAACCGGCGGCGACCACCAGCGGATAGGCCGTCAGGGTGCGGTAGCTCATCAGGCGGGTCACGCCGTCGATGGGGCTGGTGGTGCGCAGGAACCCTTCCGGAGCCTCCTGGACCGCCTTGTGGATGGCCGAGGGGGTGAAATCATGGCCGAGCATGCCGTCGGTGAGGATGTTGCGCGCCCGCAGGATGCCGTCGCGTCCGAAGATGACGATCACGCCATGCTCGCCGACATCGAGATCGTCGAAGATCCGGCTGAAATAGAACGGGTCGAGCGAGGCGACGATGATGCCGTCGAACGTGCCGTCCGGAGCGTCGACCCGGCGGCTCAGCTGGATCGACCATTTCCCGGAGGCGCGCCCGAACACCGGGCGGCTGATGAACAGGCCCTTGTGCGTCCCGTCCTTGTGGACGCGGAAATGCTCCCGGTCGGACAGGTTCACCTTGGCCGGCGCCCCCTCGACGCTGGTCTGCACCAGGTCGCCGTTGCGGTCCGCGTGGGCCAGCTGGAGCAGCAGGTCGGACTCCAGGGATGCGCTGCCCATCAGGTCGCGCAGCAGCGTGCCCTCGCTGTGGCGGTGCTGGAGGTCATAACCGACGACGTGGAGGACGCGGTCGGCGCTGGAGATGGCGCGGGTGGTCTGCTCGGCGATGATCCGCGCCAGGTTGGCGGTGTCCCTTTGCGCCCGCTGCATGGCGTCGTGCTGGTCCCGTTCGGACAGCACCCAGGTCGCGCACCAGGTCGAGGCCCCGAGAATCAGGGTGGCCAGCCACACCACCAGGATCAGCGTCCTGGAGCGCGCGGGATCGGTGGTGGAGCCGCTTCCGCCGGTCGCGGCCGTCGGCATCGGCCGGCTGGTCGCCGGGGAGGGAAGGGGGGCTGTGGTCGGCATGGTCGGTGTTCCGGTGGGGGGCGGCGTGTCGCGGACGGGCGAGGGGTGCGTTTTCGGGGCCGTCCGGTCAGGCCCGGGCCAGCAGTTCCGGGGAGGTGTGAAAGGTCTCGACCACGGCACCCCACCGCGCCACGAAGACGGCGACGCAGGAGGGGTCGAAATGGCTGCCGCTGTTGGCGAGCAGGAAGGACCTGGCGTCCTCCAGCGGCCAGGCGGGCTTGTAGGGGCGGGGCGAGGTCAGGGCATCGAACACGTCGGCGACGGCGACGATGCGGGCCGCGAGGGGGATGGCGTGGCCGCCCAGGCCTCTCGGGTAGCCGGAACCGTCGAACTTCTCGTGGTGGGCGTGGGCGATCTCGGCCGCCAAGCTGATCAGCCCGTGCGCGCTGTTGCACAGGATGGAGTGGCCGATGACCGGGTGCTGCCGCATCACCTGCATCTCCGGTTCCGTCAGCCTGCCCGGTTTGAGCAGGATGGAGTCGGGAATGCCGATCTTTCCGATGTCGTGCATCGGGGCCGCCTGGACGAGCGTGCGGCGCTCGTCGGCGTCGAACCCCAGCCCGTCGGCGATCAGGCCGGCGTAGGTGGCCATCCGCTCCAGGTGTCCGCCGGTTTCCGGGTCCCGGAACTCGGCGGCGTGGGCGAGCCGGCCGACCAGCTCCTGGGCCTGCTGGCGCAGCAGGGCGGTGGCGTCGTCGACCTGGACGCGGAGCATCGCCGCCTGGTCCTTCAGCAGGCGCTGTCCGGTGCGCAGCCGCAGGAGATTCTGCGCCCGGACCAGCAACTCGGGAACGATGATGGGCTTGGTCAGGAAGTCCGTGCATCCGCGCTCCAGGGCCGCCACCCGCAACGCGACGGAGGTTTCGGCGGTGATCATCACCACCGGGACGTCGGCCAGATGGCGCTGCTCCCGGATGCGCTCCAGCATCGCGAGCCCATCGAGCTCCGGCATGACCTGGTCGATGAGGATCAGGTCCGGGGTGTTTTCCCGCAACCAGCCGAGGGCCTCCACCGGGCTGGTGACGGCGACGGGCTCGGCGGCGTCGATGCGGCGTATGACGGAACTCGCGATGAGCAGCGCCGTGGCGTCGTCATCGACCAGCAGAACTTTCATGATCGGTCCTCCTTGCGAAGGGATCGCGGGACGGACGCAGATTGCCTCGCTGCCTGAGAGGCGTATGGGTCCTGTCGGCGGTTTGCACGGCACGCGGAGTGCCGCTCCCTGATTGAGCCATCCCACAGCAAGACCCGTGCCAATGGTTGCGGCCATGCGGGGACGGAGGGACGACGGCCGACCGGAACCGCCGGCGGCGGACGGCGGCGGTCAGGAAGCCGGCATGACGTCCCGAGTCTCGCGAACCGCGTCCATCTCGGCCAGCAGGCGGACGTGCTCGCGCGCGACGAGCGCCGCGTCCCCGGACCGACAGGCATGGCACAGCGCCCGCGCGGCCTCGACGATCCGGGCGTAGCCGAACATTCCCGCCGAGCCGATCAGCCGGTGTGACTCCTCGAACAGCGCGTCCGGGTCGGTGTCCGCCGCGGGGAAGGCGGCGCGCGCGCTCTTCAGCCAGTCGAGGAACAGGGATTGCAGTTCGTCGACCTTCTCCTGGCCGATGCTGGACACCATGGCATCCTGCATGCCCCGGTCGATCAGCGACGGCTTCCCCGCGGACTCCGGGGCGTGTCGCTTTTCAAGCCCGTGCTTGACCGTGGAGAGCAGCTCCTTGGGGAGAAAGGGCTTGGCGAGATGCCCGTCCATGCCGGCCGACAGGCAGTCCTCGATGTCGCTCTGGAAGGTGCTCCCGGTCAGCGCCCAGATCGGAACGCGCGCGTAGGCGCCGCCGAGCGCGCGGATGGCCCGAGTCGCCTCGATTCCGTTCATCACCGGCATGTGCGTGTCCATGAGGACGAGATCGAAGTCATGGCGCTGGATCGTCTCGATGGCCTCCCGCCCATCCAGGGCGGCGACCACCCTGTAGCCGCTTCTTTGCAGGATCGTCTGCGTCAGGAAACGGCCGACGCCGTCGTCCTCCACCAGCAGGATCCGTTCCTTCGGCCCCTCCTCCTCCGAAGCCGAGGCCGTGGCGGCCACGGGGCTCCCCGCCGGTTCCTCGGCCTCGTCGAAGGGAATGGCGAGCCAGAAGGTGCTTCCCTGACCCGCAACGCTCTCGAAACCGACGCGCCCCCCCATCCGTTCGGCGAGCAGCTTGCTGATCGACAATCCCAGACCCGTCCCGCCATACTCCCGCGCGATCGCCGGGTTCGCCTGCGCGAAGCGGTTGAACAGCCGCTCCTGCTGGTCGGGAGCGATGCCGATGCCGGTGTCCCGGACCGCGACCTTCAGAAGGATGCGCCCCTCCCCGTCGCGCTCCTGTCCCATCGACAGCCGCACCTCGCCGTTCGTCGTGAACTTCACCGCGTTGCTCAGGAAATTGTTGATCACCTGTTGCAGGCGGGTCGGATCCCCCCGAAGCCAGCGGACCGCGCCGGAGCTTTGGCCGATCGCCAGGGCGAGCCCCTTCGCATCGGCCATCGGCCTTACCAGGGCCATGGATTGTTCCAGGATCGCCAGGACGTCGAAATCGATGGATTCCAGCTCGATGCCGTTGGCCTGGATTTTCGAGTAATCCAGAATGTCGTTGACGATGCCCATCAGCATCCGTCCGGCGCTTCTCTGGCGGGTGACCAGTTCCTTTTGCTGGTCGTCGAGATAGGAGTTGGTCAGGAGTTCGGACAGTCCGATGATTCCGGTCAGCGGCGTGCGCAGCTCGTGGCTGACCATGGCCAGGAGGGCGGATTTCTCGTCGCTCTCACGATGGGCGTCGGCCAGATCGGCCGACAGGTTTTCCGTCGCGGACTCCATGCTGCGGACGTTGCGCCACCCCACCCACAGCCCGAAGGCGATCAGGAGGACAAGCACGCCGCCGCCGCCGAGCAGCAGCCAGCGCATCGAGCGGTAGGAGGCGTCCGCCATGCTCTGCGGAATGCCGATGACCAGATGCCATCCGGTGTCCTCCAGCGGCATGGTCAGGCTGTAGGCCGGGATTCCGTCCTTCGTGACCACCGTTTCCAGGCCGGTGCGGCCCGCCCGGATGTTCTGCACGATGTCGGGCGTGGGAGAGGATCCGACGTAGCGGTCGGCGTTCTCGCTGCGCGCCACGATGGTCATCCGGCGGTCGACCAGCGCCGCCAGCCATCCCTTCGCGGCGATCTCACGCAGGAGGTCGTTGAGTATCCGGGGGCTGAGAACCTCGGAGAGGACATACCGGACATTGCCGCCGCGCAGCACGGGAACCCGGATGGCGAACATGCCATTCGCCAGATCCCCGACCGTCGGCCTGCCCGTCTCCCAGACCCGCGTCAGGCTTTCGGTCTCCCAAATGGACGGCTTCCGTCCCTGCCCCAGCCGAAGGTTGAGAAGCTGCTGATCCCGATCGTTCAGAATGATGGTGTAGACGGACGGCCGTTCCTTCCACGCCAGTTCGGCGGCGGTCCGGAAACCTTCCAGGTCGGCGGCATCCAAGGTCTGCGAAACGGCGATGCCGGACAGATAGGCGAACTCCTGGTCGATGAGCCTCTGCACACGCTCGGACGCCTCCTCCATCTGGGACTTGAGTTGGTCGTGCAGCATCTCGCGCTGGATGTGGGACACGAACGCCAGAAGCAGCAGGACATAGGCGGCCAGGGGAAGGATGGACAGAAGCATCCAGCAACGCTTCACGCATTTCCTTTTCAGGATTCCCCAGAAAGAGCGGCGACCGGCACCGGAAAGCGCTTCTCTGGCTGTGGGCTGGAGCGTCATGATGGGTCCGCAGTCCTCTTTCCTTGCCACCGACCGATTCAGCCTGTCCGGCTGTCCTCGGATAGAGAGTCCGAAACTGTCCAGGGAATGAGGCCCATGGAATTGCCTCTCAAGCGTCGGCCATTAATTCGTACACAAATTAATGAATTTCTTAAAAGAGACCACAGAGGAACCAATTTCCTGACGCAACGCTGAACCAGAGGTGGTGAACCAACATAACAAGGATGCTATAATTTTATTTCAAAATGAGAATCGCTATGAACTTCTATCAATGATGGATGTGTGGATTAGAAGATATCGCGACTGATCTGTTAAATTTCATTAACAATGATCCTTTCCCTTAATTTCCGATAATTTTATCAGCATCGCTATCGATCATTCATTTCTCTATCACATAAACCGAATATTAAAGCAAGACCTTGAGGGAATGCCCTTTGCCGCAGGGCAGGCGCGGTCGCGTCAATACCGACCTTCGTCGAGGGATCCGCGTCCGGGACCGGGAGCGGCGGCGTGGCGGATGGCCTGGGCCGTCTTCGTGCCGGCGCCCGGACGGCTCGCCGTCCCGCTCGCGACCCGTCCCGCCAAGGGTTCCGGACAGGACGGGGCATCGGTCGGGCAGAGCGTGGCGACGCCGGGCCATCCACCATGCTGACAGAAATTGACAGCAGGGGAGGCTACGGTCGGTTTCACCGGACAGGGCGCGCCAAACGCCCCGCCGGCACGAACCCATCAGACAGCCAAAGGAAACGCGCCATGCTGAACGTCGATTTCGTCCTGCTGTACGTCGACAGCCCGACCGCGAGCGTCGCCTTCTACACCGACCTGCTCGGGCGTCCGCCGGTCGAGGCGTCGCCGACCTTCGCGATGTTCGCCATGGACTCCGGCCTGATGCTCGGCTTGTGGGCCCGGCACACCGTCGAGCCCAAGGCCGAGGTTCCGCCGGCCAGCAGCGAGATCGCCTTCGTCGTTCCCGACCCCGACGCCGTCCGCAGCACCTGCGCCGGTTGGGCCGCCCGAGGCCTGCCGATCGTGCAGGAACCCACGGCGATGGATTTCGGCCACACCTTCGTCGCGCTGGACCCCGACGGGCACCGCCTGCGCGTCTTCGCCCCGAACGGTCATTGAGCGGCCCTTGAGCGGCCAGGAAAGGGGAATGCCCATGGGGGTCCGCAATTGGATCGCCGTGGCCTCGGCCGAGCATGTCCGGCTCGGCCGCGCCGCGGGGTTCATGCAGGTCTGCCACGGCAAGGCGGCGCCGTTGCGCCGCCTTGGCCCCGGCGACCGTGTCGCCTACTATTCGCCGTCGGAGGTGTATCGGGGCAAGGACAAGCTCCAGATCTTCACCGCCATCGGTCTGGTGCGGGAGGGGACGCCCTACCAGTTCGACATGGGCGGCGGCTTCGTGCCCTTCCGGCGCGACGTGGACTGGCTGAAGGCGCGGGAAGCGCCGATCCGCCCTCTGCTCGACCGGCTCGACTTCACCGGCGGCACGCGCAACTGGGGCTACCAACTGCGCTTCGGCCTGTTCGAGGTCAGCGATCACGACATGCGGTGCATTGCCCGGACCATGGACGCCACCCTGCCCCCGTGAGCCGGCCGGTGCCGGCACGCCGGAACCGCGCCGCCGAAAACGGCGGGGGGCTCCGGTCGAGACTGGCGCCGCCACCCGGATCCCGGTAGGAATCGCCTGGAAGGGATGTCTCACCCATGTCGCGCGCCGAACGCCTTCTCGACCTCGTTCAGCTTTTGCGGCGGCACCGCCGGCCGGTGAGCGGACGGGCGCTGGCGAACGAGCTTGGCGTCAGTCTGCGGACGCTCTACCGCGACATCGCCGTCCTTCAGGCCCAGGGAGCGCGGATCGAGGGCGAGGCCGGCGTCGGCTACGTCCTCCAGCCCGGTTTCCTGCTGCCGCCGCTGATGTTCTCCGAGGAGGAGATCGAGGCCCTGGTGCTCGGATCGCGCTGGGTGGCCGGACGGACGGACGGGCGGCTCGCCGCCGCCGCCCGCAACGCCCTCGCCAAGATCGCCGCCGTGCTGCCGGTCGAGCTGCGCGACGGTCTCGACGCCTCGACCCTGCTCATCGGGCCGGGAGAGGCGGCCGCGGCGGGCGACGCGGAATTGGCGACGATCCGGCAGGCGATCCGCTCGGAGCGCAAGCTCGTCATTTCGTACCGCGACCGCGACGGGGCGGACAGCCAGCGGGTCATCTGGCCCTTCGCGCTCGGATTCTTCGACCGGGTGCGCGTTGTCGTCGCGTGGTGCGAGCGGCGGCAGGCGATCCGGCATTTCCGCACGGACCGCATCCGGGCTTTGACCGAAACGGAGACGCGCTATCCGCGTCGCCGTCAGGCGCTTTACAAGGCATGGCGCGAAGCCGAGAACATCGCGCCGCAATAGGCCGCGCGGGTCGGCGGGACGATCCGGCGCTTCATCGCGTGGCGCGGGGCGAATGGGCTGGGCCCCGGGGAGAGCGCGGCCTTCGACATCGTTCCGGTCGATCCGGGGCCTTCAGCGCGGCACATACGGCAGATAGGTCATGTCCTCGCCCTGGATGTGGCTGGTCAGCCAGTGGCCGAGGAAGCGGTGAAGCTCCTCGCCCAGGCCGGGGGTGAAGGCGACCATACGGCGTTGCAACCCGCGCACCTCGTCGAGCAGCGCCGCGTGGATCCGCCGGTGGTGGTCGAGGTCGGGGTAGCCGCAGCGCTCCAGCAGCGCCTCCTCCCGCGCGAAATGCAGCGCGGTGTAGCCGAGCAGTTCGTCGAGCACGAACTCCACCGCCGTGCGGTCGCCCTTGTTGTCCTCGTAGGCGATCTGGTTGACCAGCGCCAGCAGCACCCGATGGTCGCTGTCGATCGCCGGGATGCCGGTCTCCATTTCCGCAGTCCATTCGATGGTGCGGGCGCCGGCGCGCGCCTCCACCACCTCCAGCAGGGCCTCGACCACCAGCGGGTCGAAATGCCTGCCCGACTGTTCGCGCAGGTGCGCCGCCACCCGCTCCGCCGGCCAGGGCTCCTTGTAGGGCCGGCGCGAGGACAGGGCGTCGTAGACGTCGGCCGCGCCGACGATGCGGGCGGCCAGCGGGATCGCCTCGCCGGCCAGACCGTTGGGGTAGCCGGTGCCGTCCCAGCGCTCGTGGTGGCATTCGGCGATGGAGGCCGCCAGGCGGAACTGGACGCTGCCGGCCAGCATCGTCTCGGCCTTGCGCAGGATGGCGGCGCCGCTGGCCGCGTGGGTCTCCATCACCGCGCGCTCCTCCGGCGTCAGCCGGCCGGGCTTCAGCAGGATGGTGTCGGGGATCGAAACCTTGCCGACGTCGTGCAGGATGCTGGCGACCCCGACATGGCGCAGGAGATCGTCGTCGATGCTGCCGGGGTAGTCGCCGCGCGCCCACAGCCGCCGGGCGGTCTCGTGGGTCAGGCGGGCGACGCGCAGCACATGCTCGCCGGTCTCGTTGTCGCGGTGCTCGGCGAGGTCGGCCAGCGCCACCAGCGCGATCTTCTGCGACCGCTCCGCGCTGCGCTCGTCGCGGCGCTGGTCGGTGACGTCCTGGGCCGACAGCGTCCAGCCGCCGCCCGCCAGCGGGGCGAGCGCGAAGGCGGCGATCACGCCGCCGGCCGACGCGTGGTCGTGGAACCGCCCCGGCGATGCGCCGTCGCACGGCAGGCCGAGGAAGGCGGTGACGGCGCCCAGACTGGCGCTGCGCCCACGGTCGGCCGCCGGGACCAGCCGTTTCCACAGGGCGTGGAACGCGCCGTTGGCGTGGAGCAGCGCCCCGTCGGGGCCGTAGACCGCCGCCGGCTGGGCCAGCGAATCCAGCAGCGCCGCCACCCCCGTCATGCGCCGCGCCGCACCGGCGCGCGCCCGGCGGCCAGCCGGTCGCGGAGGTTTGTCACGCTTCGGTTCATCACCCTCGGCATGGCGTGGAAAAACCGGAAACCCCGTCGCAAGTGCCATCGCTCATCGTCGCTCCTGAACGATCGTTTTCCGATCGTACCGATCCATGCGGAGCATAGCGGCGCTTTCCGGGAGTCGCCAGAGATTCCCATGGAAAAAATGTGGGAATGCGGGCTCCGGCGGGGGCCGCGCGGCTCCCCTCCTCATCGGGGCCGCCGCTCCGGCCTTCCGGAAAGGCGGCCTTGCCAAGTGCGCGCTTGCCTGGAGGCGCGCGCTGCCGCAGGCTCCGGACCAGCACCACCGCTGGAGACCCTGTCGTGCATCGCTACCGGACGGATGCGGCTTGGCTGGGCACCGCCCGATGCCGGAACTGCGCGATACGGGATCTCGTCCTGTTCGGCGATCTGCGCGATCCCGACTTCGGCCTGATCCAGCTCCCCATCGACGAGCTGAGGATCGAGCCGGGCGCCGCGCTCTACCATGTGGGCGAGGATGGCGGGTCGCTCTACACGATCCGCAGCGGCCTGGTGAAGCTGGTGCAGTTCCTGCCCGACGGGACGCAGCGCATCGTCCGGTTGCTGCGCTGCGGAGCCGTGGCCGGGCTGGAGGTGCTGGTCGGCCGGCCCTACGAGCACACGGCGGTGGTGTTGCAGGAGGCCGAGGTCTGCCAGCTCCCGCGCGCGGTGGTCGAGCGGCTGAGCAAGGAGACGCCGCGCCTCCATGCCCGGCTGATGGAGCGCTGGTACCAGTCGCTTCACCAGGCCGACGACTGGCTGACCGCGCTGTCGACCGGCAGCGCCCGCCGGCGGCTGGCCCGGCTGTTCCTGAAGCTCGCCGCGGATTGCCCAGGCGAGCCCGTCCGGCTGTCCGGCCGCGAGGATCTGGGGGCGATGCTCGGTCTCGGCATGGAAACGGCGAGCCGGACCATCGCCGAGTTCAAGCGCGCCGGACTGGTGCGTGAGACGATGCCGAACGTCTTCGTCTGCGACGGGCCGGCGCTGGAGGCCGTGGACCGGGAGGGATAGGCGGAATCCGGCCTCCGTTCCGCGCGGTTTGCGGATTCGCAAAGGCAGGGGAGCCGCGGCGGCCTAGCGTGGCGGAGAACCCGCAAGGCGGGTCCGACACCAAGGACGAGCGACCATGACCGTTTCCAGCGCCAGCGAGCCGCGCGGCGATGCCGCGCCGCCCGGAGGTTCCCTCTTCGCCGAGCATGCGAAAATCTACCCCAAGTCGGTCAAGGGCACGTTCCGCCGGCTGAAATGGCTGGCGCTGGTCGTTCTGCTGACCATCTACTACGTCCTTCCGTGGCTGCGCTGGGATCGTGGCCCCGGAGCACCGGACCAGGCGGTGCTCGCCGACATCGCGAACCGCCGCCTGTATGTCTTCTTCATCGAGCTGTGGCCGCAGCAAATCTATTACCTGACGGGGCTCCTGATCCTCGGCGCGGTCGGGCTGTTCCTCGCCACGGCGCTGGCGGGCCGCGTCTGGTGCGGCTACGCCTGCCCGCAGACGGTGTGGACCGACCTGTTCCTGTGGGTCGAGCGGCTGATCGAGGGCGACCGCGGTGCCCGCATCCGTTTGGACAAGGCGCCGTGGTCGGCCGCCAAGCTGGCGAGGAAGACGGCCAAGCACACCGTCTGGCTGCTGATCGCGTTCGCCACCGGCGGCGCCTGGGTCTTCTACTTCACCGACGCCCCGACGCTGGTGGGCGACGTGCTTCACGGGCGCCTGTCGTCCGACGCGCTGCCCTTCGCCGCCCTGTTCACCGCGACCACCTACCTGCTGGCTGGCATGGCGCGCGAGCAGGTGTGCGTCTACATGTGCCCGTGGCCGCGCTTCCAGGCGGCGATGGTGGACGAGGACAGCCTGATCGTCACCTACGAGGAGTGGCGCGGCGAGGGGCGCGCGCGTCTGCGCAAGTCCCAGAGCTGGGAGGAGCGCCGGTCCGAGGGGAACGGCGACTGCATCGATTGCGGGGCCTGCGTGCAGGTCTGCCCGACCGGCGTCGACATCCGCCAGGGGCCGCAACTGGCCTGCATCGGCTGCGGTCTGTGCGTCGACGCCTGCGACGACGTCATGGCGCGCATCGGCCGTCCCGGCGGGTTGATCCGTTTCGACACGCTGAACGGGCAGATCGCCCGGAGCGGAGGAGCGACGCCAAGCTTCCGCCCGATCCGGCCCCGCACCATCGTCTACGCCACGATCCTCGTCACCGTCGCCGGCCTGATGATCGCCGGGCTGCTGTTCGGGGCGCGGGTGAACGTCAGCGTGCTGCGCGACCGGGCGCCGCTGTTCGTCTCCCTGTCGAACGGCGAGATCCAGAACGCCTATACGCTGAAGATCCTCAACATGGTCCGTGCCGGCCGGGACTATCGGTTGGAGCTCGTCGGCATTCCCGGTGCCGAGCTGAGCCTTGCCGGTGCGCCGGAGGGCGCTTCGCGCAGCCTTGCCGTTCACGCGGATCCGGACAGCGTCGCCACCCACCGCATCCTCGTCCGTGTCCGCGCGGAGGCGCTGAAGGGGGCGTCGACGCCGGTGGTGTTCGTCGTAACCCCATTGTCCGGAGACGCCGCCGTTCGGCACGAAACCGTCTTTCTTGCTCCCTGAGCCGCCATGGGCGTCCGCCGGACGGCGGTCGCCGGCGGTGCCCAAGCCGGTTGTCCAAGCCGGCTGCGCATGTTGGCGGCCCATCCCGGCGGCCTCCGCCCCGGACGTCGATGATGCGCCCGATGTCCGCGCCCGTTCACCTGAACCGAAGCTGAACGGGCCGTTCAGGGATGGTTCAAACGCGGTGCGGCAGGATCGGCGTCATTGGATGACAACGAACCGCAAGGAAGGACGCATCATGAACGCCGTCAAGCTCGCCACCGCCGCCCTGGCCACCCTCGTCCTCGGCGCGGGCGCCCATGCGCTGGCGCAGACCGCCACGCCGGCCGTCCCCGCACCGACCCAGACGCAGACCGCGTCCGTCGCGGCGCCGATGGCGATTCCGGAGCTGGTCAACCGGCTGTCCGGCCAGGGTTACAGCGACATCAGCGAGATCGAGCGCAAGGGCGACAAGCTCTACGAGGTCAAGGCCCGCGACGCCCAGGGGCGCAAGCTGGAGATGAAGGTGGACGCCCGCACCGCCGAGATTCTGCACAGCGAGCAGGATTGACCGTCGCCGTGCCGCTGTCAGGTCGGGCTGTCGGAGCCCGCCCGGACAGCGGCACCGTTCCGTCGCCTGTTTCCTGATGCCGGCGGACCGGCCCGTGTTGGGCCGCGCAAGGGTCCTTGGCCGATTCCGGTGTGCGCCCCAAGCCATGTCGCGCGGAATGTCCGCGCGCAGGCGAGTCGGTCAAGCCGGCCGGGCCAGGAGCCGGTGGAAGCCTCCGGCAAGGGTACAGTCCTCCCCTCGCCAGGAACCAATCCAGCCTCGGGCATAACATCCACCTGCCAAATTCCGGATAAAATTCATACATTCGAATTCATGAATTCGAATGTATGACTAAGGAAAATATTGAAATTCTTTTCATTGAAGATGAAAAAATTAGTGGATAGCATCCAGATATATTGAGCTTATCCATAGGAGACATCGCGAATGATGCCCGAGGATATCGCACGTCTGGTGCGCGAAGCCTGCTCGGAGATTGCCGAGGGCGTGACATTCGAGGACACCGGGGACGGCGAGGGGATGAGCACCGGCTTCCTGGTCGGGATGGACGGCGGCGAGGGCGACGCGGAGTCGTTCTCCGTGACCTTCGGAATCAACGCGCCGGCCTACGAGGGCACGCAGAACCGGGAGTATCTGACCATCTCGTGGTGGATACCCGGTGAACAGATGCTCTCCGCTTCCCCGCTCGGGGATCCGGCCCTCTTCCCCATGCTGAACGAACTGAACCGTGAACCCGGCATCAAGTGCCGCCTGGATCTCGATGAGAACCGCAACCTGCCGAACGATTTCATCGTCGTCGAAACGGAACTGCTGACCCATCGCCTGGATCGGCGGGCCATCGTCCATTCCCTCGACCGCCTGCTCGACTTCGTCAGCTACCACGCGGCGCAGATGCGCCGCCATCTCACCGCGGAACTCGACGGTTTGCAGACCACGGCGGCCAGCCGCGCCTGATCCTTTGCCGAAAGGGGCCATCATGAGCGCCAAGCAGCCGGCCGGGGCGGCGCCGACGCCGTCCATGTCGCCCGCGCCGCCCGCGTCGCGTCGTGTGCCAAAGGTTGGAATCGTCGGGCACAGCCAGGCGGGGAAAAGCACCTTTCTCGCCGTTCTTCTCGAGGCGCTGGTCCAGCGCGATTACCGTGTCGCCGTCGATCCGGCGAACAGCGCCTATCGCGATGAGCTGACCGGATTCATCAACTTCGGCTTCTTTCCGCCGAAGACCCCGCTCGACGAGAAGCACCGCCGCGTCAGCCTGCATATTTCGAGCGACGTCCACCGCGCCGGTCTGGAGGTCGAGTTCTTCGACCACGCCGGCGAGATCTTCGAACGCGATCCCGACCGTTCGATCGCCGGCTGGTCCGAGAGCCGGCGGCAGGACATCCTGAAGGATCTTCAGGCCTGCACGGGCCTGATCGTGCTGATGGACCTCGAAGCCGACCCGGATCTGCTGCTGCGCACCTTCACCAACACCGTGGTCGACCTGCAGGGGCTGCTGGTCCGGTCGGGCGGGAACGGCCAGTCGCAGCAGAAGCTGGAACTGCCGATCGCCCTGCTGTTCACCAAGGCCGACATGCTCGGCTGGCAGCGCCGCCAGCGCATCCGGGACGCGCAGCGCTGGATCACCGAGCAGAGCCGCTACCGGAAGCTGACCGATCGCGTCAACACCTACTGCGCGAACGCGCATTACTATTTCTGCTCGTCGACGGGCTGGATCGAGGGGCGCCCCAACATCTGCACCGTCGTGCGTCCCCGGCCGCTGCCCGGTTCCAGCGCGAGCCTCAACGTTCCGGAAACCGAGCTGCGCGGCGAGAACATTCCCGATCCGGCGCTGAGCGCGGGGGAGATCGCGCGGGCGGCCACGCAGGACAACAGCACGCGCCTGCGCTTCATGACGGAGCTGCCGGTGTTCAACGACCCGCTCCGGCTGATGGCCGCGTCGGATCTGAAGCGTCGGATCCCGCCCGAAGCCGACCGCCTGGGCGTCCTGACCCTGTTCGGCAGCCAGGGCGACGGCGGACGCCGCAACACCACCGTCACCGCCTGGAACATCGTCGAGCCGGTGTTGTGGGCCGCCGGCCTCGAAGCGCGGTGAGACCGGTCGCGCATCATCGCTGAAGGAGCGTCCATGAAACTCTACGCCATCCTGCCGCTGCTGGCGCTGACCGGCGTGGCGACGCTTCTTCCCGGCCTCGCGCGGGCCGACGAGCTTCTGGTTTCCGGACGCAACGCCGGCGTCGAGGTGGTCGCGGCGGGCGATCCCTGGTGCGCGCGCGTTGTCCGGGTCCAGCTTCGCCTGAACCCCAAAAGCCAGCTGGTGGGGAACGTGGCGCTGCAACAGCGTGTCGTCCAGAATCTCGGCCCGCGGATCGAGGCGGACTGCCCGGTCGCCGAAAGCCTGAGAGCGGAGGCCACCGACCAGCGCGGCGCCCCCCTTCCCGGCGCGGCGGCGCTGACGGCGCAGCGGTCCGGCGGCTGGGCTCCCGTCGTCGGGCCGGCGCCCCCGCCGGCCGCGGCGCCCTCCACGGCGGCGCCCGCAGCCGCAGCCGCGCCCGCCGCGGTCCCCACGCCGCCGCCCTCCGCGCCGCGTCCGGCTGCACCGGACCCCGGACCCGCCCCGTCGGCGCCCCAGGCCGCCGTCGCGGCACCGCCGCCGGTCGCCGCGCCCGCCGATCCCGCCCCCGTCACCTCCTTCGGTCTCGACTTCTGGCTGGAGATCGGCTTCGCGCTTCTGCTCGGCGGTCTGGCCCTGGGGCTGCATCTGGTTTCGACCTCCCAAACCGCGGACGCGTTCCTCGACCAGCCCCAGGCCCTCCGGTCGCTGCGCGAGGTGCTGTTCAGCCAGCGCGGCAAGGCGTCGGACGATGGGCGCAACCTGGTGTTCATTTCGGGCGACGAGATGAGCCAGGAGTTCAAGATCGCCCTGAAGCGCGGGGTCTTTCTCCATGACGGCAACATGCGCCGCTGCTGGATGGCGCATGTGCCGGTCCCGCCGGGCGCCATCGCGCGGGTCGGGGCCGCCGCCGTCTCCGGCTCCCGCATCCTGGACACCAGCCGGCTGATCACCCTGCTGGATGAGAATTTGGGGGCCGAGCTGACGGTTTCGGTCATCGAGCGCGGTGCCCGCTGGCAGGTTCCGTTGCAATCCCCGCTGGAAACCAGGGACGGCTACCGGGTCCGCCTCCATCTCGCCGTCCACAGCTGGGTGCCGGTGCCCGCCGACGATCCGAGGCTCGGCAAGCTGTTCGAGAATTACCGGCACTACCGCAGGCAGGTCGGCACCTGGGGGCTGGAGGCGTTGCAGACGATCTTCTCCACCCGGACCTACGACGAGATCATGCGGAACGGCGACGAGACGCTGGAGCAGATCAACCGCCGCTGGCTTTCGGAGAAGCGGCGGCTGCTGCCCGATCTCGACGGGGTCGTGGAAACCCAGTTCACCGGGCTCGTCGTCAAGCCGCGGCAGGAGGCCGAGGAAACCCGCTTCACCCGGATTTTCAACAAGATCAGCTCGATGGAGCGCATCCTGGACCAGCGAGTGCTCGAATCGAAGGTCCTGCTGGACCGGCTCACCGACCGCACGGTCCAGGCGATCAGCCGCATCGACGCCGCCATGGCCGCGCTGGACGGCCCGGTCGTCAAGGGCAGCGACGGGACGAGCGGCAAGCAGCCCTCCTTTGCCGAGGGCATGGTGGCGAACACCCGGCACATCGCCGGCACCATGACGCAATCGCGCGACGGCGACGCCCTGGTCCGGCTGGTGCGCACACCGTTCCAGACCGCCAGGACGACCTTCGAGCAGGCGGCCGACGAGTACATCGCGGCATGCGCCGACCTCGCCACCGTGGTCCGTGGCGTGCGCCAGGAACAGACGCGAAGCGTCGCCAAGGAAAAGGCCGCCGCCTCCAAGGCCGAGGAGTTCGCATGAGCCGCCCCCTGCCATTCTCCAGGCGGCCGTCCTGGGCGCCATCCTGGCGGGTCGACGCCGCCGTGGTCCGCTTCGCGATGACCGTGGCGCGCCTGCGCCTGTCGGTCCTGACGGTGTTCGCCGCCCTCTACGGCGTGCAGATCGTGCTGTCGGTCAAGGCTCCGGCCGAACTGGTCTGGCTGGCCCCCACGGGGGCGGCGCTGCTCGCCGCATGGGCCTTCCTGTGCTGGCAGGTCGCCCGGCGAAGCTGGCCGCGGATCGTCCATCTGGCCGATGTGATCCAGCCCTTCGGCCTCCGGGCGGCCATTCCGCTGCGGATGCGTCATCTGGCCGGTCTGGTCGCCGTCATGGCGGTTCCCGGCTGGATCGGGCTTCTGGGGGCGATCGTCTTCGCTTCGCTGGTCGTCCATTTCCCCTGGGACGGACGGACCGCCTTCGACAGCTTGCGGGCCTCGCTGAGCGGTCTGGCCGTGCTCTTCGCCGGCTGTGCGCTGATCGGACCGGGCGGGCTGGATCTGGTGCCGTTCCTGTCGGCCGGCGCCGCGCTCGCGGTGGCCGGCGGCCTGTATCTCGTCTCGATCGTGCTGTTCCTCGAGATCAACGACGGGCGCAAACCCGGAGGGGTCCGGATGTTCACCATCGAGCAGAGGTCGCTGGTCGGCGCGGTCCCGCCGCTGGCGCTGCTCGCCTTCCCCGACGCCGGTCTGGCCCTGGTCCTGGCCGGGGGCATGTTCGTGGTGATTCCGCTGGCCGTCCTGCTGGTGAATCTTCTCAGCCTGCGCGGGGCGCGGGCCGACGCACGCCGCAGCCTCGACACCGGGGACATCCGGATGCAGCTCAGGATCGGCGACAGCGAACTGCTGGGCCTGGAGGATGTGGTGCGCGAGAGCGACGGCTATTTCCGTCTCTGCGCCCCGCATTTCGCGCGCGTCGATCCCACCCGGGCCCGTCCGGGCGCCGGGCCGCGCGGGATCATCGGCTGGATCGGCGGAGGCGACGACGGCCCGCTGCCGTCTGCCCTGGGCGACGTGCTGGTCTTCCGCAATCTGGGATGCCGTCCGGGTCCCTTCCTGCGGCTGCACGACGACCGCTGCACCGCGGCGCGGCGGGCACTGATCCAGGCGGCGCCCGATCTCGATCTGCCCGGCCTCGAACAGCTGCGCGACGAGTTCGACGACGAATGGGACGTCCGCCTGATGTCGGCCAGCGTTCCGGCGGCGGTCGGCAAGCTGCCGTGGGAGCAGCATGAGCTGGTGGTGATTCCGGCCGTGTGGGCCGGGACCCTGGTGTACCCGCCCGGCACCGGCCTGCATGACGGCGACGGGCTGCCCTGCCACCTCGACGCCGTCCAGGTGCGGGTGCAGATCCGCCCGGCGATCCTTCGGGCGGCGGCCGATCCCGACGCCGCCGATGCCGCCGGGCGGGAGCTGCTCGCCGCGCTGCTGGCCAACCACCGCCGCATCCTGCCCGGCGTCTACGAGACCATGCACACCTGTCTGGTGCGCGAGCTGCGGAGGTTCGCCCTGCCGCTGCTGTTCGAACACGAGGATCGCGAGGTTCTGGCCGAGGACACGCTGAAGAGCCTGCCGCAGACCCTGACCCGCACCGTGGTGGAGTGCCTGCCGCAGCCGCTCGCCCGGCTGGTGGAGGTGCAGGTCCTGTCGGTCGCCCAGCCGGACACGACCATCCTGTCCGACCAGCAGCGGCAGACGATCGAGCGTCTGCGGACCGTCGAGAGGAACAAGAGCATCGAGCGCTTCCGCAAGCTGAACGATCTGATGTCCGTGATCCGCGAGTATCTCTACAAGAGCTCCCCCGGCGACGGGCGGTTGGCGAAGAGCACCGAGCAGTACAGCCGGCGCCAGGGGATCGTCCTCGACGTCCAGAGGGCGGCCGAGGAATGCCGCGTCACCCTCAACAGCCGCCTCCAGCAGGCGGGGGCCGGACAGGACACCGGGATGACGGACCGGGCGGTCGAGGCGATCACCGAAAGCTACCAGGAATTCCGCGCGTCCTACCTGCAACGCAGCGCCGAGATGGAGCACGCCTTCCAGGGGATCCAGGAAGCGTTCCTCGACAAGAGCGACAGCGCGCACTGACGGCGGGAGCGGGGGCGGCCATGCGGATCATCGAGCCCGGCATCCTGGCCGGTCGCACGCCGGACGCGGGGACACCGGCCGGGCATCCGCCCGGCGGCTGGGATCACTGCCGCTTCCTGACCTACGCCGGCGCGACCAGCGACGCCGACCTGCGGGAGGAGGTGGTGAAGCCGGCCTGCTGGGTTCCCGGCGTCCAGCATGTCGTCTGCGGCCTGGAGGTGCCCCATCTTCCCGAGCCGTTCGCCGGCGCGCTGACCGGCGGATCGCGGGCCGAGATCCTGCGGCAGAACCGCCGCCGTTTCCACGACCAGTTCGGCCGCGTCGTCGGCGCCCTCTACACGCCGGCGGTCTACCGGGCCAACGCCCACGAATGGGACGTCGGTCACCATGTCTTCGACATCCGCCTCCTCAACAGCGCGGTCGGTGCGCGGGACGGGGCGGGCGGCTCCCCGATGGAGAGGCTGGGCAGCGTCGCCCCGACCCAGCTGCGGCTGCTGATCCTGGTGCGGGTCGCGGTGCGCCTGCCGAGCGGTTCCCCGCCGGACGAGGCGCGCCTGCGCGCGCTGGGCCGCGCCGTGGATCTGGCGCGCAAGGCGTGCCGGCAGATCCGCGCGCTGGCTCCGCGCGAGCTGACCCTGCGCGACATCCACTGGGCGTTCGACACGGCCGATTCCGCGCAATGCCCGCCCGGCCCGGCCGCCGGGCGCGACGACAGCGTCCAATGCTGGCTGACGCCGGGGCAGGCCTGGCTCGGCCCGGCGGAGGAGGGGCTGGGCATCGCCGACATCCGGCGGTCCTACGCGTTGAACGTCCCGCTGCCGCCGCTGCGGCGCGACCGCTACATGGAGCAGTTGCAGCCGCCCGCCGGGCGGACGGGCGATGCGCTGTACGCCTTGCCCGTCCCGCTGCCGGCGACCGGCTCCTCGCTGATGGCGACGCTGGCCGCGCTGACCTCGACCAGCCGGCCGGCCGGCCTGTGCCTTCGCCTGCAACCGACGATCAAGACCGATCTGGAGGCGAAGGCGATGCACGAGCGCCTCAAGACCCTGATGGATCTGGGGATCGAGAACGCGGCGACCCGGCATCTGGCGGTCACCCTGCTCCAGGAGGAGCTGTTCCAGGCCGCCATCCAGGTGGCGTCGACCGACGCGGACGCGCTGAACGAGATCGCCGCCAGCTACACCGGCGAGAACAGGCCCGACGGCCCGACCCCGGTTCTGGAAAGCCCGCGGCGCTTCGCCCTGGTCTCGCCGCTGGCCGCGCCGGAACGGGCGGTCGCGGCGTTCAACCTGGGATTCCTGGAGTTCATGCCGTGGGGCGCGGTGTCGAACGAGCTGCACGAGCGGACGTTGCTCGCCGGCAACCGGCCGCCCCCGGCCCCCGGCCTCGCCTTCGTCGGTCAGGCGTTCGCCCTGGAAAACCAGGAGGTTTTCCTGGCGCGCGACGCCGAGTTCGACCCTCGGCTGGCGCGCCAGCGCATGCTGATCACCTTCGACGAGGCGGTCGGGCTGTGGCGGCTGCCCGTGGTGGATCCGGGCGGCCAGGCCGGGGTCGCCAGCCGCCTGCCCAACCCGTTCGAGCAGTTGCCGGAGGAGACGCCGGACGACGGCGACGCCATCAGCATGGGGGTCGTCCAGCACCGCGGGCGGGCGACCGGCCAGCATTTCCGCCTGCCGCTGATCCGGCCGAAGCGTGTCACGCCGAACCTTGCCGGCGTCGGCGACCGCGTGCTGATGGTGGCGGGCTCGCCGGGATCGGGCAAGACGAACTTCTGCCTGTCCTTCCTCGGCCAGCTCTGGGACAACCGCCCGCGCGGCGGTGCCGCGCCGCGCGCCAAGTATCCCTATCTGGTGATCGATCCGACCCGCGGCAACGAGTTCCGCCAAGTGATGCGCTACGCCGGCGACGACCTGCTGATCTTCACCGTCGGCGACGGCCGCTGCTCGGGCTTCCGGTTCAACCCCTTCATCGTGCCGCGCCAGGTCAGCGTGCAGACCCACGTCAGCCGCCTGATGTCGTGCTTCAAGGCCGCCTACCACATGTGGGATCCGCTGCCGGCGATCTTCGAGATGGCCATCAAGCGCGCCTACCAGGGGCGGCGGCGGCCGCTTTGGGACAAGCGCCATCCCGGCGCGCCGTGGCTGGCGGCGGAGGACTTCCCGTCCGGCCCCGGCGAGCCGTTTCCCGATCTGGACGACGTGATCGGCGCCATGGGGCGTGGTGGCAGCGGTGCCCCGGAAGAGGGGCCGGAGCTGTGGAGCGTCGACGGCCGGCCCACCGTGATGCACGAGCAGCGCGGCCTGTGGGGCGGCCAGACCGAGAACGCGGCGACCATCGTCGCCTCGACCTTCCTGCGGCTGGGCAGCCTGCGCGACAGCTTCGGCCACATCCTCGGGGTGGGGCGGGGCGCCGACCCGCTGGTCGACATCGCCAAGCTGCTGGAGCGGCCGGTGGTGCTGGAGATGGGCATGGTGGGCGACAGCCAGGCCCTGTCCCTGATCATGGCCTTCCTGCTGTCCTGCCTGCGCGGCACCATCGAGACCACCGGGCCGGCCCTGCGCGGCGCGGCGCGGGCCGCGGGCGGCGGCTGGCTCAACATGCTGGTCATCGAGGAGGCCCACCTCCTGCTGTCCGCCGAGGGCGGCGGCGGCGGGAAGGACGCGGGCAACTCCAAGGCGCAGGCCGCCGAGGACATCAACAACATGCTCGCCGAGGTCCGCAAGTACGGCCAGGGCGTGATGCTGCTGGACCAGCGGCCGGGGTCGCTGGTGGGCGGCGCGATCGACAACGCCTACGCCATCTGCATGCACCGCCTGAACGAGGAGAAGAGCTTCGCGCAGTTCAGCCAGCTCCTCAACCTCAGCGCCGACCAGCAGCGCTTCGCGCGGACGGAGCTGCGACCCGGCGAGATGATCACGCTGGACCGCCGCAGCGGGCTGCCGGTGCTGGTCCGCCCGCCCGACGAGGGGACCAGCGACGCCAAGCTCGACGACGCGAGCGTGCGCGAAGCGATGCTGGCGCGGCGCGAGGCGGTGCGTCTGGAGCCCGCGCCCCGGCCGGATCCGGGGCCGGCTCTGGGGCCGGCTCCGAACTCCCCGGAGCGTCCGCCCGCGGCGGAACCGGATCTGTCGGCGGCGATCGTCGCGCATGGGCTGGGCGAGCGGTTCGGCAGGCTGCGCGATCAGGTGGCGGGCCTGCCGGATGAACCTCCGGGCGGACGCGGCGCCTGGACCCTCTACGATTCGGCGGGCCGGCTCCGCTGGGAGCTGGGGCGGCATGGTGTGCGGGTCTCCACCCGCGACGTGCTGGCTCTGGCCGTGGCGGCGGCCGGCCGGCCCGACCCGCTGACCGATGCCTTGCTGGCCGCCGTGAAGGAAACCGCCTGATGCGCCCGCGCCCCCCTTCGCCCCGTCCGCCGGCCGCGCGGCCCGCGGCTGTCCGGCCACCGCCGCCACGGCCCCGCGCGCGGCCGGCGGCACGCCCTTCGGCGTCACGTCCGGCGCGCCACGCCCGCGTCACCCGTTCCACGGCACGGCCAGCCGCGGCGCGCCGTCCGCAGGCGCGTCCGGCTGCCGCGCGCAGGACCACGCCGCGGCCCCCGCGGCCCCGCAACTCCCCGGTCCGTGTCCAGGCGCGGCGCGGCCGGACCGTCCGGACCCGGCGGCCGGGTGCGGTGGCGACGCGCCCCCGCCCCCGACCGGCCCGCGCCCGTCCGACCCGCGCCACCCAACCGCGCCGGGCCGGGCCACGCCCGCCCGCGCGGCGCCCGTCCGCCCGTCCCGCGGCGGCGCGAGCCGCCAGACCACCCCGGCCGGCCACTCCGGGCGCTCGTCCGGCCCATGCCCCGGCGCCCCGGCTACGGCGCGAGCGGCAGGCCCGTACCCAGCCCCGCCCCCGCCTGCGCGGTCCCGGCCGGGCGGCGGCCCGGACGACGAACCGGCCGCGCCAGCCCCGGCCACCCGCCGCCCGCCGTCCGGCGGCGGTTCGGCCACCCCCCCGCCCGCCGAGCGGGACGGCTGCCCGTCCGGTCCGGGCACGGTCCGTCCGTCCGTCGCGCAGCCGTCCGGTGGCGGCGCGGCCACCCCGTCCGCCCGCCGTCCGCCGGGTCGATGACAGCCGGGTGCGCGCCACGCAGCGCCCTTCGGTCAGAACGGCCCGCCCACCCGCCCGTCCAGCGGCGCGCCGGCCGCGTCCGGCCCGGCCCAGCGTCTTGCGGCCCAGAGCCATAAGGCCGGGCCCCACACGGCAGCGATCGACGGGGCCGACGGCGCAGCGTGGGCGTGCCCGTCCGCCCCATGCCCGCCCGCCGGCCGGTCGGCCGGCGAGGATCCTTCCCTCGCAAACGCGCCGGGCGGCCACCCGGACGGTCCGCCCGCCGGCCAGCCTGCGGGCTGACCGTCCGCGCCCGGCGACGGCCAAACCCGCCCAGGCCCGCCGGGCCGCGGTCCGTTCCAACCCGGTTGCGCCGCGACGGGGCCAGACGGCGCGTCCACCGCAAGCCGCCGCGCCACGCCGCGCGCCACGGCCGTCGGCGGCGCGTCCTCCCCGGGTGGCGGCGCGCCCGGTGCGGCCGGTGGCCACGCGGGGAGCCGGCGCGCGTCAGGCTCCGCCGCGCGCGCGCCAGGCACGGGGGGCTGGGCAGCGGCCGGCCGTGCTGCGTCCCGCCGCCCGCCGTCCGGCGGCGGCGACCCGCCCGACCCGCGTCAGCCCCCCCCGCGTGCCACCGGCTCGCCCGCCGCGCCCGCCGGGCCGACGTCTCCCCGCGCCGTCGCGGCCGAGGCCGGCCATGGCGCAGCGGGCCCGGCCACCGGCCACGCGGGCGATCCTCGACCGCCCTCTGCGCTCCCGCCAGCCGGGAGCCGCCCGGCCACGCGTGATTCCACCGCGCGCGACCCGAACCCTGGCGCCGCGGCCACGGCGGACCCGCGTCCAGGCGCGGCCGGTTGCCCGGCCGGCGCAGGCACCGCGCCCACGATCCCGGACATTGCCGCTTCGACCGCCGGCCAGCCGTGGCTCCACCGCGCCACGGGTCCGGCAGACCCGGCCGATGCCGCCTCCTCCGGGGGCCCGGCAGGCGACCGCCCGCCCACCCGCCTCGGCCCGCCTGTCCGCCCCGCGAGCGGTCGCGACACGGATGGTCGGCGCTCCCGCCCCGGAGCGCCGGGCGGCGCTGGTCACCCGCCCGCTTCCCCATCCCCGTCTGGCCACCGCGACCGGCCCGCGTCCGCAAACCGCCGCCGGCGTTTCCGCGACACGTCCGGGGCGGGCACGGCCGCCGTTCGGCATGGCCTCTCCGGTGCACGCCACCGATGGGCCGCGCCGTCCGGGCGGCACGGCCCGCCCCGGCTCCGGCGTCAGCGTCGGCCATGCGACGACGGCGCCCCCGGCCGTCCCGCCCCCGACGGCCGGCGGAGGCGGGCCGCGCCCGCCGGGGGGAGGGCCGCCGCGCCCGCCCGGCGGAGGAGAGCCGCCGGAGCCGCCGCGGGGCGGCGGTTCGCCCGGGTTGGGCAGGGCGCCCCCGGCTTCCGGGACATCGGTGCGGGATGGAGCGGCAACGCCCCTTCCGAAGGAGATCGCTTCCTTCTTCCGTGGAATTCCACTGACGCCCGCGCTGGGGCACCATATCCAGCACGCGGAAGTAAGAGGCGAGGGCAACCGGCTCGTCGGATTCCACCACGCTCCCAACGGCGTGATGCCAAGCGGCATCACGACCGTGTCGCGCGAGGCGCCCGACAGGAACGGGGTGTACAGGATCGTCTACACTCATGCCTCGGCTCCCGGCGCCGGTTCCAAGGGGACGACCATGTTTCCCGACCGGATGTCGCATCAGGAGATCATGAATGCCGTCCGTCATGCCCTCGACAACCCGACCCACTGGAATGGAACATCCTACTTCGAAGGCCCGTCCGGTCATGGTTTCACCATAGGCGGCCATATCCGTGACGGCGTGATAGGAACCGCCTTCCCCATTTCCGAGACGCCGTTCAAGACATAGGTTTCACGATGCCCACGGAAAATCGACACAGCAACCTTGTGAACATCGGCGTCGACGACGCGGGAAGACTCGTTCTGTACCCAGCGGAAAAATCTCTGGATAATTTCGCCGATCTTTCTCTCTATATAAAAACTGATCTAAGCAACAGTATGGCTGTCAATATTATTTCGACAGAAATGTGCTCTGTCGAGAATGGATTAAAAGAAAAATCACAATACAGTGGTGATATGTATTATACAGATATATATAAAAATAAAGTCGTTGTCGGAAATCTATTCGAAGATGAACCGATGTTTGCACTGTCGTTTGATGAGATGATGGATATCATCATCGATCTGAAGAATGTCGCTGTTAAGCAGCGACCATGATTCCCCCCTTCGTCCGGCGGAAGGTCACCCGATCATGCTCTACCTTCTCTACATCTACGTGCGCGAGATCCTTGGCCGGAATGTGACGCGGCTGGTGACGTCGGAGCTGATCGTGGCCGTGGCCGTCGGGTTCCTGTACGGGTACGGCGTGCTGACGGCGGATCTGGTCGGGCACAACGTGCCGGTCGCGCGCTTCACCGAACAGGTGCTGGCCCTTGCCGGCATCGGCCTCGGCGCCTGCCTCACCGCCGTGACCATGGCGGTCCGCCTGTCCGACGCCGATTTCGCCGACTATCTCGCGACGGAGGTGCCGTCCGCGTCGGTGAATTTCGACGCCGTGCTGTTCAAGCTGTCCTGGACCGCAGTGGTGAACTGGGCGACGCTGATCCTCAGCACCGGCGTTCTGCTGCTGTCGCCGGGCAGCGCCAGCCTGTTCGATCCCCATCTGGCGGCGGGCTGGAAGATCATCATCGCGCTGCAACTCGCGCTGCTGGTCTACGGGGTCATGCTGCTCTTCGCGACGGTCCTGACCATCAGCGTCCTCGGCATCCAGCGCTGGCGCTGGCGCGAGAGCCGCCAATACGGCCGGGCCGGCGACGAATAGCGGGACTCAGCGGCGGCCCAGCCGGCGGCATTCAAAGAGCGTTCCGCGCGGCCACACGCCGGAAAGCCGGCTGCACAGGGCATCCGCCTCGGCCGCGTCGGCGAAGCCCTCGATCACGACCTGCCGCAGGGCGGAACGGCCGGGAGTGCCGCCGCCCGGCGCCGGAACGATGCGCACCTCGCGCTTCTCCCCCACCGCCAGCAGCGCCGCGCGCACCTGCTCCTGCCGGGTCCGGGCGTTGCCGTCCCTGCCGAAGGCCCCGAAGCCGATCGCCACCCCGTTCCCGGCCGTGCGCCTGGCGCCGCTTTCGGGCGGCGCTCCGACCGGGGCCGCCTTGGCCGGGATTGGTTCCGGCACCGGGTCGCGAGGGAGACCGGCGAGGATGGCCGGCAGGTCGGCGATCAGCGCGTCGGCGTGGCGGCGCTCCGGGGGCGCCGCGTGCGTCGGGGTGATGCCGGCGTGGTGGCAGCGCTCGCGGTTGCGGCCGGTCACCTCGGCGACCGGCAGCGACAGGTCGCCGCCGGTGGCGAGGTCGAAGCGCCGCAGGATCACGCATTTGCCGAAGGTGGTTTCCCCGACCACCGCCGCCCGTCCGCCGGACGCGAGCAGCAGGGCCGCGATCTCCGCCGCGCTCGCCGTCGCCGCGCCGACCAGCACGGTCACCGGCGTGCGCAGCCCGGCGGCCGGGGCCTCCGGATCCTGTCCGGCGATGATGGCGCCGTCGCCGTCGCGGGTTTCCAGATGGCCGAGCGTGTCGCCCGCCGGGAAGAACAGGCCGGCGACCGCGAAGGCCGAGAAGGGGCTGCCGCCGGGGCAGTAGCGCAGGTCGAGAACCACCCGCTTCCCCGGTGCCCGCCGGATCGCCTCGGCCACCTGCCATTCCGTCTCGCCGACGACAAAGGCGTGGATGCGGATGACGATGGCGTCACCGGCCGTCCAGCTCTCCAGCGCCGGTCCCGGCTGGCTGGAAACCGGCAGGGCGACGCGGAACGGCGCCCCCTCCCGCTCGTCGTCCCGCCGCAGCGTGAACTCCACCGGACCGCGCAGCCGTGGATCGCCCAGCCGCTTCACCGCCTCGCCCATCGACCGCACCGGGGTGCCGCCAATCGCCAGCAGGCGCGCCGCTTCCGGCAGGCGACGGATCGCGGCGCGGCGCGGCACCAGAAGCAGGCCGCGGCGGTCCTCGACCAGCGTGACGCCAAGGGAGACCGCCCGGCGCTCCGCCCGTTCCTCCTCCGGCCGAACCATCCCGTCGGAGATGGCGATCAGCGGATCGATCGCCGCCAGCGCCGCCGCGATGCCCCGGTCGAGGCCGTCATGGCCGCGTGGGGGCGGGGAGCGGACGTAATGCTCCTCCAGGAGGGCGCGCACCTCCGCCGGCCGGGATTCGGCGCCGGCCGGCGGGGCCGGGCCGAGGGCGCCAAGAAGAAGCGCGCCGACGACCGCGCCCAGCAAGCGCCGCCGTCTCCGGTCTCCGCCGTCCGGGCACCGGTTCCGGACGCCGGTCAGGGCGGCCATCCCGCGCTCAGGATGTCGGAGCGGAGCGCGGCTTCATCGCCCGCTCGTAGGCTTCGGCCTGCGCCCGCAGGCCGGCGATCTTCCGCTTCGCCTCGTCCAGCTGGCGGCTGCGCTCCGCCGGGTCGAGCGCCGGGTCGGCCTGGACGGCGGCGATCCGCTCCTGGAGCGCCGCGATCTGGCGGTCGAGCTCCGACGCCTGCGCCGCGTTGACCGCCGCACGGTCTTGCAGGCCGCGGATCCGCCGGCGCAACGCCGCGAGGTCGCGGTCGAGCGCCATCGCCTCGCGCGTCAACCTCGCCTTCTCCCCGGCGTGGCGGTCGCGGTCCTGCGCGAGCGACAGGGAGGTCCGCTGCTCCTCCCCCTCCCCCTCCCGGGCCTGCTGCAACTCCGCCCGCTGGGCGGCGACGTTCTCGTCATATTGGCCGGACCACAGGCCCGCCACGCCGCCGACGAACCCGCCGCGGCGGGGATCGTTGGAGACACACCCCGCCGTCAGCAGGGCAAGCCCCGCCACGGCGATCCGAACGCCCATCCGCGCCATCGCGATCCCTCCCGCAAGACAATTCGCAAATCAACGGGCCGAGGCCGGCTCACCCCCGGCTGCCGACGCTGCGAACCCGGGCGGAATAGGCCTGGAGCAGCTTCTTCAACTCGGCCTCCTGCTTGTCCAGTTGGCGCATCTCCCCCTGCCACGCGCTCAGTTCGGCGGCGTTCCTGCCCTTCTCGGCCTGGGCCTTCGCCAGCAGCGCCTTGCTTTCGGCCAGCTTCTTGCCCAACTGCTCGACCTGTTGCTGCGCCGCCTGGTGCTCGCGCTCGGTCTTCGCGCTCAGGTCCCGCTGCGAGGCGAGGATCACGCGGCCCTGCGCGGCGTCGCGCTTCTGCTTGCGGATCTCCTTGTCCAGGCGCGCGATCTCCGCCTTCAGCCGCCCGTTGTAGTCCTTGAGCGCGGCGTGGCGCTGCCGGGCGAGGGTGGTTTCCGCCTTGATCATCTCCTCGGTGTCGACGTAGGCCTGCTTCTCGTCGGCGACCAGGCTGCCGATCAGCACGCCCAGGCCGAGGCCCACCGCCGCGCCGATGGCGGCGCCGTCCCCCCCGCCCGCCAGCAGCCCGATGCCGCCGCCGATCGCGACGCCGATCGCGCCGGCCTCGACCAGGGTCTGGGTACGGTCGCTGGTCTGGCACGCCGTCAGCGACAACGCGACGACGGCGGCGACGCAAAGCCTCGATCTCACCATTGTGCCTCTCCTTGTTCCGTGAAGCCGTTCAGTGCGTTTCCCTGTATTCCCGAGCGAGATTCATGAACTGATTGCGCCAATCGTCCGGCGAAAGGCTTCCGCCGATGATGGAAAGCGCGTGCTGCCGGGTCGCCCGCAGGGAATGGGTCTTGATGGGGTCCGAGATGCCTTTCGACGCGAAATACGCCGCCGCATCGTCATGGGCGTCGTTGATGCAGGCGGCGTCCCGGTCGCTGACGGCGGCCAGTTGCCGGACGACGTCCTCGTAGACGGTGAACTCCGTCTCGAAATCCCGGAGGCTCTGGCCGTTGCGCCGCCCCATGGTGTCGAGGGTTTCCCGCGCGTGATCGTCGAGCGTGACGGCGCCGGAATGGATGGACGCCTCCAGCTCCGTCGCGGCCGTCTCGAAATAGAGCGCTTCCAGCAGGAAGCGGATCTGGTTGTCGGCCACGCTGCTTCCCGCCCGCATCAGCATGCGGCAGAGCTGCTTGTTCTCCTCGGCGATGCGGCGGTGGGCGGCGGCCAGCTTCTGCTCGACCTCCGCCACCAGCGCGTTCGCCCGGTCGCCGCGGGGCGGCGTGTTGGCGGAGGAGCGGAGCGCCTCCTCCGCCACCGCCTGGAGGCTGCGCACCGACAGGCCGAGCGGCGTGACGTCGCGGCAGCCCCTGGTCGCGGTTTCGGCCGCCAGGCTCTCCACCGTACGCACGAACCGGGTGGTCGGCTTGTTGACCGAGCCGACCACCGGCCGGATGCCGGTGAACGGATCCCGCCCCGGTCCGGCGAAGGTCGGCAGGCCCGAGGGTTCCCCCGGGGGATCGCCGGAGGGATTGGCCGGCGGCAGCCACGCGTAGGGGCGGAACTCCGACCGCAGCGCGTAGGTCAGCAGGCTGCTGTCGTTCTGCCAGCTCCCGCCGCGCGCGGTGATCCCCCCGGCCTTGCCCTGGCTCATCTCGGTCAGGAACATGCCGGCCGAGAGTTCCTGGACGTTGCCCAGGATGTCGAAGAAACCGCCGGGGGAGGGCAGGCGGTCGCCGCCGATGCGCCGCACACCGGTCACCAGATCGTCGTCGGCCACGGGGGCGCCCTCCTCGGAGCGGGAGACGGCGTAGCGGTGGAAGTCGGCCGGCTGCTGGTACGGCTGGCTCCGGGAATAGCTGCGGTCGCGCAGCGCCGGCAGCCCGCCGCGCGCCGCGTGCTCCCACTCGATCTCCGTGGGGAGGCGCAGGAAGCCGGGGGCGCCGTCCAGCGTCGCGGCGTTGGCGATGACGGTCAGGCAGGCCCGGTCGGCGTAGCACCAGCTGTTGTAGCGCTCGAAGAGCTGCTGGACCTCGGACAGCGACAGGCCGCGCGCCGGATGGGACAGCGCCAGCGTCCGGTTGGCGGCGAGCTGCCCCCGCGTCCATCCGGCGAGTTGCCGCGCCTCCGGCTGGCCCCGGGCGGCGTCCAGGCCGGCCAGGATGGACCGCAGGCCGGCGTCGATGTCGCCGTCTCCGGCGATCGCGGCGGCCTGACCCAGCGTCAGCTCGTACTTGCCGAGATAGTAGAACCAGTTCTCCGCTCCCTCGCCGGGCGGAAAGGCGCCGGCCACCGGCACCTTCTGCACCGGCGCGAACGGGTCGTTTCCGCTGCCGTTCCCCATCGTGACGAGACGGCCGCGGTCGCACCAGAAATGCGCGCCCGGCACCTCGACGCGACGGAACACCAACTCCAGCCGCCCGCCCGGCATCGGCAGATGCAGCTCCGTCTTCGAGGGAACGGTCGAGGGGCACGGATCGAACATCATCCGGTCGCCGCCGTCGGCCGGCCGGCACGCCAGCGTCTCCGCCGCCGCCTCCGCCGGCTGCGAAGCGGGGGCGGCATGCAGGGGGCGCCCGATCCCCGCCGCGGCCAGGCAGGCCAGGACACCCAGGGCGGCGCGGACGATCATGGCTCAGGCCTCCCGAAGCGCGACGGCCGGATCGATCCGGATCGCGAACAGGCCGGCGACGAACGAACTCGCCGCGGCGACGGTGACGGTGATCACGGACGCGAGCGCCAGATGCCCGGCCGGAAGGTGGCAAAGGCTGCTGCCGGGCGGAAGGCCCAGGGTGAAGCTGGTGTTGATGACGTGGGCCAGGGCGAGGAAGGCCCCCAGCGCCAGCGCGGCGCCCATGCCGGCGATGCCGACGCCCTGGCACATCGGGAAGCAGAACATCGCTCCCTGCCGCATCCCCATCAGGCGCATCATGCCCAGGTCCTTGCGCTTGCGCTGGACCGAGGCGTAGAGGCTGGACACCATGGCCGCGATGCCGCCGGCGATGCCGACGACGGCCACCAGCCAGAACAGCCGGGTCAGGCCGCGGTCCAGCATCGCCACCTTCCGGATCTCGCCGAGTTGAGCCACGGTGTCGATGCCCTCCTCCAGCAGGGCGCGGTGGAGGGGCTCGACGTCGTCGATCGTCGCGGCGTAGAGGCGGAAGCCCCGGTTGCCCGCCTTGGCGAGGACGAGGCCGCGCCGCTCCGGGTCGTAGACGACCCGCCGGTCGACGCCGGTGCGCAGCATGCCGAGCAGATCGGCCGGCACGATCAGGCGGTCGCCGTCGATGCGGCCGGCGACGCGCAGCGGCACGCCGGCCGACCCGCCGGCCGACAGGTTGCCGAACCGCAGCTCGACGGTCCCGGCGTCGCCGATGTCGAGCTCCGACGGGACCAGGGCCTGGGCGATGGATGGGAAGGACACCTCCGCGTTGCGGCTGGAGAAGGCCGGCCATGGCGTGGCCGGCAGGCCGGCGCGCTCCGCCGGTTCGGGGTCGGGCGACAGGCCCACCACGGCGACCGGGTGCCGGTGCGATCCGGCGGCGGAGGTCGCCGTGATCTCCGCCGCGCCGTCGGCCTGGGGCAGGATCAGCGCACCGCGTCCGCGCAGCTGGTCGGCGACGGTGCCGAGGCTGCTCCGCTGCACCGCCCCCGCCGCGACTCGCAGCCGGTAGACCGCTTCGGTCGCCGGCACCGTCAGCCCCAGCTCGGCCGCCAGTTCCGCCCTGTCGATGCGCCCGCCCTCGGTGAAGCCGGTGCCCAGCGTCAGCCGCGCCTCGTCGGCCGGGCTCAGCGGAGCGGGCAGCAGGAGGTAGGCGCGGTCGAAGCTGGGGTAGGGAACGGGCGTCGTGCCCGTCCAGCCACGCTGCGGAACCGCCTTGCCCTCGCGGAAGGTCTCGATGTCCTCGGCGAGGGCGAAGGGAACGTAGAGCCGCTCGATCGGGTCGGCCCGCGGGTCGAGCACGCCGGCCACCGTCAGGGCGGCGCGGACCGTCTCGCCCGCCCGCCGCTCGATCACCATCTCCAGGACGTCGCCGGCCGCCGCCCTCAGCTTTTCCGCCGCCGCGAAGCTCAGCACGCCTTCGCCCTCGGCGGGCGGGCGGGCGCCGTTGGCAGCGATCAGCGGGTCGTTCGCCGTGGTCGGCAGCAGGTCGACGAACTCCTGCCGCTCCAGGCCCGGCCGGCCGAGCAGCACGCTGGAGGCCCCGCGCAGGATGTTGGGGACGACGTAGGCGACGTCCGGGCGTTGCGCCATCCGTTCGAACCACCGGGCGTCGTACTCGCGGCTGCGGAGAGGCTCCAGCCCGCGGAACGCCGGATCCTGGACCAGGCGGGTGCGGTAGGCCTCCACCGTGCCGTGCTTCAGACCGAGCAGCAGCAGGATGGGCGTCATCACCGCGGCGACCGCCAGCGTCATGCAGGCCGTGAGGACCCATTCATGGCGCAGGTCGGCCAGCGCCAGGGCCGGGCCGAGCAGCCACGCGCGCTTGCCGCGCGGTGTCAGGGTGCCGATGCCGACCGCGCCGGTCATGACGGCCGGTCCGCCGGGGCTTCGACGCGGGCGCAGCGCGAGCGGACGACGCCGTCGCCGCCCGCGTCCACCGTGAAGCCGTAGATCCGGTCCGCCCGGCCGCGCACCAACTCGATGTCGTGGGTCACCATGACGACGGTGGTGCCCGATGCGCGGGCGAGCCCTTCGATGTCGGCGACGATCCGGACGGCGCGCGCGCGGTCGACCGCCGCGGTCGGCTCGTCGGCCAGGAAGATGGCCGGGTCGTGGACGAGAGCGCGCAGGATGGCCGCGCGCTGGCGTTCGCCCCCCGACAGCGTCTGCGGCATCTTGGCGAGTTCGCGATCGATGCCGAAGCGCGCGGCCATCTCCCTTACCCGCGCGCGGTCGGGCGGCAGGCCCAGGATGCGCAGCGGCAGCAGGATGTTGTCCTCCACCGTCAGGAACGGCAGCAGGCCGCCGGTCTGAAGGACATAGCCGAACCGGGCGGCGCGCAGGCGGGCCAGCCTGCCGTGGTCCCGCGCCCCCCAGATCCGCCGCAGGTCGCAGGGCGGATCGCCGAGGGTGAAGGCGTCGGACGCGGTCGGGCGCGACACCAGCGCCAGGATGTCGAGCAGCGTGCTCTTTCCGCAGCCGCTCTCGCCGACGATGGCGACGAACTCGCCGCGGTGGGCGTCGAACTGCGGGACATGGAGTTCGAACGCCGTTGTCGACCGTCCGGCCCCGAGGCGCTTGACCAGTCTCCGTAGGGTCAAGGCGGCGGCCGGCGATCGCGTTCGGGCCGCAGGCTCCGGAGTGTCCAGGATGTGCACGGCGAATCCCTTGGCGTGTTTACGGCAGATCGGTCAGGGGGATGGCGTAGACGGCTTCCAGGTCGCTGTGCCTCGGCGAGAGCTTGCGCCAGACCGCGTCGTTGCCGATCAGGCCCTTGTAGATCCGCAGCTTCCCGTCGAGTTCCCGCTCCATGTTCACCTTGTCGTCGACCGACATGCTGGCGTAGCGGCGGGGCGTCAGCCGCTGCGCCCCGGTGCGGTAGGGCAGGGAATCGATCCAGCGCGGCAGCAGGCTGGAATCCACCGTCTCCTCGGTCGCCATCACGCTGCGGGTGACGATCCCCTGCAGTTCCTGGAAGAAGTCGGAGTCCTTCATCTTCGACCGGCGCAGCGCCGTGACCACGCGTTCGATGGCGTTGGTCAGGTCCTCCAGATCCTTCTTCTCGACCAGCAGGCGGACCTCCAGCGCCTTGCGCGACGGATTGGCCATGTCGATGTCGACCGCCCAGCCGGTCAGATCGGTGGGCGGGGACGCGGCGTCGCCGAGATAGGCGACCAGGGCGGCGGCGAAGCTTTCGAGGCCACGGTCCCGGATGCCCGGATCGTTCGCCCCAATTCCCGCCCCAATTCCCGCCCCGGTCCCCCCGGCAGCCGGCATGACCGGCCGGCGCAGCACCGACACGTCCCCCCGGCGCACCTTTTCGATCTCGTCCTTCCACAGGGAGACGATCGCCTGCACCTCGTCGGCGATGGCCGCGCGGTTGGCCGCGGGGTCGCGCGGATTCAGCGTCACGCTGGCGTAGGATGGCATGGCCGGCCCCGGATTCTGCGCCATGGCCTTGAACTGGGCTTCGGCGATCGGATGATCGGCCTCCTGGCCGACCGGCTTGATGTGCAGGGCGTTGACGAAAACCCGCCCCGTGTCGGCCTGCGACCGGACCACCTGGGCGTTGACGTCGCGGTTCTTCGCGGTTCCCTGCTGGTTGCCGCTGGCGTCGCCGAGCAGCAGGACCATGCGCACCGCGTTCTCGCTCCACCGCGAGTTCACCGCCTCGAGCATTCCTTCGAACAGCGTCTCCGGCAGATCGCCACCATCGGCCGCCTGGGCCTGGGGGTCGGTGTCGAGCGTCAGCACCAGCGTCTCGGCGTCGAACAGCCCGGTGGCGGTCCAGTTCTTCACCGTCGTGAAGCGGCAGCCGCCGCACTCCTGCGGCACATCGGTGAAGCCGACCAGCCCGAAGCGCATGGTCGCGTGCCGATCCTTCGCCAGCGCCCGGATCATGCTGGCGACCGCGGCCTTCGCCCCGTCGAGGTAGGGCTGCATGCTGCCCGTCATGTCGAGGACGAACTTGACGTCGACGTTGAGGGTGTCCGCCGCCGTGCCCGCCGTGCTTTCCGGCATCAGGGCGTCGTGCAGCAGGTCGTCGAGATCGGTGCCCGGCGCGAGGCGTCCGGTGTTCAGGTCGGTTTGCGGAATCGCGGCGGCGAGCCTCAGGTAGCGCGCGCTCCGCTCGGCGGCCTGGAAGGATTCGAAGGCGATGACGGGCAGAATGTAGAAGTTGCTCTCGATGTTGATGAACCGCTTTGGTTCCACCATCACCAGCCCGTACTTCTCCTCCAGCTTCGTTTCGGCCGCGTCGACCGCCTGGATGAGGCGGGTCACCGTCCGCGCCCGGTCCGGCGCGCTCATCACCGCCCGCACCCGGTCCAGGCTGTCGAACATCAGGACCGGCGTGCGGGGATCCATGAGGTTGTCGCCGGGGTGGGTGTAGCTGACGATCAGGGCGTGCGGCCATTCGATGGCGTTGCCGGCCTCGATCCAGCCGAAGCTGTCCCGGACGGTGTCGCCGATCCGATACCAGCCCTTGGGATGGATCGGGTCGCTCAGGTCGACCCCGCGGCGGTCGAACACGAACCAGGGATTGAACGGGGGCAGGTTGCCGCGGATGACCTTCGCATCCCGGCTCGGCGATTCGTAGACCGTCGTCAGCGGACGGATCAGAACGCGGGCCGGCAGGTCGCTGCCCCGATTGCGGCAGACCGCCTGCCCCTGCGAACAGACCATCATGGTGTCGGTCGCGGCGCGCCCGGAAACCGGAAACGCGCCGATGAACGCCGCCACCATTCCCAAGAAGGCGAAAAGGGACAGCCTGTTCCATAAGCCCGCGCCGGCCATCGAGTCGTGCTCCCCAATTTGGAACTGACTGAATTCTCTTAAAATTTTTTTTATATCAATATTTGAACGCCTATTTGATAACATTTCCCTGGAAAAATATACAAAACCTATCTTGCAGAGCCCGATATTTAAGTCAAGTTATGTTTTGGAATTCTATAAAAATTCAATGAATACATTTGCATGATTTTGAAGGATGCAATGTTTTTCGTAAGCGGGGAGCGTGGGAATGAGGGCTTGAACTCGGGGAAATTCTGAATTCTTTTCATGTCCAGGCGTATCCGGTTCCTGGGTCTTGCGGCAGGCATGGGGCCGGATCCGGATCGCCCCGATCAACGCGGAACCGCGGCTCATGCCGGATCAGAACGACGCGAACGCTCCCGACGCGGAAAGGGTGATCGACCTCTACCGCTCGGCCATCGCCACGGCGCGGGCGGCAAGGCGTGAGGGCGCGCTGCGTCCGGGGGAGGCGCCCGACGCGGCCTTCGCCTGGACCTCTCCCGCAAGCCGAATCGCACAGGACGCGCCGGCGCGTCCGGCACCCAGGCCGCGCCGGCGGTTTCCCTCCCCCTGGCGCGCGCTTGCCGGCGGCTTGGTGACGGGGGCGTCGTCACGCCGCGCGAGGGTGAACATGGCCGCCACGGCCGTGGTGGCCGTCGCCGTCGTCGCGGCCGCCCTGCTGATTTTCGGCCGCTTCGACGAAACGCCGCTCCGTCCGCTTCCGGCGGGAGCCTTCGCCGATTGCGCGGCATGCCCGCCGCTCCGAACCATCGACGTGCCGCCGGACCGCGCCGCCCCCCCCAAGGCGCCCTTCGCCATCGGGGTCTACGAGGTCACGGTCGGCGAGTGGCGGTCCTGCGTGGCCGCGGGGCGATGCTCCGCCGTTCCCCTCGACCTGTCGGATCTCGGCAGCGACCGGGCGCCGGTGGCGGGGGTGACCATCGCCGAGGTGGACGACTATCTTCGCTACCTGACCGACACCACCTGCCGCCCCTACCGGCTGCCGAGCGACGCCGAATGGGAATACGCCGCCCGTGCCCGGACGGCGAAGGGCGCCTTGGTCAGTTGGCAGACCGGCGACGCCCCTCCCCGGCGGGAGGATTACTGCGCGCAGGCGAACCTCGCGGACCAGACGTTCGACGGCGAGGTGTCCTTCTCCACCGACCGGGCGGAACTCCGTGCGGCGTTCGCGGCGCGTGTCCCACGCGACGGCTTCACCGTGCTGGACTGTGCCGAATCGCCGGCCCGCTGCCGCCACGACACCGGCCGCTACCTCGTCACGGAACGGATTCTGCCGGCCGCCCCCGATCAACGCCGGCCGGGCCTGCTGCCCTGCACGGATGGTCATGCGTCGGTGGCGCCGGTGGGCAGCTTTCCCGCGAACGGTTTCGGGCTGCACGACGTCATCGGCAATGTCTGGGAGATCACCCGCGTCCCGCGGCTCGACGCGTCCTGCGGACTCCACGCCTTGCGCGGCGGGAGCTACATCAACGCGGGGCGGTCCGTCGACCTTGCCTATCGGGCGTGCGGCGTGGATCTCGCCGCCGACTCGAGTCGCCGGCCCTATGTCGGCTTCCGCGTGGTGCGCGAACCCGCCTTCGGCAACGACACGCCGCGCTGCCCGTCAGGCCAGCATCACGTAACAGAAAACGTGGATTGAGATGCAGAGGGCGAGAATCATCGCCGCCATCATCAGGGTTCGATAGACGACGAAGGTCGCCGCGTGGGTGAGGCTGGGAGGCGCCGGGCGGTCCCTCCCGTCCGTGGCGGGCCGTTCCCGGCGCATCCAGCGCAGCGGGGCGTTGGCAATCAGGACGAGCGAGGCGTCGGCAAAGACCATCTTCAGCGACACGGGGACCGTCAGGAACGGCTCCGCCATGCCGGCGATGCTTCCCGGAGCGGCCAGGGCTTGGTTGAGATAGCCGTCGAGAAGCCGGACGCCGACCGCGTAGAAGGCGATCGCGGCCATCACCAGCGAGCTGAACAGGCTGAGCCGCCTTTCATGGAACGCGTCGGCGCTGTCCCGGCAGGCCCGGCACAGCCGCCCATACAGGAGGGTGCGGACGCCGCCCTGCCGCATGGCCTCGCCGAAGGTCGCGGGCGGGGGCGATCCGTCGTCGGGATGCGGAGGGAACGGATGCAGGACGACAAGGAGCAGAATGCAGAGCAGGCCCGACAGGAGGCACAGGACGAGCGCGATGCCCAGGAACGTCGGGTCGTAGACCATGCGGTTGAGCGCCCGGAGGGCGCCCAGAAAGACATCGGGCGGCGCCTTTCCGGATCCATTCAGGATGCCGAGCAGAGTTCTAATCGTGTCATTCCATAAATTTCTATAATCAGTTATAAAATTCAATGATGATTTCAATACATAGAATATCGACGATGCCAACAGGAAAGTCATCATACCGAGTTTTGCGAAGTGTATTATCATTTTCTATTTCCAAGATTATGTGTTCAAGATAATACTATCTTGGTTTATAGGGTCATTAATCGTATTTATTGTATTTCATCACGATTTGTAGCGGTGGTGACGTTGGAAAAATCTTTTCATCCATATGTATGATTTCGTGTAATGTTGACCGTCACTATGGAATGTAATATGCCTCAATGAAGGCGCTCTTTTGCTATTAAAAAACGACAAGTCCTTTGAGGATTTTTCAAGATATTCCCGAGCGCCCATCGGACCGAGCGTTTGGCGGTGAGGCCTCCGGGAGACCAGCGGTGACAGGACCATCGTCGATAAGCACGCCAGCTTCCACGCCGGACACGGATGACCTCTTCGACCTGTTGTGCTGTTACGAAGGCATGGCCGCCGTCCCGGCGGAACGCGCGGATGCGTTGTGGACGGCGGCCAGGCAGGGCACGCCCGTCGAGGTCGAGGTCGAGGTCGAGGCGTCGGGCGGGGCGCTTCTGCTGCCCCGCTGCCGGAACCGCGACCGTGTGCTGCCCCAACCGCCGCTCGCGCTTCGTCTGTACGGGCATGAGGTGGCGGAACTGTCGGGCGGCGTGGCGGGCGGGCCCTTCGCGATCACCTGCTTCGGCCCGGAGCAGGACAAGAGCCGCAACGAGGACGCCGCCCTGTCGGCCGTCATCCGGGGCAAGGACGGCGATGTGTACAGCTTCGCCGCGGTGGCCGACGGCGTCAGCACGCGCACCTTCTGGGCCGAACGCGCCTCCCGGCTGGCCTGTGTCGCCGCCTATCGGGCCACCCGCACCTTCCTCTGGGAGCATGGCTTGAGCGTCGCCGGCGTGCGCGAGCATTTTCCCGGCCATCTGGCCAGGGTGGTGCGCGCGGCCTTGCACAGCGACCGGGACTGGCTGCGGTCGATGCCCGACGTCAGTCCGCCGGACTGGGCGCCGGACCTCTACCGCCGCTACGAGGAACGGGACGATTTCTGGTACAATTCAACACTGCTCGTCACATGCCTGGGCCGGGAGTGCGGCCTTGTCTATTGGGTCGGCGACGGCGCGGTGCTCATCGACAAGACCGCTCCGCAGACCGAGCCGGTGCGCAACCATGCCCTGCGGTCCGACGAAACCCTGGAAATCTCCAGTTTCGTGTCCCTGTCGGCGCCGATGGATTTCGTCGGCGGGCCGATCAACTACACAGTGAACGAGACGAGGGCCAGCGGCATCCGCGTTCTCCTCGGCAGCGACGGCCTCGACCGCACGCTGCAAAGCGGCGAAAGGTTGGGCGAGATCGGCCAATCGATCGCCGGGCGCCCGGACCCGCTTGGGGTCATGCAGGCGCTGTGGCAGGCTCCGGGCGCCGAGAGGGACAATTACAGCCTGGCCTGCGCCTCGTGGCCGCTGGATGCCGGCGGTCCGGGGAAGGACGGTGTCCAGCCACCGCCGGCGCCCGACGAAGCTCTGCACAGGCCCGCGCCGAGGGACGACGGCGGCCGGCCGGAAAGCGGGGACGCCGCCGCGTCCGGGCAGCCCGCCGCACCGTCGCCGGCCAACGCCGCGGAGCGCCACCAGACGGCGGATGCGGCAGGAAACGCCGGTGGGCGGCTCAATTTGGGAGAGGATTTAAAAATCCATGAGATAATATCCGACATAGAAAAGACATTTTTCCAAATATCAAAGATGTTCGATCATGAATTGCCAAACAAAGGGCGAAGTTTTGAATTTAAATTCCGCTGGGTTTTGATGCATAGGTATTTTACGGATAAAATTCATATCGTATGCGATGAAAACAGAGACAGCGATCTGATCGATAGGATAATGAGATCCGTGTACAGGAAATCGACGCCGTCCGTTGTCGATCATCCAAGCAAAAGTGCGGAATACGAGATCACCCAGGAAGGGTGCTACCGGAAGGTCATGTCCTATTTGCGAGGGGAGGCGACCGGCTTGCCGAAGCCGTTCGTTCCCCTTGGGAAGTACAGTCCGGATGTGCTGTGCCGCGAGTTGGAGGCGGCGTTGCGTGGCACGTCCCCACGGTCCGCGACGGCGGGGAACGCCGATCCGGTCAAGGCATCGGCGCGCGATCGATACTGATTCATCTTCATCGGCCCAATCGGCGGCGAATGACGGACGGTTGCCGATCATCGCCGCGCAAGCAACGCAGGAGCATACGGATGCCGGCATTACGGATAACCAGCAAGTCGCCGTGGCACGTCGTCTTCATCATCGACGATTCCGGTTCGATGTCCGGACGTCCATCCAGCGACGTCAACGAGGCCATGGAGACGATGATCGAGGAGATGCGCCTCCTGTCGCAGGGAAAGAAGCCGTATTTCAAGGTTTCGGTCATCGCCTTCGGCTCGAACTGCACGGTCCGGGCGACCGCGCAGTCGGAGGTCGACATCGACCTCGACGGGGTGACCGCGTTCGCCGGGCAGAGCGGATCGACGAACGCGGCGGCCGCGCTGTCGGAAGCGCTCGACATCCTGACGGCGCACGGGGGCGCTCCCACCGACTTCGAGCCGTTCGTCTTCTTCCTGTCCGACGGCGCTCCCGACAATGGTGCGCTGGCGCTGGCGACCGCCGACAAGATCAAGGGGCTCCAGATTCCCGCCGGCACGCCACGGATCGTCAGCATCGGCTTCGGCCAGCCGAACGACCAGTTCATGACCGCGCTGGCGTCCAACCCGGAACTCTACAAGAAGCTGCAAAAGAGCAGCGACATCAAGACCTTCCTGCCGGCCATCGGCACCATGGCGGGAACCGGCACGGGGGCCGACGGCGTGGCCAAGGCGATCATGGAGCTCTGAGGACGTCGCGCGCCGGATGCGCGGCATCCGCTTTGATCGGGGAATTCAATGAGCACATACTCATTCGCGGGCGCTCATCTGAAGAAGTTATACCAGCAGAAATTCTCGGCGACCAACATATCGAGCGGACAGGCCGTCGCGTTCACGGTCTATGACGAGAAACGCGCCCGCGCCAGGACCGGGCTGGAGGCCTACGGTGTTCTTGTCGACTGCCATCACCCGACCATCGGGACGCTGCCGTCCTTTCTGAAGATCTTCAAGCTCGACATCGCCGAACGTCAGGGGCGGACCGACTTCCTGGTCCGCTCCGGACTGGCCAAGAACCATGACTGGCTGTTCCAGGGGGTTCCCTACGCCTGGCTGCCGCGCTGCACCATCAACGGCATGGAGATCATCGGCCATGTCGCCATGCAGATCGGCGCCCGCTATGGCGGCGGCGCCGAGGATTTCGGCCGGCTGAAGGAGCAGGATGCCTGGGACGGCGTTCCCGCCAAGACGCGCCGCACCTACGCCGCGCATCTGTGCTGCGCCGTGGCGGCGCTGGAGACGATGAACATCGTGCACGGCGACCTGTCGTCCGGAAACATCATGATCGGACCGGGACCGGACGGTGAAACGGTGTGTTGCCTGTGCGACTTCGACGGTTTCCACCACCCCTCGGTTCCGCCACTGCCGCGGCTGGTCAACGGGATGCCCTGCCGCCCGCTCGGCACCGCCGGCTATCAGTATCCGGAGCTTCTGCAACGGATCGCCGCCGACCCGGCCGTGAGCGACGCCGGCATCATGGTCGAGACCGACCGGTTCGCGCTCGGCGCCCTGATCTGCGAGATGGTGGTGTGGTCGTCGTCGGTGGCGCGATGGCTGGACCGGTACGAGTTGCTGACGCCCGAGATGATCGTCCGGCAGGCGATCACCGATCTGCCGGACGAGGTCCGCGCGCTCTGGCCGCAGGGGTTCGCCCTGCTCGAGCAGGCCGCCAACGCCGGCGGCATCGCCGACATGCCCAGCCCGGAGGACTGGCTGTCCGTGCTGGGCGTCCATGTCCGTCCGCACCAGCCCTTCCGGAACCGGCCCTATGTCGAGTTCTACCGGCGCCGCGGCAACCGCACGACGCTGGCGGGGAAGGCCATGCTGTCAAAGACGGACAGCGGCGATTTCGCCAGCGTGGCCCCGATCCTGTCGGCGATCCGCTACCAGTTCGCCGACAGGAAGCTGACGCTGAAGGTTGCATGGCCGGAGCCGATCTTCCTGGTCCGGGACCAGCGCAGCCATCAGCTGGGCGGCGGTCCGCGCGACGTCCCGCTGAACGCCAACGACCGCCTGACCTCCAACTTCTGGGAACTGCGCGTCTTCGACGGCCAGCCGCAGGCGTGACGCCGGCCTCCTCGGTCCTGGCCGTCCCGCCCGCGTTCCCGATCTTCGCCGTCGACACCCCCGCGCGCATCGAAGGCGCCATCGCCGCGCTCCGTGGCCTCGCCCGGCCGATGCCGCCGGAGGATTGCGTCGCCTTCGCCGGCCGGCGGCATGGTCGCCGGCCCGTTCCCGTGACGGCGGCCCGACCCCATCTTGCCTCTGTCCGGGAGACGCCCGCCATGCCAGTGTGCGCGCTGCCCCGGTGGGGAAGGGCGGTTGCGTGGGTGCGAGCATGGATCATCCGATGGACTCCGGTCCCGGCGTCACCGTTCTGGGGAGCGATGGCGAGACCCGGCTGATTCGGATGACGCGTCCGGGCCAGCCCTTTCCCCTGCTGGTCCGGGCGGTGGAAGCGGATGGCCGGAGGGCGGCGGGTCCGGCGGCGCTCCTGCGGCGGGAGCATGACCTCGCCGGCCGCCTCGATCCCGCCTGGGCGGTCAAGCCGCTGCATCTGCTCCGCCACCGCGACCCGCCCGTTCTGACGATGGCGGATCCGGGCGGGCAGCCCCTCTGCGCGCTGGCGCTGGCGACGCTGACTCTCCAGCAGCGGCTCGCCCTCGCGGCGCGGATCGTCGAGGCGGTCGTGCCGCTGCATCGGCGCGGGCTGCTGCACCGCGATCTGCGGCCCTTCAACCTGCTGGTCGGCGACGACCGGACGGTGCGCCTGACCGGCTTCGGCCGGGCCGGGGCGCCGTCGGCCACGCCTCAGCAGGACATGGCGGAACTGCCCGCCCAGCCCGCCTACATGGCGCCGGAGCAGACCGGGCGGGTGGACCGGCCGGTCGACCGGCGGAGCGACCTCTACACGCTCGGCGTCACCCTTTACGAGCTGTTCACCGGAACGCTGCCCTTCACGGCGCGCGAGCCGACGGAGTGGGTCCATTGCCATCTGGCCCGCGCGCCCGTACCGCCCGCGCTGGTCGATCCCGCTCTGCCGTCGGCCGTTTCCGACATCCTGCTGCGGCTGCTCGCCAAGACGGCGGAGGACCGCTACCAGAGCGCCGAGGGGCTTCTGCGCGACCTCGCCGAGGCGGCGCGGCTGTGGGAAACCCAGGGCCGCGTCCCGTTCTTCCCGGTCGGCCAGCGCGACCGGCCGGAGGGGCTGGTCCAGCCGCCGGCGCTCCATGGGCGCGACGGGCCGGTGGCCGCCCTGCAAGCGGCCTTCGACCGTGTCGCCGAGCGCGGCCGGATGGGCGTCGTGCTGGTCGCCGGCCGGTCGGGGATCGGGAAATCCTCCGTCGTCCGGTCCCTGCGCGAGCAGGTCGTGCCGCCGCGCGGGCTGTTCGCCGCCGGCAAGTTCGACCAGAGCCGGCGCGACCTTCCCTACGCCAGCCTGGCCGACGCCTTCCGGGCGCTGGTCGACGGCATCCTCGGCCAGCCCGCCTTGCACCGCGACCACTGGCGGCGCGAGCTGCGCGAGGCCGTCGGCGACAACGGGGCGCTGATGACCGCCCTGATCCCCAACCTCGCCGGCCTGATCGGCGAGCCGCCGCCGGTCGCGGCGCTGCCGCCGCAGGAGGCGCAGAACCGCTTCGACCGCCTGTTCCGCCGGGTGCTCCAGGTCTTCGCCCGTCCCGAGCACCCGCTCGTCCTGTTCCTCGACGATTTGCAATGGCTGGACCGCGCCACCCTCGACCTGCTCGACCGCCTGCTTGCCCATGGCGGCCCCGGCCATCTGCTGCTGGTCGGGGCCTACCGCGGCGACGAGGTGGGCGCCGGCCACCCGCTGCTGGGGCTGATCGAGCGGGTGCGGACGGCCGGGCGCGACCTCGACCGCGAGGAGATCGATCTGGCCCCGCTGCCGCCCGCCGACCTGCGGCGGCTGGTCGCCGACAGCCTGGGCGTCGCACCCGACGAGGTGGCGGTGCTCGCCGACGCGCTGCACGGGCGGACGGGCGGCAACCCCTTCTTCGCGGCGCAGCTCCTGATCGCGCTGGAGCGTTCGGGCCACCTGCGCTTCGATCCGGCGGAGGGGCGCTGGGATTGGGACATCGACGCGGTCCGCGCGGCGCGGTCGGGCGACAGCGTCGCCACGCTGATGACCGAACGGCTCGGCCGCTTCCCGCCGGTGACGCGGGATCTGCTGGCCCGCCTCGCCGGGCTCGGGGCGAGCGTCCGGCTCGCCATCCTGGCGCGTGCCGGCGGCCTGCCGGCCGGCGCGGTCGAGCGGGCGCTGGAGCCGGTCGTCGCCGAGGGGCTGCTGCTGCGGACCGGGGAGGGCTACCGTTTCCTCCACGACCGGGTTCAGGAGGGGGCCGGCGCCCTCGTGCCGGAAGCGGAGCGGAGCGCCCTCCATCTTGCCGTCGCCCGCGCCCTGCGTGGCGGCCTCGCCGCCGGCGACGAGTCCGGGGAGGGGCTGTTCGAGCTGGTCGGCCAGTACGACCGCTGTCTTTCCCTGCTCGACGATCCCGGCGAGCGGGAGGAGGTGGCGGCGCTCCATCTGGCCGCCGGGCATCGGGCCAAGGCCGCCAGCGCCCATGGGGCGGCCCTGGCCTACGCGCTGCGCGGCCTGTCCCTGCTCGACGATCCGCCGTGCCCGGACCGGCGGCGCCGGGAGCACCAGGAACGGCTGGGCTTCGCCCTGGAGCGTCTGCGCGCCGAATGCGAGTTCCTGAACGGCGACCTGCCGCTGGCCGAACAGCGCCTCGGCGATCTCGTCGGGCGGGCCGCCACGCTGGCCGACCGCGCGGCGATCACCGCGCTGCTGGTGACCGTCCACACCGCCATCGACCGCAGCGACCGGGCCATCGGCAGCTGCCTGGCCTATCTGCGGGAGGTCGGGACCGACTGGCCGGCGCACCCGTCCGACGATCTGGTGCAGCGGGAGTACCGGCGGCTGCGGGCGGCCATCGGCGACCGGCCGATCGCCTCCCTGGCGGGGCTTCCCGCCGCCGACGATCCGGACAGCCGGGCGACGCTGGACGTGCTGGCCGCCGCGCTGCCGCCCGCCTTCTTCAGCGACCGCAATCTGGTCTGCCTGATCCTGTGCCGCATGGCGAACCTGTCGCTGGAGCGTGGCCGGAGCGACGCCTCCGCCCTCGGCTTCGCCTATCTCGGCATGGTCGCCGGCCCCTGTTTCGGCGACTACGCCGCCGGCTACGCGTTCGGCCGGCTCGGCCTCGACCTTTCGGAGCGGGAGGGGCGGACCCGCTACCGGGCGCGGGTGCTGATGACCTTCGCCTACCACGTCGTGCCCTGGACGCGCGACGTCCGCAGCGAGCGGGCGCTGCTGCTGCGCGCCTTCGACGAGGCGCGCGAGGCCGGCGACGTCACCTACGGCGGTTTCACCAGCGTCACGCTGGTCACCAGCATGCTGGCGGCGGGCGACCCGCTGGCGACGGTGCAGCGGACGGCGGAGACGCGGCTCGCCTATGTCCGGCAGGTCCGCTTCGGGCTGTGCATCGACATCCTGACCACCCAGTTGCGGGCCCTGCGCGCCCTGCGCGGCCTGACCGACGGCCCCGGATCCTTCGACGGTCCGGATTTCGACGGCGCCGCCTTCGAGACCCGGCTGCGCGCCAACCCCAGCCTGGACATCGCCCTCTGCTGGCACTGGATCCGCGTCCTTCAGGTCCGCTGCATCGCCGGCGAGACCGCCGCCGCCGTCGCCGCCGCCGAGCGCGCGGAACGGCTGCTGTGGACCAGCTCCGGCCATCTGGAGATGGCCGAGTTCCATTTCTACGGCGCGCTGGCGCGGGCCGGCCTGCTGGAGAGCGGCGCCCCGGACGGTGGTGTCCCGGACGCCGAGCGCTTGCGCCACGCGGCGGCCCTGGCCGGGCACCGCGAGCCGTTGCGGGCGTGGGCCGCCAACAACCCCGACGGCTTCGAGGCCCGCTTCGCCCTGGTCGAGGCGGAGGCGGCGCGGATCGACGGACGGAGCGAGGAGGCGATGCGCGGCTACGACCGTGCGGTGCGGGCGGCGCGGCGCACCGCCCTGCCGCATGTCGAGGCGCTGGCCAACGAGCGCGCCGCCGCCTTCTACCGCCGAATCGGCCTGCCGACGCTCGAACTGGCCTGCCTGCGGGAGGCCCGCGCCGGCTACGGTCGCTGGGGGGCGACCGCCAAGGTCCGGCAGCTCGACCGGTTGCATCCCGCCCTGGCGGCCGAGCAGGCCGAGGCGGTGCCGGAGCCGCCGCGCACCCTCGACGGGGCCGATCTGGCGGCGTTGCTGGAGACCCTGCGGGCGGTGTCCGACCAGGCGAGCGTCGAGCGGCTCACCACCACCCTTCTGACCCTGGTGCTGGAGCAGGCCGGCGCCAGCCGCGGGCTGCTGATCCTCGCCCGCGACGGTCGGCTGCGGGTGGAGGCGGAGGCGTCGACCGGCCTCGACGGCGTGTCCGTCCGCCTCGTGCAGGAGGACGCCGACCGGCTTGCGCTGCCGCACGCGATGATCCACGCCGCCATCCGCGACCAGGAGACGCTGATCGTCGACGACACGCGGCTGCCCGGCCCCTTCTCGGCGGACCCCTATGTCCGCGACGCCGAGGCGCGCTCCATCCTGTGCATGCCGCTGGTCCGCCAGACGCGGGTCGTCGGGCTGCTCCATCTGGAGAACGCGCTGGCGACCCACGCCTTCACCCGCCGGCGGGTCGACGTGCTGACCCTGCTGGGCGCGCAGGCCGCCGCCTCCCTGGAGACCGCGACGCTGGAGGAGAAGGAGGCGCTGCTGAAGGAGGTCCACCACCGGGTCAAGAACAACCTGCAACTGGTCACCAGCCTGCTGAACCTCCAGGCGAACCGGATCGAGGATCCGGAGGTGGCGGCCCTGTTCGCCGACAGCCGCGACCGGGTCCGCTCGATGGCGCTGGTGCACGAGAATCTGTACCGGCTCGGCAACTTCGCGCGGGTGCCGATGCGGACCCATCTGGAATCGGTGTGCGCCCATCTGCTGCGCGCCTACGCCCCGCGCACCGGGGCGGTCCGGCTGGACCTGGAGCTGGAGGAGCTGACGCTCGACCTCGACCGCGCGGTGCCCTGCGGCCTGATCGTCAACGAACTGGTGTCGAACGCGTTGAAGCACGCCTTTCCGGACGGGCGCGACGGGGTGCTGCGGGTCGCCCTTACCACCGATGGGGAGGTGTGCCGCCTGTCCGTCCGCGACGATGGCGTGGGCTTGCCCGGTGGCCGTGTTCCCGATAGGTTGGGAACCATCGGGCTTCAGCTTGTCGAGGATTTGACCGGTCAATTGCACGGACATTTGCAGCACAATTCCAGGACAGGCGCCGAATTCGTCGTCACCTTCCCTTTGAAGGGCTGGACCCGAGGGCATGAATGAGCGCGGCCCGCATCCTCATCGTTGAAGACGACCGCATCGTCGCGCGCGACATCCAGCAGCAACTCGCCCGGATGGGTCATGAGGTGGTCGGCACGTCGGCCAGCGGGGAGGACGCGATCCGGCTCGCCGGCCGCCACCAGCCGGATCTGGTGCTGATGGACATCCGGCTGGAAGGCGAGATGGACGGGATCGAGGCGGCCCGCCGGATCCGCGACACCCACCGCATCCCGATCGTCTTCCTGACCGCCTACGCCAACGACGAGACCGTGCGGCGCGCCAGCCTGACCGAACCCTTCGGCTATCTGCTGAAGCCGTTCGAGGAGCCGCAGATGCGCACCGTCATCCAGATGGCGCTCTACAAGCACGCGAGCGACGTCAAGCTGCGGATGAGCGAGCGGCGCTACGCCACGACGCTGGCCAGCATCCGCGACGGCGTCATCCTGTGCGACGCCGACGGCCGGGTCGGCTTCATGAACCGGGCGGCCGAGGCGATGACCGGCTGGACGGCGGCGGAGGCGGCCGGGCTGCCGCTCGCCACGGTCTTCGTTGCCGTGGACGAGGAGACCCACGAACCGCTGGAGGATTTCGCCGCGCTGGCCCTGCGCAGCGGCCCGCTCGCCCCGCCGGAGCGCCTGTCCAGGCTGCTGCCCCGCGCCGGGGCGCCGGAGTGCGCCGGAGTGGCGGCGGGCGGCGTGGTGATCGAGGAGCGCTGCTCCGCCGTCATCGACGACCGCGGGCAGGTGGCGGGCGCCATCCTGGTGTTCAGCGACCTGACCCAGCGCCGGCAGATCGCCGAGGCCCTGCGCAGGGCCGAGGCCGACCTCGCCCACATCGGCCGCCTGACCATGATGGGGGAGCTGGCCACGGCCATCGCCCACGAGGTCAACCAGCCGCTGATGGCGATCGTGACCAACGCCGGCACCTGCCTGCAACATCTGTCGAAGGCGCAGCCCGATCTGGCCAAGACCCGCGCCGTGGTCGAGCGGATCGTCCGCGACGCCCAGCGGGCCGGCGACGTCGTCCGCAGCATCCACGCCCTGGCCCGCCGCACCCCGGCCGACCCCGGCTGGGTCGACATGAGCGCGCTGATCGCCGACACGCTGGCGCTGGTGCGGGCGGAACTGCGCCGCGCGCGGATCCGGGTGGAGACCGACCTGATCCAGGGGCCGCCCTGGGTTCACGGCGACCGGGTCCAGCTCCAGCAGCTCCTGCTGAACCTCGTGATGAACGCCATCGAGGCGATGGCCGCGCCGGAGATCGACGACCGGCGGCTGCGCATCACCACCGACGCCGAAGCCGCCGGCCCCGGGGGCGGCCGCATCCGCGTCCGCGTCGAGGACAGCGGCGTCGGGATCGCCGAGGCCGACGCCGAAACCCTCTTCCGGGCGCTCTACACCACCAAGCCCGACGGGCTGGGCATGGGGCTGTCGATCAGCCGGTCCATCGTCGAGCTTCACGGCGGGCGGCTGGCCGCCGGGCCCGCCGTGCCGCGCGGAAGCGTGTTCGAATTCGTGCTGCCCGTGAAACCGCCTGCGACGTCCGGGAGGGAATGATGGGAACGAAGGCCGGGGACGGCGTGACCGTCGTCATCATCGACGACGACGAGGCGGTGCGCGAGGCGCTGGAGGGGTTGCTCGAGTCCGTCGGGCTGCGGGCGCGGAGCTTCGCGTCCGTGCAGCAGTACATCGATCTGGGCCCGGCCATCGACGCCGGCTGCATGGTGCTCGACGTCCGCCTGCCGGGGCGCAGCGGGCTGGATTTCCACGCCGAGCTCGCCCGCTCGCCCTGCCGCCTGCCGGTGATCCTCATCAGCGGCCACGCCGACGTGCCGATGTCGGTGCGCGCCATGAAGGCCGGGGCCTTCGAATTCCTGACCAAGCCGGTCCATCACCAGGAGCTGCTGGACGCCATCCACGCGGCGATGGCGCGCAACCGCGAGCAGCGCGACCGGGAACGCGGCCTCGCCGTCCAGCGCAGCCGTTTCGACAGCCTGACGGCGCGCGAGCGCGAGGTGGCGCTGATGGTGGTGGCCGGCCGGCGCAACAAGCAGATCGCCGGCGACCTCGGCCTCAGCGAGGCGACGGTGAAGCTGCACCGCGGGCAGGCCATGCGCAAGCTGGAGGCGCAGTCGGTCGTGGAGCTGGTGCGCATCGTCGACAGCCTGACGCCGTCCCAAACCCCCTCCCAGGCTCCATCCTAGACCAAGGTCTAGGACGGCTCGCCCCAGGCATGGCGAAACCCAATCTGCGTTCAGTAGTTTTACGCAACGACCATCGCTTACCCTGCGGCATAAGGAAGCAGCCGGCCGCCGGGGCCGGAGGCGTCCGGGCCGGACAGGGGAGGCAACGATGGCGACGGCGATGGCCGCTGGAAGCAATCTCGACCTGGGTTTCATTCCGGCGCCGGCCAAGCCGGAGGTGCTGATCCGGCGGCTCGGACGGGGAGCGGTGGGGATCGCCCGCGTCCGCTGCGACATCGACGGGCTGGGGCCGCTCGACTCCCCGGCGATCGAGGACGCCTTCCTGATCAGCCACCATCTGGCGCATTTCCATTCCGAGATCAGGGTGGACGGCAAGCCGGTGGCGAGGCCGCGCGACATCGCCGGGCTCACCACCATCCACGACTTCCGGCACGACATCGCCTGCCACATGCACAGCGCCTTCGACACGCTGACCTTCCATCTGCCGCGCGTCGTGCTGGAGACGGTCTTCCCGGACGACGGGCCGGAGCGGTTCGAGGATCTCGACATCGAGCCGAGCGGTTGCGTCGCCGACCCGACCATCGCCGCGATGGCGGCGGCCATCCTGCCGGCGCTCGCCGCGCCGGAGCGGATCAGCCTGCTGTTCCTCGACCATGTGAGCTGCGCCCTGGCGACGCACGTCGTCGCCGCCCATGGCCGGCTGTCCGCGGTCCGGACCGGCGGCGCGCTCGCCCCCTGGCAGGAACGGCGGGCCAAGGAGATGATCGCCGCCCGGCTGGACGGGGAGATCAGGCTGGCCGATCTGGCGGCCGAATGCCGGCTGTCGGTCGGGCATTTCGCCCGCGCCTTCCGCCAGACCACCGACACCTCCCCCCACCAATGGCTGTTGCAGCGCCGGGTCGAGCACGCCAAGACGCTGATGCGGGACGGCACGCGGACGCTGGCCGACGTCGCGCTCGCCTGCGGCTTCGCCGACCAGAGCCACTTTTCCCGCACCTTCCGCCGCCTCACCGGCGTCACGCCCCGCGCCTGGCGCCACCGCCACGCGGCGGTGGGCACGAGGGCGGGCACGATGGCGGGCGCCGTTCCGAGGTCGGCGGACAGTCGGCCGGTCTGACCGTCCGGCGCCGTCCGGCCGCCGGAATGCGCGGAACCTTCAAAAGCCGTTCCGAAGAGGCAATCCGCCCGGCCGGCCCCTCGCTAGCATCGCCGCCACGGATCGCGCAACCGAGGCACAAGGAAGCAGGCCATGCTCCAGGGCAGCTACGTGACCACCAGGGACGGTGTTCAGATCCACGTCAAGCAGTGGGGGCCGGACAGCGGCCAGCCGGTCGTCTTCAGCCATGGCTGGCCGTTGTCCGGCGACGCCTTCGAGGACCAGATGCTGTTCCTGGCCCAGCGCGGCTACCGGACGATCGCGCACGACCGGCGCGGCCACGGGCGCTCCTCGCAGCCGGGCTTCGGCAACGACATGGACCATTACGCCGACGACCTCGCGGCCGTCACCGAGGCGCTGAACCTCAAGGGTGCCGTCCATGTCGGCCATTCCACCGGCGGCGGCGAGGTCGCCCGCTACATCGGCCGCCACGGCGTGTCGCGCGTCGCCAAGGCGGTGCTGATCGGCGCCGTCACGCCGATCATGGTGCGGACCGCCTGGAATCCGGACGGCGTGCCGCCGGAGGTGTTCGACGGCATCCGCGCCGGCGTTGCGGCCGACCGCGCCCAATGGTTCAAGGATTTCACCCCGGCCTTCTACGGCTACAACCGCCCCGGCGCCAAGGCGTCGCAGGGCGTGATGGACGCCTTCTGGATGCAGGGGATGCAGGGCGGCCTGCTGGCGCAGTACGAGTGCGTCAAGGCCTTCTCGGAGACCGACCTGCGCGAGGATCTGAGGAAGATGATCGTGCCGACGCTGGTGCTGCACGGCGACGACGACCAGATCGTGCCGCTGGAAACCACCGGCAAGGCCGCCGCCGCCCTGCTGCCCAAGGGCACGCTGACCATCGTTCCCGGCGCCCCGCACGGCCTGTGCACCACCCACAAGGATGTGGTGAACGAGGCGCTGCTCGCCTTCCTCAAGGCCTGAGCGCCCACGCCTCCGCCCGGTTTCCCCAATCCCGACACCCCCAATCTCGACAGCAAGGGACAGAGACATGACCTTCCAGGCCAAGAAGCTGCTGAACGCCGACGACACCGTCTTCCTCTTCATCGACCATCAGCCGCAGATGTCCTTCGGCGTCGTCAACATCGACCGCCAGCAGCTCAAGAACAACACGATCGCCCTGGCCAAGACGGCGAAGCTGTTCGGCGCCACCACCATCCTGACGGCGGTCGAGACCGAGAGCTTCTCCGGCTACATCTGGCCCGAGCTGATGGACGTGCTCCAGCAGACGCCGATCGAGCGCACTTCGATGAACAGCTGGGATTCCGAGGGTCTGGTTGCCGCCATCAAGGCGACCGGCAAGAAGAAGCTGGTCATCGCCGCCCTGTGGACCGAGGCCTGCCTGCTGTTCCCGACGCTGTGCGCGCTGGAGGAGGGCTTCGAGGTCTACATCGTCACCGACGCGTCGGGCGGCACCTCGCAGGAATCGCACGACGCCGCCGTGCGCCGCATGGAGCAGGCCGGCGCCCAGTCGATGACCTCGGTGACCGTGCTGCTGGAGTTGCAGCGCGACTGGGCCAAGCGCGGCACCTACGACGGCGTCATGAACATCGTGCGCGAGCATTTCGGCGCCTACGGCATGGGCGTCGACTACGCCTACACCATGGTCCACAAGGCGCCGCAGCGCGGTGCCTATCCGCACAAGGTCGTCGGCGCCGCCAGCCACGAGCACGCCTGACGGTTTGAAGCCCCTCTCCCCGAGGGAGGGGGGCTTCCCGCTTTTTCAAGCAACGGCTTTCGGCTTCCCCAGCCGGTCGGGTGGCCAAGACCCAGGACGGAACGCCATGATGCCCTATCTCCTTTCCCTGGGCGCCGGCCTGCTGGTCGGCGTCATCTACGCGCTGATCGGGGTGCGCTCGCCGGCCCCGCCGACCATCGCCCTGATCGGGCTGCTCGGCATGCTGGTCGGCGAGCAGATCGTCCCGGTCGCCAAGCGGCTGATCGCCGGCCAGCCGGTGCTCGCCTTCATCCAGGGCGACTGCGCGCGCCACGTCCTTGGCCCGCAGGCCGGGAAGGACGTTCCGGCGGACCAGCGGCCCCCCGGCCATTCTCCAGGGGGCCACGCATGAGCGGGCCGACCCGCCGCCGGGCGATGGCCGGAGCCGCCGCGACCTCCCTGCTTGCCGCCCCTATCCTGTCCTCCCCTCTGATCACCCTCGGATCCCGACCCGGAAGAGCCGCCATGCCGTCCACCGACCTGATTCTCGTCAACGCCAAGGTCACCACGCTCGACCGCGCCAACCCGGTCGCCGAGGCGGTGGCGATCCGCGACGGCCGCTTCCTCGCCGTCGGCAGCGAGGCCGAGGCGCGCGCGGCCGCCCCCGACGCCGCCGTGATCGACGCCAAGGGGCGTCGGCTGATCCCCGGCCTGATCGACAGCCACATCCACGTCATCCGGGGCGGGCTGAACTACAACATGGAGCTGCGCTGGGACGGCGTGCCCTCGCTGGCCGACGCCATGGCGATGCTGCGTCGGCAGGTCGCCAACACGCCGGCCCCGCAATGGGTGCGCGTCGTCGGCGGCTTCACCGAGCACCAGTTCGCCGAGAAGCGCCTGCCGACCATCGAGGAGCTGAACGCCGCCGCCCCCGACACGCCCGTCTTCATCCTGCACCTCTACGACCGCGCCCTGCTGAACGCCGCCGCACTCCGCGCCGTCGGCTACGGCAAGGACACGCCCAACCCGCCGGGCGGCGAGATCGTGCGCGACGCGGCCGGCAACCCGACCGGCCTGCTGCTGGCCCAGCCCAACGCGACGATCCTCTACGCGACGCTGGCCAAGGGGCCGAAGCTGCCGCCCGAGTACCAGGTCAACTCGACCAGGCATTTCATGCGCGAGCTGAACGGGCTGGGCGTCACCAGCGTGATCGACGCCGGCGGCGGCTACCAGAACTACCCCGACGACTACGCGGTCATCGAGAAGCTGCACGCCGACGGCGAGATGACGCTGCGCATCGCCTACAACCTGTTCACCCAGAAGCCGAAGGACGAGCTGTCCGACTTCGCGAGCTGGTCCAAGCAGGTCAAGCCGGGCCACGGCGACGACACCTACCGCCTGAACGGCGCCGGCGAGATGCTGGTCTATTCCGCCGCCGACTTCGAGGATTTCCGTGTCGCGCGGCCCGAGATGCCGCCGAACATGGAGGCCGAGCTTGAGCCGGTCGTCCGCCTGCTCGCCGAGCAGCGCTGGCCGTGGCGGCTGCACGCCACCTACGACGAGACCATCACCCGCGCGCTCGACGTCTTCGAAAAGGTCAACCGCGACGTCCCCCTCCAGGGCCTGAACTGGTTCTTCGACCACGCCGAGACGATCAGCGACCGCAACATCGACCGCATCGCCGCGCTCGGCGGCGGCATCGCCGTGCAGCACCGCATGGCCTACCAGGGCGAGTATTTCGTCGAGCGCTACGGCGCCAAGGCGGCGGAGGCGACGCCGCCGGTGGCGAAGATGCTGGCGGCCGGGGTGCCGGTCGGCGCCGGCACCGACGCGACCCGCGTTGCCAGCTACAACCCGTGGGTCTCGCTGTCCTGGCTGGTCACCGGCAAGACCGTCGGCGGGCTCGGGCTCTACCCGGTCGCCAACCGGCTCGACCGCGAGACGGCGCTGCGGCTGTGGACCGAGGCCAACAGCTGGTTCTCCAACGACCAGGGCAAGAAGGGGCAGATCAAGGCCGGCCAGCTCGCCGACGCGGTGCTGCTCAGCGACGACTACCTGTCGGTGCCGGAGGACCGCATTCCGCACATCCGCTCGGTGCTGACCCTGCTGGGCGGCAAGCCGGTGCACGGCTCGGGCGATTACGGCCCGCTCGCCCCGCCGCTGCCCAAGCCGATGCCCGACTGGTCGCCGGTGGCCACCTTCGGCGGCTATCACCAGCAGCGGGATCCCAAGGTGACGCAGCGGCAAGCGGCGTCCTGCGGCTGTCAGTCCGGCTGCGCGGTGCACGGCCACGACCACGCGGCGGCGCTGGGCGCCAACCTGCCGGTGGCCGACGTCCGCGGCTTCTGGGGCGCCTTCGGCTGCGGCTGCTGGGCGGTGTGACGATGCGGACGGGAAGGGAGGCGCCGCGATGAGCGGAACATTGGGCCGGCTGTCCGGCGATGCAGGCCATGACGGCGCCCCGGCGCCGATCGCCGGGATCCTCGGCTGGCCGGGTCTCGACCTGTTGGCGCGGCTGGCGCTGGCGAGCCCCTACGCGGTCAGCGGCCTCGTGAAGCTGCTCGATTTCGGCGGGGCGACGGCGGAGGCCGCTGGGCTCGGGCTCGGCTCCCCGGCGCTGGTCGCGGCGGCGGTGATCGTCACGCAGCTGGGCGGTAGCGCGCTGTTCCTGACGCGCCGCTGGTGCTGGCTCGGCGCCGGGCTGCTGGCCGGCTTCACGGTGGCGGCGACGCTGATCGCCCACGCCTTCTGGACCTTCGAGGGGCTCGACCGGGCGCGGCAGGCCGCCACCTTCCTGGAGCATCTCGCCATCGTCGGCGGCTTCGCCGCGGCGGCGGCGCTGGTCCACCGGCGGGGGAGGACGACCTCATGACCGCCGACACCGCGCCCGAAGCCGGGACCAAGCCGCCGGCCTCCGCCTTTGCGCCGCTGCGCAACCGGCTGTTCGCCGTACTGTGGATGGCGACGGTGCTCGGCAACGTCGGCACCTTCATGCGCGACGTCGCCAGCGCCTGGCTGGTGCTGGAGCTGTCGGGCTCGCCGGCCATGGTGGCGCTGGTGCAGACGGCGGGGACGCTGCCGATCTTCCTGCTGGCGATCCCCGCCGGCGTGCTGTCGGACATCATGGACCGGCGGCGCATGCTGATCATGATCCAGATCGGGCTGGCCTGCGTCAGCCTGACCCTGGCGCTCCAGGCGGCGACCGGGACGGCCAGCGTCACCTCCATCGTCGGGCTGACCTTCCTCGGCGGCGTCGGCGCCGCGCTGATGGCGCCGGTCTGGCAATCCATCGTGCCGGAGCTGGTGCCGCGCGCCGAGCTGAAGGGGGCGGTCGCCCTCAACAGCCTGGGCGTCAACATCTCGCGCGCCATCGGCCCGGCGGCCGGCGGCGCCATCCTGACCGCCTTCGGGGCGGCGGCCACCTACGGCATGGACGTGGCGAGCTACGCCGTCGTGCTGCTGACGCTGCTGTGGTGGAAGCGGAAGCCCGACGCCCGCGACGACCTGTCGGAGCAGTTCGGCGGCGCGCTGCGCGCCGGGCTGCGCTACGCCCGCGCCAGCCGCGAGTTGCACCGCGTGTTCCTGCGCGCCGGCCTGTTCTTCGCCGCCGCGAGCGCCCTGTGGGCTCTGCTGCCGATCATCGCCGGCCGCATCCTCGGCGGCGGTCCCGGCTTCTACGGCCTGCTGCTGGGCGCGGTGGGGGCCGGCGCCATCGGCGGCGCCGTGCTGCTGCCCCGCCTGCGCGCCCGGTTGGGCCAGGAGGGCATCATGCTGGCCGCCGCCCTCGCCACGGCGGCGGTGATGGGGCTGCTCGCGCTCGCCCCGCCGCGCTGGGCGGCGGTGCCGATCCTGCTGGTCGCCGGCGCCGCCTGGATCGCCGTGCTGACGACGCTGAACGCCACCACCCAGGCGATCCTGCCCAACTGGGTGCGCGGGCGCGGGCTGGCGCTCTATCTGACGGTCTTCAACGGCGCGCTGACCGCCGGCAGCCTCGCCTGGGGCGTGCTGGCGGAGGCCATCGGCGTCCCCGCCACCCTGTGGGCCAGCGCCGTGGCGCTGCTCGCCGTGGCCGCTGTCCTGCGCCGCCACCATCTGCCGTCCGGCGAGGCCGATCTGACCCCGTCGAACCATTGGCCGGAGCCGGCGATCGCCGAGCCGGTTCCCGGCGACCGTGGCCCGGTGCTGATCACCATCGAGTACCGCGTCGCCGCCGCCGATCACGCCGCCTTCCTTAAAGCGCTCCACCGTCTGGCCGAGGGACGGCGGCGCGACGGCGCCTACGCCTGGGGCGTCAGCCAGGATTCCGGCGATCCGGAGCGGGTGCTGGAATGGTTCTTCGTCGAATCCTGGGCGGAGCACCAGCGCCAGCACCGCCGGGTGTCGCGCGCCGACGCCGACCTCCAGGAGGAGACGCGCGCCTTCCACCGTGGCGACACGCCGCCGGCCGTCGCGCATTACCTGGGCTTCCACAAGCCCGGCCGCGAAGCGTCGTGACGGCAAGCCCGGTGCGTTGCGGTCAGTGCGCGACGCCGCCCAGCGGCACCGGGGACAGGCGGCCGTCCTCCATGTGCAGATGGACGTCGGCTGTGTCGAAATACTTGTCGTCGTGGGTGATGGCCAGCACGGTGATGCCGGCCTGCCGCAGGCGGGGCAGGATGACGCGGTAGAACTTCTCGCGGAAGCGCGGATCCTGGTCGGCGGCCCATTCGTCGAAGACGCAGATCGGGCGCTTCTCCAGCAGCGACACGATCAGCGCCAGCCGCTTGCGCTGGCCGCCCGACAGCCGGGTGGTGCTGAACCGCCGGTCGCGCAGGCTGGATTTGTGGCTCATCTCCAGCAGCCTGAACAGCTCGTCGGCCTCGGACTGGTCGATGTCCGGCACGCCGTACAGCTCGGTGAACAGGTGGTTGTCGGAGAAGATGACCGAGAACATGTTGCGGTAGGCCGCCAGATTCTCCGGGCCGATGCGCTCCTCGTCGACGCGCAGGGCGCCGTCCACCGCCGGGTAGAGGCCGATCAGCAGGCGGATGAAGGTGGTCTTGCCCGATCCGTTGCCGCCGGTGATGAACACCACCGTGCCGCGCTCGATGGTCAGGTCGATGGGGCCGACCGCGAAGCCGGAATCGCCGGCCGGGGCGTGGTGGCGGAAGGTCAGGCCGTCCAGCACGATCCGCCGGAAGCCGTGGAAATGGTCGGCCTGCCGGGGATCCCCGTCGCGGTCCACGTCGATGCGCGACAGCCGCTCCTCCAGCTCCAGGATGCTCTCGGCGGCGGTGTTGGCGTTGGAGAAGATGGGCAGCGCGCCGACCACCGTGGAGACCGGGCCGATCATGAACAGGCTGGCGGTGGTGGTCATCACCACCGATTCGACGTGGGACTGGCTGAGGCTCGGCACGACGAACACCATCAGGCCGGTCAGCAGGAAGAAGGTCACCTGCGACATCACGAAGTCGTTGGCGTACAGGGTCTGGGTGCGGATCTTCAGGGTCGCCACGTCGGACGACACATGGGCCACCCGCTGGGCGATCTCCAGCGAGCGGGTGGTGCTCATCTTCACCTCCTTGAAGCCGTCGAGCATGTCGGTGAAGCCCTCCACCAGCTCGTTCTCGCGCGCGAAGGCTTGCCGGAGCTGGGCCTTGACCTCGCCCGAGCGCGCCAGATGGATGGCGGCGCCCAGCGTGGTGAAGGCCGCCGACAGCAGGAAGGCGGCCATCGACAGGGTCAGCATGTACAGCATGGTGAAGAGCACCAGCACCGCCGACTGCACGGCGATGATGATGTTGGGGGCGGCCTGGGAAATCACCTGGGTCTCGCGGCTGAGGCCGGCGTAGATCTCCGAGCGGCCGATCTCCTCGATCTCCAGGAACTCGGCGTGGCGCGCCCGCTCCAGCAGCCGCACCCGCAGCCGGTGGATCAGATGCTCCACCTGATTGCACACATCCACCATCAGCCGCTTCTGGGTGACGACGAAGATGGCGATGGCCAGCGAGAACAGCAGCAGGTTGTGCAGGTTGGACTGCTTGCTCGACACGTTCTGGGCGGCGACGTTGATGGTCGCGAGCACGGCGGCGTTGGCCAGCCCGGAGATCGCCGCCAGCAGCAGGAAGCGGAAGCGCAGGACGTCCGCGTCGCGCCGGAAGAGGGCTAGGAGTTTCATGCGGGCCGGGATCTCCGGAGGAACACGGGAAGGGAAGGGGAAGGGCCGGGAGCGTCCGGCCCCTCTTTCAGTCGGCGTGCAGCAGCGCGTCCAGATCGTCCAGGGACAGCCCCTTGTAGGTGAAGTCCGACGGCGTCGCCTCGCTGCCGCTCCGCGAGACGCAGTGGCGGACGATTTCGGCGAGGGCTTCGAGGAAGCCGTCCAGCAGCCCCTGCGCCGTCTCGCGCCCCACGGCGCTGTCGTAGTCCAGCCCGACCGTCAGCGCCCCGTCCACCACCATGGCGAGGATGTCGAGCGGGTGAGGGCGGCGGACCCGCGCGCCGAGCGCCCGGCCCGGCGCGTCCCAGTCGATGGCGAATCCCCCGCCCGGCTGGCCGGCAGCCGTGACGCCGCCCATCACGCCGCCCATCACGCCAAGGAAGTTGAAACCGATCTGGCCGGCCAGCGGCGCCAGTCCCGGCCCGGCCGGATGGCGGGTCAGCAGGCCGTAGCTCCAGCCCCGGTCGGGCACCTGCCGCAGCGACTCCTTGACCCGCTTGACCAGCGTGCCGATGTCGCCGGCCCCGCCGCCGTCCGTCCCGGAATCGAGCAGGAAGGGGTAATGGGCGGTGAACCAGCCCACCGTGCGGGTCAGGTCGGGAAGCGGAGCGGCGTCGCTGCCGGCGGCTGGCCATTCCCGGCCGTGGGATTCCAGCGTCACCAGCGTGCGCCGGCGGTCCAGCCGGCGGCTCAGCGCCAGCGCCAGCCCGGACAGCAGCAGGTCGTCGGTCCGCGTGCCGTAGGCGCGGTGGGCCGGACCCAGCAGCAGGGCGGTGGTGTCGCGGTCCAGCCGTCCCGAGACGCTCGCCATGTCGGCCATCCGCACCGCCGCGCGGCCGGGCGGCACCACGGCGAGCGGCTCGGGCGGGGCCACCGCATTCCAGTAGGCCAGCGCCCCGCTCCAGCCGGCGCCGCCGGCCATGTCGGCCAACGCCCCCGTGTAGTCGCGGTAGGAGGCGGTCTTGTCGGGAAGCGCCAGCACCGTTCCGGCGAGGGCGGCGGCGTAGGCGGTGTGGACGTCCTCCAGCAGGATGCTCCACGACACGCTGTCCACCACCAGATGGTGGGCGGCCAGCAGCAGCCGGTCGCAGGAGGCGCCGCGCGCCAGCAGGGCGGCGAACAGCGGTCCGCTGTCCAGCCGGAAACCGGCGTGCAGCCGGTCGGCGGCGGCGGCCAGTTCCGTGTCCTCGTCGGCGCCCGGTTCGGCGCCCGGTTCGGCGCCCAGCTCGACCAGCGTCAGGGACGGCCCGCCGTCGGGCGGCAGGATGACCGGGTCGGGCAGGGAAACGCCGTCCGAGGCCGCCGGAAAGACCGTCCGCAGGGCGTCGTGATGGCGCCACAGGCTGTCGAGCGCCTTGCGGAGCGCTTCGGCGTCGAAACCCGCCGTCGCCCGCAGCAGGACGCCCTGGTTGAAGTGATGGCGGTCCTCGTCGACCGTCTCGAAGAACCAGCGCTGGATCGGCGCCAGGGGCACCGGCCCGCTCACCGGCCCCTGGTCGGCGCGCAGCTTCAGCGGCTTCACCACCTGGGCGAACTGGGCGACGCTGGGATTCTGGAAGATGTCGCGGATCTCCGCCCCCAGCTCCAGCCCGCGCAGGCGGGAGACGATCTGGATGGCGCGGATGGAATCGCCGCCCAGCCCGAAGAAATCATCGTCCACGCCGATGTCGCCGCGTTCCAGGATCGCCCGCCACACCTCCAGAACCACCTGTTCCACCGGGGTGGCCGGATCGCGCCTGCTGGCCGCCGCCGGAGCGGCGGGGGCGGGCAGGGCGGCGCGGTCGAGCTTGCCGTTGACCGTCACCGGCAGCGCGTCCAACGGCACCAGATGGGCCGGCACGGCGTGGGAGGGCAGCCGGCGCGACAGATGGCGGCGCACCGCCACCGGTGTCACCGCGTCCACCCGTGGCACCGGACCGGCGGCGAACAGCCGCTCGTAGAAGGGGCTGGCGCGGAAGCCGTCGCCGAAATGGGCGCTGGCCACCCGGAACGGCACCGCCTCGGCGTCCTGGCGCTCGATCCGGCCGGTGACGGTGAAGTCGGGGTTGAGGCCGTTGCCGCATAGGCTGCGGGCCACGGTGAAGCGGACGCGGTCGCCCGGCCGCACCGCGACGCCCGCCTGGTCCAGGGCCTGGTCCAGCGGCAGGTAGACCGGCAGCCAGCTTCCCGGATTGTCGAGGATGTCCACCACATGGTCGGCGTCGACGTGGAGCTGGAGCCAGACCAGCAGGCCGGTGACCGGCCCGGCCCGCTCGATGACCAGCTCCCCGTCGTGGACGGCCTCCAGCGGCACGAGGCCGGTGTGGTCGAGATCCTCGAAGATCCCGGCGGTGGAAAGGATCGCCTCGCGCGGCAGGTTCTTGACGCAGACCCGCAGGTCGAAGGGGCGGCCGACCTCGGCGAAGATCCGCTCCACGTAATGGGCGGCGATGTCGGGGAAGCCGTAGGCGAAGCTGCCCTCCGGCAGGCCGACGGCGGCGATGCGGGTCAGGCTGCGCTGCGGCAGCATCCGCGCCGGATCCTTCAGGAAGCGGCGGGCGCCGTTGATGATCTTCGCCGCCCCCTCCGAGCCGCCGATGGCCCCTACGATCTCGGAGATGCAGAAATCCACCGGTTCCGGCAGCGTGATGGACTGCGCGTCGCCGTGGATCACCTCGATGCGGTCGGACAGGCCCAGCCGCTCGACGGTTTCCCGCGCCTTGCGCGCCGTGCTTTCCAACAGGTCGATGGCGTAGACCTTGCGGGCGCCGGCCTCCAGCGCCAGCCGCGCCAGGATGGCGAAGGGGCCGGTGCCGATGTCCACCACCGTGCGGCCCGGCAGATGGCGGGCGAAGGCGTCGCGGTAGCGGCGGTTGCGGCCCTCGTCGCCGGCCATGCTGGAATAGGCGACGTCGTCGTAGACGAAGAACTCCGCCACCGAGGGCCACAGCTCCACCCGTGCTTCTGGGCAGTAGTAGGCGGCCAGCGCCTGGGAGCCGTCGGCCCGCGTGACGGTGGCGACGGCGGCGTCGCGCACGCCCGGAACGCCGCGGAGCGCCTGCTCGACCTCGCCCAGCTCGATGCGGTGGCCGGACACCTTGACCTGCTCGTCGGCGCGGCCGAGGAAATCCACCGCGCCGTCGGGCCGCCAGCAGGCGAGGTCGCCGGTGCGGTACAGCCGCTCGCTCCAGGGGGCGGTGACGAAGCGGGCGGCGGTCTGCGCCTCGTCGCCCCGGTAGCCGCGGGCGAGGCCGGCGCCGCCCAGATGCACCTCGCCCGGCACGCCGACCGGCACGGCCTGACCCGCCCCGTCCAGGATGTGCAGGCTGGTGTTGGGCAGCGGCCGGCCGATGGGGATGCGGACGAGCGCCGCGTCGGCGCCGCTCACCCGGTGGATGGTGGCGCAGACCGAGGCCTCGGTCGGGCCGTAGGCGTTGAAGGCGCGCAGGCGGTCGGCGTAGTGGGTCAGGTCGGCCACCGGCGCCGCCTCCCCCGCCGTGATCAGCACCTTGAGGGTCGGCATCGCCGCCCGCTCCAGCGCCCGCAGGTAGGTGGGCGGCAGGGTCGCCACGGTGGTGCCGCTGGCCGCCAGGAACTCCAGGAAGCGCGGCACCGATTCGATGACCGCCTTGTCCGGCAGCACGACGGCTCCCCCGGCGAACAGGGCCATGAAGATGTTCGCCAGCGAGGCGTCGAAGGAGGGGGAGGCGAATTGCAGCACCCGGTCCCCGGCCCCCAGCCCGAAGGTCTCGATCTGGCCCAGCGCCATGTTGACGAAGCCGGCATGCTCGACCATCACCGCCTTGGGCTGGCCGGTGGAGCCGGAGGTGAAGATGATGTAGGCCACCTCGTCCGGCGCCACGGCGGGGAGCGGAAGGTCGGGGTCGGTGGCGCCGGGATCCAGGAGCGGAGCCACCGCCAGGGCCGGCGGGCTGCCGGGCGGGAGTGCCACCTCGTCGCCCGGCCGGTCCACCAGCACCAGCCGGCATTCGGCGCGCTCCAGCATGGCGGCGAGCCGGACGGCGGGATAATCGGGGTCGAGCGGCACATAGACCGCGCCGGCCTTCAGGATCGCCAGCAGGGCCACCACCGATTCCACCGAGCGGTTGGCCAGCACCGCCACCCGGTCGCGCGGCTCCACGCCCTGGCTGGCCAGCGTCCGGGCCAGCCGGCCGGTCGCCGCCTCCAGCGCGGCGTGATCCAGGCTGCGGTCGGCGCCCACCAGGGCCGGGCGGCCGGGGTGGCGGGCGGCCACCTCCGACAGCAGGGCGGCCATCGACAGGGATGGACGGTCGGCGGCCGGGCCGGCCGCGAAAGCGGCGATGGCGGCGCGCTCGGGGCCGCTCAGCAGGGGCAGGGTGCCGACCGGTGTGTGGGGGGCCAGCGCCGCCCCCTCGGCCAGCACCGCGAAATGGTCGCAGATCGCCGCGATGCGCGGGGCGTCGAACAGGTCTTGGTTGTAATTGAGATCCAGCACCAGCTCGCCGCCGTCGGTCTGGAAATGGAACACCAGATCGTAGCGGCTGAAGTTCCAGGCGTTCTCCGGCCCGAACGGCCGCGCCGCCGCGCCGTCGAGGGCGAGGTCGATCGCTCCGAAGGTCTGGACCACCACCATCACGTCGAAGACCGGCGAGCGGCTCATGTCGCGGGCGAGGTCCAGCTCGCCGACCAGACTGTCGAAGGGGTAGGACTGGTGGGCCAGCCCGTCGGCCACCGTGCGGCCGACCGCCGCCAGCAGGTCGGCGAAGGGGGTTTCGGGCTCCACCCGGTCGCGCAGGGCCAGGGTGTTGACGAGATAGCCGATCTGCCCGTCGAGGTCGGGGTGGTCGCGCCCGGCGACCGGGCTGCCGACGATGATGTCGCGCTGGCCGCTGTAGCGGTGCAGCAGCGCCTTGGTCAGCGCGGTCAGGGTGGCGAACAGGGTGGCGCCGTGGGCCTCGGCCAGTTCCAGAAGGCGGCCGGTGGCCTCGGCCGGCAGGCGCAGGCGGCGCGTGGTGCCGTTGAAGGTCTGCACCGGCGGTCGCGGCCGGTCGGTGGGCAGCTCCAGCACCGGCAGCGGACCGCCGAGCCGGTCCAGCCAGTAGCGGCGGTCGGCCTCCAGGGCGCCGTCCGCCAGCCGTCCGGCCTGCCACGCCGTCGCGTCGCGCTGTTGGATCGGCAGCGGAGGCAGGCCGGGGTCGCGGCCCTGGGTCAGGGCGGCGTAGACCGTGGCCAGCTCGCGCACCAGCACGCCCAGCGACCAGACGTCGCTGACGATGTGGTGGATGTTGAAGAGGAAGACGTGGCGCGGCGTGCCGTCCCCGGCCCCATTGTCGTCGGGCAGGCGGGCCAGCACGGCGTGGAGCAACGGCCCGCTTTCCAGGTCGAACACATGCTCGCGGTTGCCGGCGGCCAGCCGGTGGGCCTCCTCGTCCGGCCGGGCGTGCCGGCGCAGGTCGATCGTTTCCAGCCGCCAGGGCAGGTCGGCATGCACCACCTGCCGGGCCTGCCCGTCCTCCTCGCGGAAGCTGGTGCGCAGGGAGTCATGGCGGCGGATCAGGGTCCGGAAGGCCTGCTCCAGCGCGGCGGCGTCGACCGGTCCGCGCAGCTCGTAGGCTTCGGGCAGGTTGTAGGCGGTGGGGGCGATGCCCATGCGGTCGAGCCGCCACAGCCGCGCCTGGGCGGGCGAGGCCGGGTGGCTGGGGGCGTCGGGCACGCGCGGGATCGGCTTGGGGGCGGACGGGCCGCTGGCCTTGGCGCGGTCGATCAGGGCGGCGAGTTCGCGGATGGTGGAGTTGGCGAAGAAGTCCTTCAGCGCGACCTCGACGCCGCAGGTCTGGTAGATCTCCAGCACGGCGCGGATCGCCCGCAGGGAATCGCCGCCGAAGGCGTGGAAGCGGGTGGTCACCCCGGCGTCGGCGATGCCGAACAGCCCGTTCCACACGGCGGCCAGCGCCTTCTCGGTGGCGGTTTCCGCCGGGACATAGCCGCTTTCCTGGTAATAGAGCGCTTCCGGCCGCGGCAGGGCCTTGCGGTTCAGCTTGCCGCTGATGGTGGTCGGCAGGTCGGCCAGGGCGATGAGGGTGTGCGGCTGCATGCCGGACGGCAGGATGCGGTCGAGCGCCGCCTTCACCGTGTCCGCCGGCAGCGGGTCGGAGGAGCCGTCGGCGCGCACGTAATAGCCGGCCAGCAGCGGGCGCTGGTCGGCGCCGGCATGGACGGCGCAGGCCGCCTGCGCCACGCCCGGCACCTGCCGCAGGGCGGCCTCGACCTCGGCCAGCTCGATGCGGATGCCGCTGATCTTGACCTGGTTGTCCTGGCGGCCCAGGCATTCGACGGTGCCGTCGGGCAGCAGGCGGCCGAGGTCGCCGGTGCGGTAGATGACGTCCGGCTTGTCGGGGCTGAGGGGGTTCTGGACAAAGGCGGCGGCGGTCAGCTCGGGATCGCCGAGGTAGCCGAGCGAGCGGTAGGGCGTGCGGATGTGGATCTCGCCGATCTCGCCGGCGGCGCAGGCGCGGCCCTGGTTGAGGATCAGCACGGCGGTGTTGGGCAGCGGCTTGCCGATGGGCAGCACGCGGCGCGGGTCGCCGGACAACGCGCCCACCCGGTGGAACAGCTTGGCCAGCGTGGTTTCCGAGGGACCGTAGAGGTTGACCAGCTCCGCCCCGCCGCCGGCCACCGCCCGCCACGCCGCCACGTCGGCGCCCAGCAGCGGCTCGCCGGCGACCAGCAGATGGCGCAGATGGGGGAACGGGGCTTCGGCCGGGGCGCGGTGCTCCAGCTCCCGCACCAGCAGCCGCAGCACGGTGGGCACGCAATGGACCAGGGTCAGGCGGGAGTCCGCCATCCAGTCGACCAGCCGGTGGGGCTGGCCGCGCAGTTCGGGCGCCGGAACGCAGACGGTGCCGCCGGCCATCAGCGGCACCAGCACGTCGCGCAGGCTGACGTCGAAGGTGATCGGGGCCAGCCAGGAGCCGCGCGTCTCCGCCCCGAGCCCGAACTCGGCCAGCTCCCAGCGCAGGAAATGGCTGAGGCCGCGCTGCTGGCCCAGGATGGCCTTGGGCTGGCCGGTCGAGCCGGAGGTGAACATGACGTAGCAGCCGTCGCCCGGCCCCACGGCGACGCCGGGGTTGTGGTCGGGCTGTTCTCCGGCCGGGCCGTCGGCCGCCAGGATGACCGCTTCGGCCCCGGCGGCGGCGAGGCGCGCCTCCAGGGCGGGGCGGTTGGCGGAGTCGGTCACCACCACCCGGCAGCGCGCCTTGTCCAGATAGGCGGCCAGCCGGCGTTCCGGCAGGTCGGGCGGCAGCGGCAGGAAGGCCGCCCCCGCCTTGCCGGTTCCGAGCAGGGCGGCGATGCAGCCGATGCCGGGATCGAGGAACAGCCCGACGATGCCGGCGCCACCGCCGACCGCGCCGCCCGTCACCCCATGCGCCGCCAGCGCATGGGCGACGCGGTTGGCCTGCCGGTTCAGGGCGTCGTAGGTGATGCTTCGCCCGGCGGTCTCGACGGCGACGGCCTGGGGGCGGCTCTCGGCCTGGAACTCGAACTGCTCGAAATAGGCTTGGCGCTGCATCACACGGAAACTCCGTCAGGACTCGTAGGGCCGCCGAGGCGGGGCTGGAATGCGGAAATGCGGGGGAAGGGCCTCACCAGTCGGCCTCCATGTCCGCTCCGGCGTCGGCCGGTTGCGGTTGCGGGGCGGCGGTTCCGCCGAAGGCCGGCAGGTCGAAGGCGTCGAGGAACAGGCCGAAGGTCAGCACCACCATCAGCAGGTCGTCCTCGAAGGTCTGGTTGAGGTCGCGCCCCGGCTCGCGGTGGAGGCGCTTGAGGCGCTCCACCGTGCCGGGGTCGAAATAGCCGTCGCGGCGGATGCGCTCGGGCGACAGCAGTTCCTCCACCAGCGGCACGCCGTGGCGCAGCAGCGCGGCGCTGCTCGGGGCGACGAAGCTGAACTTCTTGCGCTCGACGATCTCCGGCGGCAGGTAGCGGCGGGCCAGCCGCTTCAGCAGGTGCTTTTCCTCGCCGCCATGGACCATCAGGGCGGGGGGGATGCGGCGGGCCACCTCGATCACGCCGATGTCGAGGAAGGGATAGCGGGCCTCCACCCCGTTGGCGAAGGCCACCCGGTCGCCATGGTCGGCCAGCAGATGGTCGGCCATGCGCAGCTTGAAATCGAGGTAGGAGCGCTTGTGGAAGGCGTGCCGCCCGGCCAGCCGGGCGACGTCCACCGGCGGCCGGTCCAGGCAGTCGAAGCCGGGGAAGCGCGCGGCCACGGCCGGGGAATAGAGGGCCCGCTTGATCTCGGCCGCCGCCAGATAGTTCTTCTCGTAGAAGAATCCCGCGTCGCCCCACAGCCGCTGGCGGAGCTGGGATTCCAGCAGGGCGTCGAGGTCGGCGGGGTCGGCGTCCGTCTCCCGGTGCTGGTCCAGCCGGTAGCCGACATAGCCGCCGAACAGCTCGTCGGCCCCCTCGCCGGTCAGCACCACCTTCAGGCCCCGCTCGCGCACCATCCCCGACAGGATCAGCGAGCAGGCGTTGTAGGATTCCCGCAGGGGCGCCTCGGCGTGGCGCACGATGTCGGCGAGATGGGCGTGGATCTGCTCCGGCCCGACGGCGGTCTCGTGGTGGAGGCTGCCCAGCCGCCGGGCCATCAGGCGCTGGTGGGGGCTCTCGTCGATGCGGCCGTCCCGGAAGGTGATGGAGAAGGTCTGGCGCCGCTCGCCCGGCGTCAGGTCGGCGGCGATGGCGGCGATCAGCGAGCTGTCCAGCCCGCCGCTGAGATAGGCGCCGACCGGCACGTCGGCCTGGAGCCGGTAGCGCACCGCCTGCCGCAGGGCGGCGTCCAGCTCCTCCACCCAGGAGTCCGCCGGACGGCTGTCGTCGATGGCGCCGGCCTCGGGATAGTCGAGGTCCCAATAGACCGAGCGCCGGCGCGCGCCGCTGGATTCCACCACCAGCACGGTGCCCGGCTCCAGGCTCTCCACCCCCTCGAACAGGGTGCGCGGGCTGACCGGGCCGGGGAAGGTCAGGATCTGGTCCAGCCCGGTCAGGTCCACCCGACGCGGCACCGCCGGATGGCGCAGCAGCGCCTTGATCTCCGACCCGAAGACCAGCCCCTCGGCGGTGTCGGCGAGGAACAGGGGAGCGATGCCGACATGGTCGCGGCCCAGCACCAGCCGGCGGCGGGTGAGGTCGTAGACGGCGAAGGCGAATTGCCCGTTCATGCGGGCGGCGAACTCCGGCCCGTATTCCTGGTAGAGGGCCGGCAGCACCTCGGTGTCGGCGCGGGTGCGGAAGCGGTGGCCGCGCCGCTCAAGCTCGGCGCGAAGCTCCCCGTGGTTGTAGATCTCGCCGTTGCACACGGAGACCACGGTGCCGTCGGCGCTGAAGACCGGCTGGTTGCCCGCCGCCAGATCGACGATGGCCAGCCGGCGGAAGCCCAGGCCGATGCCGGGGGCGGTGAAGAAGCCCTCGTCGTCGGGGCCGCGATGGACCAGCGCCTCGGCCATGGCCGCCAGTCGGTGGCGGGCCACCGGTTCCGGATTGCCGGGGGTGAAGAGTCCGAGAATTCCGCACATCGGCGTTACCACGCGTCCATCAGTTCGTCGTCGCCGCTGCCGTCGGGGAGGGCGGTGGCGGGCTGGGCTTGGTTGGGCGACGCCGTCGCGTCCCCGCCGCCCAGCGTTGCCAGGGTGGCGCCGGGGTCGGCCACGGCGCGGTGGGCCAGCGCGACGAACGCCCCGGCCAGCCGCTCGGCGGTCTGCGGGTCGAACAGGTCGGCGGCGTATTCCAGGGCCAGCTCGATCTCGGGCCGGTCCTCGAACATGAAGTTGAGGTCGTACTTGGCGCTGACGCTGACGTCGCGGATCGGCCGGGCGGTGATTTCCGGCAGCTCCAGCCGCAGGGGCTCGTTGTTCTGGAGGATCACCAGCACGTCGAACAGGGGCTGGCGGCCGGGCAGGCGCGGCGGGTCCAGCTCCTCGACCAGCCGGTCGAAGGGGTAGGACTGGTGGGTGAAGGCGTCCAGCGCCAGCGCCCGCTCGGCCGCCAGCAGGCCGGCGAAGCTCTGGCCGGGCGACAGGCCGAGGCGCAGGGGCAGCAGGTTCAGGTGGAAGCCGATCAGCCCCTCCAACTCGACCTGGGTGCGTCCGGCCACCGGGGTGCCCAGCACGATGTCGCCGTCGCCGGAGACCAGATGGAGCTGCGCGCGCACCAGCGCCGCGAGCACGACGAACAGGGTGGTGTCGTGGGCGCGGGCGAGCGCGTTGAGGGCGGCGGTCAGCGGGCGGTCGAGCCGGGCGTGGACGATGGCCCCGTCGCCGCCGGCCCGTTCCGGACGCGGCCGGTCGGTGGGCAGGGCCAGCACCGGCACGCGGTCCTCGAACAGCCCGAGCCAGAAGCGCCGCGCCGCCGCCAGCCCCGGCCCGGCGGCCTCGGCCGTCTGCCAGGCGGCGTAGTCCTTGTACTGGAGGGGCAGCGGCGGCAGGGTCGCGGCCAGGGCGGCCCCGGTGCGGGCGGGGTCGGCCAGGGCGGCGCGGTACAGCGCCTCCAGCTCGCGCAGCATCACCGTCACCGACCAGCCGTCCGACACCACATGGTGCATGTTCAGCAGCAGGGCGTGGCTGTGGCGCCCCTCCGGCTCCCGGGGCAGCTCCACCACCCGCACCCGCAGGAGCGGGCCGGTGCCGAGGTCGAAGACATGGCGCAGCTCGGCCTTGAGGGCGTCGTCGATGACCGCGTCGGTGCCGGCGCCGCCGTCCCGGCTGCGGTCCTCCGTCTCCAGGATGAAGCCGTTGGGCGGCGGGTCGATCACCTGACGGGCTTGGCCGTGCCGGGTGACGAAGCGGGTGCGCAGCACCTCGTGGCGGACCACCAGCGCTTCGAAGGCATGGGCCAGGGCGTCGAGCCGCAGGGGACCGTCCAGGAGGAAGCCGCCCACCATGTTGTAGCTGACCAAGTCCGGCTCCATCGACTGGAGCAGGCACAGGCGGCGCTGGGCGAAGGACAGCGGATAGCCGTCGGCGGAAGCGGCCGGCGGCGGGGCGGGGGCGATGCGCCGGTCCTCTTCCGTGCCGCGCGCGGCCAGCAGGTCGGCCAGGGCGCCCAGCGTCTGGGCGCTGAAGAAGTCCTTCAGGGTCAGCGGGCGGTCGAGCTGGCGGCGGATGCGGACGACCGCCTGGTTGGCCTTGAGGCTGTGGCCGCCCAGCTCGAAGAAATTGTCGCGCAGCCCGACGCGCCCGACGCCCAGCACCTCGCGCCAGATGGCGGCGACCGTCCGCTGCACGGGGGTTCGCGGTTCGTCGGCGACCCCGCCCCCGCCGCCGGCCAGCGGGCGTCCGGCCGCCGCCAGGGCGGCGCGGTCGATCTTGCCGTTGGCGGTCAGCGGGATCGCCTCCACGCCCAGCAGGCGCGAGGGCACCATGTAGTCGGGCAGCTTGTCGGAGAGGTGGTGGACGATGTCCTCCCGCGACAGAACGCTTCCCGGTTCGGCCGCCAGATAGGCCGACAGGCTGTCGCCGTCGGGAAGCACCACGGCGTCGCGGATGCCGGCATGGGCCAGCAGCTGGCGCTCGATCTCGCCCAGCTCGATGCGGAAGCCGCGGATCTTCACCTGATGGTCCAGGCGCCCCAGATAGACCAGCTCGCCATCCTCCGTCATCCGCCCCAGATCGCCCGAGCGGTAGAGCCGCTGGCCGGGCAGGGCCGGGTGCTCGATGAAGCGTTCGGCGGTCAGTTCGGGACGGTTCAGGTAGCCGCGCGCCACCCCGTGGCCCGTCACCAGGATCTCGCCGGTGACGCCCACCGGCAGCGGCCGCAGGGCCGGATCCACCAGCAGGACGCCGTAGGAGGGCAGCGGCGCGCCGATGACGCTGCGGCCGGCGGCGATCTCGTCGGCCCCGATGGTCTTGAACGTGACGTGCACGGTGGTCTCGGTGATGCCGTACATGTTGACCAGCCGGGTCTCCGGATGGCGGCGGTGCCAGTCGGCCAGCCGGGCGGGCTGGAGCGCCTCGCCGCCGAAGATCACCTCGCGCAGGCGGAGAGCCGGATCGGGGTGGGCGAGCGCGGCGTCGATCAGGCTGTGGAAGGCGGTGGGGGTCTGGTTCAGCACCGTCACCCCCTCGCGCGACAGGCAGTCCAGGAAGGCGGCGGCGTCCTGGGCGACGCGCTTGGGTACCACCACCAGCCGGCCGCCATGGAGCAGCGCCCCGTACATCTCCCACACCGAGAAGTCGAAGCAGGGGGAGTGGAACAGGGTCCACACATCCTCCGGCCCGAAGGCGAAGGGATGGCGGTCGTGGAACATCAGCTGCACGAGGTTGCGGTGCTCGACCATCACGCCCTTCGGCACCCCGGTGGAGCCGGAGGTGTAGATGACGTAGGCGAGATTCTCCGGCCCGGCGGCCGGGGCGGGGTTGTCCCCGGAAGCATTGTCCCCGGGACCCTCCGGCTGGTCCACCAGCAGGACCGGCCGGCCGAAGCGGGCGGCCTCCCCGGCGTGGGCGGCGTCGGTGACGATCACCTCCGCGCCGGAATCCCCGACCATGAAGCGCACGCGCTCGGCCGGATAGTCCGGGTCCATCGGCACATAGGCCCCGCCGGCCTTGAGGATGCCCAGGAAGGCGACCGGCAGCGCGATCGTGCGATCCAGATAGACGCCCGCCAGACGGTCCGGGCCGACGCCGTGGGCGCGCAGCGCGCGCGCCAGCCGGTTGGCCTGGGCGTTGAGGGCCGCGTAGGTCAGGGACCGGTCGCCGTCGGTGACGGCGATGCGGTCGCCGTGGCGCTCCGCCGCCGCCTCGAAGGCGGTCTGGATGGTGAGGTGGCGGGGGTAGCCGGCCACCTGGGCGGCGCGGGTCAGCAGCGACTCCCGTTCGCCCTCCACCATCAGGTCGAGGTCGGCCAGCGGCGTTTCGGGCGCGGCCGTCGCCGTCACCGCCAGCCGGCGGAAGCGTTCCAGGATGCGCCGGGCGCCGGCATCGTCGAACAGGTCGCGGTTGTAGACCAGGGTGGCGTCCAGCGTTCCGCCGTCGGCGTCGCGCAGGCTCAGCACCAGATCGTACTTGCCCCAGCCCAGGCCGGTGTCGACGATCCGCCCCCCGGCCGCCGCGAGCGCGGGCGCGCCGCCGGCGTCGTGGTGGAACAGCACGTCGAACAGGGCGGTCCGGCTCATGTCGTTCTTCGGCTTGATGGCCAGGACCACATGGTCGAAGGGCATGGCGGCGTGGGCCTCGGCCGCCCGCCGCCGACCGGCCGACTGGCGCAGCAGGTCGGCGAAGCCGGGGGCGGCGTCGAGGTCGGCGCGCAGGGTCAGCAGGTTGGCGTGGGGGCCGGCGGTCAGGTCGCCGGCCGGCTCGAACGGTTCGCCGATCACCACGTCGGCCTGTCCCGACAGACGGTGCAGCAGTCCCAGCCACAGAGCCCGCAGCGCGTCGGTGACGCTGAACGCGGCGGTGGCGCCGTCCCCCAGCCGCCGGGCCAGGGCGGCGATGGCGCTGGTGGTGACGGCATCGAGGGTCAGGGCCGTCCGGCCGGCGGTGTAGGTGTGGATGGCCGGACGCGGCCGGTCGGTGGGCAGCACCAGGGCCGTCAGCCCGTCCAGGCTGGCGCGCCAGAAGGCGCTGTCGGCCTCGCGGCTCTCCGCGGCGGCGGCGGGTTCGGCGAGCGCGGGCAGGACGGCGCCGGGATTGGCGCACAGGGCCGCCAACTCGTCGAGCAGGCGGTGCAGCGCGCGCTTGTCGGCCACGGCGTGGTGGGCGGTCAGGGCCAGGAACACCGCCCCGCCGTCCTCCACGCACAAGCTGGCGCGGACCAGGGGCGCGCGGGACAGATCGAAGGGTTCCCGGCTGGCCGTCTCGACCGCCTCCAGGCCGCCGCCGGCCGGGGCGGCGATGCGGGCGAGCGGCAGGGCGGCGTTCTCCGCCACCCGCAGCACCGGCCGCTCGCCTTCGGCGGCGATCTCGGTGGCGAGGGCGGTGCGCAGGGCCGGATGGCGGGCCGCCAGCCGGGCCAGGGCCGTCTCCAACCGGGCGGGATCGGGTGCGGCGGTCAGCCGGGCGACCACCGGCATGTTGTAGTAGGTCGGCCCCTGCGGGTAGAGGACGCCGCGCTCGAAGCGGTCGACGAACCACAGCCGCTCCTGGTGGGGCGACGGTTCGGCGGCCACCACCCCCGTGTTCGCCGGCCCCGTCACCGCCAACCCGGCGGCCGCCAGTTCGATCAGCGGCCGTTCGGGTTCGGCGGCGGCGGCGGTCAGCAGGGCGGCGAAGCCGACCATCAGCCGCTCGATGCGGGCGCGGTCGAACAGGTTGGTGTTGTAGGCCGCCTTGATGGCGATGCCGTCGGGGCGGTCGGTGACGTAGAGGGTCAGGTCGAACTGGGCGGTGGCGGTGTCGATCTCCTCGGCCCGCCAGCCGGTGCCCTCCAGCAGGCGGAGGATGCCTTCGCGGTCGTCCATCACCAGGACGATCTCGAACAGCGGGTTGCGGGCCGGGTCGCGGGGCGCGCCCACCGCCTCGACGATGCGGTCGAAGGGGGTGTCGCCATGCTCGAACGCCTCCAGCATGGTGGCGCGGGCGCGGTCCAGCAGGTCGAGGAAGCGGTCGGACGGGGCGACGGCGGTGCGCAGCGGCAGCGTGTTGACGAAGAAGCCGATGGCGTCCTCCAGCGCCGGGTGGTCGCGCCCGGCCCCGACCCCGCCGATCAGCAGGTCGCCGTGGCCGGTGACCCGGTGCAGCAGGCCGTAGAGCCCGGCGGTGACGGCCATGAAGGGGCTGGCGTCGCGGGCGGCGGCCAGCGCCCGCAGGGCGGCGGCGGTTGCCGCCGGCACGGTGACCGTCACCTGGTCGCCGTCGTAGGTCTTGACCGGCGGGCGCGGGCGGTCGGCCGGCAGTTCCAGGACCGGCGGCGCGCCGTCCAGGCGCTGGCGCCAGAAGGGCAGGTGGGTGTCCTGCCGCTCCGCCTGCCAGGCGGCGCAGTCGCGGTACTGGACCGGCAGTTCGGGCAGCTCGGCCAGGGGGAGGATCGGCCCGCCGTCCCGCTCCTGGCCGTAAAGGGCCAGCAGGTCGCGGATGAAGACACCCACCGACCAGACGTCGCCGATGGCGTGGTGCATCACGGCGACGATCCACGCGCCGGCCCCTTCCTCGCCGGTGAGCAGCGCCACCCGCCACAGGGGCGCCCGGCCCAGATCGAAGGGCGCGGCGACGATGGCGCGGGCGCGGCTTCGGGCCGCGTCTTCGCCGTCCACCTTCTCCACCGTCAGGACCGGAGCCGGGTCCGCCTCGACGATCTGGCGCGGCAGGCCGTCCCGTTCGACCAGGGCGGTGCGCAGGCTTTCATGGCGGCGCGCCAGCCGGTCGAGGGCGCGGCGCAGGGCCGGCTCGTCCACGCCGGTGCCGCTGACCAGGGCGAAGCCGATGTTGTAGGCGGTCAGGCCGGGGTCGATCTGCTCCAGCATCCACAGCCGGGCCTGGGCGTTGGACGGCGCGTAATCCGGCGCCTCGGGCAGGCGGGGGATGGGCGCGGCGTCGTCGGTGGCCCCGGCGGTGAGCAGGCGGGCCAGCCCGGCGACGGTCGGCGCCTCGAAGAAGCGGCGCAGCGGCACCGAGCGGCCGAACTCCCGCGCCACCCGCGCCAGGATGGCCAGCGCCTTGAGACTGTGGCCGCCCAGGTCGAAGAAGCTCTCGGTCACGCCCAGCTCGGTCAGCCCGAGCACCGACGACCAGACGGCGGCGACGCGCGCCTCCTCCGGGGTGCGGGGGGCGACGATCTCGCGACCGCGCACCCGTTCCGCGTCGCCGGCCCGCAGGGCGTCGGCGTCGGCCGGTCCGGCGGGCAGGGCGGCGAAGAAGGACGGGACATGGTCGGCGGGCAGGCGGGCGCGCAGGAAGGCCGCCAGCACCCCGGCCGGCACCTTGCCGTCGGTGAAGGCGGTCAGGCCGGCCTCCTCCAGCACCACCACCGCGCGGGTCACCGCCGGGTGTTCGGCGAGGGCGGCCTCGACGGTGCCGAGGTCGATCCAGCCGCGCGCGCCGCGCAGCAGCCGGCCGGCGCTGCCCAGCACCTCCACCGTGCCGTCGGGGCGAAGGCGGCCCAGCTCGCCGCTGTCCGACCAGCCGCCGCCCATGCGCCGCTCGACCGGCGCCACCACGCCGATGGCCGCCGGGGCGCCGAAGCCGTCGAGGGTGCGAATCCCCGATGCCTCCGCCGCCTGGATCGCCTTCTCGTCGGCCGGCGACAGGGGCAGGGAGCGGAGCGGGGCCTGCGGGTCGGCGGCCGCCCTGTCCAGCAGGGCGACGAGGGAGTCGAACCAGCGGGCGGCGGTGGCGGGTCCGGCCACGGCGGAATCATGGTCGAAATCGAACAGCGCCTCGCCGTTCAGCTCCAGAACGTTGAGGAACAGGTCCATCTTGGGATGGGCCACCGGCGGTGACAGCCAGTCCGCCTCCAGCCCGTCGAAGCCCATCCGCACGCCACGGTCGACGTTGAACAGCACGTTGATCGCCGGCGCCGGCCCGTCGGGCTCGCGGCGGAACAGGCGGCGGATGTCGCGCTGGGCGGCGGTCAGGTCGGCCTTGACCCGCTGGAGCAGGGCGGCGAAGGACTCGCCGGGATCGAGCGTCACCGCCAGCGGCAGCACCGCCGAGGCCGCGCCCACCATGTCGGGCATGCCCGCCTCGGTGTGGCCGGCCACCGGCAGGCCGACGGTGAAGCGGCGCTGGTCGGCCAGCCGGCCCAGCAGCAGGGCGAAGCCGGCGAGCAGGACCATCACCGGGCTGGCGTCCTGCGCCCGCGCCAGCGCCCTGACCCGGCCGTAGAGCGGTCCCGAGGGGCCGGCCGGTTCGCGGCGGTGGATGCGGCCGCCGCGGAAGGACGGGGTGCGGGCGTGGGCATCCTCGCGCGGCAGCAGCACCGGCGGGGCTGACTCGGCTGCCGGGGCCGGAGGCTGTTGCGGCAGGGCGGCGCTCCAGGCGACGAAGGCGTCGAAGGGCTGGGCGGGCGGCAGCGCCGCCGGCCGGCCGTGGCGCTCGGCGGCGTAGAGGGCCGACAGTTCCGACACCATCAGCCCCAGCGACCAGCCGTCGGCGACGATGTGGTGGACGGTCAGGGCCAGCGCATGGTGGCCGTCGCCGCGCCGCAGCAGGGCGGCGCGCAGGAGCGGTCCGGCCTTCAGGTCGAAGGGGCGGCCGAGGTCGGCCGCCAGCCACGCCGTCACCGCCGCCGCGTCCGCCACCGGATGCGCCGGCAGGGGAACCGGGGCCGGCGGGGCGGCGCGCCAACCCTCGCCGTCGAGCGCGGTGGCGCGCAGCGCCGGATGGCGGGCGGCCAGCGCGTCGAGCGCCCGCCGGAGGGCGGCCACGTCCAGCGGTCCGCGCAGATCCAGCGCCACCATCTCGTTGTAGGCCAGGGTGGCCTCCGGCCGGGACTGGATCAGGAACCACATCTCCTGCTGGCCGCGCCCCACCGGCATCGGCGTCCGTTCCAGAGCCGGCGCGCCGGCCGGCGCCGCCATGGCGGAGGCTCCGCTGGCGGGCGCGTGCGCGCGTCCGCCGCCGCGCGGCGGCAGCCAGCCGCCGTCCCGCATCTCCGCCACGCTGCGGCGCACGGCCTCGACGATGAAGGCGATGTCGGCGTCGCTGTGGGCGGTGGACAGGAAGCAGTTGCGCCCCTCCCACACGAAGACGCCGTTCTTCAGCAGATGGTAGTTGAGGATCTCCGTGTCGGCGGCGAAGTCGAAGCGGAACAGCGAGCCGAAATGGACGACGCGCACCGGCACCTCCTCGGCCTCGAACAGGGCGTTGAGGTCGGCGGCCATCGCGGCGGTGCGGGCGTTCAGGGTCTGCTGGAGGCCCGGACCGGCCTCCTTCAGGTGGCGCAGCATGGCCTCGGCCGCGGCCATGGCGAGCGGGTGGTTGTTGAAGGTGCCGGCGACGAAGGCGGTGCGGGCGCTGGGGGCGCTGTCGTCGCCGTAACGCCACAGGCCGCCGTCCACCGCGTCCATGAAGCGCTTCCTGCCGGCCACCACCCCCACCGGCATCCCGCCGCCGACGATCTTGCCGTAGGTGGCGAGGTCGGCGGTGACGCCGAAATGATGCTGCGCCCCGCCGGGATGGATGCGGAAGCCCATGATCATCTCGTCGAAGATCAGGGCGATGTCCTTGTCCGTGGTCAGGGCGCGCAGTTCGTGCAGGAACTCCCTCGGCTGCACCGCCGGGTCGCGGCTCTGCACCGGCTCGACCAGCACGGCGGCCAGTTCCCCGGCGTGGGCGCGGATGACGTCGAGCGCCGCCGGGTCGCCGTAGCGCAGCACGATGACGTCGTCCACCATCCGCTGGGGCGTGCCGTCGGTGACCGGCATGCTGGTCACCCGGCCGCCGTCGGCCCAGCCCACCGCCAGCACCCCGTCGAAGGTGCCGTGGTAGGAGTTGACGAACAGCACGATCTTCGTCCGGCCGGTGACGGCGCGCGCCAGCCGCACCGCCACCATCACCGCCTCGCTGCCGGTGGTGAAGAAGGCGACGCGCTCGGCTCCGGTCATCTCGGCCAGCAGGCGGGCGACCGTGCCGGCCCTGGCGGTCTGCGGCCCCAGCGGCGCGCCGGCCGCCAGCTCCGCCGCCACCGCCTCGCGCACGAAGGGCGGGTTGTGGCCCAGCAGGGTGACGCCGAACCCCATGGTGATGTCGACGTAACGGTTGCCGTCGACGTCCCAGACATAAGCCCCCTCGGCGCGGTCGACGTGCAGGGGGTAGGTCAGTTCCTTCCATTCCGGCCGGAAGCCGATGACGGCGCGGGGGTTGGCGTAGACGTCGCGGTGGCGGTCGGTGTGCTCCTTGGATCCGCTGGTCCGGGCGTTGTAGTCGACGGCGAGCCGGCGGACATGGGCCGCCTGCGCCTCGTTCCAGCCGTCGCGCTTGCCGGGCAGTTTCTTGAAGAGTCCCTTGATCTCCGGGGCGGTGCGCGCGGGGGGCGCGACCGCCGCCGGGGGTGGGGCTGCGGGTGCCGCCGCCGAGGCCGCCGGGGCTGCCGGGGCTGCCGGGGCCGCCGTGGGCGCGCCCTGGAGAACGGCGAGCTGCTGCTGGAACAGCGCGCTCATGGCCTCGATCTGGCGGGACAGCACCCCTTCGACACCCGGAACCGGGGCCGAGGTAGGGGCAGGGGCAGGGGCAGGGGCCGGGGTTGGGGCCACGGCCATGGCCGGAGACGGGGAGGCTCCCGGTTCCGGATGGGCGGGCGGGGGCAGGCGGGTCTCCACCAGCGCCGACAGGGCGTCCAGGGTGGAGCCGTGCTCCAGCACGTCGGCCAGGGCCAGCTCTACGGCGTATTCCCGGCTCAGCGCCTGCTGGAGCTGGACGATCAGCAGGGAATCCAGCCCCAGGCTGAACCAGCTCGCCGAGGGCGCGACCTCCGCCGGGTCGAGGCCGGCGATGCCCTTGAGGATGCCGCGGATCGTCGCGGCGATGCCGTCGCGGCGGGAGGATGTTCCGGTGGGGGTCATGGGGGCTGCCGTTGCGACGATGGCGTTGAGGGTGGGGGCGTTGAGGGTGGGGGCGCTGGAAACGGCAGCCACGGGGGCGCCGGTGCGGACGGTGGGAAGCAGGCGGGTGCGGCCCTGGAACGGATAGGTTGGGGCGGTGGTCCGGCGGCCGGGGCGGGTGGAGAACACCGCCGGCCACGACACCGGAACCCCCAATTCGAACAAGCGGCCCAGGGTCTCGTCCAGGCGCAGCGCGGGATCGGGGCCGCCGGCGCAGGCCAGCCAGGTGGCCTCCGGCAGGCTGGCGGCGGCCAGCGGCGCCAGTCCGGGACGGGCGCCCAGCTCGACGAAGACCGTGGCGGCGTCGACGGGCACGCCCTGGAGCGCCTCGTGGAAGCGCACCGGCGCGCGGGCGTGGCGCGCCCAGTAGGCCGGGTCGGACAGCAGCCCGGCTCCCGCCCGGCCGCCGGTGACGGTGGAGTGGAACGGCACGCGCGGCTCGCCGAGCGGCCGCTCCCGCGCCATCCCTTCCAGGTCCGCCAGGATCGGGTCCATCAGGGGCGAATGGAAGGCGTGGGACACGTCCAGCCGGCTGGTGCGCACGCCCCGGCCTTGCAGGATGGCGACCGCGCGCTCCACCGCCGCGCTTTCTCCAGACAGGGTGACGGAGGCCGGTCCGTTGACCGCGGCGACGCAGCCGACGCCCCCGGCCTGCGCCAGGGCCGCCTCGGCGGTGGCCGGGTCGCAGGCGGCGGCGGCCATGGCGCCGGGCGGCAGGGCCTGCATCAGCGCGCCGCGCCGGGCGGCCATCAGCAGGGCGGTGTCGGGATCGCAGACCCCGGCCACGGCGGCGGCGGCGATCTCGCCGACCGAATGGCCCAGCACCGCCGCAGGGACGACGCCCCAGGAACGCAGCAGCTCGGCCAGCGCCAGCCCGAAGGCCACCACCGCCGGCTGGGTGACGGCGGTGCGGGCCAGATCCCCGGCGGTGCCGGCGAACATCAGCTCGGTCAGCGTCCGGCCCAGCCGGTCGCCCAGCGTCCGCTCGGCCCGCAGAAGGCTGTCGCGGAAGACCGGCTCGCGCTCGAACAGTTCCCGTCCCGCGCCCGGCATCTGGGAGCCCTGGCCGGAAAAGGCGAAGACGACGCGGGGCGCGGGCGAGGCCGGTTCGCGGTTGCGCGGCACGCTGGCGGCCAGCCGGTCCACCAGCGTGCCGGCCTCGCGCCCGGCGACCGACAGGCGGTGGGGGAAGGCGGCCCGGCCAAGGGCGGCGGTGTGGGCGAGATCGTGCAGGCGTTCCGCGTCCGCGCCCCGCAACGCATCCCCGTAGCGGTGGGCCAGGGCCGCCAGATCGTCCTCGGTGCGGGCCGACAGGGCGATCAAGGCCGGCGGGGGCGTGCTACCGGCGACGGGATCGGTGATGGCGGTGCCGGCCGCGGGGGCGGCCTCGACGATCACATGGACGTTGGTGCCGCTCATGCCGAAGGCGCTGACCCCGGCCCGCCGGGGCCGGCCGCCGGGGGTGTCGGGCCAAGGGCGGGCGGCGGCCACGACCTCCACCGGAATCGTCGTCCAGGGGATTCGGGGGTTGGGGGTGCGCAGATGCAGCGAGGCGGGCAGGAGTCCCCGCTCCAGCGCCAGCACCGTCTTGCACAGGGCGGCGATGCCGGCCGCCGCCTCCAGATGGGCGATGTTGCTCTTGACCGAGCCGACCAGCAGCGGCCGGTCGGCCGGGCGCTCCCGGTTCTGGACGCCGGCCAGGGCCATCACCTCCACCGGGTCGCCGAGCGCGGTGCCGGTGCCGTGCGCCTCGACGTAATCGATCCCGCCCGGCTCCAGCCCGGCGTCGGCGAGCGCGGCGCGCAGCACCGCCTGCTGCGCCGCCCCGCTGGGGGCGGTCAGGCCGTTGGAGGCGCCGTCGTGGTTCATGGCGCTGCCGCGGATCACCGCCAGCACCCGGTCGCCGTCGCGCCGGGCGTCGTCCAGCCGCTTCAGCAGCACGGCGCCGCAGCCCTCGCCGCGCGCGTAGCCGTCGGCGGCGGCGTCGAAGCTCTTGCAGCGGCCGTCGGGCGACAGGGCGTTCATCCGCGACAGCCCGACCTGGAGTTCGGGCGCCAGGATCAGGTTGACCCCGGCCGCCAGAGCCAGCCCGCAATCCCCCGCCCGCAGCGCGCGCACCGCCAGATGCACCGCCGCCAGGGACGAGGAGCAGGCGGTGTCCACCGCAAGGTTCGGCCCCGCGAAGCCGTGGAAGAAGGACAGCCGGCCCGAGGCGACGCTGGGCGCCGTGCCGGTGAAGGCGTAGGCGCCGATGCCGTCGAGCGCGCCGCGCGCCTGGGCCTGGGCGTAGTCGGAGCCGCTGATGCCGGTGAACACCCCCACCGGGGCGCCGCGCAGCCCATGGGGATCGATGCCGGCATGCTCGAAAGCCTCCCAGCTCACCGTCAGCAGCAGCCGCTGCTGGGGGTCGAGCGCCTCGGCCTCCACCGGGGTCAGGTTGAAGAAGCGGGCGTCGAAACGGTCGAGCCGGTCGAGATAGGCGCCACGGTCGGTGGTGGCGCCGGCGTTGAGCGCCGCCGGCCAGCGGTCGGCGGGGAAGGGGCCGGTGGCGTCGGACCCCGCCGCCAGCCGCTCCCAGAAGGCGTCGGGACCGTCGGCCCCGCCGGGGAAACGGCAGCCGATGCCGACCACGGCGATCGCCCCATCCCCGGCGCTGGCCGGTGTCGGAACGGGAAGCGGGGTGGAGGACGGCTCCGGCTCCGGTCCGGTGGCCGCATGCCCGCCGTCCAGCGGAACGCCCATCAGATGGCCGGCCAGCCCGGCCAGCGTCGGGTGGTCGAACAGCACCGACACCGGCAGGACCACTTCCAGGGCGTGGTTGACGCGGTTGAGGAACTCGACCAGCCGTAGGGAGGTCAGCCCCTGCTCCATCAGCGGCGCGTCGGGATCGACGGCGCCCGAGGGGGTGAGGCGGGCCGCCAGCGCCGCCAGCGCCGCCAGCAGCGCCGCGCGGTCGCCGGAGGAGCGGGCCTCGCGCAGCGCCGCCCCCCGCTCGCCGGCCAGCCGCCGGAGGGTGGCGATCTGCTCGTCGAAGGCCCCGGCCGCGAAACGTTCCACCAAGTGGAAGCGGCGGACCTTGCCGCTGGTGGTCTTCGGGATCCGGGGCACCGCCAGGCAATGGTCGACGGGGATGCCGATCTTCCGGACCACCTGGTCGCGCACCTGCTCGGCCAGTGGGGCGAAGGCCTCCAGGCTCTTGCGGAACAGGATGCACAGGGCCAGCCCCTCGCGCCCCTCGCCGGGCAGCGGCACCGCGCAGGCCAGCACCATGTTCAGATCCAGCCCCGGCACCTCGGCCGCCACCCGCTCGATGTCCTGGGGGTAGTAGTTGGCGCCGTTGAGGATGACGACGTCCTTGCGCCGCCCGGTGACGACCAGCCGGCCGTCCCGCAGATAGCCCAGGTCCCCGGTGTCGAGCCAGCCGTCCCCGGACAGGACGGCGGCGGTGGCCTCGGGGTTGTTGCGGTAGCCGCGCATGACGCTGGGGCCGCGGATCTGGATGGTGCCGACCACCCCGTCGGGGCAGGGCTCGCCCTGGGCGTCGGCGATGCGCAGGCCCACGGTGGCCACCGGAACGCCGACATCGGCGAAGACGATCCGGTCCAGGCTGCCGGGGGCGTCGTCGGGCCGCACCCGCATGCCCGCCGACACCGTGCGGCGGTCGACCGCGTGGGCGCGCAGGCCGGCTCCCACCGGCGTCAGGCAGACGCACAAGGTGCCCTCGGCCAGCCCGTAGGCCGGCATCATCGCCCCCGGCGCCAGCCCGTAGGGGGCCATGGCGCGCTGGAAGTCGGCGATCAGGTCGCAGGCGATCGGCTCGGCGCCGTTCACCACCACCCGCACGCAGGACAGGTCCCAGCCGCGCGCCGCGCCGCCTTCCCCGCCCAACTCCCCGGCCCCTTCCCCGCCGCCCGCCGGGTCCAGATGCTTGAGCAGGTGGCGGTAGGAGTAGTTGGGGCCGCCCAGGATCGAGGCGCGGAAGTCCGAGGTCTTCTGCATCCAGATCAGCGGGTTGCGGATGAACAGCTTGGTCGGGATCATGGCGTGGTCGAGGGCGAAGACCACCGGCATGATGTGGAACCAGATGATGCCGAAGTCATGGGTCAGCGGCATCCAGTTCAGCAGCCGTCCCTCGGCCCCCACCGGCCCCAGATGGTCCATGATGGCGCGGACGTTGGCCAGCAGGTTGGCGTGCGCCAGGGTCACGCCCTTCGGCGTCCCGGTCGATCCGGAGGAGAACTGGATCAGCGCCACGTCGTCGGCCGCCACCGCCGCCGGCTCGGCCAGCCGTCCGTCCAGCGTGGCGGCCGGAGCGGCGATGATCCGCCCGGCCATGCGGGCCAAGGTGTCCGCGCCGTGTCCGCCGGCCGCCAGCCGCGGTTCGAGGGGCTGGTCGGACAGCAGCCACGGGCTGTCCAGCGCATCCAGCACGTTGAGGATCTTGACCACCCCCTCGTCGTTGGTCGGGGTGGAGACCGGCACGGCGACGATCCGGCCGAGGATGCAGGCCCAGAACACGGCGGTGAACAGTTCCTGGTCGTCGGTGGCCAGGACGAGTTCGTCCCCCTCCCGCACGCCCTGGTCCTGGAGCCGGCCCAGCCAGCGCCGGGCGCGGTCAAGCAGGCCGGCGTAGGGCAGGCGCCGCTCCTCGCTGCTCGACAGGACATAGGTGACGCCACGGCTGGTCGTGGCGCTCTCTTCGAGAGCTGCCGCCAGGGTCGAGGGGATCCGGTTGGGAGTGGAGCAGTCCATCATCGTCAGCGTCTGGGTTGCGGCGGTGCGAGGGGGTGGTCTCGTGCGGAATCTCGGTTGTCGTTAAAAACAACAATGACATGCAAATCATTTTGCCAACGCGCGTGTCTGGTATGAGTATACATGAGTTTCTTTCTGGTGAAAATCTTAGTTTTTCTTCGTAATGCTCAGATAAATATTCGGAATCTAAATCGATGATTCCGGTATTTACCGGGTAATCGGAGAATTATCATTGGGATCGGCGATGAGTTCGTGGATTTTCTGAAAAATATCCTTCGCGAATTGACGGAGGGTTGTCTCTTGATGGGCGGTGTTGGCGGTAAACACGATTGCTGAACGCATCGATCGGCCATCTCGGAGATTGTGGATTCCGCGCTGCGAGCGATCAATGGAGTATTAAAGACAAATTATACTTCTCAATGATTGTGATAATGCGCGCCACTACATTTCCTTTATTCTCTTTGTATAAACCTCGTTTCAGGAATGAGTTTTAAGCAATGAACGGTGAATTTCGAAATTCTCATGGCAATTCATGAATGTTATTGCATCGGTGCGCGCCTATGGATTTATACGATCATCTGCCATTTTAGAAAAGACTCTTGTTGTCATTTCATTGTTGCATGGTATATAGCAAAATCTGCATAGATAACGCGGATATGTCAATGCTAATGGCGGTTGATTTTATAAAGAATCGGTCATTCATTCGTATTCTTTGCCGTTTGGATGAGTAATTGGTTCCAATTCGGCGCGTGTTATTGAAACACATATGAAATATGTTCTGGAGGTGGATGGGGGTTTCTCTCCCAATAAGGCCGCTTCCTGAAAATTCACTGGACGATGGACCACTGCCGAAGCGGCTGGCCGCGTCCATCGGAAAACCTTCACCATCACTTCGGCCGGGGGGCGGTGTCATGGCGTGCAGCAAGGACGAGGTTTGCGAAAGGGGCAGGAGCCGGACAGGGATCCTGCGGGATCTGCTGCTGGCGGGTGTCGCGCTGTGCCCGCTGGTGCTGGGGGCGGCCGAGGGCCGGGCCGCCAGCCGGGAGCAGCTGGGGCCGGTGCTCCAGGCGGTGATCGACATGACCGTGTCCCAGGGCTCCTCGTTGCAGGGCGTGGGCGTGGGGGTGAGCTACGGCAACGGCGAGATCTGGCTGGGGGCCGGCGGCTACCGGGACATCGCCCGGACCCAGCCCCTGCAACCGACCGACCAGTTCCGCATCGGCAGCCACAGCAAGACCTTCACCGGTACGGCGGTCCTCCAGCTGGTGGACCAGGGGGCGATCCGACTCGACGACACGCTGGAGCGCTGGCTGCCCAACACCGGCATCCCGAACAGCGGCGCCATCACGGTGCGCAACCTGCTGAACATGACCAGCGGCATTCCGGATTACCTGATGGCCGCGTCGCTGCGCTATCCGAACATGTCGGTGCTGGCCGAATGGAGCCGCTTCGCCCTCGGCCCCCCCTACGCCACCGCCGACTACACGCCCGAGCAGCTGATCCAGGCGGTGGTCCAGACGCCCGGCCAGACCTATGGCGCGGTCGGGCAGATGAAGTATTCCAACACCAATTTCGCCCTGCTGGGAATGATCGCCCAGAAGGCGTCCTGCGCCACGGCCGGGGGCTGCCGCTCCATCGAGACCCTGGTGAACAGCGGCGTCATCCAGCGGCTTGGCATGGGGAGCACCCTGTTCCCCGTCGACGGGAACTTCACCGGCGTCCCGGTGCAGAACCTCCAGACCGTCATGCCCAGCGACGTGATGCCCGGAATGCCCGCCGGCTCCTACAACGTCACCAACGCCAACCCCAAGGTGCCATGGGCGGCGGGATCGATCCTGTCCACCCCCCTGGACGAGCTGACCTGGATTCGCCAGCTGGCGCTCAACAACCAGAACCTGCTGTCCCAGCAGACCCAGATCGAGCGGCTGACCAGCACGGTGCCCGGCAACGTCGCCTACATTCCGGTGCAGTACGGGCTGGCGATCTACCACATGCCCTCCACCGGAACCGGCACCCAGCTGGTCGGCCACAGCGGCCAGATCGGCGGCTACGTCTCGTCCATCTTCTACGATCCCCTGCTGGACGTCGCGTTCTCCATCAACATGACGGGCTACGCGACCGACGCCGCTCCCTGGTACCCGCTCTACGGCGGCAGCGCCTACGCCGACGCCCTCCAGGGCGGCAACTTCAACACCGTGCCGATCCTGTGGGCGCTGGACCGCAACCTTCAGATCGCCATGCAGGCCCAGGGGAACTGCACCGGCTGGGGAGGGGACGTCACCGCCGCGCCGGCCACCTGCGCCGGCGACAGCGTCCGCACGGCGGCGCTGGACGTGTCGGGTTCCCTGACCGTGCAGCCGTCCGGGCGGGGCATCACCAACGCCGTGATCACCAACATCACGGATCCCATCCCCCAGGTGGCCTTCGTCACCGTGCCGCGCCCCAGCATCGCGTTCTTCGGCAGCGGCATGGCCGGCATCAACCTGAATCCGGGCGCCTCCCTGATCCTCCAGCCCGGCTCGATCATCGAGATGACCGGGGTCAACTCCGCCGCCGTCCTCCTGGGGGGCTACAACACGGTGACCGCCTCCGGCACGGTCAACGCCTATGGGGCGGGCAGCTCCGCCTTCGGGCTTCTCGGCAGCGGCAGCACCCTGAGCATCGGCCCCTCCGCCAATGTGCTGGGCGACGTCCGGCTGGGCCGGGGGACCACCAACACGGTGATCGTGGACGGCGTGGTCGCCGGCAACATCGACATGACGAACACCAACACCCGGTTGCAGGGAAGCGGCCTCATCACCGGCACCGTCGGCGGCGGCGGCCGGGTGGCGCCGGATTACATCGTCGCCGGCGGGCTGGGCGGCGGCACCCTGCCCCAACTGACCGTCGGCTCCTACAACGGAAACAACACGGTGCTGGAGATCCACACCCGGCCGGGTGGGGTCAGCAACCGGCTGGTGGTGGCCGGCACCGCCGATCTGCTGGGCGGCACCCTGGAGCTGAATCCCGACTCGACGCGGCTGGACGGAATCTACACGGTGCTGACCGCCGGCACCGTCCTGAACCGGTTTTCCTTCGTCAACTCCATCGACCGCACCGCGGTGCGCGCCTATTACGGAGCGGGAGAGGTGACGGCGGCGGCGGTCAACGCGGTCAGCTTCGACATGGGCGTGCGCACCGCCAACGCCGGCATCGGCCAGCATCTGGGCGTTCTCCAGGACCGGGCGGCGCTGTTCGGCGGCTCGCCGTTGCAGGTGGCGGCCCGGCCCGGCGGCACCCTGTCGGACGCCGCCGGCTCGGGCATCGAGGGGTTCGTGCCGCGCCGGCCGGTGGAGCTGCGCGGCCCCCGTGGGGTCAACCTGTGGAGCGACGCCTTCTACCACATGGGCCGCTTCGACCAGGCCAACGGGACCGCCGGCATCCGCAGCCACGGCATCGGCCTGGCGCTGGGCGCCGACGTCGAGCTGTCCCGCAGCCTGGGCGTCGGCGCCATGGCCGCCTACCAGACCACGCGGGCCAGGGCGGGCGACGGCAACGACACGGAACTGGATTCCCGGGCCTACTACGCCGGCCTCTACGGCGTGGCGAAGCTGGACGCGGTGACGGTCGACGCCTCGCTCCTGGCCGGCATCGGCGACAACGACACCCGCCGCCCGACCATGGTCCTGGGCTCGGCGATGGCGGCGGCAGGCGATTACCGCGATCTGCGGCTGGCGGCCAAGCTGGGGGTCAGCCGCGAGGTCGACGCCGGTTTCGCCACCCTGGTGCCGCGGCTGGCGGCCTCCTGGTCGCGGGTGCAGGGCGATGGCTACGCCGAGAAGGGGGCGGGCGTCGGGGCGCTGGCGGTGGACAGCACCTCGTCCCAGCTGTTCCGCGCCGAGGCGTCGCTGGGCCTGCGCCGGGTCTTCGATCTCGGCGACGGCGACCTGGGCGGCGGCGGCCTGCTGAGCGAGCTGCGGGTCGGGGTGGCGCGCGACGTCGAACTCGAGGGGCGCACCGAATCGGGCCGGGTCATCGCCTACGACCTCCCCCTCAGCGTGGACGGCTACGCCGAGAACCGCTGGAGCGTCCCGGTGTCGGCCCGGGTCGAGGCCATGGCCGGCGAAACCGTCAGCCTGTTCGGCGCCTATGGCGGCGAATTCTCTTCCCGCTCGGCCAGCCACCGCTTCAACGCCGGCCTGCGGGTCCGCTTCTGAGGCCGTGGCGCGGGGGTCGCGCGGGAAACCATGGACGGCGGGCCGACGCTCCCCGGAGCGGCCGGCCCGCCGTCCGATCTGTGCAAGACCATGAGCGACTGCAACACGAAGGAGCTGGAACACGCCATGACCGAAAATCTGCACACAGACGTCAAGCCCGCCGGGGAGGTCGTTCCCGTCGACCGCCGCGCCAAGGCCGACGAGATCGTCCGCAAGCACGCCATCCTGGCCGCCGGGCTGGGCCTGATCCCCGTTCCGGTGCTGGATCTGGCGGCGATCAGCGGCGCCCAGTACAAGATGATCCGCGAGCTGGCGGATCTCTACGGGGTGCCGGCCTCCAACGACCGGCTGCGGTCGATCGTCACCGCCCTGCTCGGCGGCGGGCTGCCGTTCCTGCTGAGCACCGGGTCGCTGGGCGCCGTCGCCAAGTCGATCCCGGTGGTCGGCACGGTGGTCGGCATCGCGGTGATGCCGTCCCTGGCCGGCGCGGCGACCCTGGCGCTGGGCCGGGTGTTCACCGCCCACTTCCGGGCCGGCGGCAAGCTGCTGGACCTCGATGTGGACGAGTTGCGCGAGCATTTCCACAGGGAGTTCGAGGCGGCCAAAAGCAACCCGGACGACCATGGCGTGCCGGCGTCCCCGGTCGAGGTTCCGGTGGCGCCCGTCGCGGTGACCAAGCCGGCGGCCAAGACGCCGCCGTCCCCCACCGTCTGACCGGCGGCGCGGCAGGGTAAGGAAGAGCCGCCCGCCGCCCCGTGGGGCGCGGGCCGGACTGGCCCATTTTCGGCAAAGGACACGCAGGGATGGCTCATGTCGTCTACATCGCGCTCTGTCTCATGGTCGGTGCCTTCGCCATAGGGCAGCGCGGCGGCTTTTTCCTGTACTTCATCCTGTCGCTCGCGATGTCTCCCCTGGCCGGGCTGCTGATCCTGATCATCGCGACCTCGCGTCTCGACCAGGAACGGCGGTCGATCCTGACCGACCGCCCCCCGTCGGCGCCCCCACTGTCGCAGCAGACCTCCAGACCATGACCGACACCGCCGCCGCCCCGGAGACGTTCCGCGTCCGCTTCGCCCGCATCCCGCCGGTCCGCCGGCTGCGGGACTGGTACCTGCGCCACCGGCGCAACATCCTGCTCGGGGTGCTGATCGCCCTGTTCGTCGCCGTCTACCTCGCCCCGCTGATGGTGGTCAGCGTGCCGCCCGGCCATGCCGGGGTGCTCTACCGCCGCTTCGGCGGCGGCATCGACGTGCGCACGGTGCTTCAGGAAGGGGTGACGCTGATCTGGCCGTGGAACACGGTGACCGTCTACGACGTCCGTCTCCAGTACCGGCGGGAGGAGTACGAGGCCATCGCCCGCGACGGGCTGCACATCAGGATCGCCGTCAGTTTCCGCTACCGTCCCGATCCCGACGCCGTCGCCTACCTGCACAAGGCCGTCGGCCCCGACTACACCAACATCCTGCTGGTCCCGGAGGTCGGCTCCATCACCCGCCGCGAGGTGTCGCGGTATCTGGCGAGCGAGGTCTACGGCCCGCTGCGCAGCCAGATCCAGGACCAGATCTACCGCGGGGTGCTGGACCACACCGACGGCAACCTGATCGGCGGAGTCCGCTTCTCCCAGCGGACCGACCATTACGGCCTGTTCCTGGCGGTGCCCCCGGAGCAGGGCATCCCGCACGACGTTCCCAAGGGGCGGGGCGCGCCGCTCGGCTCCAACGGCGTGGCCGACACCTTCATCGAGCTGAACGACGTGCTGATCAGCGACGTGGTGCTGCCCGAGCGCGTCCGCGCCGCCATCGAGCGCAAGGAGGAGCAGGGACAGCTTGTCCAGGAATACGCCTTCCGCCTGGAGCGCGAGCGCTTCGAGAGCCAGCGCAAGGCCATCGAGGCGGACGGCATCCGCCAGTTCCAGGACAAGGTGCAGGAGGGAATCTCCGACAATTACCTGAAATGGCGCGGGATCGAGGCCACCCTGAAGCTGGCCGCCTCGGCGAACGCCAAGACGGTGGTGATCGGCGGCCAGAACGGCCTGCCGCTGATCCTCAACACCGGCGAGGGCGCCGTGCCGGCGCGGCCGGGGCACCCGCCGGCGACCGTGCCGCCCGAGATCGACAGCAGCGGCCTCGACCTGCCGGACCAGGAGCCGGGGAACCGGGACCCGATGCCGCCGCCCGGCAGCGATCCCCACGCCGACCCGCGCACCGATGTCCGGCCGGGCGCCAAGCTGGCCCTGCGCGGCGATCCGGGCCCGGCACCCGTGGCGGCGACGCCGCTCCGCACCGCCCCGGTCGAACCGGTGCTCTCGCCCCTGATGGGGTTGGAGGGCACCGCCGGTCTGCTCGGCAGCCTGGGCGGCATTCTCGGCACGGTGCTGGGGCCGGGCGAGCGGATCCCCGCCATCCGTCCGGATTCCGTCCGTCCGTCCTCCGTCCAGCCCCCGCCAACGCCGCCGATGGCGCCGCCCACCACCCGTCCGCCCCCCATGGGAGCGACCGATCCATGACCGGCGGCCTGCGGACAGGCCTCCTTTCCGTCCTGCTGGCGGCGCTGGCGGCCGGCGGGGCGGCGGCAGGAACCTTCGTCGAAGGGCCGCCGCCGGAAGCGGGCCAGCCTCCGGCGGTGGCCGTCCGCGACCCCGACGCGCAGCGCGGGGAGGCGACCGGCCGCACCGAAGCCACCCAGCCCCTGGACGTTCCGGACGGCGCCGCGTCCCTGGGCCTGCTGGGCGGGGCGCTCGCCGTGGCCCCGAAGCTGTCGCTGCACTCGGTCTACACCACCAACGCCCTCAAGGATTCCAGCCGCATCGACGGCGTCCGGCTGGTGACCGCGCCGGCCCTCACCCTGCGCACCGGCAAGGATCTGTTCGGGGGCGCCGCCGGAGGGGAGGCGACCGGCTCGGCCCGTCTGACCCGCTATCTGGCCGGCGGCGTGCAGAGCCTGGGGGAGTATCTGGCCGGCGGCTCCGTCTTCGTCCGGCCCGCCGACGGCCTCACGGTCACCGGCGGGATCACCGTCACCCGCCAGCAGCTCAGCCAGGGCAGCCTCAACGCCGTTTCCGGCGCTTCCAGCACCGTGCGGGAGGGAACCAAGTACAGCCTCGGCGTCAGCCACGCGCCCGGTCCGCTGGAAACCAGCCTGCGGCTGTCCCGCGACGAGCGCCGCTACGCCGCCGTCAGCCGCGGCGGGCAGACGATCGACCTGACCGGCCGCGACAACGACGAGACCATCGCCGTCGCCAAGCTGGCCTACAAGGGGGCGACGTCGTTCCAGCCGCACCTGCTGGCCTCGGTCAACCGCAACGTCTATGTCCGGGACACCAGCCGCCAGTTCTACGACCGGGATTCCCGGGGCTGGCAGATCGCCGCCGGCCTCCAGGCCAAGCCGCTCGCGGGGGTGAGCGTCTCCGGCCAGTTGGGGCTGCTGCGCCAGGATTACGACGATCCGCGCTTTTCCCCCGTGGTCGGGCCGGTGGGCAACGCCACCCTTCGCTGGGACATCGCCGCCGACTGGGCGGCGACCCTGGAGTGGAGCCGCATGGCGGCCGAATACGTCTACCCCGGCACGCCGGGAATCTTCGTGTCCGGCTATGGCGGGCGGCTGTCCCACCAATGGTCGTCCGCCCTGCTGCTGGAGGCCCGGCTGGACTCCACCGTGCAGCGGGCCATCCAGCTTCCCGTCACCTACCGCGAACTCACCGCCACCGTCGGCGGTGCCTGGACGCTCGCCCCTTGGGCCGTCCTGGAATTCGGCTACATGTACGACATCCAGTACACCTCCACCGGAGAGGACGAGTACACCGCCCACAGCCTCGGCGCCGGCCTCACCGTCTCGTTCTGAGGCGGTGGGCGGCATCCTTCCCTTCATCCCTGACCGGGTTTTCCGCCAATGATCACGCGCGATGACATCAAGGATATCTACCCCCTGACCCCGTTCCAGGAGGGAATCCTCTATCATGACCTGATCGACCAGGATGCCGTGGCCGGCGAGCCGAGGGCCTATTTCCAGCAGCTGATCTTCCGCATCCGGGGCCCGCTCGACCTGACGGCCTTCGAGGAGGCGTGGCGGCATGTGATCGGCCGTCACGACATCCTGCGCACGGTGTTCCGCACCGGCGGCCGCGACCGGCCGTTGCAGATCGTGCTGAAGCGCGTCGACTTCGCGCTGGAGCGCCAGGACAGGGCCGGCCTGACCCCGGCCGAACGGGACGCCGCCCTGGCCGGCTACGCCGCCGGGCAGCGGCGCCGGCCCTTCGCGCTCGACCGCGCCCCGCTGACGCGGGTGGGCTGCCTGAGCTTCGGTCCCGGCCCCGACGGGCGGGCCGATCATGGGGTGGTGTGGGACTTCCATCACATCCTGGTGGACGGCTGGTGCCTGGGCCTGCTCCAGGACGAGCTGGCCGACGCCTATCAGGCCTTCGCCGCCGGCCGCCGGCCGTCGCCGCGTCCGGCGCTGCAATACGCCAGCTTCGTCCAGTGGGTGGAGGCCCGCCGGGGCGACGGGCGGCTGGCCTTCTGGTCGGACTATCTGGCCGGCTACGAGACGGCGCTCGACCTGCCGGGCCAGCGGCCGGTGCCGCTCCCCGGCCCGCGCGACCCGCGCATCCACCGGCTGCGCCTGGAACCCGGCCTGCTGGCGCGGCTGGGCGAGCTGGGGCGCGAGCAGGGGGTGACCGCCAGCACCCTGGTGCAGACCCTGTGGGGGCTGGTGCTGGCCAAGCACAACAACACCCGCGACGTGGTGTTCGGCAGCGTCGCCTCCACCCGGCCGCCGGAACTGGCGGGCAGCGAGGCGATGGTCGGCCCCTGCATCGGCATGCTGCCGCTGCGCGTCGGCTTCGAGGCGGGCGAGAGCTTCCGTGGCCTGCTCCGCCGCACGCGCGACCGGATGCTGGACTGGCTGGACAACGTCCATTGTCCGCTGGCCGAGATCCAGGCGCGCAGCGGGCTGCGCAACGGCCTGTTCAGCCATTACTTCGTCTTCGAGAACTACCCGCTGGAGGAGCGCTTCAAGGGCGAGGCCCAGGAGCTGGCCCCCGGCGTGACCGTCGGCGACGTGTCGGTGTTCATGGCCAGCCACTATGATTTCCTGATCCGCGCCCTGCCACCGGACGCGGATGGGATGCTGGTGGAGTTCGAATACAACGCCCGCGTCGTCGATCCGGCCGCCGTCGAGGCGATGGCCGGCCGGCTGGGGCTGCTGGCCGAGCGCGCCGCCGGACGGCCGGACGAGCCCATCGACGCGCTGTCGCTGCTCGACGACGCCGAGCGCGCGCTCATCCTCGACCGCTGGAGCCGAGGCGCCGATCCCGTCCGCTTGGCCGCGACGGTGCCGGAGCGGCGCGCCGCGGTGGTGGCGGCCGGCGGCGACCGGCCGGCGGTGCGCGGCCGGCGGGGCGTCCTGTCGCATCGCCAACTCCAGGAGCGGGCCGAGGCGCTGGCCCGCCACCTGCACCACCAGCACGGCGTCGGCGTCGGCAGCGCCGTCGCGATCCACGCCGAGCCGGGCGAGCCGATGCTGCGGGGCATGCTGGCCTGCCTGCTGCTGGGCGCCGCCTTCGTCCCGCTGGATCCGGCCCTGCCGGCGCCCCGCGTCCGCCACATGCTGGCCGACAGCTACGCCGCGGTGATCCTGGCGGCGTCCCCGGCGGCGGTGGAGGCGGTCGCCGGGGCGCTGCCGGTGGTGGTTGTTTCCGAGGGGGATGTCGACGGGAACAAGGCCGGCACCCTGTCCGGCGCGCCGCTGCCGGCGGTGCCGGCGGACGCCCCGGCCTACATCATCTACACCTCGGGCACGACCGGGCTGCCGAAGGGGGTGCGGGTCGGGCAGGCGTCGCTGCTCAACTACGCCGGCTGGCTGAGCCGCGACCTCGGCATCGGTCCGGGAAGCGCCACCGCCCTGGTGACCTCGGCGGCCTTCGATCTCGGCTACACCGGCCTGTTCGGGACGCTGCTGCTGGGCGGTTGCCTGACTCTGCTGGACGAGGACGAGCGGCGCGATCCGGACCGGGTGATGGATGCGGTGGTCGGAGACCGGCTGAGCTTCCTCAAGGCGACGCCGTCCTACCTGAACATGCTGCTGGCCTCGCCGGCCGGCCGGCGCTTCGTCGAGGCCGAGGCGCTGGAACTGGTGCTGCTGGGGGGCGAGCCGCAGAATTTCGACGATCTGGGGCGGCTCCGGGCCTTGCGGCCGGGCTTGCGGATCCTCAACCATTACGGCCCGACCGAGGCCACCATCGGCTGCGTCGCCGGCCCGCTCGACGATCTGGCGGGGGTCTCCGGCGCTCCCCAGCGCATCGGCCGCCCGGTGGCCGGCGCCCGAATCCTGCTGTGCGACCACACTCTGGCCCCGGTGCCGCCGGGAGTGCCCGGCGAACTGGTGGTCGGCGGCCTGCCGCTGGCCCAGGGCTACATGAATCCGACCCCCGCCGACGCCGCCCGCTTCACCACGCTGCCCGCGCTCGGCGGCGCCCCGGTCTACCGCACCGGCGACTTCGCCCTGTGGCAGGCCGACGGCACCATCGTCTTCCTCGGCCGCCGCGACGACCAGATCAAGGTGCGCGGCCATCGCGTCTCGCTGAGCGGGGTCGAGGCGGCCCTGCGCGAGACGCCGGGCGTGAAGGACGCGGTGGTGCTGGCCGAACGCGCCGCCTCCCCCGACCAGGGAACGGAACTGACCGCCTACCTGATCCTCCAGGACGGCGCGGGTGCGGCCAGGCCGACGGCAGCGGGCCTGCGCGCCGATCTGGCCGGACGCCTGCCCGAACCGATGATCCCCGGCCGTTTCGTCACGGTCAGCCGCTTCCCGATGACCGCCAACGGCAAGATCGACCGCGCGGCCCTGGCCGGGCAGCGGCGGACGGACCGGCCGGCGGCCCCGGCCGACGCCGAGGCCGGGACCGCCTCCGCCACCGCCACCGCCACCGAGGAGACCTTGCGGGGCATCTGGCAGGAGATCCTGTTCGTCGAGCGGGTCGGGCTGGACGAGGATTTCTTCGCCCTGGGCGGCCACAGCATCAAGGCGATCCTGATGATCGCCAAGGTCCGCACCGCCCTGAAGAAGAGCTTCACCATCCGCGACCTGTTCGAGAACCCGACCATCCGCCGGCTGGCCGCGCGCCTGGACGCCATCGGCGGCGGGGCGGTCTCCCCGGCGGTCTCGCAGGCGGCGGCCCGGCCGTCGCCGCTGCTGGCGCTCCGCCCGGCCCCGGCGGGCGCTCCGGCGGCGCTGTTCCTGCCGCAGGCGCTTGGCACCGCCACCCTGTACAAGGAACTGGCGGCGGCGCTGTCGGCGGAGGTGGCCTGCTGGGGAGTGCAGTGCCCCGGCTTCGACGGCGACGAGCCCTTCGCCCCGTCCCTCGATGCCCTGGCCCGCGGCTTCGCCGCCCAGGCCGCGACGCTGGCGGGGCCGGGGACGGAGCCGCTGCGGCTGGTCGGCTGGTCCTTCGGCGCCCATCTGGCGGTGGAGACGGCCCGTCACCTGGAAAAGGCGGGACGGGCGGTGCGGCTGGTGCTGATCGACGCCGGGCCGCGCCCGGATGATGCGGGGGAGCCGCCCTTCACCGGCTTCGCCGAGCTGCGCACCCGGCCCTACTGGGGGCGCGTGCTGTCGATCCTGATGGACGGCCTGCCGGCGCAGGATGTGGCGAGGCTGGAGCGGTTGGTGCGTCACAACATCGCCCTGCTGGCGAAGCATGATCCCGCCGCCGACCCGATCGCCGCCGACATCCTGGCCATCGAGGCGATGGACAACCCCCGGCCGGCCGGGATGCATGGCTTCGCCGACCTGACCCGTGGGCGGGTGACGGTGCACCGGCTGCCGGGGGACCATTACTCCCTGTTCCACCCGCCGCATGTCGCCCGCGTCCTGGAGGTGCTGGACACCGCCCTGTCGGCCCGGCGCGTTCCGGCCTGAGCCCGAGGGGGCTCCCCCGGATGTGAGACCGGGGGAGCCGGCGTCAGACCAGGGCGCTGTGGGGATCGCTCATCGCCACCACCACGCGCCGCGCCCCGGTGAAGGGGGTGCGCCCGTGGGAATAGCGCATGTTGTCGATCAGCAGCACATCGCCGGCCAGCCAGGGAAAGGCCAGGGTCTCGGCGGCGAAGGCTTCCCGCACCGCCTCCAGATCCGCCGACGCGATGGGGCCGCCGTCGCCGTGGAAGGCGTTGCGGGGCAGATCGTCCTCGCCGAACATGGCGATCATGGCCTCCTGCAACTCGGCCGGCAGGCTGGAGATGTGGAACAGGTTGGCCTGGTTGAACCACAGCTCCTTGCCGCTGCCGGGATGGAGGGCGGTGCCCTGGCAGACATGGGAGGTGCGCAGGCGGTCGCCGCCCAGCCACGCGAAGTCCATGCCGTTGGCCCGGCAATAGGCCTCCACCTCGCCCGGAACGTCGGTCTGGAACACCGTCTGCCAGGGCAGGTCGACGCCGTGGCCGTAGTTGCGCACGTACAGGACGCCGCGCTCGCGGAAGCGGGCCATGCGTTCGGTTCCGATGCGGGCCGTCACCCGCTCCATGTCGGCCAGCGGCGTCTCGCCGCCGGTCGCCGCCGGCACCACGCACTGGAAGGCCAGCAGCATCGGCCAGTCGCGGTGATAGGCCATCTCGCAATGCTGGGGAATGGTGTGGTTGGCCGGGTATTCGGTGGTGGTGTAGACCTTGCCGTCGACGCGGGTGCGCGGCGTCGACTGGTTGACGTAGGTCAGCAGGTCTTGTGAAAAGAGCGAGAGGAAATCCTCCAGCCCGGCCACCGGCCGCGCCTCGAAGCCGCGCAGCAGCACCGCCCCGCGCTCGGCCAGCAGCGCCCGGATCGCGTCGCGGCGCCCGTCGGCCCAGGCGATCAGGTTGGTTCCGTCCGCCGGCGGCGTGACGACGGCGATGGACGATCCCGCAAACAGATCACTGACGGTCAACCCGCTGCTCATGGCCCGCTCCCATTGGTTGTCGATGGGCGAGTGTTTTTCGGATACTCGGTAATCGTCAAGATTTGTCGCAGTGTATGCGACAATAAATCATTGAATTCTGGGCGGATAAATCTTACGAATACATATGAACTCATGAAAAATGCAAGTATTGATGGCCGCTGTGGCGGCGGGTTCCGACCCCGGCCGGCTGCGGCACCCAGCCCGGCGGCCCATCCGCTTGAAGAGCGTTCCGGGCGCGACCATGGTTGAAGGGGGAGGCGGCGGAGGAACGGATCGGGCATGGCCGGAACGCGTGGAATTGGACGGGACGAGAGCGCGGCGATCCTCGCGGAGGCCCGCCGCATCGTCCTGGACGGCGACCGGGGGGCGCTGGCGCCGCCGGCCTCGCTGGCGGGTCTCGCGGAGGTCCTGGCCGACCGCTTCGATGAGACCTACACGGCCGAGCGCGTCGTCGATCTGCTCGATCCGGCGCATTGGCGTTCGCTGCGGAGGCGTCTCGCCGGCGAGGGCGCCGAGGTCTGGTTGCCGGCGGATGTCGCCGCCCGGCTGAAGGAGATCGCCGACGAGCCCGCCGACGCGATCCGCATTCTGCTGGAGGGCCGGCCGGGCCCGCCCGAGCCGGGCAGCGAGGAGCATTGCCGCAGCCGGCTCTGCGCGCCCCGGATTCGTCTTTCGGATCCCGGCCGCTGGGCATGCGCGGCCTGCGGGCTGGAAGGGGATGTCCAGCGGCCGTTCAACCCGGTGATCCGGGAGCGGCTGGCCGGCGAGCAGGACCGCATCGGCGATCTGCACGCGCTCGCCGCCGGAATCTACGAAACCTGGGGAGCGGGGGAGCGTTTCACCCTGGCGGAGTGCGCGGCGCGCCGTCCGCCCGGCGTCCGGGCCGACCGCGACCGGCTCAAGAGCCTGCTCGCCGATCTGGTGCAGGCCGGGCTGGTCGAGGAGGCGCCCGGCCCGCGCGGCGGTGCCGGCTGCCGGGTTCTCGACGAGCCGCCCGACTGGATCGCCGACGCCCTCGCCGAGCGCCGCGAGCAGCGCGCGGCGGAGGCCCGCTTGCGGGACGACCGGGCCACGGCGATCCGGCGCGCGCTGGAGGAGGGGCTGACCCACACCACGCCCGCAGGCGAGGTTGTCGAGGTCGCGCAGAGCGAGCGCGGGCTGGAACTCCGGTTCCCGGCGATCCCGTCCTGGGAACTCCGGGAGGAGATGAAGCGGCAGGGGCACTGCCGCTGGGACGGCCGCCGGCGCCGCTGGTGCCGGGCGTCGCCGGTCGCCGTCGTCGAGCCCTGGCTGGCGGCGGCGCTCGACGCCGGGGCGACGGTTGCCCCCCTGGGGACGGCGGACCCCGACGCGGAGGATTGGGCGCAGCCGGATTGGCCCGACTGACGCGCCGGTGGAGGATCAGCGCTCCGGCTTCGCCGCCACCTTGGCATCCGCATCCGCATCCGCCGGGGCCTGCGGCAGCCGCGCGCGGCTCGCCGCCAGCATGGCACCGTCCAGTTCGCCACGCTTCCCGGCTTCCAGGGCGCAGGCCATGGCCCGGTAGAACTGGCGGCCGTCGAAGGCCACCAGCAGGTAGTCGACGCCGGCGTTCAGCGCCTCGGCGACCGCCCGGCACAGCCCGTACTGGTAGACCGGCGTCATCACCAGATCGTCGGTGACGATCGGCCCGTCGAAGCCCCAGTCCCGCCGGATCACCCCGTCGATCACCAGCCGCGAATGGGAGGCCGGCCGGTCGGGATCGATGGCGGCGACGATCGCGTGCCCGACCATCAGCAGGGCTTGCGGGTCGTCCGCCAGCAGCTGGCGGAAGGGGCGCCAGTCCGTCTCCTCCAGCTCCGCGCGGGATTCGCGGATGGCGGTCCGGAAATGGTGGGTGTCCCGACCGGCGCGGCCCAGGCCGGGGAAATGCTTGACCGTCGGCCGGACACCGGCCTCCGACAGCCCGGCGGCGTAGGCGGCGGCGATCTCGGCCACCACTTCCGGGTCGTCGGCGATCGCTCGTTGCGTGATCCGGCTGTTGAAGTCCAGCGGATCGCGCGGACGGTCGTGGCGCAGGTCGAGCACCGGCGCGAAGTTGACGGTCACGCCGACCGACGACAGGTCCCGCCCATGGCCGGCCCCCAGGGCGTGGGCGGCGGCGCGGCGCTCGTCGGGCGGCAGGCCGGCCAGCGTGGACAGGGCTGGCCGGTGCGGCAGCCAGGGCGACAGCCGCGACACGATCCCGCCCTCCTGGTCGGCCGTCACCGTCAGGGGCGGCAGTCCGGCGCGCCGCCGGATGTCCTGCAAATGGCGGATCTCCGCGCCCAGCGCCTCGGCGGTGCGGCCGGCCAGATTGCGGCGGGTGACGAAGAGGCCGCCGATCAGCCCGTGGGCGGCCAGCGCCTCGACCTCATCGACCCGCCGGTAGCCGACGATGAAGTGCCGCCCCAGTTCGAGCGCCAGAGGCCCGCGCGCCGCCAGCACCGACGCCTTGCGCGTCTGGAACACGGCTTCCGCGCCGAGGGCGGACAGCGGCACCGCCCCCCACAGCAGGGCGAGCAGGAGGCGGTGGCGGAGCCCACGCTGCGCCCGGCCGCGAAGCTGGACCAGCAGGCCGCACAGCCCGGCCGCCACGATCGCCGGCAGCGACCAGCCGCGCACCGGCACCATGTAGGGGTCGTGGATGTTGGCCCCGGCGAAGGCCAGGACCAAGCCGCCCAGCCACCATGTCATGGTCCTCACGGCCGCTCTCCCCGCCAGTCCACGCGCTGGGTGACCGCCATGATGACCGACAGGGTCAGGAACAGCGCGACAGACCCCGCCAGCAGCGCGTAGCTTTCCAGGCTGAGCAGCACGTAGAGGAAGCCGAACAGGCCGGACAGGACCACGGCGAAGATCAGGGTGGACAGCAGCCGGCGGGTGACGGCGGCGGTGTAGGCCGTCGCCTGGCTCAGGACGAGGCCCGCGCTGATCCAGTAGCCGGCGGCGTAGCCCAGCGGCTCGGCGAAGGACACCAGCAGCAGGGCGAACAGCGTCATCGACAGCCCGAGCAGGCCGTACTGGACGACGTGGATGCGCACCGCCGACAGCAGCTCGAACAGCGCGTAGACGGTGAAGGACAGGACGATGAAGAGCAGCGCGTATTTCGACGCGCGGTTGATCATGCGGTAGGTGGGGACCGCTTCCAGCAGGGTCACGCCGATCGAGGGAAGGCAGTCGGGGTCCGGCGTTTCCGAGAGCCGGACGGTGGACCAGAGCTGCGGCCTCGAGAAATCCAGCATGCGCCAGCGCGCCTCGAACCCGTCGTCGGTCACGGTCGGGTCGGCGGGCAGCACGCTGCCGGTGAAGCTCGGCGTCGGCCAGGGGGCCTTGACGACCGCCGTGGTCTGCCGGCTGTACACGCTCTGCCGGAAGGCTTCGGTTCCGCGCAGCGTCACCGTCGCCTGGAACGGGATCTCGGCGTTCGCGGCGGCGGTGGCCGCCGTCAGCGCCGGGCGGGCGACGAGCGGCGCGTCGCTGCAATCGCCGGCGTGGGGAACCAGCTCGTAGCAGGCCCGCCAGGGGAGCGTCCGGCCGTCCCAGACGATGCGGTCCCCGGCCGTCATGCCCGTCAGCCCCGATGCTTGCAGCAGGACGACCGCGTCCTCCCAGAAGACCGCGCCGCCGGGGCCGGTGATGGCCTCCAGATCGGCGGCGGACGGGATCGCCAGCGTGCCGGTCATGTCCAGGGTCGTGGTGTAGACGATGGCGGAGAACAGGCCGCGCTTCTTCCGTTCGGGGGCCAGCACGGCCTGCGTGGACAGCTCGCGGGGGGCGATCTTCAGGTAGCCGCCGGTCTTGCCGTGGGCCGCCGTGTAGGGCACCGCCAGGACCGGCGCGTGGACGGTCTGGGCCGGGCTCCAGCTCCGCATGATCTCGGCCCGCATCTCGGCCTGCCGTTCCTCGCGCTCGTGGATGATTCCCGCGATCGGCACGCTTGCCAGCAGGGTCGCGAGCAGCAGCCCGGCGACTTGCAGGACCTTCGCGGGCCGGCGGCGTCGGTGCGGGGGGAGCGGAGCGGCGGGCGCCATCGGCGGATCGGGCGGCGCGGTCGTCATGAAGGACTCTCCGGGAGACGGTTGGAGGGGACAGGCCCGCACTGTGCCGCCGTGCCGTGCCGTGGCGATGACGCGGCCTTGCAGGGACGGAGGAAACTCCGTGCAGAACTTGTGCAGGGGATCGGGTAGAGTTGCGCCGCCATGCCCAAGACCCCCAAGATCCTGCTGATCGACGACGATCCCCACATCCGCGACATCGTCCGTTTCGCCCTGATGCGCGAGGGCTTCGCCGTGGTCGAGGCGGAGGACGGCGCGCGCGGGCTGGCGCTGGCCGCCGGCGAGGCTCCCGACCTGATCCTGCTGGACATCGCCATGCCGGAGATGGACGGCACCGAGGTCTGCCGCCGGCTGCGCCGCGACAGCCGGGTTCCCATCATCTTCCTGTCGTCGCGCGACGACGAGATCGACCGCATCCTCGGCTTGGAGCTGGGCGGCGACGACTACGTCACCAAGCCCTTCTCCCCGCGCGAGCTGACGGCGCGGGTCAAGGCGGTGCTGCGCCGCGTGGCGCCGCCCGAGCCGGCGGTTTCCGAGCCGGTTCTCCGCCACAACCGCCTGCGGCTGGAGCCGGAGGGGGTGCGCGCCTTCTGGGACGGGACGGAGGTGACGCTGACCGCCACCGAATTCGGCCTCCTGCGCACGCTGGCCGAGCGTCCGGGCAAGGTGTTCAGCCGTGACGCCTTGATGGACGGCGCCTACGCGACCGAGCGCTACGTCGCCGACCGCACCGTCGACAGCCACATCCGCCGGGTCCGCGCCAAGTTCCAGGCGGCGGGCGGCGCGCCGGTCGAGACCGTGCACGGGCTGGGCTACAAGCTGTCGGACTGCCGATGAGGCGGCCGTCCGGGCGGCGCCTGTCCATCGGAACGGTGCTGCTGGTCATGACGCTGGCGGCGCTGGTGCTGCCGCTGAGCGGGCTGTGGATCCTGCGCCTCTACGAGAGCGCCCTGATCCGCCAGACGGAATCGGAACTGATCGCCCAGGCCGGCGTCATCGCCGCCTTCTACCGCGACGGCTGGCGCCGGGCCGGCGGGTGGCCGGAAGGGCTCGGGCCGCCGCTCGACCCGCCCTGGACACGCCCGCCGGGCTTCGAGGCTCCCTGGACGCCCCGCTTCGCCGCGCTGGATCTGGCCGAGGATCCGGTGCTGCCGGCCGCGCCCGACCCGGTTCCGGCGCCCTCCGCGCCGGACCCCGCCGCCGTCGCCGCCGGGGAGTCGCTCGGGCCGATCCTGCGCGAGGCGCAGCGCGTCACCCTGGCGGGGATGCGGGTCACGGACCGCCAGGGAATCGTCGTCGCCAGCACCGGCGAGGAGCTGGGGCTCGCGCTGGACGGGCAGGAGGAGGTCCGCCGCGCCCTGGCCGGCGAGCCGGCCAGCGTGCTGCGCGAGCGCTCGGGCACCCGCGTCGGGCTCGACGGCGTGGCGGTTCCCGACCGCAGCCGGTCGCTGCGGGTCTTCACCGCCCAGCCGGTGCTCGATTCCGGCCGCGTCGTCGGCGTCGTGCTGCTGTCGCGCACGCCGCGCAGCCTTTCGGACACCCTGTACGGCAAGCGCTGGCACCTTGTCGGGATGACGCTGCTGCTGCTGGCGTCGGTGGGGTTGCTGGCGCGGCTGGGCACCGTCGCCATCGCCCGGCCGCTGCGGACCGTCACCGCGCTCGCCAAGCGCACGGCGGACGGCGAGCGCGGCGTGATGGTCCCGCTGCCGCGTCCCGTGGTGCGCGAGGTGGCCGAGCTGTCCGACGCGCTGACCCGGATGGCGGCGACGCTGGAGGAGCGGGCCGACTACATCCGCGACTTCGCCGCCCACGTCTCGCACGAGTTCAAGACCCCCCTCACCACCATCCGGGGCACCGTCGAGCTGTTGCGCGACCATCTCGACAGCATGCCCGCCGCCGAGCGGGACCGTTTCCTCGCCAACATGGATTCCGAGGCCGAGCGGCTGTCCCGGCTGGTCCGCCGCCTGCTCGAACTCGCCCGCGCCGACGTGATGACGGTGGCGGAGGATGCGGCGACCGACGCGGTGCCGGTGGCCGCCCGTCTGGCCGGACGCCACGGCGCCGAGACGTCGCTCCCGGAGTCGCTGCCGGTCGCCATGGGGCTGGAGGCCCTGGAGAGCGTCCTGGCGAACCTGATCGACAACGCGCGGCGCCACGCCGGTCCGGACGCGCGGGTCGCCGTCACGCTGCGCTCCGAGGCGCGGCCCGAGGGGGAGCGGGCGGTCCTGCTGATATCCGACGACGGGCCGGGCGTCTCGCCGGCCAACGCCGAGCGCGTCTTCAACCCCTTCTTCACCACGGCACGCGGCCACGGCGGCACCGGGCTCGGCCTCACCATCACGCGCGGGCTCGTCGAGGCGCATGGCGGAACCATCGCCTTGCTGCCGGCCGAACGCGGCGCCCTGTTCGAGGTCGTGCTGCGCCGCGCCGGTCCTCTGTGATCTTCGGGCCACGCGGTGGCGGTTCCGTGATTCGACGGGAACCACCAAGTGTTGCAGAACGCGGAAATGCGCTACAACGCCGAAGATGCGTTCGACACGCAATCATTTTCAAAATCCAGGGATCGAAACACGCCGATGACCACGCCGGACCTTTTCCTCCGTGGCCGCCTGGGCTGGCTGGGCGGGCTGCTTCTCGGCTCGACCGCCCTGGTCGCGGCAACCGCCGCCGCGCAGACCGCCGCGCACTCCACGGCCGCGGGCTTCGAGGACGCCGAATACCGCGCGGACTGGGGCTTGGCGGCGATGAACGCCTCGACCGCCTACGCGCGGGGCTTCACCGGCAAGGGTGTGCTGGTCGGCGTGGTCGACACCGGCATCGAGGTCACCCATCGTGAATTCGTGGGCAAGCTCGATCCGCGTTGGGCCAACTTCATGCTCAGCGACCTCAACGGCGATCCCGGCGATCCCAAGGATGTGGATGGGCACGGCACCCACGTCGCCGGCACCGTCGGCGCGCGGCGCGACGGCGCCGGCATGATGGGCGTCGCCTTCGATTCGCGCATCCTGGCGCTGCGCGGCATCCCGGCGTCCCCGCCGCTGGAGGAAACGGCGCTTCCCGGAACGCCGTCGGCGACCACGGCGGCCGCCATCGACCGTGCGGTGGCGCTTGGGGCGAGGATCATCAACGCCAGCTACGGCCCGTCCTTCGGCGATTCGCGGGAGGGGGCTCCCCTGCTGTCCACCACCCCGTTCGGACCGGACGACGTGACGGAGTACCAGGCGCTGCTGCGGGCGGTCCGGCAGGGGGTGATCCCGGTCTTCGCCGCCGGCAACGAGTTCGAGGGCCAGCCGATCGTCGCCCGCAACCCGACCAGCGCCGGCCTGCTGCCCTATGTCAGCCCGGCGACCAAGGGAGACGGCGTCTACCAGATCATCAACGCGGACGAGACGCCCAGCGCGGCGACCCATGATTTCAGCGCGCTGAAGGGGAGGCTGGTGGTGGTGGTCGCCACCGACCGCAACAACGTCATCGCCGATTTCAGCAACCGCTGCGGCGTCACCGCCGACTGGTGCGTGGCCGCACCGGGGGTGGACATCAACTCGACGGTCCCGAACGGGGGGTACGACCGGCTCGACGGCACCTCGATGGCCGCGCCCCACGTGGCGGGCGCCTTCGCCGTGCTGGCCGAGGCCTTTCCCGACCTCGCCGCGACCGAGCTGATCAAGACCCTGCTGACCACCACCACCGACCTCGGCGAGCCGGGCACCGACGCGGTCTACGGCCGTGGCCTCGTCGATCTCGGCAAGGCGTCGGGCGGCCCCGGCGAGATCGCGGCGGACGGCTTCCACGCCACGGTGGCGACCCGCGACGTCACCTTCTCCAACGACATCGGCGGGACCGGCGCGCTGCTGAAGGACGGCGGCGCCCGTCTGACCATGACCGGCCGCAACAGCTACGCCGGCGGCACCCGCGTGGCGGCGGGCACGCTGACGCTGAACGGGTCTCTGGCCAGCGCGGTGCGGGTCGATCACGGCGCGCGGCTGTCCGGCAGCGGGACCATTGGCGCCGGTCTCGTCAACGACGGCACCGTGGCGCCGGGCAATTCCATCGGGACGCTGACGGTGCGGGGCGACTATGTCCAGCGGGCCGGCGGCCGGCTGGCGCTGGAGGTGGACGGGACGCGCGGCGACGCGCTCGCCGTGGGGGGCGACGCCGTGCTCGACGGCGCCATCGACGTGGCCATCGTGGACGGTGCGAAGGTCGGGAATCTCGACCTGCGCGTCGTCAGCGCCGCCGGAACCCTGTCCGGCCAGCTCCAGGTCGGTGGCGTGACGCCTTTCCTGCGGGGCAGCGCCCTGTCCGGCGCCCACGACGTCACGCTGTCGCTGCGCCGCGACTTCGCGCTGCCCGCCGACACGGCCAACCAGCGGGCCGTCGCCGGCCATCTGAACGCCTCCTACCTCACCGGCGCGCAGGGCGATCTCGACCGCGTCTTCGAAGCGCTCGACGGGCTGGCCGGCGCGGAGGAGGGGCAGCGGGCGCTCGACAGCCTCTCGGGCCGCGAGCTGGCCTCGCTTGCCGTCGCCGGCCGGCACGCCCAGACGCTGTTCGCGCAACGGATCGGCGACCGGCTGGCCCAGCGCCGCGCCGGCCTGACCGATCCCGCCACCCCGTCGCTCTGGCTGTCGGGCATCGGCGGCCTGTCGAACACCCGGTCCGACGGCAACGGGCCAGCCCTGCGCAGCCGTGCCGCCGGCTTCGCGCTGGGCGGCGATCACGCCGTCACGCCGGATCTCGTCGGCGGCTTCGCGGGCGGCTACACGCGCGGGCGCCTGACCTCCGGGGAGGCGCGCGGCGACACCACGGCGTGGCACGCGGCGGTCTACGGCACGGCGACGCTGGGATCCGCCTTCGTCGACGGGCTGGTCGGCTACAGCCGCGGCGAAACCGACGTCAAGCGGCGGATCGCCGTCGGCGCGCTCGACCGCACCGCCACGGCGTCGCCGGCCTCCGACGGGGTGGGCGCCGCGATCGAGGCCGGGACGGCGCTGGCGTTCGGCGCCGTCACCCTGACGCCCTCGGCCCGGCTCGACTGGCAGCGCGTCGCGGTCGACTCCTTCACCGAGCGGGGGGCGGGTTCCGCCGGCCTCTCGGTGTCGCCGAAGGCGTACGATCTCCTGGCGCCGTCGATCGGCCTGTCGGCGCGCACCAGCCTGGAGGCCGGCGACACGCTGCGGGTGTCGCCGCAGGCCCGTGTCCGCTGGCAGCACAATCTGGGCGACGCGGCGCCCGGCATGAGCGCCGGGCTGGTCGGGGCGCCGGGCGCCGCCTTCGCGGCGGAGGGCAGCCGGCCGGGGCGCGACGTGGGTCTGTTCGGCGTCGGCCTCGACGTCGCGGGGGAGCAGGCCCTGCGCGTCAATGTGGGTTACGACCTGTCGGTGTCCCGCCACCAGACCGGCCACAGCGTGACCGCCGGTTTGAAATACGCGTGGTGACGGGAACGCGCCGCCGGTTCATGGCGGGGCGGGCCGCTTGACCAGCGCGGCCGGCCGGGGGGCTGGGGATGCCGCGCCCTACAGCAGCTTGCCCGGATTGAGGATGCCCTGTGGGTCGAACAGCCGCTTGATTCCGCGCATCAGCGCCATTTCGGCCGGCCCCTTGAGGTCGGCGAGGGACGCGCGCAGGCTCTGGCCGATGCCGTGCTCGGCGCTGATGGTGCCGCCCAGCTCCACGGCGCGGTCATGCACCGCCGCGTTGATCGCGCGGACGATCGGCTCCAGCGGCTCGCCGGAGGTCCGCAGCGCCTCGGGCAGGATCACCACCAGATGGATGTTGCCGTCGCCGATATGGCCGACCGCGACGATCCGGGCGTCGGGCCGCAGCGCCGCGACCGCCGCGCTGGCGCCGGCGACGAAGGCGGGGATTTGCGCGATGGGCACCGCCGTGTCGTGGCCGACGACGATGCCGCTCTTGCGGTTGGCCTCCGACACGCCGTGGCGCAGCTTCCACAGGGCGGCGGCCTGGGTCCCGCTGCGGGCGACCAGCGCGTCGGCGGCGGTGCCGTCCTCCAGCGCGCCGCCCAGAACCTCATCAAGCCGATCGGCCAGCGGCTGGCCGGGCAGCGTGTCGGTCACCTCGGTCAGCAGATACCAGGGCGTGCGCGTCTCCAGCGGGCGGATTGTGCCGGGGACATGGGCGAGCACGGCGGCGAGCTGGCTTTCCGACAGGATCTCCGCCGCGGTGACGCGGTCGCCGAGCGTGGCGCGCAGCCGGGCGAAGACCTCCAGCGCGCCGTCGAGGCCGGGCAGGGCGGCCAGCGCGGTGCCGCTGCTTTTCGGGCGCGGGAACAGCGTCAGCACGGCGGCGGTGACGATGCCGAGCGTGCCCTCCGCCCCGATCAGCAGATGCTTCAGGGCGTAGCCGGTGTTGTCCTTGCGCAGCGGGCGCAGCCCGTTCCACAGCGTGCCGTCGGGCAGCACCGCCTCCAGCCCGAGCACGAGGTCGCGCATCGGGCCGTAGCGCAGCACGGCGGTGCCGCCGGCGTTGGTGGCGATGGCGCCGCCGATCTGGCAGCTCCCCTCGCTGCCGAGACTCATCGGGAACAGCCGGTCGGCCGCCTCGGCCGCCGCCTGGACCTGCGCCAGCGTGCAGCCGGCCTCCACCGTCACGGTGTCGCCGGTGCGGTCGAGCGCGCGGATCCGGTTCATCCGCGTCAGCGACAGCACCAGCGCCGTTCCCGAGGCATCCGGGATGGCGCCGCCGACGACCCCGGTGTTGCCGCCCTGCGGCACCAGCGGGATCCGCCGTTCGGCGCAGAGCCGGACCAGCGCCGCCACCTCCGCCGTGTCGGCCGGGCGGACGACGGCGAGCGCCGCCCCCCGGTAGCGCCCGCGCCAGTCGGCCAGGAAGGGCGCCATGTCGGCGTCGCCAGTCAGGACATGGTCCGGCCCGACGATCGCCCGCAGGCAGGCGATGAGGCTGTCCATCATCTCACAGGCCAAGATAGGCGGTCTTGATGCGCGGGTCGGCCAGCAGGGTGTGGGCGGCCTCCTCCATCACGACGCGGCCGGTCTCCAGCACATAGGCGCGGTCGGCCAGCCGCAGGGCGAGGTCGACCCGCTGCTCGACCAGCAGCACGGTGATGCCGGCGCCATGCAGGTTCCTGATGGTGTCGGCCAGCGTGTCGACCATGATCGGCGCGAGGCCGAGCGACGGCTCGTCCAGCATCAGGCATTTCGGGTTGGCCATCAGGCCGCGCGCGATCGCCACCATCTGCTGCTGGCCGCCGCTCATCGTGCCGGCCTTCTGGGCGTGGCGCTCGGCCAGCACCGGGAAGAGGTCGTAGACCCAGCGCAGCCGCTCGGGGAACCCCATCTCGCCCGGCCGGCCGCGCAGGGCGCCCAGTTCCAGATGCTCCAGCACCGTCATCTCGGGGAACAGCAGCCGGCCTTCCGGGACATGGACGAGGCCGCGCTCGATGATCTGGTGGGGCGCCAGCCGGTCGATGCGCTCGCCCTCGAAGCTGATGCTCCCGCCCGACGCGCGCAGCAGGCCGGAGATCGCCTTCAGCGTCGTCGTCTTGCCGGCGCCGTTGGAGCCGACCAGCGTGACGATCTCGCCCGCCTCGACGCTGAGCGACACGTCATGCACCGCCTCGCGGTGGCCGTAGCTCACTTGCAGCTTTTCAACTTGAAGCATCGGGGGCTTAAGCATCGACCGTCTCCCGTCCCAGATACACGCGGATCACCTCGGGGTCGTTGAGCACCTGGGACGGCGGCCCCTCGGCGATCTTCACCCCGTGGTCGAGCACGAACAGCCGGTCGCAGACGGCGGCGACGACGCGCATGTGGTGCTCGACCAGCAGCACGGTCACGCCGCGCGCCCGGATGCGGCGGATCATCTCGACCAGCCGTTGGCCCTCCTCCGGGTTCATGCCGGCGGCCGGCTCGTCGAGCAGCAGCAGGCGCGGCTGGGCGGCCAGCGCGATGGCGATCTCCAGCCGGCGCTGCTCGCCGTAGGACAGCGCGTCGGCCAGCACGTCGGCCCGGTGGTCGAGGTCGCAGAAGGCGAGGTTCTCCATCGCCCGGCGGTGCAGATCGGCCTCCTCGTTGCGATAGGCCGCGGTGCGGAAGACGGCGGCGCCCCAGCCGGCCTTCGTCGTCCGGTAGGCGGCGCTGCGCACGTTGTCGAGCGTGCTCAGGCTGGGGAAGACGCTGGTGATCTGGAAGGTGCGCGAAACGCCGCGCTGGCCCATGGCGTGCGACGGCAGCCCGGTGCAGTCGGCGCCGTCGAAGCGGATGCGCCCGGCCGACGGCGGCAGCGAGCCGCCCAGCATGTTGAACAGCGTCGTCTTGCCGGCGCCGTTCGGGCCGATCAGCCCGACCACCTCGCCGGCGCGCACCGACAGGTCGACGTCGCGCACCGCCGTCAGGCCGCCGAACACGCGGGTCAGGCCGCTGACCGAGAGGATTTCCGCGTTCATGGCCGTGCTCATTTGGCGCCTCCTTCGGCGTGGCGGGGACCGCGCCAGCGGCTCCACAGGCTGACCAGACCGCCCGGCAGGAAGACCACGGTGCCGGTCAAGAGGGCGGCGAAGACCACCATGCGCAGCGGCCCGGCGACGCGCAGCGATTCCAGCAGGCCGATGTAGACCAGCGCCCCCAGGATCGGCCCGGCGATGGTGCCGCGTCCGCCGACGACGACGACGATGATCAGCGCCGCGACGTTGTGGACGCCCATGATGTCGGGGGTGATGACCTTGATGTAGTGGGCGTAGATGGCGCCGCCGACGCCGGCGATGGCGGTGGCGACGACGAAGCCGAGCAGCTTGGTGTGGAAGACGTTGACGCCGAGCGAGGCGGCCAGCGGCGCGTTCTCGCGCACGGCGATGAAGGCGCGGCCGGTGCGGCTGTTGACCAGCGCATGGCACAGGAAGGCGACGATCAGCACCAGGGCGAGCACGAGGTAGTAGGTCTCGCGCGCCTCGGCGAAGGTGATCGGCCCCAGCGACAGCGGCGGGATGTTGGAGATGCCCATCGGCCCGCGCGTCAGATCCACCCAGTGGTTGGTGACGGTGTAGAGGATCGAGCCGAAGCCGAGCGTCAGGATGGCGAACTGCGGCCCGACGACGCGCAGCGCCGCGTAGCCGATCACCAGACCGAACAGCGCCGCGACGATGCCGGCCAGCGGCAGCCCGATCAGCGGCGGCAGGCCGAGCTGGGTCGACAGGATCGCCGAGGTGTAGGCGCCGACGCCGACGAAGGCGGCGTGGCCGAAGGACAGCTCGCCGAGATAGCCGATGATGATGTTGAGGCTGAGCGCCAGCAGCGCGTACAGCATCCACAGCACCAGCAGATGCTCCAGATAGGCGTTGCCCGCCAGGAAGGGCAGGACGCCCAGCAGCAGCGCGCCGCCCGCGAGCCCCAGCGTGCCGCCGGGAATGCCGCCCGGAACGCCGGCGGCGGTGCCCCCGGTGGGGGCGGTGGTGTGAGTGCTCATCGCAGCCCCCTTGCCGTGCTGAACAGGCCGTTGGGGCGCCACAGCAGGACCGCGATGATCATCGCGTAGCCGATCGCCTCCATGAAGCCGAGGGAAATGTAGCCGCCGCCCAGCGATTCGATGACGCCGAGCAGCAGGCCGGCGAACAGCGCGCCGGTGACGCTGCCGAGCCCGCCCATGATCACCACGATGAAGCCCTTCAGCACCGCCCAGTTGCCGATGGTCGGGAAGATCATCACGGTCGGGCCGACCAGCGCGCCGGAAAGGGCGGCGAGGCCGCAGGCAAGCGCGAAGGTGTAGCTGTGGACCAGCCCGATGTTGATGCCGGTCAGGGCGGCGCCGTCGGGATTCTGCGCGGTCGCCCGCATCATCTTGCCGAAGCGCGAGTAGCGGATGAACAGATAGACCGCCACCAGCACTGCGACGGCGGCGCCGAACACCAGCACGCGCTGCTGGGTCAGGGTGACGGTGCCGATGTCGAGCACCTCGTCGGCGAAGGGGCTCTCGACGTATTTCGGGTCGGCGCCGAACAGCAGCTCGCCGCTGTTGGCGATCAGCAGGGCGAGGCCCAGGCTGGAAAGCAGGATGGTGAACTCGTGGTCGCGGCGCAGCGGCCAGAAGATCAGCTTGTTGGCGGCGACGCCGAGCGCCGCCACCACCACGGCGCCGAGCAGGGCGGCGGTGATGTAGTCCAGCCCCAACAGGGTTCCGGCAAAGTAGGTGAGGTAGGCGCCGAGCATGTAGAACTCGCCATGGGCGAAGTTCACGATGCGCAGCACTCCGAAGACCAGCGTCAGCCCGGTGGCGATGAGCACATAGGCCATCCCGTTGACCAAGCCGTTCGCGATCTGCTGGGCGAAGACGGTGACATCCATGGAGGTGGGAACCTTCCCTTGTCGGGGTGCCGGAGGGACGGAGCGAGAAGCCCTCTCCCGCCCCGGGAGAGGGAGGGGACCCGCCGCGCAGCGGTGGGGAGGGTGAGGGGCTATCGGGGCATGGATTGAAGCCGCACGCCCGATCGCCCCTCACCCTTCCCATGCTCCGCATGGGCCCCTTCCCTCTCCCGGGGCGGGAGAGGGAGACGGCACGGCCGGTCGTCAGTCGCGGACGGCGACGATCTGCTTGCTCTTGACCTGGACGAGGTGGATCGGCTGGGTCGCCTGGCCCTGGTCGGAGAAGCGGACGTTGCCGAGCACGGTCGGGATCTCGTTCGCCTTCAGATAGGCGGCGATCTTGTCGTAGGCGCGCGGATCGCCGCCGGTGCCGGCGATGCCGGCCGCGATGACCTCGACGCCTTGCGCGCCGAGCGCCGCGATGAAGGAGGGCTCGTTCTTGTAGGACTTGCGGTATTCCGCCAGCCACGGCTTCATCGAGGGCTGGCCGTTGTCCTCGACGAAGGGCGAGGCCGAATAGACGCTCTCCAGCGAGTTGCCCGACAGCTCGACCAGCTTCGGGTTCATGTTGCCGGCCGAGGCGATGACCTTGCCGCGGAAGCCGGTCTGCCGGACCTGCCGGTAGATGGTGGCGCCCTGCGAGGTGTTGATCGCCGCCACATAGATGGCGTCCGGGTTCATCGCCTTCAGCTTGGTCAGCGCGGTGGTGAAGTCCGTGTCGGTGCGGTTGTAGAACTCGTGGCCCTTCACCTCGATGCCGCACGCGCCGAGCAGCTTGGTGTAGTTCTCAAGCTCCAGCCGTCCCCAGTCGTCGTTGACGTTCATGAAGGCGACCGACTTCGGCTTGATCTGGTTGCAGATCGCCTTGGAGTAGAAGCTGGACATCATCGCCGATGTGGCGTTGAGGCGGAACAGGTACTTGTGGCCTTCTTCCGTCACCTTGGGGTGCTGCGAGCTGGTCATCACGGTGATGATCTTGTCGCGCGTGACCTCCTTCATCGACAGCGCCACGGCGCTGAACCAGCCGCCGATGATGAAGTCGACGTTGTCCTGCTCGATGGCGCGCTTGGCGGCGCTGACGCCGTCCTCGGGCGAGCCCTTGTCGTCGTAGGTGACCAGCTCCAGCTTGCGGCCGGCGACGCCACCCTTGGCGTTGAGGATGGACACCGCCGCCTGGGCGCCCTCCAGGCCGAGCTGGCCCTCGAAGGCGCCGGTGCCGCTCATCGGCCCGATGAGGGCGATGCGCACCGGCGGCTGCTGGGCCTGGGCGCCGGCCAGGGGAGCGAACAGGGCGAGGGCGGCCGCCGCCGCAATGAGATCGCGCCTTCCGAGCATGGTTTCCTCCGTTGATTGTCGCTTTGTTGAGTCGGGCCAGTGGGATGAGGCCGGCGCGTTCAGGCGCTCTTGAGATACTTCTTCTGCAGCTCTTCGATTTCCGGGAAGCCGATGAAGTCGATGAAGCTGTTGTGGTCGGTGACCGGGCGCGGCAGATCCTTCGTCGAACGCCGCTGCGCCAGAGCCGCCAGATTCTCCTTCAGCGCGGAGGCCACCGTCATCAGCGGCACCAGCGCGTAGGTCGCCATGCCGGCGACCTCCTCGACCTCGGCCGGCGACAGGTCCTTTTCCAGCCAGCCCAGCAGTTGGAGGGACAGCGGCACGCCGACCGCCTCGCGCATCGCGCGCAGCCCGTCGATTGAGCTGAAGCATTTGCTGATCGGCTGGATCATGTCGGCGCCGGCCTCGGCATAGGCGCGGCCGCGCTTCATCGCCTCGGCCGGATCGACGGCGTCGGTGCGGGCGACGATCAGCATGTTGGGATCCCGGCGGGCGGCGACGGCGGCCTGGATCTTGGCCACGCCCTCCTCCAGCGGGATCACCTCGACGCCGCCGACGCAGATCGGGCAGCGCTTGGGCGCCACCTGATCCTCCATGATGACGGCGGAGACGCCGGCCGCCTCGAACTCGCGGATCGTGCGCATCACGTTGATGGCGTTGCCGTAGCCGGTGTCGATGTCGGCGATGACCGGCAGCTTGACCGCCGAGACGACGTTGCGCACCACCGTCAGGTTTTCCGACATGGTGTAGAGCTCGGCGTCCGGCTGGCCGAGGAAGGAGGCGGAGACGCCGAAGCCCGAGGTCATCAGGGCGTCGAAGCCGGCCTGCTCGATGAAGCGGGCCGACAGCGCGTCGTAGGCGCCGGCCGACCAGACGGTCTTCCGCGCGAGAACGCGGTTGCGGAACTCAGGCCCCCTGGACATGCTCGCTTCCTTTCCGTTCGCGTTGTTCAGCAGCTTGGCGTTTCAGGTAGGGGACGAGGCCGCCGGCCTCGATCATCTCGGCGTCCGACTGCGGCGGCGGCTCGAAGGCGATCGTCGTCCCCTGGGTGACGTTGCGGATGGTGTGGGTGGTCCAATCCACCTCCAGCTCGTCCCAGCGTTGGACGAAGCCGAGGATTCCGGGGCAGCTCACCTGCGGGAAGCCCATGCTGATCTCGCCGCGCCAGTAGCCGGGCGAGAAGGATTCCGCGATCACCCCGGCGATGCCGAGATGGCGCATCGCCTTCATCGGCGGGTAGTGCGGGTGGCCGTAGCCGAAGTTGCCGGCCCCGACCAGCAGGTCGCCGGGCTTCACCTTGGCGGCGAAATCCGGGTCGTAGGGCTGCATGGCGAGCTTCGCCAGCTCCTCCACGTCGGTGATCTTGATGTTCTTGACGCCGACGATCTGGTCGACGTCGAAATTGACCTCGTCGAAGATGTAGGCGACGCGGCCGCGCAGGGGGGTCAGCGCCATGGCGGGCCTCACAGGTAGGGGCGCGGATCGGCGATCCGGCCCTCGATGGCGGAGGCCGCGACGACGGCGGCGTTGCACAGGTAGATCTCCGAATCCGGGCTGCCCATGCGGCCGCGCACGTTCAGCGTCCCGGTGGACACCGCGCGCTGGTTGGCGGTCATCGTCGCGATGCGGCCGAAGCAATAGTCGCAGCTCGGCGAGGAGACGAAGGCGCCGGCCTCCACCAGGGTGGAGATCAGCCCCTCGCGCGCCGCCGCCGCCATCAGCTCCTGGCTGGTCGGGATGATGTGCAGCGAGACGCCGCCCTTCACCTGACGGCCGCCGAGGATCCTGGCCGCGACGCGCATGTCCTCCAGCCGGCCGGACGCGCAGGAGCCGAGATAGCCGGCCTGGATGTCGAGCCCGAGGAAGTCGGTCAGGTCGCGGGTGTCGGCCGGGGTCGGCGGCACCACGACGATCGGCTCCAGCGCCGACAGATCAACCTCGTGCACCGCCGAGTACTCGGCGTCCGGGTCGCTCGACACCGGGTCGAGCCTCTTGCGCGCGCGCGGCAGGGCGTAATCGAGCCGCACCGGGTCGGGGTTGACGATGGCGGTCAGCGCCCCGGTGAACATCGCCAGACCGGTGATGGTCTGGAGACCTTCCGTGCTCATCGCCGCCGCCGCCGGCCCGCCGATTTCCAGAACCTGGAAGCGGCAGGAGCTGGGGCCGAGCACGCGGACCAGATGGTGAAACACGTCGCGCGCCATGACGCCGGGCCGCAAAGACCCGTGCAGGTTCACCCGCACGGTGTGCGGCACGCGCAGCGACACGGTGTCGCTGACGAAGGCCTCCAGCACGTTGCGGCGCAGCCCGATGGCGAGCGTGCCGAAGGTGCCCAACTGGCTGACATGGCCATCGAAATGGACGGCGAAGGCGCCGGGCGTCGCGTAGCCGACCTCGCAGGCGACCTGATGGCCGATGCCGCGCCGCTCGAACAGCGGCACATTGTTCTCCGCGCACCAAGTGCGGGTGTTGATGTGCAGCTCCTCTTCCTTGGCGGTGGCGGTCGGCACCATGTGGTCGATGAATATGCCGAAGCGCTCCGGCTCGGCGACCCGCTCGATGCCGAAATCCTCCTTCATGGTCTTGAAGTAGACGTCGGTGTAGCCGGGGAAGTCGTAGGCGAGGACGAAGTCCGGCTTCGCCTTGATGTCCTGGCCGGCGCGGACGGCGGGCAGTCCCGCCGCGCGCGCCAGGATCTTCTCGGTGATGGTGTAGCCCATGGCGGCGGTCTCCGTTCCGGTGCGCTCAGTCGAGGCCGAGTGCGCCGGGGTTCATCAGGCCCTGCGGGTCGACGGCGCGCTTGACGCCGTCGAGCAGCGCCCAGGTCTCGGGCGAAAGGATCTCGCGGAAGGGGTAGTCGCGGGCGACCTGCCAGCTGATGCCGCCAAGCCCGGCGTAGAGTTCCTGGGTGGCGCGGCGCAGTTCCGCCACCGCCTGCCGGGTCGCCGGGTTCGCCTTGCGGTCGCGCCAGGGGCGCACCACCTCCTCGCCCAGGCTGGCGGCGTGCAGCGGGGTGATCTCGTCGTCCCAGTAGAAGGCCGGCTCCAGGAAGAAATCGTTGCCGACCGTCATCGTCATCACCGAATAGATGATGCCGTGCGTCTCCATGAAGGCGCGCTTCTCCGCGAAGAAGGCGTCGTTCGCCTCGATCACCTTGGCGGCGTCGCCGAGCGGAAAGACGGCGTGGATGGGAACCCAGCGCTGGCCGTCGCGCCCCAGCATGCCGCGCACCGGCCCGAAGGGCTTGGAGCGCATCACCTTGGGGACGCTGTTCTCGATCTCGCTGCCATGGCGCTTGCCGATGGCGCGCAGCGTGTCCAGCGAATGGCGCAGCTCGCCGTCGGTGCGCCCCTCCACCACCAGATGGAGGGTGAAGTTGTGGGCCTTGAGGAAGGCGGTGCCGGCGGTCGCCACGCCGAGCGCGTCCTTGGCACCCTGGAGCAGCGACTTGCCGCCCATGGCGAGGTTGCCGAGAGTCTTCAGCCCGTCCGACAGCTTGTTGACGCTGGCCGAATGCTCGATCTTGGTGCGGTCGATGCCGAAGCCTTCCGAGACGCAGCGCGAGCGCGCCATCTCGACCTGGGCCGCGGCCATCGCCTGCATGGTCTGGAAGCCGAAGGACAGGAAGTCCACCTTCTCCGGGCGCGGGTAGAGGCGCAGCGTCGCCGCGACCTTCAGCCCCATCGCCCCGTTGTCGCCGAGGAAGATGCCGGTCAGGTCGGGCCCGCCGAAGCGGTTGAAGGGCTTGGCGCCGACGCGGCCGCCCGATCCGGTGGTGACCTTGCGGCCGTCGGCCAGCACCACGGTGACGCCGAGCACCGTCTCCGCCACCGTGCCGTGGACCCCGGAGCCGAAGAAGGCGCTGTTCTGCGACAGGGCGCCGCCGATGGTGGCGTTGATGCCCGACAGCGGCCCCCAATAGCCCGTGCGCAGGCCGGTGCCCTCCAGCGCCTCGTTCAGCGCCGCCCAGGTGCAGCCGGTCTCGACCGTGACGTATTGGTCGGCGGTGTTCAGCTCGACGACGCGGTTCAGCTTGCGGCCGTCGACGACGATCGAGTTCGGGTGCTTGGGCAGGTAGCCCTTGGTGTAGGACATCCCGCCGCCGCGCGGCACGATGGCGACGCCGGCCTTGGCGGCGGCGGCCACGGCGGCGGCGGCCTCGTCGGCCGTGCGCGGCAGGACGATGGCGAGCGGGGCGACGCCCGGCTGCCAGAAGACGTCGTTGGCGTAGAAGCTGCGGCTCTTCTCGTCGTCCAGCACGGCCTCGGCGCCAAGGGCGGCGCGCAGGTCGTCAAGCAGGGTGGCCGGCAGGGTGGCCGAGCCTTCGAGGGCGGCGATGCTCATCGAAATGTGCCTCTGCGTCAGAGTGTCGAAAAACTCGGGTCGTTGGATCAGCGTGATGACGTGGCGGTGGCAACTTGGCCCTCTCCCCCCGGGGAGAGGGTTGGGTGAGGGGGAGGCATCGCGTGCCGCAAACCGGAAGCTGTGGCTGAGTCGGTCTTTTTCCGCCCTTCCGGCCGTAACGCCCCCTCACCGGGGCCTGCGGCCCCACCCTCTCCCCGGGGAGGAGAGGGTTAAGTTTGCGGACAGCGCTCACACCGTCCCGTTCAGCGGCTCGAAGCGGAAATCCTCGCCGCGGCGGCGCACGAAGCCGGTGTGCGGCGCGCCGAAATGGGCGGGGAAGACCAGCGCCTCGCGGTCGGCCGCGAAGTCCAGCAGGCGGCGGCGCGTCGCCACCGCTTCCGTCTGGTCCTCGCAGAAGCGGCTGTTCCAGTTCGGCCGGGTGATCTGCATCGGCTGGTGCAGGCAGTCGCCGGTGAAGACCGCGGCGTGGCGGTCGGACTCCAATTTGACGAAGAGTTGCCCCGGCGTGTGGCCCGGTGCCAGCTCGACCTCCAGCCCGTCGAGGATGCGGTCGCCGCTCTCGATCAGCTCGACCTGTCCCGCCTCCCACACCGGCATCACGCTGTCCTCCATCACCGGGCCGTTGCCCGGCATGGTGACGAGGCCGCCGGTTGGCGAGCGCCAGTGCGCGAACTCCTTGGCGCCGTAGATGTAGCGGGCGTTGGGGAAGGTCGGCACCCAGCGGCCGTCGACCCACTGCGTGTTCCAGCCGACATGGTCGATGTGCAGGTGGGTGTTGATGACCAGCGTCACCTCCTCGGGGTGCACGCCGGCCTCCTTGAGGCGCTGGAGGTAGGGCTTGTCGAGCATGTGGAAGCGCTCGAAGCCCGGCGTGTCGCGGTGCTTGCCGTTGCCGCAGCCGGTGTCGATCAGGATGACGTGGTCGGCGGTGCGGATGAGCCAGGAATGCATGCTCGACATCAGGCGGCGCGACGCCGGGTCGAGGAAGTTCGGGGCTGCGAGATCGGGATCCGCCTCGAAGATGGCCTCCTCATAGGCCGGGAACAGGAAGGCCGGATCGAAGCCCGGCGTCAGCATCTCCTCGATCCGCGTGACCGTGAAGGCGCCCAGCGAAATGGTGTGGGGGGTCTGGGTGTGGGCGATGGTGGTCATCCGCCTCCCCTCCTGCCGTTTGTTCTGTTTGTTCGCAAAGGAAACCATTTGCCATGAAGAGTGTCAACAGGCAAATATGGTATCACTCTGCAACACCGATGAGCGGAACCGACATTGGGCTTGCACAACGGGGCGCGACGAACGAATGCTACCGGAACGGGATGAAACCGACCGGTTCGGGACCCGGCGGCTCGCCATCCACGAGAGGTTTTGCGTATGGACAAGGATCAGGACGACACCCAGGGCGCCGAGCAGGCCACGGAACAGGGGGCGGAGCAGGGGACGGAAAAGAACGGGCTGAGCGTCCGCGCCGTGTCCCGCGCGCTCGCCGTGCTGCGCAGCTTCTACCAGGAGGGGCCGTCGCTCTCGCTGACCGAGGTCGCGGGGGCGGCGAAGCTCGACAAGGGCACGGCGCGGCGCATCCTGCTGACGCTGGTGCAGGACGGCTTCGCGGTGTTCGACGCGCAGACTCAGAAATACAGCCTCGGGCTGGAGATCCTGAAGCTGGCCGGGGTGGTGCCGGAGCGGCGCGATCTGCGGCAGATCGCCGCCACCGTGCTGTCGCGGCTGGCCAAGGCCACCGGCAGCACGGTCTTCCTGTCGGTCTATCACGACGGCGCCGCCATCTGCCTCGACCAGTTCCACAGCGACCGCTCGGTCGAGGTGCGCTGGTGGATCGTCGGCGGGCAGCTGCCGATGAACTGCGGCGCCGCCCCGCGCGTGCTGCTCGCCTATCTGGAGCAGGAGGAGGTGGCGCGGGTGCTGGCGCGCGGCACCACCCGCCTGACGCCCTACACCACCACCGACCCGGCCGTGCTGCTGGAAGAGCTGGAGACGGTGCGGCAACGCGGCTGGGCGGTGGCGGTGGACGACGTCTACGAGGGCCTGTCGGCCATCGCCATGCCGGTCTTCGACCCCGACGGCGCGCTGGTCGCCTCGGTGAGCCTGACCGGCCTGACGCCGCACATCATCCGCAACGGCCAGCCGGCCTTCCTGGAGGAACTGCGCGGCGCGGTGCGCGACATCTCGGCCAACCTCTACCCTGGTCGGGTGCCGCCCCTGCACCGGGCGGCGCGGGCGCAGTCGGCGCTCGGCGATTGAGACGGCAACGGCCGGAGCGATCGCTCGCTCCGGCCGTCGTATCGCTGCGCGACACTGATTTCGGTGAATGGACTTTGGCCGCTCCGGCCACGCTCCCGGCCCTTTACCGTCCGGCGGGCGAGGGGCGAAGGGTTTCCGTCAGCTCTTGGTCCGGGGATCGTGGGTGTGGTGGATGTCGCGCTCCCCGCCGCCGCCGGAGATGTGGCTGCGCTCGGTGTTGGTCGGCTCGCCGGGGCGGGGGTGCTTCTCGGCGGGGGGCTGCGGCTTGTCGGCGTTCTGCTGGCTGCTGCCGGGGCCGCCGTGATGGCGGTCGGTCGCCTCGTGTCGCTTCGTCATGATGGCTCTCACCGGTCCTGTTGAAGGCCTTGATGGGTGGTGTTCTGGGCGGTGTTGCCCTGACGGTCCTGCTCCTTCAGGTTCGCCGGCGGCGAACGGTTGTCGGCCGCCGTGTCGGCCGGGGCGCTCTCCGGCACGCCGGCCGGACCCTTGTCGCTGCGTCCGGCGGGCGGGACGGGGGGGATGTGCTTGGTCATCGAAGCCGCTCCTGCGGTGGAAGACAGTGCCTCTCCAACAGGGGCTCGACGGGGCGGGTTCCCCGTTCCGCCGCCGCAACGCTTGCATGCGAAGAAATCGGGAGGGTGGAGAATGATCCGCCCCTTATGCTCCCGGCCCATGCCGCACAGCCCATCGCCCGCCCCATCCGCCGCCGTTCCCGCCGCCGACGGCCTTCCGGTTCCGCAGCGTTACTGGGCGATGGCGGCGATGACGGCGGCGCTGGTCATGGCGGTGCTGGACGGCGTGGTCGCCACCATGGCCCTGCCGACGATCCAGCGCGAATTCGCCATCGACGCGGCGCAGTCGATCTGGGTGGTGAACGCCTACCAGATCGCCGTCACCATCTCGCTGTTCCCGCTCGCCTCGCTGGGCGACATCCTGGGCTACCGCCGGGTCTACTGGGGCGGGCTGGCGGTGTTCACCGTGGCGTCGCTGGCCTGCGCGCTGGCGGATTCGCTGCCGCTGCTGACGGCGGCGCGGGTGCTCCAGGGACTCGGCGGCGCCGGCATCATGAGCGTCAGCCTCGCGCTGGTCCGCCATATCTACCCGACGGCCCAGCTCGGGCGCGGGGTGGGCTACAACGCGCTGATCGTCGCGGTGACGACGGCGGCGGGGCCCAGCGTCGCGGCGCTGATCCTTTCCGTCGCCTCCTGGCCCTGGCTGTTCGCCGTCAACGTGCCGATCGGGCTGGCGGCGCTGGTGGTCGCGGCGAAGGCGCTGCCGCACTCGCCGCGCTCTGTCCACAGCTTCGACACGGCGGGCGCCGCGCTGAACGCGCTGACGCTCGGGCTGGCGATCCTCGGCTTCAAGGGGCTGGATGGCAGCCAGCCGCACTGGATGACCGGGCTGGAGCTGGCCGGTGCCCTGGCCTTCGGCGTGGCGCTGGTCCGGCGCGGGCTGTCGCAGGCGGCGCCGCTGCTGCCGGTCGATCTGCTGCGCCGGCCGGTCTTCGCCCTGTCGGTGGTGACGTCGGTCTGCTCCTTCGCGGCGCAGAACATCGCCTTCGTGGCGCTGCCCTTCTTCTTCGAGGACGTGCTGGGGCGCAGCCAGGGCGACACCGGCCTGCTGATGACGCCCTGGCCGGTGGCGGTGGCGCTCGTCGCCCCGCTGGCCGGACGGCTGGCCGACCGCTACGAGCCGAGCCTGCTGAGCGGCGCCGGGCTGGCCCTGTTCGCCGCCGGGCTGGCGTTGATGGGGGCGCTGCCGCCCGACCCGGCCTTCTGGGACGTGGCGTGGCGGATGGCGCTGGCCGGCTTGGGCTTCGGCCTGTTCCAGACGCCCAACAACAAGGTGCTGGTCAGCAGCGCGCCCAAGGAGCGCAGCGGCGGGGCCAGCGGCATCCAGGCGACCGGCCGGCTGCTCGGCCAGACGCTGGGAGCGGCCGCCGTCGGGCTGCTGTTCAGCGGGCTGGGCAAGGCCGACGGCACGGTGTGGTCGATGGCGCTGGGCGCCGGCCTGTGCCTCGTCGCCTGCCTGACCGGCAGCCTGCGCCGCCGCGTCCGCTGAGCGGCGGCGCTTCCGGCCGCCGGCGCCGTTGGATCATTCCCCGCGTATCATTCCCGGCGGATCATTGGCGCCGGATCAGCGTGCGCTGGTCGATGCCGTAGGCGAAGCCCGGCGCCTGGGCGAGTTCGGCGGCGTCCATGTCGAGCGTCGGGGTGCCGTCCTCCATCTTCAGCGCCGTCACCGGCACCGTCACCATCCTGGCTCCCAGCCCCAGCACGTCGTTGGGGGCGAGCACGACACGGGCGATGCGCCCATCCGGCTCCGCCATGGTGAAGTCGAGGATCCGGCCGCCGACCTGACCGTCGCGGGTGCGCAACTCGGTCCCGACCATCGCCTGGGCCTGCGGCGCCGTCAGCGCGTCCGGCGGCAGCGAGGCGACCGGCGGCGACGGGTTCCGCACCTCGTCGGAAGGCGCCGAGCCGCTGACGCCCGACGGCGAGGCCAGCGGGTCGGTGGTCGGCCGGTCGTCGGGGCGCGGCGCGGTCATCAGCGGCGGCGGCGCGGCGGTCCCCGACGGGGCGGCCATCTGGGCGGTGGTGTCCGGGGAGGCCTGCGCGGGGGCCGTCTGGGCCTGGGCGGCTCCCGTCAGTAGCAGGGCGGCGGCGGGCAGGGCGAACAGGAGGGGGCGGGGCATGGAGCGGACCTTCCGGTTGGGAAAAGGCTTTTTCCCTAAACACCGGAAACGGGTCCGGGTTGCCGGCCCGGCCCCCGGCCTCGCGCGATTCCGTTCCCCCGCGCCGCTCAGTCGCGCTTCAGCAGGAAGACGCCCTGTTCGCCCAGCAGGTTGGCGAAGCCCGAATGCGCCCGGCCGGTGACGCGGCCGGCGCGGTCGAGGATGCGGGCCTGCTCGATGCGGATTCCCATCTCCCCGGTCAGCACGACGAAGTCGCGCAACGTGCAGAAATGGATGTTGGGCGTCTCCCACCACTGGTAGCCCAGCTTTTCCGTCACCGGCATCCGCCCGGTCAGCAGAAGCTGGAGCCGGACGCGCCAATAGCCGAAATTGGGCACCGAGACGATGGCGCGCCGGCCGATGCGGCACATCAGCTCCAGCACCTCGCGCGGGTTGCGCATCGCCTGGAGGGTCTGGCCGAGGATCACATAATCGAAGGCGTCGGCCGGGTAGTCCTTCAGGTCGGTCTCGGCGTCGCCCTGGATCACCGACAGGCCCTGCGCCACGCATTGCCGGACGCCGTCCATGCTGAGTTCGATGCCGCGACCGTCGACGTTCTTCGCGTGGGTCAGATAGTCGAGCAACGCGCCGTCGCCGCAGCCGACGTCCAGCACGCGGCTGCCCGGTTCCACCATCTCGGCGATCAGCTTCAGGTCGTCACGGATGTCCACGGTCGATCGAATCCTCAGCGGGCGCGGCGGCGGACGGTCAGGCCGCGATGCTCGGCGCAGCCCTCCAGGAAGCCGTGGATGACCTGATGGAACTCCGGCTCGTCCAGCAGGAAGGCGTCGTGACCCTTGTCGGTCTCGAACTCGACGAAGCTGACGTTGGCGGCGACGGCGTTCAGCGCGTGGACGATGGCCCGCGATTCGGAGGTCGGGAACAGCCAGTCGCTGCTGAAGCTGGCGAGGCAGAAGCGCACCGGCGTGGTCTTGCCCCCCGGCCGGAAGGCGTTGGCCAGCGTTCCGCCCGCGTCGGCGGCGAGGTCGAAATAATCCATCGCGCGGGTGATGTAGAGGTAGGAGTTGGCGTCGAACCGCTCGACGAAGGCCGCCCCCTGGTAGCGCAGGTAGCTCTCCACCTGGAAATCGGCGTCGAAGCCGTAGGTGACTGCCTTGCGGTCCTGGAGGTTGCGCCCGAACTTGCGGTGCAGCGCGGTTTCCGACAGGTAGGTGATGTGCGCCGCCATGCGGGCCACCGCCAGACCGGACTCCGGGCGGGTGCCCTCCAGCAGATAGTTGCCGCCGCGCCATTCGGGGTCGGCCATGATCGCCTGCCGCCCGACCTCGTGGAAGGCGATGTTCTGCGCCGAATGGCGGGCGGCGGTGGCGATGGGGCAGGCCGCGAACACCGATTCGGGGTAGGCGACCGCCCATTGCAGCACCTGCATCCCGCCCATCGAGCCGCCGATCACGCAGAACAGCTGGTCGATGCCGAGATGCTCGACCAGCAGCTTCTGGGCGCGCACCATGTCGCCGATGGTGATGACCGGGAAGGACAGGCCGTAGGGCTGGCCGGTCGCCGGGTTGATGTCCTTCGGGCCGGAGCTGCCCAGGCAGCCGCCCAGCACGTTGGAGCAGATGACGAAATAGCGGTCGGTGTCGACCGGGCGGCCGGGGCCGACCAGCATTTCCCACCAGCCGGGCTTGCCGGTGACCGGATGCTTCTCGATGACGAAATGGTCGCCGGTCAGGGCGTGGCAGATCAGGATCGCGTTGGATCGGTCGGCGTTCAGCGTGCCGTAGGTCTGGTAGGCGATCTCGAACGGGCCCAGCTCGGCGCCGCTGTCCAGCCGCATCGGGGTGGTCACGCCCAGCCGGACCCGCTGGCCGGGCAGGGGATCCGCGTCGGCGGGAACGACGACGGAGGGTTGGGACGCGGGCATGGGCGCTTGGAAGCCTTGGGCGGGACGGGAACCGTATAGCTACGAAGCCGGGCTTCGGAGTGTCAACGTTTTCTTTGATTTTGCGGCGCATGCGGACTACTACTATCCGGCTTTGCCTCCGACGGTTTTGTGAATCGATGTCTCCCGCCCGGACCCCGCTCGACGATTTGCGCCGCGAGATCGACCAGATCGACGACGCGCTCCACGATCTGCTGATGCGCCGCGCCGCGGTGGTCGAGCGCATCGGCGCCGCCAAGGGCGCGCCGGGGCAGGCCATCTATCTGCGTCCGGCGCGCGAGGCCTCGATCCTGCGCCGCCTTATGGCGCGCCACACCGGAACCTTCCCGGCCCAGGTCGTCGTCCGCATGTGGCGGGAGATGATCACGGCGCTGACCCGCATCCAGGGCCCCTTCGCCGTCGCCGTCCACGCACCGGAGGACAAGCGCGGCTTCTGGGACGTCGCCCGCGACCATTACGGCAGCTTCGTGCCGATGACCGCCGTCAACACCCCGGCGGCGGCGTTGCGCGCCGTGTCGGACGGCACGGCGACGGTCGCGGTGGTGCCCTATCCGGCCGAGGACGACAACGACCCCTGGTGGCGCTTCCTGGTCTCGGCCGACGCCAACCGGCCCCGCGTGGTGGCGCGTCTGCCCTTCGGCGGGCGCGGCAACGCCCGTGGCGAGAACCGCGACGCGCTCGCCATCGCCGTGGCGGCGCACGAGCCGACCGGCGACGACCGCACCCTGCTCAGCATCGAGATCGGCGGCGACCTCAGCCGCGGCCGGCTGAAGGACATGCTGGAGGCCTGCGGCCTGCCGCCCGTCGGCTTCTGCTCCTGGCATTCCGGCGGGGGGCATTCCGGTGGGGGGCACGCCGGCGGCGGCCATGGCGGCGGCCATCACGGCGGCCCCTCCATCCATCTGGTGGAGATCGCCGATTTCGTCGATCCCGCCGACCCCCGCCTGACCGCGCTGGTCGAGCGGTCCGGGGACATCCCGGTGCGGGTCAACACCGTCGGCGGCTACGCCGTGCCGCTGCCGCTGTAAGCGCTCCCAAACCCACAACTCCCAAACCAGCCACGCCTCTTTTTGGATTCGGAAGGTTCCACGCCATGACTCAGCCGAACGGCCCGGTGCCGCGTCCGGGGATTCTCGACATCGCCGCTTACGTCGGCGGCGAGCATTCCGGCCACATCCGGCTGGCGTCGAACGAGGGCGCGCTCGGCCCCAGCCCGCGCGCGGTGGAAGCCTACACGAACGCCGCCGCCACGCTGCACCGCTATCCGGACGGCGCGTCGGCCGCCCTGCGCGGCGCCATCGCCAAGCGCTTCAACCTGGACGCCGACCGCGTCGTCTGCGGCGCCGGATCGGACGAGATCATCAGCCTGCTGATCCGCTCCTACGCCGGGCCGGGGGACGAGGTGCTGTATTCGCAGCACGGCTTCCTGATGTACCCGATCGGCGCCAAGTCGGTCGGCGCCACGCCGGTGACGGCGCCGGAGGACGGGCTGACCGCCAGCGTCGATTCGCTGCTGGCCCGCGTCACCCCGCGCACGAAGATCGTCTTCCTCGCCAACCCCAACAACCCGACCGGCACCTACCTGCCGGCGTCGGAGGTGGCGCGGCTGCACGCCGGGCTGCCGGCCAACGTGATCCTGGTGATCGACGCGGCCTACGCCGAATACATGAACCGCGAGGACTACACCGCCGGCGAGGAGCTGGTGGAGCGTTTCCCCAACGTGGTGATGACCCGCACCTTCTCGAAGATCTTCGCGCTGGGCTCGCTGCGCATCGGCTGGGCCTATGGCCCGGCGGGGATCGTCGACGTGCTGAACCGGGTGCGCGGGCCGTTCAACGTCTCGACCGCCGCCCATGTCGCCGGCATCGCCGCGATCGAGGACGTCGATTTCCTGGAGCGTTCGCGCCGCCACAACGAGACGTGGCGGGAGTGGTTCGCGGCCGAGGTCGAAAAGCTCGGCCTGACCGTGCATCCCAGCGTGACCAACTTCATCCTGGTCGATTTCAAGGGGCAGCCCGCCGGCAAGGACGACGCCGAGGCGGCGCGCCAGCTTTTGAAGGCGCGCGGCATTCTGGTCCGCCAGATGCCGGCCTACGGCCTGCCGAGCTGCCTGCGCGTGACCATCGGCACCGAGGCGGAGATGCGCGCGGTGGTCGATGCGCTGAAGGCGTTCCTGGAGGGGTGATGGTCCGTGCGGGGGTGGGGATGTCAGCCGACGCCCCACCGCCTCACAGGCCTCAAATCCGCCGCAGCCGCGCCACCAGCGCCGGGTTGTCCCAGTTGGGCTGGCGGTCCTCGATCACCACGCGGTGCGGGAAGGGCGCGTCGCGTTCCAGGGTGATCTCCACCCAGCGCGGCACCAGCTCGTTGTTCAGATCGTCGAGCACGGCCATCGCCAGCGCCTCCAGCCCGTCGGGAAACCCGGCCGGCTCGCCCAGATAGGCGGTGAAGCCGGCGGGTTCCAGCACCAGCGCGTCCGGCACGAACCGCACCGTCAGCCGCGTTCCCGCCCTCGGCTCGCCGCGCAGCTCCACCAGGAAATCGTGGCGGCTGTCGGGGGAGGGGTGCGTGATCAGCCGCTCGCGCCTCACGCCGACACCCCGAGCGCGCTCTTGCCGGCACGGGTCAGCTTCACCCAGCTCTTGGCCCCCGATTGGAAGGACAGCCCGCCGCTGTAGCCGACCGCGCGGACGCTGTCGGCGAAGACCTGGATCAGCTCCACCCGCAGATCCGGCGGCAGGGGAACATGGCTGCGCAGGATCAGGTCGAAATGGTTGGGCCGCACCAGACCGTCCAGCTGCATCGGCCCGAGGCGGCTCATCTCGACGTCGATCAGGAAGCGGCTGCCGGGCTTGCCCCTCTCCTTGCCGTCGCCGCCCTCCTCCTCGTCGCCCTTCAGCGGGTGGATGTGGAGCTTGATCGGCTTCGGCCCGTTGGCGTCCATCATCGGCAGCGTGTAGGGCCGCCAGTCGCCGGGCATCGGTTCGGCCGCCTCGCGTTTCAGCCCCTCGAACTCCTTGTCGAGGCGGGCCAGCAGGTCGCCGCGGCCGGAGCGTTCCAGGGCCGAGCCGGCCTCGTCGCCCAGCCAGCCGCGCGCGTCGCCGCCGCGCATCGCCGACAGGAAGAAGGTCAGCGCCGCCGTCAGCTTACGGTTCGGCTGCGGCATGGTCGCCAGCATCGAACGGGCCAGCGCCGGGTCGGCCGCCGCCAGCGTCGCCATCAATTGCCGCATCGCCGGCCAGTCGCGCTCGCTCATCGGTCCAAGCTCGCCCCCCGGCAACGGGGCGGCGGCCTGCGCCGCCCGCCGGGCCGCCTGGGCGGGATCGGCGAGCGCAGCCGTGACCTTGGCGCCCTGCGGCAGGCTGGCCTGGACGTTCAGGGCCAGCATGCCCTGCCGGGTCGCCAGCACCGGCTGGCCCTGCGGGGTCGTGCCCGCCACCGTCCCGCGCAGGATCGGCGCGTCGGCGGCGAGGTCGGCCATCGAGTCGGCGACCGGATCGGCCGGCGAAGGCTGGGGCTGGCCGCCGGTCGCGGATTGTCCCTGATCCGGCGTGGGGCCTGCTCCGTTGTCGGGCTGGCCGGGCGGCTTGGGTTGCTGGGGCGGCGGGGTGACGGTGAGGATCCTCAGCGCCACCGTCGCCCCACGCGGCAGGTCGGGGGCTTCCGGGGGTGCCCCCGGATTCGCCGCTTTCAAGCTGGGCGTCTCGGCGCCTGGATGCGCGGCGTCGCCGCCCAGCTCGACCGGAACGTCGAGCATCGGCGCGGTGGGAAGCGGGGAGGCCGCGGGCGCTGATCCGGCCTGGGCCGGTGCCGCGACCGGTGCCGCCGTCGGCGGAGCGGCGGCACCGGTGGCCGGAGCGGGGCTTCCCGCTTGTGGTGCCGCGACGAGGGTGCCTGGAACGGCGGGCTGCACCGGGGGCAGGGCGCCCGCCGGGGGCTGGAGCGGCCTGGTCGCCGTGGCCGAGGCCAGCACCAGCGCCGGCACGACGGTGCCCGGCAGCAGCGCCGGCAGGGCGGGCACGGTCGGCGGTGTCGGGGTCGGCAGGATGACGGCGGGCGCCCCGGCGTTGCCCGGCGCGGGAGCGGCGGGGGCTTGGGCGCCGGTGTTGCCGGTGGTGGCGCCGCCGCTCGCGGTGGTGAGGCTTTGCAGGAGGATCAGCGCGGTCGGCTTGGCCTGGAGCGTCCCGTTGGGCGCCGTCTGGCCCGGAGTGATCTGGAGCGTCACAGGCTTGTCGGCCGGCAACGGGGTCGGGCTGTCGATCCGCACCTCGCCGGCGGAGGTACGGATCCGCGTCAGCCCTTCCGGCGTCTCGCCCAGCACGGTGCCGGTCAGCACCACCGGCCGGGCGATGTCCTGGAGCCGGTCCGGCAGTGCGACGACCGTCGCCTCCCCCACCGGAACCGGCGCCGGAGCGGCGGCCGGTGCCGCAGGGGGAGCGGCCGGCGCGACCGGCGGTGGGATGGCGCCGCCCATCGGCCCCTCCGGCCCGGCCCGCTCAGTTCGAGCTGGCGAGCAGCCGCTGGACGATGGACTGCACGTCGCGGGCGGCGTCGCTGGTCGGCGAGCGGGTCAGCAGCGGGGTCTGGCTGCGGATGGCGTCGCGCACCTTCAGGTCGCGGCGGATGATGCCGGCCAGCGCCGGCTTGTATTTCAGGAAGTTCTGGCAGGCCTTCAGGATGGTGCCGTAGGTCCGCTCGCCGTCCTTCACGCTCTGCGCCATGTTGACGACGATGCGCAGGTCGGCCGACGGGTTGGTGGCGTGGGTCAGCTTGATGAAGGCGTAGGCGTCGGTCAGCGAGGTCGGCTCGTCGGTCGTCACCACCAGCGTCACCCCGGCCGGTCCGGACAGGGTGCGCACCGTGCGGTCGACGCCGGCCCCCATGTCCATCACCACCCGGTCGTAGCTCTTGGCCAGCTCCAGCAGGTCGTTGCGCAGGCCGGACAGGCGCTGGCTCGGCAACTGCGCCAGCGTGCCGGAGCCGGAGCGGCCGGCGATGATGTCGAAGCCGGTGTCGGGGAAGCGCTGCGCCGCCTTGGACAGCGTCACCTCCCCGTTGATGACGGCGCCGAGGTCGTTCCGGGGCGAAAAGCCCAGCTGGATGTCGACGTTGGCGAGGCCGAGGTCGCCGTCGAACAGCAGGGTGTTCAACCCCGCCTTGGTCAGGGCGTGGCTCAGCGTGATCGAGAACCACGTCTTGCCGACGCCGCCCTTTCCGCTGGCCACGGCGATGACGTTGGCGCCGCGCAGCGGGCGAACGTTCTTGAGGGCGGCCGGGAACACCGGATCGGTCATGGCAGGGTCCTCGACGAGGGGGAACTGGCGGCTTTGGCCTTGGTTGCGGTCTTGGCGGGTTTGGCAGCGGGTTTACTGGCAGGCTGGGCGGCGGATCTCGCGGCTGGACGGCCGCGCGGCGCCGGTTCGGGCGCCGTGTCCTCCCCGGCCTCCTCGGGCGGAAGCATCATCCGTGCCAACGCCAGAGGGTTGAGCGGGGTCAACCCCTCCGCCACCTTCGACGACACGCTGGCGTCGCAGAAGGCCATGCGCGCGCGGCTGGCGATGGTCAGCAGGCTGCCCAGACGCCGGGCCATGTCGACCCGCGTCACCAGCATGCGCCGGACGCCGAGCGCCTTGAAGGCCATCGCGATGTCGGCGGCCTCCAGCGCGTCGAGCCCGGCGGGCAGCACCAGCACCGGCTCGACCTCGCCCGCCGACAGCAGCGCGCGCAGATCGTCCATGTCCTCGTGGCTGAAGGGGTTGCGCCCGGCGGTGTCGACCAGCACCAGATCGGTCTTGCGGTGGACCTCGAAGGCGCCGGCCAGCGCGTCGGGATCCTCGACGGTCGCCAGCTTCAGCTTCATCAGCCGGGTGAAGGCGGCGAGCTGGTCGACGCCGCCGGCGCGCACCGTGTCGGTGGTGATGACGCCGACCGAGCGCTTCTTGAAGACGGCGCGGGCGGCCAGCTTGGCGGCGACCAGCGTCTTGCCGGAGCCCGGCGGGCCGACCAGCACCAGCGGCTTGACCGCCGTGCGCCCGTCCGGCAGGGGGGCGAAGGTGTAGAGGGAGTCCAGCGCCGAGCCGAGCGCCAGGCAGGCGTCGTCGGTGTCGAGCCCCGAGGCGGCGTCGATGAGCTGCTCGGCCAGCGCCGCCGGCACGCCGTGGCGGTGCAGGGCGTCGGCCACCACCTCGCCGACGTCGATCTCCGGCTCGGCCGGCTTCACCGGCTGGCGCGCGCGCTCCTGCGCGATCAGGAGATCCTCCTCCTCCACCGCCGCCGTGACGCGGACGCCGCCGCCTTCCTCCTCGCGCGTCGCGACGATGATGGCGTCGTCGCCCAGCGACTGGCGCACCATCCGCATGGCTTCGGACATGGTCTTGGCGTGGAAGGACTTCAGCCTCATGGGCGGAGCCTTCCAGGGTCAGGCGGGTGGCGGCGCGCGGCGTGCATCGTCAGATCTGCCCCAAGGTCTTGATCCGCGCCTTGGGATGGATCTCGTTCTGCGACATGACCACGGTCGCCGGCCGGAACCGCTCGACGATCGAGCGGACGAAGGGACGGATCAGCGGGCTGGTCAGCAGGACGGGGGTCTCGCCCATCATGGCGTGTCGCTCGAAGGTTTGGCGGACCGAGGTGATGAACTGTTGCAGACGGGAGGGGGCCATCGTCAGCTGCCGGTCGTCGCCATCCCCCACCAGCGACTCCGCGAACGCCTGCTCCCAGTCGGGCGACAGGGTGACGAGCGGGATGAATCCCATCTCGTTGGTGTTCACGTCGCAAATCTGCCGGGCAAGGCGGGACCGCACATGCTCGGTGATCTGGGTGATGCTGCGAGTCTGACTGGCCGCTTCCGACACTCCTTCCAGAATGGTTGGAAGATCCCGGATCGAGACGCGTTCGGCAAGGAGATTCTGCAACACCCGTTGCAATCCGCCCACAGTGATCTGATTCGGCACCACATCGGCGATCAGCTTCTGGTGTTCCTTGTCGGTCTCGTCCAGCAGCTTCTGCGTCTCGGTGAAGGACAGCAGCTCCGGCATGTTGTCCTTGATCAGCTCGGTCAGATGGGTGGTGACCACGGTCGAGGGGTCGACCACGGTGTAGCCCTTGAACAGCGCCTCCTCGCGGTAGCCGGGCTCGATCCAGATGGCGGGCAGGCCGAAGGTCGGCTCCACCGTCTGCTCGCCGGGCAGGCTCATGGCGTCGCCGCGCGGGTCCATGACCAGCAGCATGTTGGGCCGGATGTCGCCGCGCCCGGCCTCGATCTCCTTGACGCGGATGATGTAGGTGTTGGGCGGAAGCTGGAGGTTGTCCTGGATGCGCACCGCCGGCATGACGAAGCCGACCTCGCCGGCGATCTGCCGGCGCAGCCCCTTGATCTGGTCGGTCAGCCGGTGGCTGCCGGCCTGCGGCTGGTTGATCAGCGACAGCAGGCCGTAGCCAAGCTCCAGCCGGATCAGGTCGATGGCCAGCGCGGTGGCGATCGGCTCGTCGGCCATCTGGGCGCCGCCCGGACCACCGCCGCCGCCGCTCTGCGCCGCCGCCTCGGCCGCCGCCGCCTCGGCCTCGGCGGCCTCCTTCTTCGCCTGGAGCCGGGGCAGGTACCAGGCGGCGCCGCCGACGGCGGCAACCACCGGCAGCAGGGTCATCATCGGCATGCCGGGCAGCAGGGCCAGCACGCCGACCGCGCCCGCCGCCAGCGCCAGCGCCTGGCTGTGGCCGGTGAGCTGGCCGACGACCGCCTTGTCGGTCGAGCCGCCCATGCCGGCCTTCGACACCAGGAAGCCGGCGGAGATCGAGATGACCAGCGCCGGGATCTGCGAGACGAGGCCGTCGCCGATGGTCAGCTTGGTGAAGGTGTCGAGCGCCGTCATCACCGGCATGTCGTGGCGCAGAACCGCGATGGTCACGCCGCCGATGATGTTGATGAACATGATCATCAGGCCGGCGACCGCGTCGCCCTTCACGAACTTCGACGCGCCGTCCATCGAGCCGAAGAAGGCGCTCTCGTCCTCCAGCTCCTTGCGTCGCGCCCGCGCCGTGCCCTCGTCGATCATGCCGGCCGACAGGTCGGCGTCGATGGCCATCTGCTTGCCGGGCATCGCGTCCAGGGTGAAGCGCGCCGCCACCTCGGCGATGCGGCCCGAGCCGGCGGTGATGACCTTGAAGTTCACGATGGTCAGGATGGCGTAGATGATCACGCCGATGACGAAGTCGCCGCCCATGACGAGGCTGGCGAAGGCCTCGATGACGTGTCCGGCGGCCGACGTCCCTTCATGCCCCTGCGTCAGGATCAGGCGCGTCGAGGCCATGTTCAAGGACAGGCGCAGCAGCGTCGTGATCAGCAGGATCGTCGGGTAGGAGGAGAGCTGGAGCGGCTTCTCGATGAACAGCACCACCATCAGGATCAGGATCGAGATGGTGATGTTCAGCCCGAGCATCAGGTCGAGCATCACCGCCGGCAGCGGCATGATCAGACCGACGACGACGATCAGGATGCCGATCGCCATCACCACGTCGCCGCGCTTCAGCGACGCCTTGATGACGCCGTACATCTCGCCGAACGCGGCCATGTTGCCGGTCGGGCCGGGCGGGCCGCCTGGGTTGTGCTCGGTCAGGGCCATGGGGGTATCCGCCGTTCAGCCGGTGCCGCGCGGGTTACGCCAGGGCCCGCTGGTCGCCGCCGGACCCCTCGCCGGGGGCCGGAACCGTGCTGCCCTCGTCGCCGTACTGCTTGAGCTTGTTGCGCAGCGTGCGGATCGAGATGCCGAGGATGTTCGCGGCGTGGGTGCGGTTGCCCAGGCAGTGGGTCAGCGTCTCCAGGATCAGGTCGCGCTCGACGTCGGCCACCGTGCGGCCGATCAGCCCCTGGAGCGTGCCGCCCCCCCCGGCGCCGGCGCCGTAGGCGCCGCCCCTGGCGCCCTTCGGCCCGTAGCTGGTCGGCAGGGCGGTGGGCGGGGCCACCGTCAGCGGCGTCGGCAGGGCCGGGGGCTGCTGCGGGGCGGCCGGGACCGTGCCGCCGGGGCCGGCGAAGGGGTTGGCGACCGGCGAGTTGGCCGGGATCGAGGAGTGCCCGCCGCCTTCCGGGGCCAGCAGCTGGCTGGTCAGCATGATCGCCTCCGGCCCGACCTCCTCGCCGCGCGACAGCAGGACCGCGCGGTGCATGGTGTTCTCCAGCTCGCGCACGTTGCCGCGCCAATGGTGGGCGCGCAGCATCAGCAGGGCGTCGTCGTTCAGCCGCTTCTCGCCCAGCCCGTTGGCCTCGGCGTATTTCTTCAGGAAATGCGCGGCGATCATCGGGATGTCGGCCGGGCGTTCGCGCAGGGCCGGGATGGCGACGCTGAAGACGTTGAGGCGGAAATACAGATCCTCGCGGAAGTTGCCGGCGCGGACCTCGGCCTCCAGGTTCCGGTTGGAGGTGGCGATCAGGCGGACGTTGACCTTGACCGGCTGCGAGGAGCCGATGCGGTCGATCTCCTTCTCCTGGATCGCGCGCAGCAGCTTGGCCTGGAGGCGCGGGTGCATTTCCGACAGCTCGTCGAGCAGCAGGGTGCCGCCGTTGGCCTCCTCGAACCGGCCGAGCCGGCGGGCGACGGCGCCGGTGAAGGCGCCCTTCTCGTGGCCGAACAGCTCCGATTCCAGCAGGTTCTCCGGGATTGCGGCGCAGTTCACCGCGACGAAGGGCTCGGCCGAGCGGCGGCTCTTGCGGTGGATGTAGCGGGCCATCAGCTCCTTGCCGGTGCCGCTCTCGCCGGTGACGAGGACGGAGGCGTCGCTCGGCGCCACCTGGTCGGCCAGCCGCAGGGTGGCGAGCATCGCCGGATCGGAGCAGACGATGGAGTGGCTTTCCTCGGCCACCGCCTCCAGCACCGCGGCGATCAGCTCGGCGTTGGGCGGCAGCGGCAGATATTCCTTGGCGCCGGCGCGGATGGCGCGCACGGCGGCGGCGGCGTCGGTGCCGATGCCGCAGGCGACGACCGGGATGGTGATCCGTTCGGCCTTCAGGCTGTCGATGAAGGTGGCGATGTCGAGCTTGACGTCGATCATCACCAGATCGGCGCCGGCGGCGGCCCGCAGCGCGGTCAGCGCCCCCTCGATGCTGTCGGTGTGCGACACCTTGGCCCCGCGCTTCATGGCGATCTTGCCGGCGGCGGTGATGTAGCCTTCCAACGTTCCAACGATCAGCAGACGCATAGCCTTACGCTCCCACTCTCGGGGCTTCCCGGTCGAAATACTGGATCCGCTTTCCAGGCGGCAGGACGGCGTTCAGGAGCATCTCCAGACGCCGGGGATTCTCTTGGCGCGCGATGGACACGGCGCCGATGGTGTAGAGGGTCTTGACCAGCGCGTCCTCCTCCGCCGCCCGCTCGACCTTGGCGGCGAGCGGGGCGAGGACGACGTTGCCGAGCACCGCCCCGTAGAAGGTGGTCAGCAGCGCAAGCGCCATCGCCGGGCCGATCGCCGACGGGTCGTTCAGGCTGCCCAGCATCTGCACCAGCCCGACCAGCGTGCCGATCAGACCCATGGCCGGCGCCACCTCCGACGCGCGGCGCAGCACGCCGGCGCTGCGGCCGTGGGCCCCGGCCGACGCCTCGACCTCGCCGGTCAGCATGCGCTCCATCACGTCGGGGGGCAGCCCCTCGGTGATCAGGGTGACGCTGCGGTGCAGGAAGGGTTCGGCCCGCAGTTCCGGCAGGACGTTCCTCAGCGTTTCCGGCCCGGCGCGCCGCGCCGCCTCGGCCAGCAGCAGGACCTGCCGGGCGACGCCCTTGGGGTCGAGCGTCTGGTGGATCAGCACGGCCGCCGCGTTCTTCCAGGCGACGGCGACGTCGCCGAGCGAGAAGGAGGCCGTCGTCACCGCCAGCGTGCCGCCCAGCACGATCATCAGCGAGGGCGGGTCGAGGAAGGCGCGCAAGGAGCCGCCCGCCGTGATGGCGACCAGGATCACGCCCCCCGCCGCCGCCAGCCCGACCAGCGTCGCCACGTCCAGCCCGCCGCGCAGCCGCACGCTGCGCGGCGGGCTGGATGGGGGGGCGGCGGGCGGCTGCTCCGGCCGGGGGGCCGGCCGGCCGCGCTGGGCGGACGTGTCGGAGGCGTTGGCCATCAGCCGCGGTCCGACTTGATGATTTCGGTCATGGTCACGCCGAGCCGGTCCTCCACCACCACCACCTCGCCGCGGGCGACGAGGCGGTTGTTGACGTAGATGTCGATGGCCTCGCCGACCTTGCGGTCCAGCTCCACCACGGCGCCGCGGCCCAGCTTCAGCAGCTGCGCCACCTGCATGGTCGACTTGCCCAGCACCGCCGAGATCTGGACCGGGATGTCGTAGACGGCCTCCAGATCCTTGGCGACCCCGGAGCTGCCGTAATCGTCCTCCCCCGGGTTCAGGTCGTTCAGCGAGAAATTGTCGCTCGGCATATCGGTCTCCGGCCTCCTTGTGTCCAGCCTCCCGTCAGACGGGGGCCGGAGTCTCCAGCATGCGGGCGGCGCAACGCTCCACCTCAACCATCAATTGGGCCGTGTCGCGCTCCATGCCACCCTCCGCCCATTCGATCCGGCAACTTCCGGGTGCGAGCCCCGGATCGCCGAGCACCATCAGCCGGGCGCCGAAGCCGCGCGACGCGATGGTGGCGTCGAGATGCTCGCGCACCAGATCCATGGTGTCGTCGGCGACGCGGATGACCAGCCTCGGCTCGTCGATCAGGTCGGTCAGGCAGGCGCGGACCATCGCCTCGACCTCCATAGCGCCGCCGCGCCGCGTCCATTCGGGCATCAGCTTGCGCACGATGGCGAGCGCCAGATGGACCGGCTGGTCGGCGCGCATGGCGTTGGCCGCCTCGCTCTGCGCCAGCAGATGCGCCACCCCGTTGCCGAGCTGGTCGAGCGCGTTGGCGATGCGGGCGTTGACCTGCTCCTCGATCTCGGACTTGCCGCGCTCGTAGCCGGTGTTCTGGCCGGCGACCAGCCCCTCGCCGAAGCCCTTGCCGTAGCCGGCCGCGGTGCCTTCCGACTTGCCGGCGGCGAAGCCCTCGGCGTGGCCCTGGGCGCGCGCCGCCTCGATCTCGGCCTCGCCGAAGGTTGGGGCGGGGGGCGGTTCCGGTTCCGGCTCCGGTTGGGGGAGCGGATCCTCCACCTCGGGCAGCAGGTCGTCGTCGTCGACATGCGTCATCCGCGGCACGGCGTCCACGTCGAACGACTCGTCGAACAGGAACTTGCGCACGCTCATCGGCGGGCCCTCCGGCCGTCATGGGGAGAGGCGGGCATGACTCAGCTCTCCTGATACAGCCAGTTGCGCAGGATCGACACCGCCTCTTCCGGGTGCTTGTCGACGATTTCGCCGACCTTGCGCAGGGAGGAGGCGCGGACGCGGCCCTCGACGCGGTTGATGTCGATCATCTGCTCCAGCTCCTCGTCGGCCTGGGCGGCCTCCAGCGCCAGATCCTGGGCCAGCGCCCCGGTCGGGGCGGCGAGCGCCGCCGGCATGCCCGCCTGGTCGGTCAACAGGCGATCCATCTCATCCTCCTCCTGCATCTCGGCCTTCTCGAAGGCGCGGGCGATCAGGGGGCGGATGACCAGCAGGATGATGAGGACGGCGACGATGCCGAGCACGACCATCTCCGCGATGCGGAACAGGTCGTCCTTGGCGAGGCCCATGAACAGCTCCTCCGGCTTCTGGATGTCGTCCTCGGGCGACCAGAAGCGCATGTTGACGACCTCCAGCGTGTCGCCGCGCACCGCGTCGAGCCCGACGGCCGAGCGGACGAGCGCCTTGATGCTCTCGACCTCCTGCTCGGTGCGCGGCTGGTAGGCCGGAGGGGCGTCCTTGGAAAGCTGGTAGGTGCCGTCGACCAGCACGGCGACCGACAGGCGGCGGACCTGCCCGGTCTCGCGCACGTGCGACTTCACCGTCTTGGTGATCTCGTAGTTGATCGTCTCCTCGGCGCGGTTCGACTTGTTCGAGGAGAGCGGGCCGGCGTTGTTGCCCGACTGGGCGGTCGGCAGGTTCTGGTCGACCGTCACCGGGGCCAGCGGATCGCGGTCGCTGCTGTCGCTCGATTCGTTGACGGTCTGGGTCGAGCGGACGACCTGGCTTTCCGGGTCGAAAATCTCGGAATTGGTGGTGATGCGGTCGAAATCGAGGTCGGCCGACACCTCCGCCCGCACCTTGCCGTAGCCGAGCGTGCGGCCCAGCAGATCCTCGACGACGCGGGCGAGTCGCGTCTCGTAGGCCTGCTTCTTCTCCTCGGCGTTGGCCATCATGGCGTCGGGCGTGTCGCTGCCGGTGCCGCGCGCCAGCAGCTTGCCCTTGTCGTCGACGATGGAGATGCGGCCGGGGTCGAGGTTGGGCACCGAGGCGGCGATGAGTTGCTGGATCGCCTGGATGTTCTCGCGCGAGAGCTGGGCGCCGGGGCGCAGCTTCAGGAAGACGCTGGCGGTCGCCGGGTTCTGCTGGCGGGCGAACAGCTCGCGCTTGGGCAGCACGAGGTGGACGCGGGCGTTCTGCACCCCGTTCAGGGTCTGCACCGTGCGCGCCATCTCGCCTTCCAGCGCGCGCAGGTGGTTGATGTTCTGCATGAAGCTGGTGGCGCCGAAGCCTTCCGACTTGTCGAAGAGCTCGTAGCCGATCGAGCCGCCCGACGGCAGGCCCTGCGCCGCCATCTTCATGCGGACCGGGCCGACCTGATCGGCGGGCACGGTGATCCGGGTGCCGGTCTTGTCCACCGTGAAGGGGATCTTGGACGCCTCCAGGCTCTTGGCGATGGCCGCCGCCTCGGAGGGCTGGAGTTCGGCGTAGAGAAGCTCCATCTCCGGCGTGGAGAGGCGCGTCGTCAGGTAGACGAAGAATCCGATCAGGAGGAGACCGACGCCGCCGATCGCCGCGAGGCGCGCGGGGCCGAGATTGCGCAGGGTCTGCAAAAGGTTGTTCACGCGCCATCCCCGATCGGGTTCCGTCCCGGCATTCCCACCTCAAACCGTCAGCTTCGCGATTGCGAAGGCAAGGTTTGCAAGTTCCGCGCCGGTCCTGTGCATCAAACAGGCATGCTGCGTCGTCTTGATGAAGAGACGGTTAATTGGCGGCAATTTTTGCCCAGTGCCCGGCAAAACATGCCTAGTGTCCCACAAATGTTGCCGATCGGGCACGGGCCGTCCGGCGATGCCACGTCCGAAAGCGGACGCTGAAAGTCCCCTGCGCGAATCCGGCGTAGGCGTCCCGACCATTGGTCAAGTATCGGGAAATTCCATCCATCCAAACGGAGTAAACGCCTCAGCCCCGGTTGACATCACCCCGGCCGTGACATAGCTGAGTTGTAATTCATGCCCGCATCCGACCAAATCGATTTGTGTCCGGGACGGTCCCGGTGCTTCGGACGACCGGTGCGATGGCAGGCCTCCATTTTGCACAAGGGGAACGCCATGAAAAAGCGTGGTCGCGAGAAGAGGGAAGGGTTGAACGACGTCGATGTCTTCGTCGGCCAGCGCCTGCGGGAGTTGCGCATGCTGGCGGGTCTCAGCCAGAGCGACGTGGCGTCGGCGCTCGGCCTGACCTTTCAGCAGTTGCAGAAATACGAGCGCGGCTTCAACCGCGTGTCCTCCAGCCGGCTGTTCAAGCTCGGGCAGTTCTTCCGGGTGCCGGTGTCGGTCTTCTTCGAGGGGCTGGAAAGCCGGCCGGCGACCGAGGACGCCGAGGCGCAGATCGTCCGCACCGACGATTCCGACACCACGCTGCGCTCGCGCGAGGCGCTGATGCTGGCCCGCTACTACCAGAGCATCCGCGACCCGCAGGTGCGCGGCGCCATCCGCGAGCTGGCCGAGCGTTGCGCCGAGCAGTCGGAAGCCGCCGAGGCCGCCGGCGTCACGGTGGCGCCACCGCCGGAGGCGCGGCGCGGACGCGGACGGCGCGGCGGCGCGCAGAGTTCGGCCGGTCAGGCCTGAGGTCCGGGGCGGGGCTTCCGGCCGCCGGTCTTCCGCTTGGCGGACGGCGGTTGGCCGGCGGGTTCGGCCAGATGCCTGAGCTGCTCGTAGCGTTCCAGGAACAGCGCGCAGGCGCGTTCCGGACCGACGGGTCGGATCGTCTCCGCGGCCGGCGGCGGCAGGTGCCCCCAATCCATCCAGGCGGGGGGCAGCAGGTCGCGCAGCTCGGTCGCCATCGCCACCAGATCGGCCCGCTTGACCTCCGGCAGGTGGGAGCGGAAGCCGAAGCGCCGGGCCAGCGCCGCCTCCAGCGGGGCGAGCTTGCGGTTGATCTCGTCGCGGCCGAGATAGACCTTCAGCGGCGACGGCCAGTCGCCCTGCACGAACTCGATGCTGTCGTGCCACAGCGCCGAATAGGCCAGCGGTTCCGGCACGAGGCGGGACACCATGACGCTGTGCTCGGCCACCGAATAGAAGGCGCTCGTGGCGCCGCACCAGCGCGGCTGGAAGGCGAGCGCGCGCGCGACGTCCTCGACCGGCAGGCCGGTGGCGTCCGGGTTGGCCAGATCGAGCACGAAGCCGGATGCGGTGAGGATCGAGGTGCGGCCGCTGGGCTTCTGGAGAAGGTCGAGCTGAATCGCGCGGGGCATGGGAGCGGAATTTCCAGGAAATCGTGGAGGATGAACGGCTGGAGGCGGGGGAGGGGGCAGGCGCCGACTGAAAGCCCCTCTCAATCGCCGCCACCGGATTCGGGATTCAGGACCATCCGGCTGGTGGCGGCGACCACCGTTTCCAGCACCGGCAGAAGATCCGCGATGGCTTCGGGATCGTCGTGCCGGTCGTTGACCGCCCGCGCGATGGCGGCCATGCGCGGCGTCCCGAAATTCGCCGCGAGGCCGGCCAGGGTGTGCGCGGCCTGCCGGATCTCCTGCGGGCGGTCGCCCTGAAGGGCGGCGCGGATGGCCGACAGTTCCCGCATCGCGGTTTCCGGCAGCATGCGGAGCATGCCGTCCAGGCTGTCGCTGCCCAGCGCCAACCGCAGTTCGGCCTGCTTCACCCGGTCGATCAGCGGCAGGCGCGAATAGCCGCCGCCGTCCGGCACCGGCCGGCCGGGAGCCGGCACGACGCGCCCCTCGCGCGATCCGGTCGCCAGATCGACGATGACGGCGTTCAGGTGCTCCCAATCGATCGGCTTGGTCAGATAGGCGTCGAGGCCGGCGGCGAGATGGCCGTCGCGGTGCTCCGGCAGGGCGTCGGCGGAGACGCCGACGATGGGCGTCCGCGACGCCGGGCCGTCCATCCGCCGGATCGCCCGCGTGGCCGAGCGGCCGTCGAGGATCGGCATCTCCATGTCGAGCAGCACCGCGTCGTAGTCGTTGGCCCGCACCGCGTCCACCGCCGCCTGCCCGTCCGCCACGGCGTCGACCCGATGGCCGATGCGGGTCAGCATCGTGGTGATCAGCATCCGGTTGATGTCGTTGTCCTCGGCCAGCAGCAGGCGCAGGGACACCGGGCTCGTCGGCTGCAACGCCGGCGGGGGGAGGGCGGGGTGGCGGTGGGCGGCGAGTTCGCCGGTCGGCGGCGCCTCCGCCAGCTGGACCTCGATCGTGAAACGGAAGACCGAGCCGCGGCCGGGGGTGCTCGTCACCGCGATGGTGCCGCCCATCGCCTCGACCAGCCGCTTGCAGATCACCAGCCCCAGCCCGGTTCCGCCGTACTTCCGGCTGGTCGAGGCGTCGGCCTGGACGAAGGCGCCGAACAGGCGGGCGCGCTGCTCGTCCGTCATGCCGATGCCGGTGTCCTCCACCTCGAAGCGCAGGGTGAGCGGGCGGCTCGGGTGATGGCCGGAGCCCTGGTCGACGCCGGGCGGGGCGGGCGACCAGACGGCGATCTCGATGCCGCCGCGGTCGGTGAACTTGATGGCGTTCGACACGAGGTTGAACAGCACCTGCCGCAGCCGCGTCGGATCGCCGCGCACATGGCGCGGCGTGTCGTCGGCGATGGAGGCCGACAGGTTCAACCCCTTGGCGGCGGCGCGCACCAGGAAGAGCTGCACCACGTCATCGACCAGGCGCGGCAGCGAGAAGTCGATGGCCTCCAGCGTGAGCTGCCCGGCCTCGATCTTCGAGAAGTCCAGCACGTCGTTCAGGATGCTCAGCAGCGTGTCGGCCGACGAGCGCAGCGTCTTCGCGAAGGCCCGCTGCTGGTCGTTGAGGTCGGTGCCCATCAGCAGGTCGCCCATGCCGATGACGGCGGTCATCGGCGTGCGCAGCTCGTGGCTCATCATCGCCAGGAAGCGCGACTTGGCCCGGCTGGCGTTCTCGGCGGCGATCCGGGCCTCGTCGGCCTCCTCGCGGGCGCGGTCGAGATCCTCGGCCAGGGCGAAGGTCTCGGCGGCGAGCCTGGTGAGCTGGTCCTGGGCGTCGCGCAGCTCGCGTTCGGAACGGTGGCTGCGGGTGACGTCGGAAAAGGAGCCGGCGAACCAGCGCACCCGGCCGTCCGGTCCGAAGATCGGGCGCAGCGACAGCGCGTTCCAGAAGGGCGTGCCGTCCTTGCGCCGGTTGAGGATCTCCACCGACACCGCGCGCCCGGCGGCGATGGCGGCGCGGATTTCCGCCGCCGTCGCCGGGTCGGTGTCCGGCCCCTGGAGGAAGCGGGGGTTGCGGCCGATCACCTCCTCCATCGCGTAGCCGGTCATCTCCAGGAAGGCGCGGTTGCAGTAGACCAGCGGCGTGTCAGGCAGCGTCGGGTCGGCGACGGCGATGCCGGCGCCCGTCGCCTCGACCACGGCGGCCAGCATCTCGGCCGTCGGCGGACACGGCGTGGCGCCGGGCGTCTGGAAGGGGGGGGCGGTGGTCGGCAAGGGGCGGTCCTGGGAGCGGTCCTGACGGCGGCGGCGGGCTGGTGGCCGGGATGCCGACAGGATACGGCGTCGCGGCCGTCAACGCCACCGCCGCCGGTCATCGTTGGCTCGGCGGATCGTTGCAAAACTCCTGGACAACACGTCCGGAGAAGCATTCTGTTAACGTCTGCGCAACGATGCATCACGAGGATCGGTTCGGCCGGGGCTGTTTTCCGGCCTCGGACGATGCACCGCATTTCGGAGAACGGGATGATGCTTGAGGCCGGCAACGGGACCCGCCGCGTTCGGACGATCCACGACCTGGGCGTCCTGCTGATCGAGGACGACGACTTCACGCGCCGCCTGATCTCCCGCCTGCTGCACGACATCAGGCTGCGCGTGGTGTTCGAGGCGGCGGACGGCGTCCAGGCGCTCGACATCCTGCGGAAGAACGGCGACGACGTCGACATCGCCATCTGCGACCTGGAGATGCCGCGCATGGGCGGGCTGGACCTGCTGCACGCCCTGCGCACCGCCACGGGCAACCCGCTGGCCGAGCTTCCGGTGATCGTGCTGACCAGCCACCGCGAGGCGGAGGTGGTGAAGCGCGCCATCGCCTACGGCATCTCCGGCTATCTGGTGAAGCCGGTGTCGAAGGCCGACCTGATCAAGCGCCTGACCTTCACCCTGCAAAAGGGGCAATAGCGCGGAGTCACGGCCGGTGCGCTTGCCGGCCCCCCGAACGGTCGAGGACCTCAACCCGCGCTGGCGCTTTGCCCTGCCATCCTGTAGAAGGGATTCCCTCGCCGTTGCGTTGCGAAAGGTCCATGGGCCCGCATTTCCCGTCTCCCGGCCGCTCCCGCCCGTCTCCACGGCGCCGGGGATCGTCGTGAGCCAAGACCGACCTCCGGGCCGACCTTCGGGCCGATCTCCGGGATTGTCCGACGCCAGCCGTGCCGACCGGGACGCGTCCCACGGCCGCGTTTCCGATCTTCTGAACGAGTTCCTGGCGCGCGACCACGGCCCGCGCATCGCGCTCGGCGACGTGATGGCGCTGCTGGGCGACCGCGCCTTCGGCGCGCTGCTGCTGATCCTGTCCATTCCGAACATCCTGCCGGTGCCCGGCCTGTCCACCGCGACCGGCCTGCCGATGATCCTGATCGGCGCCCAGATGGCCGCCGGGCGGTCCGGCCCCTGGCTGCCGCGGCGCATGGCGGCGGTGACGCTCGACCGCGACGCCTTCCTGGCGGTGATGCGGCGCGCCGAGCCCTGGGCCGGGCGGGTCGAGCGCCATCTGCGCGAGCGGCTGCCGCAACTTGTCGGCGCCACGGCGGAACGGCTGCTCGGGGTCGCGGTGATGATCCTGGCCGGCATCCTGGCCCTGCCCATCGTCTTCGGCAACCAGCCGCCCGCCTTCGCCATCGCCCTGATCGCGCTCGGGCTGATCGAGCGCGACGGCGCCTTCGTCCTGGCCGGCCTGATCGCCGGCCTTCTCGCCATCGCCATCATCGCCGCCGTCCTGCTCGGTCTCGGGCAGGCGGGGACGGTGCTGTGGCAACATCTGTTCGGTTGAGGGAGCGGCCTTCGGGCACGACGCCATGATCTGGGAACTGCTGGTCATCTTCCTGCTGATACTGCTCAACGCCTTCTTCGCCATGTCGGAGATGGCGCTGGTGTCGGCGCGTCGCGCCCGGCTCCAGCAGATGGCCGAAAGCAAGGGCGCCCATGGCGCCCGCGCCGCGCTGGAGCTGTCGGAGGATCCGGGCCGCTTCCTGTCCACCGTGCAGGTCGGCATCAGCCTCACCGGCATCATCGCCGGCGCCTATGGCGGCGCGACGCTGGCGGAGCGTTTCGGCTCGGTGCTCAACGAGGTGCCGTGGATCGCGCCCTACGGCCAGCCGGCCGCCTTCGCGCTGGTCGTCGCGGCGATCACCTACTTCTCGCTGATCATCGGCGAACTGGTGCCCAAGCGCATGGCGCTGGTCGACGCCGAGCGCATCGCCGCCTTCGTCGCCGGCCCGATGCGGGCGCTGTCGCGCATCGCCTCGCCCGTCGTCTGGCTGCTCGGCGTGTCCACCGACACGGTGCTGAAGCTGCTGCGCCTGCCCACCGCCCGCGAGCAGACGGTGACGGAGGAGGAGGTCAAGTCCCTCATCAAGGAGGGCACCCAGACCGGCGTGTTCGAGCCGGCCGAGCGCCAGATGATCGAGGGCGTGCTGCATCTGGCCGACCGCAGCGTGCGCTCGATCATGACGCCGCGCCCCGACCTGATCTGGCTCGACATCAACGACCCCGCCGAATCGGTGGGGCGCGAGATCCGCGAGAGCGGCTATTCGCGCTTTCCCGTCTGCCGTGGCGACGTCGACGAGCTGGAGGGCATCGTCTCGGCCAAGGCGCTGCTCGACCAGTCGCTGAACGGAGTCTCCTTCGACCTGAAGGCGGCGCTGGCGGAACCGCTGGTCGTCCATGACGGCACCCCCGTGCTGCGGCTGCTCGACCTGTTCAAGCAGGCCAGCGTCCACATGGCGGTGGTGGTCGACGAATACGGCAGCGTCGAGGGCATCGTGACGATGACCGACATCCTGGAGGCCATCGCCGGCGAGCTGCCCGAGCACGGCCACGAGGGCGAGGCCTCGGCGGTCCAGCGCGAGGATGGCAGCTGGCTGGTCGACGGCATGACCCCGATCGAGGAGGTCGAGGCGCTGGTCGGCGTGAAGAACATGAAGGGCGAGGGCGATTTCCACACGCTGGCCGGCTTCCTGCTCGACCGGTTCGGGCATGTGCCGACGGCGGCCGAGCATTTCCACTGGAACGGCATCCGCTTCGAGGTGGTGGACATGGACGGGCGCCGCATCGACAAGGTGATGATCCAGCTCAATCCGGAGCTGTCGGAAGGCTGAGGCGGGAACGGGAGAGGGAAGGGAACGGGGATGAGCGGCCGCTATTTCGAGGATTTCCGCGTCGGCGACGTGGTCGAGACCGAGGGAATGACCCTCACCGACAGCCAGATCATGGATTTCGCCCAGCGCTTCGACCCGCAGCCCTTCCATGTCGACGCGGTGGCGGCGGCGGACGGGCCGTTCCAGGGGCTGATCGCCAGCGGCTTCCACACCCTGTCGCTGACCTTCCGCCTGCTGCGCGACACCGGGATCATCACCGGCACCAGCCTGGGCGGGTCGGGGGTGGACGAGCTGCGCTGGCTTCTGCCGGTGCGCCCCGGCGACACGCTGCGCGTCCGGATCGAGGTCGCCGAGACCAGGCCGTCGCGGCGCGGCGACCGTGGAACGGTAAAGCTGGCCTACGCAACGCTGAACCAGCGTGGCGAGACGGTGATGACCTGCTTCATGCACCACATCATCGCCGCGCGGACGGTGGCGGTGTGAGCGGGCACCGCTTGGCGGCTGCCCGGCGGGCTTGACGGATCCGCCCGCGTCCGTACACTCGGGCGCGGGTCTGGTCGGCCCCTCCCGTCCGCGGAAAGGGCTGCGCCCGCGACCACAGAGCCCGAGGCCGAGTTTCCCCTCCCTTTTCTGTCTGTCGGCGGACACGGATGCGCATGAAAAGGGATCCTCATGTCCGACCAGAACCGGCGGCCGGGTTGGCCGTTCCGCCTCGACCTTGAGCAGCAGAGGACGCGCGCCAAGGAACTGCTCCGCGCGCTCCGCGCCGGCGACCCCGAGGCCGTGGCCCGTCTCCGGGAGCATCACCCGAACGCCGCCGCCATCGCCGCCACCATCGCCGCCGCCATCGCCGCCGATGGGCCGCCGCGACTCGCCGACGCCCAGCTCGTCATCGCGCGGGAACTCGGCAGCCCGAGCTGGGCGCGGCTGAAGACGCACATCACGGCCCTGCGACGGGCCCAGGACGCGATCGAACGGACGCTCAACCATGGAGCGCCGCCGCCGGACGCCGGTCCGCGAACCCTGCACCTCCGCTGCGGTTCCGACATCCGGAGCACCCTGGCCGGGGCGGGTTTCGTCGGCGATTTCCTGGAGCATTCCGACCCCTGCGCGTTCGGGCCGGTGCCGGCGGGCGACGGCCTGTCCGCCATCCGCGCACGCTTCATCGTCGAGGCCGACGACGGCCTTTCGGACTGGGTGACGGAGGCGGCCATCGCCGAAAGGATGGAGCGGGAGGAGGCGGGGCTGGCGCGGGCCGCCCGCGACTACGAGCGCGTCGTCCTCTGGTGCGAGCACGACAGCTACGACCAGTTGGCGCTGGCTCGCTGGCTCGCGCGATTCCATGAAACCGGGGCTCCGGCGGTGCTGGAAATGGTCGCGATCAACCATTTTCCCGGCGCCGCGCGCTTCATCGGCCTCGGGCAGTTGCCGCCCGAGGCGATCCGCATGCTGTGGCCGACCCGCCGCCCGGTGGCGGTGCCAGCCCTGGCGGCGGGCTGGCGCGTGTGGAACGCGCTGCGCCGCGACGACCCGTCCGAGCTGGCGGCCATCGCCCGGTCGACTCCGGAGGGCTTGCCGGACATGCCGGGGGCGCTCCGCCGCCATCTCCAGGAGTTGCCCTGGACCGGCGACGGGCTGTCGCTGACCGAACGCATCGTCCTCCAATCGCTCGCGGAGGAGGAACTGACGGTCGGGCAGGCCTTCGCGCGGCTGATGCGCCAGCGGGATCCGCTGCCCTGGCTGGGCGACCTGATGTTCCTGTGGATCGTCCGGACCATGGCGAAGGCCGGGGAGCCGCCGCTGGCGATCCTGGACCAGGGGACGGACCAGCCCTGGCCGCGTTGGCGGCTGGCGATCACGCAGGCGGGGCGGGCGATCCTGCGGGGCGAGCGGGACGGGCTGTCGCTGGCGCCTGCGGTGCGCTGGGTCGGTGGGGTCCGCGTCGCGCCGGGCGTGCCGGGCTGGCGCTGGAACGACGCGGACGCGCGGGTCGAGCGGAGACCGCCGCTCTAAAGTTTCGTGCGTTTAATAAGAAACGCACGAAACTTAGCCTTTTGATGACGAGCGGATTCACGCTCCAAACCGATTCCGGTTTTACGCGATCCACTCTAGCCGCGCAGGAAGGCGTCGTAGGCGCCCAGCGTCTCCGCCATCGCCGTGTCCTCCTGATCGGGATACCAGACCGTCGCCGGGGTTCCGGTGACGACGGTGCCGGCGGGGGCCAGTTCCCTGGCCTCCGCCAGCCCCTCGACCAGCATGTCGGTGGGGCCGGCGCAGATCAGCGTCGGGCGGGTCAGGCGGGGCAGGGCGGCGCGGGTGTCGTAGCGGAAGGCGGCCCGGTAGGAGCGGTCGTAATGCGCGCCGCTCTTCAGCAGGCCGACCACCCAGTCGTGCAGCACCTCCGGGGTGGGAACGCCCAGCGCGCGGCCGGCGGCGCGCTCCTGCCGGTACCACGGCCAGAACAGGAACATGTCGCGCCGCATGTTCCAGGCCTGGAGCAGGTGCAACCCCCAGCGGTCGGGCCGCAGCGGCGGGAAGTAGTTGTCCAGGATGTCGGCGTTGAAGCCCGGTGGAATCAGCACCGGCGCCTCCAGCACGACGCGGCCGACCCGCTCGGGATGGCGGACCGTCAGTTCCAGCGCCACCAGCGCCCCGGTGTGCGTCCCCCACAGGTCGAAGCGGGCGAGCCCCAGCGCGTCGGCCACCGCCAGCGCGTCCTCGGCCAGCGTCTCGATGTCCACCGTCCGCTCGGGCTTGTCCGAATCGCCGTTGCCGAGATAGTCGGGGGCGATGACCTCCCGTCCGCCCGCCAGACCGCGGATCAGCGGCAGCAGCGGCGCCGACGATCCCGGCGCCGACTGGAAGGCGAGCAGCGGCGTGCCTCCCGACGCATCCCCCGGCCCGGCCCGGCGCAGATGCACCCGCCCCTTGGGCGTGTCGGCGTGATCGTGCCAGACCGCCGCTGGCTCCGCGAAGGGCCGGGTGGTGAAGGGTTGGGCGGCGAAAGGTTGGGTCGGCGGCAGCGGTCGGCCGGCCGGCAGCTTGGCCCGGACGGCGGCGAGCAGGGCCGGGATCTCCTCCAGCCCCGTCCGCTGGGGAGCGGAGCCGCCCGTGCGCGCGCGGCGCGGCATCGCCCCGGCGCAGGATGCCCACAGCGCCGCGTAGCGTTCCGGCTTCACGGCGGCGGCGACCACCGTGGCGTCGAGCCCGGCCGCGTCCGGCAGCGGGTCGCCGGTCAGGGAGGGGCGGCGCGGGTCGCGCGGGTCGAGGATGTGGGCGTCGCGCAGATGGGCGCACAGCACGGCGAGGTGGGTGCCGTCGGCACGCGGCGCCAGCGGCGGCGGTTGCAGGCCGCGTTCGGCCCAGGCCTCGGCGGCGTCGGCGTTGGCGAGCAGGACGGCCGCCGGCGGGATGGCGAGGGCGTCGACCAGCGCGACCGCCAGCGGCGCCGTCAGATCGAAGGCCAACAGGGCGCAGGGGCCGATTCCGGCGGTGGTCGCCGCCTCGGCGACGAGCGCCGCCAACCCGTCCACGCCGTCGGCCCAGGCGTTGGCGGAGCCGCCGATGCCCGGCAATTCGACCACCGTGACCGTCCAGCCGGGCAGGCGCCGGGCCAGATCGCCGGCACGGACCGACGCCGCCATGATCAGGCCGGGCAGGACCAGCAGGTCTGGGCCGCTGCCCTCCCGCCACAGGCGCAGCTGTCCGGACGCGGTGGTCACGTAATGGGGCTTCGGCATGTCCTCCCTCCTTCTCGATGGTTTGATTGTCTGGCGGATCGTGTGTCGGCAGGCCGTCCCGGGGTGGCGCTCCGGCTGTTGTTCGATGCCAGGATTGTGCCGTTGTTTGACACTCAGTTCATAGGATGACATAATTTTCGAAAGAGGGACAAGCCCGACGCGCCGGACGACCCTATGCCGATCCGCGCGCGGGCGCCGGAAATTCATGAAAAATCAAAGAGGAGAGACGCAGGATGGCGTGGCCGGACGGTGAGGGCTTTCCCAAGCGGCGCGAATTGCTTTTCGGCACCCGCCTCGTGCCGTGCTACAGCGAACGGCCCGCCACGCTCGACGCGATGCTCCGCGCGGCGGTGGCGCGCGCGCCCGGCAACGAGGCGGTGGTCGATGGCGAACGGCGCTTCACCTATCGGGAGCTGGACGCGCTGGTGACGCGGGCCGCCGGGGCGCTGGTCGCGCGCGGCGGCGGGGCGGGCGACCGCGTGGCGCTGGTCCTGACCAACCGGGCGGAGTTCCTGATCGCGCTGTTGGCGGCGGCGCGCATCGGCCTCGTCTCGGTTCCCGTCAGCGCCCGCGAGCAGCGGCCCGGCATCACCGGCATCCTGGCCGATTGCGGGGCGAAGTTCCTCATCCACGACGCCGCCCTGGCCGACCGCATGCCGGAGGAGGGCGCTGTGCCGTCGCTCGTGCTGCGCCTGTCCGTCGGCGGGGCGGCCGGGGGAGCCGAGCCCTTCGAAAATCTGTTGTGCGAAGCGGAGCGCACCCTGCCGGAGGTCCCGCGGAACGAGGAGGACACCGCCGTCATCCTCTACACCTCCGGCACCACGGGCAAGCCGAAGGGCGCGCTGCTGGCGCACGTCAACATCATCCACTCGGCGATGCATTTCGAGGAGTGCTGGCGGTACCGCGACGGCGAGCGGGCGGTCCTCGCGGTGCCGGCGTCGCACGTCACCGGGCTGGTCGCCGTTCTTCTGGCGATGGTCCGCGTCGCCGGCTGCGTCATCCTGATGCCGGCCTTCGACGCGAACGCGTTCCTGGCGCTGGCCAGCCGCGAGCGGATGACCACCACGGTGCTGGTGCCGGCGATGTACAATCTGGTCCTGCTGCGCGGCGACGTCTCGCGGCACGATCTGACATGCTGGCGGATCGGCGGCTTTGGCGGCGCCCCGATGCCGGAGGCGACGGTCGAGGCGATGGCCGAACGGCTGCCCGACCTGCATCTGTTGAACGCCTACGGCTCGACCGAATGCGCGACGATCATCAGCGTCGTGCCGGTCGGCCGCACGCGGGACGGGCTCGACACCGTGGGGATGTGCGTTCCCTGCGGCGACCTGCGCATCGTCGGCGAGGATGGCCGGGAGTGCCCGGCGGGGGAGACGGGGGAGGTGTGGATCCGCGGGCCGATGACGATCCCCGGCTATTGGAACCGCGAGGACGCGACGCGCGCCGGCTTCGTCGACGGGTATTGGCGGTCCGGCGATCTGGGGGCGCTCGACGCGCGGGGCTGGCTGCGGCTGTTCGACCGCAAGGGCGACGTCATCAATCGGGGCGGCTACAAGATTTACAGCGTCGAGCTGGAGAACGCGCTGGCCCGCCATCCGGACGTCGTCGAGGTGGCGGCCGTCGCCCATCCCGATCCGGTGCTGGGCGAGAAGATCCACGTCTTCGTCACCACCGCCTCGGCGGCGCTGACCGCCGAGGATGTGCGGGTGTTCTGCCGCGCCGCGCTGGCCGAGTACAAGGTGCCCGACCATGTGACGCTGCTTCGGGAGGCTCTGCCGCGCAATGCCAACGGCAAGGTGACGAAACGGGTGCTGCGCGACCGGGTAATGGGCCGGGTGGCGGGAGCGTAGGTCAGGCCGCCTCGGCCTGCAACGCGCCGGCCGTCTCGCTGGTCCAGCGGTAGCCGAAGCCCGGATAGTTGCCGATGCTGTCGAACTCGGCGTCGATGGCGCGGAACTTCTGGCGGATGCGCTTGATGAAGGCGCGGACGTTGGCGCGGAAGCCCTGGCCGCCGTGGCCGGCCATGAAGCCCGGACCATGGACCAGGTCGTAGATCTCGCGGTAGGAGACGTCGGCGTCCGGCCGGGTCGCCATCAGCTTGACCATGTTGAACTCGGTCAGCGTCAGGTCCAGGCGCTGGCCCTTCCACAGGGCGCGGCTCTGGTCGAGCCGCAGCTCCAGGTCGCCGATCACCTGCATCGCCGGCCCGGTTTCGGCCGGCGCGTCGCCGTTGGCGACGGGGCCCCGGGTGCTGTCCATCGCCAGCGCCATGCGGCGCAGCAGGATCGGCAGGCGGCGGGTCTTCTCGACGAAATCGACGGCGCCGTTGGCCAGCGCCATCTCCTCGGCGGCGTCGTGGACCTTGTCGGCGAGGCAGATCACCGGCGCGCTCAGGCCGCGGTCGCGGGCGTCGCGCAGGATCGCGGCGGCGTCGGCGCCGGGGATGTTCCAGTCGAGCAGCACGATGTCGGTCTGGCCGCCGTTGGCGAGATAGTCCAGCGCCGGGCCGCTGCGGTCGAACAGGCGGACGTCGTACCCCTGGTCGGCCAGCGTGGTGCCCAGCGCCTCGCGGAAGCGGTCGTCGGCGTCGACCAGGGCGACGCGGGCGATGGCCTCGGCCATGCGGGCGGTGCTGGTGTTGGCGCTGGCGGCGGCCGGGGCGAAGGAAGAAAGGTCGGTGATGGTGGCGGTCGTCATCGGCTTGCTTCTCGCGTAGGTTGGGGTGGGCGGGGCCGGTGTGGCGCCAGTGCCCGCGTCGGTTGCCCAACAATGCGGCCGTTAAGGTTAATGAGCTTTTAAAGTCACATCCGCTACCACTTCTTTGCAACCAAACAGTCACGGAACAGGCAGCGGACGGGGCGAGCGGCCGTATCAGCCGTCCGGCAAATTCAGCCGCTCGCCCCTGTGCAGACGGCGGATCGCGTCGATCAGGGCAGCCAGGGAGACCGCGACGGACAGGACGCCGCTCAGGCCCGACCGCCGTCCCTCCTCCAGCAGGGGGGGCCGCATCCGCTCGGTCAGCACTGCCACCGGCGGGTGGGGCCGCTCGGCCAGCAGGGCCTCGATCACCCGGCCGATGCGCCCGACGCTCGGGCCGGAACGGCCGATGGCGACCAGCACCACGTCGGCCCGGCCCAGCACCGCGCGCAGGTCGGCGAGCGCCTGCGCGCTCGTCGCGTGCCACGCCGACAGGCCGCTGTCGCTGCCGTTGATGGCCTTGACCAGGCTTTCGCCGAACAGAACCCGGTCGTCGATCACGCCGAGCAGGAGAGGGGCCGACGACGCGTTTCCGTCCCCCCGTCCCGGAGCGTGCCGTGGCGTCGACGGACGGTCGGCGGCCGTCAGGCCGCACAGCATGACACTTTCCACCGACGTCCTGCACACGCGACCGCCCCCTTCTTCCGGATGCCGACCGTCTTCCGTACCGGGAAACCCACGCAGGCGCGCTGGACGCCACCCTGACCCGTCGAGGCTGCTGCGAAACCGATCCTCCCTTTCCCGGCCGTCATCCCCGCGAAGGCGGCGATCCGACCCTGCCCATTGGTTCCGCCTGGAAGGACCCGTCTCCCCGTCTTCGCGGGGATGGCGGAGGGAAAGGCGGATCCCGGTTCCGACGGGGATCGAGGCTGCGGAGCCGGTGCCTGCGCACGCGGGTGGGGACGATGGAGGATTCCTCGTCCGCCCAACTCTTCGTCCGTCCAAGTCTTCCAATGCAATAATACCGCCTTGATTCAAGTAAACTTCCGGACGCTTTCCCGTCAACAGCAACATTCCGCCGATCCGTCGTCAAAGCTGACTAAGCCAATCCCGATGACGGCCATCCGTTTTGACCCCGCTCGATCGCCAGGCATTTTCGGGCAAAGCCGTTCCGGGTTCCGCACGGCACGCCCCCGGTGCCGGGCGGGGCGCGGTCGCCGGCCGTCCCTACGTCGGAATTGGTACGGGCAGCCCCCTTCTCCCTGGCGAGCTTCACCGAACTGTGCATTTACCGCCTAACCTTCCCTCAGTACAGTGACGATGCCAGGGAGTGATCACTCATGATCATCACCGATCATGATAGGGAAGACGGCAGCCGGACAAATCCGCTCAAAGACGAATGGGAGAATCACCAGATCGATTTTCTCTGATCGGACTTTGGGTGGGACGGGAATGTTCCTATCGAAAGGGGATGGCGGGGGCGTCACGGAAGATTCGAGGTATCGCGCCGCAAGGAAAACCATACCGCCGGGGGGCCGGCCACATCGAAGGGAGAAGGGCGACGATGAGCAGCATCAGCATCCATGACGACCCGGCGGCCAGGGCGGGGGGGCTCGGCGGGCCGGCGGCACGGACGAGAACGGACCGCATCCTGGTCGTCCTGGTCGACGAGAACAGCCTGACGCGGGACTGCTTCGCGCTCAGCCTCGGCACGCTTGGCGAGGGGATGACGGTGATTCCGGTGGCGTCGCTGCGGGAGGCCGGCGACCTCATGGCCAGCGGGGAGCGCATCGACGTCGTCCTCTGCCACATCGGCGCCGACCGCGCGCTGGGCGAGGCGCGCACGGCGGCGCTCCGGGAAGACGGCGCCCCGGTCCGCAACACCCCCCTGATCATCATTTCGGACCGCGACGACATCGACCTGATCCTGGAATGCCTCGGCCTTGGGGTGCGCGGCTACATCGTGTCGAGCCTCGGTCTGGGCGTCGCGCTGGAGGCCATCCGGCTGGTGGTGGCGGGCGGCACCTTCGTGCCGGCCTCGTCACTGCACAAGCTCACCCGTTTCGGCGGCCCGCGCGGCGAGCCGGCGGCGTCCGCCCAGGCCAGCATGGAGGGGCTGACGCCGCGCGAGCTGGCGGTGCTGAAATGCCTGCATGAAGGCAAGTCGAACAAGCTCATCGCCTACCAGCTCGGCATGTGCGAGAACACGGCCAAGGCCCATGTCCGCAACATCCTGAAGAAGATGGGCGCCACCAACCGGACGGAGGCCGCCTATCTAGCCCACCGCTGCCTCCTCGACAACGCGCCCCCGGCGGCGGCCCCGGCCTGATCCCCCTGCCGGCGGAGCGGTCCGGGCGGGCGGCGGCCCGCCTCCGCTCTTGCGACTAGTCAGGAATGCGCAGGACTTTTAAAATATTCGCGCGGTGACCACGACCTTTTTTCTTCGGTACACCCATCCGCTTCTTTGGCCGGAGGCGGGGATGTGTCCGATAGTCTCGGGCATCTCCGCCACAGCCGAGGGCCATCCGATGACAGGCTCCAGAATCGACGTGGTCTCGGACATCCGGGGCCTCGCGGCTCTCCGGGACGACTGGAACGACCTCGCGGCGGGCGGAAATCCGCTGCTCCGCCACGAATGCGCGATGGCCTTCACCGAGGCCTACGGCCGCCTCTACGAACCCCGCGCCGTGGTCCTGCGCGACGGGAGCGGCGTCCGCGCCATCGCTCCGCTGGCGGCGCCCCGCCTCACCGGCAGCTCAACCCTGCATCTGATGGGGCAGCCGCTTCACGAGCCCGCCTCCCTGCTGTACCGGGACGGGGCGGCGCTGGAGGAGCTGTTGGCGGCGCTGGTCGGCTGGCGCCGGCCTTTCCTGCTGCACCGGCTGCCGGCCGACCGGCCGGAAACCGGGCTGCTCCAGGCGGGGCCGCCGCGCCTGACCCGCTGCTTCACCCGGACCGGGCTGGACAGCGCCTGGGTGCCGCTCGGCATGCCCTGGGCTGGTTTCGAGGCGGCGATGGCGTCGCGCCACCGCAGCGCCGTCCGCCGGAAATGGAAAGTCGCCGAGAGCCGCGGCGCTGTCGAATTCGAGGCGCTGGCACCCGACGAGGCGCGGGCCGAGGCCGTCCTGCGCGCCTTCTTCCGCATCGAGCATTCCGGCTGGAAGCGCCGCGACGGAACCTCGATCCTGTCGAACCCGCCGATGGAGCGCTTCTTCCTGCTCTACGGCCGGGCGGTGGCCCGGCTCGGCATGCTTCGGATCTTCTTCCTGAAGATCGGCGGGGAAACCGTCGCCGGCCGCGTCGCCGTCGAGCACGGCCGCACCCTGTGGGAGCTGAAGATCGGCTATGACGAGCGCTGGAGCGAGTGTTCGCCGGGCATCCTGCTGACCCACGCGACGCTGCGCTACGGCTGCGAGAACGGCCTCGCCGCCCATGAATTCCTCGGCGTGCTGGAGCGCTGGGAAAACCTGTGGTCGCCGCGATTGCATCGGTACAACGCGCTGCGCGTCTACCCGGCCACCCTGCGTGGCGGCGTCTCCTTCGCCTGCGACCTGACCGAGGTCGCGGTGCGGCGGTCGCGGATCAGGGCCGCCGCCGCCTGCCGAACCGCGCTCGACCGCCTGTCGGCGGCCTGGCCGGGGGCCCGTCCCGGCGCCCGCTTCGCTCCGATGGAGCCGCGCGAGGAGCGTTGAAGGCGGTGGGGGAAGGCGGCGGGAAAAGGCGGGGCGGAATCGAGAGGAAGGCCGGCAGCGGGTGCTGCCGGCCTCAAGTTTCTTCCAATGACCCGTGATCAGGCCGCGTGGGCGAGGTGCGCGGTGTCCAGGTGGCCGAGCGCGTAGGCGCTCAGCTCCGCCGCCGACGCCGTCAGGCCCGTCGCCATGTCGTGGTGGCTGTCGAGCGCCGCCGCCTCGGCCGCCGGCGCCTGCTGGGCGGCGAGGTGGGTCCACATCGCGTCCGACACCGAGGCCGCGGAGGCCATCGCCGCCTTGGCCGCCGGGAAGAAGGACTTGTCGGCGTTCACCACCAGCGTCCCGTCCCACCACATGTCGGCCTGCCCCTTGACGACGTCCTTGCCGTCCAGCGCGTACTTGTCGTAGCTGACGATGCTGTCGGTCGGCGACACCGCCTTGCCGTTGATCGTGATCTTGCTCACCGTCAGGTTGCGGTCCTGGCCGGCGGCCCAGCCGTCGTTGTCGTACTGCACCTGCACCTTGTGCGCCTGGTCGGCGGTCAGGTTGGTGGTGAAGCTGTAGTCCTTGGCCGTCGTGCCGGTGGTGGCCTCGCCGACCTGCTTGCCGTCGACCAGCAGCTTGAAGTGGGCGTTCACGCCGCCCGCCGGGGTGCCGGTGGCGTTGACCGTGATGGTCGAATCGCCGTTCGTCGGCGTGGTGGCCGCGCCGGCCGGGAAGTCGGCCTTGCCGGCGTTGACCACCAGCGTGCCGTTCCACCACAGGTCGGCCTGGCCCTTCACCACGTCCTTGCCGTCCAGCGCCCCCTTGTCGTAGGTCACGGCGCTGTCCGTCGCCTTGTAGACGTGGCCGTTGACGCTGACGGTGTTGACCTTCAGGTTGCGGTCCTGGCCGGCGGCCCAGCCGTCGTTGTCGTACTGCACCTGGATCTTGTGGGCCTGGTCGGGGGTGACGTCGGCGGTGAAGGTGAAGTTCTGCGCCGTCGTGCCGGCCGTGCCCTCGCCGATCTGCTTGCCGTCGACCAGCAGCTTGAAGTGGGCGTTCACGCCGCCCGCCGGGGTGCCGGAGGCGTTGACCACGATGGTCGCCTTGCCGGCCGTCGGGCTGGTCGGCTCGGTCGGGGTGGTGGGCGTCGTCGGCGTGGTGGGGGTGGTCGGAGTCGTCGGGTTGGTGGGCGTGGTCGGGGTGGCGCCCGGCCCGTCATAGCCCTCCTGCGGCGTCACCTCCTTGGCGCTGGGGTCGTAGGAATAGGCGCGGATATAGTCCACCTGCTTGGTCGCGCTCATGGTCGAGGCGGCCGGCTGGATGTCCTTGAACACCGCGAGGTTGGTGATGATGTTGGTCGGGGCCGAGGGCGAGCCCGACGCGCTGGCGACCTTCACGCCGTCGATGTACCAGGTCGTGCCGGTGGGACGGATGTCCACGCCGTAGGTGTGGAAGTCCGTGGTCGGATCGAAGGGCAGGTCGTAGATGCTGCCGCCGCCCGAGCCGGCGTGCGAGGTCAGGTAGATCTTCGACTTGTTGTCCGAGTAGTATTCGTAGGCGTCGGTTTCCTGCCAGGAGTTCACGCCGGGCGCCTGCCAGGTCCAGAAGGCGGGCCAGAAGCCCTTCTCCGCCGGCATCTTGGCGCGTTCCTCGATGTAGCCGTACTGGAAGGTGAAGGACGGCGAGGTGGTCAGCAGCGCCGAGGTCCAGTCGTAATGGGTGCCCGAGGCCGAGGTGTAGGACTCGCGCTTGGCGGTCAGCGACAGAATGCCATCCGAGACGGTGGCGTTCTTCATCTGGTTCCACTCGAGCTGCCGGTTGCCGAGGTTGCCGTGGCCGCCATCCGCTTCGGCGCTGGAGCTGTCGGTCCATTTGGTCGTGTCGACCTTGGTGCCGTTGAACTCGTCGTCGAAGACGAGCTTCCAGGTGCTGCCAGCCGGGGCCTGAGGGGTGAGGTTCGCCATATCACCGAGTCCTTTGCGAAGTCTGTCGTCAAGTGCTGTTTGCTTGAGACAATATCGCCGCGAACTTATCTAAAATGTTGTGATGCATCCGGGAGACAGTTGGGACGCCTCGCGAAGCCTCCAATCCTGGATTTTCCTCGAATTGTCACGGAACGGTTCAGCGTCCGTAAACCAGTGTGGTCCCTACGGGCCGGGCCGCCGGGATGCCGTCCAGCGCGGCAGCAGGAAGACGACGAACCACAGAAGCGTCGCCTGAAGGCGGTTGGTGCCCGCGGTTGGGATGAAGGAGTAGGGGATGGCGATGCTCCACAGGGCGATGATGGTGATCGCCCGGTCGCGCGCCGTCGCCAGGGCGTCGCGCATCAGGGTGCCGTAGAGCGCGACGAAGATCGCGGCGGCCGGAAGCCCGAAGGGGATGGCGATGTCCATCAGGATGTTGTGCGCGCTGTCCACCTTGGCCTCGTACTGGAACAGGTAGGTGAACCAGGGGGCGTAGAAGTCGTGGAAGGCGGTGCTGCCGACGCCGAACAGCGGCGCGTCGCGCAGGATGGCGAGGCCGGTCTCCAGCAGGAAGGTGCGCTCCAGGTTGCTCGGCGTCTCCAGGTCGGAGCCGTAGATGGCGTCCGACGGCATGTAGACGGTTCCGACGATCGGCATCAGCGGCAGGGCCAGCAGCACGGCGACCAGCAGCGCCGTGCAGAGGCGCCGGCCGACGACGCGCCCGCCGATCCGGTCGGCCAGGACCCAGCCGAAGCCGAGCACGATCATCAGCAGCGTCGTGCGCGACAGCGTCACGGCGCAGGAGATCAGCGAGGTGGCGCAGGCGAAGCGCCAGAGCCGCAGCTGCCCGCGCGACATCACCGGGCGCAGCGCCCAGGCGACCAGCAGGCAGGCCGTCGGCGCCGGGGTGATCCATTTGAAGGAATCGGCCGACTCGTTCAGCGAATAGCCGGTGTCGACCCCGCCCAGCTCGGCGAGGCTGATGGTGAAGAAGAACAGCCATTTCGACGCGTACATGCCGACGCACATCTTCATGAAGGGAAGCTGGTCCTCGGCGGTGGCGAACAGGATGATCGGCAGCAGCAGCACCGGAAAGCGGAAGGCGGTCTTGGCGATCCCGTCCGCCCCGGTTCCGGCCATGACGTCGGCGAGCACCGTCCACAGCGCGAGCGCGCCGATCAGCGCCAGCCCGACAGCGTGGAACCGGCGCTGGCGCGGGTCGGCCGGAAGGCCGGCGCGCGCCAGCAGGGCGGCCAGCATGACGAACTCGCCGAACTTGACCGGCGCCACCGTCTCCACGGCCATGGAGACCAGATCGGCCGCCAGCCCGAACAGGAACCAGGAATCGGTCAGGGTCAGGGCGCGCCCCGGCGCCACCGCCGCCCCCGGCCGGGAGGCGGGCACGGCGGCGGCGACCGGCCCGGCCGGGGGCGGCCCGCCGGTCTTCAGCAGGGCGCTCATCCCACGCCCCGCGTGGCCGGGGTCAGCGCCGTCGCCGCCGGGCGGCGGAGCCTCCAGGCGATCGCCGCCAGCGTCGGCAGCAGCACCACGACGGGGTAGGCGGCGACGCCGCCCCAGACGATGCCGGCCGGGCCGAGATGCTCCGCGAGGACAATCTTGGCGGCGACCATCACGACGGTGGCGACGGTCATGATGCGGGCCAGCGCCGGGACGAAGGGGGTGTTGCAGGCGCAGGCGCTGGTCGCCGCGCCCAGCGCGTAGAGCGGCAGCCAGACGGCGCAGGCCAGCATCAGGCCGGCGGGAACGGCGATGCCCGCCCCGACCCAGAAACGCAGGATGTCGTTGCCGAACCCGGCGAGGGCGGCCGCCAGCGGCAGCGCGATCAGCAGCGCCATCGCCAGCGAGCGGCCGAGGATCCGCCACACCTCAGCCACCCGTCCGCCGGCCAGCGGGGCGGCGTAGAGCGGCCAGTAGGGGACCAGCATCATGCCGATCACCGCCTGGAGCGAGGTGACCAGCTTGATGGCGACGCCGCACTGCGCCGCCACCTCGCCGCCCAGCGCGTAGAGCGCGATGATCGCGTCGGTGCCGATGCAGACGAGGGTCGCCACCGAGATGACGAAGAACAGCGCCCCCGAGCGCAGGAAACGCAGCGCCAGCCGGAAATCCGCCGCCTTGGCTGTGGGGGCGATGGCGAGCCGCCCGCGCCGGAAGAACAGGATGGTGTTGACGACGTTGACCACCACCGGCGGCACCGTGATGGCCAGCGTCAGCGCGATCATCCCGCCGCCGGCGACGCAGGCGACGGCGACCGACAGCACCATCAGCCCGGTGGCGACCGTGTCCCAGAAATAGTGGATGTGGCTTTCGTGGCAGGCCAGCCGCATCTTGCCGACCACCCCGACCGGCGCCAGCAGGCCGAGGCAGACGACGGCGATGGTCAACGCCAGCGCCCCCTCCCGCGCGGTGGCGGACTGCTGGACCGGCAGCCACTGGTCGATGGGCAGCGTCGCGTGGGCCAGCAGGCTGCCGGCGACGATCAGCGCGCCGAAGGCGAGCAGGATGGCGTAGGCGGTGGCGATGCAGCGCCGGGCGCCGGATTCGTCCCGCGTCTCGATGGCGAGCCCCAGCCGGTTGACCAGATCGCCGCCGATGCCGAGGTCGATGACGCCGCCGAAGGCCATCAGCCCGGTGACGGCGATCCACAGCCCGAACTCCTCGGCGTCGAGGTGGTTGGCGACCAGCGGGATCGTCAGCGCCGTGCAGGCCGCCTGGGCGATCCTCCCGGTCCCCGCCGTGAGCGCCGTCAGGAAGGGCGTCGGGCGCCGTGCGAAGGGTTTCATTCGGTCCCTCGACCTGTCTTTTGCGGGAAAGTGCGATGCCCTCGGGAGATTCACGCGGAATCCCGAGGCTTGTCCGGGGATGCCCGTGCCTGGCACGGGCATGACGGGTCGGAAGGGCGGGGTGGCCGGTTTCGATCCGGTCACGGCCCCCTCACGACGCGCCGACGCCCGGATGGCTGGCGTAGCCGTAGCTCTGGACCTGCGGCTGGTAGAGCGCCTGCCGGCGCATGTCGACCTGGGTCAGCACCACGCCGATTCCCTGGAGGCCGCTGCTGCGCAGGCTCTTCAGCGCCGCCTGGGCGACGTTCGGCCGCGTGCTGTCCCAGCGCAGCGCCAGGATCATGTGGTCGGCGAGCGGGGCGATGATCCGCGCGTCGGACACGCTCAGCACCGGCGGGGCGTCGAGGACGATCAGGTCGTAGCAGCGCCGGGCCTCCAGGATCAGCCGCTCGAAGTCCAGGCTGCGCAGGATGTCCTCGGGATGGGCGTCGCCGTCGCCGGCCGGGATGAAGTCGAGGCCGGTGTCGGGATCGGTGTGGACCAGCCGCTCGAGGCCGGCGAAGCCGGCCTCGAGCGAGCGCAGGCCGGCGACCGGCCGCGGCGGCCTCGCCGACAGCAGCCGGGCCAGGGTCGGGCGCCGCATGTCGCACTCCACCACCAGCGTGCGGATGCGCGACAGCGCGGCGCCGCGGGCGAAGGAGGCGGCGAAGACCGACTTGCCCTCCCCCGGGATCGAGGAGGTGACGAGCACCACCTTGGGGGCCAGCCCGTCGACGCTCTGCTGGACGCCGGTGCGGATCTGGGCCAGCGATTCGCTGTAGGCGCTGGAGCGGTCGCGCGCCACCAGATCGACCGGCCGGCTGTTGCGGCCGCCGTTCCGCCCGCCGCCGCCCCGCCGGGTGTCCAGCGTCATGCCGAGCACCGGCACGCCGAGCAGGGCCTCGGCGTCGGTTTCCGTCCGGATTCCCGCCCGCCGCCGTTCGAGCAGCAGCGCCAGCAGCCCGGCCAGCACGGCCGAGACGACGACCCCGCCGGCCACCAGCAGCGCGCGCGGCGGGAAGGCGTCCTCCGGCACCGGCGCCTCGGAGACGATCCGCGCGTCGGGCGTCTCGGTGCTCTGCTCGGCCAGCGTCTCGCCGGCGCGGTGCAGGAAGGATTCGTAGAGGCTGCGGTCGGCCGCCGCCCGGCGCTGGAGTTCGCGCAGGGCCACCATGTCCTCCTCGGCGACGCCGGCGTTGGATTGCAGGGCCTTCAGACGCTCGCGCGCGGCGGCCTCGCGGCGGGCGGCGGTGTCGACCTCGCCCTGGGCGTTGCGGATGATGCGCTCGATCTCGTCGGCGATCTTGCCGCGCAGGTCGCGCAGCGCCGCCGTCGCCGCGACCACCTCGGGGTGGTTGCCCATGTAGCGTTCGCGCAGGTTGGCGAGCCGCTGCGTCATCTCGGCCTCGCGCTCGCGCAGGCGCTCGATCAGCGGGGATTTCAGCACGGCCGAGCGCGAGGCGGCGCCGTTCGCGTCCTGGGCGGCGCGCCTCAGCTCGGCAAGCGCCGCCTCCTTGTCCGCCCGGTCGGCGGCGATCTGCGACAGCTCCTTGCCGACGCCGCCGAGCTGCTGGGCCGCCAGCGTCTCGCCGCCGACCTGGAACAGCCCGTGGTCGGCGACGTAGCGCTGGACCGCCATGTCGCTCTCGCGCGCCTGGCGTTCCAGCGCCTCCAGCCCGCCCTCGATGCGGCCGTTGGCGCCGCGGATCAGCGCGCGCTTGAGGTCGAGCTGGTCCTTGATGTAGGCGGCGGCATAGGCGTTGGCGACCGCCGCCGCGAGCGTCGGGTCGGTCGAGCGGTAGCGGATGTGGAAGACGTAGGAGCGGCCGTCGACCAGGATCTGGATCCGCTCCTGAAGGGTCTTCGCCACCCGGTCGAGGAAGACGTCGGCGTCGGGGAAGCCCTCGGGCGCCGCCGCCGCCGGGGCGGGAACGTCGGGCAGCAGGCCGGCCGGCAGCCAGGGCGACAGAGCCGCGCGCAGGCGCGCCGTCTCGTTGCGGAGGCGCAGGCCGATGCCGTCGCCCATCCCGTCGCCGAGCGCGCCGCGTCGCCGCGCCGGATCGAGCCGTTCGGCGACCTTGCGGGCCAGCGCATGGGATTGCAGGACGTCGGTTTCCGACTTCACGACGGCGAGGTCGGGGGGCAGGCTCGACACCACGTTGGCGAACTGGAACACCTGCCCCTTGCGGGGTTCGATCATCACCAGCGCGGTTGCCGTGTAGCGCGACGGCACCAGATCGGCGGCGAGCGCGAAGAGTCCGCTCAGCGCGGCCGTCACGGCGACGATCAGCAGAAGATAGCGGCGGAACGCCAGGGCCACCCACCCCAGCCCGGCGTCTCCCGGCCCGGCGTTCCACGACGCGCCCGTCCGCGCGGGGTTCTGTTCGATCACCAGCTCATGGTCGAAGCTGTTCCTCCTTGCGGAAAGCGGGCGACGTCTCTCGTCCTGACTGATTGCCATGTGAACACCCCTTGTTTCCCCAGCGGATCTCCCAGCGGATGGCCGGTGCGTCCGGCGTCGCCGCTGAAGGCATCCCGGTGGATCGTCGTTCCGACGCCGCACTCGGGAACGCCGGCAGGGCCGGCGTCGCGCGCCCCCGTCCGCCGTCCGGGCGGTTCGGTTCCCGGCATGGCGCACCAAATGATGGGCGTCGGGAAAATGAAATCAGGGCAAATCGGCGAATGCCGACAGAGGGACTGTATCAGCAGGGCGCGCCTGTTTAAAGATTTTGATCTTTTTTCATTTCGGCTACCGCAAAGAGTACGGGCGATCAACGATGCCTACGCCAAGTTTTTCATGGAATTCTCCATCTCATCATTTTGGCTGGATGGGAGTGGGGGAGGTATCGTCCCTTCTGACGAGAGGTGGGAAGCGTCGTCCGATCCGTGGGGGCGGGCATCGTCCTTTGTCGGGCCTGTCGCGGAAACGGCGTCCCTGGCCGGCCCGGCCCCGTCGTCCCGGAACGCGCAACCCGCCCCCGATGCGCTCCGCGTCCCCTTTGGCCTTCGATTGGGTGCCGCCGGCCCTCCGGAATGAGTATTCAAAAAAGACGATGGTGGGGTTCTTTGAAATCAATTCGAATGAACTTCCATAATTCAATAAAATTCTTGTCGGCAATCCGGACGAACGTAGAGTGATTATTGATAAATATGCATGGTCTAAATTATAACACAAATATACGGCGTGACTTCTGGCCGATCGGTACGGGAATCGTTCTTCAAAATAAAAGGACGAAATCCAAGACCAAAGTTACCGGGCAGGATTTTGATCCCCTTTTCGGCCCCGTTTTCGGTCCCATGAACGATGTCCATCCATTCAGCATTCATGGCGATCATTCGGAAGGCTGAAGTGCCGCAATGATGGACTTCGCTTCCTGCCGGAATGCCCGACGTCCGTGGCCGCGCCGTGATGCAAAGGAGGAACAGCGATGACTTATGGTGTGCTGCGCTCCGACTGTCCTCTTCGCGAGGGCGGCGCGCAAACCCATCAGCGTACCGATCCCCAAGGCCGTCCCCGGATACTCCACGTCACCGAGTGCTTTTCGACCGGCGTGCTGACGGCGCTGGCGATGATCTGCAAGGAGCTGCAAGGGGATTTCTCCTTCTCGATCCTGTACGGACGGCGCTGGGAAACCCCGGCGGACTTCGAGGCGATGTTCCCTCCGGAAACCGTCTTCCAGCCCTGGGACGTCTCGCGCAGCCTCAACCCGCTCAAGGACGTGGCGGCGGTCCGCCAGCTCCGCCGCACGGTGCAGGCGCTCGAGCCCGACCTGATCCACGCCCATTCCAGCAAGGCCGGCGCCCTCGTGCGCCTGGCGTTCCCGCGCGGCCGTCCGTCGGTGATCTACACCCCGCACTGCTACGCCTTCCTGCGCGGCGGCCGGGCGCGGCCGTCGAACCGGCTGTTCTGGGCGGTGGAGTGGCTGCTGGGACGCACCGCGCACACCACCGTCGCCGTCGGGCGGACGGAATACGCCTACGCCCGGCAGGTCGCCCGGCGCGCGGCGATGATCCCGAACATGATCGAGCTGGCCCAGTTCGGCGATGGCGCGGGCCGGACCGCTTCGGCGCCGGACGCCGCGCCGTTGCCGGGCCGCCGCCGCACGGTGGTCAGCGTCGGCTCGATCCGCCCGCAGAAGAATTTTCCGCTGTTCTGCGAGGTCGCCGCCCGGCTGGCCGGCGAGGCCGTCGATTTCCTCTGGGTCGGCGCCGGCGAGGTTCCCGCCGGCTGCGCCGTGCCGGACAACGTCGCCATCACCGGCTGGCTGCCGCACGACCGCGTCGCCGGCATCCTGCGGGACGCCGACATCTACATTCAGACCTCGGTGTGGGAGGGGCTGCCCATCTCGGTGCTGGAGGCGATGTCCTGCGGGCTTCCGCTGGTCGTCACCCCGGCGGACGGCAACCGGGAGCTGCTGACCAGCTTCGTCAACGGCTTCGTCTGCGACACGGCGGCCGAGTTCACCGAGGCGATCCGGCTGCTGTGCTGCCACGCGCCGATGATGGAGCGCATGGGGCTGGCGTCCCGGCGGCTGGCCGAGGAGTACGGGGCGGCGCGCGTCGCCATGCGCTGGGTCGATTTCTACACCCACGAGATCGCGGAGCGGGCCGGCCTGCCGCAGGCCGCCCTCCAGGCGCGGCTGCAATAGCGCCGGGCCGGCCGCCACGACCGGGTGCCTGACCACGGACAATGGGGGGAGACATGTCCATAACCCTGCACAACCATCCGCCCCGCCGCTCGGGCCGCCGCCCGGACCGGGCGCGGCGCCGGGAGGCCGCCGGCCCTCCGGCGCTGTACGACAACGCGCTCAAGCGGCTGGTCGACGTCGTCGGGGCGTCGGCGCTGCTGCTGCTGTTCGGCCCCTTGATGATCCTGCTGTGGCTGCTGGTGCGGCGCGACGGCGGGCCGGGCATCTACCGGCAGCCCCGGCTCGGCGCCGAGGGCGTCCCGTTCGACTGCCTGAAGTTCCGCAGCATGTGCGTGGATTCCGAGGCGGCGCTCCAGCGCCAGCTCGCCCGCGATCCCGCCGCCGCCGAGGAGTGGCGGCGGACCCACAAGCTGAGGAACGACCCGCGCGTCACGCGGATCGGCCGTTTCCTGCGGCGCAGCAGCCTGGATGAGCTGCCGCAGATCCTCAACGTGCTGCGCGGCGACATGAGCCTCGTCGGGCCGCGCCCGATCGTCGCCGCCGAGGTGGCGCGCTACGGGCGCTACTTCGCCAGCTACAGGAGCTGCCGGCCGGGCATCACCGGCCTGTGGCAGGTGAGCGGCCGCAGCGACACGCGCTACCGCCGGCGGGTGGCGCTGGACCACGCCTACCGCCGGAAATGGCGGCTGCTCCTGGATGCGCGGATCATCCTGGCGACGCCGATGGTGATGATCCGGGGGTCGGGCGCCTACTGACGTCGAGCGCCTTGGACTCCGGACTTGAGAACCCAACCGCGGACCGAACTTGGCAGGGGGGTGGCATGCTTGGTTTCAAAGCCTCGTCGACGGGACGAACGGCGGCCCTGGGGCTGGCGGCGGAGGGCGCGGCGGCCGCCGCCGCCGCTGGTGAGGCCACTGGTGAGGCCGCCTGGGCGGGCGCGGTCCGCATCCGCTGCTTCGACGCGTGCGAGCCGCTGCGTGAGCGCTGGGAATGGCTGGAGGCGCGGTCGGACGGCTACGCCTTCCAGAGCGTCTTCTGGGTGGCGGCACTGCTGGACACCATCGGCCGCGACCCATCGGTCCGCCCGGTCATCACGCTGGTCACCGATGCGGATGGGAAGGGCGGGGAGGCGCCGGCCCTGATCCTGCCGCTCATGCTGCGCCGGACGCATGGCGTCGCCACCCTGCGCTTTCTCGATTTCGGGGTCACCGACTACAACGCTCCGCTGATCCGCGCCGACGTCGCCTGGAGGCTGTCGCGCGGCGGATTCCCGGATCTGTGGCGCCGCATCCTCGCCGCCATCGGCGCGGCGGCCGGACCGGTCGACGTCGTCCGGCTGGAGAAGATGCCCGAGCGGATCGGCGGCCTGCCCAATCCGCTGCTCCAACTTCCCAGCAGCCCGCAGGACATGAGCTATCAGGCACCGCTGAACGGAGGGTACGACGATTTCCTCAAGCGGCGTTCCCACGGGCTGATGGCGGATTCCCGCGCCAAGCAGCGGCGGCTCTCCCGGCAGGGAGCGGTCGAGTTCCGCATCGTCCGCGACCCGGCCGAGGCCCGGCCGCTCGTCGAGGCGATGATCGCGCAGAAGTCGCGCCGCTACCGGGACACCGGGGCCGAGGACATCTTCCGCAACCCGGCCTGCGCCGCCTTCTACCATGCGCTGGCCGCCGATTGCGGCGAGGGCGGGCGCGGCCATGTCTGCGCCCTGACGGTGGACGGCGAGCCCGTCGCCGTGCATGTCGGCATGGTGGCCGGCGACCGCTTCTATTGGCTGATGCCCGCCTTCGACGGCGACCGCTTCGCGCGCTTCTCGCCGGGGCGGCTGTTGCTGCTCAACCTGATCCGCTGGGCCTGCGACCGCAAGCTGGCGGTCTTCGACTTCACCATCGGCGGCGAGCGCTACAAGCTCGACTGGACCGAGGAGACGATGGCGCTCCACGCGCACGGCGCGGCGCTGACCGCGCGCGGACGGCTGCACGCCTGCGGCTTCACCCTGTGCGTCAACGCGAAGACCGCCCTGCGGACGCGCCATCCCGACGCCTTCCTGGCGCTGAAATCCTTGCAGGCGCGGCTGCTGCGCCGGCCGGTGGCGGAATGAGGCGGGTGGCGACCCTGGCGGCGCTGGCCATCGGCCTGTCGGCGTCGCCGCCGGCGGGACCGGCGGCGGCCCTGCCGGAAACCCGGCCGGGGCAGGCCCCCTGGCGGCTGGTCTTCGCCGACGAGTTCGACGGCGACCGGCTCGACGACGCCCGCTGGGCCACCGCCTACGACCGGCCCGGCGGGATGGCGCGCTCCAACTGGGACAACGGCGAGGCGCAATGGTACCGGCCGGAGAACATCGCCGTCGGCGACGGCCTGCTCCGCCTGGTCGCCCGGCGCGAGGAGACGGCGGATCCGCTCGGCGGTCGCCGCTTCGCCTTCACCTCCGGCATGATCACCAGCAAGCCGTCCTTCTCCTTCCGCTACGGTTACATGGAGGCCCGCATGAAGCTGCCGGCGGGCCGCGGATTCTGGCCGGCCTTCTGGACCTGGCCGCGGAACGAGCAGTGGCCGCCGGAAATCGACGTCATGGAGTTCTACGGCGACGACCGGACCCGCATCCACCTGACCCTGCACGGCCCGGAGGGGGAGAGCGCGTCCACCGTCCTCCTGCCCGACTGGACCGCCGGCTGGCACGTCTTCGCCGTCGACTGGCAGCCGAACCGGGTCACCTGGTACGTCGACGGGCTGGTGCGCAAGACGACCAGCCGGTCGCCCGACCTGCCGATGTACCTGATCGCCAACCTTGCCGTCGCCAATGGCAGGCGGGCGCCGGCCCCGGACGCCGGCACCCCGTTTCCGGCCGATCTGGCGATCGACTACATCCGCGTCTACGCGCGCGGAACCGCCGCGACGGCGGAAAGCCCGGTGGCGGAGAGCCCGGCGGAGAAGCCGGCGGCGACGCCCTGACCGCCCTGACCGGCGCGATTTGACCGGCTTATGGCCTCTGGCCCGGCTTCCGGCGATCAGCGGTGGTCATCAGCGGTGGTCGCGGCGCACCGCCTCGAATCGGTCGAGGAAAGCGGCGAGCCCGCGGGTCAGCCCCTCGATCCGGTCGGGCGGCAGGTCGCGCAGGGCGGCGAAGAGGTCGAGATGCGGATCGTGCCGCAGCGCGTCCGCCCCGCCGGGGGTGATCTCGATCCGCTCGACGGTGTCGTCGTCGCGGTCCGTCCGCAGCTTCAGTAGCCCCTTCTCCATCAGGACGCGCACCGTCCGCGCCACCGTCCCGCGCTGCAGATGCTGGAAGCGGGCGAGGTCGGCGACGGTGTGGGCCTCGGCCGGGGCTTGCCGGAAATAGCGGAGCGCCGCCCATTGCGCGGGGAACAGGCCCTCACGGTGGCCGACGGCGTGGATGGCGCGCGAGGTCTGCTCGATGAGCCGCGCGGTGTTTTCCAACGAAGCCATGTCGATCATGGGGCCTACCGGGTCATTGGCTGAGGAGCTTGCGGCCCGTGGCTCGGAGATTCCGTCTCCGGGGCTCGGTCGATGGCGAGTCGGGCGTGTCCAGATCGGGATCGTGCTCCCATCGTTCTTCCAAGCATAGCACGTGTATATGATGGCAAATCCATCAATTGTTTGCCGATACTTCGGCCTAATCACTTGAGTTGATAAAATATGCATCCTCTAATTATTTATTTTCTGTCGCCATCCTCCGGATTGGTCGCTCCCGTCCGTCATGACGATGGCGGGACCCGTCAATCCGGGTCTGGCACCGGAAAATCCGGGGGCGGCGCATGAGCGGGCGATGCCCGCCTCGACTTCCGGCGATCCGCATTGTCCACTCAACGGTGGTAATGAATATTGCCGGGTATTTGCGGGTTTTCATCATCAGTACCATGAAGCCGACGAGCATTTTGTGAACACCCGGTTTTCTTTGGAGTTCAGCGCCAATGACGGTCAGGATTCTGCTGGTGACCGATGCCGGCGACGTGCGCCGCTGGCATCGGTCCATCGACGAGGAGCTTCGCACGGTCGCCGCTGTGCGGACCGTCGGGCTGCGGATGGAGACCGTTCCGACGGAGCGTCGGCCGGACCCGTGGGCGGCCCTGCCGGCGCGGGCCCTGCCGCGCGCCGTTCCCGACCTGCGTGCGGCGGCGCGGCCGTCCTGGCCGGCCCTGTCGCCGTCCGATCTGGCGGATTTCGGGCCGGCCTCCACCGATCTGGTCATCGATCTGACCGCCGGGCGGCGCGCGACCCCGCCGCCCGGCGTCCCGGTCTGGAGCCTCGTCACCATGGACGGGCGGGCCTTTCCGCGGGGTTTCCCCTTCCTGGAGGAGGCGTACCGGGCCGGAAGCGTCGCGACCATCGTCCTGGCCGAGCGGCGGGGGCCGGGGGAGGCGGACGGGATCGTCGATTCGATCACGCTGTCGCCGACGCGGCGTTCCTACGCCGCCTTTCTGCGCGAGGCGCTGGGCCTGTCCCGCTCGATGCTCACCGCCCGGAGCGCCGGCCGCCCGGCTCCCGCCGCCTTCCCGCGCCGTGCCCCGCCGGCCCCCGCGGAGGGGCGGCGGGAACCCGGCGCCGCCGCTTTGCTGCGCTTCCTCGGTCGCGGCCTCGTCGACCATGTCTGGCACCAACACAAGGACAAGCTGCTGATGGAGGAGTGGAGGATCGGTTATCTCGACCGGCCGATCGGCTCCACCCTGGCCCAGACCGGCATGGCCGACGCCCGGTGGCTCGACGTCGGCCGGCTCGGCGGGTATGCGGCCGACCCGTTCGGGCTGCCCGGCGCCGACGACCGGCTCTATTGCGAGGTCTACAGCTGGGCGACCGGGCGCGGCGTCATCCGCGAGATGGCGGTGTCCGGCGATTCCGGCGCGCTGGGGGCCCTCCAGGACTTCGGCTGCGACGCCCATATGTCCTACCCGTGCCTGTTCGAGGAGGGCGGCGAGCTCTACTGCGTGCCCGAGCAGCTGGAAACGCGCGCCGTCACCCTCTTCCGCCACGACCGCGCCGCCGGGCGGTGGCGCCGCTTCGCCACCCCGCTGACCGGCACCCGCGCCGCCGATCCCGCCTTCTTCGTCTTCGGCGGGCGCTATTGGATCGCCTACACCGACGTGGACATCGACGGTTACAACAACCTGTGCCTGCTGCACGCGGAGTCGCTGGCCGGTCCCTGGCGTCGTCACGACCGCTTTCCGGTGAAGATCGACGTGCGGTCGGCGCGGTCCGCCGGGACCCCCTTCTGGCATGACGGGGCCCTGTACCGCCCGGCGCAGGATTGCAGCCTGACCTATGGCGGGGCCATCGCGCTGAACCGGATCCGCGTCTGCACGCCGGACGCCTACGAGGAGGAGGTGGCGGCGGTTTTGCGCCCGGACCCCGCCGGCCCGGCGCGGCACGGGTTGCACACGCTGTCGCGCTGGGGCGGGCGGACCCTGATCGACGGCAAGCAATACGCGTTCAGCCTGCCGGTGCTCGGCCGGAAGGTGATGAGAAAGCTGTCGGGACGCCTCGCCCGTCCCGTTCCGGCGGTGGCGGGAAAGGGGAGCGGGCCGGGGGTTGGGGGTGCGGGCGAGGGGCCCGCGCCGCAGGCATTCAGCGAACGGGGTGGAGCATGAAGATCCTGTACCTCATCAACTCCTATGCCGACGGCGGCGCCGAGCACGGGCTCGCCACGCTGGTCGAGAACGGGTTCTTCCAGGGGCACGACCTGTCGGTCCTGGCGCTCTGCAAGGGGACCGGCTGGGCCTGCGAGCGGCTCCGCGCCGCGCTGGGGCGCACGCGCGTCGGGTATCTCTACGAGGACGAGGACGTCGGCAACGCCGTCCTTGCCCGTGCCATTCCCCGGCTGGTCGGCGCGCTCATGGACCGTCGGCCCGACGTGCTGTTCCTGTCGCTGCCGCAGGCGAACTTCGCCGGGCGCCTCGCCGCGCTGGCCTTTCCGGCGATGCGGGTCGTCGCCTTCGAGCACACCGTCGATTATCGCCGGCGCAGCGCCGGCCTGCTGATGCGGCTGACGGCCGGCCGCGTGAACGCCGTCTTCTACGACGCCCCCGAAACCTGGGCGTCGATCCGCCGCGCCTACGGCGCCGGGTGGAGCGGCCCGGCGCTCTACGTACCGCTGACGGTGCTGCGCTGCCGCGAGGACGAGCCTTGCCGGCCCGGCCGTGGCGAGCCGGACGGCGGAGTCCTGCGGATTCTCACCACTGGCCGCCTGATCGCCCAGAAGAACCAGGAGAACCTGATCCGGGCGATCCGCCTCGTGGTCGATCGCGGGCACCGCGTCGTCCTCGACATCGCCGGGGAAGGCGAGGAGCGGGGGCGGTTGCAGACGGTGATCCATGAACTGGGCCTCGAACGCCACGTCACCCTGCTTGGTTTCATCCGTGACTGCGCCCCGCTGCGCCGGAGCAGCGACATCTACGTCCAGGTCAGCGTCCGCGAGGGGCTGTGCATCGCCGTGCTGGAGGCGATGGCGGAGGGCATGCTGGTGGTGGCGACGGACGTCGGCGGCATCCGCGATTACGGGGTGGACGGCGAGAACATGATCAAGGCGGCGGGAACCGAGCCGCCGGCGATCGCCGATGCCCTGATCCGCGCCATCGACGGGCTGAAGGACAGTGGCCGCATCCGGGGGAACGCCCTGGACACCATCCAGCACCAGTTCACGGAGGCGGCCATCACCGGCGCATGGTCGACGGCGCAGTCGGCCCTGTGCATGCGTTGACGCTCCACTCCCGCGCCGTTCACATCGTGGCGCGCTGTCAACCGGAGCGCGGTATCCTCCCACCGCAAGTGATCGCTAAGGGAACGGACCGCGTTTCGGCAGTCGGGGCGCAATCGAAGATTAGGGAGATGACTGTGGCATAGCCACAATGGGCCCTGTTCCCTCTTCCCATCTGCCCAGATCAGGTTCCGGAATGACCTGTGTATTTGCCCATATTAGACATCGGAAAGGCCATTGTCGTAATCTATAGTGGCTACGGATATGACGGTGTGTTTCCGGTTTTGCAGGAAGCGGCGAACCGCCACGCGCCAGCCCGGCGACGGCCAAACCTTCCAGAAGAAGGGTTGCCGGTGCGGCGGTGATCGGACGCAAACCCCGTCTGTTCCGAAAGCGAGGGGGAGCCGCATGCAGTCTGACAGGAGAGTCCTCGAGCCGCCCGGCACGCCCGGCGGCCGCGCCCCGGCCATGGCGAACCATGCGGAGGGATCGGCCTACGGTCTGCCGGTCCGGCCCGGCGCGCGGTCGATCCGCGCCCTGCTGCTGGACGGGACGCCGCTGACCCGCGAAAGCCTGTCGATGAGCCTCAGCCTGTGCGACGGCGGGTTGCATGTGGCGACCGCCGCGACGGAGGCGGAGGCGGAGGCGGTGATCGGCGCGGCGCCGCCGCCCGACGTCGTGCTGTGCAACCTGAGCGGCACCGCGCCCGACGATCCGGAGATTCGTGGGCTGCTGGAGCGGCTGCTGGGGCGGCTCGGCGCCATCCCGCTGATCGTGCTGGCCGAGTATGAGGACACCGCCGACGCGCTGGCCCTGTTCCGGCTGGGTGCCCGCGGCTACATCGCCACCAACCTCGGCCTGTCGGTGGTGGTGGAGGCGGTCCGGCTGGTCGGCAATGGCGGAACCTTCATTCCGCCGGCCTTCCTCGGCCGTCTCATGCAGGACCCGCTGCCGGGCTTTCCGCCGGGCGGCGGGGCGGTGGCGCCGTCCGGCCATGAGGCGCCGCCGGGCGATCTGACGCCGCGCCAGATCGCCGTGCTGTCCTGCCTGCGCGAGGGCAAGGCGAACAAGATCATCGCCCACGAACTCGGCATGCGCGAGAGCACGGTGAAGGTCCATGTCCGCAACATCCTGAGGAAGCTCGGCGCCACCAACCGGACCCAGGCGGTCTATCTGACCTTCAACCGCCCGTCCGGCTAGCGGCGGCGTCCAGCCGGCGCGCGGGGCGGATCCGGCGTTCGGGCCGCCTGCTTTTTCCCGACGGCCGCCTCTGCAAAGACATGGCGAAACGACAAGGGGTTGGGCATACTCCGGCCGGTTTTCGATCAGGGTCCGAGCCGACGCCAGGGCTGAACCGCTCCGCGCCGCGCCGGTCCGTTCCGGGGAATTGGGGCTTGTCTCGTATGCTGCGTGCGCTGGCGCCTGTCTGTGCCGTTCTTGTCGCGTCCACCGGGGCCGTTCTTGCCGCCGACCCGCCGGCCGAGCCGGTGCCCTTCGGCGTCGCCGGGGTCGAGGTGGTGGCCGAGCGCGACGCGCCGCAGGCCTGCTTCACCTTCACGGACCGGCTGGAGCGCTCCCGCGCGGTGAGCTTCCGCGATTACGTGGAGGTCCAGCCGCCCGTCGAGGGCGCCGCCGTGGCGCGCGACCGCACGCTGTGCGTCGAGGGGCTCCAGCACGGGCAGAAATACCGCGTCACGCTGCGCGACGGGCTGCCCGGCGCCGACGGCAAGCGGCTGCCGGCCGCCGACGCCCGCGACGTCGAGGTGCCCAACCGCAAGCCGTCGCTGGCCTTCCGCGGCGCCGGCTACATCCTGCCGCGCGTCGGCGGCGAGGGGTTGCCGCTGCGCTCGATCAACCTCGACCGCGCGAAGCTCCAGGTGCTGCGCATCGCCGACCGGGCGCTGGTCGAGAAGATCTATTTCGGCCGCATCACCCAGCAGATGACCGATTACGACATCGGCGAGATCCTCGACCGTTCCGGCCAGGAGGTGTGGCGCGGCGAGATGGGGATCGGCAACCAGCCCAACAAGGCCGTCACCACCGCCTTCCCGATCGACGGGGTGCTGGGCAAGCTGGAGCCGGGCGTCTACGTCGCCGTGGCCGGCGCCGACGAGATCAAGCCGGGCGGCTGGGAGCAGAAGGCGACGCAGTGGTTCGTCGTCTCCGACCTCGGCCTCAACACCATCCTCGGCGAGGATTCGCTGGTCGTCTTCGCCCGTTCCGTCCAGACGGCGGCCCCCGCCGCCGGGGTCGAGCTGCGCCTGGTCGCCCGCAACGGCGCCGAGCTGGGCAAGGTGCAGACCGGTCCGGACGGGCTCGGCCGCTTCGACGTCGCCGCGTTGCGCGCCGCCGGGACCGAGCCGGTGCAGGCGCTGTTCGCCGCGCGCGGCGCCGGCGATTTCGGCGTGCTCGACCTGACCGCCGGCGGACCGGGCCCGGCCGACCAGTCTCCCGGCGGCCCGCCGGCCGCCGGCCAGCCGCCCGGCGCTCCGCCTTCCGGGCAGCCCGCCGCCGCCGCCGCCCGCCCGGCGCCGGGGCAGCCCGACGCCTTCCTCTACACCGAGCGCGGCATCTACCGTCCCGGCGAGGCCGTCCAGGTGACGGCGCTGCTGCGCGACGCCGACGTCAACCCGCCGGCCGCCGCGAAGCCGCTGACCCTGCGCATCCTGCGCCCCGACGGCTTCGAGGCCGAGCGCCGCAGCCTGACCGACGCCGGGGCCGGCGGCTACGCCACCCGCATCGACCTGCCGATGAACGCCTATCCCGGCACCTGGAGCGTCACCGCCCACGCCGAGGGGGAGAGCGGGGCGTCCGGTTCCTCCGGTCTGGGGCCGGTGCTCGGCCGCGCCGAGTTCCTGCTTGAGGATTTCGTCCCGCCGCGCATCGACGTCACGCTTGCCTCGCCGACGCGGGAAATGACGACCGAGGGCGCCGCCACCCTGTCGCTGGACGGGCATTACCTCTACGGCGCCCCCGCCGCCGGGCTGCCGGGCGAGCTGGCGGTCACGCTGCGCGCCGCCGGCAATCCCTATCCGGAGCTGCCGGGCTACCGCTTCGGCCTCGCCCAGGAGGAGGTGAAGCCGGTGCGCAGCGAGCTGCCGGGCTTCATCACCGACGCCGCCGGGTCGGCGACGCTGGCGATCAACCTGCCCAAGCCGCCGGACAGCACCCGTCCGCTGGAGGCGGTGGTGCGCGCCACCCTGTTCGACATCGGCGGGCGTCCGGTCGGCCGCGACCTCGTGCTGCCGGTGCGCCACCAGCCCTTCGCCATCGGCATCAAGCCGCGCTTCGAGGGCGACGGCGTGCCGGAGGGGGCGACCGCCGGGTTCGACGTGATCGCCGTCGGCCCCGACGGCAAGCCGGTCGACCGCGCCGACCTCTCCTACGACCTGTTCGAGGAGGAGTACGATTACGCCTGGTTCGAGGCGAACGGCCGCTGGGACTACAAGGTCACGGTGCGCGACCAGCGGGTGACCGGCGGCACGCTGGCGCTCCAGGCCGCCGCCCCCGGTTCGGTCGAGGCGCCGGTCGCCGCCGGCCGCTACCGGCTGGAGGTGTTCGATTCCAAGACCGGCGTGGCGAGCAGCCTGCGCTTCGCCGCCGGCTGGTGGATGACGCCGACGGCGGGCGACCGCCCCGATCAGGTCGACGTCACCGTGATGATGCCGGCCCACACCGGCGGCGAGACCGCCTGGGTCCATGTCAAGCCGCCCTACCGCAGCCAGGTGCTGGTCGCCGTCGCCGACCGCGCGGTGAAGCACGCGGTCACCCGCGAGATCGGGCCGGAGGGCGCCTTCTTCGAAATTCCGGTCGATTCCGGCTGGACCGGCGGCGCCTATGTGCTGGCGACCGCCTTCTCGACCCCCGATCCGCAGGATCCGGCCTCGGCCAAGGGGCCGCCGCGCCGCGCCGTCGGCCTGTCCTGGCTGGCGATGGACCCGGCCCCGCGCACGCTGGGCGTCCGTCTGGCCGCCCCGGCCGAGAGCGAACCGCGCCGCAACCTGACGGCCGAGGTGACGGTCGAGGGCGTCGCGGCGGGCCAGCCGGCCTTCGTGACGCTGGCGGCGGTCGACGAGTCGGTGTTGCAGCTGACCGACCAGCCCTCCCCCGATCCGGCGGCGCATTACCTCGGCAAGCGCCGGCTCGCCGCCGAACTGCGCGATTCCTACGGCCGCCTGATCGACCCGGCCGGGCTGGACTCCGCCCGCCCGCGCGGCCCGGCGGCTCCCCGCCTGCGCCAGATCGCCGGGCTGGTGCCGCCCAAGTCGGAGCGGGTGGTTTCGCTGTTCTCCGGCATCCTGCCGGTCGGCGCCGACGGCAAGCTGTCGGTTCCCTTCGAGCTGCCCGACTTCCAGGGCCGCCTGCGGCTGATGGCGGTGGCGTGGAGCGGCGGCAAGCTCGGCCGCGCCGACGCCAACGTGCTGGTCCGCGACCCGCTGCTGGCCGACGCCGTGCTGCCGCGCTTCCTGGCGCCCGGCGACTCGGCGCAGGTGCTGGTGACGCTGGACAACCTCAACGGTCCGGCCGGCGACTACCGGGCGGAACTGACCGCCGGGGGGGCGGTGGCGCTCGACAACGGCACGCTGGAGGTGCCGAACCTCGCGCGCGGCAAGCGGGCCGCCGCCGGGCGGGTGCTGACCGCCTCGTCCGTCGGCGCCGGGCACGTCACGCTCGACGTCACCGGTCCGGGGGGCTTGCGCGTCACCCGCCGCTGGGACGTGACGGTGCGCCCGGCCGCGGCGTCGGTGTCGCGCCACAGCTTCGCCGCCTTGGCCACCGACAAGAGCCTGACGCTTCCCGCCGACGCCACCGCCGGGCTGCGGCCGGAGACGGTGGCGGTGGGCGCGCTGGTGGCGCCGCTGCCCGACCTCGACGTTCCGGGCCTGCTCCTCGCGCTCGACCGCGCCGGGGTGGGTGGTGCGGAGCAGACCGCCAGCCGCATTCTGCCGCTGCTGTCGATGAGCGACGTCGCCGCGACGCTGGGCATCGCCCCCGAGGACCGCATCAAGGCCCGCGTCCAGCGCGGCATCGACCGGCTGCTGACCTTCCAGCGTCTGGACGGCGCCTTCGCCGCATGGTCGCCGCGCGGCGACCTCGATCCCTGGTTGACCGCCTACGCGGTCGACGTGCTGGGCCGCGCCAAGGCCGCCGGCTACCGCGTGCCCGACCAGCCCTACCGCAAGGGGCTCGACTGGCTGAAGCAGGCCATCGACAACGCCTGGGTCGAGACCGCCGACCTGCCGGGCCGCGCCTACGCGCTCTATGTTCTGGCGCGGGCGAAGATGACCGACGCCGGGGCGGTGCGCTATTTCCAGGAGACCTACTGGGACCGCTTGCAGACCGATTTCGGCCGCGCCCAGATCGCCGCCGCGACGGCGCTGCTCGGCGACGCTCCCCGCGCCACCGAGGCATTCGCCAAGCTGAGCGGCGCCCGCATGGTCTCCGCCAGCTTGCGCGACCACGGCTCGTCCCTGCGCGACGAGGCCGGGGTCGTCGCCCTGATGGCGGAGAGCCGGGCGGTGGAGCGCGACCGGCTGTTCCAGGCCGCCGACCGGGTCGCCAAGACCTTCGCCGCCGTCCGCACCACCAACCCGCAGGAGCAGGCGTGGCTGTTGCAGGCCGCCAAGGCGCTGATCGACCGCGCCCAGCCGATGAAGCTGGTGGTTGGCGACCAGACGGTGGAGAACGCCAAGCCGCTGTTCCAGCGCATCGATCCGGCGGCCGTGCCGGCGGTGCGGAACGCCGGGGGCGAGGTGCGGCAGACCGTCTCGGTGGTCGGCGTGCCCGAGCAGCCGGCGGGGGCCGACGAGCAGGGGATGACCATCGCCCGCCGCGTCTTCGACATGGCCGGCCGGCCGGTCGATCTCGCCGGGGTGCGCCAGAACGACCTGCTGGTGGTGATCCTGGAGGGCGAGGCCAAGGATCCGCTCGACCATGCGGTGCTGGTCAACGACCCGCTGCCGGCCGGATTCGAGATCGAGAATGTCCGGCTCGCCAACAGCGGCCAGCTCGGCAACCTGTCCTGGCTGGGCGAATTGTCGGCGGCGTCGCATGTCGAGTTCCGCGACGACCGCTTCCTCGCCGCCGTCGACCTGCCCAAGCAGACGCCGCGCTTCCGGCTGGTCTATCTGGTGCGGGCGGTGACGCCGGGCGACTTCGCCCTGCCGGGCGCTACCGTCGAGGATCTCCAGCGCCCCCACCTGTCGGCCCGAACGGCGCCGTCGCGGCTGCGGGTGCTGGGCGAGTAAAGCCCAGCGGGGATGAAGGCGGGGACGGGCGGCGGGTGGCCGTCCCGGTCCCCTCCTCGTCGTCCGGATCGCCCAGCTCGCGCCGGACGGCGCGCCGGTGCGACAGGACGCTCAGCGCCACCGCCACCAGCGCGCAGAGCGCGGTCAGCGCGACGTAGAAGGCCAGCGCCACTCCCACCGTCAGCGTGCCGACCAGCACCATGGCGAGAATCCAGACGCCCAAAGACACGATGGCGCGCGATGACATGGGTTGTCTCCGTTCCCCTGTCCCAACTCCGCTGTGAGCGGGCGGTCCCGATCCCTATTTGAACGTTGACCCGGTTGTGCCGCCCACGCGGACGAGCCTGCCATAGGCACGTCGCGCGCGCGGGCGCGGCATCCTGTCACTGCGCGGGCGCGCCGCACCCGCTCGGCCGGGGGAACGGTTCGGCCGCCGGGCGGAAGGCAGGGGTGGGAACTGGTTGGTGGACTCAACAAGAGCGTTGACAGCATACGGGAGTCACTTTACCTTTACGTAAACGTGAGGCGAGGGGCGGGGCGCGATGCGGATGGAGATCGGCGGCGGAGCGACGGGACGGGGGGCGGACGACCGCTGCCGCTCGATCGGCGAGCTGGCCGAGGAGTTCGGGCTGACCCACCGCACCATCCGCCATTACGAGGAGGAGGGGCTGCTGGCGCCGGCGCGCGACGGCCAGGCCCGTGTCTACGCCCATCGCGACCGTGCCCGGCTGGCGCTGATCTGCCGCGGCAAGCGGCTCGGCTTCAGCCTCGCCGAGATCAAGGATTTCCTGACCCTCTACGACGCCGACGACGCCCAGGTCGAGCAGATGCGCTACGCGCAGGCGCTTGCCCAGGGCCGCATCCAGGCGCTGGAGCGGCAGCTCCAGGACGTCCAGCAGACTCTGCTGGAGTTGCGCACCCTCGACACCCAGATCTCCGAGCATCTGAGCCGCCAAGGCACCACGGAGACGCATCCCATGGAGGAGAAGCACTCATGAAGTCGGTCGTCATCGCAGGCTACGCCCGTTCGCCCTTCGCCTTCGCCCACAAGGGCGAGCTGACCAAGGTCCGCCCCGACGACCTGCTGGCCCGCGTCATCGCGGCGCTGGTCGAGCGCACCGGCCTGAACCCGAAGGATGTCGAGGACGTCGTCGTCGGCTGCTCCTTCCCCGAGGGCGAGCAGGGGCTGAACGTCGCCCGCACCGTCTCCTTCCTGGCCAAGCTGCCGCTGACCGCCGCCGCCACCACGGTGAACCGCTATTGCGGCTCGTCGATGCAGGCGATCCACCAGGCGGCGGGCGCCATCCAGATGGGCGCCGGCGAGGTCTTCGTCTGCGGCGGCGTCGAATCGATGACCCGCGTGCCGATCATGGGCTTCAACCCGATGCCGAACCCGGCCCTGAAGGACGCCTATCCGGAAGCCTACTGCTCGATGGGCGTCACCGCCGAGAACGTCGCCCGCAAGTACGGCATTGCCCGTGCCGACCAGGAGGCGCTGGCCGTCACCTCCCACGCCAAGGCCGCCGAGGCGCAATCCACCGGCCGTCTGTCCGATGAGATCGTCGGCATCCAGACCCCGGCCGGTCTGGTCGAACGCGACGGCTGCATCCGCCCCGGCACCACCGTCGAAGGCTTGAGCGGCCTGAAGCCGGCCTTCACCGCCGACGGCTCGGTCACCGCCGGCACCTCCTCGCCGCTGACCGACGGCGCCTCGGCCGTGCTGGTGACGACGGAGGAATACGCCCGCGCCAACGGCCTGCCGATCCTGGCGAAGATCCGCTCCATCGCGGTGGCCGGCTGCGAGCCGGAGCTGATGGGGCTCGGCCCGGTCCCGGCGACCCGCAAGGCGCTGGCCCGCGCCGGCCTGTCGATCAACGACATCGACCTCATCGAGATCAACGAGGCCTTCTCGTCCCAGGCGATCGCCTGCATGCGCGACCTCGACATCGACCCGGCGACGATCAACCTCGACGGCGGCGCGCTGGCGCTCGGCCACCCGCTGGGGGCCACCGGCGCCCGCATCACCGGCAAGGCGGCGGCGCTGCTGAAGCGCGAGGGCAAGCAGTTCGCGCTGGCCACCCAGTGCATCGGCGGCGGCCAGGGCATCGCCACCATCCTGGAAGCGGTCTGACGGCGGCATAGGGAGGAGACAACGACCATGAAGATCGAACGCGCCGCCGTCATCGGCGCCGGTGTGATGGGTGCCGGCATCGCCGCCCATTTCGCCAACGCCGGCATCCCCGTCGTCCTGCTCGACATCCCGGCCAAGGAGGGCGACCGCAGCGCCATCGCCAAGGGCGCGGTGGCGAAGATGCTGAAGACCGACCCGGCCCCCTTCATGCATCCGAGGAACGCCAAGCTCATCACCACCGGCAACCTCGAGGACGACCTCAACCTGCTGGCCGATGTGGATTGGATCGTCGAGGCGATCATCGAGAATCCGGCGATCAAGGCCGACCTCTACAGGCGCATCGATCCCGTCCGCAAGGAAGGCTCGGTGGTGTCCTCCAACACCTCGACCATCCCGCTCGGCGTGCTGACCGAGGGGCAGAGCGACCGCTTCAAGCAGGACTTCCTGATCACCCACTTCTTCAACCCGCCGCGCTACATGCGGCTGCTGGAGATCGTCGGCGGGCCGCAGACCCGCGCCGACGCGCTGGCGGCGATCGCCGACGTCGGCGACCGCCGGCTCGGCAAGGGCGTCGTCCACTGCAAGGACACGCCGGGCTTCATCGCCAACCGCATCGGCGTGCTGTGGATCCAGGCGGCGGTCAACGCCGCCATCGATCTCGGCCTGACGGTGGAGGAGGCGGACGCCGTCGGCGGCCGTCCGATGGGCATTCCCAAGACCGGCATCTTCGGCCTGATGGATCTGGTCGGGCTCGACCTGATGCCGCACATCGCCAAGAGCATGCTGGCGACCCTGCCGGCCAACGACGCCTACCGTGGCGTGATGCGCGAGCACGCCGTCATCACCAGGATGATCGCCGAGGGCTACACCGGCCGCAAGGGCAAGGGCGGCTTCTACCGCATCAACAAGGCCGGCGGCGGCAAGGTCAAGGAATCGGTGAACTTGCGCACTGGCGACTACGCCCCGTCGGAGAAGGCCCGGCTGGAGAGCGTGTCGTCCGCCGGACGCGACCTGCGCAAGCTGTGCGAGCACCCCGACAAGGGTGGCCAGTTCGCCCGCCGCGTGCTGGCGCAGACGCTGGCCTACGCCGCCAGCCTCGTGCCGGAGATCGCCGACAGCATCGTCGCGGTCGACGAGGGCATGCGGCTCGGCTACGCCTGGAAGCAGGGGCCGTTCGAGTTGATCGACCGCCTCGGCACCGGCTGGTTCGCCGAGCTGTGCAAGGCCGAGGGCATCCCGGTTCCGGCGCTGGTCGAGACCGCCGCCGGCCGGCCCTTCTACCGGGTCGAGGGCGGCAAGCTCCAGCACCTGACGACGGCGGGCGTCTACGACACCGTGGTGCGCCCGGACGGCGTGCTGCTGCTGGCCGACGTCAAGCGCGCCGCCGGCAAGCCGGTGTGGAAGAACGCCTCCGCCAGCCTGTGGGACATCGGCGACGGCGTGCTGTGCTTCGAGTTCACCAGCAAGATGAACGCGCTGGACGGCGACATCATGGCCGCCTACGGCAAGGCCATGAAGCTGATCGGCGACGGCAAGAGCGGGGCCTGGAAGGCGCTGGTCATCCACAACGAGTCCGACAACTTCTCGGTCGGCGCCAATCTGGGCCTCGCCCTGTTCGCGCTGAACATCGGCCTGTGGCCGCAGATCGAGGAGATGGTGGAGGCCGGCCAGCGCACCTACCGCGCGCTGCGCTACGCCCCCTTCCCGGTGGTGGCGGCGCCCAGCGGCATGGCGCTCGGCGGCGGCTGCGAGATCCTGCTGCATTCCGACCATGTCCAGGCCCACGCCGAGACCTATGTCGGCCTCGTCGAGGTCGGCGTCGGGCTAATCCCGGCCTGGGGCGGCTGCACCGAGATGCTGGCCCGCCACGCGAAGAACCCCAAGGCGCCGCGCGGGCCGATGCCCCCCGTCGCCAAGGCGTTCGAGATCATCAGCACCGCCACCGTCGCCAAGTCGGCGGCCGAGGCCAAGGAGCTGCTGTATTTCCGCGCCACCGACGGCATCACCATGAATCGCGACCGCCTGCTGGCCGACGCCAAGGCCAAGGCGCTGCAACTGGCGGAGACCTACACGCCGCCGGAGAAGGACAGCTTCGTGTTGCCCGGTCCGACCGCGCGCGCCGCTTTGGAACTGGCGGTCGAGGGCTTCGCCCTCCAGGGCAAGGTGACGACGCACGACAAGGTGGTCTGCGCCGCGCTGGCCGAAATCCTGAGCGGCGGTCCCGACGCCGACGCCTCCAAGCCGCTCGGCGAGGACGAGCTGCTGGAGCTGGAGCGCAAGGCGTTCATGGATCTGGTGCGGACCAACGGCACCATCGACCGGGTCGAGCACATGCTGACCACCGGCAAGCCGCTGCGGAATTGAGGGGGGATTGAGAGATGCCGATCTACAAGGCTCCGCTTGAGGACGTGCGCTTCGTCCTCGATGAAATCGTCGGGCTGGACAATCTGGCGGCGCTGCCGGGCTACGCCGACGCCACCCCCGAGCTGGTGGGCCAGGTGCTGGAAGAGGGTGCCAAGCTCTGCGAGGAGGTGCTGTTCCCCCTGAACCAGTCGGGCGACGGCGAGGGCTGCCATTTCGAGAACGGCGTCGTTCGCACGCCGAAGGGCTTCAAGGAGGCCTACACCACCTACATCGAGGCCGGCTGGCAAGGGCTGGCCTGCGACCCGGCCTATGGCGGGCAGGGGCTGCCGAAGCTGGTCAACACCATGCTGGAGGAGTTCATCTGCTCCGCCAACCTCAGCTTCGGCATGTACCCCGGCCTGTCGCTCGGCGCCTACAACGCGCTGGCGATGTACGGCTCGGACGAGCTGAAGGCGCGCTTCCTGCCGCGTCTGGTCGACGGCACCTGGTCGGGCACCATGTGCCTGACCGAGCCGCATTGCGGCACCGACCTCGGCATCATCCGCACCAGGGCGGTGCCGGCGGAGGACGGCTCCTACAAGATCACCGGCACCAAGATCTTCATCTCGGCCGGCGAGCATGACCTGACCGAGAACATCCTGCATCTGGTGCTGGCCCGCCTGCCCGACGCCCCGGCCGGGACGCGCGGCATCAGCCTGTTCCTGGTGCCGAAGTTCATGCCCAAGGACGACGGCACGCCGGGCGAGCGCAACGGCGTCGCCTGCGGCTCCATCGAGCACAAGATGGGCATCAAGGCCTCCTCGACCTGCGTCATGAACTTCGAGGACGCCACCGGCTGGCTGGTCGGCGAGCCGCACAAGGGCATGCGCGCCATGTTCGTGATGATGAACGCGGCCCGTCTGGCCGTGGGCATCCAGGGGCTGGGGCTGGCCGAGGTCAGCTACCAGAACGCCGTCAACTACGCCCGCGAGCGGCTCCAGGGCCGTTCGCTGTCGGGGGTGAAGGCGCCGGATAAGCCGGCCGACCCGATCATCGTCCACCCGGACGTGCGCAGGAACCTGCTGACCGCCCGCGCCTACACCGAGGGTGCGCGCGCTCTCGGCGCCCTGGTGGCCTACAAGCTCGACGTCGCCGAGAAGCACGCCGACGCCCGCACCCGCCGCGACGCCGACGAGTTCGTGCAGCTGATGACGCCGATCGCCAAGGCGCTGTTCACCGACATCGGCTTCGAGGCCGGCAACATCGCGGTGCAGGTGCATGGCGGCCACGGCTTCATCTGGGAGACCGGAGTCGAGCAGTATGTCCGCGACGCCCGCATCTGCCAGATCTACGAGGGCACCAACGGCATCCAGGCGCTCGACCTCGTCGGGCGCAAGCTGCCGCAGGACATGGGCCGGCTGCTGCGCCACTTCTTCCACCCGGTCGGCCGCGACATCGAGGCGGCCATGGAGGACGACGAGCTGGGCGAGTTCGTGCTGCCGCTGGCCAAGGGCTTCGCCAAGCTCCAGCAGGCCACCGCGCTGATCGCCCAGAAGGGGCTGAAGGATCCGGAAGAAGCGGGGGCGGCGGCGACCGACTACCTGCGCCTGTTCGGTCTGGTGGCGCTCGGCTGGATGTGGCTGACCATGGTGCGGAAGGCCAAGGCGAAGCTGGCCGCCGGCGAGGGCAACGCCGCTTTCCTGGAGGCCAAGATCAAGACCGCGCGCTTCTACATGACCAAGCTGCTGCCGCAGGTGAACGCGCTGTTCATCACCATCACGGCGGGCGCCGCCCCGCTGATGGAGATGGACGAAGCGGCCTTCTGACCGCCGGTCTCCTTACGGTTTCCAGGGATGCGTTTCCTTCCACCGCCTCCGGCGCCAGCGCGCCGGAGGCGGCTTTTTGTTTGGCTTCCGAATGGTATGGAAAATAAGCGGTTGCCCCTTTTGGCATAAGTTCTAGAATGGTGGTGACACTTTTGTGCCATGGGACAGGCTTCGGCGGGTTGCCTTTTTGCCAATGGGTTAGGCATGTGACAAAAGTTAATTTCTGGTTGTGGATAACTGACGGGGCGTGTTACATCTGATTAGGCATTACGTTCGGCCTGGGCCTGCTATATCCTTTGGATTTTATGAATAGGCGGGTCGAGCAGTTCTTCGCTCTTTTTGTGGCCGTTGCCTGACGTGAAGAGCCTGCCTTCAAAGAGTTGCAAGTGTGTGTGCGGGAGTTTGATCGATGAAGATCCTGATCGGTGACGATCATGTGCTGTTCCGGGAAGGTCTGCGCCGGCTGCTGGAGCAGCTGAAGGAGGGCGCGACCTTCGGGGAAGCGAGCAACTTCGACGAGCTTCTGGCGCTGGCGGGAGCGGGCGAGGCCTATGACCTTGTCCTGACCGACCTGCGCATGCCGGGCTGGCCCGGCTTCAGCGGCATCGAGGCGCTGCGGGAGAAGCAGCCGGGCGCCAAGGTGGTCGTGGTGTCGGCGTCGGAGGCGCACAGCGACGTGCGCGAGGCGCTGGAGAACGGCGCCGCCGGCTACATCCCGAAATCCTCCAGCGTGAAGATCATGCTGAGCGCGCTCGACCTGATCTTCTCGGGCGGCGTCTATGTGCCGGCGACGGTGCTGCGCGAGGGCGCGGAACCGGAAGCCCGCGTGGTCGTGCCGCCGGCCGACCCGCAGCTGGAGCAGCTCCTCACCCAGCGCCAGCGCGAGGTTCTCGACCGGCTGCGCGAGGGCAAGTCGAACAAGCAGATCGCCCATGAACTGGGGCTGTCGGAAGGCACCGTGAAGATCCACATGACCGCGATCTTCAAGTCGCTGGGCGTGCGCAACCGCACCCAGGCGGCGATGGCCTTCCCGCAGTCGCACTCGGCCTGACGGAGCGGCGGCCTTTCCATCGGAGTCCGTCCAAGGGACCATGGAACGGCCCGATCCTCTGACGACACCCTGCCTTTGAATAGGAAACGGCGCCGCCTGTCCCGCTTCAGGGGACGGGCGGTGCCGTTTTCATGCGCGCGGGGCCGCCGTTCAGCCGATTCCCGCGACGAAGCCGCGCAGCGACTCGACCTCGAGCTCGGCGTCGTCGATGCGGGCCTTCACCACGTCGCCGATGCTGATGACGCCGACGATCCGGCCATCCTCCAGGATCGGGATGTGGCGGACGCGGCGGTCGGTCATCACCGCCATCAGGTCGGCCACGGTGTCGGTCGGCTGGCCGGTGATCAGTTCCCGCGTCATCAGATCGGCGGCCGGGCGCGACAGGGCGGCGGCGCCGTCGCGGGCGATGGCGCGCACGATGTCGCGCTCCGACAGGATGCCGGCCGGGTGGCCATCCGGCTCGACGACCAGGACGGCGCCGATCCGATGCTCGGTCAGCAGCTGCGCGATGGCGCCGACGGTGTCGGCCGGTGTGGCGGACACGATGCGATGGCCCTTGCGCTTCAAGACGGCGGCGACGTGCATAGGGTGGGGCCTCCCTCCGGTTTCCCATTGAGAGACCATGGTCCGTCGAAGCCGTGTTGCAAGGGAAGCCGCACAAAAGGAAGGGCCGGCCACCCCGAAAGGGGTAGCCGGCCCGTCTTTCTCAACCCGGCGGGGCGGATCGCTTAGAAGCGGTAGCCGACGCCGATGCCGATCAGCCACGGATCGATCGTGACCTTGGAGTTCACGTCGACGCCGAGGTTGGTCTTGGCCTTCCAATCGGTCTTCAGGAAGATCTTCTTGACGTCGAAGTTCAGCGACCAGTTGCCGGCGATGGCAACGTCGACACCGGCCTGGAGGGCCCAGCCGAAGCGGTTCTCATAGTCGGTGTCGATCACGGCGAGGCCGGCCGAGTTGACGCTGTTGGCGGCCTTCTTGTTGTAGAACAGGGTGTAGTTCAGGCCGGCGCCGACGTAGGGGCTGATGCGCTCCTTCGGCAGGAAGTGGTACTGCACCGTCAGGGTCGGCGGCAGCAGGGACACCTTGCCGGCTTCGACGCTGCCGCCGAGCGCGGGCAGGATGTTGCCCTTGACGCGATGACGGCTGGTGCCGGCGATCAGCTCGGCCGCGATGTTCTCGGTGAAGAAGTAGGTGAAGTCGACTTCCGGGATGTAGTCGTTGCCGATCTTGGCGTCGCCGATGTCGGCGTTGAGCGCCGGGGCGTTCAGCCTGCCCTTCTCCTGCGGGATCACGGCGAGGCCGCGCGCACGGACGACGATGTCGCCGGCCGACTTGCCCTTGAAATCCTGAGCGAGCGACGGGGAAGAGATGGCGACCAGAGCCGAAGTCGCCAGCAGGGCGGCGGCGGCGCGCGACAGGATGCTCATGGGGAGTGCTCCAGGCGAAATGCGTTGTTTCTGATTTGTGGCATCAGCCGATGGAGGTATTACCAGACTCGCCGTGGGGCTACTATGGGTGTCGGGGCAGAGCACAACCGATCCCGCCCCGTTGCAGCAGCTCTGCAACAGTGACGAGTTGTCGCATAGACAATCAAATCAAGGGTTTGAGGGCGCCGAAACGGATGGCGCCTGCGCCAGACAGTTCTGGATGATGGCGTAGCATTGGCCAAGTCGTGTGGCGCCACCCGACGATCCGCCGTAAGTCACGCGCTCCACCACACCGTTGCGCAAACTGAAGGTTGCGTCGCAGTCGAAGCTGTAGACTTCCGATCCATAGGCCGGCCAGCCCCAGCCATAACCGTAATGCGGTCCCCAGCCGGTCCCGTACAACCCGACGCCCGGACTGGGGTAGGAAGCGATGCGGACGCTGCGGTAGGTGAAGAACTCGCGGTTGTCGACCGTCGCCTGCCGGTCGGGAACGCCGGCGCAGGAGAGCAGCGTGGCCTTCGGCATGCCGACCAGCGCGGTCTGCGCCATCAGCGCCTGGTCGGCGGCCGGGTTGGCGCAGGCCGCCAGGGTGCCGACGACGAAGCCCCAGCGCAGCAGATGACGCATCGACATGACGACCCTCCCTTTCGGCACCCGTCCTTTCGGCACCCGCGTCGCCACATGGCGCAGGCTAGCGCAGGCGGGACGGCGACAAATCCCGCTCGGTCACGCCCAGCGCCCGGACGTCGGGCGGCAAACCGCCGCCGGTGGCGAGCGCCGCCGCCGTGCGGCCCATGGCGGGTGCGGTCTGGATGCCGTAGCCGCCCTGGCCGGCCAGCCAGAAGAAGCCTTCGGCCTGACCGTCGAAGCCCACCACCGGCACCCGGTCGGCGACGAAGCTGCGCAGGCCCGCCCAGCTGTGCGCGAGTCGGTGAACGCGGAAACGCGACGCTTGTTCCAGCCGGTCGACGGTTTCGGCGATGTCGATCTCCTCCGGCTGGACGTCGCATGGCGCCACCGGGGTCTCGTCGGCGGGGGAGGCGAGCAGGCGCCCGGCGTCGGGCTTCACGTAGAAGCGCTCGCCGACGTCGCAGACCATCGGCCAGCTGTCCAGCCCGGTCTTGTCGGCGGGATCGGCGAAGACCGGATCGAAGGTGATGGCGGTCCGCCGTTTCGGCACCAGCCCGATCGGCCGCACCCCGGCCAGTTCCGCCAGCGCGTCGGCCCAGGCGCCGGCCGCGTTGACCAGCACCGGCGCCGCAAAGCCGCCAGCCGGCGTGTCGACCACCCACAGCCCGTCGCGCCGGGCCAGCCCCGACACTCCGGCGTCGGTGACGATTCGGCCGCCGCGCGCCTTCAGCCCGCGCAGATAGCCTTGATGAAGGGCGTGGACGTCGATGTCGCGCGCGTCGGGCTCCCACACCGCGCCGACGGCATAGTCGGGGCGCAGGAAGGGGGCCATCGCCAGCGTGCGTTCGCGGTCGAAGCGCTCGACCGAGGGAGTCAGGCTGCGGCCGTCGGCGAACTCCTTCTCCAGCAGGTCGGTCTGGTCGGCGCGGCCGATCAGCAGCACGCCGCGCGGCGTCAGCAGCGGATGGTCGGCGAAGCCGGCGGGGGGCGCCGTGTAGAAGTCCCAGCTCGCCACCGTCATGGCGCGGACGGTGCGATGCCCGTAGGTCTGGGTGTAGAGCGCCGCCGAGCGGCCGGTCGAATGATAGCCCGGCTGCGACTCGCGCTCCAGCACCGTCACCCGGCCATGGGCGGCCAGTTCATAGGCCGCCGACGCGCCGGCCATGCCGGCTCCGATCACCAGGAAATCCGCCCGTTCCACGCTTGCTTGCTCCTCTCGGCCCGGTTCTTCTTATGGGGTGCCCGTGCCCTGCCGGGGCAGGTGGTCGGGCAGCGACACCATTTCAAGGATCAGCTTCTGCCGCAACGCCTCGATGAAGCTGGCGCGGTCCATCGCCGATTTCGCGAAGCTGCCGGGGCCGCCGATGACGTGCTCCTCGAAATACTCCTCCAGCCAGGGGAATTCGTCGAGGATCGCCAGCCCGTTGACGATGACGCCGCGCCTCGTCACGCGGTCGCGCGCCGTCGCCGGGTCGAGGCCGCTGTTGGAGAAGCCGTTGGACACGAGGTCGATGACGCGGCGGGGTGCGTTGCCGCCGCCATCGCCGCCTTGGGCGAACAGCTTGGCCGCCTCCTCGATGGCGCTGCCGATGGCGGTCGAGTCGCCCTGGAAGCCGCGCGGGGTGGCGTCGATGCGGTCGGCGAAGCGCCGGGCGTCCTCGGGGGTCTTCAGCAGCGTCCAGGGGATCAGCACCTTCAGGCTGTGCGGGCCGGAATAGGCGGTCAGCGTCACCAGCGCCCCGCCGGCCGACAGCGCGTCGGCCACCGACGGGTCGCGGAAGGCGGCGGCGTGGCCCTGGAGCTGGAATTCCAGGTCGCCCTGGGTGATCGAGGCCGAGCCGTCGAGCGCCAGCACCAGCGCGACGCCGGCCCCGGATGCCGGCTTCGGGTCCGGTTTCGGTTCGGCGGCGGCGGGGCCGGCCATGAGGGCGAGGGCGGCGAGGACGGCAAGCAGGACGCGCGGCATGGACACCCCGGAGACGGAGACGGACTCTAGGCGTTGGACAGCGCGTGGCGGACCACCTTGACCATCACCGACGGCAGGGCCTGATCGCCCAGCCGGTCGATGGGCACCCACAGCCCGCCGGCCGCCCTCCAGCCTTCGCCGGCCTGGGCGGCGACCACCCCAAGTTCCAGGTGAAAATGGCTGAAAGTGTGGCGGACCACCCCCGGCAGCCGGCGCCAGGGGGCGGGCAGCGGCTGTTCCGCCGACACCGCCGCCTCGTCCGGCGCCTCCGGCCCCCAGCCCGTCGAGGGCACCTCGGTCATGCCGCCGAGCAGCCCGTCCTCGGCCCGGCGGCGCAGCAGCACGGCGCCGTCGGGGTTCAGCAGCCAGTAGGCGACGCCGCGCCGGGTCGGCTTGTCGGCCTTGGCCGCCTTGCGCGGCAGAGTCTCGGCGATGCCGGCGGCCCGCGCGTCGCACAGCCCGGCCCAGGGGCAGAGCATGCATTTGGGCTTGCGCGGGGTGCAGACGGTGGCGCCGAGATCCATCATCGCCTGGGCGAAGTCGCCGGGCCGCTCGTCGGGCGTCAGGGTGGCGGTCAGCCGGCGCAGCGTTGGCTTGGCGTTGGGCATCGGCGTCTCGACCGCGAAGATGCGGGCGACGACGCGCTCGACGTTGCCGTCCACCACCGTCGCCTTGCGGCCGAAGGCGATGGAACTGACCGCCGCGGCGGTGTAGGCGCCGATGCCGGGAAGCTCCAGGAGAACCGCCTCGCTCTCCGGAAAGACGCCGCCGTGGCGTTCGACCACGGCTTGCGCGCATTTGTGCAGGTTGCGCGCCCGCGCGTAGTAGCCGAGCCCGGCCCAGGCGACCAGCAGATCGTCGAGCGGGGCGTCGGCGAGGTCGCGCACCGTCGGCCAGCGTTCGGTGAAATTGCGGAAATAGGGGGCGGCGGCCGGCACCGTGGTCTGCTGGAGCATGATCTCCGACAGCCAGACCCGGTAGGGATCGGCGGTCTCGCCGGGCTTGGCGCGCCAGGGCAGGTCGCGGCGGTGACGGTCGTACCAGGACAGGAGCCGCGCGGCGGCCTCGGCGGAATCACGGATCATGGGGGGAATAGATAGAGCCCTCGCGGCGTCGGGAGAAGGGCGAAGGCGTTCGCTCTACGGGGAGAGGTTGCGACGGTGGGCTTGCTTCAACACGGATTTTGCGGATTTCACGGATGTCTTTTTTCGGGCCGACGGATCGCCGGCGCTCCGTCTGGAGGCATGTTCCGTGAAATCCGTGGCAAATGCGTTCGCCGCTCCGGCGCTTGGTCCCGGTCGGCCGGCGCTGGGAAAGCGCCCCCGCTTGCGCTACGGTGCGGCCACCCCACATGACCCGGCAGGAACGGCGCGGGCACGCCAGAGGAGCATCGGCAGCGAATGAGCGGACCACGGCGCATCGGACAGACGGTGCCGGAGGTGGCGGGCAAGGTGCTGGGCAAGCGCGGGCTGGCCTTCGGCGCGCTGATCACCGACTGGCCGGCCATCGTCGGTCCGCAGCTCTCGCTGCGCACGGCCCCCGACAAGCTGAGCTTCCCGCGCGGCAAGCGCGAGGAGGCGACCCTGCACATCCGCGCGATGGGCGCCATCGCGCTGGAGCTTCAGCACCTGGAGCCGCAGATCATCGAGCGCATCAACAGCTTCTTCGGCTACCGCGCGGTGGCGAGGATCAAGCTGATCCACGCCGCGCTGCCCGCCGCCCCCTCGCCGATGCTGCGCCAGCGCGCGCTGACGATGGACGAGGAGATCTCCGTCACCACGACGCTGGCGGCGGTCGAGGACGAGGAGCTGCGCGCCACGCTGGAACGGTTCGGCCGGTCGCTGCTGGCCCGTCCGGCCAAGCGGCCGGGGCGCTGAGGGCCGCCGGCGCTTGCCGGGGCGGCCGGTCATTGTCTATACATCGACAACATCTGGTAAGGATGAAGGCATCGTGAACCGCAAGATTTTGGGACTCGCCGGGCTTCTCGCCGTTGGGATCACCGCCACGCTGGGCGGGGCCGGGCTGACCGCCGCGCCGGCCTCGGCGCAGGCCGCCGCCCCGCTGCCGCCGCTGGACCAGCTGCTGGCCGAGCGCGTGCTGGGCGATCCGAAGGCCCCGGTGACGATCCTCGACTATTCGTCGATGACCTGCCCGCACTGCGCCGTCTTCCACACCGAGGTGCTGCCGAAGATCAAGGAGGCCTACATCGACACCGGCAAGGTGAAGCTGGTCTTCCGCGACTTCCCCTTCGACAAGGCGGCCTTGAGCGCCAGCATGCTGGCCCATTGCGCCCCGACCGAGCGCTACTTCCCGCTGACCGACGTTCTGTTCAAGAGCCAGGCCCAGTGGGCCCGCGCCGCCGATCCGGCCAAGGCGCTGGCCCAATACGGCAAGCTGGCCGGGATGAGCCAGGAGACCATCGACGCCTGCTTCGCCAACACCCAGCTGGCCGACGGCATCCTGAACAGCCGCATGGTCGGCCAGAACCAGCACAAGGTGGAGGCGACCCCGACCTTCATCCTCAACGACGGCAAGGAGAGGGTCGAGGGCGCGCAGTCCTTCGAGGTCTTCGCCAAGGCCATCGACAAGCTGCTGAAGTAAAAAAGGTCGTTTCCCGGTGCAGTTCACGCGTCTCCGCCTGTCCGGCTTCAAGTCGTTCGTCGATTCCACCGATCTGGTGATCGAACCCGGGATGACCGGCATCGTCGGCCCCAACGGCTGCGGCAAGTCGAACCTGGTGGAGGCGCTGCGCTGGGTGATGGGGGAGACCTCTGCCAAGCGCATGCGCGGCGACGACATGGACGACGTCATCTTCGGTGGCACGTCCAACCGCCCGGCGCGCAACCTGGGCGAGGTGGCGCTGGTCGTCGACAACCGCTCGCGCACCGCGCCCGCCGGCTTCAACGAGCTGGACGAGCTGGAGGTGACGCGGCGGATCGAGCGCGGCTCCGGCTCCGACTACCGCATCAACGGCAAGCTGGTGCGTGCGCGCGACGTCCAGCTTCTCTTCGCCGACAACGCGTCCGGCGCCAACTCCCCGGCACTGGTCAGCCAGGGCAAGGTCGCCCAGATCATCGGCGCCAAGCCGCAGGACCGCCGCAGCCTGCTGGAGGAGGCGGCCGGCATCACCGGCCTGCATTCCCGCCGGCACGAGGCCGAGCTGCGGCTGAAGGCGGCGGAAGGCAACCTGACCCGCCTCGACGACATCATCGGGGCGATGGACACGCAGCTCCAGAGCCTGAAGAAGCAGGCGCGGCAGGCGGCCCGCTACCGCAACCTCTCCGAACACATCCGCAAGGCCGAGGCGGTGCTGTGGCACCTGCGCTGGCTCGCCTCGCAGGCCGACCTCGAACGCGCACACGCCGCCTTCGCCGCCGCCGAGGGCGCGGTGCGCGAGCTGATGCTGTCGGTCAATCATCTCACCACCCGCCGGACCGAGGCGGCCGCCGGCCTGCCCGAGAAGCGCCAGGACGAGGCGCGGGCGGCGGCGGCCCTGCAACGGCTGGTCATCGCCCGCGAGCAGCTCGACGCCGAGGAGCGCCGCGTCGCCGAGCAGCAGCGCGCCCTGCATTCCCGCTTGAATCAGATCGCCGGCGACCTCGGCCGGGAGGAGGCGCTCGCCGCCGACGCCGGGGAGGCGCTGGCCCGTCTGGTGGCCGAGCGCGACCGGCTGACCGAGGCCCAGGCCGACGAGGAGATGCTGGAGGAGGCCGCGCGCGAGGCGCTGGCCGAGGCGCGCGAGGCGGTCGACGGGCTCGACCGTGAATTGACCCGGCTGACCGAAGCGGTCGCCGCCGACGAGGCCCGCCGGGCCGCCACCCAGCGGCAGGCCGGGGAGCTGGAAACGCGCGTCGCCGGTGTCGCCAGGCGGCTGGCCGAGCAGCAGGCCCAGCGCGCCGCCCTGGAGGCCGAGATCGCCGGCCGGCCCGACGTGACCGAGGCCGAACTGGCGGTCGAACTGGCCGAACAGCGCCTCGAGGAGGTCCGCGAGGCGGCGGAAACCGCCGAACGCGCCAAGGCCGACGCCGAGCCGGCCTTGGCCCGCGCCCGCGAGACGCTGTCCCTTGCCGAATCCACCCGCGCCAAGCTGCGCGCCGAGGAGCGCGCGCTGGCCGAGCTGCTGGCCGCCGGGTCGAGCGGCCTGTTTCCGCCTCTGGTCGACGCGGTGACGGTGGACCCTGGGTATGAGGGAGCGCTGGCCGCCGCGCTGGGCGACGCGCTGACCGCGCCGCTCGACGAGGCGGCCCCGGTGCATTGGCGCCATTTCCCGCTGCACGACAGCATGGCCGCCCTGCCGGCCGGGGTCGAGCCGCTGGCCGCCCGCGTCGACGGCCCGGCCGCCGCCGCCCGCGCGCTGGCCCACATCGGCGTGGTCGGCGACGCCGCGACCGGCGCGGCGCTGGCGCCCGCGCTGGCGCCGGGGCAGATCCTGGTCAGCCGCGACGGCGGGGCGTGGCGCTGGGACGGCTTCACCGTCCAGGCCGGGGCGCCGACCGCCGCCGCCGTCCGCCTCAAGCAGCGCAACCGGCTGGCCGAGCTGCGCGGTGAGCTGGACCTGTCCGATGAGCGCGTCGAGGCGGCGCGCGAAACGCTGGACGCCGCCAAGCGCGCCATCGAGGACGCCGTTCTGGCCGACCGCCGCGCCCGCGAAGCGGTGCGCGAGAGTTTCGCCGCCGTCAACGCCGCCCGCGACCGCCACGCCAAGCTGGCGCGCGAGGCCGACGCCGCCGCCTCGCGCCTGTCGGCGCTGGTCGAGGCGATCGAACGGCTCGACGCCGACCTTCTGGAGGCCACCGCCCGGCGCGACGAGGCGCTGGAACTGCTCGACGCGCTGCCCGACGCCCGCGAGGGGCGGGAGCGGGTCAGCGAGCAGCGCACCGTGCTCGCCGAACGCCGCGCCGCGCTCGCCGAGAAGCAGAACGGGCTGGATCGTCTGACCCGCGAGGCGCAGTCCCGCCGCCAGCGTCTGGCGGCCATCGCGGCGGAGGTCGCCTCCTGGGACACGCGCTCGGCCGGGGCCGGCGGGCGGGTGTCGGAACTGCGCGAGCGTGCGGCGGCGGCGGAGACCGAGATCGCCCAGCTCGCCGGCCGTCCGGCGGCGATCGCCGCCGAGCGGCAGGAGCTTCTCGACCGCACCGCCGAGGCCGAGCGCGCCCGCAAGCGCGCCGTCGATGCCTTGGCCGAGGCCGAAGGGCGGCTGGCCGAGAGCGAGAAGGCCCTGCGCGACGCCGAGGCCGGGCTCGCCGATTCCCGCGAGGCCCGCGCCCGCGCCGAGGCGGCGGTGGCGACGGCGATGCAGCAGGCGCAGACCCTGACCGAGCGCATCGCCGAACGGCTGAACTGCGCGCCGCAGGACACCCGCGCCGCCGCCGAGCTGGCCCCCGGCGAGGAGCTGCCCGAGGCGGCCGGCGTCGAGGCCCGGCTCGACAAGCTGACGCGCGAGCGCGAGGCCATGGGGCCGGTCAACCTGCGCGCCGAGATCGAGGCGGCCGAGCTGGAGGCCCAGATCGGCGGCCTGCATGGCGAGCGCGAGGATCTGACCGCCGCCATCGCCCGCCTGCGCCAGGGGATCGCCAGCCTGAACCGCGAGGCGCGCGAACGCCTGGTCGCCAGCTTCGACACGGTGAACCGCAATTTCCAGGATCTGTTCACCCGCCTGTTCGGCGGCGGCAAGGCGCATCTGGAGCTGGTCAACGCCGAGGATCCCCTGAGCGCCGGCCTGGAGATCTACGCCAGCCCGCCGGGCAAGAAGCTTCAGGTGCTCTCGCTGCTGTCGGGTGGCGAGCAGGCCTTGACGGCGCTGTCGCTGCTGTTCGCGGTCTTCCGCTCCAACCCGGCGCCGATCTGCGTGCTCGACGAGGTGGACGCGCCGCTCGACGAGGCGAATGTCGGGCGCTTCTGCGATCTGGTCGAGGACATCGCCCGCCAGGGCGACACGCGCTTCCTGATCATCACCCACCACCGCCTGACCATGGCGCGGGTCGACCGGCTGTTCGGCGTGACGATGGCGGAACGCGGCGTGTCGCAGCTCGTCAGCGTCGACCTGACGGCGGCGGAGGAGCTGCGCGGGGTGGCGTGAGGCTATCGGCCGGCTCCGGCTTTCCCCGATTCCCGGAACGCCCCGTCCCGCCCGAACAGCGCCAGCAGCCCGTCGCCGAGCACGCCGCGCCACGCGTAGTAGTCGTGGCCGGCGGCGTATTCGCGGTAGGCGACGTCGTACCCCTTCGCTTCCAGCACGTCGCGCAGATGGCGCGAGCTTTCCAGGATGCCGAGATCCCCGGCGCTGCCGGATTCGAACAGGCCGGCGCTGAGGAAGAAGCGGACCGGCGCCCGTTTTCCCGTCGCGACCAGCCCGGCGACATGCTCCGGCCGCTCCCGTCGGGTGCCCTCGGGGTGCCACCAGAAGGAACCGGAAATGGACAGCGCGTTGCCGAAACGCTCCGGGTGGGCCAGCGCCGCCGTCGCGGCCGCCAGCCCGCCATAGCTCGACCCCGCCAGCACCGTGCGCTCCGGCCGGGGCGTAAGCCCGGTCCGTTCGGCCAGCCAGGGCAGCAGTTCGTCCGCCAGCATGGCGGCGAAGTCCGGGTTGCCCGGCAGCTCGCGCGCCCGCGTCTCGGCGCTCGGGTTGGCGATGAAGGCCGTCACCACCGGCGGCAGCCGGCCGTCGGCGGTCAAGCGGTCGAGGATGGCGGGAGCCCGCACCCGGTCGCGGTAGTCGGGACCGTCGAACAGCAGCAGCAGGATGGTGTCGGGCCGTGCGGGATCGAAGCCGGCGGTGGTGTGGATCGTCACCTCCCGGCTGTTGCCGAGCCGGCGGCTGTCGAAACGCCGGCTGTCGAAACGCCGGTCGTCCGGGCTGCCGGCTGGCGCCGCGTCGTCCGGAACGCCCGGCTGCGGCGGGGCGGCCGGCAGATCGACGACGGACCAGCGGTTGAAGCGGTCCGGCGCGTCGGACGGCCAGGAGCGCGGGTTCAGCGGGTCGGCCTGGGTCTGCGCCAGGATCGCCTCGCGGCAGGCCCGGCAGCTTGCCGGGAAATCGGGGACGTCGGGTGCGATCTGGTAGGACAGCCGGGTCGAATCCGGGACGACGAAACTCTTGAACCAGACGTCGCTGGTCCCGAGCCGCTCCAGCTGCTCATGGTCGGAACTCGGCCCGCCGAGCAGCCGGACGTTCTGCCGCGCGCCGCGCGCCAGGAAGGTCATCACCAGCGTGCCGGGGCCATGCGGCTCGGTCAGCGGCGTTCCCGTCCGCGCCACGCGCTCCCAGAAAGCGTCCGTCGTTCCTCCCCGCTCCAGCGCCCCGGCCAGGGCGGCGATGGTCGGGCTGTCGAAGACGCGCGGATTCGGGAACTGGCCGTCGCGTCCGATCCGCCGGGTGAGGGTCAGGCTGTAGGCCCCGGCCTCCCGCCCGCTGATGCGGAGCGCCGCGTGGGCCGGCTCGGCGACGAAGCGGAAGCTGGCGCGCCCGGTCGAGCCGCCCAGCAGCAGCCGGAGCGGCCGGCCCCCGGCATCGACCAGCCGGAGATCGACCGGCAGCGGGCCGCTGTCCAGCAGCCCCTCGACATAGTCGCCCTCCGCCAGCGCCAGCGGGTGGGTGCCGCCGTCCGGTGTCCCGGAAAGGGAGGCCGCGACGGGGCTGTCGAGGGCGACGGGGGCTCCCGCCCCGGCGGCGGGAGGGATCAGCCCGAGCATGAGGGCCACCAGGAGGGCGCCGGAGAGGGCGGGGCGTCGTGCGTCCATGATGCGGCGGATCGAGGCATCACGACGCCGCCCGCGCAAGGGGCGGGGCGGGGGCGTCGGCCCTCTCCGCCTCCGCGATCACCCGGTCGAGCAGCGGCCCGACGACGCGCAGCGACGAGGGCGAGATGATGTCCTCGTGCGAGCAATGGTCGAGCCGGTGGACGGCGAGCCGCGCGACCCGGCCGGTCCAGCTCCCCTCCGGGTCGATCTCCGGCGGGATCGACCTCTCGGCGACGAACAGGGTCAGTTCGCCGTCGTAGGCGGGGGTTGTCGCCTTGGACAGCAGGGCCACCGCGTCCTTGTAGTTGTCGAAGATGTGGCCGAACATCTCCGCCTTCTCGCGGCGCAGATCCTCGTCCATCACGTCGGCCATGGCGTCGGCGATGAACTGCTCCTGCTCGCGCTCGGCGCCGAGGTTGGCGTCCTCGCGCCCCAGCCCGCTCCAGTCGTGCGCCTCCGCCGGGTAGGTGTCGAGCAGCCCGAGGAAGGCCACCCGCTCGCCCAGCCGCCGCAGCCGCACCGCGAGGCCGTAAGCGACGGTGCCGCCCAGCGAATAGCCGAGCAGGAAGTAGGGACCTTGCGGCTGCACCGCGCGCAGGATGGCGAGCTGGCGGTCGCACACCTCGTCCATCGTCGCGCTGAGCGCCACCGGGCCGTTCGGCCGGGGCGATTGCAGGCCGATGATCGGCCGGTCGCCCGACAGGTAGCGCGACAGCACGCTGTACTGCCACGCGATGCCGGAGCCGGGATAGACGCAGATCAGCGGCGGACCGGAGCCGTCGCGCAGGTGGATGACCGGCTCGAAGCCGTTGCGGGCGAGGTCGCCGGCCAGCTCCCCCCTGGCCAGATGCGCGGCCAGCCGGGCGACGGTCGGCGTCACCATGATCTGGCCGACGGCGATCTGCCGGCCGAGGTCGCGGCGGATGCGCGCCGCCAGCCGCATCGCCAGCAGCGAATGGCCGCCGATGGCGAAGAAGTCCTCGTCGGCGCCGACCCGCCCGACCTCCAGCAGTTCGGCGAAGATCGCCGCCAGCCGGCTTTCCAGCCCCGGCGCCGGCTCCCGCCCAGCCGACCCGGCGCGGGCCGCGTCGGGCGGGGGCAGCGCCTTGCGGTCGAGCTTGCCGTTGGCCGACAGCGGCAGCGCGTCGAGCCGCACATAGGCGGCCGGCACCATGTGGGCCGGCAGCGCCGTCTCCAGCGCGGCGCGCAGGGCGCCCGTGTCGAGATCCGCTCCGGCGGCGGGGACGACATAGGCGACGAGCTGGCGCTGGTCCATGCCGGGCTTGACGGTGCGTTCCCCACCGAGCGCCACGGCCTGGACGACCGCCTGGGCGATGCCCGGAGTCCCCTCGATGACGCTCTCGATCTCGCCCAGCTCGATGCGTTGGCCGCGTATCTTGACCTGATGGTCGGTGCGGCCGAGATACTCGACCTCGCCGTCGGGCAGCCAGCGGGCCATGTCGCCGGTGCGGTACATGCGGCGCCCGTGGTCGAACGGGTCGGCGACGAAACGCCCGGCGGTCAGGCCGGGCCGCCCGAGATAGCCGATGGCGAGCTGGTCGCCGCACAGATACAGCTCCCCGGCCGCGCCGACCGGCACCGGGCGCAGCCGGTGGTCGAGGATGCGGAGCTGCGTGTTCCACACCGGCCGGCCGATCGGCACGCCGGCCCCCTCGGTCGGCAGGGCGCCGAAGGCCGGACGGTGGGTGACGTCGACGGCGGCCTCGGTCGGGCCGTAGAGGTTGTGGAGTTCCGCCGCGAAGCGCCCGGAGAACTCGCGGGCCAGCGTCTTGCCCAGCGCCTCGCCGCTGCAAAAGACGCGGGTCAGGCTGGCGCAGACCGGGATGGTGTTGGCCGGAGCGTCGGGCCCGAACAGCTCGGTGACGGTCGCGGTGAAGACCGCCAGCATTGAGGGCACGAAATGCATCGTGGTGACGCGGTGTGCGTCGATCAGCCGGACCAGGGCGGCCGGATCGCGGTGGGCGTCGGGCGGCGCCATCACCAGCCGCGCGCCCACCATGTGGGACCAGAAGAATTCCCACACCGAAACGTCGAAGCCGCAGGGTGTCTTTTGCAGGATCACGTCGTCGGCGCCCAGCGGGTACTCGTGCTGCATCCACAGGATGCGGTTGACGATGGCCCCGTGCGAGACCGCCACCCCCTTGGGCCGTCCGGTGGTGCCGGAGGTGTAGATGACGTAGGCCGGGTGCTCCGGCGTCAGCCCGTCGGCCAGCACGGAAAGGTCCGTTTCGGCCTCGTTGTCGGCCAGGGCATCGGCCAGCGCGTCGAACGCCAGCACGGGAACCGTGCCGCCGAACAGCGGGCGGGAGGCCGTGTCGGTCATCAGCGCGCGCGGCTTGGCGTCGTCCAGCATGAAGGCCAGCCGTTCCGCCGGATAGCCGAGGTCGAGCGGCAGATAGGCCGCCCCGGCCTCGATCACCGCCAGCAGCGACAGGCTGAGCCGCGCCGAGCGCGGCAGCCCGACCGCCACCACGTCGCCGGTCCGCACACCCATCGCCCGCAGCCGGCCGGCGAGATGCGTCACCTGCCGCCGCACCTCGCGGAAGGTCAGGCGGTGCGTGTCGTCGATCAGCGCCAAGGCGTCCGGCGTCCGCGCCGCCTGGGCGGCGAGCGCGCCGCGCAGCGTCAGCGGCGGCACCGGCCGCGCGGTGGCGTTGACCGCCGCGACGAGGGTGCGTTCCGCCGCCGTCCACAGCGGCAGGGCGGCGACCGGGGTTTCCGGCCGGGTCGCCAGCGCTTCCAGCACGCCGAGGATCCGCCCGGCGAGAGCGCGGGGATCGGCCACGGCGCCGCGATTCTCGACCAGCAGCGTCAGCTCGCGGCCGGGCAGCACCAGCAGGGCCAGCGGGTAATGGCTGTAGCCCCGGTTGTGGATTCCGGTGATCGCCACCCCGTCGAGGTCGAGGCCGAGATAGTCGCTGTCCGGGTAGTTCTCGACCACCAGCAGGGTGTCGAACAGCGGGCCGCCGCCGGCCAGCGCCTGGATCTCGGCGAGGCCCAGACCGTCATGCTCCATCAGCTCGACATGGCGGTCCTGGATGCCGGCGATCTGCGGCCAGAGCGGGGCGGCGGGGTCGAGGCGGACGCGGACCGGGACGGTGTTCAGCAGCAGCCCCACCTGCTCGGCGATGCCGGCGACGGCGCTGGAGCGACCGGACAGCGGCGTGCCGAACACCACGTCGTCGCGCCCGGCCAGCCCGCTCAGCGCCAGCCCCCACACCGCCTGCATCAGCGCGTTGACGGTCAGGCCGTCGCGGCGGACGCGGGCCAGCAGGGCGTCGGTCAGCGGCGCCGGCAGCGTCACCGCGCATTCCTCGACCGTGGCGGCGGGGGGGGCCCGGTCGAACAGGATGGTCGGCGTCGCGCCGTCGAGCGCCGTCCTCCACACCGCGCGGCTGGGCTCCCGGTCGCGGGCGAGGAGTTGCCCGACCACCGCCGGGTAGCCGACCGCCAGCGGCGGCAGGGGCGTTTCCGGACGGCTGTAGGCGGTCAGCAGGTCGCGCAGGATCAGCGGGGTCGACCAGCCGTCGACGATCAGGTGGTGAATGGCGATCAGCAGCCGGTGGCGCTCGGCGCCGTCGCGGACCAGCACGGCGCCCAGCAGGCCGAGGGCATGGCCGGTCGCCCCGTCGCGGGCCACCAGCTCCGCCTCGATCCGCGCGTGTTCCGCCGCCCGCTCGGCCTCGCCGAGCGCCGAGAGGTCGTGCTCCCGCCACGGCCAGAGCGGCCGGTCGCCACCGGGAAGCATCGGGGGCAGCGCCGGGATCAGGAACAGCGGCTCGTCGCGCCCCTCATGGTCGAACAGCCCGCCGAGCTGCGGATGGCGGCGCAGCACCGCGTCGAGCGCGCTTCGCAGCCGCCCGACGTCCAGCGGCCCGTCGAGGTCGAGCCGGGTGATCGCGTTGTAGACGCTGGCCCCGTCGCCGAGCTGGGTCTGGAACAGCATGCCCTTCTGCAAGGGCAGCAGCGGCACCGCCGCCGCGAGCGCGCCATGACGGGCGGTTAGCGCCGCCAGCTCCTCCGCCGGCAGGGCGAGGGACGGTGCCGCCGCCGGGACGGCCGGGGACATCGGCGTCAGCGCCAGCGCCATGCGCCGGGGCGCGCGGCCGGCGAAGACGTCGCGCGGCCGCAGCAGGAAGCCGTGGGCGCGCAGCTCGCTGCCGAGCGCGATGGCGGTGATGCTGTCGCCGCCCAGCGCGAAGAAGTCGGTCTCGGCCCCGACGGCCGTCCGCTTCAGCACCTTGGCCATCGCCCGGAACAGCAGCGCCTCCGCCGGGGTCGCCGGGGCGGATTCGCCCTGCGACGCCGTGGGGGCGGGCAGGCGGGCCTTGTCCACCTTGCCGTTGACGTTCAACGGGAAGGCGTCGAGCACCACCAGCGCCGAGGGCACCATGTAGTCGGGCAGCGTCTCGCGCAGCCCATGCAGCAGGTCGCGGGACCGGCCGGCCCGCTCCGCCTCCGCCACCCCCGGCACGACGCAATAGCCGACCAGCCGGTGGCTGTCGTTCACCGCCTCGGCCAGCACCAGGGCGCCCTCGACGCCGGGCAGCCGTTGCAGGGCGCCCTCGACCTCCGGGATCTCGATGCGGTAGCCGCGCACCTTGATCTGGTGGTCGGCGCGGCCGATGAAGGCGACCTGACCCTCGCCGGTCCAGCGCACGAGGTCGCCGGTGCGGTACATCCGCTCGCCCGCGCGGAAGGGGTTGGCGACGAAGCGCTGGGCGGTCAGGCCGGGCCGCCCGACATAGCCGGCCGCCAGCCCGGCCCCGGCGATGTACAACTCGCCGACCGCGCCGACGGGGACCGGTTGCAGGTGGCGGTCGAGGATGTGGACGCGGACGTTGCCGACCGGCCGGCCGACGACCGGGCCGTCGGAGGCGTCGACCGGCGCCCGCAGCGTGTCCACCGTGTTCTCGGTCGGGCCGTAGAGGTTGCAGGCCATCAGGTCCGGGTGGCGGCGGAGGTCCGCCCACAGGGCGGGCGAGGCCGCCTCGCCGCCGATCAGGATCAGGGTCGGGTGGTGGCGGCCCGGCGCCATCAGGTCGCAGGCCAGCATCTGGGCGCAGAAGGAGGGCGGCAGGTCGAAGGCGTCGATGCCGCGCCGGCCGGTCTCCTCGGCCAGGGCATAGGCGTCGCGCCGCATCTCCTCGTCGAAGACGTGCAGCTCCTGCCCCAGCAGCATCCAGAAGATCTGGAGCCAGGAGGAATCGAAGGCGAAGGAATGGGTGTGGGCGGCGCGCAGCGCCCGGCCGGGGTGGCGCCGCGCGAAGGCGGCGAGCGCCGGGCCGTAGAGCGTGCCGCTGTGCGACAGCAGCAGGTTCAGCAGCGCGCCATGGGTGTTCATCACCCCCTTCGGCCGCCCGGTCGAGCCGGAGGTGAAGATGATGGTGGCGACGGTCTCCGCCGTCAGCGGTCCCGTCCGCTCCGCCGCCGCGACCGGTGCGCCCGGCAGCGCGGCGCAGGCGGCGAGGATCTCGGGGTCGTCGAGGCACAACGCGCCGAGCCCGTCCGGCAGGCGGTCGGCGACCGCCGTCCAGGAGAGGGCGCAACGCGGGCCGGCGTCCTCGCACATCATGGCGAGCCGCTCGGTCGGGTAGTCGAGGTCGAGCGGCAGATGGGTGGCGCCGCTCGCCAGCACGGCGAGCATGGCGACCACCGCGTCGGCCGAGCGCGGCACCGCCACCGCCACCACGTCGCCGGGGCCGATGCCGTGGGCGATCAGCAGCCGTGCGACGCGCGCGACACGGTGCGACAGTTCGCCGAAGGGAATCGCCGTGTCGTCGAAGACCAGGGCGGTGGCGTCGGGCGTCTCCGCCGCCTGCCGGTTCAGCACATCCACCAGGGTGGCGGGCTGCGACGGCGGGGCGAAGACCGGCCCGGCCGACCAGCCGGCGATGGCGGCGGCCTCGTCGGCGTCGAGCAACGGCAGGCGGGCGGGCGGTTCGGCGCCGGGACGCAAGCCGGCGTCGAGCAGGTGGATCAGGCGGCGGGCGTGGCGGACCAGATCCGCGCGGTCGTAGCGGCTGCGGTCGGCGCGCAGCTCCAGCGCGACGCGCTCGCCCTGGGTCAGCAGCCCGAACTCGAAATCATCGACCGGGCCGGTGGCCAGATGGTGGGTGATCGCGGCGATGCCGGCGAAATCCAGATCGTAGTCGAACATCCGGTAATTGACGACCGGGCCGTACAGCGCCTTGCCCGAGCCGACCTGACCCAGATCGCGGGGGATACGCTCGGCGTCGTAGCGCTGGTGGCGGCGCGCCTCCTTCAGCGCGGCGCGGACGCGGCCGGCGGCGTCCAGCAGGCTCGCCGCTCCCGTCAGCTCGATGCGCACCGGCAGCACGTTGACCACCGGCGCCACCGAATGGATCGCCACCGACCCCATCCGCCGCATGAAGGGCATGCCGACCACCGGCGCCGGCTCGCCGGACAGCCGGTGCAGGTAGACGGCGATGACGGCCATCAGCAGGTCGGCCACCGCGACGTTGCCGGCCTGGGCGTGGTCCCGCAGGGTGGCGGCGAGGGCCGGCGGCAGGTCGGCGGTGTGGGCGACGACCTCCGAGGTCGCCTGCTGCTCGGTCGGCTTGGCGCCGCGCGCCGACAGGGTGAGGGGCGGCGGAAAATCGCGGCAGCGCCCGGTCCAGAAGGCGCGGTCGCGGGCGAAGGCGTCGGACGCCGCGTAGGCTGCCTCCTCCTCGACCACCGCCGCGACGGGGACGAAGGGGGACTCGCCGGCGGGGGTGTCGGCGCACAGCGCGCTGTAGAGGCTGGCGATGCGGCGGGTCAGCGCGTTGAAGCTGAAGCCGTCGAGCATGATGTGGTGGTAGCGCTGGTACCAGATCCAGCGCGGAGCCTCTGTGGACGACAGGTCGAACAGGATGTGGCGGCACAACGGGCGCTCGCCGTCGGCGCTCAGATCCCCGGCGAGGTCGGACTCCATCAGCGTCCGTGCGGCGGCCTCGGGATCGGGCGCCGCCGTCAGGTCGATGCGTTCCGGTTCGGGGACGGTGCGGCCTTCATTTCCCACGGTCTGGACCGGAACGCCGTCCCGCTCGCCGAAGCGGGCGGTCACGGTGTCGGCCTCGGCGAGCCCGAGACGGATCGCCCGCGCCAGCCGGTCGGCGTCGATGGGGCCGGGCAGCTCGATGGCGTGCGCGATGACGTAGGCGTTCTTGGCGACGGCGACGTGATCCGCCAGCCAGATGCCGAGCTGCGTGCCCACCAGGGGAATGTGCCGCATGGCCGTGTCCTGTTCGTCGTGTTGTACGGAGCCGGGCGATCAGGCGCCGGCGGGGGCGAGGCCGGCGGGGGTGAGCCCGGCAGGGGTGAGCCCGGTCCAGGCGGATTCGACGTGCTCCAGGCAGGCGGCGCGTTCGGCCGGCCCGAAGACGGTCCGCCAGCCCTCCGGCACGGCGGCGAAGACCGGCCACAGGCTGTGCTGCCGGGCCTCGTTCACCAGCACGAGGAAGGCGAGGCGGTCGTCGTCGAACGGGTTGACGTAATGCTCGTTGGTCATGCGGTCCTCGGATCCGTTGGGGTGTTGGCGGAGCGCTCGGAAAGCGTCACGCCGCGAGCGTCGCGCCGCCGTCGACCAGGATGTCGGCGAGCGTGATGTGCCCGGCGGCGGGGGAGGCGAGGAAGGCCACCGTCTCGGCGATGTCCCGCGGGGTCGCCAGCTTGCCCAGCGGGATGCCGACCTTGTACTGGGCGGGATTGCCGCGGATGGTGGCCGCCGCCCCCTCCGGCCCGGTCCACATGGCGCGCTGCATCGGCGTGTCGGTGGAGCCGGGCGACACCACGTTGCAGCGCACGCCGTACTCGGCCAGTTCCAGCCCGGCGGTCAGGGTCAGGCTGGTCAGCGCCGCCTTCGACGCCCCGTAGGCCGCCATGCCGACGCGGGGCACCCGCGCCGCGTTGGAGGAGACGCTGACGATGCAGCCCCGGCGGTTGCGCTTGAAGGTCGGAATCGCCGCCCGCATCATGTGGAACGGGCCGGAGAGGTTGACCGCCAGGCTGTCCGCCCAATCCTCCCCGCTCAACGCGTCGAGCGCGCCGAGCCGCAGGATGCCGGCGACGTTGACCAGCACGTCGGGCTCGCGGCCCTCCGCGACCAGCGCGCCGCAGGTCTCCGCGACGGCGGCGGCGTCCGCGATGTCGAGCGTCACCGCGCGGAAGGGCCGGCCGCCGGCTTGGTCGGCCGCGTCCCACGCCCGGTCGAAGCCGACGACCGCGGCGCCGCGCGCGTGGAAGATCTCCGCCACCGCCAGCCCGATGCCCTGGTTGGCGCCGGTCACCCAGACGGTCTGCCCCTGGAAGAGCGTCATGTCGGCGCTCCCGCTCAGGCCGGGACGGCCAGCTTGGCCCGCAGCAGCGCCCACCAGCCCTCGATGGTCGGGCGCGCCGCCAGATCGGCGAAGCCGATCTCGATGCCGGCCGCCTTCCAGCCGTTGACGAGCTGCATCACCGTGATCGAATCCAGCCCGAAATCGAGCAGATTGTCGGTGTCCCCCGGCGCTTCGTCGAGCGCTGCGGCCAGAATCCGCCGCAGCCCCTCCTTCGTCAGCGCCTCGGGCGCCGGCTCCAGCAGGGCGCTGGAATGGAGGGTGCGGCCGGCGTTGCGGGCGACGTAGCGCAGCGCCATCAGATGGTCCTCGCGCGTGAAGTCGGCGATGGCGTCGGCGATCAGGAAGGGCTTGATGCCGCGCATGAAGGCCTCGACCGCCGTCTGCATCACGCCGATGTGGCCGTAGACGCCGCAGATCAGCAGCTGGTCGCGCCCGCTCTCCGCCATCATCTCGGCGAGCGGCGCGCGGAAGAAGGCGCTGTAGCGCCATTTGGTCAGCACCCGGTCGTCGGCGTCGGGGCGGAGCGCCTCGACCACGCCGGCCAGCGCCGGCTTGGCGGTCAGCCCCGGTCCCCACAGGTCGTTGAGCAGCCCACGGTCGGCGTCGGACTGTTCGGCCGGCTGGGCGGTGTAGACGACCGGCACGCTCTGCGCCTTCAGGTGGCGCTTGAGCTTGGCGATGGTGGCGATGCAGGAGTCGATGGCCGGGTTGGCCGGGCCGTAGAACTCCACGAAGTAATCCTGCATGTCGTGGATCAGCAGCACCGCGCGGGCCGGATCGACGGTCCAGGACACCTTGTCCTGGGGCAGTTCCCCGGACGTCGGCAGGGCGTAGGGGGCGATGGATCGGATGGTCATGATGCGATGGTTCCCGTGGAGACCGGCCGTTCAGGCGGGGACGGAGGTTTGTTCGGCGATCGTCTGGGCGGCGTCCTGCTTCAGCCGGTCGCGCAGACTCTGCTTGTCGATCTTGCCGACCGCCGTCTTGGGCAGCTCGGCGACGAAGACGAAGCGGTCGGGCAGCTTGTAGTCGGCCAGCCCGCGCTCGCGCAGGAAGCGCCGCAACTCCGACGGCCGGGTGTCGGACGGCGCGAGCAGGAAGGCGCAGGAGCGCTCGCCCATCAACGGATCCGGCATGGCGACCACCGCCGCGTGGCGCACCGCCGGGTGGCCGGCCAGCACGTCCTCGACCTCCTGCGCGTCGATCTTCTCGCCGCCGCGGTTGATCTGGTCCTTGCTGCGGCCGCAGACGATCAGGTTGCCGTCGGGGGTCCGGCTGACCAGATCGCCGCTGCAATAGAAGCCGTCGGCGTCGAAGACGCGGGCGTTGTGCAGCTCGGCCTTGTAGTAGCCCCGGAAGGTGTAGGGGCCGCGCGTCCACAGCTCCCCCGCCTCGCCGGGGGCGACCGGATGGCCGGCGGGGTCGAGGACGCGGACCTCGTCGTCGGCGCTCATCGGCCGGCCCTGGGTGTTGACGATGGTCCAGTCGTCGTCGTCGAGCCGCGTGTAGTTGACCAGCCCCTCGGCCATGCCGAAGACCTGCTGCAAGCGGCAGCCGAGCCGCTCCGGCACCCGCTCCGCCACCGCGGCGCTCAGCTTGGCGCCGCCGACCTGGACGACCTCCAGGCTCGACAGGTCGCGGTCCGTGCGGCCGGCCTCCTCCAGCCAGAGCGACAGCACCGGCGGCACCAGCGCCGCCCAGGTGACGCGGTGGGCCTCGATCAGCGCGAAGCAGGTCGCCGGGCCGGGATCGCCCGCCATCACCACCGCGCCGCCGGCCAGGAAGACGCCGAGCGCGCCGGGCGAACTGAGGGTGAAGTTGTGCGGCGCCGGCAGGGCGCAGAGGAAGCGGCAGGAGGAGTCCAGGCCGCAGACCTCGACGCTCTGGCGGACGCTGTAGAGATAGTCGTTGTGGGTGCGCGGGATCAGCTTCGGCGTCCCGGTGCTGCCGCCCGAGAGCTGGAAGAAGGCCAGCCCGGTCGGGTCGATGGCGGGATTCGGGGTGGCGCCCTCCGTTGCCGCCAGCGGCGCGCCGTCGGCCCAGGCGAAGCCGCCCAGGCATTCCTCCGGCGTCCGCTCCGCCCCGTCGAGCAGCAGCACCCGTCCCGGTCCGACGCTTTCGCCCAGCGCCGCCAGCAGCGAGCCGGGCCGTTCCCCGGCCGGATCCTCGGCGACCAGCGGGTGGCTGCGCGCCAACACGGCGACGCGCGGCTCGATCTGGCGGGCGTAGGCCAGCAGCTCGAAGGCGCCGTGGTTGTTCAGCGCGTTGACCGGCACGGCGCCGCATTTCAGCAGCGCGAAGAAGACGAGGTGGAATTCCGCGCGGTTCGGCAGCTGGACCAGCGCCGTGTCGCCGGGCCGCAGCCCGCGCGCCTGGAACGCGCAGGCCAGCCGGTCGGACAGGCGCTCGACGTCGGCGTAGCGGAAGCGCCGTTCGCCGCACAGGATGGCCGGGGCCAGCGCGGCCTCGCCGGTGTGGCGCGAGATCACGCTGGTCAGCGGCTCGTCCCGCCAATAGCCCTTCGCGCGGTAGAGGGCGGCCGTCTCTTGCGGCCAGGGGGTGTAGGGAACGCTCACGACGCCAGCTCCACCGAATTGCCGGCCTTGGCGGACGCGTTCACCCCGAACAGGTTCAGCATGGTGGCGAGCTTCGCGGCGGTTTCCGCCCATTCGGCCGAGGGGGTCGAGTCGGCGACGACCCCGGCGCCGGCGTAGAGCCGCAGATGCCGCCCGCTGACCACGCCGCAGCGGATGGCGAGCACCCATTCGCCGTTGCCGGCGCTGTCCATCCAGCCGACCATGCCGCCGTACCAGTTGCGGGAATAGCCTTCGAGCAACCCGATCGCCTGCTGGGCCAGATCGGTCGGCGTGCCGCAGATCGCCGGGGTCGGGTGCAGCGCGTGGGCGAGGCGCAGCGGCGACACCATCGGGTCGGCCAGTTCGCCGCTCAGCTCGGTGGACAGGTGCAGCATGGTCGGCGTGCGGATCACGCTCGGCTCCGGCGGCACGGTCAGGGCGGTGCAGTGGCCGGCCAGCGCCGCGCGCACGCCGTCGACGACATAGCGGTGCTCGATCTGGTCCTTGGCCGAGCCGAGCAGCGCCTGGATGCGCCGCTTCTCCTCCTCCGCCGACGGGCTGCGCGGGGCGGAGCCGGCCAGCGGGTTGCTGACGATGCCGCGGCCGGTCTTGCGGATCAGCAGCTCCGGGCTGGCGCCGATCAGCGTCTGCCCGTAGGCGACGGGAACCGAGAAGACGTAGGCGCCGGGATTCTGCCGGAGCAGCGCGTGCATCAGGCGGCGCGGCGCGAAGGGCTGGCGCGCCTCGATGTCGAGCGGCCGCGACAGAACGACCTTGCGCAGATCGGTCGAGCCGATCAGGGCGAGCGCGCGGGCGACCGAGGCTTCGTAAGCGGCGCGGTCGATCGTCTCGGCGACCGTGGCGATGTCGGGCGGGGCGTCGTTGGCGGCGTCGGGCACCAGGCGGGCGGCGTCGACGAACGCGTGGCGGCGGGGGATGAAAAGCTGCGCCGGCAGGCGGCCGTCGAAGGGCACGGCGCCGACCAGGATCGGGTTGTCGATCCCCTGGGCCCTGCGCTTGCGGAAGGCGCGCTCCAGCGCCGCGTCCCACGAGCCGTCGGCGTAGGAGCGGTCGTCGAGGGCGACGGGCAGCCGTTCGTCGACGCCGTACGCCTTCAAGACCCGTCCCCTCGACGCGAAGGCGAAGTCCGGGTCGCGGCGGTCGCCGCCGGGCGGCACTTCCCCGGCGGGCAGATGAATAACGTCCATGGGCACCGAACCTCCACTGGCCGTCCGCAAGCGTGGGACGGGCCGATGTCAACGTGGGTCTGGGAAGCGCGCCGCTGTCGGAACTGGATGGGCGCGCGGAAAACCGCCCGGCGTGGCCGGCGGCGCAATCTTGGAGGAACGCGTATATATGCAAATGATTCTTATTATCATAATAGGAAAAACCCCTATTGCGCGCAAGTGAATAATGGATGACTCGCAATGGGACGTTTCATCGGGAGGATCTCGCTTTCCGGGTCCGGGCCTCACCCGGTCCGGTGGCGGCCTTCCGACTGTCTAGGGCGTGCCGGCCTGAGGGCGCGTCCGGCGCGTGGCGTGGCCGGCGAGGGCGCGCAGCCGTTCGGCGGCGCGGAAGACCAGCGACAGCGTGACCGGCAGCACGCTGATGGTCACGAGGCTGGAGAACAGCAGCCCGAACAGCACCACCAGCCCGATTCCCCGGTACAGCTCGGTGCCGGCGCTGGGAATCAGCACCAGCGGAATCAGCCCGAAGATGGCGGTGACGGTGGAGATCATGATCGGGCGCAGGCGGGTGCGCAGCGCCTCCTCCACCGCCTCGGCGATGGCCATGCCCTTGGCGTTGCGGTTCTCCGCGGCGCGCTCGACGATCAGGATCGGGTTGTTGACCACCGTGCCGACCAGCACCAGGAAGCCCAGCATGGTCAGCACGTCGAAGGGCTGCGACGGCAGGCCCCACGGCGCGGCGGCGGCGTTGTAGAGCCACAGCCCCACCAGCCCGCCGCCGATGCCGGTCGGCACCACCGCCATGATGATCAGCGGGTAGCCCCAATGGGCGAAGACCGCGACCAGCACCAGATAGGCGATGGCCGCCGCCAGCAGGAAGCCGCCGGTCATGGCGGAGCGGATCTCGTCGAGCGAGCCGCCGGCCCCGCTGATGCGGGTGACGATGCCGTCGGGGATCACCCCCTCGGCGCGCAGCCTGGCGACCAGTTCGTCGCGCACCTGGGCGATTCCGGTCTCCAGCGCGACGGCGGGCGGCGGCATCAGCGTCAGGGTGACGGTGCGCAGCCCGTCGATGCGCGCGATGCTCGACGACCCGACGGTCTCCCGCAGCTCGGCGAGGCTGGACAGCGGCACCGGCGCGCCACGTCCGGTGTGCAGCACCAGATTCTCGAAATCGGAACGGTCGCGCCCGGCCTCGCCGGAGACCCGCAGGTAAATGTCGAGCTTCTCGTCGTTCAGCATGTATTCGTCGGCGAAGGCGCCGTCCGAATAGGCGCGCAGCGTGTAGCCCAGCTCGGTCAGGCCGATGCCGAGGTCGCTGGCGCGCTCCCAGTCGGGGTGCAGCTCCAGGAAGGGCTGGGACATGGCGAGCGTCGGCGGCGACGGGTCGCTGTTGACCTGCCCGCCGGCGAACAGCGCGCCGGCGCGGTCCAGCACCGTCAGCGCGGTGGCGTAGAGCGTCCTGACGTCGCCGCCGCTCAGCTCCAGCCGGATCGCCCGCGAGCCGCCGGCGTTGCCGGAAAAGATCGAGCCGCGCGCCGCGAAGCCCCGCATGCCGGGGATCGAGCGGAGCTGGCCGGTGATCGACCCGATCAGCGCCTGGCTGTCGGCGGCGGATGCCGGTTCGGAGACGAAGCGCAGGAAGCCGGGGCGGATGAAGCTGAGATTGACGGCCAGCGGCGGGACGCCGCCGGCGGTGCCGCCCGCCGGATCGGCCCCCGGATGAACACCGACCTGTCTGCTCAAGGCCGGGTCGATCCGCTCCCAGATCCCGAGCATCGTGTCCATGTTGTAGCCGGGCGGCGCCGACATGAAGCTGAAGACCGTCGCCTCCTCGCCTTCCGGCAGATACTCGGCCGGCGGCACCATGTGCAGGAGGACGCCCGCCACCGCCGCGACGGTCAGGCCGAGCAGCGCCAGCTCCCGCCAGACGCCGCGCAGGATCCAGCGCACGCCGGCCGCCGTCGCCGCGGTGAAGCCGGCGCCGAAACGGCCGAGCCCGCCGCTGCCCGGCAGCGTCGGCGCGATCGACCAGCGGGCGGCCGCCATCGGCACGATGGTGACGGACACCAGCATCGACACGACGATGGCGCCGGAGATGGCGACGGCGATGTCGGAATAGAGCTGTCCCGCCTCCAGCTGGAGGAACAGCACCGGCAGGAACACCATGACGGTGGCGAGCGTGGAGGACAGGATCGCCGGCCACACCTCGCGGACGCCGTCGAGCGTCGCGGCGGCGCGCGCCTTGCCCTGCTCCAGATGGCGGCTGATGTTGTCGAGCGCCACGATGCTGTTGTCGAGCGTCATGCCGATGGCGAGCGCGATGCCGGACAGCGAGATGACGTTGATGCTGCGCCCCGACGCCGCCAGCACCAGCAGCGTCGCCAGCACGCAGACCGGCATCCCGGCGGCGGCGATCACGGTCGCCGGCAGCGAGCGCAGGAACAGCAGCAGCACCAGCGCCGCCAGCCCGCCGCCGAGAACCAGATTCTCGACGACGTTGCGGATCGCCTGCTCCATGTAGCGCACATCCTCGGACAGCAGCCGCATGGTCAGGCCGCGTTCCTTCAGGGCGTGGCGGTTCAGATCCTCCACGGCGTCGCGCACCGCGTCGCGCACGGCGATCACGTTGGCGCCGGCCTGCTTGCCGATGCCGATCAGCAGGGTCGGCCTGCCGTCGGCGAAGGCGAGGCTGCGCGGTTCCTGCGTCGCCATCGCCGCCTCGCCGATGTCGCGCAGCCGGATGTAGGCGTCGCCCTCGCGCGCGACGATCAGCTCGTTCAGCGCGTCGAGATCGGCGAAGCGGCCGATGGTGCGCAGGAAGTAGCGGCGCTTGCCGAACTCCTTGTCGCCGCCGGAGACGTCGCGGTTGCGCTGGCGGATGGCGTCGCGCACCAGGGTGACGTTGAGCCGCCGCGCCGCCAGCTTCAGCGGGTCGAGCCGGACATGGATCTCCTGCGCCGCGCCGCCGATCACCTCCGCCGCCGCCACGCCGGGCAGCCGCTCCAGCCGGGGACGCAGGACGTTCTCGACCCAGTTGGTCTCGCGCTGGATCGGGCCGGCGTCGGCGGTGCCCGGCAGCCGTTCGACGCCGTAATAGAGAAAGGGGTCGTCGGAGGCCGACTGGGCGAGGATGCGCGGGCGGTCGACCGTCTCCGGGTAATCGGTCACCTGCGACAGCGCGTTGTCGATGTGGATCATCGCCTCGTTGACGTCGACGCCCGGCGGGAACTCCAGTTCGACGCTGCCGCTGCCGAACTCGGCGCTGGAGGACAGGCGGCGCAGGCCGGGGATGGCGCGCAGGTATTTCTCCTGCTCGACCAGGATCTCCTGCTCGACGTCCTGCGGCGTGGCGCCGGCCCAGCTGGTCTCGACGCTGACCACGCGCGGGCTGACGTCGGGGATCATCTGCACCGGCAGGCGCAGCACCGACACCACGCCCAGCAGGCACAGGATCAGGATGCCGATCAGGACGGTCAGGGGATGGGCGAGGACGAGGCGGACCATGCGTCTTTCCCCTCAGCCCAGCGTCTCAGGCACGACCGGCTGGCCGGGGCGCAGCCCCTCGTTGCCCTGCACGACGACCAGATCGTCGGGACGCAGGAAATCGCCGCCGTCGGGGGCGGCGATCTCGACCCAGCCGCCGGCATGGCGGCCGGTGCGCACCTCGACCGGCCGGGCGGTGGCCGGGGCGCCGTCGCCGCCCGATCGCACCACCCAGACGCGGGCGCCGCCGTCGGCCTTGCGAACCACCGCGTCGGCGGGGACCTGCAAGGCCGCGTCGTCGCGGCCGTGGTCGAGCGCGAAGACCACGCGGGCCGACATGCCCGGCATCAAGGCGCCCGTCGGGTTGGGCAGGCCGATATGGACCAGGAAGCTGCGGCTGACCGGATCGGCGGCGGGGACGATCCGCTCGACGCTGGCCGCGATGCCCCCGGCTCCGTCCCGGTTCCCGCCGCTGCCTTCGGCGGCGAGGACGGTGACGGGGGTGCCGGCGGCGATGCGGCCGAAATGGCGTTCCGGCACCGCGACGTCGACGCGCAGCGGGTCGGTACCGGTCAACCGCAGCACGGCGCCGCCGGTGCCGACCCATTGGCCGCGCTCGGCCTGGCGGCCGGTGACGGCGCCGGCGAAGGGGGCGGCCAAGGTGTGGTGCCGCAACCGTTCGCCCTGGATGGCGACGGCGGCGCGCAGCTGGCTGACGCGCGCCTCCTCGATGGCGGCCTGCGCCGTCTGGGTCTGCGACTTCGAGCGTGAAACGCTCTGGGCCCCGGCCAGCGTCTCCGCCTCGCGGGCGAGGCGCCGGGCGTCGCGGTGGAGATGCTCGGCCTCGCGCAGGGCGTGCTGGAGCCGTTCCAGCTCCAGCCGCGCCACCGTGTCGTCGAGCCGCAGCAGCGGCTGCCCGGCCTCGACCCGGTCGCCGGCCTCGACCAGCAGCTCGGCGACGTGGCCCTCGACCTGCGGGGTCAGCGCGCTGCTGCGCGGCGCCACGAGGTTGCCCGGCAGTTGCAGCGTCTGGCGCAGCGGGGCGGCGACCACCGCCGCGACCTTCACCCGCATCTGCGCCGCCGCCGGAACGGCGGCGGCCGGCAGGACCAGCAGGCCCAGGGACAGGCACAGGATGGTCGGCAGCGCGGGCTTCATGATGCGGTTCCGTGGAATGGTGAGGTGGTTCGGTTCAGTCGCCCTGCGCCCCGGCCAGCGCCGGGTTGGCCAGCGCCGGGTCGGTCAGCGCCGGGTCGGTCAGGGGCGCCCGCCGCACGGCGGGGAGCAGGGCGGTCATCAGCCCGCAGAGCGCCAGCGCCGACAGGCCGAACAGCAGGATGCCCCCGGCCGGCGACAGCAGCGTCGCCAGCAGGCCGAGGCCGAGCGTTCCTGCGCTGTCGCCGAAGACGTCCTGCGCGGTCCACAGGCTGTTGACGCGGCCGAGGAAATGGTCGGGCGTGTGGCCCTGCACGATGGTGTATTGCAGCAGCGAGGCGATCGAGACCGCGTAGCCGAACAGCACCAGCGCCGGCAGCGCGACGAACAGGCTGCCGCCGGCCCCCAGCGCCGTCACGCAGGCGAAGGCGCCCATGCACACGAGGCTCATGGTCAGGCCGGGCCGCGCCACGCGCGTCGCCCAGCCGCTGAGCGCCGCCCCCAGCGTCGCCCCGACCGGCACCGCCGAATAGAGCAGCCCGACCGCGAAGGCGCCGCCGCCATAGACGTCCTGCGCCAGCGCCGGGAACAGCACGCGGATGGCGGTGGTGAGAGTCATCAGGCTGCCGAGCCCGACCACCCCCAGCACGACCGGGTGGCCGAACAGGAAGCCGAAGGCGTCGGCCAGCATGCGCAGCGGGTGCCGGATCTCCCCGGCGTCGGGCATCATGCGCGGCAGTCCCAGCAGGGTCAGCACGGTCAGGCCGGTGCCGACGGCGGTGCCGACATAGGCCCAGCCGACCCCGGCCGAGGCGATGACCAGCCCGCCCAGCGCCGGCGAGACGATGGTCGCGAAGCGCATGGTCAGCATGCCGAGCGCGCGGGCCTGCATCAGGTTCGCCCGCCCGACGATGTGCGGCATCGCCGCCATCAGGGCGTTGACGCCGAGCGCGCCGAAGAAGCCGTCCCAGAAGGACAGGGCGTAGACCGCCGCCAGCGACGGCGACGGCAGAAAGCTGTTGACCGCCAGCCCGACGAATCCCAGGCCGCAGACGCTGCGCGCGATCAGGATCAGGCGGCGGCGGTCGTGCCGGTCGGCGAGCACGCCGCCCAGCAGCAGGCCGATGAACATGCCGACGCCGTCGCAGGCCACGGCCAGCCCGACCGCGGCGCTGGAGCCGGTCATCCCGTAGACCTGGACCGGCACCGCCACCGCCAGCAGCCCGAGCCCGAGCAGCGAGATCGTGCGGGCGACCAGCAGGCGGCGGAACTGGACGTTGGTCCGCAGCAGGCTGCAATCGACGAAGAGGTTCGACAGCGTCATCGGCCAAGCTCCGCCGCGTTCGGTGTTGGGTATGGAAAGGGACGCGGCCCCATCCCGCCGCCGGCCAGGATGGGGAACCGGAACAGGACGTTCGGGACGGGGCCGCGAGGCGGTGCCGGATCGGAACCGCCGGATCAGAACCGATAGTTGGCGCTGACGTAGTAGTTCCGCCCCAGCTCGTGGGTCTGGAAGCGCGGGGTCTTCTCGGTCAGGATGACGTTGGTGATGTTCTTGACGCCGGCCTGGAGGCGGATGGCATCGTTGACGTCGCCGGTGACGCCGAGGTCGAAGGTGGTGTAGCCCGGAACCTTGTTGGTCACGTTCGTGCCGCCTTCGAACTGCGGGCCGGTGTAGTGGGCCGACGCCGCCACGCTCAGTTCGTCGAGCGCCTGCCAAGTCAGGGTGCCGTGGGCCTTGTGCGCCGGACGGTTCTCCAGCGTGCCGCCGGTGATCTTGTTCTTGGCGTGCAGGTAGGCGTAGTTGCCGTTGAAAGTCAGGCCGGAGACGATGTCGAACGAGCCGGCGATCTCCAGACCGCTGAGATCGACCTTGTTGATGTTGGTGTAGTTGCGTTGGACAAGGACCGGATCATAGGTCGGGTCGATCATGTCCTTGACCTTGTTCTTGAAGACGACGGCGTTGACGTCCCAGGTCTTCTCGCGGATCTCGAAGCCGACCTCGTAGTTGGTGCTCTCTTCCGGCTTCAGGTTCGGGTTGCCCGAGAGGAAGCAGCGGCCGCCGCAGCTGATGACCCGGTATTCCGGGTTGAGCTGGTAGGCGTCCGGCGCCTTGTAGCCCTGGCTGACGCCGGCCTTCAGCGACATCTTGTCGGTGACGCGGTAGACGACGTTGGTCCGGCCGGTGAACTGGCCGCCGAAGATCTCGTGGTGGTCGTAGCGGCCGCCGACGGTGACGATCAGCGCGTCGGTCAGGTTGACGGCGTCCTGGAGGTAGGCCGCCTTCTGCGTGATCTCCGACTTTCCGCTCACCACGTAGGTGGCGGGATCCTCGATGGTCTGCTTGCGGTACTCGGCGCCGGCCGTCAGGTTGTTGAAGCCGAGCGCGAAGTTGGTGCGGCCGTGCAGGAACAGGTTCTTCTCGGACAGGGACCGTTGCCGGGGCGCGTTGTAGCTGGAGTTGTAGTCGTCGATGTCGGCGTTCTCGTAGTTCGCCTCCAGCATCGTGGTGCCCCAGCCCCATTTGCCGGTGTGGCTGAGGGCGAAGGTGTTCCGCTTGACGTCCTGGTCGCTGTAGGACGGGACGGCGTCGTAGATGTTGTACGGGCGTTCGTCGTGGTTGTAGGCGTAGGAGAAGTCCAGGATCTGGCTCTCGGTCGCCTCCCAGCGCAGCGCGGTCCGCATGTCCTTGAGATTCTTCTTCTCGTAGATCGGGACGGTGCCGTTGTTCTTGGAGCCGTGGTACCAGGGCTGGCGGTTGTACAGCTCGCCGGCGATCGAGGCCGACAGCTTCTCGGTGATCGGGCCGGCGCCGTACAGATTCAGGCGATACTGGTTGCCGTCCTTGCCGGGATCGACCAGACGGTATTCGGCGCCGACGCTGCCGGTCCATTTGTCGGACGGCTTCTTGGTGATGATGTTCACCACGCCGCCCATGGCGTCCGAGCCGTAGAGCGCCGACATCGGGCCGCGCACCACCTCGACCCGCTCGATCGCCGACAGCGGGACCGCGTGGTAGTCGAAGTCGCTGCCGCGCCACAGGGCGTCCGACGAGGAGATGCGCTTGCCGTCGACCAGCACCAGCGTGTAGTTGGCGCCCAGGCCGCGGATCACCACCTCGTCGCGGCCCAGATTGTCGGCGTTGTCGTTGATGCCGACCGTCTGGCGCAGGATGTCGGGCAGGCCGTTGGACGGGCCCTTGTTCTCGATGTCCTCCGACGTGATGACGGTGGTGAAGGCCGGCGCGGTCAGCGTGCTCTGCTCCGTGCCGCTCGCCGTCACCGTCACCGGCCCCAGCGTCTGGGTGGCCTGCGACGCATCGCCCTGGGCGAGCGCCGCCGGGCTGAGGCCGGCCAAGGGACCCGCCACCGCCGCCGCGATCAGAATCTTGCCAAGCCCGGCGCCCGCCGTTTCCGCGCGCGCCTCTTCCTTTGCACACGCCCCCGCTGTGCAGTCGATCATGTCCGTTTACCCCTGTTTGATGCACTTAATAACGCAAATGCGAATCAATCGCATATTCCCGCAGTGCTTGTTATCTCATATCCATTTTCGCAGCAAGGATTATGACGTTCGGCTTCGAAATAAATTTGCAATCCATTGCGCTGAAAATCCGCTCCTCGAAAAACGGATGCTTCATCAGAGCGGTGGAACAGGCATCTTCACTGTCGAAGTCACAGGGGCGGCCAAACCCAGCCATCCGTATCGACCAATCTATATTAGATAATTTTTATGGATTGTCGGTTTTGGTCATTCGGCTGCTTTCATGCCAACAGGGCTGGCGATTCCCGACCAGACGCTGTCGCGCGGCCCCTGCTGGACGCGGCGTCCGGTGGCGCGCGCCAGACCGGCGAACCCGGCGGCGCCGGCCAGCGCGACCAGATCGACGGCGATCAGGTCGGCGGAGGCCCACAGTCCCAGGCCGGGCACGGCCAGGGCCAGCAGGCTGGTGAGGGGAATGGCGGCGGTCGTGGCGGCGGCCATCCACAGCAGCTCGCTTCCGGCCCGGGCGGCGCCGCGGGCGAAAGCCCAGGCGCAGGAGGCGAGGAACACCGCGTAGTAGACGCCGTAATGCCAGGCGTTGAGGTCGGTCACGAGGCCGTTCAACCATTTTCCGGCGGCGATGGTCAGGGACAGCCCGCCGACGCAGCCCAGGCAGACGCCGACGGTGCCGGCGGCGAGCAGGGCGGTCGAGCGGCTCTGCGTCACCGGCCCGCCGGCCCGCCGCTCGGTCCTGCGGCGCGATTCGATCCACAACAGGTTGCCCGAATAGAACAGGAAGGCGCCCGCCAGACCGAGGAGGAAGTAGGTCCAGCGCACCACGCCGCCACCGAAGCTGCCGAAATGCAGGGCGAAGAAGGCCGACACCATGGCCGACCAGGAGCCCTGGTGGCCGGGCATGTATTCGGTGTCGATGATGGTTCCACGGGTGGCGCTCATCAGCACGAAGCCCTCGCGGCGCACCAGATGGCGGGGGTCGCGGCCCCAGACGCGCACCGTGGCGCTGCGCGTGTTGGCGTCGTGGTATTCCAGGGCGATCGGGGTGAAATCCGGGGAGAGCGCCTTGGCGCGCGCCAGGAATTCGGTCGGCGGCAGCATGGCGGCCGGCGTCGGATCCTTCCTCACCGCGCGGAAGGGGCTGCTCTCCATCATCACCGCCCGCATCCGCCCGCCATAGACCGCCTCGTCGAGCGCGTCGTAGATCTGGTCGTGCAGCCCGAACACCACCGCCGACAGGGCGATGACGATGTGGAAGGGCAGGCTGACGATGCCGACGATGTTGTGCGCGTCGAGCCACATCCGCTTCAGGTTGCGGCCGACCCGCAGGACGAGGAAATCCTTGACCAGCGAGGGCAGCAGCACGATGACGCCGGAGACCAGCGCCACCACGTAGAGCGCGCTCGCCACCCCGGTCACCATGGTGCCGATGTCGAGGTCCCCGGGAATGCCGACGGTGCGGTGAACGATGTCAACCAGCATGCCGACCCCCGACGGATCGAGCTGCTCGATCCCGACCGTGCCGTCGGGCTGGAGCGTCGCCGACCAGGGGGCCGGATCGTAGCGCATCGCCTCCCAGATCAGGCGCAGCGGCTGTTCCCCGGCCACGCCGCCGTCGCCGTGCTCCAGCGCCAGCGTGAAGTCCTTCGCCGCGTTGGGGCGGAGCGCCAGGGTGGCGGCGATCAACTCGTCGGCCCGCTCCAGCGCCAGCGGCGTCACCGCGGAGGGCGGCGTGACCCAGCGCTCCAGCGGTTCCTTGAACATGGTCAGGGCGCCGGCGTAGAAGGCGATGAACAGGATCAGCCCGGTCACGATGCCGGTCCAGCTGTGGACCGTCCGGTAGAGGCGGACAATGTCGGCGCGCATGGGCGGGCTCTCCGGAATTCAGGCCGTCGGGGGCGGGCGGTCATTGGGCGAGGGTGCGGGCGGCGTGCAGCGCGGCGTAGGCGAGCAGATTCGCTCCCCCCAGCCAGAGCCAGGCGCGCAGGCCGCTGCGGAACAGGAAGCAGAAGCTGACGACGCCGAGCCAGACCGGCGCCACCATCCACATGTTGAACTGGATCTTGTTCAGCGCCCCGGGACCGCCGGGACCGGCCCAGGCGAACAGGCCGGAGATGGCGATCGCCAGGGTGAAGCCGAGCAGCGTGCCGGCCAGGCTCTTGCTCCACCAGTCGGGGCGGATGGGCGGACGGGCGCGCGGGGTGGCGGCGGTCATCGCTCACGCCCTCTTCGACAGGACGGGCAAGGCGACGGCGACGAAGGGCAGGGCGGTGAACAGCGCCATCGCCACGGTCAGGCTGGTGAACAGCGCCGTGACCGGATGCTGGACCATCGACCACAGCAGGCCGCCGGACAGCAGCGCCATGCCCCCGACGAGGCGGCCGGGCCAGGCCGGCCAGGTCTCCCTCACCCATTGCTGGCGCGGCGCCGCGAGGTACACGCTGAGCGCGCCGGCGGCCGTGCAGGCAAGGGCCAGAAGTTGAATGATGGCGTCAGCCATGGAATCCGCCTCCACGCGAACCGCGACCGTTTCAAGCGATGAACATTCCAGCCCTTCTGCCTACTCCTGGCTGAAATCGCAAGTGATTCTTAATTGCGTGTGCGGTGCGTCATGGTGCCGCGGATGGTTCGCCGGGGAAACCGTGGCGGCGGAATCTCCGGCCGGCTCCGTTGGCCGGGATGGCGGCCGCAATGGAAAAAGGGCCATGACCGCCGCCGGTCATGGCCCTTCCGAGGGGATGGAACTGGTCTTTTCCCCGGCTCCCCGATTCAGCGGGTCAGGCGCGGTTCGGGCAGGCCCTGGGCGCCGGGATCGAACATCAGGACGCGCCCGCCGTGCGGATCGTCGGCCAGATCGGCCGGGCCCCGGCTGAGCGAGGTGACCAGCAGCGTCCGCAAGTCCTCGCCGCCGAAGGCGCACATGGTCGGCTTGCGCATCGGCACCTCGATGCGGCGGTCGAGCTCGCCGCGCGGGGTGAAGCGCTTGATGCAGCCCTCGTCCAGGCAGCAGATCCAGTAGCAGCCGTCGGTGTCCACCGCAGCACCGTCCGGCCGCCCGGTCATCGCCCGCATGTCGACGAAGGGGCGCCGGTCGCCGGCGGCGCCGGCGTCGGGGTCGTAGTCCCAGGCCCAGACCATCCGCACGTCGCGGTGGGTGTCGGACGCGTAGAGCGTCCGCCCGTCCGGGCTGAAGGCGGAGCCGTTGGGGATGATGAAGCCGGCCAGCCCGGTCTCGACCAGCCCCTCGGCGCGGGTGAAGCGGTACCACGCGCCGGACGTGTCGCCCTGCGTGATGTCCATCACCATGCCGGACACCCACAGCCGCCCCTGGCGGTCGCAGCGCCCGTCGTTGAAGCGCATGCCCTCCTTCGGGAAGGGGCTGTCGGCGAGGCGGGTGAGCACCGCCTCGCCGCCGGCCTTCGGCAGTTCCGCGTCGAAGAGGCCGGTCTGGCAGGCGACCACGACTCCGCCATCCGGGCCGGCATCCGGCCGCAGCACGAGGCTGCCGACCAGTTCGGGCAGCGTCCAGTCGCGCCGCACGCCGCTGGACGGATCCAGCCGGTGGATGCGGCGGCCCGGGATGTCGATCCAGGTCCAGGTGCGGTGGTCGGCGTCCCAGACGGGATTCTCGCCGTTGCCGTTGCGGAGATCCGGTTCGATGACCGAATCGAGGCCGATGGTGGTGACGGCGACGGTCATTTCGCCGGTTCCGCCCGTCCCGTGGCTCCCCCGCCGGACGCCGCCGCCCGATCGGCCCGCCAGCGCTTCACCAGCGGCAGCAGCATCGTCAGGATGGCGACGGTCAGCAGGATCGCCGTGATCGGCCGGCTGTAGAGGAAGTCGTAGCTGCCGCCCGACAGCGACAGGGCGCGGCGGAAGTTGGCCTCGGCCATCGGCCCCATGATCAGCGCCAGCACCACCGGCGAGGCGGGGAAGTCCCATTTCTGCATGAAGTAGCCGGCGACGCCGGCGGCCAGCATGATGCCGATGTCGAACAGGCTGTTGTTGATGGCGTAGGTGCCGACCACGCAGAGCGCCAGGATGACCGGCGTCAGCACCGACTTCGGCATCTGTAGGATGCGGCCCATGAAGCGCAGCGAGCCCAGCCCCAGCACCAGCATGCCGACGTAGCAGAAGATCATGCCGGCGAAGAGGGTGAAGACCAGATCCGCGTGTTCCTTGAACAGCAGCGGCCCCGGCTGAAGCCCCTGGAGGGTCAGGGCGCCCAGCATCACGGCGGTCACCGCGTCGCCGGGGATGCCCAGCGTCAGCATCGTCAGCAGCGCGCCGCCGGTGCAGCCGTTGGCGCCGGCCTCGCAGGCGGCGACGCCGCCCAGCTCACCCTTGCCGTAATTCTCCGGCGTCTTGCTGAAGCGTCGGGCCTCGTTGTAGGCGACATAGGCGGCGATGTCGGAACCGGCGCCGGGAATGATGCCGATGACGATGCCGAGCACCGAGGAGCGCGACACGACGCCGAGCAGCGCCTTGTAGGTCGCCCAGGGCGGAATGATGCGGCCCAGCGCCGCCGCCATGCCGAGCCGGACCTTCGGGTCCTCCAGCGACTTGAAGGCTTCGGCGGCGGCGAACAGACCGATCATCACCGGAATGAAGGGGACGTTGAACAGCTCGGTGTAGCCGCCGGTGAAGCGCGGGAAGCCGCCCATCGGGTCGAGCCCGACGGTGGCGATCAGCAGGCCGAGGAAGCCGGCGATCAGCCCCTTGACCACCGACTTGCCGGAGATGCTGGCGATGATGCTGAGACCGAAGACGGCGAGCGCGAAGCTCTCCGAGGCGCTGAACTCCAGGGCGAAGCCGGCGAGCACCGGCGCCAGGAAGATCAGCACCAGGATGCTGGCCATGCCGCCCAGGAAGGAGGACAGGGTGGCGGTGCCGAGAGCGATGCCGGCCATGCCCTTCTTGGTCAGCTCGAAGCCGTCCATGGCGGTGGCGGCGGCGGCCGGCGTGCCGGGGATCTTCAGCAGGATGGCGGTCACCGACCCGCCATAGACGCCGCCGAAGAACACGCCGGAGATCATCAGCAGGCCGGACACCGGATCCATGCCGAAGGTGAAGGGCAGCAGGATGGCGACGCCCATCGTCGCGGTCAGGCCCGGAAGGGCGCCGATGACGATGCCGAGCGCGACGCCCACGAGGGAGAGAAGCAGCGCCATCGGGTTGGCGGCCAGCGTCGCGACGCCGTTCATCAGCATGCCGAGTTCATGCATGGCGGCGCTCCTTCGTGGTCATGGGGGTGGAATGGAGGGCGAGGGTCATTCGAACAGGCTCCCCACCGGCAGCGGCACCCCGAGGGCGCTCTGGAAGGTGACGTAGATCAGGGCGGTCACGGCGACGGCGATCACCGGATTCCACAGCGGGCTGCGCTGGCCCATCAGCCACATCAGCGCGGCCATGTAGACCACCGTGGCGAGGGCGTAGCCGACATAGGCCATGGCGACCAGGCAGACGGCGGTGGCGAGGATGCCCAGCGCCACGCCGACATAACCGATCACGCCCACCGGCGGGGTGTCGTCGACGATCGTCGGCATGCGCAGCGTGTTGGCGATCAGGATCAGGCTCAGCACGATCAGCATGGAGGCGTGGATGACCGGGAAGCGGGCCGGGCCGACGTCGGCGGCCAGCAGGGTCTTGGGGAAATCGCCGGTGGAGGCGATGGCGGCGGCGGCCACCGCGATGAGAATGACGGCGATCACCAGATTGGCGATCTTGGTGGACAAGGGCGCGCCGGCCCCGCCGCCCTGGACAGGTGCGTTGCTCATGTGTCGGACTCCTCAGGAAGAAGCGGCGTCCCGGCGGCTCCGCACCGACGGGACGCCGCAACCCCTGTTACTTGGCCATGCCGAGCTTGGTCATCAGGTCCTTGAAGAAGGCGTTGTCCTTCTGCATGGCGGTGCCGAACTCCGGACCGTCGGCGTAGGCCCAGGTCAGGTTCATCTTGGCGAGCTGCTCACGGAAGGACGCCTCCTCGGCCGCCGCCTTGCTGGCGGTGCGCAGGGTGTCGACGATCGCGGCCGGGGTCTTCTTCGGAACCACGATGCCGCGCCAGGTGGCGACTTGCAGGTCGATGCCCTTCTCCTTCAGCGTCGGGACCTCCGGGAAGGCCTTGGAACGCTCGTCGGCCATCACCGCCAGCATGCGGAGCTGGCCGCCGGCGACCTGGCTCGACACCTCGGCCGGGCTGACCGAGACCGCCTCGATGTGACCGCCCAGCAGGGAGGTCACGGCCGGGTTGGCGCCGTCGAACGGGATGTGGTTGAAGGTCAGGCCGGTCCTGTTCTGCAACGCCTCGGCGGCGAGGTGCCAGATGGCGCCGGTGCCCGAGTTGCCGATGCGGACCTTGCCGGGGTTCGCCTTGGCGTCGGCCAGGAACTCCTCGATGGTCTTCCAGGGGGCGTCGGCCTTGACGGTGATGGCGCTCGGCTCGGCGTTCAGGCGGGCGATCGGGGTGAAGTCGTCGACCGAGAAGCGGGCGACGCCCAGATGCGGCAGCAGGGTGATTTCCACCGTGCCCATGCCGACCTTGTAGCCGTCGGCGCGCGCGGCCATGATCTCGGTCAGGCCGACCGCGCCGCCGCCGCCGGTCTTGTTGACGACGCCCATCGACTGCGGCAGGTGCTTCTTCACGGCGTCGGCGTAGGCGCGGGCGACCAGATCGGTGCCGCCGCCGGCCGCGTACGGCACGGTCAGCTCGATCGGCTTGGTCGGGTACTCGGCGGCCTGCGCGCCGACCATCAGGCTGGCCGAGGCCAGGGCACCGACGACGGCGCCGGTCAGAAAGCGATAACCCTTCATAAGCGTTCTCCCAGGAACTTTGCTTGGTGGAGGACAGAAAAGACAGGCGGACGGCGTTGCCGTCAGCGCGGGTTCAGCGCCGTCCAGGACGCGACGAAGGCGTCGGCCCGTTCGGCGATCTGTTCGGTGGTCATGCCCGGCTTGTAGAGCGCCGATCCCAACCCGAAGCCGGCGACGCCGACCTCCAGGAAGGGCTGCATGGTGTCGGGGGCGATGCCGCCCACCGGCAGCAGGCGGGTGCCGACCGGCAACACGGTGCGGATCGCCTTGACGATGGTCGGGTTGATCTGCTCGGCCGGGAACAGCTTCAGCGCGTCGGCGCCGGCCGCCAGCGCGGCGAAAGCCTCGGTCGCCGTGGCGACGCCGGGCACGCAGGCGAGGCCGGCGGCCTTGGCGGCGCGGATCACCGCGGTGTCGGCGTGCGGCATCACCACCAGATCGGCGCCGATCTCCTTGAGGCGGGCGACCTGGGCCACCTCCAGCACGGTGCCGGCGCCGACCAGGGCGTCGCGCGGCAGGATGCGGCGGATGGCGGCGATGCTGTCGAACGGATCGGGCGAGTTGAGCGGCACCTCGATCAGCCGGAAGCCGCGCTCGTAGAGGGCGCGCGCGGCGTCCTCGCACTCGGCGGGCTTCAGGCCGCGCAGGATGGCGACCAGCGGCAGGGCGGCGAAGGCGGCGTCGACGCGTGCCTTCAAGCTATCGTCAGACATGGGTGTCCTTTCCGGCCGGCGGCGCGATCAGGCCGGCGGCGATGGCGAACTGGAACAGGCCCCTGGGGGCGGTGTTCTCGAGCCGGGCGGTGGGCTCGATGCCGAGCAGGCCCAGGCCCTGGACGTAGCGGCGGCACAGCGCGCCGTCGCCGATCAGCAGCAGCGGCCGGCCGCTGCCGGGCGCCGCGCCCCCCAGCGCCGCGCCCGTCCGGGCGAGGCCGGAGATCATCTCGTGCCCGATCAGCAGGCCGGACAGGAAATCCTTCAGCAACTCCGGCGCCATGCGCTTGGTGATGCCGAGCGTGCGCGCGGCGAAGATCTGATGGGTCAGGTCGCCCGGCCCGCTGGCCCGCGCCGCCCGGACGCCCTCGGCGAAGGCGGCGTCGCGGGCCTCCGCGCCGGCTTCCACGTCCGTCGGCATCAGGCGCCCGAGGATCGAGTGCTTGGTCAGCACGGCGAAGACCTCGCCGGTCATGTAGGTGGCGAAGCGGGTCATCCGCCCGTCCCGGATCTGGACCCATTTGGAGTGGGTGCCCGGCAGCACCATGCAGGATTCGCGCGCCCAGTCGGGGCGGTCGGCCAGCACGCCGGCGATCTGGATCTCCTCGCCGCGCAGGATGTCGGGCGGCGCGTCGGGCGGGGCGTAGGTGACGCCGGGTGCTATGAGGATGCGGACGCCGGCCGCGCTGTCCACCGCGATGGCCCTTGATGCCAGCGTGCTGGTGTCGGCCGGGCAGGCGACGTAGGGCGCCTCGGCCCAGCCCTGGGCGCTGCCGACCATGCCGCCGGCCACCACCGGCACGCTCGCGTTGGCCGCCAGCCAGTCGCCGCACAGGCCGGCGAAGGCCTGCTCGAAGCCGGGCAGGCCGGGCTGCGGCAGGTTCTGGATGCCGTGCGCGTTGGCGCGCTGGTCCAGCACCGCGCCGGCGCCGTCCATGAGGAATCCACGCAGACTGGAGGTGCCCCAGTCCAGCGCGATTAGGGCAGCCCCGTCGCGCTTCCGTCCTGTTTCCATCCCAATTCCCTTGATATCGCGTCGGCGGCCGCGCGGACGACCGGTCCGAGTTCCGCCATCCGTTCGTCCGGCATGTAGGGCACGGCGCTCGCCACGCTGATCGCGGCGACCACCTGGTTGCTGATGTCGCGGACCGGCGCGCCGACGCAGCGGACGCCGATCTCGTTCTCCTCCAGGTCGAGCACCCAGTCCCGCCGCAGGAAACCCGCCATCAGCTTTTCGTATTTCGGCCAGGGCTGCGGACCGGGCCGGCCACCCACCGTGTCCGGCGCCGTCGCCACCGCGTCGTGCAACTCGCGCCAACGCGACGGCGGCATCCCCAGCATCAGCGCCTTGCCGATGCCGGTCGAAGCCAGCGGCATGCGCAGGCCGACGCGCGAACGCATCTCCAGCCCGCGCGTGCTCGGAATCTTGTCGAGGTAGAAGACCTCGTCGCCGTCGACCACGCCGAGATGGACGGTGTCGCCGGTCCGCTGGGCCAGCGCCTCGATGTGGGGCCGGGCGAGCGCCACCAGCGGGCGCTGTTCCAGCGCCTTCATGCCGAGCTGGATCAGCTTCGGCCCCAGCAGATAGCCCTTGTAGGGGACGTGGTGCAGATAACCCTCGGCCACCAGGCTGTTCAGCATGCGGTGGACGGTGCTGCGCGGCGTGCCCAGCCGCGCCGCGATCCCCTTCACCTCCGTCGTGCCCGTCGCCACGCACTCGATCGCCGCCAGCCCGCGGAGCAGGGTCTGCGTGCCGGCGGCCTGCCGCTTTTCAGGCGTGGCCGGATCGATCGTCTCAGCGGGCCGGGTCATGGGGTCGGTTCTGGTGGGCATTCGTGTCGCCTCGATGACGGGACCTTAGTGGCCGCGTTGTATGTTGTCAAATCCAACATACACGCTACCACATAGTGAGACATTTGTGGATCGGACGATCTGACGCAGCGGTGTCGGGAAACTTGACCCGTTTGCCGTGTCTCCCTAACATCCTGCTGATATTGAGCAATATCTCTCAATATATGAGACATTAGGCGTTTGGTCCGCCGATCGCCCCACGCCGCGTCCAGCCGGACGCAGGGCGGGGGGACGCGGCCCGCGCCTGCGTTTTCCAACGATGGGAAGGAAGGGCTCTCGCATGTTCGGTGATCTGAAAGGCCGGCGCGTTCTGGTGACGGGATCGACCCAGGGAATCGGCTTGGCGGCGGTGGAGGCGTTCGCCCGCCACGGCGCGCTGGTCGGCATGAACGGCCGCAAGGCGCCGGCCGATCTCGACTCGACTCTGGCCCGGTTGAACGCGCTGGACGGCGAGGTCGCCTTCCTGCCCGGCGACGTGTCGTCCAGCGAGGGGGCCAAGCGTCTGGTCGAGGATTTCGTCGCCCGCTTCGGCGGCATCGACGTGCTGATCAACAACGCCGGCGGTCTGGTCGGCCGCAAGCCGCTGGAGGAGATCGACGACGACTTCTTCGACGCGGTGACCGACCTGAACGCGCGCTCGGCCCTGATGGTCACCAAATACGCCCTGCCGCACCTGAGGGATTCGGCGAAGCGGAGCGGCACCACCGCGTCGGTGATCCTGGTCGGCTCGGTCGCCGGCTACACCGGCGGCGGCCCCGGCGCCGGGCTGTACGGCGCGGCGAAGGCGTGGCTGCACAACATTCAGAAGAACTGGGTGACCTTCCACACGAAGGACGGCATCCGCTTCAACACGGTGTCGCCGGGCACCTTCGACACCGCCTTCCACGCGGACAAGGACACCGACACCAAGGCCCGCATCGGCGCCGGCTTCCCGATGGGCCGCTTCGGCCGTCCGGAGGAATGCGCGCCGACCTTCCTGTTCTTCGCCTCGCACGCGTGCAGCGGCTACATCACCGGCCAGATCCTGGACGTGAACGGCGGCCAGTACATGCCCTGATCCGGGCATGGGTCAAGGGCGCGCCCGGTCGCCGGGCGCGCCCTTGCCGATCGGGAGGAGCCTTTACCGCCGGCCCAGAAGCTGGCGGCGGGCCAGCGCGCGGTGGATCGCCCGGCGCTCGGCCATCGTGCGCGGGCGGCCGCGCACGCCGCTGGCGAACAGGCCGTCCAGCCCTTGGCCGAACATTTCCCAATTGCGCACCGGCCCGCTGTCGATGTGCAGGAAATGGGAGCGCGGGTACCAGCCGACCCCGCCGCGCTTCAGGTCGAGCGCGCTGCGGTGGGCGTCGGGCAGGCGCGCCGGAAAGGTGATGTCGAGCGCCCGGCCGAGCAGATGCTGGCTGCGCTCGGCGACCCCGAGGCTCCTGGCCGCCAGCTTGGCGTTGGTTTCCGGGGTGCGGTAGGCCGACAGGATCGACGCCTTGCTCTGGCCGACGATCTCCATGATGTCGGCCAGGAAATCGAGAACCCCGACATCGACCGGCCCGGTCTTGTTGGCGTGGTGGTCGCGCAGCACCTGGGCGAGATCGGCCATGGCGTCGGGCAGCGGGCCGGACTCGTCGCGGTAGGGGCCGTCGAACGTCTCGCCCGTGTGCTCGTTCCGCAGCGACAGCCGGCGCGGGGGCGAGGGCACGGCCAGCGCGCTGCCGGGCAGCAACACCAGGGCGCCGCAAGCGGCGAGCAGATCGCGGCGCTTCAGGGAAAAGGGGATGCGGGGCATGGCCAGGGGATTTTGCTTCCGGAAAGGAACGTCCCCAAACTCGGCAAATTGATTTTAAATCGCAACTGGAAACGTAGGGACCTCTCTCGAAAGGGGACGTTCACGCCGCCAGATGCGCGCGCACCGCAAGGGCGGCGCGGGTGACGGCGCCGTCGGCCGCCTCGACCAGCCGGGTCATGTTGGCGAAGGAGTGGGGCAGGGACTCGTGGACGGTCAGGTCGAAGGGCACGTCGGCCGCCGCCAGCCGCTCGGCCAGCCGCAGGCTGTCGTCGCGCAGGCAGTCGAGCCCGGCGGCGAGCAGCAGCAGCGGCGGCAGGCCGGACAGGTCGGCCAGCAGCGGGGCGGCGCGCGGGTCGCGGGTCGGTTCGGCGTGGCCGAGATACTGCTCCCAGTACCAGCGCATCCGTGCCGTGGTCAGGCCGTAGCGCCCGTCGCCGAAGCGGCGGTGCGAGGGCGTGTGGAAGTCGTGGGCGAACATGCCGTAGAACAGCAGCCCGAAGGACACGCGCGGCTCGCCCGGCGCGCGGGCGGCGAGCGCGGCGCCCAGCGCCAGATTGGCACCGGCGGAATCGCCGCCGACCGCGAGGCGCCCGCCGTCCAGCCCGTGCGCCGCGCCCTCGCGCGCCACCCAGCGCAGGGCGGCCAGAGCCTCGTCGTGCTGGTGCGGGAAGCGGTGCTCCGGCGCCTTGCCGTAGGCGACCGCGACCACCGCCGCGCCGCTGCGCAGGGCGAGCAGCCGCAGCAGCCGGTCGTGGGTGTCCACGCTGTTGACCGCGAAGCCGCCGCCATGGAAATAGACCAGCACCGGCAGGGGACGCTCGTCGATGGCGGGCGGGCGGTAGAGCCTCAGCCGCAGCGGCCCGGCCGGGCCTTCCGTCTCGATGTTGCGGGCGGGGATCGGCGGGGCATCCCGGTTCAGGAAGAGGTGCGCCCGCTCCGCCGCCGCGCGCGCCTGATGGAGCGGCATGGCGAGCGGGTCGGCGGAGACCAGCCCTTGCGCCCGCATCGCCTCGTGCAGCGCCACCACCTGTGGATCCAGGCGGTCGAGCGTGAAAAGCTGGTTGCTGCCGTCCGGCATGGCGTCCTCCCGGTGATCGAGCGATCAGTGGAAAGGACGCTACGCGGCTTTATTTCTACTGTCAATATAGACTATATTTCCAGATAACAGCAAAATTGAAACGTGAAATCATTCCCCCCAGCCATGACCGAGCAAGCCCGCCACGTCCAGTCCGAATCCGCCGCCGATCCGGTGCAGCGCCGCCAGCGTGTCGGGATCGAGCGCGATGCCCTGCTCGGCCACGCGGGCGGCGTGCTCGCGCTCGGGATCGCCGGGGATGCGGACGCGATCGGTGCCGGGGGCGGGCGGCGTGTCCTCCATGTGGTCGAGCACGGCGTCGGTCAGCGCCTGCCAGCCCGGCCCGGCGACGCGGGCGGGGTCGAGGATGAAGGCCAGAGCGTTGTTGACCACCCGGCCCGGCCGCAGATTCTCGGGCAACGCCGGCAACCCGGCGGCGATGGTGCCGGCCAGGATCTCGCAGGCGAGCGCCAGCCCGTAGCCCTTGTGGCCGGAATTCCGCCCGCCGAAGGGCAGGATGGCGCCGGTCGGCTCGCGGAACATCACGCCGGGGTCGCCGGTCGGCCGTCCGTCGGGATCGACCAGCAGGCCGTCGGCCAGCCGTTCGCCCTTCGCGGCGGCGACCCGGCATTTGTTGGCGGCGACGGCGCTGGTCGCGAAATCCAGCAGCAGCGGCGCGTGGTCGGGGGTTTCCGGCACGGCGACGCAGATCGGGTTGGTGCCGAGGCGCGGGCGCGCCCCGCCATGGGGGGCCGCCAGCGGCCGGCTGACCACGTTGACGAAGAAGATTCCGATCAGCCCGGCGGCGATGCACTGTTCGCCATAGGCGCCGACCCGGCCGATGTGGTGGGCGTTGCGCAGCGCCAGGATGGTGGCGCCGCTGCCGGATTTCGCCCGCGCGATCGCCAGATCGGTCGCCTCGCGGGCGATCACCTGCCCATAGCCGACGTCGCCGTCCACCACCAGGAAGGGCGGCTCGTCGCGCAGGATGCGGGCGTGGCGGTTGGGGGTCAGGTATCCGCGCTCCAGGCTGGTCATGTAGACGGCGATCTGGCACACGCCATGGCTGGCGTGGCCCTTGGCGTCGGCGTCGACGAGGTTGGCGGCGACGATGGCCGCCTCCTCCGGATCGCTGCCCGCGCGGCGCAGGATGGCGTCGAGCGTCGCGGTCAGGCGGGCCGGGGAGAAGCGGGCGGCGGCCGGGGTGGTGGAGGACGGGCTCATGGGTTCACTCGCAACGATAAGGCTGGGATGAGATGACGGATGGCAAGCGCTGGGTCGTTGGCGTGACCGACCACATGATGGGGCCGCCGGATCGGGAGGCCGCGGTGCTCGGCGATGCGGTGGAGATCGACTTCTTCGACACGCGCCGCGAGGAGGATTTCGACCCGGCCCGGCTGGCGCGGCTCGACGCGCTGCTGGTCTGGGGGGCGCCGGTGACGCGGCGCAGCGTGCCGCACCTGACGCGATGCAAGGGCGTGGTGCGCTTCGGCGTCGGCTACGACAGGATCGACGTCGCGGCGCTCGCCGAGGCCGGCATCCCCTTCGCCAACAACCCCGATTACGGGACGGAGGAGGTCGCCGACCACGCGGTCGCGCTGATCCTGTCGTTGCAGCGCCGCCTGTGGGAGCATGATTCGCGCGCGCGCTCCTACACGGCGACGTGGCAGACCAACACGCTCACGCCGCTGCTGCGCGGCTCGCGGGCCACGGTGGGCGTGGTCGGGGTCGGGCGCATCGGCACGGCGGTGGTCAACCGGCTGAAGCCCTTCGGCTACCGGATTCTCGGCTTCGACCCGAACCAGCCGGCCGGGCACGAGAAGGCGGTCGGCTACCACCGCGTCCGCCGTCTCGACGATCTGCTGGGCGAATCGGACATCGTGACCTTCCATTGCCCGCTCGACCGTCACACGCGCGGGCTGCTGGACGCCGGGCGGCTGGAGCGCTTCAAGCCGGGCGCCATCCTGGTCAACACCGCGCGCGGCGAACTGCTGGACGGGCTCGACGGGCTGGAGGCGGCGCTGCGCAGCGGGCGGCTCGCCGCCGCCGGGCTCGACGTGCTGCCGAGCGAGCCGCCGGCCGCCCACCCGCTGCTGACCGCGTGGCGCGAGCGGGCCGACTGGCTGGCCGGCCGTCTGGTGGTCACGCCGCACAACGCCTTCCATTCCGACGCCGCCGCCGTCGAGATGCGGACCAACGCCGCCGAGACGGTGCGCCTGTTGCTGGAGGAGGGGGTGTTGCGGAACAGGATTCTGGAGTGAGGCGCGCAATTCCAGGGCTGCCGCTTTTTCCTTTCGTCATGGCCGGGCTTGTCCCGGCCATCCACGTGCTGCCATCTTCTGATGGTTTGCGGCCGTGGATGCCCGGCGCAAGGCCGGCCATGACGCCGTTTGGGGAAAGCGACGCGAGTTCGGCCGATCGCCCCCTCAGAACGCCGACCAGTCGATCGGCCGGTGGCGGTCGAGCGTCCGGTGGACCGGCGGCAGCGGATATTTCAGCCCGGTGGCGCAGTTGAACAGCACCGCCCGCTCGCCCCTGGCCACCCGGCCGTCGGCGAGCGCCCGCTTGTAGGCGGCGTAGGTCGCCGCCCCCTCCGGGCAGAGCAGGAAGCCTTCTTCCCGCGCCGCCTCGTCGAGCGCGGCCTGGATGGCGGAATCGTCGACCGCGATGGCGAAGCCGCCGCTCTCGCGCACCGCGCGCAGGATCAGGAAATCGCCGACCGCCTGCGGCACGCGGATGCCCGACGCGATGGTGTGGGCGTCCTCCCAGCGCGGCGCGTGCTCCTCCCCGGCCTCCCAGGCGCGGACCATCGGGGCGCAGCCCGACGCCTGCACCGCGACCATGCGCGGGCGCTTGGAACCGATGAAGCCGATCGCCTCCAACTCGGCGAAGGCCTTCCACATGCCGATCAGGCCGGTGCCGCCGCCGGTCGGGTAGAAGATGACGTCGGGCACCTCCCAGCCGAGCTGCTCGGCCAGCTCCAGCCCCATCGTCTTCTTGCCCTCGATCCGGTAGGGCTCCTTGAGGGTGGAGACGTCGAACCAGCCGACCCTGGCCTTGCCCTCGCCGACGATTCGGCCGCAATCGTCGATCAGACCGTTGACCCGGTAGACCGTGGCGCCCTGCAACTCGATCTCGGAGACGTTGACCTCCGGCGTGTCGGCCGGGCAGAAGACGGTCGTCCGGATGCCGGCCCGGCTGGCGTAGGCGGCCAGCGCCGCGCCGGCGTTGCCGTTGGTCGGCATCGCCATGTGGGTGATGCCGAAGCCCTTGGCCATCGACACCGCCATCACCAGCCCGCGCGCCTTGAAGGAGCCGGTGGGCAGCCGCCCCTCGTCCTTCACCAGCAGCTCGGCCGCGCCCAGTCTGGCGGCCAGCCTGGGCAGCGGCACCAGCGGGGTCACCGCCTCGCCCAGGCTGACGATGTCGGCGGCGCGGCGGACCGGCAGCAGCTCGCGGTAGCGCCACAGATCCTGCGGGCGTTCGGCCAGCGCCGCCTTGGTCAGCGCGCCCTTCACCCCCTCCAGGTCGTAGCGCACCAGCAGCGGCTTGCCGGCCCTGGACAGGTTGTGGACCGTGTCGGCCTCGTGGCGTTCGCCGGTGTGGCCGCACTCCAGGTGGGTGACGAAGGTCGGGCGTTCGGTGATGAGATTGGCGTCAAAGCGTGGCGGCATAATTCAGCGAACCATTCCCCATGCGCGCACGGTGTGCGCCTCGATCCAGCGGAAGACGACGTTCTCGACCAGCAGCCCGATCAGGATGACCGAGGCGAGACCGGCGAAAACCTTGTCGGTGTAGAGCTCGTTGCGGTTCTGGAAGATGAACCAGCCCAGTCCCCCCTTGCCCGAGGAGACGCCGAACACCAGCTCGGCGGCGATCAGGGTGCGCCAGGCAAAGGCCCAGCCGACCTTCAGCCCGGTCAGGATCGCCGGGAAGGCGGCCGGGATCAGCACGGCCAGCACGTAGCGCGGCCCGCGCAAGCCATAGTTCCGCCCGGCCATGCGCAGCGTCTCCGACACCGCGGTGAAGCCGGCGTGGGTGTTCAGCGCCAGGGGCCACAGAACGGCGTGGACCAGCACGAAGGTCAGGCTGACCGCCCCCAGCCCGAACCACAGCATGGCGAGCGGCAGGAGGGCGATGGCCGGCAGCGGGTTGAACATCGAGGTCAGAGTGGAGAGCAGATCGTCGCCGATCCGCGTCGACACCGCCAGCGTGGTCAGCCCGATCGCCAGCACCACGGCGATGGCGTAGCCCTTCAGCAGGATCGACAGCGACACCCAGGCCATCGACAACAGATTGTCGCGCAGCACAGCGTCCCACAGCGCCGCCGCGGTGGCGGAGACGGTGGGGAACATCAGCGGGTTGTCCTGCCACAGCGCCGCCGCCTGCCAGACCGCGGCGACCACGGCGAGCAGCAGGGCGCGGCGCAGCGCGGTGACGTTGGCCAGCTTCTCCCACGGCGACAGCGGGCGGGCGACGTCGCCGATCGCCCCGGTGGCGGCGACGCCGCGCTCGTATTCCGGACGGATCGGTGGGGTTGGGCGGGGGACGTCGGGGCGGGAATCGCGGGCGATCGACAGGTCGGTCATGACCGGGCTCCCACTCCGTCGGCTTCCACCTCGTCGGCGAACAGCATGGTGTGGATGCGGCGCGCCGCCGACTGGAAGGCCGGGCTGCCGGTGGAGGACAGGTCGAAGCCGTGGCAGTTCACCTCGGCCTTCACCTGTCCGGGGTGCGGCGACAGCACCAGGATGCGCGAGCCGACGACCAGCGCCTCCTCGATGGAATGCGTGACGAACAGCATGGTGAAGCGCACGTCGTCCCAGAGCTGGAGCAGCTCCTCCTGCATCTTGCGCCGGGTCAGCGCGTCGAGCGCGGCGAAGGGCTCGTCCATCAGCAGGATGTCGGGCTCCATCGCCATGGCGCGGGCGATGGCGACGCGCTGCTTCATGCCGCCCGACAGGGTGTGCGGGTAGGCGTCGGCGAATGTCGACAAATTGACCTTGGCGATGGCGGCGAGCGCCTTCTCCTCCGCCTCGCGGCGCTTCGCCTTGCCGCTGGCGAGCAGCGGGAACATGACGTTCTGCTTGACCGTCTTCCAGGGCGGAAGCTGGTCGAACTCCTGGAAGACCATCATGCGGTCGGGGCCGGGCTGCGTCACCGCCTGCCCGTTGAGCCGGATCGCCCCCTCCACCGGCGCCAGGAAGCCGCCGACCGCCTTCAGCAGCGACGACTTCCCGCAGCCGCTCGGCCCCAGCAGGACGAAGCGCTCGGCCTGGAAGAGCTGGAAATCGACCCGGTAGCAGGCCGTCACCAGATGGTCGCGCGTCTTGTACTGCAAGGTCACGCCCGACACGTCGAGCAGCGGGCGGTGCAGGGCGGCGTCGGGCAGGGCGTTGTCCACGGGGTAAGCGATGGCGCTGGGGTCGATGGCGGCGCGGGAAAGGGCGTTCATGGCGTCAGCTCCCGGTTTCGCCGTGGAGATCCTCGAAGAAGGTGTCCTTCCACGAGGCCGGCTTGTTCTTGATGGCGCCGACCTTGTGCATGAAGGCGGCGAACCGCTCGATCTTCTGCGGTGCCACCGTGTACTGGATGTCGGGATCCCTCAGCAGCGACAGCACGAAGGCGCGGTCGAGGTCGCCCTTGTTCTGCGCGAGATAGGCGTCGGCGGCGGCCTCGGGATCCGTGTTGATGATTGCCACGGCTTCCTTCAGCGCGTCGAGGAAGGCCTTGTAGGTCTTGGGATTCTTGGCGCGGAAGGCTTCCTTGCACCAGATCAGGTTGAAGGTGTGCGGCCCGCCCAGCACGTCGTAGGAGCTGAAGACCTTGTGGATCTTCGGGTCCTGGAGCTGCTGGTACTGGAAGGGCGGGGCGGAGATGTGGCCGGTGATCTCGGCCGAGCCCGACAGCAGAGCCGCCGTGCCGTCCGGGTGGGGCAGCGAGACGGTCAGCTTGTCGAGCGCGTCGAACCGGCCCTCGCCGAAGGCCTGCTCGGCGGCGATCTGGAGGATGCGCGCCTGGACCCCGACCTTGACCGCCGGCAGGGCGATCTTGTCCTTGTCGGTGAAGTCCTTGACCGTCCTGACGCTCGGGTTGGTGGTGGTGAGGAACAGCGGCATGCTGTTCAGCGCCGCGATCGACTTGACGTTGGCGCTGCCCCTGGTGCGGTCCCAGATGGTCAGCATCGGGCCGACGCCGGCCGAGCCGAGGTCGATGCTGTCCGACAGCAGCGCGTCGTTCATCGCCGCGCCGCCCGAAAGCTGCGCCCAGTCGACCGTGACGTCGATGCCCTGCGCCTTGCCGTGCTTCTCGATCAGCTTCTGGTGGCGCAGGACGTGCAGCGGCAGGTAGCCGAGCCCGAACTGTTCGGCGATGCGGATGGTGCCCTCGGCGGCGGCCGTGCCGGCGAGCGACCCGAACAGCACCGCGGCGCCGACGGCGGCCAGCAGCGCGCGGCGGGCGCGTCCGGGACGGTGGGCGGCGGCAGAGCCGGCGTCACGGTTCGGAGTGGTGAAAATCGTGGGTCGGATGAGCGGCATTCGGCGGTGGTTCCCTGCGCGTCGGCATAAAAAGCAAAATTGCCGTGTGATTTGTGATTGAGAACAGGATGAGGAACAGGAAATCACGAGTCAATTTAAAATCTACAAACCTACATGCATATAGGTTAATTCCTTTGAGGCAATCCGATGGTGGAATGCGGGCCGCGCACTGGCGGCGTGGCGGGCAACGGCTTGGAAGGGTTGGCGAATGGCCCAAAAGAAAAAGGGCCCGGCCGTTTCCGGCCGGACCCCTTCGTCCGTCGCTCGCCCGTGTCGGGCGGGATGCGCTCAGAAGGCCAGACGGGTGTCCAGCATCAGGATGTGGGCGCGGTCGTTCAGGTCGGTGCCGATGACGGAGGCCGACGACAGGGACGAGCGGACATAGTCGTACTCGACGCCGGTCGTCATGCCGGGGGCGACGGTCCAGGTGACGCCGGCCTGCCAGATGTCGGCCTTGGCCGGGATGCTCATGGTCGCCGAATCGTTGCCGAGCGCGCGCAGGTAGTTGGCGGCGAACACCAGCGGGCCGCTGGTGTACTGGGCGCCGACGATCACGTTCTGCTGGGCGCGGGAGTCGGTGATGCCCTTGGCGTAGCCGCTCTTGCCGCTGTAGGCGTAGCTGGCGCCGACCTTCACCGGGCCGTAGCCGATGTTCGCCCCGACATGGACCGAGTTCAGATCCTCGTAGGACTGGCTCGTCACCCCGTCGGACTGCCGGACGGCCTTGCCGGTCTGGTAGAAGGCGCTGGCCTCGATGGTCAGCTCGTCGAAGACGGCCTGGTAGGCGCCGCCGGCCTCGACCACGTCGTGGAAGGACAGGGCGTCGCCCAGCGCATCCACTTTGCGGCGGTTGACCGAGCTGTTGGAGTCGCCCAGCCGCGGGGTGTAGGACGCCGCCAGCTGGAACCCGTAGAGGGACGGGGTGATGTAGATGAGCTTGGTGCCCGGATCGTAGGACACCAGCGTGCGCAGGCTGGTCGCCGCCAGCGGCAGCGCCGCGTAGGTGGTGGAGCCGTGCAGGAACAGGATGCCGTTGCTGTCGGGGCTGCCGGCGATGCCCTCCAGGTTGGGGCCGATGATGCCGTACTCGTCCGACAGGCCGTTGATCACGCCGGCCTGCACCGTGCCGAAGGCGCCGGTGGCGTAGAGGAAGGCGCGGTCGTTCTCCACCGTGCGTCCGGCCACGGACGGGTCGCCGTTGCCAGCCAGCAGACGCAGGCGCGCGCCGTACTGGAGCCCGTCCTCGGTGGTTGCCGCCGGGTTGACGGTCAGGCGGAAGCGGTTGGCGAACTCGCTCGACCGCAGGCCGTCGTCCTGCCGCTGGTTGATGTAGGCGGCCTGGAAATACGCGTCGCCGCCGACGATGACTTCGAAGTTGGGCTCGGCCGAGGCCGGGGCGGACAGGGCGGCGCAGGCGGCGCCGGCGAGGAGGGCGGCGAGGAGGCGGGCGGACAGGCGCATGGCGGCGGTGATTCCGGATTCGGGTAGGGACGGAAGGCGGATGGACGGTCAGGCGGCGGCGCGGACGGTGAACCAGCGGCGGCCGAAGCCGGTCAGGTTGGCGTCGTCGAGCCGGGCGAGGCAGAGGATCTCCACGCTGTCGGCCCAGCGCGGGTTGATTCGGCGGAACTGGGCGACCGCCGGGCTGTCCAGCTTGGCCTCGCTGATGGCGCGGGCCTCCTCGGTCAGGCCGTAGCCCTGCCAGTTCCAGTCCACCGTGCCGGTCTCCGCGTCGTAATACTGGGCGAAGCACTCACGCCCCACCCAGTCGCGCACCGCCCGGTCGAGCGGGCCGGGCGGCTGGTCGGCGTGCGGCGCGTGGCCGGTGAACAGCATCGGCATGTAGCGGTAGGAGCGGTAGCCGACCGCGCTGTAGCTCCAGTACCAGAGGCGGCCGGAGCGGTCGGCGCGCGCCCGCTCCATCATCTCGGCGACCATCGAGCGCACCAGCCCGTTGGAGCCCCAGTGACGGCGCTCCAGGATGCAGTGGGCGGTGTGGAGGACGCCGACGGGAGTGCCGTCGATCTCCGCCTCGCGCCTGTAGACGGTGGCGAAGCCGACCAGCGCGCCGGTCTCCGGCTCCTCCTGGAGGACGCAATGGTCGAGGTCGGCGAGCTCCTCGTTGAAGTAGTTCTCGCCGTAGCCCTCGAACCAGACGCTGAGCAGGGCGAACATCACCGACCGCCGCTCGGCGGTCAGTTCGGCGGGGCCGACGATGCTGGTGCGCAGCGGGCGCGGGTTCATCCGGCCTCCGCGCCGAGATAGCGCGAGGCGCCGGCCGCGCGGACGTCGGCGCAGATGTCCTCGTAGTTGCAGGTCAGCTCCTCGCCGGCGGCGATGTCGCGCAGCGCCACGAAACGCCGCCAGTCGCCGGGGTCGGCGCGCCCCATGCTGGGCTCGTCCGCGTGGTTGACGAAGCGTGCGTTGTCGCCGAGCAGAAGGATGCCGAGCCCCTCGATCACGCAGCCGTGCGCGTTGACCAGCCGCACCACCTCCGGGTAGTCGGCCAGCAGCGCGCCCTCGGGATCGAGCAGATGGTCGATGCGGGCGTCGAAGGTCCACATCGGCGTGCCGGCGGCGACCGGCTCCTCGGTGAAGAGGCCCAGCCCGTGGATCGGGCTGGAGTCGAGGCGGGTGGGGATCAGAAGGGGCATGGCGTCCGTCTCTTCAGGAAAGGCGTGTCGGGCCGACGTCGTATCAGGCGGCGACCGGGGCGGCCATCAAAGCCTCGTCGAACTCGAAGCTGCTGGCGTCGTCCACGAACTGCTCGCCGATGGTGGCGTCGCTGCTCGCCAGGCAGGTGCCGAGGTAATCGACGAAGCGCGGCGGCGGGGCGAAGCCTTCGGCCAGCAGGCGGCTGTTGTCGAAGGCGATGTCCTGCGCGACGAAGCGGTGGTACTTGCGGGCGCCGACGGCCATCGTCCGGTTCAGCAGCGTGCGCTCCGGGAAGGCGGCGCGGAAGGCGGCGTCGAACGGCTTCCAGCCCTCCGGCCCCCGGTAGTCGAAATGGACGTAGGGACGGCCGGTCCCCTCATGCCCATGGGCGCGGAAGCCCGCCTGGAAATCGGTCCAGGTGGTGCGGGCGGCCTCGCCGGAGGTGACGTGGTAGAGCGTGTGCTTCAGGTCGGGCTTGCGCAGCAGGTCGTGCAGGCGGGCCGAGGCCCAATCCACCGGAATGATGTCGATGTGGCCGCCGGGCAGGGCCGGCAGGATGCCGGTGCGGTCGAGCAGGCGGTAGAACCAGAAGATGCTGGCGCTGGGCCGCACGCCGAGCTGGGTGTGGCCGACGACGATGGACGGGCGGGCGACGATCAGCGGCAGCTCGGGGAAGGCGGCCGCCAGCGCGCGCTCGGCCGCCGCCTTGCTGCGGGTGTATTCGGCGATGTGCGGGGCGCCGTGGCCGGGGGCCTGCGCCTCGTGCACCATCTGCATGTGCGGGGCCTCGCCGCAGCAAAAGGCGGTGCCGATGTGCAGGAAGCGCTGGAGGTGCGGCATGCGCCGCGCGCGGCCGGCGAGCGCCAGCGTGCCGTCGACGTTGATCTCCCACACCGACTGGCGGCTGTCGAAGGAGGTGTCGGCGGCGACGTGGACGATCTGCGTCACCTGGTCCAGGCGCGGGTCGGTGCTGGTCGCCAGCGACTGGAGGTCGCCCGGCAGGATCTGGCACAGGCGGGCGGCGGCCTCGGCGGTGGCGCGGTCGCTGTGGCGGTTCAGGTTGGTCGCGAGACGGGCCCGGCAGGCCGCTTCGTCCGCGCCGCGGATCAGCAGCAGGCAGTCGGCGGCGGTGCCGTTGCGCACGGCGTCGAGGTAGAAGGAACCGCCCAGGAAGCCGGTTGCGCCGGTGAGGAGAAGCATGGTTGGACCTCGGTCTCGCTTTGAGGTTGCGGGAGGGAGTGGGATGGCTGCCGGCTCAGGAGGTCGGCAGCGGTTGGAGTTCCGGCGCCGCCAGCACCGGCGGGTCGATGCGGCGGATGCCGCCCTGTTCGACCTGGAGCTGGACGTCGGCGGCGTCGAAATAGGCGTCGTCGTGGGTGACGGCGATCACGGTGATGCCGCGCGCCTTCAGCCAGGGGAGGATCTCGCGGTAGAACTTGCGGCGGAAATAGGGGGACTGGTCGGCCGCCCACTCGTCCAGCACCAGAACCGGCTTGCGCTCCAGCAGGGCGGCGATCAGCGCGAGGCGCTTCTTCTGGCCCTGCGACAGCTCCACCGTGGTGAAGGCGCGGCCGTCGAGCGCCACCTTGTCGGACATCTCCAGCAGGTCGAGCAGTTCCTCGGCGAAGCCGTCCTCGGTCGACAGGGCGCCGTAGAGCTGGCGGGTGACGTGGCTGTCGGAGAAGACGACGGCGAACAGGTCGCGGTAGGCGGCCAGCGAGTCCGGTCCCACCGGCGCGCCGTCCACCGCCAGCGATCCGCGCTGGATCGGGTAGAGGCCGAGCAGCATGTGGATCAGCGTGCTCTTGCCGGCGCCGTTGTGGCCGGTGACGAAAACGATGTCGCCGCGCTCCACCGTGAGGTCGACCGGACCGACGGTGAAGGAGCCGACTCCGTCGCGACCGGCGTGGCGGAACACCGCGCCGTCGAGCGCCAGGGTGGAGAAGCCGGTGAAATCGGCCGCCGGTGCCGGCTTCTGCGGACCCTTCGCCGGGGGCGGCGCCTTCAGCTCCGCCTCCACCGCCAGGTAGGAGCGGGCGGCGGTCTCCGCCGCGAGGTAGGAGGGGTAGGAGGCGACGATGGTGATGACCGGGTAGGCGATGAAGGCGGCGGCGTGGCCGGACAGCACGACGGTGGCGACGTCGGTGGTGGTGACCGCCGGCAGCAGGAAGATGATCCCGGCCAGCGCCGCGTAGTAGGTCAGCTCGCTGATGGTGAAGTAATGGCTGTATTCGGCGCCGAAGCGGTGGCGCTCCTGCTTCAGGGCGTTGGCGCAGGCGGTGGCGTCGGACAGCGCGTTGGCGGCGCGGCGGCGGTTCAGCTTGCATTCGCGCAGGGTTTGCAGGATGTGCTCCGACCGCTCGGTCAGCGCGCCCTCGGCCTCGTGGATCGTCTCGGACAGCAGCTCCAGCCGGATGACCGAGCGGCCGATCAGCACGCCGCCGAGCACCAGGAAGCCCAGCACGATGAGCACCGCCGCCCCCGACAGCGAGGCGAGGTAGAGCAGGCACAGCACGATCGCCGCGACCGACTGGAAGCTGATGACCAGCGTCGGCACCGCCTGCGCCAGCAGTTGAAGCTCCGGCCCCGCCACCTGGGCGAGCCGGCTGGAGCCGACCGCCATGGTGTCCGGCAGGTCGGCGGCCAGCGCGCGGCGCAGCAGGTCGACGCGCAGCACGGCCAGCGCCGCCTGGAGCCGCTTGGACGCGGCGTTCATCATCCAGCCCTGCGACATCCGCCACAGGAAGGCCGACAGCAGGAAGACGATCAGCAGCCGTTGCAGCTCGTTGGCGTCGTGCAGGGCCAGCAGCGCGTCGTTCAGCGAGGTCAGCAGGGCGAGGTTGAGCGCGGCCGCCAGCACCGCCAGCAGCATCAGCGGCTGGATGTTGCGCAGTGCGTCGCGTCTCAGGAGGCGCCAGAGGTCCATCGCCGCCTCACTTCGGCTGGATCATGTCGAGCAGGCGGGCCGGCGACATCTTCGACAGGATCGGCGCGGAGGCCGCCGTCTTGGTTTCGCCACCGGCCGGCGCGTCCGGCTTGACCGCCGGGGTCGGCGGAGCCGCCGCGTGGCCGGACGGGACCGGGCCGGGGGCCGGGTTGGTCGCGCCGGTGTTCAGGCTGGGCATCTGGCCGACCGGCGCCTGTCCGGGCGTCCCGTCGCCGGTCAGCGACGGCAGTTGCGACACCGGCGGCACCGCGACGCTGGTCGGCACGCCGGGAATGGAGGGATTCAACGCGGCGGACGGGGCGCCGGGGGCGGCGCCGGCGGCGAGCGCTCCCGCCGGCGCCGGGAGGGGGTTCTGGCCGTTGGCCGCGTCGAGGATCAGCGGAAGCCCGCCGCTGGCCGCGTTGCCGATCACGACGATCTTGGCGTTGGGCGAGTGCGCCAGCTCCAGCGTCGCCTCGATGCCGCGCCAGCGCAGGTAGTTCTCGGTCAGGTTGGCCTGCACCGTCTCCTGGAAGGCGCGGATGCCCTGGCCCTCGAGCTGCTTGCGCTGGCTCTCGAACAGCTCGCGCTGGAGGCGGAACTGGTATTCCTGCGCCGCCTGGTCCTGCTGGATCTTGCGCTCGATGGAAGCCATGATCGCCTCGGGCAGCGAGACGTTGCGGATCAGGATGTCCTGGATCAGCAGATAGCCGGTCTTGGTCCGCCCGTCGGGCTTCGGCACGTTGTCGGCGCCGATGAGCTGGGCGTACATCACGCGGTCGGCGACCTGCTCGTAGGCTTCCGTCTGCACGCGCAGGCGGCGGTGGGCGTACAGCTCGTCCGCCTTGAAGCGCGACACGATCTCGCGCGAGACCGAGCCGACCTCCGGCACCAGCAGCACCTCCAGGTAGCGGTTGCCGACATGCTTGTGCAGGGCGGCCAGCGTCTCCGCGTAGGGGCGGTAGCGCACCGTGATCTCGATGCTGACGTTCAGGCCGTCGTTGGCGATGGCCGAATAGGAGCGCGTGTCCTCCTGGAGGCGCAGGTCGTAGATCTCGATCTTGTCCCACGGGAAGATCACGTGCACGCCTTCCGCCAGGGCCGGACCCATCTGGGTGCCCTCGTGGAAGCGCTTCCACAGCACGCCGCCGTGGCCGGCGGGGATGAAGACGACGATCGACGGGGCGAAGTAGAGGAAGATCAGGATCCCGACCAGCAGCGTGCAGAGCAGGGACCGGCGGTGCTCCTCGTACCAGAAGGCGAGCTGCGCGCGCAGGCGCGACTTCGGCTTCGGCAGCGCGTCGGCGTCGTCGGTTGCGAAGGCCTGGTCAGCCATGTCACGCGGTCTCCTGCAAACAATCCTGGATGGGGCGGGGCGCCGCCGCGGGGGCCGGCACGCTCATCCGCCCGTTGGTCATGCGGATGGTGACGTCGCACACCGACGAGACGTCGCCGTCGTGCGACACGAAGATCACGGTGCGGCCCAGCGACTGGAGCTTGCCGATGATCTCGTTGGTGAAGCGGGTGCGGAATTCGGCGTCCTGGTCGGACGTCCATTCGTCGAGGATGATGACCGGCCGCCCCTCCGCCACCGCCACGGCGAGCGCCAGACGGCGGCGCTGGCCCTTGGACAGCTCGCGGTTCAGCAGCCCCTCGCCGTTCTCCGGCACCAGATGGGCGATCTTCAGATAGTCGAGCATCTCGCGGAACAGTTCGGCGTCGAAGCCGGGGCCCTGCGGCAGCCGGGTGAAGATGTGGTGGTCCTGGAACACGGCGCAGAACAGGTCGCGGTAGGATTCCAGCCGGTCGGTCTCCACCGGCTGCCCGTCGAGCAGCACCTGTCCCTCGTCGGGGCGGAACAGCAGCGGGATGACGCGCAGCAGGGTGGATTTGCCCGACCCGTTGGAGCCGACGATGCCGACGACGCTGCCGGCCGGGATGGTCAGGTCGACCGGGCCGATCTCGAAGGGTTCCGGCCGCAGACCGGCGCGGTAGGCGAAGCGGATGCCGCGCAGCTCGATGGCCTTGAAGCGGCGCGGCGCGCGGGCCAGCCGCGACGGCGCGTATTCCGCCGCCGGCATGGTGGCGAGCAGGGCGGTGAGCTGGCTCGCCGCGTCCTCCGCCGCCACATAGTCGGGCACGGCGTTGAGGAACTTCGACAGCGGGCGGGCCAGGAACAGGATGACCGAGGTCACCAGCGGCAGCTCGGCCACCGACATCGCGCCCATGCGCGGGAAGATGAAGACGAAGACCGCCGAGAAACCGATGATGATGGTGGCGATCCACGAGAACAGGTCGCCCAGGTTGCGGCCGTGGCGGCGCTTCAGCTCTTCCCACTGGGCGATGTCGGCCTCGACCGCCTGGCCCAGCTCGTCGCGGCGCGCCTTGCCCAGCTTGATCTCGGCGTTGCCGCCGACCAGTTCGGAGAAGCCCTGGAGCATCCGGATCTCGGACTCCTTGGCCTCGCCCAGCAGCGCGCGGGTCTTCTGCGCCTCGCGGACGTACCAGCCGCCGACGAACACCGCGGCGACCAGCAGCAGCGTGGCGCCGACGGTGGTCAGCGTCCACAGGTAGAGGTAGGCGACGGCCGCGACCAGCATCATGTTGGAGGCGATCGACAGGTTCGGCAGCAGCGCGGCGATGCGCTCCAGATGATAGTTGCCGAGGTCGAAGGAGCGCTTGGCCTGGAGATCCAGGATGTCGGCGTGCCCGCCGAGCGTGACGTGGTGCAGGAAGCGGCGGCGCACCTCGGCCAGCGCGCTGAAGGCGGTGGTCAGCAGCAGCGAGACGAAGCGCTTGCTGAAGGCGTAGGCGACCAGCAGCGACAGGCAGAAGACGAGGAAGGGGGTGTCCAGCACCTCGCCGCGCAGCCAGCCGCTCAGCTCGGCGCTGAGGCTCATCAGGCTGATCAGGTTGGCGACGGCGGCGGTGCAGCCGGTCAGCACCAGCCGGGTCAGGATCGGCCGGTCGGCCAGCCCGATCAGCGGCAGCAGGGCCGAGGCGGGCCTGCTGGGCGGACGCTTGCGTGCGCCCGTGGGGTTCGTGCTCATCGGGGCCTCACTCGGCCAGCCAGGAGTCGACGATGCGGGCGATGGTGCCGTCGTCGCGCAGCTTGACGAAGGCGGCCTGGAGCTTCTCGGCCTTCTCCTTGCGCGCCTTGGGCAGCGCGATGTAGCGGGGGATCAGGCCGAGCGGCTTCGACAGGACGCGCACGTCGCGCAGCCGCCCGTCCTGCTTGGCCATGAAGTTCAGCACATGCAGGTCGCCGACGATCACGTCGACCCGGCCCAGCATCAGCCGGCGGAAATTGACCACGTTGCTGCTCGACGCGACCTTTTCCAGATAGGTCGCGGCGTCGAAGTCGGGCGCGTAGGAGAAGCCGTCGACCACGCCGATGCGGTAGGGCGTCAGGTCCTCCAGCCGGTCGAAGGTGATGCTGGAGTCCTTGCGCACCATGAACACGGTGGTGCCGGTGCGGAAGGGGCCGATCATGTTGTACTGGGCGAAGCGGGCCGGCGAGGCGATGAACTGGAAACCGACGTCGGCGGTGTTCTCGTCCATCGAGCGGACGACCTCGCTCCAGGACAGCGGCCGGTACACCGGGGTGATGCCAAGCTCCTTCACCAGGGCGGCGACGATCTCGGTGTCGATGCCGGTGCGCTTGCCGTTGAAGGAGTAGTTGTAGGGCGGGAAATGGTCCTCGGACGCGATGGTCCAGTATTCGGCGCGCGCCGGAGCCGCCGCCAGGGCCGCCGCCGCGAAAAGCGCCAGCAGCAGCGCCGCCAGCAGGCGTGTCGTCGTCATGGCCATGCCCGCCATCTCCGTCACGCCTCCGCCGGCTTCTTGCGGCGGCCGGTCAGGAGGATCATGACAAGGAGGGCGCCGGGCGGGGTCAGCACCACCGCCAGGAAGCCGTAGAGCAGGAAACCGCCGCGGCGGCCGATCCCCAGAAACCCGACCAGCAGGCAGAGACCGATGTAGATCAGCTCGAACACGGTGATGCTTTCCTTGTTGCCCGGCGTCCCGCCTTGGGGTCGGCGCCGGCTGCGCCGGCCCCGATCAGCGTCGGATCAGCCGGCCTTGCGGGCGGCGTCGCCATCCATCTGCGGCGCCTCGACCGGGGCGTCGGCGGCCTCGGCGTTGGCCTTGGCAGCCTCGAACTCCTTGCGGAAATGCTCGCGCATCGTCTCGACATCGAGGTCCAGCAGCGTGCCGCCGGTCTCGAAGTGCTGGGCGAACACGCGGCCGAGCGCCTGGGTCGCGGCCAGCGACAGCGCGGGCATCACCGCCACGCCGAGCGCCGTGCCGATGAACGGGACGGCCTTGACGGCCGAGCCGAGGACGCTGGAGCTGAGGGCCCCCGGCATCACGCCGCCGAGCAGGGCGCTGAGGATGGCGCGCGTGCGCTCCTGGGCGAACTCGACCTCGTACAGCTTGGCCAGCTTGTGGATCAGGTTGAGCTGCGCCGCGCTGACGGCGGCGACGTCGGCACCGGGCACGGGGATGAGGCCGAACGCGCCGGAGGCGTAGCTGTGGTACTTGATCAGGTCCTGGGCGCGTTTCTTGCGGTCTACCATGATCCGAAACCTTTCAGGGGAACGGTGGGTTGTGTCATGCCGGTGGAAGTCAAAGCTCGAAGCACACCTTTCGGAATGCCCTGGCCAGGAACGTGGGGCGTTCCAGGCGAAGAAGAGCGCCAAATGTCAATTTTCTGTCGACTGATTGGCAAAGGAATGACGTCTGCCGCAGGTTGGCGGCCCCAATATTCGTTGCATTCTGGATTGCCGTACGCCGGGCGTATCAATTCCGCCGACGCTCTCAAAACAGTATCACCGTGATACGTTTCGATCGCTTAACAACAGATTAAATTCCTCTCAGGGTTAACGCAACCTCTTGTGACCGTTGTTGTTTGTTGTGACGAATTGTAACGCTTAAATATATTTTCCTTCCGTCTAAGAAAATTTCCCGACTTTTACTGGGGGAAACGGATCGGCAGATCGGGAAGGCGCAGCGGGGCGCTTCCGCGCGCGCCGGCCCGCACCGAGGCGGCGATGAACAGCACGGTGTCGCGCGCCGGCTCGCCGCCGATGGTCTGGGTGGGCAGGGCGATGCGCAGGACACCGCCGGACCCGGAGGCGCCGGCGGCGCCGCCCTCTCCGCCGGCCGTCCCGCGACCCTTCAGCAGGCGCAGCAGGGCCCAGGGGCCGCGCTCCACCATGGTCACGGTGTCGCCGGCCGCCGCCTCGGCCGCGCTGGCCGCCGCGCTCTTCGGGCGGTAGGGCGAACCGGCGGCCCAGCGGAAGCTCAGCATCAGCGGCTGTCCGACCTTCCAGAGCAGCGGCTCGGCGCCGGTGCCGGTCCCGACCGAGCTGGTGCCGGAGCGGGCCGACCAGTCGATGATGTGCTCGGCTCCGATTTCGCGCGCCCGGTTGACGCCGTAGGTGAGGTCGACGCTCATCACCGCCGAGCGGGCGACCGCCTCCATCAGCGGCCGCGCCGCCTCCATCCGTTCCAGGAAGGCGGCGAGTTCGGGGGAGGCGCCGCGCGTGACGGCGGCCCGGTTCTCGTCGAGCGTCTGGTAGAAGCGGCGGACGTCCTGCGGATCCGCGTCCGGCGCGCTGCGCGCCAGATCCGGGCGCACGAAGGGGAAGCGGCCGGCCAACGTCTGCGAGAAGCTCGCCGCCAGCTTCGCCACGGCGGCGGAATTGTCCGGAACGGCCGGCGGCGGAGGCGCCGCCGTGACCGTCGTCGTCGTCGTCGGCGGCGGCGGCGGCGGCCCGGCCGGTGCCGGTGCCGGTGCCGGTGCGGGGGGTGGGGCCTCCGCCACGGGCGCGGGCCGGGGAGGCTCGGGCCTGATCGGCTCGGGCTTGGCTGGCTCCGGCTTGGCCGGTTCGGGTTTGGCGGCCTCGGGCTTGGCGTCCACCGTACGGGCCGGTTCGGGCTTGGCTCCGCCCGTCTCGGGCGGCGGGGGCTGGGTCGCTGGGGCCGCTGGGGCGGGCGGGAGGGTGGCGGCCATCCGCTCCGGCAGCGCGTCGATCCCCGGCGCCAGCGTCGGCGTGCCGCCGTCGTCCGGTGCCAGCAGGATGCGGCCGACCGTCGGGGCCTCCAGGGCGAGCGCCTCGGCGCGCGCGGCGGTGGCGGCGGCGGTCAGCGCCTCGCCGATGCGGGCGGCGGCGTCGCGGCCCGGCAGCTCGGCCACCGACGCCTTTTCCAGCGCCAGCTTGATGCTGTCCGGCAGGCCGTGCGCCGGAGTCCGCAATGCCGCCGCGATCGGCCAGCCCGCCGCTTCGGTCACCGCGTCGACAAGGCGGCGAAGCTCCACGACGTCGTCGCCCGACGGGGGTTCGGGCGGGTTGGCGAGGCGCTCGGCCAGGGCCTTGGCCCGCGCCAGCAGGGGGTTGCGGGCGTAGAGATCCTCGGCCAGCGGAGTGGCGAGCTGGACGGATTCCGCGCGCACCGCCGCCGCGATGGTCCGGGCGTCGAGGTTCGGCAGGTCGGCGCCGGCGGCGATGCGGGTGATGAAGCCGTCGGTCGCCTTGACCGGCGGCTTGACCACGCCGTCGAACACGCTGGCCGACAGGAGGTACAACTCGTCGGCCCCGCTCGACTGGCGGAAACGCTGGTAGCGTTCCAGCGCGTCGCGCCGGCCGGCGACGCGGTCGAGCTGGCCGACGAGCCGGCGGAAGCTCGGCAGATCCTCGGGCCGGCGCGGGTTGACCGCCGGCGGCAGGTCGGCCAGCGTGCCGCTGGGCAGCAGCGCGTCGCGGATCGGGCGCAGCACGGCGCGGCGCACCGTGACCGAGGCGAGGCGCCGCTTGTCCTCGTCGAAACCGCCGAGCAGCGAGGTCGGCAGCAGCGGCGTGGCGAGGCGGTCGCGCTCCATCAGCCCGGTGGCGGCGATCACCTGGGACACCATCTCCCCGTTCACGCCGTCGCGCGACAGCAGCGCCCGGCGCAGGTCGCCGACGCCCGAGGCGACCGCCGGGACGCCGGCCGACACCCCGGCCGCGCCCTGCCACGCGACGACCGACAGGCCGATGACCGAGGCCGCCAGCGCGCCCTGGGCCTGCCGGCGGCGCGTCCGGGCGCGGCGGTAGGCGGCGTCGGTGGGACGGCCGTAGCCGGCCTCGGCGAAGGCGCGTCCGGGCAGCAGGTCGCGGGCGAAGACCGGGCGGCGCCCGCCGATCGGCGGCGTGTGCGCGCCGGTCAGCGCGATGCCGCGCAGCGGGAAGGGCTCGTCCTCCTCATCGCCGCCCAGCGCGCCGTCGAGGAAGAGGGCCAACGGGTGGCGCAGCGCTTCCAGGCTCGCCGGCAGCAGCGGCAGGCGCGGTGCCGCGGTGCCGGCGGCCAACGCGTCGGCCTCCAGAAGGCTCAGGTCGCCGCGCAGGGAATCGAACGCCTCGTCGACCGTGCGCGGGTCGAAGGGCAGCGTCCAGTCCCACGGGTTGGTCCAGCCGAGCACGCTGTCCAGCATGGCGGCGGGCACGGCGGCGCACAGCTCGGCGAAGCCATCCAGCGCCTCGGCGCGGACCACCACGACATGCACCGGGCAGACGATGCCGAGGTCGTCGCGCAGCGTGCGCAGGCGGGCGCGCAGGGCGGCGCCGCGCTTGGCCAGCGCGTTGCGCGGACCCTCGCGCTCGGCGGCGGCGCGCAGCTCGTCGGCCCCGACCATCAGCAGGACGCCGTCGAGCGGCCGGCGCATCGGCCGGGCGCGCATCGCCTTGACCAGCGTCGGCCAGGACTCGCTCAGCCGCGACCCGTCCGCGGAATCGGCGCCGGCGTGCAGGATCGCCGCGCCCTCGCAGAACCACCAGCAGCCGGTCTCGCCGTTGCCCTCTTCCGGCCAGCGGACGTGGGTCGGATCGGTGGCGAGCAGCGCCGGCCCGCCGACCCCGAAGGCGAGGAACCACGGGATGTCGCCGCGCTTCAACGGGCCGCGCATCTGACGGGTCAGGATGTCCAGCCCCTCGTTGTAGACTCGGGCGAGCGGCGGCGCGCTGGCGGTGGCGCGCGACGGTGGCGGCGCCTCCGCCCGGACGCGCAGGGGGGCCGCCGGCCGGGCCTTGCGCTGCGGTGTCTTCCTGCGGGCCGCCGGGGCCTTCTTGCGGCGGAAGCGGGCCAGCCGGGGCCAGACCGCGCGGCCGGCGCGGTAGAGGATATAGAGCGGCAGCGCCGCGAGCGCGTAGGGCAGCAGCGGCAGGACGTAGGAGAGGGACGAGAAGACGGCGGCGATCGCCGACCCGATGGTGGAGAGCACCAGCTCCAGCGTGAGGATCAGTAGGACCATGACAGACCCATGTCCTCCACCGCGGCGCGGGCGCCGCGCAGGTCGCGTTGAATGGTGTCGACCATGCCGGCCCACAGCAGGTGGGACACCAGCAGGAACAGCGCCACGCTGCCGCCCACCGCCCACCACCAGCGTTTCGCCTCCGGCCGGGCGTAGCCGGGCACGGCGCCCCCGGCGGGCTCGGCGGCGCGCGGGCTGGCGAGGCGGGTTTCCGTCCGCTCGCCGGCGACGGCGCGGTGGAGCGGGGGGCGCCGCGCCGACGCCTCGGCGTCCTCGGGGAAGCCCAGCGACAGCACGGCGAGATAGACGGCGGCGAGGTCGCGGTCGGCCTTGGCGCCCTGGCGGATCAGGTCGTCGGCCTGGACGAGCAGGGTCTGCATCGTCGCGTTGGCGCCGAACAGCCGGGCGGCGATCACGGCGTCGGCCGGCCTCGTCTGGGCCAGCGCGCGGTCGGCCAGCATCGCCATGGCGAAGACCGCCTTCACCACCGTGCCGTGGGCGGCGGGGCCCCGCGAGGCCGCCGCCTCGCTCATGGCGTGCAGGGTCGCGACGAGGCGTTCGGCCGCCGTCCCGTTCGGCCCAACGCCCGGCCCTGCCGCGACCTGCGGCTCGGCGCAGGCCGCGAGCAGGTCGGTGTGGAAGGCGCGGAACAGCGTCATGGTTCCGGAGACCGCGTCCTTGCGGACGGGGGAGAGGACCGGGGCGGTGGCGTTCATTGCGGCGCCCCTCCTTCGAGCGGGCCGGCGGTGAAGCCGTCGCGCTGGAGCTGGACGTCGAGCGCGGTGGCGCCCGCCACCGACCGGCGGTGCGCGCCCGACGTGGCGTAGAGCGCGTAGACGATGGTTTCGACCGGCGTGGCGGCGAAGGGCGGCAGGCTGTGCAGCAGCACGCTCTGGCCCGGCACCATCTCCCACGAGGCGATGGCGATCCGGCCGGCGGCCTCGAGGCGCAGCGCGGCGCGGCCGCGGAACCATGCGGCGGCGTCGAGCCCGTCGAGCCGGCGGGCGAGCGCCGGGTCGGCGACCCGCACCACGTCGACCGCGACCGGCCGGCGCCCGTTGGCGTCGGGGTCGGCGGCGATGCGCAGCACCGGGGCGCCGGCCGTCTCCGTGGCGGAACCGGCGGGGCTGCCGGCGGAATTCCCCATGGCGCAGCCGCCGAGCAGCAGCGCGAGAAGCATCGCGGCTCGCTTCATCCTCAGCCTCCCGCGCCGGGGGCGGATTCGCCGGCGCAGACATAGCCGGCCGGCGTGTGGCGGTACCAGTTGCCGGCCGCGTCGGCGCAGGGCGCCAGCACGCGGTCGTTGCGCTGGGGCGCCGCCGGGGCCGCGTCGCCGCTGGCCCCCCCGTCGCCGGTCCCGCCGAGCACCGGGCGGTTGGCGAGGGTGAAGCTCTCCCCGTCGTCCTCGACGATCATCACGTAGCGGGCGCGCTTGGACGGGTAGCGGATGCCGATGTCGTACTCGCCGTCGGCGACCCGCTCCAGGATCGCGGCGGAGTTGGTCGAGCCCAACTGCGCGCAGCCGGAGCCGGCCAGCAGGACCGGCAGCAGCGCGGCGGCGGCGAGCAGCGCGCGGGTGGGGCGGCGGTTCGTGGACCGGTTCATGGGCATGCTCCTGCTCAGGCCGGGATCGCGGCCGGCTGGCCGGCGGCGGGCTGGGTGGCGGCGATGACGGCGCCGCCGCCCTCCATCAGGTCGGGCGGGGTCGGGTCGATGCCGGCCTCGGCCAGCGCCTGGTAGACGGAGCGCCAGACCAGCTCCGGCACCGCGAAGGTGGCGTCGTGGTCCTTGACCCAGAAGAACAGGTTGTACTTGCACAGCCATTGGCCGTTGACGCCGCGGAACCCGTCGTAGCGGACGAAGGGCAGGCCGCCGGTGGCGCTCGACATCACCTTGTCGGCGGCGCGCAGCGCGTTGGTCAGCAGCCCGCCCATGCGGCCGGGGTCGTGGCTGGCGTCGGCGAAATACTCCAGCTTCATCGCCACCCGCTCGACCGAGCTGAAGTTGATCACCGTCGCCTCCGACACCTTGGCGTTGGGCATGGCGACGATGTAGCCGGCGACGTTGCGCACCCGCACCGTCCGCCACGTCATGTCCACCACCACGCCGCGCACGAGGTCGGTGATCTGGATGGTGTCGCCGATCTGGAACGGCCGCTCGATGTTCAGGATGATGCCGGAGAAGACGTTGGCGATGTTCGCCTGGATCGCGAGGCCGATGACCATGCCGACGATGCCGGACGCCGCCAGCAGGCTGGTGATCGGCTGCTTCAGCACGAAGGCGATGATGCCGCAGCCGGCGAAGCCGAAGATCACCAGGGTGGAGAAGCGGCGGACGATGCCGGGGATCTTGCGCTGGGTGCGGATCTCCAGCGGCGTCCAGACGAAGCGCTCCAGCGTGCGGTCGAGCAGGATGGCCGGCACGATCCACCACAGCACCTCGAACCCGTTCACCACCATGGCGATGCCGCTGGCCGGCAGCGCCGCCACCGCCTGCTCCAGCGCGATGTTGCCGACCGCCATCAGCAGCAGCGGCCAGGACAGGATGCGCATGAACAGCGTCTGGATCTTCCAGAACTGGCCACGGTCGCGCCGGTCCATCACGGCGGCAAAGACCGCCAGCACCAGGCTGAAGATGGCGATGTAGACGAAGAAGTCGCGGTGGATGAAGTCGCGCGCCGCCGGGGCGTCGGGCGTCACCACCACGCCGAAATCGACGCGCGAGAAGTCGGGCTGCGGCCGGCCGAAGCCGACGTAATTGGGGTCGCCCTCGCTGCCCACCGTGGTGACGTCCTGGGCGATCCAGGCGCGCGACAGCCGCCAGCCGGGCGACGGCGCCAGCACCCGCTTGGCGCGCAGCTGGTCGAGCAGGGTGGAGCCTTCGCTCTCGCCCTCCAGCGCGCGGTGCAGGCGGTCGGACAGGCTGGCCTCGGCGACCGACGCGGTCTCCGCCGCCGCCATCGCTTTCAGCTTCTCGACGAAATCGTTGGTGTCGACCAGCGACATGCCGAGCACGTCGGTGACGAACATCACGTTGTTGCGGTTCTGCGTCCGGTGGCGGAAGCTGACGCCGACCGCGTGGCTGCCGTAGGGCGGCCGCTGGTCGGAGAAGTCGAGCGCGAAGCGGCCCTCGATCTTGTAGGCGACGTAGGTGGTGACCTCGCCCTTCTCCTCGCGGTAGGGCTTGCCCAGCTCGATCGGCTTGACCGCGTTGGTGAACACCACGTCGGCCGGGTTGAAGGCGCCGCGATAACGGAACCAGACCGTCAGGTTCAGCGTCGCCTCGTTCCTGTCCGGGCTGAGGTCGCGCACCTCGTGGAGCTGGACGCCGGTGTAGATGACGTCCGTCTTGTACATGAAGCGGTCGTTTACGTAGAGCGCCCGGCCGCGCGTGACCTCCTCCAGGAAGTTGGAGACGCCGGCCTCGCGGATCGGCTGGAGCTGGGTCAGCGCCGCCACCGGGTTCAGGCCGTTGTAGGTCGCCATCATCACCGGCAGCGTCGCCTGTCCCTTCGCGTCGAAGGTCCAGGTGCCGACGCTGCCCTGGAAGGCGGTCTCGCCACGGTCGTGGTCAGCGATGGCGCGGCGCAGCGCCTCGCCGTCGGGCTTGTCGCTGGCCGGCTTGGCGGTGTCGGGCAGGGTCCTGGCGATGGCGGTGGCGATCAGGTCCACGCCGTCGCCCGCCAGCGCCGCCGCCCAGTCGGGCACCGCGTTGTAGCGCTTGACGTATTGCCCGTAGAAGCGCTGCGCGCGTTCGTTGGCGGTGTCGAACAGCACGGGAGAGGAGGTCAGAAGGCCGTGGCCGTAGGCTTCCGGCGACAGGGCCTTGGGGTTGGATTGGGCCTGGGCGACGATCTCGGTGCGGAAGGCGGCCGTCGCCATTTCCGAGGTGCCGGCGATCAGGTTGCGCACCCCGGCGTCGCGCAGCGCCGCGACGACGCGGGCGCTGTCCACCGCCGAGCCGATGACGACGACGGCGCCGGTCGGCATCCGCTCCTTGACCGACTGGGCGAGCGCCGGCAGGGCGCCGGCCCCACCGCGGCCCGGCGCGTAGCTCCACTGGTTGACCAGCTTGGTGCCGAAGCGCTGGAGGATGGTGTCGAACTGCCCGGCGAGCGTGGCGGCCTGCTCGCTGTCCTCGCGGACGATGGCGACGGTCGGCTCGCCGACCACGTTGCGGACGTAGTTGGCGAGGAAGCGCGTCTCGTTGCTGCGGTCGAGGTTGATGCTGAACAGCCAGGGGCTGGGAGCGTTGTCGGCCGGGCGGACCAGCGGGCGCGGCGCGATCAGCGGGATCCTGCGCTGGGCGTAGATCGCGGTGGCGCTGTCGGCGGCGTCGGGGCTGTGGCCGATGACGGCGATGACCGAGGGATCGGTGGCGATGCGCCGGGCGATCTCCAGCGACTTGGCCTTGTCGCCCTCGTCGTCGAAGGGCTTGATCAGGACCGGCCGGTCGCCGATGCCGCCGGCCGCGTTGATGGCGTCGGCGCGCAGCGCCGCCCCCTTGCGCAGAGCCAGACCGAGGGCCGCGTCCGGGCCGCTGAGCGGGCCGACGACAGCGATGGCCAGCGGCTCACGGCTGCGCTCGCCGAGGAATCCGGCGCGCACGACCAGCGACACCAGCACCGTGACGAGCAGCGCCGAGGCCAGGATCAGCGCGAAACGCGCTTTCTTGGTCAGGTGCGACCAGCTCAGCGGCCGACGGGAGCGGGGCTGGAGCGAGCTCAGCATGGGGTGGGCCTCTTGCGGTCCGGATGGGGGATGTGGGTGTGAAGCTCCCTCTCCCGCCCCGGGAGAGGGAAGGGGCCCGCGGCGAAGCCGTGGGAAGGGTGAGGGGTGAGCGGGGCATGGATCGGGTCGCACGCCCGACAGCCCCTCACCCTCCCCACGCTTCGCGCGGGTCCCCTCCCTCTCCCGGGGCGGGAGAGGGCCAGAGTGGCGGGAATTGCAAAGGCCATCCTCACCGCTCCTGCATGGCGTTTTGCAGGCCGTTCAGCACCGGCGAGAACACGTAGTCGAGGATCGTCCGCCGCCCGGTCAGGATGCTGCACGTCACCCGCACGCCGGGGAACAGCTCGTAGGTCTTGCCGGCGTAGTCGAAGCGCGTCACCGGCAGCTCGACGCGGACCTTGTAGTAGGACTGCTTGTTGGCATCGAGCAGCGTGTCGGGGCTGATCGTCCGCACATGGCCCTCGATGTGGCCGAAGCGCGAGGCGTCGCCGCCGGCCAGCGTCACCACCACCGGCTGGTCGGCGCGGACATAGCCGATGTCCTGCACCGGCAACCGCGCGTCCACCACCAGCTTGCCGTCGCGCGGCACCAGTTCCACCACCGTCTCGCCGGCCTTGACCACGGCGCCCTTGGTGGAGACCGCCAGCGTCTTGACGATGCCGTCCATCGGCGCCCGCATCGTGCTGCGGTCGAGGCTGTCCTGGTAGCGGGTCAGCCGCTGCGACAGCTCGGCGTGGTTGCGCCGCGCCTCGTCGAGCGCGTTGCGGCTCTCCTCCTCGTACTTGCGGCCGATCCACACCAGCTTGCCGCGCGATTCGGCGAGCGCCGCTTCGGCCTGCGCCATCGTCGCGCGGTCCTCGGCGATGGCGCCGGTGATGCGGGCGTCGTCGCGCAGCAGCTCCAGATGCTTCATGCGGTTGGTGATCTCGCGCCGCAGCAGCGTCTCGCTGATCTCCAGCTGCTCGCGGATCAGCCCCTGCGCCACCTGCGAGCCGACGATGCGCGCCTTGACGGCGGCCATCTGCTGCTCGCGCTGGACGCTGTCCTGGCGCTGGATCTCGATGTCGGAGGCCAGCCGGTCGCGGCGGGCGCGGAACAGGTCGCGGGTCTGCGCCACCAGATCCGGCCGCTCGCGGACGAGAGCGTCCGGGAAGGTGATGGACTCGCGGCGCGCCACCTCGGCTTCCAGCCGGGCGATGTCGGCGGCGAGCGAGCCGAGGCGCAGCCGCAGCTCCTCCAGGTCGGCGCGGGTCTTGGTCTGGTCCAGCTCGACCAGCACCTGACCGGCCTTCACCGAATCGCCCTCCTGCACCAGGATGTCGCGGACGATGCCGCCCTCGAAATGCTGGACCGACTGGTTGTAGGCGAGCGGCACCACGTCGCCGGGGGCGCTGCTGGTGACGTTCAGCTCGGCGATCGAGGCCCAGCCGACGGCGGCGAACAGGGCGGCGGCGGCGACCGCGAACAGCCCGTCGCCGAAGCGGCCCTCCGCCTCGTCGGAAACGACCGCCGCCGCCGGCAGGGCCGGGGCGGCGGCGACGGGGCCGACGGGCAGCGCCGGGCCGGCGGCGACCGGCTTGCGGGTCAGCATGGGCAACGGCTTCATGACGCCACCATCCCGGCCGCGTCGCGCACCTGCGCCGCACCCGGCGGTTGATCGAGGTCGAGCACCAGCGTGGCGCCCTGGAGGATGCGCGGATCGTGCGAGGCGATGACCACCGTGTGACCGCTGCGCGCCAGTTCGATCAGCGTGCGGTAGACGGTGGCGGTGCCCTCGGAATCCAACCCGTCGGTCGGCTCGTCGAGCAGGATCAGCCGGCCGCCGACCGCCAGCGCGCGGGCCAGCGCCAGCCGGCGGCGGTGGCCGATCGGCAGCTCGTGCCCGAAGTTGCGCAGCGGCGTGTCGAGCCCCTGGGCGCAGTCGGCCACCGTGCGGTCGGCCCCGGCGCGATGCAGCACGGCGTGCAGCTCCGTCTCCGACAGGCGCGGGTTGGCGAGCAGCAGGTTGTCGCGGATGCTGCGGTTGAGGAAGGTCGGCTCCTGCGGCAACATCCCGATCTGCTGGCGCCACCAGGAGGGGGCGAACTTGCGGACGTCCACCCCGTCGGCCAGCACGGCGCCCTCCTGCGGATCGGCGAGCCCGGCGATCAGCCGCAGCAGCGTCGATTTGCCCGAGCCGTTGCGCCCCTTCAGCACCAGGATGTTGCCGGCGGGCAGCGACAGGTTCAGCCGGCGCAGCAGCGGCGTGACGCCGCCCGGCGGGGTGTAGGTGAGGTCGCGCAGCTCCAGCGTGCCGGCGTAGCGCGGCAGGGTCGTGCCGGTCGGCGGCTCGACGGCGGTGCGGGCGAACTGCTCCAGCCGGGCCTGCGCCTGCCGGGCCATCGCCCAGGATTCACCGATCTGCGCCAGCCGGGTGAAGGGGGCGAGCGCGCGGCCGACCAGCAGATTGACGCCGATCAGCGAGCCGACGTCCAGCTCGCCGCGCACGACCAGCACCGCACCGGTGGCGATCACCGCGACGCCCTGCAACGCCTGGAGGCTTTGCGCCGCCGACTGGGCGCGGCCCTGGCGCATCGACATGCGCTCGCGCAGGGTGCGCAGCGCCTTGGCGGCGCGCTGCCAGTCGCCGAGCAGCGGCTTGGCGCCGCCGAACAGCGCCACCGCGTCGCGCCCGACCAGAGCCGAAGTGACGAGGCCCTGGGCGTCGGCCCCGGCCTGGGCGAGGTCGCGGCCGACCGCCCGCATGTCGGACTGGGCCAACAGACCGGCGCCGATCGACAGCAGGGTGAAGACCACGCAGATCAGCGCCAGCGGCCAGGAGATCAGCGCCACCACCAGCACGAAGCCGAGCGCGAAGGGCAGATCGAACAGCGTCGCCAGATTGGCCGAGCCGAAGGCGGCGTCGATCTGGTCGGGCGCCCGCATCGCCTCGCGGCGGGCGGCGTCGCCCTCGGCCGAGCCGGCGCCGCTGCGCGCGGTGAGCAGGATGCCGAAGGCGCCGGTCGCCATCCGCTCATGCTCGGAACGGCCGATGCGGCCGGCGATGCGCAGGCGGACGTGGCGGAACAGATGCTCGAAGGCGATCGACAGCACGACGCCGACGGTCAGCGCCGCCAGCGTGGAATCGACGCCGTGCGTCACGTACCGGTTCAGCACCAGCATCGTGTAGAAGGAGGAGGCGAGCCCCAGCAGGTTGGCCGCCAGCGACGCCGCGAAGACGCGCCCGGTCAGCCGCAGGTTGGAGCGCAGCCGCAGGGCGAGCAGCCCGATGGCGCCGGTCATGGCTGTCTCCCGGTGCCGCGCCGGCGGTTGCCGTTGTTGGTCGGCGGGGGTGGTTCCGGCTTGTCGGGCGCGAAGCCGCCGCGTCCCATCGCCGCCAGCCGGGGCATCGGCTTGGTCTGGATGTCGGCGGCGCTCAGCCGGCCCATCGCCGCCAGCAGCCGGTAGCCGGCCAGCACCAGCTCGGTCTCCGCCGCCGCCGCGTCGCTGCGCGCGTTGATCAGCGTCGTCTCGCCCGACAGGATGTCGATCAGCGAGCGGGTGCCCAGCTCGCGTTCGGCCCGCGCCACGTCGAGGAAGCCGGCGGCGAGGCTCGCCTGGTCGTTCAGCAGCTGCACCTGGGCGCGGGCGCTCTCCAGCCGGTTCCAGCTGTTGCGCACCGTCTCCAGCACCGTGCGCTCCTGGTCGGCCCAGGTGGCGTCGGCGGCGCGCAGGTCGGATTCGGCGAGCCGCACGCTGTTGAGCGCGGTCAGGCCGGTGTTGAAGGAGAAGGTGACCTGGAGCTTGAACAGCAGTTCGTTCTGGATGCCGGGCTGGCCGGCGACGTCGCGCTTGTGGTTGCGCTCGACGAAGCCCTCGATGCGCGGGTAGAGGGTGCGGCCGCGCACCGCCGTCACCGCCTCCTGCGCGGCGGCGGTGGTCAGCGCCAGTTCCTGAAGGCGGGGGTTGTGGCGCCGGGCCTCCTCCACCGCGGCACCGATGCTCGGCGGCAGGGCGGCGCGGGCCATCGCCAGCGTCTCGGCGCCGTCCAGCCGGAAGGCGACATGGCCGAAATAGGCCTGGAAACGGCTCAGCGCGTTCTGCATCCCTTCTTCCGCCGCGACGCGGCGGGCCTGGGCGCCGGCGAGCTGGCTCTTGGCCTGCAACACGTCGGTGGAGAAGCCGAAGCCCTCCTGGAGCCGCACCTCCTCCAGCCCGGTCTGGCGGCGGATGTTCTCCTCCGACTGGCGGGCGAAGCCGAGAAGCTGGTGGGCGCGGACGAGGTTGGCGTAGGCGGTCAGCCCCTCGACCAGCAGTTCCTGCCGGGTGCGCTCGACCGCGATGTCGGCGCGCACCACCGACACCTGGGAGCGGCGGATGTCGGCGTTGGTGGCGTCGAAGTCCCAGATGAGCTGCGTCGCCCGCACCGAGAGCTGGGCGGCGTTCAGGTCGGTGTTGGGCAGCCCGGCCGGCTTGGTGGTGGTCTCGCGCCCGCCGTTGGCCGACAGGCTCAGCGTCGGGTACCAGCCGCCATGGCTGACGCGCAGCGCGTTGCGCGCGGACTCGGCGGTGGCCTGCACCCCTTGCAGGCGGTCGTGGGTCTCCGTAGCCTTGGTGATCAGCGACACGACCTCGTCGCGCGGGGCGGCAATCAAGGGTTGTATCGCGACGGCAAGCAGAGGAAGCGTGACCGCAGCCAGAAGGGAGAGCTTGTGCATGGAGGCCCTGGGTTTCACCGTCGGCGTACGCTGTGTGGGGTGCCGCGATCGCGACCATAGCCGACGATATAGACCGTCATTTAAGACAAATCGGTGTCTTGATATCTAGGGGAAACCCTTAAAATCGTTAACATTCTCAGGCATTTCCGGACGCATGCACGCCTGATGGGTCGTGGGGCTGCGGATGGTGTCCATTGGGGTCATGAACTTCGGCGGTCCACCCCGTTCCGTGGAGGGCCGGGATGTCCACTGCAACCGGAGCGGCGTTGGGCAGGCCGAGGCCGGAGGAGAGCAGGGCGGCGAAGTCGGTGCCGTCATGGCCGCCGGTGAAAGGTTGCGGCTGGGACTGATTCGGCACCTGCGCGGCAACCTGTATCTGGGCCACCTGCGCCTGGGCCACCTGCACCTGGGCCGCCTCCGCCGGCTTGACGTCGAAGGCGACGCCGGCCGCCGCGTGGGTGCTGCCGTCGGCCATGGTCACGCTGGTGGTGCCGAGGATGCGGTTGCCGGCCAGCGTCGCGTCGCTGGCGGTCCAGGTGGTGGCGATGGAACGGATGCCGGCCTCCGCCAGCGTCCGCAGCTCGCCCGTCTGGCTCACCCCGTCGGCGTTGTGGTCCTGCCAGACCTGGAGCGTGGCGAAGGCGGCGTCCGCCGCGTCCAGCCGGCCGTCATGGTTGTCGTCGAGCGAGGCCAGCGCCTCCAGGCTGCTGTTGAAGCCCTTGCCGAACTGCTCGGACACCAGCTCGCGCGCGTCGTCGATCCGGCCGTTGTGGTTCTCGTCGCGCACCAGCAGGGCGTTGCCGGCCCCGACCCAGCCGGTCTGATCGGCGACGCCGTCGCCGGTCACGTCGAACCGCACGCCGTCGGCCAACGAGCGCAGGGCCAGCCCGTTGCCGGTCAGGTCGAGCACGATGGGGTCGCTGGCGACGGTGGTCAGCTTGATGTTGTCGACCGTCAGGATCGGGTTGACGCTGTTGTCGCCGGTGTCGGACGCGCCGAAGCCGAGCGACAGGGTGCTGCCGGCCGCGAGCGTCGCGGTGAAGGTGCCGCTGCCGCTCGCCGCCTTGGCCAGGATCGTCACCAGGCCGTTGACGCTGACGAAGGCGAAGTCCTGGTAGGAGCCGCTGTCGGTGAAGGTGAAGGACCAGTGGAAAGTCAGCGTCGTCGCCTCCGTCACCGTGACGGTGCTGGCCAGCTTCATCGCGTGGCCCGCCGATGGCGTGACCTCGGCCTTCGCGGCGATGGATCCGTGGGCGAGGCCGAGGAAATCCTCCAGCTCGGTCGGAGTTTTTCCACTGGCCGAGGTGACGGTTCCCTCGTGCCCGTCGCCGGTCGCGCCGACCGAGCTTCCGCCGGTGGAGGTCCAGCCGGTCAGCCCGTTGTCGAAGGAGCCGTTGGGGATCAGCACGCCGGGGTGCAGGGTCACGCTGTCGGTGGCGCTGGAGAAAGCGCTGCCGTCGGTGGTGTCGACCGCCACCTTGGTGCCGTGGGTTCCCGTCGTCTGGTCCCAGGCGCGGATGGTCAGGGCGGCGTTGACGGTGCCCGGCACGCTGGCGTTGGGCTGGAAGTAGAGCCGGTCGTTCGCGCCCAGCAGCAGGGCGGAATCGCTGTCGTTGACCGTGCCGACGAGGTGCCAGGTGGCGCCGCCGTCGGTCGAGTACCACCAGTGGCCGTAGCTCTCGTTGGTGCCGACCAGGGCGATGCCGGCGAGGGCGTCGCTGTCGCCGTCGGTGACGTTCGCCGGGCCGGTGCCGTTCAGCCCGACCAGCTTGGACACGGCGATTCCGGCGGTGCCGGCGCCGGGGGCGGTCAGGGCTTCGCCCGCGGTGGACAGTTGCAGGTCGGTGTCGGCCAGCACCGGCGAGGCGTTGGGCGGCTTCACGGTGACGGCGACCGAGGCGGTCGCGGTCAGCGGCCCGCCGGCTCCGCCGCCGCCCTGGTCGTCCACCAGGATGTGGATGCTGTCTGCGCCGGTGTAGGAGGTGGCCTTGTAGAGCAGGCCGTTGGTCGCCCCCAGCAGGCTGTTGATGACGGCGAGCGTCGCCCGCACCGTCACGCTGTCGGTGCCGTTGCCGGTGATGACCGCGTCGAGCCCGCCGCCGTCGAGCGTCAGCGTGCCGTGCCCGGCGGTCAGCGTGACGATCAACGGCGTCGAGCCGGCGTCGATGTCGGAGACCGACAGGCCGGTGACGGCCACCGCGACTCCCTTCACCGCCGTCAGCGCCGAGGTGCCGGCGGTCACCTGCGGCGCGTCGTTGACGGGGGTGACGGTTCCGGTCAGGGCGATGGTGTCGGCGCCGTAGGCGGTGCTGCCGCCGACCCCGGTCGTCGTCAGGTCGACATGGCCGCCGGTGGCGACGGTCGCGGCGGATTGCTCGATCAACCGGACGGTCAGGGCCGGGGTGGTGCCGTTCCAGTCGGCCGCCGGCACGAAGCGCAGCTTGTCCGCCGCCGCGACCACCAGGGCCGACCCCGCCGACACCGCGCCGACGGCGGCCCAGGCGGTGCCGGTCCAGTATTGCCAGACGCCCTCCGCCGGCGTGGCGGCGTTGCCGACGATGGCGACGCCGGCGAAGCCGTTGGCGGTGGAACCGCCGGCCACCGCGTCGGCGGCGTCGGAGAACAGGGCGCCGAACAGGCTGGTGACGGTGGCGCCGGCCGGGTCGGCGGTGTCCTCGGCGATGGTGGGCAGGGTGGCGGTGGTGCCGGTGGCGACGGGCGCGTCGTTGACGGCGGTGACGGCGCCGGTCAGCGCGATGGTCTCGGCGCTGTAGCGGGTGCTGCCGCCGCTGCCGGGCAGCGCCGTCCGGCTGCCGCTGACGATCGCGCCGTCCGAATCGTCGACCAGCCGCAAGGTCAGGGCCGGGGTGGTGCCGTTCCAGTCGGCGGCGGGCAGGAAGCGCAGCTTGGCGTCGGCGGACAGCAGCAGGGCGTTGCCGGCGCTCGCCGCGCCGACGTCGGCCCAGGAGCCGCCGGTCCAGTATTGCCAGAGCCCCTGCGCGGCACCGGCGGCGTTGCCGACGACGGCGACCCCGGCGAAGCCGTTGGCGGCCGAACCGCCGCTCACCGTGTCGGCCGGGTCCGAGAACAGCGCGGCGAACAGGGTGGAGACGGTGGCGCCGGCCGGGTTGGCGGCGTCCTCGGCGATGGTCGCCAGCGTGGCGGTGGTGCCGGTGGCGACGGGCGCGTCGTTGACGGCGGTGACGCGGCTGTCGAGCGTGATGGTGGTGGCGCTGTAGGGGGTGGCGCCGCCGACGCCGAGGCTTCCCAGGTCGATCCGTGCCCCGCTGGCGCCCAGTGTGGCGGAGCTGTCGATCAGCCGAGCGGTCAGCGAGGGCGGCGTGCCGTTCCAGTCGGCGGCGGGCAGGAAGCGCAGCTTGTCGGTGGCGAGGACGACCAGGGCGTTGCCCTCGCTCACCGCGCCGATGGCGGTCCAGGCGCTGCCGTTCCAATATTGCCAGACGCCCTGCGCCGGGTCGGAGGCGCCGCCGACGATCGCCACGCCGGCCAGCCTGTCGGCCCCGGTTCCGCCGAGCGCGTCCCTCGGGTCGGAGAACAGCGCCCCGAACAGCGACGACACCGTGGCGCCGGCCGGATCGGCGGTGTCCTCGGCGACCGCCGTCAGCGTGGCGGTGGTGCCGGTGGCGACGGGCGCGTCGTTGACGGGGGTGACGGTTCCGGTCAGGGCGATGGTCTCGGCGCTGTAGCGTGTGCTGCCGCCGGTGCCGGCGTCCAGGCTGACCCGGCTGCCGCTGGCAATCACCCCCTCGGAATCGTCGACCAGCCGCAGGGTCAGGGCCGGGGTGGTGCCGTTCCAGTCGGCGGCGGGCAGGAAGCGCAGCTTGGCGTCGGCGGACAGCAACAGGGCGTTGCCGGCCGACACCGCGCCGATGGCGGTCCAGGCCGAGCCGTTCCAGTACTGCCATTCCCCCTGCGCGGCGGTCGACGCGTCGGCGACCACCGCGACCCCGGCGAAACCGTCGCCGGCCGCGCCGAACACCGCGTCGGTCGGGTCGGAGAACAAGGCGGCGAACAGCGACGAGACGCTGGCGCCGGCCGGGTTGGCGCTGTCCTCGGTGACGGCGTCCAGGGTGGCGGTGAGGCCGGTCGCCACCGGGGCGCCGTTGACCGGCGTCACCTCCAGCGACAATTGCCCGACCTCCGCCGACAGCGGCGAGGTTCCGCCCGTTCCGGTCAGCGCGGCCAGCGTGCCGAACCCGCCGGCCCACTCGTCGTTCACCGCGCGCAGGCCGAGCGCCGGCGCGGTGCCGGAGGCCCCGGCGGCCGGCAGGAAGCGCAGCAGGGCGTTGCCCGGCAGGATCAGCGCCGACGCGTCGCTGACCGTCCCGATCGCCAGCCAGCTGGATCCGTCGGCGCTGTATTGCCAGACGCCGAGCGCCGAATTCCCGTTCGCCACGACGGCGACGCCGACCACGCTGCTGCCGGCCTCGCCGGGGCGGAACATCGCCTCGATCAGGTGGAAGACGGTGAAGCCGGCCGGCGCCGCCGTTCCCTCGGCCACCGCCAGCGCCTTGGCCAGCGCCGCCGCGTCGAAGCCGGCCGCCAGGATGGGGGATGGCGCGTGATGCGCGCCGGGGATGGCGGGGGTGACGGCTCCGGGCGTCGTTCCACTGTTGGAGGCCGCATTCTCGGCCGCCTGCGTCACGCTCTGCACGATCCGCTGCTGGGTCTGGGCGGCGACCGCGAAGGCGTCGGCGGTGACGGTCTTGGTTGCCGGCGCGGTGCTCGCCGGCTGCCCGCCGTTCGTCGCCGGGGTCGGGGCGGTGCTGTCGCCGGAGGTCGTGGCCTTGTTGCCGCCATCGGGCGTGGCGAAGCTGACCGGCTTCATCGCGGGACCGGCCAGATCGGCGGATTTGCTCGGCGCGGCCGACTCCCGGGGGGATCCGTTTTCCGAAGAGGAGGAGTTCGCGGAAGCGGGCGCGTCGGCGGCCTTGTCTCCGGCATCCTTGCCGTCCTTGGCCTCGTCCTTGCCGGCGTCCTTCTCGCCCTCCTTCCCAGCGTCGGTCTTCTCCCCGCTGTCGGCGACCTGCGTGGCGGGCTCGGCCTTCGCGCCGTCGGCCGTGGCCTTGCCTTCGCCTTTCGCATCGGCCTTGCCGTCCTTCTCGCCCTCGGCATGCGCCTCCGGGTTGGCGGGGGCGGCGAGGTCGGCCAGCGCCTGGTTCTCGGGCGAGACGGGAACCTCGCTGGCCTGGCTGTTCTGCTGGGCCATGTCGGCGGCCTGACGGGCGGCGGCGAGCGCCTGCCCCGGCGAGCGGCCTTCCGCCAGCGCCCGGCCCAGGGCGTCGCCGAAGGCGCCGCCGCCGCCGACCGCCTGGACCGCCTGCTGCACGTTCTGGCCGCTGGCGAGCGCCGCCACCAGCCCGTCGCCCTTCACGCCGCGCGCCGATTCCGCCGCCATCGCGCTGGCCGCCGCCACGTCCTGACGCGCGGCGCCGAGCGCGCCGGCGACCTCCTGGCCGGCGGACAGCGCGGTCCCCAGCGCGTGGCCGAAGCCGCCCGCCGCGTCGAGGCCGGCGGCGGCGGCGAAGGACTTCACCGTTTCCGTCACGTTGCGCCCGGAGGCGAGCGAGGCGACCAGCGCGTCCGCCGGCTTCGGCGCCACGCCCGCGGCGCTTTCCTGCGCCGCCATGTCCGCCTGCGCCCTGGCCGATGCGCCGAGCGCCGCGTCCGGGGCGGTGCCGCGCGCCAGCGCGTCGTTCAGCACGCTGGCGAAGGCGGCGCCCTCGCCGGCGCCGCGCAGGGCGTCGGCGCTCCCGGCGGCCAGGGCGGTCATCAGCCGGTCGCCGCCGGACTGCTCGACCAGGATGGATTGCGTCTGCGCGCCGCCCTGCTCCGCGCGTTCGGTGGCCGCCGCGACGGCGCTCGCCGCGTCCGCGCCGCTCGACAGCGCCCGCTCCAGCGTCTCGGCGAACAGGCCGGCGCCGTCGCCGCCGAGCGTCTTGACCGCGTCCGTCACCGCCACGCCGGAGGCCAGCGCGGCGGTCAGCTTTTCGGCGGGCGAGAGGTCCACCGTCGCCGCGGCGGGGCCGGCGGGCGCCGGAGCGTTCAGCGCCTGCGCCAGCGCCGCCATCGGATCCGCCGAGCCGGCCGGGCGGGCGAGCTGGTCCATCACCCCGTCGAACAGCGCGGTGGCGAGGCTGGCGGAGGGCGTGCCGTCCGCCGAACCTTGCGTGGCCGTGCCCTGAGTGGCCGTGCCCTGAGTGGTGGCCGTGCCCTGCGCGACGGCCCGCGCGACGTCCTGCCCCTGGGCCAGGGCGGTGGCCAGCTTCTGCTCGCCGGTCAGGCCGGCGGCGTCCTGCACGGCCTGCGCCATGCGCGCGGCGGTTCCGCCGGTGATCCGGCTGGCCTCGGCGATGGCCGCTTCGGGCGACGCGGCGCTTCCCATCCCGGAGGCGAAGCTCTGCACCCAGCCGTCGGCCAGCCTGCCGGCGTCCGTTCCCGACACGCCTTGACCGGCCAGAGCGGCGGCGAGCTTCTCCTGCACCGCCTTCAACCCGCCGACATTGCCGCCGAGCAGCATCGACGCGGCTTCGGAGGTCAAATCGTCGGGAAAACTCAGCAGTGGGGCGGAAGCGTCGGCGGTGGTGCGGGCGGTGTCGTGGGTGTCTGGCACGTCGTCCCTTTCGCCGTCCCGGCGGTCACATTCGGCAATGTGGTCACTTTGCCGCAGTCTGTTGAAGAAATCCTGAACATCCTTGTAACGATTTGGATCGGTTCCCGTCCGGTTGACGCCTGTGGCCGGAGCCTGGAAATCTGTCATGATCGTTCCTCGCACCGTCCGGCAGAGGGAGGAAATGGATGACCAGATTGATCGGGCTTTCGGGCAGCCTGCGCCGCGGATCGCTGAACACGGCCCTGCTCAGGGCGGCGGCGGGGCTGATGGCCGACGGCGACGAGCTGACCGTCGACACCATCCACGGCATCCCGCTCTACGACGGCGACGTCGAGGCGACGGACGGCATCCCGGCGGCGGTGAGCGCGCTGAAGGAGGCCATCGCCGGGGCGGACGGTCTGCTGCTCGTCACGCCCGAATACAACAATTCGATCCCCGGCCCCTTCAAGAACGCCATCGACTGGCTGTCCCGCCCGCCGGCCGACACCAGGCGGGTGTTCGCCGGCAAGCCGGTGGCGGTGATGGGCGTCTCGCCGGGCGGGTTCGGCACCGTCCTCGCCCAGGCCGCCTGGCTGCCGGTCCTCCGCACGCTCGGGGTCGATTTGTGGACCGGGAACCGGATGGCGGTCTCCCACGCCGGCAAGCTCTTCGGGGAGGACGGCACGCTCGCCGATCCGAAGACCGTCGAGCAGTTGCGGAGCTTCGTGCAGGGCTTCGCGGCCTTCGCGCGGTCGGCATCCGGGGGGTGAGAGCCGGCGTGTGAAGGCCGTGGCGCGTCAGCGCCCGGAAATCACCGCCGGACGCTTATCGCCCGCTCCAGGCCGGGCGGCGCTTTTCGAAAAAGGCGGCGATGCCCTCCTGGTAGTCGGCCGACAGGTAGCAGCGGCGCAGCAGGTCGGCGTCGATGTCCGGCGGCAGCCCCTGGTCGCGCAGCCGGCGCAGCCCCTCGCGCGTCGCCCACAGGGTCAGCGGCGCCAGGGCGGCCAGCTCCTCGGCCACGCTCTGGCCGTGGGCGGTCAGCTCCTCCTCGCCGGCGGTGACGTTCCGCAGCGCGCCGGCCGCCGCCAGTTCGTCGGCGGTCAGCAGGCGGGCGCTGAAGATCATCTCCTTGGTCCGCGCGGTGCCGAGCACCGCCGACAGCCGGGCGAGATTCCTGACGCTCAGGCAGTTCCCCACCGTGCGGGCGATGGGAAAGCCGAAGCGCACCGACGGCGAGGCGATCCGCACGTCGCAGCAGGAGGCGAGCAGCGCCCCCTCGCCGACGCAGGCCCCCGACAGCACGGCGACGGTCGGCACGCGCACGGCTTCCAGCGCCATCGCCGCCGCCTCGGCGCGGATCTCCAGGATGGTGAAATCCTCGGGCGACGCGACCGCTTGCAGGCAGGACAGGTCGGCCCCGGCCATGAAGGCCGGCTTGTCGCCGGTGGCGCCGGTCAACGCCAGGGCCTTGATCCCCGGATCGGAATTGACCGCCCGGCAGATCTCGATCAGCCGGTCCTCCATCCACGGGGTGATGGCGTTGCGGGCGTGCGGACGGTTGAAGATCACCCATTGGACCGCGCCGCGGCGTTCGGTCAGGATCTCGGGCGGCGCGCCGGGGGAGGCGCCCGTGGCGGCGCCGGTCGTCGGGTCGGTCATGTCGGTTGGTCCTTGAGAGGCGGTCAGGCCGCCGGGGCCAGGATCTGGCAGGCGTCGATGGGGAGATGGACGGTCGTCGCGGCGCCCGGTCCGTAACGGTGCTCCGGCGGCACGAAGGCGCGGATCGTCCGGTCGCCGCCGATGTCCACCAGCACGTCGCGGTGCTCGCCGAGATAGGCGGAGCGCACGACGGTGCCGGGCAGGCTGTTGCAGGGCAGGCCGCCATCCCCGCCCAGCCGCACCTTCGATGGCCGGACGCAGAGCGCCACGGACCCGCCCTTCGCCGCGCCGCTGCGGTCCGGGGCGGTCAGCACATGATCGCCGACGCGGATGGCGCCCTCGCCCTCGCTGGTGCCGGCCAGCGTGTTGTTGGAGCCGATGAAGCCGGCGACGAAGGCGTTGGACGGCCGCTCGAACACCTCTTCCGGGCTGCCGAGCTGCTGGACGATGCCGGACTGCATGACGGCGATGCGGTCGGCGGTGACAAGCGCCTCCGACTGGTCGTGGGTGACGTACACCGTGGTGATGCCCAGCAGGTCATGGACCTGCCGGATCTCGAAGCGCATCTCCTCGCGCAGATGGGCGTCGAGGTTGGACAGCGGCTCGTCGAGCAGCAGGATCGACGGTTCCACCACCAGCGCGCGGGCTAGCGCCACGCGCTGCTGCTGGCCGCCCGACAGCTCGGACGGGTAGCGGTCGCGCAGAGGATCCAGCCGGACGGTGCGCAGCGCGCGGGTCAGCCGCTCGGCGACCTCGGCCTTGGGCAGGCGGCGGATGGTCAGGCCGAAGGCGACGTTCTCGGCCACCGTCTTGTGCGGCCACACCGCGTAGTTCTGGAACACCAGCGAGATGCCGCGCTTTTCCGGCGGCAGCACGCCGCGCGGGGAGGAGAGCAGGGTGTCGTCGGCCCAGATCTCGCCCTCGGTCGGCGCCTCGAAGCCGGCCAGCAGTTGCAGCGTCGTCGATTTCCCGCAGCCGGACGGGCCGAGCAGCGCCAGAAGCGTGCCGTTGGGAACCTGGAGGTCGATGCCGCGCAGCGCCGTGTAGTCGCCGAAGCTCTTGCGCAGGTTGGTGATGCGGATGCCGCTCATGAGGGAACTCCGGCCGCCGTGGCGGTCTTGCGGGAGGTGCGCCGCGCGCCGGTCAGCCCGGCCAGCGGGCGGGCGATGGCCACCAGCAGCAGCGTGATCAGGAGGAGAAGGACGCTCATCGCGCAGACGGCCTCGTAATTGCCGCCGTCCTTGGCGTTGTAGATCAGCGTCGTCATCACGTTGGTCTTGGGCGTGATGAGGAAGACGGCGACCGACAGCTCGCGGATGATCGGGATGAAGACCAGGAACCAGCCCGACACCAGCCCACCGCCCATCAGCGGCAGGGTGACGGCCAGGAAGGTCCGCGCCTCGCCGGCGCCCAGGCTGCGGGCGGCGCGCTCCAGTTCCGGCCCGATGCCCTTCAGGATCGACCCGCCGTGGGCATAGGCGATCGGCAGGAAGGTGGCGGCGAAGGCGGCGATCAGCAGCAGCGGCGTGCCGTAGAGGTTGAAGGGGGCGCGGGTGTAGGCGGCGAAGAAGCCGACCGACAGCACGATGCCGGGGATGATGATCGGCACCGTGGCCACCGCCCCCAGCAGGGAGGCGCCGGGCATCATCCGCCGCTCGACGATGTAGGCGACCAGCGTGCCCAGCGCCACGCACAGCGTCGCCCCGAGCGTCGAATAGACCAGCGAGTTGACGATGGCCGTGTGGGTCTCCGAATTGCCGAAGATCGCCCACCAGTACCAGTAGAGGGACAGGTTCTCCCAGCTCAGGCCCAAGCCCCAGGCGCGGGTCAGCGACACCAGCAGCAACGCTGCGTAGGGCAGGAAGACGGCGACCGTCGGCAGCAGCAGCGCCAGGAACAGGGCGGGCCAGCGCCAGGCGCCCAGATGGATCTGCCGCCCGGCGCGCGTCTTGCCGGAGATGGTGACGTACTGCTTGCGGCCGAGGTAGCGGCGGCGCATCCAGAACAGCGCGCCGGTGACCAGCAGCAGCGGCATGCAGTAGGCGGCGGCCAGATAGATCTCGGGCGGGAACAGCTGGTAGAACTCGGCCAGCTTGGTGGTGACGACCGGGATGCCGGTCGGCGTCAGCAGGAAGGCCGGGACGCCGAACAGCGTCAGCCCCTGGATGAAGGAGAGGATGAAGCTGGCGATCACCGCCGGGGCGGCCAGCGGGATGGTGATGCTGACCATCGTCCGCAACACGCCGCAGCCGAGCGTCGTCGCCGCGTCCTCCAGCTCGACCGCCATCTCGTCGAGCGCGCTCGACACCATGGTGAAGCTGTAGGGCACCGTGTAGATGCCGCAGACGAAGACCGCGCCGGCCATCGAGTAGATGTTCAGCGGTGCCCCGGCGCCCTCGCCGGCCAGCCAGCGCCACGCCGTGTTGAGCCAGCCCGAATTGGGCGCGGCCAGCAGGATCCAGCCGGTGGCGCCGATGAAGGACGGGGTGACGAAGGCGGTCAGGGTCAGGACGCGGATGCTGCGGCGGAAGGGCAGGTCGGTGCGCGACACCAGCCAGGCCAGCGGCACGCCGATGCCGACGGCGATCAGCGCCGTGGCGGCGGCCAGGACCAGGGAATTGACCAGCGGCTCGATCAGATCGGCCGACTGGACGACGCGCGCGTAGTTGTTCAGGGTCCAGGCGCCGGTCGCGTCGTCGTGGAGGCTGTTGAAAAGCACCCAGCCGAAGGGCTGGACGACCAGCAGCACCAGGAGAAGGACGACGGCGCCGAGGATGGTCGCCTTGACGAGCGGCACGCGGGCCATGACGGGACGCGCCACGGCGTCGCGGGAACTGGTTGAGATGACCCCCATTGGGTCCGCCTCCCGTTGCCAAGGATGGGCCTTGCGGCCCAGCATGATGGAGTGTTCCCGAACCGGCGACCGGGTGGCAACCGCCGCCGGCGGGGAAAGCCCTCTCCCGGGGCGGGAGAGGGGGCCGAAGCAACTAGCGCACCAGTTCCTTCCACTTGGCGATGCCCTCGGCCACCTCGGCGGCGAGGTCGTCGCCGGTGTTGCGGAACCACTTCATCTGGTCCAGCGAGCGGCCTTCCGCCCAGGCGACGTCGGTGCGCAGCGTCGGCCAGAAGTTCCTCGACAGGATGTCCGACACCTCCTTGGAATAGAGGAAGTTGGTGAAGAGGCGCGCGGCGTTGGGGTGGGGCGCCTTGGCCGGGATGCCGGTGAGGCCCAGGTTCAGGATGGCGTCGTCGGTCGGCACGCTGACGTCGATCGGGTTGCCGGCCGCCTTCTGGGTCAGCGTGTAGCTGAAGGGCGCGCCCGATCCCACGACGCGCTCGCCGGCCAGGATGTCGGTGACGGTGTCGACGTTGGACTGGCCGACCTTGGGCTTCTGCTGGCCGAAGCGGCGCAGGTAGTCGTCGCCGTACTTGCGGCGGATGGCGACCACCCAGCTCGCCACGTCGCCGGAGAAGGCGGGGCTGCCGGTGGTGATCTTGCCCTTCCACTGGTCCTCCAGCAGCGCCATCCAGCTCGTCGGCGGGGCAGCGACCTTGCCCGGCGCGTAGTTGATGCTGGTCAGGCTGATGGCGCCGACATGATACATGGCGTCCTTGTCCAGCCCCTTGAAAGCGGCGGGCAGCATGGCCGCGTCGGGCGGCTCGTAGGCGGCGAGCGCGCCGATCTTCTTCAGCTCGGTGTAGTGCAGCAGGTTGGTGGTGCCCAGCGAATCGCACTCGGCGACGCCGTTCTGCAACTCCAGCCGCAGGCGGGTGTAGACGGTCTGCGAGGCCTGGCGGAGAAGCTGCACCTCGATGCCCGGATACTTCGCCTTGAAGGCGTCGCGGATCGCCTCCATCGTCTGCTGCTCGTAGGAGCCCCAATAGAGCGTCAGCGCGCCTTCCTTGCGGGCGGCGGCGTAGAGCGGGTCGTCCTGCGCGGTGGCCAGCCGGGCGAAGCCGGTGCCGGCGAGGCCGCCGGACAGCAGCGCCGTCCCGACCAGCCCGCCCGTCTTCAGAAGCCCGCGGCGAGAGATGTCCGTCATGTTCGTCGTCCCTGTTCGGTTGTTGCGTGAATGCCGTTTCGGCTTTGTTGGTCGCCCTGTGGGTCGTTGTGTTCAGTAGTCGCCGGTGGTGGCGCCGCCGTCGGCGACGATGGTCTGGCCGGTGACGTAGGCGGCGTCGTCCGAGGCCAGGAAGGCGACGATGGACGCGATCTCCTGCGGCTTGCCGAGCCGGCCGATGGGGGTCTTCTCCACCCATTGCGCGCGGATCGCGTCCGGCACGCCCTCGACGATGCTGGTCTCGACCACGCCGGGCGCCACCGCGTTGACCAGGATGCCGCGCCGGGCGCCTTCCAGCGCCGCCGTCCGCGTCAGCCCGACGACGCCCGCCTTGGAGGCCGAATAATTGGCCTGCCCGAAGGTGCCGAGCATGGCGGTCGAGGCGATGTTGACGATTCGGCCCCAGCCCCGGTCGCCGACCAGCTTGAAGGCGGTCTGGCAGCCGAGCCAGGTGCCGCGCAGGTTCACGTCGAGGACGGTGGTCCATTCCGCGTCGCTCATCTTGACCAGCGAGCGGTCGCGGACGATGCCGGCGACGTTGACCAGGATGTCGACGGCGCGGACGGGCTCGGGCAGGGCGGCGACGGCCGCCTCCCAGCTCGCCCGGTCCGACACGTCGAGTTGCACCGCGTGAGAGACCGCTCCACCGTCGCGCAGGGCCGAGGCGACCCGTTCGGCCGGCTCCAGCCCGATGTCGGCAACCACCACGGCGGCACCCTCGGCGGCCAGCCTCTCGCACACCGCGCGGCCGATGCCGCCGCCGCCGCCGGTCACGAAGGCCGTCCGGCCCTTCAAGCGATCCTGTAGGCTCATGCTCATGCCGTCACCCGCCCTGTCACCTGGCGCCCGATGGAGAACACGTCCTCACCCTCCTGCACCGTGCCGCCGCTCTGGTTGCGCACGGTGATGCCGACGCGGACGATGCCGCGGTCGGGCTTCGACGCGCTGGGGCGGACCTCCAGCACCTCGGCCTCGTACTGGATGGTGTCGCCGGCGAAGACCGGGCCGACGAAGCGGCGGCGGGTCTCCAGGAAGGCCAGGATCGCCCAGTCGTCGATGGCCGAGCGCAGGCCGGTGCTCATCGAGTGGGTGAGCATCCCGTGGGCGATGGTCCGCCCGAAGCCGTTGGCCTTGGCCGCCTCGGCGTCCATGTGCAGCGGGTTGAAGTCGCCGGTCAGCCCGGCGAACCAGACGATGTGCGCCTCGGTCACGGTGACGCGGGTGGACAGCGCGCGGGCGCCCGGTTCGATGTCGTCGAGGTAAACGGATTCGGTCATGCGTCGCTCGCTCCTGCGTCGCTGGGGGGCCGGAAGATCGGCAGGCTGATGGTGTCGTCCAGGCGGTGGAAGGCGACGGCCAGCGGCAAGCCGCTGCGCAGGTCGGCCTCCGCGACGCCCTCGATCCGCGAGAAGACGGCGACGCCCTCCTCCAGCCGGACCAGGGCGCAGGTGTAGGGATCGCCGCGCGTGTTGCCGCGATGGACGACGGAGTGGGAGAGCAGCTCGCCGCGTCCGCTCGCCTCGACCCATTCGGGGGTGGCGTGGGGGGCGTGGATGGAGTGGGCGCGCGGGTACCACTGGTACAGCCCGGTCTCCGGGCAGCGCTGGATCAGGAAGCGTCCCTCGCGCGCCGCCTCCCAGAAGGGGGCGGAGGTTTCGTCGAGGGTCGGCAAGGTCGTTATGGCGGTCATGGCATCACCTACACGGTGAGGATGGCGGTGGCGGCGGAGCAGAAGGTCCCGCCCAGCCCGTGGGCCAAGGCAACCTCGGCGTCCGGCACCTGGATGCCCGGCGCGTCGCCGCGCAGCTGGCGGACGCTTTCGATCAGCGTGAAGATGCCGCGCTTGCCCGGATGGTTGGACGACAGGCCGCCGCCGTCGGTGTTGGTCGGCAGGCTGCCGCCCGTGGCCGACAGCTTGCCGGCCGCGACGAAGGCGCCGCTCTCGCCGCGCCCGCAGAAGCCCAGATCCTCCAGCGCCAGCATCGGCGTGATGGTGAAGGCGTCGTAGATCTGCGCCACGTCGATGTCGGCCGGCGTCATCCCGGCCATGGCGAAGGCGCGCGGGCCGGACAGGGCGGCGGGGGTGGAGAGGTCGTCGGGGATCTGGCTGTTCTGCGTCCGCGCCACGGCGGCGCCGTAGCCGGCGAGATGGACCGGGCGGCGCTTCAGGTCGCGCGCCCGCTCGCGGCTGGTCATCACCAGCGCCCCGCCGCCATCGGTGACGACGCAGCAGTCCAGCCGGTGCAGCGGCGAGGCGATCATCGGCGAGGCCAGCACGTCCTCCACCGTGATCGGCTTGCGCAGCCGGGCCTGCGGGTTGGCGGCGGCGTGTTCGCGGAAGGTGACGGCGACCTGGGCGAGCTGCTCCGGCGTCGTGCCGTAGAGGTCCATGTGGCGCCGGGCGAACAGCCCGTAGGTGGAGATCAGCGTCGGCGCGTAGGGGATCTCGTATTGGCCCGGCCCGGCCGGGAGGACGAAGGGGTCGAAGGAGGGCGTGCTCAGCGGCCACCAGCGCGGGCAGGCGGCGTAGCTGATGACCACCACCTCGGCCAGACCCGTGGCGATGGCGGCGGCGGCCTGACCGGCTTGCAGGATGTAGGAGCAGCCGCCGACGTCGGTGCTGTTCACGTAGGTGGGCTGGATGCCAATGTATTCGGCCAGCTCGATGACGTCCATCGTGCCGCCGCCCTCGGCCCAGTCGCCCGACGCGGCGCAGAGCCCGTCGACATCCTTCAGCGTCAGGCCGGCGTCGTCGAGCGCGCCCAGGATGCATTCCATCTGGAGGGCGAAGGGGTGGACGCGCGGCGCGTCGCGGCGGGGGGATTCATAGGCGCCGACGATGGCGGTCTTGCCCGAAAGCTCCTTCACGGCCCTGGTCGTCCTTTCACGGTTGCGGGAACCCGGCACCGGCACGATGGCGCCGGCGAGCAAAGAGGCTCCGTTGGACAAGTATCGGAAGACGAGACGACCGGCCGGCACGGGAAGCGCGAAGAACTCCCGGAACGCCCTCTAGACTTCGGTCGCCGCCGGTCCGCTCCCGGCACAATCGAGAATACCGGACACCCTCCGTGTCACAAGCAGAAAAAAGTCTGCGCTCCGGTGCATGGAGCGCACCAATGACCGGCCCGCGTCCGGTGCCTTTCCTGCACCGGATTGGGCCAAACTAAGCGATTGTTTTCGCGGCGCCGTGGCGCAAGCCTTTGGGCATCGCATTCCCGCCGGCGCCTTGCGGCGCGGCCCCGTCCGGCCCGGTCCCCCGGTGCCCGGCAGCCCCGAAGGAACCTTCATGACCGACACCGAAACCCAACGCCGGGGCGGCCCGCTGGCCGGCGTGCGCGTTGTCGATCTCACGCACATGCTGGCCGGCCCCTACAGCACCTGGCTGCTCGGCGCGCTGGGCGCCGACGTCATCAAGATCGAGCGTCCGGGCAAGGGCGACTTCACCCGCGTCATCGCCCCCTTCAGCGACGACGAGAGCATTTACTTCATGAGCGTCAACCGCAACAAGCGGAGCCTTACGCTCAACTTGAAGGAGGAGAAGGGAAAGGAGATTTTCAAACGCATCGTCGCCTCCAGCGACGTGCTGGTCGAGAACAACCGGGCCGGCACGATGGACCGGCTGGGGCTCGGCTACGAGGATCTGAAGGCGGTCAACGGGAAGCTCGTCTACGCCTCGATCTCCGGCTTCGGGCAGGACGGCCCCTACCGCCACCGGCCCTGCTTCGACGTGGTGGCCCAGGCGATGTCCGGCATGATGAGCATCACCGGCGAGCCCGGCGGCCAGCCAGCCCGTGTCGGCGCCTCGATCGGCGACATCGGGTCGAGCCTGTTCGCCGCCATCGGCATCCTCTCGGCCTTGCAGAAGCGGGCCAGCACGGGGGAGGGCAGCTTCATCGACGTGGCGATGCTGGATTGCCAGCTGGCATTGATGGAGAACGCCATCGCCCGCTACCTCAACGCTGGCGACGTGCCGCGCGCGCTGGGCAGCCGCCATCCGCTGATCGCGCCCTTCCAGTCCTTCCCCACCGCCGACAAGCCGATCGCCGTCTGCGTCGACACCAACGAGCAGTGGGAACGGCTGGTCGGCGCCATGGGGCTGGAGCATCTGCTCTCCGACCCGCGCTTCCTCACCGGCTCCGAGCGCAACGCCAACCACGCGGAGCTCGAGCCGCTGCTGGTTCCGGTCTTCGCCACCCGGACGCGCGACGAGTGGCTCGACCGTCTGGAGGCGGCCGACGTGCCGTCCAGCCCGATCAACAGCGTGCCCGACGCGCTGGCCGACCCGCAGGTCATCCACCGCAGCATGGTGGTGGAGGTGCCGCCCGGCTCCGGCAAGCGCTTCGCCGCCGTGCCGATCCACATGCAGGGGGCGCCGCTGGCGGCCGAGGCCCCGGCGCCGCGCCTGGGCGAGCACACCGACGCCATCCTGGCCGAGCTGGGCTTCGCCGCCGCCGACATCGAGGCGCTGCGCCGCGACGCGGTGGTGTGATGGGGGAGGAGCGGGGAGCGGAGGAAAGGGGCGGCGACGGGACGCGTGCGGCGCTGGCGAAAATGCTTCATGATGCCATCGGAATCGTCCCGTCACCCCAAGCTCCGATGGCCCAGCCCCGCATGGCGCGCCGCCTTCCTCCGCTCCTCGCGCTCCGCGCCTTCGACGTCTTCGCCCGGCTGGGCACCGTGCGCGCCGCCGCCGACGAGCTGGCGGTGTCGCACACCGTGGTGTCCCGCCACATCCAGAACCTGGAGCAGTCGGTCGGCGTCAAGCTGGTGGCCAAGTCGGGACGCGGCCTGTCCCTGACCCGCGAGGGCACCCGCTTCGCCGCCCAGATGCGCCGCGCCTTCGACCTGATCGCCGAGGCCAGCAACGAGCTGCGCAACGGCGGGATCGAGGCGGTGCACATCTGCTGCCTCGCCGGTCTGGCCTCGCGCCGGCTGCTCGGCCGCCTGCCGGAGCTGGAGGCGGCGATGGCCGGGCGCGAGGTGATCCTGCAACCCACCTCCGCCCGCCCCGACTTCAGCCGGGGCGAGGCCGACGCCGAGATCATGTATCTGGAGGACGGTGCCGCCTCGGTCGCCGAGGGGCTGCGGGCCGAGATGTTCGCCAAGCCCCGCATCCTCGCCATCGCCAGCCCGGAGTTCAAGGCGCGCTATCCGGACGTGCGGACGCCGGCCGATCTGGTCGGGCTGCCGCTGATCCACGAGCAGTCCACCGGCATGTGGGAGGCGTGGCTGGAGGAGGCGGGCGTCGGCGACCTGCCCCGGCTGCGCGGCCCGCGCCTGTGGCAGGCCCACCTGACCATCGAGGCCGCCCGGCTCGGGCGCGGGGTGGCGCTGGTCAGCGACCTGCTGGTCATCGACAACCTCGCCAGCGGCGAGCTGGTGGAGATGGTCGGCAGCGACGTCACCATCGGCGGCTACTACTTCATCGCCCCGGCGCAGAAATGGAACACGCCGGTCATCGCCGCGATCCGGCAATGGCTGCGCGAGGTGTTTCCGCCGCCGGACTCCCAACCCATCGCCTGACCCCTCACCGTTCGGAACAGCGCCCTCCGGCCCCTCTGACCATCGCGGAACCGACCATGACCGACAGCCTGTTCGACCATCTGCTGAGCCCGTCCACCGACCCGGCCCGCCTCGCCATCGAGACCGCCGATGGCGCCCGCCTGTCCTACGGGGACCTGCGCGCCGCCACCGGCCGCATGGCGAACGCGCTGGTCGCCGAGGGTGTGCGCCCCGGCGACCGCGTCGCCGTGCAGGTCGAGAAGTCGGTCGCGGCGCTGGTCCTCTACCTCGCCTGCCTGCGGGCCGGGGTGGTCTATCTGCCGCTGAACACCGCCTACACCCCGGCGGAGCTGAGCTATTTCGTCGGCGACGCCGAACCCGCCCTGGTCGTCTGCGACCCGGCGCGGCTCGACGCCACGACGGCGCTGGCCGGGAGCGTCCCGGTCCGCACGCTGGACGCGCAGGGCAGGGGCAGCCTGACCGACGCGGCGGCCGGCCGGCCGGAGGATTTCGCCACCGTCGCGCGCGGTCCGGACGATCTGGCCGCCATCCTCTACACCTCCGGCACCACCGGGCGGTCGAAGGGGGCGATGCTGACCCAGGACAACCTGCTGTCCAACGCGCGGGTGCTCCAGACCGAATGGCGCTTCGGGCCGGACGACGTGCTGCTGCACGCCCTGCCCATCTTCCACACCCACGGGCTGTTCGTCGCCTGCAACCTCGTGCTGCTGTCCGGCGCCTCGATGGTGCTGCTGCCGCGCTTCGACCCGGCGGATGTCCTGGCCCGGCTGCCGGCCGCCACGGTGATGATGGGGGTGCCGACCTTCTACACCCGGCTGCTCGGCCAGGAAGGGCTGACGCCGGAGGCCTGCCGGACGATCCGCCTGTTCGTCTCCGGCTCCGCCCCGCTGCTGGCCGAGACGCACCGCGCCTGGGAGGAGCGCACCGGCCACCGCATCCTGGAGCGCTACGGCATGACCGAGACCGGCATGCTGACCTCCAACCCCCACGACGGCGACCGCGTGGCCGGCACCGTCGGCTTCCCGCTGCCGGGGGTCGACCTGCGCATCACCGACCCGGCCACCGGCGAGCCCCTGGGCGGCGACGCCATCGGCGCCATCGAGGTGCGCGGCCCCAACGTCTTCAAGGGCTACTGGCGGATGCCGGAAAAGACCGCCGCCGAGTTCCGGCCGGACGGCTTCTTCATCACCGGCGACCTCGGCCGGGTCGACGAACGCGGCTACGTCCACATCGTCGGGCGCGGCAAGGACCTGATCATCAGCGGCGGCTTCAACGTCTACCCCAAGGAGGTGGAGGGCGAGATCGACGCGCTGCCCGGCGTGCTGGAGAGCGCGGTGATCGGCATCCCGCACCCCGACTTCGGCGAGGGCGTCGTCGCCGTCGTCGTGCCGAACGGCAAGGAGCCCGTTACCGAGGCCGGCATCGTCGCCGCCCTGAAGGACCGGCTGGCCCGCTACAAGCTGCCCAAGCGGGTCGTGCTGGTGGCCGAACTGCCGCGCAACAGCATGGGCAAGGTGCAGAAGGCGGAACTGCGCAACCTCCATGCGGGGGTGTTCGGATGAGCGGCCCCGTCCTGCCGCCCCTTCCGGCGGAGATCCTGACCTCCGGGCCGTTGCGCGTCGCGGAGGAGTGGATCGACCTCTACGGCCACATGAACATGGCGCGCTACGTCGCCCTGTTCGACGAGGTGGGCTACGCCCTCCAGGAACGCTGGGGGCTGGGGGAGAGCTACACCCGCGAGACGCGGATGGGCCTGTTCGTGGTCGACGTCGCGATCAGCTACCGGCGGGAGCTGACCGCCGGCACGCCGCTGACGCTGGCGCTGCGCCTGCTGGAGGCCGACGACAAGCGGCTGGTCAGCCTGATGGAGCTGCGCCGCGGCGACGACGGCACGCTGGCCGCGACGATGGAGCAGCTCTCCATCCACGCCGACCTGACGACGCGGCGGGTGGTGCCCTTCGCGCCGCCGGCCGCGCGGCGGCTCCGGACCTTGGCGGAGCATCACGCCGGCCTGCCCCTGCCGGACGGCTTCCGCCGCCGGCTCCGCTGCCGGCCGCCGGCGGACTGATCCTTCACGCCGGCGAGGCGCCGTCCTGCCCGCTCTCCGGGGGGCGAGGGCTTTTCAAGCCCCGGTCTTCTCCCCGGCCTTCTCCGTCGCCTCGTCCTCCGGACCGCCGAGCACCACGCCGGAGTTCGGCTCGACCCAGACGAGGCGATCCTCGACGCGGCGGACGCCGGGGATCGCCTCGGCCATCACCCGCAGCGCCCGGCGCTGGCGGTCGTCGAAGACGACGCCGCGCAGATCGACCACCCCGTCCGTCACCGTCACGACCAGGGCGGAACTGGGCGCCCAGCGCTGCGCGCCCAACTCCGCCAGGAAGCCCTCGCGGATGCGCGCGTCCCCACCGTTCGCGGCGGCGGCGATGGCCGGACGGGCCAGCGTGCGCAGCAGGTCCGAGCGGCTGACGACGCCGACGATCCGGCCGTCGCGCAGCACCGGCAGGCGCTTGACGCGATGCTCCTCCATCAGGGCGACGGCCGCGCCGAGGTCGGCGTCCTCGTCGACCGTGACGACCTTGCGGGTCATGACGTCCTCGACCCGGCGGCCGTGGGTGTGGATGTATTCGTCGGCGATCTTTCCCGGCCCGACCAGGAATTCCAGCCAGCGCGGGCGCTGCCGCTCGGTCCCGCACTCGACCCGGCGCAGGAAGTCGCCCTCGGTGACGATCCCGGCCAGCCGGCCGTCGGCCTCGACCACCGGAATCCCGCTGATCCGCTTCCCGATCATCAGCGCCACGGCCTCTTCGACGGAAGCGCCGGGCCCGACCGTGAGCACCGGGCTGGTCATGACATCCAGGACTTTCATGATGCGGGTTCCCCTGTTTCTTCTTGGGACATTGCGTCACCCCCTGTCCTGCGCCCGCCGGCCGGACGCGACAACCGCGCTTTCCGGTTCCCAGCCATGCCCGCGTGCCGGGTGTGGAAAACGAAAAGGGCGGCGGCCAATGACGGCCGCCGCCCTTTTCGTTTTCCCGTCCGGATCACCGGATCCCGGTCACTGGAGCAATGTCTTGTTGGCCCAGAGGGCGGCCAGGGTGACGAGGGCGCCCGACAGCAGGTAGCCGCCGGCCGCCAGCAGCCCGAACTGGCTGGACAGCAGCAGCGCCGCCAGCGGCGCGAAGCCGGCGCCGAACAGCCAGGCGAGGTCCGACGTCAGGGCCGAGCCGGTGTAGCGCGACTGCGGCGCGAAGGTCGAGGCGATGACGCCCGACGACTGCCCGAAGGACAGGCCGAGCAGAACGAAGCCGATCACCATGAAGACGGTCTCTCCGGCCGCCCCGCCGTCGAGCAGTTGCGGGGCGAAGCCGCTGAACACGGCGATCACCGCGGCGCAGCATCCCAGCAGCGTCCGCCGCCCGACGCGGTCGGCGATGGTGCCGGACAGCACGATGGCGATGACGCCGAAGACGGCGGCGACCGCCTCGATGACCAGGAATTCCGCCGGGGGGTTCTTGGTGAACAGGAAGATCCAGGACAGCGGGAAGACCGTGACCATGTGGAACAGGGCGAAGCTGGCGAGCGGGGCGAAGGCGCCGACGACGACCTTCTTGCCGTCCGTCGCCAGCAATTCGCGGATCGGGACCGGTTGCAGGTCGCGGCTTTCGAACAGCCGGGTGTATTCCGGCGTCACCACGATGCGCAGCCGGGCGAACAGCGCCACCACGTTGATCGCGAAGGCGACGAAGAAGGGATAGCGCCAGCCCCAACCGAAGAAATCCTCCGGCGACAGGTTGCCGGCGAAATAGGCGAACAGCCCGCTGGCGACGATCAGGCCGAGCGGGGCGCCGAGCTGCGGGATCATCGCGTACCAGCCGCGCCGGCTCTCCGGCGCGTTGAGCGCCAGCAGCGAGGCCAGGCCGTCCCAGGTGCCGGCCAGCGCCAGCCCCTGGAGGACGCGCAGGAAGCCCAGCAGCCAGGCGGAATAGCCGCCGATCCGCTCGTAGCCCGGCAGGAAGGCGATGGCGACCGTCGAGGTGCCGAGCAGGAACAGCGCGATGGTCAGCTTCGTTCCGCGCCCATAGGCGCGGTCGACCGCCATGAAGATGACGCTGCCGAGCGGCCGCGCCACGAAGGCGAGCGCGAAGATGGCGAAGGACCACAGCGTTCCGGTCAGCGGGTCCACATAGGGGAAGACGAGCCGAGGGAACACGATGACCGACGCGATCGCGTAGACGAAGAAGTCGAAGAATTCGGAGGTCCGGCCGATGATGACGCCGATCGCGATCTCGCCCGGATTCACCCCGTGGTCGCGGGCGTTGATCCGTCGCGCGTCCCGTTCAGCCGCAGTCGATTCAGCCGTTGTCGATGGCCCCATGGTCTCAGCACCGGTTCGGCAGTTTCAATGGAACATGCGCCGATGCTGCGTGTCGCGCAACGGCGGCACGCATCATGTGTCCGGTGGCGCGCCATCGCGGCATTGGACAAATTGTCCAATGTCCTCCCTGGCGCGTGGGAGATAGCTGTCTGCCTGAAGCAAACCCCGAAGCAAACCTTTGTTAACAGGTTAAGCCTTGAGCCGTTCTCGCCTCCTCGCCCTGCTGCCGCTGACGGCGGCGCTGAGTGGCTGCGATCTGGTCGTGCTGAACCCGTCCGGCGACGTGGCGAGTCAGCAGGGCCAGCTCGTGGTCGTGTCCACCCTGCTCATGCTGCTCATCATCGTTCCGGTGATGGCGCTGACCGTGCTGTTCGCCTGGCGCTATCGCCAGTCGAATACCAAAGCGCGGTACGAACCGGAATGGGACCATTCGACGCAGCTCGAGCTGGTGATCTGGGCGGCGCCGCTGCTGATCATCATCGTGCTGGGCGCCCTGACCTGGATGACCACGCATCTGCTCGACCCCTACCGGCCGATCGAGCGGATCGCGGCGAACCGCCCGGTCCCGGCGGAGGCGAAGACGCTGGAGATCGACGTCGTGGCGCTCGACTGGAAATGGCTGTTCCTCTATCCCGAATACGGGATCGCGGCGGTCAACGAGGTCGCGGCGCCGGTCGACCGGCCGATCCGCTTCAACATCACCTCCTCGTCGGTGATGAACTCCTTCTACATCCCGGCGCTGGCGGGGCAGATCTACGCGATGCCGGGCATGCAGACGCAGCTGCACGCCGTCATCAACCAGCCCGGCGCCTACAAGGGCTTCTCGGCCAACTACAGCGGGGCCGGCTTCTCGGGCATGCGCTTCACCTTCCACGGCATGGTGGACGGCGGCTTCGAGCGCTGGGTGTCGGAGGTGAAGGCCGGCGGCGGCGCGCTCGACCGCAACGGCTACCTGCAACTGGAGCGGCCGAGCGAGAACGAGCCGGTGCGCCGCTACGGCACCGTCGAGGCCGGGCTGTTCAAGGCCATCCTCAACATGTGCGTCGAGCCCGGCAAGATGTGCATGAACGACATGGCGGCGATCGACGCCAGGGGCGGCCTCGGCATGGCCGGCATCCACATCACGATGCCGCTGCTGTACGACAAGCACGCCCGGCGCGGCGCCGTCTTCGGCCCGGAACCGCGCGACGTCATCGGCATCTGCACCGTCGCGGAGCTGGTGCCGGAGCTCGTCCCGGATCTGGTGGCCGATCTGGCCGCCCCGGAGCCGGCTCCGGAACTGGCGGCTCCCCTTCTCGGCGCGGGCCTGCCGCGTCCGTCCACTCCTTGATGCGGCAACCGGCATGTTCGATCTCTCCGTCGTGACGAAGGCCATCTTCGGGCGTCTCAGCCTGGAATCCTTCCCGATCCACGAACCCATCCTGATCGTCACCTTCATCGCCGTCCTGCTGGGCGGCGGCGCCCTGGTCGCCGGGCTGACCTATTTCCGGCTGTGGGGCTACCTGTGGCGCGAGTGGTTCACCACGGTGGACCACAAGCGCATCGGCATCATGTACATGATCCTCGGCCTGATCATGCTGCTGCGCGGCTTCGCCGACGCCATCATGATGCGGCTTCAGCAGGCGATGGCGTTCGGCGGCAGCGAGGGCTACCTCAACGCCCACCATTACGACCAGATCTTCACCGCCCACGGCGTCATCATGATCTTCTTCGTGGCCATGCCGATGGTCACGGGGCTGATGAACTACATCGTGCCGTTGCAGATCGGCGCGCGCGACGTGTCCTTCCCGTTCCTCAACAACTTCAGCTTCTGGATGACGGCGGGCGGCGCCGTGCTGGTGATGATGTCGCTGTTCGTCGGCGAGTTCGCCCGCACCGGCTGGCTGGCCTACCCGCCGCTGTCGGGCATCGGCTACAGCCCCGACGTCGGCGTCGACTACTACATCTGGGCCTTGCAGGTGGCCGGTGTCGGGACCCTGCTGTCCGGCGTCAATCTGGTCTGCACCATCGTCAAGATGCGCGCCCCCGGCATGACCATGATGAAGATGCCGGTCTTCACCTGGACCTCGCTGTGCACCAACGTGCTGATCGTCGCCGCCTTCCCGGTGCTGACGGCGGTGCTGGTGCTGCTGTCGCTCGACCGCTATGTCGGCACCAACTTCTTCACGAACGATCTCGGCGGCAGCCCGATGATGTACGTGAACCTGATCTGGATCTGGGGCCACCCGGAGGTCTACATCCTGATCCTGCCGGCCTTCGGCATCTTCTCGGAAGTCACCTCGACCTTCTCGGGCAAGAAGCTGTTCGGCTACACCTCGATGGTGTACGCGACGGTGGTCATCACCATCCTGTCGTACCTGGTCTGGCTGCACCACTTCTTCACCATGGGCTCGGGCGCCAGCGTGAATTCCTTCTTCGGAATCACGACGATGATCATCTCGATCCCGACGGGCGCCAAGATCTTCAACTGGCTGTTCACGATGTACCGCGGCCGCATCCGCTTCGAGTTGCCGATGATGTGGACGGTCGCCTTCATGCTGACCTTCGTCATCGGCGGCATGACCGGCGTGCTGCTGGCGGTTCCGCCCGCCGACTTCGTGCTGCACAACAGCCTGTTCCTGATCGCCCACTTCCACAACGTCATCATCGGCGGCGTGCTGTTCGGCCTGTTCGCCGGCATCGTCTACTGGTGGCCGAAGGCCTTCGGCTTCAGGCTCGACCCGTTCTGGGGCAAGCTGTCCTTCTGGTTCTGGGTGATCGGCTTCTACGTCGCCTTCATGCCGCTCTACGTCCTGGGCCTGATGGGCGTCACCCGCCGCCTGCGCGTCTTCGAGGATCCGTCGCTCCAGATCTGGTTCCAGGTCGCGGCCGTCGGCGCCTTCCTGATCTTCCTGGGCATCGCCGCCTTCCTGATCCAGATCGCCGTCAGCGTCCTCAGGCGCAACGAGCTGCGCGAGACGAGCGGCGACCCGTGGGACGGCCGCACGCTGGAATGGGCGACCTCCTCGCCGCCGCCCGACTACAACTTCGCCTTCACCCCGGTGATCCACGACAACGACGCCTGGTGGGACATGAAGAAGCGCGGCTACCTGCGCCCGCAGGACGGCTTCAAGGCGATCCACATGCCGAGCAACACCGGGGCCGGCATCATCCTGGCGGGCCTGAGCGTCGTCCTCGCCTTCGCCCTGATCTGGTACATCTGGTGGCTGGCGGCGGTGAGCTTCATCGGTCTGCTGGTGGTCGCCATCGGCCACACCTTCAACTACAGCCGCGACTTCTACATTCCCGCCGCCGAGGTCGTGCGGACCGAGAATGAACGGACCCGTCTCCTCTCCGGGCAGGTGAAAGCATGACGACGACCATGACGACCGCCCACGGAACCGCCCAGGCCGGGCAGGCTCCGGTCTTCTACATGGTGGACGAGCACGAGCATCCCGAGGGCCACAGCACCCTGCTCGGCTTCTGGATCTACCTGATGAGCGACTGCCTCATCTTCGCGGTCCTGTTCGCCACCTACGGGGTGCTCGGCGGCAACTACGCGGCCGGGCCGTCGCCCAAGGATCTGTTCGACCTGCCGCTGGTGGCGCTGAACACCTCCATGCTGCTGCTGTCCTCGATCACCTACGGCTTCGCCATGCTGACCATGGAGAAGGGGCGGATCGGTCCGACGCAGGGCTGGCTGGCGATCACCGGGCTGTTCGGCCTCGCCTTCCTCGGCATCGAGCTGTACGAGTTCGCGCACCTGATCCACGAGGGGGCGACGCCGCAGCGCAGCGCCTTCCTGTCCTCCTTCTTCACGCTGGTCGGCACCCACGGGCTGCACGTCACCTTCGGCATCGTCTGGCTGGTGACGCTGATGGTGCAGGTCTCCAAGCGCGGGCTGACCGTGGCGAACCGGCGGCGCCTGATGTGCCTGAGCATGTTCTGGCACTTCCTGGACGTCGTCTGGATCGGCGTCTTCACCTTCGTCTATCTGATGGGAATGCTGCGATGACCCCTCACGCCCACCAGGGCCACGCGCACCACGACCATGGCGCCCACGGGCATGGCGACCACGGTCATGACGCCCACGGCCATGACGACGGCCACGCCCACGGCACGCTGGGCAGCTACACGATCGGTTTCGTCCTGTCGGTGATCCTGACGGCGATCCCGTTCTGGCTGGTCATGAACAACGTGCTCGACAACACCCAGACCGCGCTGGTCATCATGGGCTTCGCCGTCGTGCAGATCCTGGTCCACATGGTCTATTTCCTGCACATGAACAGCCGCTCCGAGGGCGGCTGGACGATGCTGGCGATGATCTTCACCCTGATCATCGTGGTCATCACCCTGACCGGCTCGCTGTGGGTGATGTACCACCTCAACACCAACATGATGCCCGGCCACGACATGGGCCGGATGCCGTGACGGGCGCGGCGGGCATGGCGGACTCCCCCCCGGAAAGCCGGACGGCCGCCCGGGCGGGGCGGCCGCGCCCGCTGTGGGCGCTGGTCCTTCTCGGCCTGCTCGCCGCGCTGGGCATCGCCGGCTTCACGGCGCTCGGCGTCTGGCAGGTCGAGCGCCGGGCCTGGAAGCACGACCTGATCGAACGGGTCGAGCAGCGGGTCCACGCCGGCCCCGCCGCCGCTCCCGGCCCCGAGGCCTGGGGCGGGATCAACGCGGCCGACGACGAGTACCGCCGGGTGGCCGTCGCCGGCCGCTTCCTCAACGACCGCGAGACGCTGGTGCAGGCGGTCAGCGACCTCGGCGCCGGCTTCTGGGTGCTGACGCCCTTCGAGAGCCGCGAGGGCTTCACCCTGCTGGTCAACCGCGGCTTCGTGCCGCCGAACCGGCGCGACCCGGCGACGCGGGCGGACGGCCAGATCGAGGGCGAGACGACGGTCACCGGCCTGCTGCGCCTGACCGAACCGGCGGGTGGATTCCTGCGCAGCAACGACCCGGCCGCCGACCGCTGGCATTCGCGCGACGTCGCCGCCATCGGCGCGGCACGCGGTCTGTCGGGGCTCGCCCCCTACTTCATCGACGCCGACGGGGCGCGGGCCGGCCCGAACGGGACGGTGAGGAACGGACCGGTCGGCGGCCTCACCGTGATCCGCTTCCCCGACAACCACCTCGTCTACGCGCTGACCTGGTTCACACTGGCGCTCATGCTGCTCGGCGGGGCCGTCGCCGTGTGTCTCCACGAACGCCGGCTCCGGCGTGGCCGTCGTCAATCCTGACGTGCGTTCATCGGAGTTGCCGGGGGCTCCCGTTCGGACCCCACAGCGCCCATATAAGGGCGGGGTTTGGACGATCTGACGAGGAGCGGAGCGATTCCCGCGCGTGACACGGCCGACAAGAAGAACCTGTTTCTTCTTGTTCAATTGCGCTGGCTCGCCGTCGTCGGCCAGGCGGTGACGATCCTGATCGTTCATTACCACATGGGCATCGCGCTGCCGCTGGCGCCGATGGCCGTGGTCGTGCTGTTCCTGGTCGGGCTCAACGTCGCCAGCCTGCTGCATCTGCGCCGCACCGCCGCCGTCACCAACATCCAGCTCTTCCTGGAACTGCTGATCGACGTCGCCGCCCTGACGACCCAGCTCTATCTCAGCGGCGGGGCGACGAACCCCTTCATCTCGCTCTACCTGCTCCAGGTCACCATCGGCGCCGTGCTGCTGGAGGCCTGGGCGGCCTGGACGCTGGTGCTGGTGGCCACCGCCTGCCTGACCTGGCTGACCGGCTCCTACCGGCCGCTGGAGCTGCCCTACGGGCATGAGGGCAACCTCCTCAACCTGCACATCCAGGGCAGCTTCGTCGGCTTCGTGCTGGCGGCGAGCCTGCTCGTCCCCTTCATCACCCGGATCAACCGCAACCTGCGCGCCCGCGATTCCTATCTGGCGGAGCTGCGCCAGCGCTCGATGGAGGAGGACCACATCGTCCGCATGGGGCTGCTGGCCTCCGGCGCGGCGCACGAGCTGGGGACGCCGCTGGCGACCCTGTCGGTGATCCTGAACGACTGGCGGCGCATGCCGGCGATCAAGGCCGACCCGGACATGGTCGAGGAGTTGTCGGAGATGCAGAGCCAGATCGACCGCTGCAAGAGCATCCTCACCGGCATCCTGATGTCGTCGGGGGAGGCGCGTGGCGAGGGCACGGTGCGGACGACCGTCAACGCCTTTCTCGACGAGCTGGTCGCCGAATGGCGGGCGAGCCGCTCGCCCGGCCGCCTCGACTACGACAACGCTTTTCCCGGCCGGGAGGGCATGGTCTGGGACCTCGCCCTGAAGCAGGTGATCTTCAACGTGCTCGACAACGCGCTGGAGGTCTCGCCCAACTGGATCGGCATCGCGGTCGGCCGGCAGGGCGACAGCCTCATCGTCGCGGTGAACGACGCCGGTCCGGGATTCGAGGACGGCATGCTGGCGGCGTTCGGCACCCCCTACCGCTCGACCAAGGGGCGGCCGGGCAGCGGGCTCGGCCTGTTCCTGGTCGTCAACGTCATCCGCAAGGTCGGCGGCACCGTTTCGGCGAGGAACCGTCCCGGCGGCGGCGCCTCCGTCACCCTGACCCTGCCGCTGGCAGCCCTTTCCCCGCGAGGCGGCGATGGCGATTGAGCGCGGGCCGGACATGGATCCGGCCGAACCGGACGCGGCCGAGGAGCTGGAGCGCCGGCTGGTGCTGGTGGAGGACGACGCCTCCTTCGTGAAGGCGCTGCGGCGCTCCTTCGAGCGGCGCGGCTACACGGTCGACTGGTGCGACGGGCTCGACAGCGTGCGGACGCTGCTGGAGACGGTGCAGCCGGGCTACGCCGTGGTCGACCTGAAGCTCGGCAGCGGCTCCGGCCTCGAATGCGTCAAGGAGCTTTACGCCCACGACCCGGACATGCGGATCGTCGTGCTGACCGGCTTCGCCAGCATCGCCACGGCGGTGGAGGCGATCAAGCTCGGCGCCTGCCACTACCTCGCCAAGCCGTCCAACACCGACGACATCGAGGCCGCTTTCGAACGGACGGAGGGCGACACCTCGGTGGCGCTGGCCGGGCGGACCACCTCGCTGAAGAACCTGGAGTGGGAACGAATCCACGAGACGCTGGTCGACACCGGATTCAACATCTCGGAAACCGCCCGGCGTCTCGGCATGCACCGCCGCACGCTCGCCCGCAAGCTGGAGAAGAAGCGGGTGCCGTAGCGGTTCCGCCGCTCGCCGCTCGCGGAAAAATGGCCCCAACGCGAACGGGGCCGGCGCCGGCCACCCGTCGCGGATGGTCGGCCCCGGCCCCGGCCACACCGGCCCCGCCCACACCGGGGCGATCCGGCGGGAAGCGTTTCTGACGTCAGCGGCGGATCATCGTGACGCCGCCGACCGTCTTGTCGAGGAAGGCGATCACCGCTTCGGGCTTGCTGCTGCCGACGGTCGAGGCGGCGCAGGACATCCACCAGCGGGCCATGGGTGTCGACCAACCATACCGATCGGCGATGGCCTCGACATCGGACAGGGTGCCGCGCGGGATGGCGGCAACCTTCGACGTAGCCACGGCGGTCTCCATGATGCTCATGTTTCCTCCTTCCGATGGGACCTGGCAAGTCCCTTGCGCCGTACCTTAGTCCCCAACCGGCCCGAGGGGCAGAGCCGCGAAGCGCTTACTCCGGGCTATGTCTTTGGGTGCGGGGTCGCCAGGACCCCTGCCGTTCGGTGCCCCGGCGGTCCGGCCCTCCGCTGAGTGTCGGCAGATAAACAGGCATAGCGCGGAAGGGTTGCATCGCCGGACCGGAAAAATTCGGCCGGGGGCGGCCCGGCCGGCCGGCGACAGGACCTGTCCCACATCCGAAAGATTGTTCCGTTCGCGTCCAAAGATCGTGTCCCAGCCGACGGAAGGAGCGAAGGAATCGCTTCCGCCAGGACGGATATCGTCCGGGCGGGACGATTGCCAGAAGCAACCATTGAGGAAAGATTTGCAACCGTCTCAACAACACGTTGCTGATGGAGCCAGAAAAATGGCCGTTCTCTGGGGTGGAGCCGGTGCCGACACGTTGACCGGCGGGGCGGAGGAAAACACGATCGGCGGGGGCGCCGGCAATGACCGGCTGACCGGCAACGGCATGCGCGACCAGATCTTCGGTGGCGACGGCGACGACACGATCACCGGGGGCGGTGGCGACGATTACATGGAGGGCGGCGCCGGGCGCGACACCTTCGTTCTGCGGCCGGGGGACGGCTGGGACTACATCGGCGATTTCCAGGCCGGCGCCGGTGGGGACCGGCTCGACCTCACCGCCTGGACCGGTATCACCGACTTCACCGCGCTGATGGCCCTGGCCGCCACCGACGGCAACGACACCGTCCTCACCTTCAGCCCCACCGCCAGCGTCCGTCTGTCCGGCGTCGCCCGCTCGGCGCTGACGGCCGACAACGTGCTGCTGGCGGCCGGCGGCGGCACCCCCGGCAATCCGCTGCCCGGCTCCTCCGTCGGAGGCACGCTGAGCCTCGGCCCGGCGACGGTCAGCGTGGCGGAGGGCAGCGGCGGCGGCACGACCAGCTTCCTGTTCACGGTGACGCGCAGCGGCGACGTCTCGGCCGCCGCGTCGGTCACCTGGTCGGTGGCCGGTTCCGGCGCCTCGGCCGCCGGGGCGGCCGACTTCGCCGGCAACGCGCTGCCGTCGGGGCTGCTGACCTTCGCGGCCGGGCAGAGCACGGCGACCATCGCCGTCCCGGTGCTGGCCGACACGGCGGTCGAGACGGACGAGGGCTTCACCGTCACCCTGTCGGCGCCCAGCGCCGGCTGGACCATCGCCGCCGGCAGCGCCGCCGGGGTGATCGTCAACGACGACGCGGCGGCCGGCGGCGGCGCGCCGGGGCAGGTCCTGACCGGCACCGCGGCGCGTGACGAGCTGTACGGCACCGCCGGCAACGACACGATCATCGGCGGGGCCGGCAACGACTACATGGAGGGCGGCGCCGGCTCCGACCGCTTCGTCATCAACGCCGGCGACGGCTGGGACGCCATCGGCGACTTCCAGGCCGGGGCCGGCGGCGACGTGCTGGATCTCAGCGGCTGGAGCGGTCTGGGCGGCTTCCAGACGCTGATGGCCTCGGCCACCGAGGACGCCGGCGGCACGGTGCTGAACCTCGACGCCTCCACCGGCGTGCGGCTGATGGGCGTGACCAAGGCGTCGCTGACCGCCGCCAACCTCCGGCTGGGCGACGAGCCGGAACCGTCCGCCGGGCCGTCCATAACCTCGATGGGGTGGACGGCGGCGGCTTTCGATTCGACGGCGGTCGTCCGCGCCAGCACGGCCACTGATGGAGGCCAGGCGGTCCAGCCCGCCATGAACGGGGCGGTCTCGGCGGACGGCCGCTTCGTCGCCTACATCATGACCTCCAACAGCACCAACGGCCAGACCGAGCTGTTCGTGAAGGATCTGCAAAGCGGCACGCGGACGCGGATCGACGTCGGGGGCAGCGACATCGACCCGTCCTTCTCGGACGACGGCGGCCGGCTTCTCTACAGCAACGGCGGCGTCATCAACATCCTGACCCTGGCGACCGGCGAGCGCGCGAGCGTCAACATCGGCTCCAACAGCGCCAGGGACATCCGGCTGACGGCTGACGGCCGGACGCTGGTCTACACCAACGCTCCCCCGCCGGCCCCCCACAGCACGCCGGTGACACAGGTCGTCCACCGCGACATGGTGACCGGCGTCAGCACCACCATCGCCGGCACCGGGACCTTCACCAACCATCCGGACACCTATTCCCCCGTCCTGTCGCCCGATGGCCAATGGCTGGCCTATTCCGAGGCGGGGATGCTCAACCTGCGGAACCTCCAGACCGGGGTCCAGGAACGGCTCGACGGCGCGCCCGCCGGCACGGCCAGCGGCGGCACCGCCAACGCCTTTTCCCAGGACGGCCGCTATGTGCTGTTCACCAGCGCCTCGTCCAGCCTGGTCGCGGGCGACACCAACGGGGTGACGGATCTGTTCGTCCGCGACCTGCAAACCGGCGCGATCACCCGGGTCAGCACGGCCGCCGACGGCAGCCAGGCCAACGGGGCCAGCAGCGGCGGAGTCTTCGGTCCGGACGGGAAATCGGTGCTGTTCACCAGCGCCGCCTCCAACCTGGTGGCCGGCGACCGCAACAACGCGCAGGACGTGTTCCTGAAGGACCTGGAGACCGGCGCGGTCCGCCGGATCAGCACGGCCGCCGACGGCGCCCAGCTCAACAGCGGGGCGACCCTGGTGGGGGCGAGCGCGGATGGCGGCCGGGCGGTCCTCGCCACCGCGGCCGGCAACATGGTCGGCAACGACATCAACGGTGTCGCCGACCTCTTCGCGGTGGATGTCGGCAAGCTGGCCGCCGACGGCCAGGGAGAGCCCGGGCTGGTCGGCCTGTCGCTCGGCTTCACCGCCGGTGTCACCCAGGCGACCATCGATTGGGGCGACGGACAGACCAGCAGCCAGACCATCGCCGGCACCGCCACCGGTCTGACCGCCGGGCACCGCTACCGCCAGACCGGGAGCTTCACCGGCACCGTCACCCTGACCGGTGCGGACGGCGCCAGCGTCAGCGACGGCTTCACCGCCCAGCTCGCCGCCGATCCGCAGCAGATGCGGCTGATCAGCGCCAACGCCGACGGCACGGCCTCGGCCCAGGGCGGCTCGGCCCCCGTGCTGTCGGGCAACGGCCGCTACGCGGCCTTCTCCGGCACCGGCTCCGACGGGAACGGCGGCGTCGTGAGCGGGGTGTTCGTCCGGGATCTCCAGACCGGCACGGTGACGCTGGCCAGCGCGGCGGCCGACGGAACGGCGGGCAACCTGTCGGGCAGCGCCACCGCGCTGTCGCAAGACGGGCGCTACGTCGTCTTCACCAGCAGCGCGAGCAATCTGGTGGCGGGCGACACCAACGGCCAGAGCGACGTCTTCGTCAAGGACATGCAGACCGGGGCCATCGTCCGCGCCAGCACCGCCAGCGACGGAACCCAGGGGAACGACCGCAGCACCCTCGGCTCGGTCAGCGCCGACGGGCGTTTCGTGGCCTTCGCCAGCGACGCGAGCAACCTTGTGGCCGGCGACACCAACGGTGCGCAGGACATCTTCGTGAAGGACTTGCAGACCGGCACCCTGACGCGGGCCAGCGTCCGCGCGGATGGCGGCGGCGGTCTGCTGACGGGGTCGGGTGCCGTGCGTCCCAACAGCTTCACCCCCGACATCTCGGCGGACGGCCGTTACGTGCTGTTCAGCGGCTACGCGTCCGATCTGGTGGAGGGTGGCAACGGCGGCGGCGGCGCGAACCGGAGCGTCTTCCTGAAGGACATGCAGACCGGCGCGGTCACCCGCGTGAACACGGCCGCCGACGGCACCCGCCTGGACGTGATGAACGACATCGCCCTGTCGGCCAACGGGCGCTACGCCGCCATCGTCGGCTACAGCGACGCAAACGGCGCGCAGAGCGCCTCCACCAACATCCTCGTGAAGGATCTCCAGACCGGCGCCGTCGCCATGGCCAACACCGGCGTCGACGGAACGAGGGGCAACAGCGGCTGCTACGAGGTCGAGCTGTCGGACGACGGCCGCTACGTCGTCTTCACCAGCACCGCCTCCAATCTGGTGGGGGGCGACGTCGCCGGGACCAACGACACCTTCATCAAGGACATGGTGACGGGGGAGATCACCCGCGCGCGGGCGGCCGGGCTGCTGCCGGACAGCGGTGACGGGATCGCCACCGGTCTTTCGGTGTCCGGCGACGGCCGCTACATCGCCGGGGAGAGCCGGAACGACGCTCTGGTGCTCGGCGACGGCAACGGCCGGCAGGACGCCCTGCTGTTCGACCGTCTGGCCCCCGCCGCCAGCCTGACCGGCGGTGCCGGCCGCGACGTGCTGGTGGGCAACGTTCTGGACGACACCCTGACCGGCGGGCTGGGGGACGATTTCCTGTCCGGCGGGCTGGGGGACGATTATCTGCTCGGCGGGGCCGGCAACGACGTCCTCGTCGGCGGCGCCGGGGACGATACCCTGTTCGGCGGCGCCGGGGCGGACGTCTTCGGCTTCGGCATCGCTTCCGGGATCGACCGGATCGGCGACTTCAACGCCGCCGAAGGGGACCGGTTGCAGATCGGCGTCGGCGTGACCTGGACCGTCACCGAGGTCGGCTCGAACGCGCTGGTGAACCTGAGCAGCGGTGGTCTGGTCGAGTTGGACGGCATACGGCCGAACCAGGTCTCGTCCTCCTGGTTCATCACCGGCTGACGGGGCCGGCCGCGGGGGTGCCCGCCCTCAGGCGGGCTGCCCCTGCGCCGTCTCCGCCGGCGCCGCCTGGGACACCGTCTTGACGCTCAGGCGGCGCCAGGTGCCGGCGCGGTTCCGCCAGCCGATGCTCTGGCCGGCGCGCAGCCCGATCAGGGCGGCGCCGACCGGGGTCATCACCGACAGGCGGGAGCGCGCGGCGTCCTCCTCGCGCGGCCAGACCAGCGTGACGCTGTGGCGCTGCGCGGTGTCGCACTCCTCGAAGGTGACGTGGGAGCCGATGGTGACGGTCGTCTTCGGCAGCGCGTCGTCCGCCACCACGCAGGCCCGCTCCAACTCGCGCTCCAGATACTCGGCCACCTCCGACTGGCGGCCCCGCACCGCGAAGGCCAGCTCGTACAGCCGTTCGTGAACGCTGTCGGTCAGCGTGATGGCGGGCAGGGGGCCGCGCGGCGCGCCGTTCCGGGAGTCGGGATGCGGTGGTGTGGTCATGGTCGGGTCCTGTGGGTCGGCAAGGCGATGCGAGAAAAACGGGGAGGCGGTCAGGCCGGGAGGACGCGCTCGACCGACAGGCGGCGGGTGGTCCCGTCGGCGTCGAGGTAGGCCATGCGGTCCCCCTCGCGCAGCCCGATCAGCGCCGCCCCCAGGGGCGAGGCCACGGAGATCCGGCCTTCCGTGGCGGGCTGGTCCGGGTAGACCAGCACTCCCCATTCGGCCGAAACCCCCTCGGCGCGGCGGAACAGCGCGCGGCTGCCCATCCGCACGACGGTGCGCGGCAGGTCGGCGTCGGGGCGGACGATGGCGCGCTCCAGCTCCCGCGACAGGACGGCCGACAGCTCGGGCGCCCGAGCGGCGAGCCCCTCCGCCGCCCGCAGCAGGCGGCCGTAATCCGCGCGTCCGATCCAGATCAGCGGATGGTCAGCCCCCTCGGTCATCGGTGTCCTCGCATGGGTGGGAGAAGAGTGTCGTCGGCCAGCGGCAAATACTGCCCATGGCCTGGAACGGCTTCCATCCGTAAGACTACGGAAGGCCGGGCGTTGAAGGTTTTCTCGAAAAAACATCATTACTTATCAATATCTTGAACGAATTCCGTATTGTTACGGATATTTCGGTCCGGGTTTTTCCTGAGTAGAAGGAACCGGCCCGCGCACCCAGGGGGCGGCAAGGGGAACCCTGCGAAGGGACTGCCCGCCCCCGTCCGGCGCGCCGGGCCGATCCGACACTTGACCGATTTGATTGAGGGACAACGCGATGGACGATTTGCTTGCGGGGGCGCTCAGCCGTCTGGACGAAGCGGCGAAGCATGTCGAGGTGGATTCCGAGGTTCTCGAAAAGCTGAAATACGCCAAGGAGACCTTGAGCGTCCGCCTGTCGGTGCGGATGGACGACGGCTCGCGCCGCTCCTTCCCGGCCTGGCGCTGCCGCTACGACGACACCCGCGGCCCGACCAAGGGCGGCATCCGTTTCCATCCGGGGTCCAACGTCGAGGAGGTGACGACGCTCGCCTTCTGGATGACCTTCAAGTGCGCGGTGATGAACCTGCCCTACGGCGGCGGCAAGGGCGCCGTGAAGGTCGATCCGCACAGCCTGTCCAAGTCCGAGCTGGAGCGGCTGTCGCGCGCCTACGTCCAGGCCTTCGCCGGCATGATCGGGCCGGACCGCGACATCCCGGCGCCGGACGTCTACACCAACTCGATGATCATGGGCTGGATGGCCGACGAGTACAGCTCGATCGTCCGCCAGCCGAGCCCGGCGGTGATCACCGGCAAGCCGCTGCCGCTCGGCGGCTCGCTGGGCCGCGACGACGCCACGGCGCGCGGCGGCTACTACCTGCTCAAGCATCTCGAGGAGGAGCTGGGGCTGGCGAACTCGGGCAAGCGCGTGGTGGTGCAGGGCTACGGCAACGCCGGCCTGCACATCGCCCGGCTGCTGCACGCCGACGGCTACCGCATCGTCGGCCTGTCGGATTCGCGCGGCGCCATCGTCTGCGAGGACGGGCTCGATCCGGACGCCGTGCAGGCGGCCAAGGCGCGCGGCGGTTCGGTGACCGCCTTCGCCGGCGGCGGGGTCCGGGTGGTGGATGCCGACGCGATGCTGGCGATCCCCTGCGAGGTGCTGGTCCCGGCGGCGCTGGAGGACCAGATCCACGCCGGCAACGCCGGCTCGATCAAGGCCCGCATCGTGCTGGAGCTGGCCAACGGCCCGGTCACGCCCGAGGCCGACCGCATCCTGGAGGGCAAGGGCGCCATCGTGCTGCCCGACATCCTGGCCAACGCCGGCGGCGTCACCGTGTCCTATTTCGAGTGGGTGCAGAACCGCCAGGGCTATTACTGGAACCTGAAGGAGATCCACGAGCGTCTGCGCACGATCATGGAGACCGAGGGCCGCCGGGTGTGGGACATGCGGGAGTCCAAGGGCATTCCGATGCGGACCGCCGCCTACGCCCACGCGCTGGAGCGTCTGGCGAGCGCCATCGCCGCGCACGGCACGCAGCCCTTCTTCATCGGCTGAGGCCTTCCTGTAGGCGCTGATGCAAGCCCCTCTCCCCTCGCGGGAGAGGGGCTGTGTTCCAGAACAGCCCCACCGCGCCGGGTGGTGGTGTATCCTGGCGGCCCTTCACGAGCGTGGACCGAAAGAAGCGTGTGAGATGCCGTCGATGCCTGTCACCCGGCCGGCCGGGGCCTTCCTGTCGGCCAGCCCGTCCGGCCGGGACCTGCTGCTGCTGTCGCTCGCCTTCATGGCGGTCTATCTGCCGCTCGACTGGCTGACCTTCATCCACCCGCGCCCCAGCCTGAACATCACGCCGTGGAACCCGCCGGCCGGGCTGTTCATGGCGCTGCTGCTGTGGACGGGGGCGCGCGGCCTGCCGGTGGTGTACGTCACGCTGGTGGTCGCCGATCTGGTGGTGCGCGGGCATCCGGCCTCGGCCGGCTCGCTGCTGGCGTCAAATCTCGCCATCGTCGCCGGCTATGGGGTGGCCGCCCATGTCCTGCGCCGCCGGGTGGCGATCGACCCGGCGCTGGAGCGGGTCCGTGACGTCGGCTGGCTGGTCGGCGTCGCCTTCCTCAGCGCCGCCGCCGTCGCCCCGGTCTTCGTCGGAATCTTCGTGCTCGACGGAGCGATCGCCGCCGCCGACCTGCCGCTGCTGGCCTTCCAGTACTGGCTGGGCGACGCCATCGGCATCGCCGTGATGACCCCGTTCCTGCTGATCCTCCACCAGCCGGGGCGGACGCCGGCCTGGAGGCTGCCGAAACCGCCCTCGGCGGCCCAGACGGCGGCCACGGCGGCGGCGCTGCTGGTCGTCTTCCTGCCGGTCGGCGACGGCCGCTTCAACCTGTTCTACGTGCTGTTCCTGCCGCTGGTCTGGGTCGCCGTCTCGCACGGGCTGCCGGGGGCGGTGCTGACCGCGCTGGCCATCCAGAGCGGCCTGATCGCCGGGCTGCAACTGATCGGCTTCCCCCTGCACGCGGTCGTCTACCACCAGACGCTGATGCTGGCGCTCGCCATCACCGCGCTGTTCCTCGGCGCCCTGGTCAGCGAGCGCCGCCGGGTCGAGGCCCGGCTGCGCGAGCATCAGGCCGAGCTGGCCCACATCGCCCGGCTGGCGGTGACCGGCGAGATGGCGTCGGCCCTGGCGCACGAGCTGAATCAGCCGCTGCTGGCGGCGATCAGCTACACCCGCGCCGCCCAGCGCGTGCTGGAGGGCTGCGAGGTTCCCCCGCGCGCCCACGAGCTGATCGACAAGGCGGTCGCCCAGGCGGAGCGGGCCGGCGAGGTCATCCGCGGTTTGCGCACCTTCCTCGGCAAGGGCTCGCCGCAGCTTGTGCCGGAACCCGCCGCCGGCATCGCCCGCGAGGCGGTGGCGCTGGTCCGCGCCGACGCCGCCTACAACCGGGTCGAACTCCGGCTGGACATGGCGGAGCCGCTGCCCGACGTTCTGGCCGACCGCATCCAGATCGAGCAGGTGCTCCTCAACCTCGTCCACAACAGCATCGAGGCCATCGCCGCCGCCGACAGCCCGGTCCGCGAGGTCGTCCTGCGGGTCCGCTCGGCACCGTCGGAGGGCGTCACCTTCGAGGTCGAGGACAGCGGCCCCGGCGTGCCGGCCGACATGGTGGACCGGCTCTATTCCCCCTTCGCCACCACCAAGCCGGCGGGGATGGGGCTGGGGCTGCCGATCTGCCGCTCGATCGTCGAGAGCCACGGCGGCCGGCTGTGGCTGTCGCGCAACTCCGGGCCAGGGCCAGGGGCGGGGCCGGCGGCGGCGCAGGGCGCTCAGTTCCGCATGTTCCTTCCAGCCGCCTGACCGCACCGCGAGCCTGTTCATGACCGATCCCACCGATTCCGCCGCCGCTCCCGAACCGGTCGTCTTCATCGTCGACGACGACGAGGCGGTGCGCGACGCGCTGGCGGCCCTGGTCGAGGTCGCCGGACTGAGCGTCCGCACCTTCGACAACGCGCTGGAGTTCCTGCACCGCCACGGCCCCGACCAGCCGGGCTGCGTGGTGGCCGACCTCCGCATGCCCTTCATGGACGGGCTGGAGCTTCAGGAGGAACTGGCGCGGCGCGGCTCGGGCATCCCCGTCATCGTCATCACCGCCCATGGGGAGGTCCGCGCCGCCGTCACCGCCCTCCAGGCCGGGGCGGTCGATTTCCTGGAGAAGCCGTTCGACGACGACGTGTTCCTGCGCCGGGTCCACGAGGCGTTGCAGCGCGACGCCCGCCAGCGCCGCGACCGTTCGGCGGCGGAATCGGCGCTGGCGCGGCTGGCGCTGCTCAGCGCGCGCGAGAAGGACGTCGCCGGGCTGATGGTCGAGGGCTGCACCAACAAGGCCATCGCCAACCGGCTGGGGATCGGCGTCCGCACGGTCGAGACGCACCGGGCGAACATCCTCTCCAAGCTCGCCATCCGCACGGTTCCGGAGCTCATGCGGCTGTGGATGCACCTGGCGTGAAGCGCGCTGTGGGCGGGCCGCCCGGCCGCTCGCCCGAAAAGAGAGTCCGGCGCCGATAAGAGGCTGGCATTTCCCCGCCGCGCAGGCACACTGACCGGCGGCTTGCCTGTTGCGGGGGTCGCGGGATGATTCCGTTGCTTGCGCTGTTGATCGGCATCGTCACGGGGCTGCGCGCCATGACCGCGCCGGCCGTGGTGAGCTGGGCCGCCCATCTCGGATGGATTCCGCTGACCCACGACGGGCTCGTCTGGCTCGCCCATCCCTGGGCGCACCGCATCCTGACGGCGCTGGCGGTCGCGGAGCTGGTCGCCGACCAGCATCCCTCGACGCCGAGCCGCACCGTTCCCGTGCAGTTCGGCACCCGGATCCTGGCGGGGGCCCTGTGCGGGGCGGCGCTGTGCGGCGACCAGTGGACCCTGCTGATCGGGAGCGTCGCCGGGGCGGCCGGCGCCGTGATCGGCACCCTCGGCGGGCGGGCCGCCCGCGCCCGGCTGGCCGGGGCGTTCGGCAGCGACCGGCCGGCGGCGCTGATCGAGGACGCGGTCGCCATCGCCGGCGCGATCCTGATCGTGAGGATGATCCCATGAGCGGTCCACAGAGTCGCCGTTTCGACGCCATCGTCATCGGGGCCGGGCAGGCGGGGCCGTCGCTCGCCGGCCGGCTGACCGGGGCGGGGATGTCGGTCGCGCTGGTCGAGCGCCATCTGTTCGGCGGCACCTGCGTCAACACCGGCTGCATGCCGACCAAGACGCTGGTCGCCAGCGCCTACGCCGCGCATCTGGCCCGGCGCGGCGCCGAGTATGGGATTCTGTTCGACGCGCCCCCGCGCATCGACATGGCGCGCGTCAAGGCCCGCGCCGACACGGTGGCGGCCAACGCCCGCGCCAACGTCGAGGCGTGGCTGCGCGGCATGGCCGGCTGCACGGTGATCGCCGGGCACGCCCGTTTCGAGGGGCCGGACCGGATCCGCGTCGGCGGCGAGTTGCTGACCGCCCCGCGCATCTTCGTGAATGTCGGCGGCCGGGCGGCGGTGCCGGATCTGCCGGGCGTGCGGGACGTCCCCTACCTCACCAACCGCTCGATGCTGGAGCTCGACCGGGTGCCGGAGCATCTGGTGGTGATCGGCGGCAGCTACATCGGGCTCGAATTCGCCCAGATGCACCGCCGTTTCGGCGCCCGCGTCACCATCGTGGAGAAGGGCCCCCGCCTGATCGCCCGCGAGGATTCCGACGTGTCGGACGCCGTCCGCGCCATCCTGGAAGCGGAGGGAATCGCCGTGCGCACCGGGGCGGACTGCATCCGCCTCGCGCCGCGCGGCGAGGGCGTGGCCGTCGGCGTCGATTGCCGGGCGGGGGATCCGGAGATCGTCGGGTCGCATGTCCTGCTCGCCGTCGGGCGGCGGCCCAACACCGACGATCTCGGCCTCGACGCGGCGGGGGTCGTCACCGACGCGCGCGGCTACATCCAGGTCGACGACAGCCTCGCCACCAACGTTCCCGGCATCTGGGCGCTCGGCGACTGCAACGGCCGGGGCGCCTTCACCCACACCGCCTACAATGATTTCGAGATCGTTGCCGCCAACCTGCTCGACGGGGAGCGGCGGCGGGTGAGCGAGCGGGTGCCGGCCTACGCCCTCTACATCGACCCGCCGCTCGGCCGCGTCGGGCTGACGGAGGCGCAGGCGCGCGCCACCGGGCGGCCCCTGCTGGTCGCCCGGCGCCCGATGAGCCGGGTCGGGCGGGCGATCGAAAAGGGCGAGACGCAGGGGTTCATGGCCGCCGTCGTCGATGCCGAGACCAAGCTCATCCTCGGCGCCGCGATCCTCGGGACGGGCGGCGACGAGGCGATCCACGGCATCCTCGACGTCATGAGCGCGAAGCTGCCCTGCACCAGCCTGCAACGGGCGGTGCCGATCCACCCGACCGTCTCGGAGCTGATCCCGACGCTGCTCGGCGACCTGCGGCCGGCGGGCTGAGCGGATGCCGGCAAATTGCGAATGACTTGCACTATCAAGTAGTGACGGCTAGGCTGAACGACCGCGCAGGAGCCTGAGACGCGAATGGCCGGGAGGATGCGAGGATGATGGCGGAAGCTGTGCTGCGTCGCCGGACGCTGCTGGCCGGTCTGGCGGTGCTGCTGGTTCCGGGGGGAGGGCTGTCCCTCCGCGCCGCGTCGCCGGAGCGGATCGTGTCGCTCGGCGGCGCCGTGACCGAGACGGTCGAGGCGCTGGGCCGCGGCGGCGAACTGGTCGGGGTCGACCGCAGCAGCCTGTACCCGCCCGCCCTGGTGAATCCGTTGCCCAAGGTCGGTTATTACCGCACCCTGGCGGCGGAGGGCATCCTGTCGCTGAACCCGACCCTGGTGCTGGCTTCCGACGACGCCGGCCCGCCCGCCACGCTGGAGCAGTTGGAACGCGCGGGCGTCCGTCTGGTCCGCCTGCCCGAGGCGGTGGACGCCGAGGGTGCGGTCCGCATGATCCGCGCCATCGGCGCCGCGCTGGAGCGGCCGGCCGAGGGCGAGGCGCTGGCCGCCTCGCTGGAGCGTGATCTGGCGGCCCTGTCGGCGGCCCAGGCCGCTCGTCCGTCGGGACCGCGCGTGCTGTTCGTGCTGGGCGTCGGCAACGGCCCGCCGATGGTCGGCGGCCGCCGCACCGGGGCGGAGGGCATCATCCGGCTGGCCGGCGGCCGCAACGCCATCGACGGCTTCGAGGGCTACAAGCCGCTGTCGCCCGAGGCGGCCCTGGTCGCCGCCCCCGACCTGATCCTGACCACCGACCAGTCCCTGGCCCAGCTCGGCGGGCCGTCCGTTCTGCTGGCGCGGCCCGAACTGGCGGGGACGCCGGCCGGGCGGGCCGGGAAGGTCGTCGCCCTCGACGCCCTCTATCTTCTGGGTTTCGGCCCGCGCACGGGGCGGGCGGCGCGCGACCTCGCCAAGGCGCTGGCGGGGAAGGGCGGGTGACCGAGCTGGCCCTGCCGCGTCCCGCGACGGCCTGGGGACGCCGGCGGGCGGCGGCCCTGGCCGTCCTGGCGCTGGTGACGGCGCTCACCGCCTTCGCCTCGCTGCTGACCGGCGCCATGGCGATCGGGCCGGCGACCGTCTGGGCCGTCCTGGTCGACGGGGCTGGCGATCTCGGCCAGCGTGCCGCGATCCTCGATCTGCGGCTGCCGCGCACGCTGCTCGGTCTGCTGGTGGGGGCCGCGCTGGGGATGGGCGGGGCGACGTTGCAGGGGCTGTTCCGCAACCCGCTGGCCGACCCGACGCTGGTCGGCGTCTCGGGCGGGGCGGCCTTCGCCGCCGTGTCGGCCATCGTGCTGGGCGACGCGCTGCTGGCGACCGCACCGTGGCTGGCGCCCTGGTCGCGCTGGTTCATCGCCTTCGCCGCCTTTCTCGGCGCCGTGGCCGCGGCGCTCTGCGTGCTCGGGCTCGGGCGCGGCGTCGCGACCACCATGCTGCTCGCCGGCATCGGGGTGAACGCGCTCGCCATGGCGGGCATCGGCCTGTTGGTGTACGCCGCCAACGACCGGCAGCTTCGCGACATCACCTTTTGGAATCTCGGCAGCGTCGGCGGCGCCTCATGGCCGGCGGTGGCCGTGGTGGCCCCGCTGGTGCTGGCGGCGGCGGCGGTGATCCTGTCCTGCGCGCGCGGGCTCGACGCGCTGACGCTGGGCGACCGCGCGGCGGCGCATCTCGGCGTGCCGGTCGAGCGGCTGGGGCTGGTGGTGGTCGGCGGGGTGGCGCTGGCGGTGGGCGCGGCGGTGTCGCTGTCGGGGATCATCGGCTTCGTCGGGCTGGTCGTGCCGCATCTGGTGAGGCTGTGCGCCGGGCCGGACCACCGCACCCTGATCCCCGGCTCCGCCCTGCTGGGGGCGACGCTGATGGTCGCGGCCGACTGCCTGGCCCGCACCATCGTCGCCCCGGCCGAACTGCCGGTCGGTCTGGTCACCGCGCTGATCGGCACCCCCTTCTTCCTCTGGCTGATCCGCCGCCGGGGGAGCGCCGCATGATCGAGGCGCGCGGGATCGACGTCCGCCAGGGCCGGCGGCGGGTGCTCCACGGGGTCGACGCCACGGTGCGGGCTGGGCGGGTGCTGGCGCTGCTCGGTCCGAACGGAGCCGGGAAATCGACGCTGCTCGCCGCCATGGCCGGCGACCTGCGGCCCTCGGCCGGAAGCCTGACCTTCGAGGGCCGGCCGCTCGCCGCGTGGAGCCCGCGCGATCTGGCGCGCCGTCGCGCCGTCCTGCCGCAGCACGCCACCGCCGCCGCCGATTTCCTGGTCGAGGAGGTCGTCGCGCTCGGCCGGCTTCCCTTCGCCCGCAGCGCCGAGGCGCTGGACGACCGCGACGCCGTCGCCGCCGTGCTGCGCGACAGCGGGGCGGATTCGCTGGCCGGCCGCCGCTACGGCGCGCTGTCCGGGGGCGAGCGGCAGCGCGTGCAGTGGGCGCGGCTGCTGGCGCAGCTCTGGTCCCGCGCGCCGCGCCCGGCCGCCGTCCTGCTCGACGAACCGACGGCGGCGATGGACATGGTGCACCAGACCGGCGTGCTGCGGCAGGCGGCGGCGTTGGCCCGTCGGGGGTTGGCGGTGGCGGTGGTGCTGCACGACGTCAACGCGGCGGCGCTCCACGCCGACGACGCCCTTCTGCTGCGCGACGGGCGGGTCGTCGGCGCGGGGCCGGTCGGGGGGCTGTTGCAGCCCGGACCGCTCGCCGATTGCTTCGGCGTTCCGGTCGAACGCCTGACCCGTGCCGACGGCCGGCCGGCCTTCGTGGTGGGCTGATAAGGAATCCGCCGGCGAAACCTCCGTGTCCCGCCGTCGAAGGCGGGGCCGTCGGCGGCCGCTCCGGCCCTTCGCGGATGCGTCTGCGACTGACTGTCAGCAGTATTGGATCGGGCTGAAGGCGATAGTCATTCTCAATGACTGCCGATTGAGCCATTGCTTACAATATCGGCAGTCCGGCGATGCGGCGGTTCCTTCGCACCGTCACGGGATGCTGGGCGGTGTGACAAAATGATACTCATTATCATTTTGAAGTTGACGATTGTTATTTGATGTGTATTGAAAATCGCGCGAAGCTGTGTGATGCTCCTTTCCAACGGATATTCGGGAGCATCGACCATGCAAGGAAATCAGGGAGTCATAGACCGACTCAACAAGCTGCTGACCGGCGAGCTGAGCGCCGCCGACCAGTATCTTGCGCACTCCCGGATGATGGAGAACTGGGGCTTCAAGGCGCTGTACGACCGGATCGCCCACGAGCGCCATGACGAGCTGGAGCACGCCGACAAGCTGATCCGCCGCATCCTGTTCCTGGACGGCACGCCCGACGTCGCCAGCCGCGACCCGCTGCGCATCGGCAAGGACGTGCCGGAGATGCTGCGCAACGACCTGACGCTGGAGTTCGAGGTGGTGGCGGCGCTGAAGGAAGCCATCGCCTATTGCGAGCAGGTCAAGGATTACGACACCCGCCGCATCCTTCTCGACCTTCTCGTCGACACCGAGGAAGACCACGCCCATTGGCTGGAGCAGCAGATCGGCCTGATCGACCGGATGGGCCTGCACAACTATCTGCAATCGTCGGCCGGCACGCCGTCCACCTGAGGAGCAAGGTCATGAAGGGCAACCCCGACGTCATCGGCCAGCTGCAAATCGTCCTCAAGGACCAGCTCACGCTGATCAACCAGTATTTCCTGCACGCCCGCATGCTGAAGAACTGGGGCCTCAAGGGTCTCGGCAAGTGGGAGTACCACGCCTCCATCGAGGTGATGAAGAGCGCCGACGAGGTGATCGAGCGCATCCTCTTCATCGAGGCGATCCCCAACCTCCAGGATCTCGGCAAGCTGCGCATCGGCGAGGACGTGCCGGAGATGCTGGAGGGCGACCTCGGCGCCGAGCGCGACGCGCGCGACCGTCTGGTCGCCGCCATCGCGGTCTGCGAGGAGAAGGCCGACTACGTGTCGCGCGAGGAACTCTCCGAGATCCTCGAGGAGACCGAGGAGCGGATCGACTTCCTGGAGACGCAGATCAGCCTGATCGGCAGCATCGGTCTGGAGAACTACCTCCAGACGGCGATGGGCGAGATCGGCTGAACGGCGTCCGCCGACGGATGACGGCCTGAGGAACGGCCGGCGCGGAACGAATGCCGCGCCGGCCTTTTGTCGTCCGGCCTACGGGCCGCAGGGAGGGCAGGCGGCTTCCAGCAGGGCCTCGTCGTCGCAGCGCTCCTCGAACCGCTGGATGAGGCCGTCGCGCAGGATCCAGCGATGCTCGGTGGTGACCTCCACCGGCTTTCCGGTGGCGTTGTTGACGGCCTCGACCCGGTTGCGGGCGACGATCCGGCCGTCCTCCTCGCCGATGGTCCGCATGTCGTGGCGGGTGATGGTCCAGTCCCGCGCCAGCCCCTCGAAATAGCGGCGCACCCCGCCCGGCCCGTGGAACGTGCCGGAGAAGGAGGCCAGGGCCGGGGAGCGGTGCCCGGACACCCATTCGACGTCGGGTGCCAGCCGTTCGAACAGCGGGGCGATGTCGCCGACGCTGTAGCGCTGGTAGAGGTCCCGGAGCAAGTCGATGTCGGTCTGTGCCATCCTCGTGCCTCCCTGCGACGATGAGGCTCCATCCTACGGCCGGGTGGCCGCTCTTGCGGAGGCAATTTTTCCGGGAAAAAGGAAAAGCCGAGCCTTCGTTTTCCGGATCGCCCGCCTCCGGCCCGCGCCGGGCGCGTCAGTGACCGGACGGAGCCGCGTCCGGGTCGGGGTCGGGCCGGTCGAAGCGGGCGCTCCACTCGGCCAGCCGGGGAGCGGGCGCGCCCATGGCCGCAACCTGCCGCAGGGTGGCGCGCACCGTCATGCGCTGGAAGCGGTCGAGCCCCGACTCGGCGGCGGGTGGCTCGCCGCGTTCCAGCCGGCCGCGGATGTCGCGCTTGAGCGCCGTCAGGGATGGATCGCCCCAGCGCTCCAGCAGGGTCTGGAAGGCGGCGTGGCGGGCGTCGTCGAAGGGGATCGGCCGGCCCATCAGGTCCTTCAGCGGGTGCGGCGGGAAGAGATGCGCGCAGGGCGTCCAGCCCTCGGGAATCGGCGCGGTCGCCGCGTGGGTGCGGCGGGCCGCCAGCAGCCGGGGGAGGACGTGGGTGTGCGGCCCTTCCGGGCTGCGGCCGTCGGGGGGCGGGATCGGCTGGCTCACCTCGATCCGGCCGAAGCGGCAGACGAAGATCCGTTCGGGGCTGAGCGCCGGCCACGCGTCGCGCAGCGGGCTGTCCGGGTCGAACATCGGCAGGCCGGCTCCGGCGCGGATCCGCTCGATCACACGGGGGTCGGCGGAGCGCACGCAGGCATCGGTCTGCGGCAGGTCGAGCCCGAGGTCGAACAGGATCGCCTCGCGGTCCTTCGGGTCGATGGCGTCGCTGTCCGGCCCCAGCTCGGTCACCACGCGGCGGCCGGCCATGGCGCAGGCGCCGGCGGGCAGGCAGAGGGCGACCGACTGGCTCCAGCCGGTGCCGGCGGCGGTTTCGAAGGCGAAGGGGCGCAGGGCGGGATCGAGCCGGATCCGCAGGCCGCCGCGCGCCGTGCGCGTCTCCAGCAGCACGGCGCCGTCGGCGTCGCGCTCGCCGAGCCGCACCGTTTCGCCGGGGTCGCGCATGAACTCGGCGACGGCGCCGAAGGAGCCGAGGCTCCAGGCGGTGTCCGGGTCGCCGACGGCATGGCGCAGCAGGGCGGCCAGTCCGGACGGGCCGGGATGGGGAAGGGCGTCGGTCATGATGGGGGCGTGTCCTTCGGGGAAGCGGAGGAAAGGGCGGTCCAGGGCAGCAGGAAGGGCTGGCCGTCGACCGCGCCGCGATGCACGGCGATGCCGTAGGAGTCGCGCAGGCGCTCGTCGGTGAGGACGGCCTCGGGCGGGCCGTCGGCGCGGACGGCGCCGTCGGCCAGCAGGATCAGCCGGTCGCAGAAGCGGGCGGCCAGCGCCAGATCGTGGAGCACCGCGACCACCCCGGTGCCGGCCCGCGCGGCGTCGCGCAGCAGGGCCATCGTCTCCAGCTGGTGGCGCGGGTCGAGGGCGGCGACCGGCTCGTCGGCCAGCAGCAGGGACGCCTCGGTGGCGAGCGTCCGCGCCAGCAGCACCCGCAGGCGTTCGCCGCCCGACAGGGTGCCGACGATCCGGTGGCGCAGGGACAGCGTGCCGGTGGTCGTCAGGGCGCGCTCCACCGCCGTCCGGTCGGCGGCGGTGATGCCCCCCAGGGTGCCGCGGTGGGGCAGGCGGCCCAGCATCACCAGCGCCTCGGCGCGCAGCGGCCAATGCACCGGCCCGTCCTGCGCCAGATAGGCGATGCGGCGGGCCAGCGCGCGGCGGCCGATCCGGGCTGCGCTCTCGCCGTCGAAGGTCACGCTCCCGGCGGCCGGCGGGGCGAGGCCGGCGAGGATGCGCAGCAGCGTCGTCTTGCCCGCTCCGTTCGGGCCGATCAGCCCGGTGAAGCGGCCGGCCTCGATGCCGAGCGTCACGCCGGACAGGATGCCGCGTCCGCCGGCGGTGGCCGAGACGGCGGTGGCGTCGATGCGCATCACGCCTCCTCGCGGCGCAGCCGCCAGATCAGGGCGATCAGGAAGGGCGCGCCGATCAGCGCGGTGACGACGCCCAGCTTCAGTTCGGGCCGGGTCGGCAGCAGGCGGACGGCGATGTCGGCGGCCAGCGTCAGCGAGGCTCCCGCCAGCCCGCTGACCAGCAGCAGCCGGCCCGGCCGCGCGCCGACCAGCGGGCGCAGCAGGTGCGGCGCCACCAGCCCGACGAAGCCGACGGCGCCCGTCACCGACACGGCGCTGCCGACCGCCAGCGCCGCCCCGGCGATCAGCCGCATCCGCAGCGCCGCGAGGTCGAAGCCGAGGCTGCGCGCGGTGTCCTCCCCCAGCGTCAGGGCGTCGAGCGCGCGGGCGGCCGACAGGGTCAGCGCCCAGCCGGCCAGCATCGGCGGCAGCACCAGCCGAAGCTGGTCGGTGCCGCGGTCGGCCAGCGAGCCCATCAGCCAGAAGACGATCTCCAGCGCCGCGTAGGGGTTGGGGGCGAGGTTGAGCGCCAGCGCGGTCAGCGACCCGGCGAGGCTGTTGATGGCGATGCCGCCGATGACCAGAGTCGTGGTGCCGGCGCCGCGCGCCGCCATGACGTTCAGCAGCAGCGCCGCCGCCGCCGCCCCGGCCATGCCGCCGAGCGGCAGCGCCAGCGCCAGGGTCGCCGACAGCCCGCTGTAGAAGACGATCACGGCGCCCAGCGCGGCGGCGCTCGACACCCCGACGAGGCCCGGCTCGGCCAGCGGGTTGCGCAGCCAGCCCTGCATCGCCGCCCCGGTCAGGCCGAGGCTGAAGCCGACCAACAGCCCGAGCGCCGCGCGCGGCAGCCGCAGTTCGGCCAGCACCAGGGCCGTCAGGGTGGCGCGGCCGTCCAGAAGGTCGCCGAACGCGGCGCCGAGGTCGAAGGGGACGTAGCCGATGACGACGGAGGCCAGCCCCAGCGCCGCCGCCAGCAGCGCCAGCCCGGCGACCAGGGCCGGGTAGGGAACGCGCTCGTCCAAGGGAAGGGGGGCGGCGTGGAGGGTGTCGCTCATTGTGCTCATGGCGCGGGTTCCCGGCCGGCGGCCAGCAGGTCGGCGGCGTCGGCGATCTGCGGACCGGCGCAGGTCCACAGCCGCGAGGGCAGGGCGATGGTGTGGATCCGCGCCGACAGCGCCTCGACCGCCGGGTGGTGCAGCATTGCGTGGGCCAGCGAGGGCGGCGCGTCGGGGGCGGCGTCGATGATCAGCCGCTCGGCGCCGCCGAGAATGATGGCCTCCAACGGCAGGGCGCCCTGGCTGCCCAGCGGCAGGCGGTCGGCCAGATTGTCCAGCCCGGCGCGGGTCATCAGCGCGTCGACCAGCGAGCCGGAGCCGGCGACGAAGCCGTTCGGTCGCAGCACCACCGCCGTCGGGCGCCGCTCCGGCGCCGTTGTTGTTGTGCGCCGCTCCGGCGCCGTTGTTGTACGCCGTTCCGGCGCCGTTGTTGTGCGCCGTTCCGGCGCCGTGGCGGCCAGCGCGTCGAGGCGTGCGGTCATGCCGGCGACCAGCTCCTCGCCGCGCTCCGGCTCGCCGACCGCCTGGGCAACGGTGCGGATCTGCTCCGCCACCCCCTCCACCGTCTGCGGGACGTCCAGCTCCAGCAGCGGGATGTCGAGCCGCCTCAGCAGCCCGACCGCCGTGCGCGTGGTGTATTTTCCGGCGAGCACCAGATCGGGGCGAAGCGGCACGACCTCCTCGGCCAGCCCACGGTTGACCGGGACGGCGGCGGCCTGCGCCGCCACGGTGGAACCGCGCGGGTCGCGCGCCAGCCACGTCACCGAGGCGACGCGCTCCGGCCCGACCAGCCGCAGCAGCAGCTCGTCGGCGCAGAGATTCAGCGAGACGATGCGCTGCGGCTTGCCCCGCGGCGCGTCGCCGCCGGCCAGCGCCGGCCCGCCCGCGAGGGGCAGGACGGCGGCGGCCAGCCCGAGCAGGTGGCGCAGCCTCACAGCGCCAGCCGCAGCCCGACATAGCCGGCGCGGCCGGGGGCGCCGTAGGTCCAGACCTCCTCGTAATGGCGGTCGAACAGGTTCTCGACACGGGCGAAGACGTCGACCTGCTCGGTCAGCCTGTAGGAACCCGCCAGATTGACCAGCGTGTAGGGCGCCAGATGGACGACCTGCCGGTTGTAGGCGGCGTCGTAGGCCCAGTCGCTGGCCCGCCCGTTGTAAACGATGCCGAGGTTGGCGTTGGCGCGGTCGTCGAGGAAGCGATAGTTGACGTTCAGGCTGGCGAGCTGCCTGGGCCGGCGCACCAGCTCGGTCCCCGTGGAATCCTCGCCGTCGGTCAGGGTGTAGGAGCCGCGCAGCACCAGCTTGTCGACCGGCTCGACCGACAGCCCCAGCTCGACGCCGCGCACCCGCGATTCGCCGGGCATGTTGACCGAGGTCCGCCCGGTTCCGGTGATCAGGTCGCGGATGCGCTGGTTGAAGTAGGTGGCGTCCAGCGACGCCCGCCTGCCCCAAAGCGGCTGGTCGAAGCCGGCGTCCCAGCCGCGCGCCTTCTCCGGCTTCAGGTCCGGGTTGCCGGCGTAGGTGGCGGTGTAGCCGTACAGCTCGAACAGGGTCGGGTTCTTCACCCCGGTGCCGTAGGAGGCGCGCAGCTTGGTGCCGGTGGAGTCGATCAGATACGCGGCGGTCGTGCGCCAGGTGGTGGCGTCGCGGAACAGGTCGTTGTCGTCGTGGCGGACGCTGCCGGTCAGGGTCAGCCGCTCGAACAGGCCGAGCTTGTACTGGCCGACCAGCCCGGTCGAGCCGATCGAGCGGTCGAAGTTGGAAAAGCTGCTCTTGCTGATCGCCTTCTCGTCCTCATGCTCGACGGCGGCGGTCAGCACATGCTCGGCCGGGCCGCCGGTCAGCGTCAGGTTGGTCTGGTAGTCGAGCTTGGTCTTGCGGCCCTCGTAGGAGCTGGTGACGGTCTTGGCGGAGTCGCGGTAGTCGCGCTGCTGGTTGCCGTGGGAGACGCCGGCGATGTGTTCCCAGCGCCCGTCGAAGAAGGCGACCTTGCCCTGGAGCCGGCCGAAATACTGCTCGCCGCTGGTGTCGGTGCCGCTGTCCACCGCGCCGCGCCCGCCGACGAAATCGTCGGTGTCGGCGCGGAAGCGGGTGTAGCGGCCGACCACGCCGATCTCGCTGTTGTCGGTCGGGCGCAGGGCGAAATTGCCGGCCAGCGTGCCGTTGCGGTAGCCGTCCTTCTCGGGATTGCCGCGCCGCCTGTCGGCGACGGAGACGCCGTCGCTGATCACCCCCTGGCCGCTGAGCGCGGCGTCGTAGCGCTCGTTCCCGGCGGCGACCGAGGCGCGTCCGGCGAGCGTGCCGAAGGAGCCGCCCTCCACCGCCGCCTTGGCCGAGAGCGGCCCCTTGCCGCGCCTGGTGACGATGTTGATGACGCCGCCGACCGCGTCGGAGCCGTAGAGCGCGCTCTGGGGCCCGCGCAGCACCTCGACCCGCTCGACGTCGCCGGCCAGCAGGTTGGCGAAGTCGTATTCGGAGCCGGAGGACGGGTCGTTCATCTCGATGCCGTCGACGATGACCAGGGTCTGGTTGCCTTCCGATCCACGGATGCGGACCTGGGTCAGCGTGCCGACCGGGCCGGTGCGGTTGACGGCGACGCCCGGCACCTCGCGGAGCACGTCCGACAGGACGCTGGTCTGGCGCTGTTCCAGCTCCTCGCCGGTGATGATGGTCAGGGCGCTGCCGGTCCCGGCAGCCGGGGTGGGGACGCGGTTGGCCGTCACCGATAGCGCCGGCAGGGCCACAGTGGTGCCTTGGGTGGCGGTGTCTTGCGCCAAGGCGGAAAGGGGGAGGAAAGCGCCGCTGAACAGGATGGCGAGCGGCAGCGTCCGGACGGGACGCGGGGCGAAGGCGGGCATGGGGACCTCGGGCGGGACGCCGGTGGCACGTCACCGCGAACAGAGTCCCATCGAATCCCCGCGCAGACGGAGGCCCGACCTGACGACCTCCGGTGCACCCCGCCCGAACGCGTTCGCGTGTGACCACGACTGACGGCAGGTCTCCTGGCTCGCGGGTTCTCGTCGTTCCGTCGCCTTCCCAGGATGCGCGATCCCAGTGGCGTGATGACGGACGACTCGCCGCTCACAGTTGCGGGGGCAGCCTCGGCATGAAAGCGGTCGCGACGCCTCGCGGCGCCGACCGGACTCCCGACCGTGTTCCCTTTTCAGCCCTTGCGGGCAACCGTCGGGGAGGGACCGTAGGGGGTGGTCGCGAACGGGTCAACCCTTTTGAGGGGGGCGGCTTCCGCGTGTGCCCCCCTCCGGCCGGCTTCAGGCGGCGACGCTGCCCTGCGGCAAGCGGTCGAGCAGGGCGGTGATGCGGGCGCGGGTCGCCGCGTCCAGGCGGAACTGGAACCGGGTCCGCCCGTCCACCGCTCCCGCGATGCGGGCGTTCACCGTCGCCCCGCCGTCGATGGACAGCTCGACGGCGGTGCCATCCGGGATGGCGAGCACCTGCTCGATCGCCGCGCCGCCGAGCGACAGGTCGTGGGTGCGGCACCGGATCTCCTGTCCGGCCACGCTTATGCGGATCGGCAGCTCCACGACGTAGCGGATGAAGGCGCGCCGCTCCCCGGCGTGCGACACCGCCGACAGGAAGTTCTCCACCTCGCCGCGCAGCGTCTCGGCCTGCCGCGACAGGTCGCTGGCCGCCGCCAGCACCTGCTCGGCCGCCGCCCCGGTCACCGTCGCCGTCTCGCTGACGTTGCCGATGTTGGACGACACCTCGCGGGTGCCGGTGAAGGCCTGGGTGACGTTGACCGCGATGTCCTGGGTCGCCGCCCCCTGCTGGCCGACGGCGTCGGCCATGGCGCCGGCGGCGGTGTTGACCTCCGAGATGATGCGGGCGATGCCGGTGACGATGGCGGCGGCCTCGCGCGAGGCCTCCTGCACCGAGGCGACCTGGGTGCTGACCTGCTCGGTGGCCTTGGCCGTCTGGCTGGCGAGGTTCTTCACCTCCGAGGCGACCACCGCGAAGCCCTTGCCGGCCTCCCCGGCGCGGGCCGCCTCGATGGTCGCGTTCAAGGCCAGAAGGTTGGTCTGGCTGGCGATGTCGTTGATCAGGCTGACCACCGCGCCGATCCGCTCGCCGGCCTCCGACAGGCTGCCGACGATGGCGCTCGCCCGGTTGGCCTCCTCCACCGCCTGCCGCGCGGTGGTCGAGGACAGGTCGATGTGGCGGGAGATCTCGGCGCCGGTGGCGGCCAGCTCCTCGGCGGCGGCGGCCACGGTCTGCACGTTGGCGGCGGCCTGCTCGGCGGCCGACGCCACCGCGGTGGAGCGCTCGCTGGTTTCCGCCGCCGCGCCGCTCATCGACTGGGCGGTGGCGTGCAGCTCGGTCGAGGCCGTGGCGAGCGAGCGCAGCATGCCGCTGACGCTGCGGTTGAAGTCCTGGGTCAGCTGGTCCATGGCGGTCTGGCGGCGCTCCTTGGCGGCCGTCTCGGCCTGCTGTTGGGCCTCCAGCTTCTGGCGCTCCAGCGCGTGTTCCTTGAAGACGCCGACGGCTCCCGCCATGGCGCCGATCTCGTCGCGGCGGTCGAGGCCGGGGATGGCGGTCTGGAGATGCCCGTCGGCAAGCCCGCGCATCGCCGTCGTGATCGCCTGGAGCGGGCTGGTGATGCTGCGGCCGACCAGCACGGCGACGACGGCGCTGACCAGCACGGCGCCCACCACCGTGACGGCGAGCCAGATGAGGGCTTGCAGCACGATCTCGGCGGCCAGCGGCGCCAGCGCGTCCTGCTGGGCCTTGGTGGTGCGGGCGAGGTCGCCGACGATGGCGGCGATCTCAGGGCCGATGGCGCCCAGCACGTCGACGACGATCCTGTTGCGGTCGGCGACCGCCTTGTCGAGCGCCGTGACGGCGGCGAGCAGGGCCTTGGCGTCGGCGGCCAGCGCGGGCGCCGCGCCGGCGGCGGCGTCCGCCAGGGCGGGGAGGCCGGCAAACTCCTGGGCGGGGGCGCCGTGCGGCTTCTTCTCCAGCTCGACCAGGAAGAGGGCGGCGACGCCGCGCAGGCGTTCGACCTCGGTGGCGAGGCGGGCGGCGTCCAGCACGCGGGCGTGGTTGCCTTCGGCCTCGGCCTTGGCGGCGGCGGCCCGCGCCTCGCGGGTCAGACGGTCGGCCAGCGTCTTGGTCTCGGCGTAGGCGGCGTTGCCGGCGTCCTGGAAGGTGACCGAGCGGTCGAACTCGGCGCCGTAGAGCGCCACGCGGTCGCGCAGCGTCGCCAGCTTGCCGCGCATCTCGTCGCTGTCGGCGCCGCGGGCGGCCTCGTCGACCATGGCGACGGCGCGGGCGGTCGAGGCGTCGGCCTCCTTCACGAAATTGGCGCCGCTCTTGCGCAGGTAGTCCTTCACGAAGTTCCGCGTGGTGATGACCTCGGCCTCGACCCGCGCGATGGTGGCGTTCAGCCCGGCGCGGTCGCGGTAGGCGGCGAAGACGCCCTCGACGGAGCGTGCGCTGGTGATGCTGAGGACGCTGACCAGGATCAGCACCGCGATGACGGCGGCGTAGCCGATCCACAAGCGGGGGCCGATCTTCAAATTGCGCACGAAGGTCGTCATGGGCGTGTTCCTGGGACGAGCGGACGGTGATCGGACGGGCGCGTCCCCCATTGGACGTTCGTATGACCGATCGGATGGGGTCTGGATAGCAGACCCGCTCAACCGGAGAACGGTAAAATATGCTTCATATTATAGCCAAATTGACGCAGATCGTCCGCGGCCGCGCGTTGCGGAACATTCTGTCCCGCGCTGCGCAACATCGGTGAATACCGGCCGGTGAATGCTGTCGTTCGCGCCTTGGCGCGGCCTTCTCCGCCCCGCCGGGGCGGGGTGGAGGATCACGCCGCCAGCGCCGGAATGTCGTCGCGGATGCAGGAGACCTGATGCCCCGGCGCCACCTCGCGCAACGTCCGGGCGGCGGGCTCGGCGCAGGCGGGCAGGGCGAAGGGGCAGCGGGTGCGGAAGACGCAGCCCGACGGCGGGTTCATCGGGCTCGGCACGTCGCCTTCCAGCAGGATGCGCTGGCGCGGGGCGTCGGGGTCCGGCGTCGGTGCCGCCGACAGCAGCGCCAGCGTGTAGGGGTGGCGCGGCCGTTCGTAGAGCGCGTCGCTCGGCGCCAGCTCCATCATGCGGCCGAGATACATCACCGCCACGCGGTCGCTGATGTAGCGAACCACCGCGAGGTCGTGGGCGATGAACAGCACCGCCAGCCCCAGCTCGCGCTGGAGGTCGCGCAGCAGGTTGACCACCTGGGCTTGCACGGAGACGTCGAGCGCCGACACCGGCTCGTCGGCGACGATGAAGTCGGGCTCGACCGCCAGCGCGCGGGCGATGCCGATGCGCTGGCGCTGGCCGCCGGAGAACTCGTGCGGGAAGCGGTCCATCGCGTCGGCGGTCAGCCCGACCTTCTCCAGCAGCGCGGCGATGCGGTCGCGGCGGTCGGCCGCCGTGCCGATGCCGTGGATGACCAGCGCCTCGCCGATCACGTCACGGACGCGCTGGCGCGGGTCGAGGCTGGCGTAGGGATCCTGGAAGACGATCTGCATGCGGCGGCGCTGCGCCCGCATCTCGGCTTTGGACAGGCCGGTGATCTCCTGCCCGTCGAAGCGGATCGAGCCGGCGCTCGGCTCCAGCAGGCGCAGGATGCTGCGGCCGGCGGTGGTCTTGCCGGAGCCGGACTCGCCGACCAGCCCGACCACCTCGCCCCGGTGGATGTCGAGCGACAGATCGTCCACGGCGTTGACCCAGCCCTTGGGGCGGCGCAGCAGCCCGCCCAGGATGGGGAAGCGCTTTTGCAGGCCACGGATGCGGAGAAGCGGCTCGCCGGTGCGGGCGGCGGGACGGGAGGCGGCTTGCGTGTTGGCTTGCGTGTCGGCGGCGGTCATCAGATTTCCCTCCAGCGGCGGCAGCGCACGGCGTGGCCGGGGGCCACCTCCTCCAGCGCGGGTTCGGCGGTGGTGCAGGCGGGCTGCGCGTGGGCGCAGCGCGGCGCGAAGGTGCAGCCGGGCGGGCGCGCCACCGGGCTCGGCACGTTGCCGGGGATGGCCTCCAGCCGGGCGGCCTCGCCGCGCCCCTGGCCGAGATGCGGCATGCAGGCGAGCAGGCCGCGCGTGTAGGGGTGCTTGGGGGTCTTGAAGAGGGAACGGACGTCGCCCTCCTCGACGACCCGGCCGGAATACATCACGGCGACGCGGTGGGCGAGTTCGGCGACGACGCCCAGATTGTGGGTGACGAACAGGATCGCCGTCCCGGTCTCGGCCTGGAGCCGGCGCATCAGGTCGAGGATCTGCGCCTGGATGGTGACGTCGAGCGCGGTGGTCGGCTCGTCGGCGATCAGCAGGGTCGGCCGGCAGGCCAGCGCCATGGCGATCATCACGCGCTGGCGCATGCCGCCCGACATCTGGTGCGGATACTCGTCGATGCGGCGCTCGGCGGCGGGGATGCCGACCGTCTTCAGCATGGCGAGCGCCTCGGCCCTCGCCGCCTTGCGGTCGAGTCCCTGGTGCAGGCGCAGCGCCTCGCCGATCTGGTCGCCCACCGTGTAGACCGGGTTCAGCGAGGTCATCGGCTCCTGGAAGATCATGCCGATCTCGTTGCCACGGATCGAGCGCATGGTCTTTTCCGTCGCGTGAGCGAGATCGACCACCGAGCCGTCGCGGCGGCGGAACAGGATCTCGCCGCCGGCGATGCGGCCGGGCGGCGACTGGATCAGCCGCATCGCCGACAGGCTGGTGACCGACTTGCCGCTGCCGGATTCGCCGACCACGGCCAGCGTCTCGTTGCGGCGGACCTTGAAGGAGACGCCGTCCACCGCCTTCGCCACACCCCGGTCGGTCGCGAAATGGGTGGACAGGCTGCGGATGTCGAGCGTGGTGTCGGCGTCCATGGCGGGCGTCCTTTGTGGAGGGATCAGCGGGTGCAGCCGCGCGCGGCGACCGGCCAGTCGCCGACCAGTTCGCCGCCGCGCGCCACCGCCATGCGGTCGTGCAGGTTGCTGACGACGCAGACATGGTTGGGCAGGATGCGGACCCGTTCGCCGATGGTGGGCTTCACGGCGCAGCGCGACAGGTCGACGACGGCGTGCTCCTCGTTGAGGCGGACGATCACCGCGTCGGGGTAGTCGAGGATCAGCCCGTAGCCCTCGCCGGCCGACGGCGGCACGCGGTCGCTCGACAGGGTCTTGGAGCCGCTGTCGAGAACGGCGCGGTCCTCGGTCGGGCGGCTGACCACGGTGGCGCGGACATGGACGGCGCACTCGTCGAGCGTCGCCACCCCGGCGGCGACGGTGGCGCGGTCGTGGTAGATGTAGGTGCCGACGCGCAGTTCCGTCACGCCGGGCAGCTCGTGGGTGTCCCAGCAGCCGGGCGTGCCGCCGACCGACACCGTTTCGATCGGGATGGCGGCCTCGCCGAACAGGGCGCGGGCGGCGCTGACGAAGGGCACCGTCTGCGGCCCGCGCGGGTAGGTCATCAGGCCGCGGAAGGCCAGCGGGCCGTTGCCGTGGGCGCGGCGGGCGAGCGCCAGCGCCTCGTCCGGGGTCTGCACGCCGCAGCGGCCGTCGCCGCTGTCGAACTCGATCAGGATGCCGATCTCCACCCCGGCCTCGTGGGCGGCGGCGGCCACGGTGTCGAGCGCCACCGCGTTGTCGAGCGACACGGTCAGCCGGGTCTTGCGCGCCAGCTCGGCCAGCGGCGCGACCTTGGAGGCGCCGACGATGGGGTAGGTGATCAGGATGTCGGCGCAGCCGGCCTCGGCCATGACCAGCGCCTCGGAAATCTTCTGGCAGGTGATGCCGACGGCGCCCAGCTCGATCTGGCGGTGGGCGAACTGCGGCAGCTTGTGCGTCTTGATGTGGGGGCGCAGCGCCAGCCCGTGCCGGTCGCAGTAGGCCTGCATCTTGGCGAGGTTGTGCTCCACCCGGTCGAGGTCGATGACGGGAACGGGGGTGTCGAGATCGTCGACGCGCATGGCGCTGCTCCTGAACGGGAAGACAATCCCTCCCGCCGGAACGGGAGGGAGGGGAACGGCAAGGTTACGCCGCCGGCAGGACGGCGACGCAGTCGATCTCGACCTGGATGTTGTTGAGCTGGCAGCCGACCGTGGTGCGGGCCGGCGGCGCGTCCGGGAAGAACTCGGTGTAGAGCGCGTTGTATTCCTGGAAGCGGGCGAGGTCGGACAGGTAGCTGTTGACCTTCACCACATGGGCCAGATCGGTGCCGGCGGCCTTCAGGATGATCTCCAGGTTGCGCAGGGTCTGGCGCACCTCGCCGGCGAAGTCGGCGGGCAGCTCGCCGGTTTCCGGGTGGTGCGGGCCCTGGCCCGAGACGTAGACGAAGCCGTTGGCGACGATGGCGTGGCTGTACTGGCCGGCGGGCTTGGCGCCCTTTTCGGCGAAGATCGTCTTGCGGTTGGTCATGGTGGTCTTCTTTCTTCGAGGGCTGATGCTGATGAATCAGGCGCGGGTGAGCGTTTTGCCGGGCCGTGCGCCGGTGTGTCCGCCGTCGCGCAGCACGAAGGCTCCGGCGACGAGGACGTCGGTGATGCCGTGCGGCGGCTGCGTCGGATCCTGGAAGGTCGCGCGGTCGCACACGTCGGCGGTGAACAGGGTGAGGTCGGCGGCGAGGCCGGGGCGGATCAGGCCACGGTCGCCGAGCCCGAAGCGCTGGGCCGGAACGGCGGTCATGTGGCGCACCGCCTCCTCCAGCCGCAACGCTCCCTCGCCTCGGATCGCGCGGGCGAGGTAGCGGGGAAAGCTGCCGAAGGCGCGCGGGTGCGGCTTGCCGGTCTCGCGCGGCAGCCCGTCGGAGCCCAGCATGTGCAGCGGGTGGGAGAGCGCGGTTTCGAGGTCGCGCCCGTCGAGCTGGAACATGACGATGTTCGTGCGCCCCCGGTCGGCGGCGATCAGCCGGGCCAGCGTCGCGAAGGGAGTCTCGCCCCGCGCCTCGGCGATCTCGCTCAGCGACAGCCCCTCGACGGCGCGCAGGGACTCGTCGCCGACGCCGCCGATGCGGACATTCTCCCAGCCGATCAGGCGGATCTTGGACTCCCAGCCGGCGTCGTCGGGCGCCGTGCCGTCCTCCACCGCGCGGCGCAGGGCCTCAAAGCCGGCCTCGTCGGCCAGCCGCGCCAGCAGCGCCTCGACCCCGCCGGACAGCGCCGAGGGCGGCAGCAGTTGCAGGATGGTGCTCGACCCGGCCGGGTAGGGGTACATGTCGAAGCTGACGTCGACGCCGTCGCGCCGGGCGGTCTCCAGCCGGTCGACGGCGCGCGGCAGGCTGCCCCAATAGGGCCGTCCGGCAGCCTGGAGGTGGGAGAGCAGGCCGCTCGCCCCGCCCGTGGTCAGCAGGTCGAGGAACTCGTCGACCGAGGCGATCAGCCCGCCCTCGTAGGAGCGGACATGGGCGGCCAGCAGGGCGCCGTGCTCGGCCACCACCTCGGCCAGCCGGACCAGCTCGGCGCGGTCGGCCCAGGCGCTCGGCGGGTAGACGAGGCCGAGCGACAGGCCATGCGCCCCCTGGCGGAGCTGGTCGGTGAGCAAGGCGGCCATCGCCTCGCGCTCGTCGGCCGTCGCCGGGCGGTTCTGCCAGCCCATGACGGCCAGCCGCAGCGCCGCGTGGCCGACCAGCGAGACGAGGTTGATGGCGGTGCCGCGCCCGTCCAGCGCCGCGCGGTAGGCGGCGAAGTCGGCGAAGCTCTCCTCCGCGCTCACAGGGCCGAGCAGGCTGCCGAAATGCTCGCGCAAGGGGACGGCGCTGTCGGGCCGCTGCGGGTAGAGCCCGAAGGAGCAGTTGCCGACCACCACGGTGGTGACGCCCTGCGCCACCTTCTCCGGCCGGCCGGGCCGGCGCAGCTGGATCAGGTCGTCGTGGCAGTGGGCGTCGATGAAGCCGGGGGCGAGGTAGCGGTCGTTCGCTTCCACGACGTCGGCGTCGCCGGGAACCAGTCCGCTGCCGATCTGGGCGATGCGGCCGTCCGCGATGCGCACGTCGCCACGGAACCACGGAGCGCCGGTGCCGTCGAGGATGCGGGCGCCGCGCACCAGCACGCGGGGATTCACGGGGGCTGCGTCGCTCATCACGTCACCTTCTGGAGCCGGGGGTCGAGCGCGTCGCGCAGCCCGTCGCCGACAATTTGCAGGGCCAGAACCGTCACCACGATGGCGAGGCCGGGGAACAGGACCAGCCAGTCGGCCTGCTGGAAATACTGCTGGGCGCCGGCGATCATGTTGCCCCATGTCGGGGTGGTCGGCGGCACGCCGACGCCCAGGAAGGACAGCGCCGCCTCGGTCAGGATGGCGTAGGCGAAGATGAAGGTGGCCTGGACGACCAGCGGCGACATCAGGTTGGGCAGGATGTGCAGGAAGACGATGCGCGGGGTCGAGGCGCCGAGCGCGGTCGCCGCCTCGACATAGGGCATCTCGCGCACCACCAGGGCGGCGGCGCGGACCACGCGGGCGACGCGCGGGGTGTAGACGATGCCGAGCGCCAGCACGACGTTGAACAGCGAGGGGCCGAGCGCGGCCATGAAGGCGATGGCGAGCAGGATGTCGGGGAAGGCCATCAGCGCGTCGGTCAGTCGCATCAGCACGCCGTCCAGCGGGCGGACATAGCCGGCGAGCAGCCCGATCAGGGTGCCGAACACCGCCGCCACCACGACCACCAGCAGCCCGACCAGCAGCGAGAGCTGGGCGCCCTGCATGATGCGGGACATCACGTCGCGGCCGAACTCGTCGGTCCCGAACCAGTGGGCGGCCGACGGCGGCTTCATCCGGCTGAGGATGTCCATCTTCATCGGGTCGTAGGGCATGATCCAGGCGGCCGAGGCGGCGACCGCCAGGATGGCGGCGAGCAGCATCAGGGCGACGACGACCAGCGGCCGGCGCAGCAGCTGGCGCAGGATCAGCGCGGCCGGGGAGCGGCCGGGCGCCTTGGGCGCGGACGGCGCCGGGCTGGCGGAGGCGGCGGGAAGGCTTGCCATGGCTGTCCCTTTCTCGGTAGCGGACATCTCGGCGGCGGATCAGTAACGGACCCGAGGATCGACCACCGCGTAGAGCAGGTCGACCGACAGGTTGATGAGCACGTAGATGGCCGAGACCACCAGCAGGGCGCCCTGGATCACCGGATAGTCGCGGCGCAGCACGGCCGAGACGATCAGGTTGCCGACGCCGGGCAGGCCGAAGACGGTCTCGGTCACGATGGCGCCGGCGATCATCACGGCGGCGGTCAGGCCGATGACGGTGAGGATCGGGATCATCGCGTTGCGCAGCGCGTGCTTCAGCACCACGACCAGCGGCGACAGCCCCTTGGCCCGCGCGGTGCGGACATAGTCGTCGCCCAGCACGTCCAGCATGCTGGTGCGGGTGAAGCGCAGGATCAGCGCCGAATTGGGGATGCCGAGCGCGATGGCGGGCAGCACCAGATGATGCAGCCGCTCAGCAAAGCTGGCGTCGGGCGGGCCGTAGCCGGCGACCGGGAACCAGGGGAGATCGACCGCCAGATACTTGATCAGCGTCAGCCCGATCCAGAAGCTCGGCACGCTGGCCGCCAGCATGGCGAGCCCTATGGAGGCCTGGTCGATCCAGCGCCCGCGCATCGCCGCCGACAGGATGCCGACCGGCACGCCGATGACCACGGCGATGCCGACCGACATCAGCGTCAGCATGGCGGTCAGCTCCGACCGCTCGGCCAGCGCCTGGGCGACCGGCCGGTTGAGGAAGATCGACTCCCCCAGGTCGAGGCGGGCGATCTGCTGCAAATAGATCAGGAACTGGCCGAGCAGCGGCTGGTCGAGCCCGAGCCGGCCGCGCAGGGCGGCGATGTCCTCCGGCGTGGCGGAGGAGCCCAGCATGACCGCGGCCGGATCGCCCGGCACGACGCGGGCGATCACGAAGACCACCGCCGCGACGATCAGCATGACCACCATCATTCCGGCGAGCCGGCGCACGATGTAGACGAACATGGCTGTGATTCCGGCCCGGTTGTTAACCCCTCTCCCGGGGCGGGAGAGGGACCTTTTCAAAGCGTCAGTTCGACAGCTCGGCGTTCCAGAAGAACGGCCAGGGCGCCGGGGTGTAGTTCTTCAGCTTGTCGCTGGCGGCGGCCAGATTGTAGAAGTCGCCGACCTTGATGCTCGGCACCTCGCTGTAGAAGAGCTTCTGCAACTCCACCCACTTGCCCTTGCGGGCGGCGGCGTCCGGCTCGCGGTTGAAGGCGGCGAGCGCCTCGCGCTTCTCCGGCGTGTCCCACCAGCCGGGGTAGCTGGGGTTCAGCACGGTGATCAGCGACGGCTCCGGCACGAAGGTGTGGTAGGTGAAGAAGGCGTCCCACGCCTTCTCGTCGCCGCGCTTCTGCAACAGCGTCGCCCAGTCCAGCACCTGGAGATCCACCGTGTAGCCGGCCGCCTGCAACTGCGCCTGGGCGACCAGGCTCATCTTGTACAGGAAGTCGTACTGGGTGGAGGTCATGATGCGGATCGGCTCGCCCTTGTAGCCGGCGCTCTTGCGCAGCTCCGCCGCCTTCTTCGGGTTGTTGTCCGAATAGGGCTTGGCGCTGGCGGCATCATAGAACGGCGTGCCGGGGCTGTAGATCGACCCTTCCGTGGCGAAGAAGGCCGGATCGCCGAAGCCGGCCAGCATCATGTCGCCCGGCGTCAGGGCGGCCAGCACCGACTGGCGCAGCGTCTGGTTGGCCAGCACGCCGGTCTTGCTGTTCATGATCATCAGCGGGAAGCCGAAGGGCTTGACGATGACCGGCTTGACGCTCGGCGAATTCTTGAAGCGGCCGAGCATCTCGGCCGGCAGGCTGTCGGCGAACTGGTACTGGCCGGCCAGCATGCCGGCGACGCGGGTCGCCGCGTTGGGAACCGGCACGAAGCGGACCTCGCCGATCTTGGGCGCCCGCGCCCCGCCGTAACCGCTCGCCGGACCCTGCGGCGACGTGTAATTGTCGAAGCGGACCAGGCGGATGTGCTGGTCGGGCTTGTGCTCCAGCAGCTTGTAGGGGCCGGTGCCGATGAACTGCTTGAGGGGCGCGGCGCCGTCGATCTGCCCCTTCGGCACGATGGCGGCGGCGCCGTTGTTCATCGCCAGCAGCGCCAGCAGCGGCGTGAAGGATTCCTTCAGCGTGACGGTGACGGTCGAGGCGTCGGTGGCTTTGATGCTCTCGATCATCGGCGCGGTGGTCTTGCCGCGCGGCGACAGCCTGGTCCAGCGCTCCAGCGAGGCAACCACGTCCTCGGCGGTCATCGGGCTGCCGTCGTGGAAGGTGACGCCGCCGCGCAGCGGGAAGGCGTAGGTCTTGCCGTCGGCCGAGACCGTCGGCTGGGCCGAGGCCAGCAGCGGGACGATCTTCCACTCGGCGTCGAAGGTGTAGAGCGTCTCGAAGACGTGCTGCGTGATGATGCTGACGAGGTCGGAGGTGACGCCGACCGGATCCAGCGTCGGCGGCTCGCCGATCGTCGCGACGGTGACGACGGACTGCGGCTGCTGCGCCAGAGCCGACCCGACGGTCGTGGTCAGCGCGCTGCCGATCAGGGCGGTGCCCAGCAGGGCGGTGTAGAGGCTGCGGGTGAACGGTTTCATGACGACTCCCCTCCGCGAATGGACCGGTCTCGGTGCCGGTGCTGCGTGTCGTCCGGATTGCTCCCTGCGTTCCGTCGCGAGCGTTCCGCTTCGGCTGTTCGATTTGTCCGATATTTCGGACATCGATCTTGTATTCCGGACAAGAGGACGGTATATCGGACAAAGAGCGCTGGCAAGGCGAAAGTTGGCGTGTTAAGCGATGTGTGCAGTCGCAACACGGTGACGCACACGGTATCGGGGTGGAGATGGACGGCATGGCGGATGTGAAGACGGGCGCGCGGGCGCGCGGGATCGACCGCGTCATCGCGCTGATGGAGCATCTGCACCGGCTGCGCACCCCGACGCGGATCGCCGACATCGCGCGCGACACCGGCACGCCGCGCTCCACCGTCTACGAGCTGGTGAACACGCTGGTCGAGGCGCGCTGGCTGGAACTGCGCGACGGCGACGGCACGGTCTATTTCGGGCCGGCCATGCACTACTACGGCAGCGACTATCTCGACAGCGTCGACCTGATCCGCAAGGCACGCGGCGAGGTCACCCACCTGTCGGAATCGGTGGGCGAGACGGCGCAGTTCTGCATGCTGGACGGCGACAAGTACCTTGTCGTGCTGAACGAGCCGGGCCGGCGCATGTTCCGCCTCAGCTCCGAGATCGGCATCAAGGTGCCGATTCCCTGGACCGCGTCGGGCCGGCTGCTGGTCGATCACATGACGCCGCAGGAGATCCGCGCCTTCATCCCGGCGGAGGATTTCACCCTGCCGGACGGCCGCAAGATCGTCGAGGCTGAGTTCCTCCACGACATCGCCCAGGCGCGCGAGGCCGGCTTCGTCCGCACGACGGCGCTGGTCGACCGTTTCACCACCTGCATGGCGGCCCCGGTGCGCGATCCGGCCGGGCGCTGCATTGCGACGATCTGCTTCGTCGTGCCGGCCGACACCGAGGCCGACCAGCAGGCGATGATGATCGACGCGTTGAAGGCGAGCGCGGCGCGGCTGTCCGGCGCGCGCTGAAAGTCGGGCGCCGAAGAATGCCCTCTCCCGCCCCGGGAGAGGGCATGGAGCCGACGGCCACAGGCCGGACGAGCGCCGAAGGCGATCGTAGTGCGGAATGCGGTCGCGAGACTTGCGAGCGACCTCGGGACCCGCCGCGAAGCGGTGGGGAGGGTGAGGGGTGATCCAAGGATCAGACCCACCTGTTTCTTGGAGAACCCTTTACCCTTCCCATGCTGCGCATGGGCCCCTTCCCTCTCCCGGGGCGGGAGAGGGAGCTTCGGTTGCCGGCGTTAACGCCCACCCACCGCCTCCCGCGGTTGACTCCCATCCAGCCTTTTAAATCCCCAAGCGGCACCCGTTCGCCGCCACTGGCGGAGCCATGCTTCGGACGCAGGGCGGTCCGTCTCCCCATACAATTCCCGCCGCAACAGTCGCTTGACAGAACCATTTCCGGCCCCCTAAATTCTTTCCATACAACGGAATTAGATTCCGTTTATCGGAATTTTAAGCGGAGGGCGGTGTGGACAGGCAAGGCTGGATCGTGGCGGAGGATGGCGCCCGCCTGCACCATGTCGAGCGCTCCACCGGTGGCGCCGCCGACGCGGCCGCCGGGCCGGTCATCCTGCTGCATTCGCTCTTCTTCAGCGGCGCCATGTTCGACGACCTGCTCGACCGGCTGCCCGCCGGGCTGCGCTGCGTCCGCCCGGACCACCGGGGGCAGGGGCGCAGCGAGACGGGCCGCAACGCGCCGAGCATCGAGCGGCTGGCCGACGACACCATCGCCCTGATCGAGGCGCTCGGCGGCAGGCCCGCCCACCTCGTCGGCAGCTCGATGGGCGGCTACGTCGCGCTCGCCGTGCTGCGGCGCCGGCCCGAGCTGGTGGCGAGCGCCGTCCTCTCCTGCTGCACCGCGCAGCCCGAAATCCAGGTCGAGCGCTTCGCCGCGCTGGAGAACGCCCTGCGCACCAAGGGCGCCGCCGCGCTGGTCGACGCGATCGCCGCGACCATGTTCGGCACCCGCTTCATCGAAGGCGGCATCGACGGCAGCGGCGAGAGGCTACAGCGCTGGCGCGCGGCCTTCGCCGAGGTCGACGACCGCATCGCCGACGCCGTCCACGGCGTCGCCGGCCGCACCTCCTTCGTCGAGAGCCTTCCCGCCATCCGGGTGCCGCTCCAGCTCGTCAGCGGCGCGCTCGACGCCGCCAAGCGGCCGGACGACATGCAGTTCATCGCCGACCGGGTATCCGGCAGCCGGCATGTGACCCTGGAGCAGTCCGGTCACACGCCGCCCGTCGAGGACCCCGACGCCTTCGCCGCGATCCTGCGGCGCTTCTGGACCGACATCGGGCTCGTCCCCGCCGCCTGAAACGGCCTCGGACAAGCTCCCCGCCTCGCCGCTTTCCATTCAACACGGCCATTCAACACGGAAAGATGCCTTCCATGCCTTCTGATCCAGCCGTGGCCCCGACCTCGGGCGCCGCGTTCGGGGAGGACGCTCTCCCGTTCCGCGACCTCCAGGCCGCACCGTCCGCCCAGTTCGAGATCGTCGACGGCGCGGTGCTGCTGAAGGGAAGCCTCTGCCGCTCGTCCGGTTCCAAGGCCTTCCCGGCCCGCCGCGTCTGCCTGGACACCGGCGCCACCGACATGGAGCCGATCCTCATCGGCCCGCGCGGCTCGCTCTATTCCTTCTCGACCGTCCACGTCTCCTCGGCCCGGCCGACGCCCTATTCGATCGGCTACGTCGATTTCGAGAACGGCGTGCGCGTGCTGGCGCAGGTCGATGTTCCGGCCGGCGCGACGCTGGCCTGCGACAGCCCGGTCGAGCTGCGCGCCGAGGGCGACCGCTGGTTCGTGGTTCCCGTGGATGGAAAGGGTCTGGGGCAATGAGCGAAGCCTACATCGTCGGCGCCGCGATGATCCCGATGGGGAAGCATCGCGAGTCCAGCTACTCCGGTCTGGCGATCCCGGCCGTTCTCAACGCCCTGCGCTCGGCCAACATCACGCCGAAGGACGTCCAGGGCGTGGTCTGCGGCCACGCTTTCGGCGGCATGCTGACCGGCCAGCGCATCGTCAAGGAGATCGGCATCGGCGGCGTTCCGGTCATGAACGTCGACAACGCCTGCTCGGGCGGCGCCACCGCGCTGCACCTCGCGGTCAAGGAGATCGCCGCCGGCCGCCACGACGTCATGCTGGTGATCGGCGTCGACAAGCTGACCCAGTTCGGCGGCGGCACCCTGCCGCTGGTCGCCGAGGATCCCGAGGTGCAGCAGGGCATGGTCATGCCGGCCCTCTACGCCATGCGCGCCCGCCGCTTCCTGCACGAGCGCGACGCGACCACCGCCGATCTGGCCGGGGTCAGCGTCAAGGCCCGCCGCCACGGCGTGAAGAACCCCTACGCGCAGTTCCGCAGCGAGGTGACGGTGGACGAGGTTCTCGCCTCCCGCTTCATCGCCGAGCCGCTGACCCTGATGCAGTGCTGCCCGACCGGCGACGGCGCGGCGGCTGTGGTCGTGGTCTCCGAGGCCGGGCGCAAGAAGCTCGGCCTGCCGGCGGTGCGCGTCGCCGCCTCGATCCTGCATTCGGGTTCGGCGACCGCCGGCTTTCGCAACATGCTGCGGCCGGAGATCACCTACCATTCGGCCCGGGACGCCTACGAGGCGGCCGGCATCGGCCCGCAGGACGTCGACGTCGTCGAACTGCACGACGCCTTCACCATCGCCGAGCTGGTCTATTACGAGGCGCTCGGCCTCTGCGCCCCCGGCGAGGCGGCCGGCTTCCTGCGCGCCGGCAAGTCGACCTACGGCGGCGACGTCGTGGTCAACCCGAGCGGCGGCCTGCTGTCCAAGGGCCACCCGGTCGGCGCCAGCGGCGTCGCCCAGGCGGTGGAGCTCTACTGGCAGCTCACCGGCCAAGCCGGCGCCCGCCAGGTCGAGGGCGCCCGCGTCGCGCTGGCCCATGTGACCGGCGGCGGCATCGCCGGGCTCGACCACGGCGCCTGCACGGTCCACCTGCTCCAGGCGGTGCAGTGATGGCCCCCCCTCCCGCATCCGACCAGACCAAGACGGGTGACACCGCCACCGCCGGCACCGGCGGGGCGGCCGGCACCGGCACGGTCAGCCGCGCGCTGATGCTCCTGTCGGTCCTGGCCGACGCGGGAGGGGAGGTGACGGTCAAATACGTCTCCGACACCATGCAGCTCTCGCCCTCGACCGCCCACCGCCTGCTTCAGCTCATGAAGGACGAAGGGTATGTCGAGGCGGTGCCGCGCAACCGCACCTACGTCGTCGGCCCGGCCTTCTACCGGGTCGCGGCGAAGGTGGTCGGCTCGGTGTCGCCCGTCACCATGGCCCAGCCGGTCGTCGAGGCGCTGGCCCAGCGCTTCGACGAGACGGTGCTGTTCGGCCTCTACCTGCGCACCGAGCAGGCGATGAGCTTCTCGGCCCGCGCCGACGGCAGCCAGCGCCTGCGCTACCAGATCGACATCGACAAGCCGCTGTCGCTGGTGTGGGGCGCCTCGGGGAAGGCCATCATGGCCCATCTGCCAAAGGAGACCATCGCCGCCATCCTCGCCAAGGAGGGGCCGTCGCCGGCCACCGGCGCGCCGGTGCCCGCCGCCGACGCGCTGGCGGCGGAGCTGGCCGCCATCCGCGCCCGCGGCTTCGCCGTGTCGGAGAGCGAGAAGCTGCCCGACGCGCGCGGCGTCGCCGCCCCGGTCTTCGGCGCCAGCGGCGTCTGCGGCTGCCTCTGCCTGACCTCGCCCAAGCAGCGCATCGCGAGCCTGTCGATCGACGCGATCGGCGGCGAGATCGCCCGCGCCGCCCACGACCTTTCCCGCACCCTTGGAGCCTCGACATGAGCGAGCCGCAAGCCACGGCGAAACCCCTCGCCGGCTATCGCGTCGTCGATCTCACCACCTTCCTGTCCGGCCCCTTCTGCACGCAGATCCTCGCCGACCTCGGCGCCGACGTCGTCAAGATCGAGACGCCGCAGGGCGATTCGAGCCGCGCCATCCCGCCGCACTTCGTCGGCGACGACAGCGCCTATTACCTCGGCATCAACCGCAGCAAGCGCAGCCTCGCCGTCGACATGAAGCAGCCCGACGGGCTGGCCCTGGTCCTGCGGCTGATCGCCACCGCCGACGTGGTGGTCGAGAACTACCGGCCGGGCGTGGCCGCCCGCCTCGGGCTCGACATCGCGGCGCTGCGCGCCGAGCGGCCGGGCCTGATCTGGGCCTCGGTCAGCGGCTTCGGCCAGACCGGGCCGTGGCGCGACAAGCCGGCCTACGACATGATCGTCCAGGCGCTGTCCGGCGTCATGAGCCTGACCGGCGAGCCCGGCCGCCCGGCCGTCCGCCTCGGCATCCCGGCGGGCGACATGGTCGCCGGCATGTACGCGACGATCGCCATCAACGCCGCGCTGGCCGAGCGCGAGCGCAGCGGGCAGGGCCGGGTGATCGACGTCTCGATGCTCGACTGCCAGCTCGCCATGCTGTCCTACCAGAGCACCTACGCGCTGGTCGCCGGCACGGTTCCGCAGCCGCAGGGCGCCCGCCACGACAGCATCCCGACCTACCGCTCCTTCGTGGCGCGCGACGGCCGCGAGCTGGTGGTCACCGCCAACACCGAGCGCATGTGGGAAGGGCTCTGCCAGGGGCTCGACCGCGCGGCGCTGCTGTCCGACCCGCGCTTCGCCAGCGCCAAGCTGCGGCTGGCCAACCGCGAGGCCCTGTGGCCGCTGCTGGAGGAGGCCTTCCTCGCCCGCGACGCCGCCGACTGGATCGCCCCGCTCGACGCCAGGGGCGTGCCGGTCGCGCTGATCAAGACGGTGCCGGAGGCGCTGTCCGACGCGCGCGAACACGGCCGCGGCATGATCCTGCCGCTGACCGACGCCGCCGGCACGTCGATCGACGTGGTCGGCAACCCGATCAAGTTCGTCGACGAGGGCGGCTTGGCGGAGGATCCCGCCCGCTACCCGCCGGTGCTCGGCGCCGACGCCGAAAGCGTGCTCGACCAGTGGCTGGGGATCGGTTCCGCCGATGTCCGCAAGCTGTTCGACGCCCAGACCCTGGTCCGCCGCACCCCCGTTCAGGACAACCGCGATGTCGCTTGATTTCTCCATCAGCATGAAGGGCCGGGTCGCGGTCGTCACCGGCGGGGCCGCCGGCATCGGCCAGGCGGTCGCCGCCGAGCTTCTGCGCCAGGGCTGCGTCGTCGGCGCCGTCGACCGCACAGCCGACGGCGTGCCGGACGGCGTGACCCCGCTGGTCGCCGACGTGCGCGACCAGGGCGCGCTGAACGCCGCCATCGGCGGCTTCGGCGAGCGGCACGGCCGCATCGACTTCCTCGTGAACAACGCCGGCGTCAGCTTCGTCGGCACCATCGAGGATGGCAGCGAGGAGGACTGGGCCCGCCTGTTCGACATCAACGTGATGGGGCAGATGCGCTCGACGCGGGCGGCGCTGCCGCACCTGCGCAAGTCGGACGCCGGCGCCATCGTCAACATGTCGTCCTGCACGGCGATGAACGGCCTGCGCCAGCGCGCCCTCTATTCGGCGAGCAAGGGCGCGGTGCAGTCGATGACCATGGCGATGGCCGCCGACCTGATCGCCGAGGGCATCCGCGTCAACTGCATCGCCCCCGGCACGGTCGACACCCCCTTCATGGCCGAGCTGGCGGCGCGCGCCCCCGATCCCGCCGCCAAGCGCGCCGAGTTCGCGGCGCGCCAGCCGAGCGGCCTGATGGTCGATCCGCTGGAGGTGGCGCTGGCCGTCGTCTTCCTGCTGCGCCCCGGCGCCAATGGCAGCGTCGGCACCTGCCTCACCATCGACGGCGGCATGGCCGCCCTGCGCGTTCCGCCGCGCCCCGTGACTCAACCCTGATTGCATACTCGGATAATCATGGCGCAAGCCGATCCAACCGGCCGCCGGTCCGGAATCCCCAAGGAGCGTGTTATGGACTTCAACGGTAAGACCGTCATCATCACCGGCGCCGGCCAGGGCATCGGCCGCGCCTACGCCCAAGCCTTCGCCGCCGCCGGCGGCGCCGTCGTCGTCGCCGACCTGAACGGCAAGCAGGCCGAGAGCGTCGCCGCCGAGATCACCACGGCCGGCGGCCGCGCCATCGCCGTCACGGTGGACGTCGCCGAGAAGACCAGCGTCGCCGCCATGGTCGAGCGGACGCTGGCCGCCTTCGGCCGCATCGACGTGCTGATCAACAACGCCGCCATCTTCTCCACGCTGAAGATGAAGCCGTTCGAGGAGATCGACGCCGACGAGTGGGACCGCGTGATGGCGGTGAACGCGCGCGGCGTGTTCCTGTGCTGCCAGGCGGTCGCCGGGCCGATGCGCCAGGGCGGCTACGGCCGCATCGTCAACATCTCCTCCAGCGTCGTCGTCACCGGCCGCAAGCACTACGCCCACTACGTCGCCTCCAAGGGCGCCGTCGTGGCGCTGACCCGCGCGCTGGCCACCGAGCTGGGCGAGGACGACATCACCGTCAACGCCATCAGCCCGCACGGCATCGTCACCGAGGTTCCGCGCGACACCATCAAGCCCGAGCAGTGGGACGCGATCATCTCGGCCCAGGCGCTCAAGCGCAAGGGCGACCCGAGCGACATGATCGGCGCGACCATGTTCCTCGCCTCCGACGCCGCCAAGTACATCACCGGCCAGACGCTGAACGTCGACGCCGGCCTCCGCTACAACTGATCCGTGGAAGGATGGCCAACATGACCGCCCCCAGCGCCGCCCTCGACGCTTCCGTGATCGGCCGCCGCAGCGCGCGGCGCCACCGCATCGCCGTCATCGACGGCCCGAACATGTCCAACCTGGGCGCCCGCAGCAAGAAGGTCTACGGCGCCATCGGCTCGCTCGACGAGCTGAAGGCCTACGTCCGCGACTTCGGCGCCCGCATCGGCGTGGACGTGGAGAACTTCTCGTCGAACCACCAGGGCGACATCCTGGAGTTCATCCACGCCTCGGCCGACCGGGTCGACGGCTACATCATCAACCCGGCGGGGCTGACCACGGTGGGCGAGGGCGTGCGCCACGCGCTGGAGGACACCGGCCGTCCGACCGTCGAGGTGCATTTCGCCAACATCTCGGCCGGCGCCGGCGCCTCGCGCGGCCTTGGCGGCGGCTCGATCCGGTCGAGCTTCACCCACACGGCGACCGGCCTGTGCATGGGCCTGCGCCACTACAGCTACGTCGCGGCGCTGACCGGGCTGGTCCTGGCGCTCGACGACGAGGGTTTCCTCGGCGCCGATCTGCCGGCGCTCTGAGCGACACCCGAGCCGATCAAAATCAGCGAGAAAAACAGGAGGAACCCCCGATGATCAACCTTTCCCGTCGCGCCCTGATGCAGTCGGCCGCCGTCGCCGGTGCCGTCACCATTCTGTCGCGCCCGGCCCGCGCCGCCGCCGAATACACCTTCAAGATCGCCAGCGACATCCCGGCGAGCCACCCCTGCAACGTCCGCGCCCAGGAAGCGGCCGACCGGATCTTCAAGGAGACCAACGGCCGCGTCGAGATCAAGCTGTTCCCGAACAACCAGCTCGGCAGCGGCCCGGACATGCTGAGCCAGCTGCGCTCCGGCGCGCTGGAGATGTTCATCTACTCGACCCAGCTCGTCGCCCCGCTGGTGCCGGCGACGGCGCTGCCGGGCATCGGCTTCGCCTTCAAGGACACCGACGCGGCGCTGGGCGCGCTCGACGGCGACCTCGGCGCCTATCTGCGCAAGCAGATGGAGAAGGTCGGGCTGATCGCCATGCCGCGCATCTGGACCAGCGGCTACCGTCAGGTCACCACCAGCACCAAGCCGATCGTCACCCCGGCCGACCTCGACGGGCTGAAGATCCGCGTGCCGGCCAGCCCGATGTGGGTGTCGCTGTTCAAGGGCTTCGGCGCCGCCCCGACGGCGATCAACTTCGCGGAGCTCTACACCGCGTTGCAGACCAACCTGGTCAGCGGCCAGGAGAACCCGCTGGTCGTGCTGGAGACCAACCGTCTCTACGAGGTGCAGAAGTTCTGCTCGATGACCAACCACATGTGGGACGGCTACTGGGTGCTGGCCAACCGCCGCGTCTTCTCGTCGCTGCCGGCCGACCTCCAGGCCATCGTCACCAAGCATTTCGACGCCGCGGCGCTCGACCAGCGCGCCGACATGGCCAGTCAGTCGGCCAGCCTGCGCGAACAGCTCACCGCCAAGGGCCTGACCTTCAACGACATCGACATCGCGCCCTTCCGCAAGAAGCTCCAGGAGGCCGGCTACTTCGCCGAGTGGAAGCAGAAGTTCGGCGACGAGGCCTGGTCGGTGCTGGAGAAGTACACCGGCCCGCTGAGCTGATCCGCACGGTCCTTAGAGCGCCGAACAGAATTCCGTTTTCGCCATCGGTGCCCAATGGAACCGTCATCCCCGCGAAGGCGGGGATGACGAGTCGAGAGACGACTCAAGGTTCTGTTAGGCGCTCTTAGCTGACCGACGACCCTCTGGGTTGCTGACCGACGACCCTCTGGGTCGCTGACTGCCGACCCTCTGGGTCGTTGACCGACGACGCGAGCGGCGCCCCCTTGGGGACGCCGCTCCCGCCCTCTCCCGAACCGGGGAACTGACCATGATGACATCCTCGTCCAAGGCGCCGCCCGGTCTCGCTCTCGCCGAGACGACGGGCCTGCCGCGGATTCTCACCCTCCTCGAAGCGGGACTGGGCCGGGTCGTCGAGACCGCCGCCGGCCTTCTCGTGCTTGCCGAAGTGGTGATCCTGCTGGCCGGCGTCGTGTCCCGCTATGTCTTCCACGCCCCGCTGGTGTGGTCGGACGAGCTGGCCTCCATCCTGTTCCTGTGGCTGGCCATGCTCGGCTCGGTGGTGGCGTTGCGCCGTGGCGAGCACATGCGCATGACCGCCATCGTCAACGCCGTCTCGCCGGGCGCCCGCGCCCTCTGCGAGGCGGTCGGGCTGGTGGCGGCGCTGGCCTTCCTGGCGCTGATCTTCCACCCCGCCTACGAATACGCCGCCGACGAGATCTACATCACCACCCCGGCGCTGGAGATCCCCAACGTCTGGCGCGCCGCGGCCCTGCCGGTCGGCGTCGGGCTGATGGTCGTCGTCGCGGTTTCCCGCCTGCTGCGCCAGCCCGATTGGAAGCGCACCGCGCTGGCCGCCGCCGCGGTGGTCGCCGTCTGCGCCGCCGCCTACATGGCGCAGCCGGCGCTGAAGACGCTGGGCAACCTGAACCTCGTCGTCTTCTTCGTGATCTTCGTCGGCGCCACCGTGCTGGCCGGCGTGCCGATCGCCTTCTGCTTCGCGCTCGCCACCTTCGGCTATCTGGCGCTGACCACCTCGATGCCGCTGACCATCGTCGTCAGCCGCATGGACGAGGGCATGAGCCACCTGATCCTGCTGGCGGTGCCGCTGTTCGTCTTCCTCGGCGTGCTGATCGACATGACCGGCATGGGCTTCGCCATGGTGCGCTTCCTCGGCAACCTGCTGGGGCATGTGCGCGGCGGCCTGTCCTACGTGCTGGTCGGCGCCATGTACCTCGTCTCGGGCATTTCCGGCTCGAAGGCCGCCGACATGGCCGCCATCGCCCCGGTGCTGGTGCCGGAGATGGAGAAGCGCGGCTCCAAGCGCGGCGACCTGCTGGCCCTGCTGTCGGCCACCGGCGCCCAGACCGAGACGATCCCGCCCTCGCTGGTGCTGATCACCGTCGGCTCGGTCACCGGCATCTCGATCGCGGCGCTGTTCGCCGGCGGCCTCGTGCCGGCGCTGGTGCTCGGCATCTGCCTCTGCTTCGTCATCTGGTACCGCCATCGCGGCCTGACGGGCATCACCGCCCCGAAGGTCGGGCTGCCGGAGATCGGCCGCTCGCTGCTGATCGCGCTGCCGGCCATCATCCTGCCCTTCCTGATCCGCGCCGCCGTCATCGAGGGCGTGGCGACCGCGACCGAAGTCTCGACGCTCGGCATCGTCTACGCCGTCGTCGTCGGCCTCCTCGTCTACCGCAAGTTCGACTGGCGGCGGATCGGGCCGATGCTGGCCGACACCGCGTCGCTGTCGGGCGCCATCCTGCTGATCATCGGCGGGGCGACGGCGATGGGCTGGGCGCTGACCCAGTCGGGCTTCTCGACCAGCCTCGCCAACTTCATGGGCTCGCTGCCCGGCGGCGCCACCACCTTCCTCGGCATCTCGCTGATCGCCTTCGTCATCCTCGGCAGCCTGCTGGAGGGCATCCCCGCCATCGTGCTGTTCGGACCGCTGATGTTCCCCATCGCCAAGCAGCTCGGCATCCACGAGGTGCATTACGCGATGGTCGTCGTCATCGCCATGGGCATCGGCCTGTTCGCCCCGCCCTTCGGCGTCGGCTACTACGCGGCGGCGGCGATCGCCAAGATCAACCCGGACGAGGGCATGAAGCCGATGGTGGCCTACATCCTCGCCATGATCGTCGGCCTGATCATCGTCACCCTGTTCCCGATCCTGTCGACCGGCTTCATTCCATGACCACCAGCGCGTTGAACAGCGGCCGCCATTCGGTCCGCGTCGGGGAGTTCCGGGTCACCGCGCTCAGCGACGGGCTGATCCGGGGCAACTTCGGTCTGGTCGCCGGCATCGACGCCGACGACGCCCGACGGCAGGAGCTGTCCGCCGGGCGGTCGGAGCCGCCGCTGATCAACGTCAACGCCTTCCTGATCGAGCGCGGCGACGCGGCGATCCTGGTCGACACCGGCTGCGGCGAGAGCTACGGCCCGGATCTCGGCCGGATCGAGGGGCATCTGGCGGCGCTCGGCGTCAGGCCCGAGGCGGTCGGCACCGTGCTGCTGACCCACCTGCACGGCGACCACGCCAACGGCCTGCTGACCGCCGACAAGCAAAGCCGCTTCCCCAACGCGACGCTGGTCATGCACGAGGCGGAGCCGGCCTTCTGGCGCGACGACGCGCTGGTCGCGGCGGCCCCGCCGCGCGCGGTGGCGGCGGTGACGACGGCGCGCGCGGTCCTCGACCTCCACCGCGACCGGCTTGAGTTCGCGGTCGAGGGCGAGGTGCTGCCCGGCCTCCATCTGGTGGCGGAGCCCGGCCACACGCCCGGCCATTGCGGCTGGCTGGTGGAATCCGGCGGCGAGCAGCTGCTGATCTGGGGCGACATCGTCCATCTGCCGGGCATCCAGTTCGCCCGGCCGGAAGCGGGGATGATCTTCGACATCGACCGCGACAGCGCGGAGGCGACCCGCCGCCGCCTGTTCGACCGCGCCGCCGCCGACCGCCTGCTGGTCGCCGGCATGCATCTCGACTTCCCCGCCTTCGGCGTCGTCGAGCGGCTGGCGGGCGGGGCGGGGCCGGACGGGTACCGCTTCGAGCTGACCTGAAGGGCGGAAACCGGGATGTGGAAAGGGGAGCGACGGTGACGCCGTCGCTCCCCTTTTTTCATTTGGCCGCCGTCACGCCGCCGGATTGCGGGGGACGGTCTGGATGACCTCGAAGCCCTCGAACTCCGGGTGGCTGAGGTAGAGCGGCTTGGAGGAGCCGGCGCCGCCATGGGCGCTGCGGAACGCCTCCGACCGCGTCCAGTCGAGGAAGCTCTGCTCCGATTCCCAGACCGTGTGCGAGGAGTAGAGCCGGTGATCCTCCCGGTTCGGGCCGCGCAGCATGTGGAACTCGACGAAGCCCGGCACCTTGTGCAGATGCACCTCGCGGTTCAGCCAGACGGCCTCGAAGTCGCTTTCCGCCCCGTGCCGGACCTTGAAGCGGTTCATCGCGATGTACATGGCGTCGATCCTTGTTCCTGGGGAAATTCCGTCGGGTGCAGGATAGGTCCGCCGCCCGGCTTCGGCAATCTCAGGCGGCGGGTGTCTCGGCCGGCGCCTCGGATGCCTCCGCTCCCAGCGGCGAGCGCAGGGTGAAGTGGAAGGCCGCCCCCTCGCCGACGGCGCCCTCGGCCCAGATGCGCCCGCCGTGGCGGTGGATGATGCGCTGGGTGGTGGCGAGGCCGACGCCGGTCCCCTCGAACTCGGTGGCCGAGTGCAGCCGCTGGAAGGGGGCGAAGATGCGGTCGACCTGCGTGGGGTCGAAGCCGGCGCCGTCGTCCCGGACCGTGTAGATGGTGGCTTCTCCGTCTTCCCCAGGCCCGGAGGCGGAGAAGGCGATGGTCGCCCGCGGCTTGCGCGACGAGTATTTCCACGCGTTGCCGATCAGGTTCTCCAGCGCCGCCCGCATGAGCTGCCGGTCGCAGGCCGCCGTCACCCCCTCCTGGATGTCGAAGACGACCTCGCGCCCGGCGTCCCGTTCCCGCAGCCCGGCGGCGATCTCGGCGACCAGCGCGCTGAGATCGACCGGCTCGCGGCCGATCTCGCCCCGGCTGACCTTGGCGAGCCGCAGCAGATCCTCGATGAGCTGCCCCATCCGCCCGGCCGCCCCCCGGATGGCGCCGAGCAGATAGGCGCCGTCGGCGTCCAGCGTCGCCGCGTGGTCGCGCGCCAGGATGTCGCCGAAGGCCGTGATGGTGCGCAGCGGCGCCTGGAGATCGTGCGACACCGAATAGCTGAAGGCCTCCAGCTCCTTGTTGGCGCGCTCCAACTCGGCCGACAGCGCCGCCCGCGTCTGGGCGAGCCGCTGGGCGGCGCGCGCCTCCACCGCCTCGCGCGCCTTCTCCGCCAGTTCCTCGCGGACGCGGCGGTTCTCGTCCTCGAAGTATTTCCGGCGGATCTGCGCGCGCAGCCGGGCGTGGACCAGCTCGAAGTCGCTCGACTTGACGATGTAGTCGTCGGCCCCGGCGTTGAAGGCGGACACCATGGTGTCGCTGTCCTCGCAGGCGGTCAGCATGATCAGCGGGATGTCGCGCCACGCCAGCGTGTTCTTGATGCGGCGGCAAGTGTCCTGCCCCGACATCCCCGGCATGATCAGGTCGAGCAGGACGCAGTCGACGTGCTGGGCCGCCAGCAGGGTCAACGCCTCCTCGCCGGAGGAGGCGAGGATCACCTCGTAGCCGTTCTGGCGGATGCGGGCGCCAAGCTCCTGGAGATAGCTCGGGCTGTCGTCCACCGCCAGCACCCGTTTCGGCCCGAACAGGCTGCTCAGCTCCGGTCCGGCGGTGGCGGCGGGGCCGACCCCGCGCAGCATCGCCTCCAGCCGCGACAGGATGACCGCGACCGGCTCGCCCTTGTTGAGGAACATGTCGGCGCCGGCCTCCAGCGCCACCACCTCGAAATGGGCGGCGTCGGCGGCGGTCAGCAGCAGGCAGGGGGTGCGCCGCAACGCCGCGTCCAGCTTCAGCCGGCGGATCACCGCCATGCCGTCGATGTCCGGCAGATGGGCGTCGACCACCACCGCGTCGGGCCGCGCGGCGGCGACCGAGCGCAGGCCGTCCTCGCCCGTCGGGGCGAGCAGCACGCGGTAGCCCGCCCCCCTCAGCGTCTGGCGGAAATGCTCGCGGAAGGTGGCGCTGTCGTCGATGACCAGGACCAGCGGGCGGGCGTCCGCCGCCGCCGAGCGCCGCCGGCGCAGCAGCTCCTCGACGCGCGAGACCACGTAGCCGCGGTCGTAGGGCTTGCCGACATAGTCGTCGGCGCCGGTCCGCATGCCGCGCACCCGGTCGCTGACCTCGGCCTCGGTGGACAGCATCAGCACCGGCAGGTCGGCGGTCGCCGGGTCGGCGCGCAGTTCCCGCAGCAGCTCGATCCCGTCGCCGTCGGGCAGCAGCACGTCGAGCAGGACGGCGACGAACGCCCCGGTGGCGATGGCCGCCCGCGCGCTTTCGATCGTGGCGCGGGCCACGCAGGTCAATCCGGCCGCCTCCAGCGCCTCCTGGAGGTCCATCCGGACCGTCAGGCTGTCGTCGACGATGAGGACGGGGCCGGTCATCGCCACGCCCCCGGTGGCGGTGACAGTCCGGCGAAGTCGCGTAAGGCCGGGGCGAAGGCGTCGAGCGGCAGCATGCGGTCCACCGCGCCCAGCCGCTGGGCCTCCTGCGGCATTCCGAAGATCACCGAGGTCGCCTCGTCCTGGGCCAGCGTGGCGCCGCCGGCCTCGTGGATGGCCTGCATGCCGCGGGCGCCGTCCCGTCCCATGCCGGTCAGCAGGCAGGCGACGGTGCGGGACCCCATCTCGCGCGCCACCGATTCGAACAGCACATCCACCGACGGGCGGCAGGAATGGCGCTCGGCGTCGGCGGTCAGGCGCAGCCGGCCGTGGTCGACCACCAGATGGCGGCCCGGCGGAGCGATCAGCACCACCGGCTGGCCGCGGCCGGGCAGGAGCTCGCCGTTCTCGGCGTAGCGGACGTGGATCGGCGAGTGGGAGTTCAGCCATTCGGCGAAGGCGGCGGCGAACAGCTCGCCGATGTGGATGACGATCAGGATCGGCAGCGGGAAGTCCGCCGGCAGGTTGCGCAGCATCTCCAGGATGGCCGCCGGCCCGCCGGTCGAGGCGCCGACGACGACCAGCGAGGGCCGGACCGGCTCGGGCGGCGCCGGCGGGGCCGCCGGGGCGGCCGCGGGCGGGAGCTGGCCCAACCCCAGCCGCAGGCGCGGGTGGGTGATGACCTTGATGCGGGACACCAGCTTGACGGCGGCGAGGAAGCCGCGCTCCCACACCCCGTCGAACGCGTCGCCGGTCGGCTTCTCCAGCACGTCGACCGCGCCGGCCGCCAGCGCGTCGTAGGTCTTGAACAGGTCGCCGCGGTTGCTGGAGGATGAGACGATCAGGATCGGCGTCGGGCGGTAGGCCATGACGTATTCGGTCACCGCCAGCCCGCTCATGGTCGGCAGCACGATGTCGAGCGTGATCACGTCGGGGCGCAGCTCCAGGCAGAGGTCGATCGCCTCCCGGCCGTCGCCGGCCTCGCCGACGACCTCGATGTCGGGGTCGGCGGCCAGCACCTCGGCGAGGTGGCGCCGGACGGTCAGGGAATCTTCGACGATCAGGGTGCGGAGCTTTGCCATGCCTGTTCCACCTGTGGCCCGTTCGGCCGGTTGCCGGCCGGCTGGCCGGAGATTGGACGGTCGCCCGCCGGAGCGCCGATCAGCTGGCGGATGCGCAGCAGCAGGCGGCCCTCGTCGAACTCGCTCTTGACGATGTAGTCCTGCGCGCCCGCCTCCTCCGCCGTCCGGCGGTCCCGGTCCGAGGACAGCGAGGTGACCATGATGGCCGGGACATGGCACAGGGCCGGATCGCGGCGGATGCGGCGGATGAACTCGTAGCCGTCGATGCCCGGCATCTCGACGTCGACGACGTACAGGGCGTGCCCGCCCGCCCGCGCCTTGTCGAGCCCCTCCTCGCCGGAGCTGGCGAGGTCGACGTCGTAGCCGGCGGTTTCCAGGATGCTGCGTTCGAGCATGCGGGTCGTCAGCGAATCGTCGACCACCAGCAGCCGGCGGCGTTCCGTCGGCCTGGCCGGTGGCGGGACGCCCCGGCCGTCGCGGGCCATCGCCACCAGCCCGGCGGGGTCGAGGACGAGGCGGGGGGTGCCGTCGGCGTCGAGGGAGGCGCCGGCGACCCAGGGAACGCTGCCGCAGGCCGCCGGCAGCCGCCGCATGACGACGGTGCCGGCGCCGAGCAGCCGGTCGACGCCGACCGCCGCCCGCGCGCCGTGCGCCTCGACCACCAGCAGGGTCGGCGCAGCCGCTGGAGCGTCCGGAAAGGCAGCGTCCGGAAAGGGGGCGTCGGGGAAGGCGGCGTCCGGTGACGGGGCCCCGCCGTCCGGCCACAGCAGCGTCGGCAGATGCAGGCAGGGAAGCGCCTCGCCGTCGATCAGCAGGGCGTTGCCCGGCAGCGGCGACGCCGTGTCCCCGGCGATTCCCTTCGCGGCGCGGCGCACCGCGTCGAGCGGGATGGAGACGGTGAAGGGGCCGGCGGCGACCTGGAGCACCGTCAGCGACGCCAGCGAGACGGGAACGCCGATCTCCACCACGGTTCCGCGCCCGGCCTCGGTGCTGGCGGTCAGCCCGCCCTTGAGACGCTGGACGGTGTCGTGGACGAGGTCGAGCCCGACGCCGCGCCCGGCCAGGGCGGTCACGCTGCGCGCCGTGGACAGGCCGCCGCGGAAGACCAGCGTCACCGCCTCGTCCAGGGTCATGGCGGCGACCGTCTCGACCGGCCGCGACGGGTCGCGCCGCAGCGCCGCCGCCCGGATGGCCGCGAGGTCGAGGCCGCGGCCGTCGTCGCGGCAGCGGAAGACGACCCGGTGGCCGCGCCGCTCGATCCGCAGCTCCACCAGCCCGGCCGCCGGCTTGCCGGCCGCCGCCCGGTCCTGCGCGCTTTCCAGCCCGTGGGCGACGGCGTTGCGGACGACCTGCACCAGCGCGTCGCGCACCCCGTCGAGCACGTCGGCGTCCACCAGAACCTCGCCGCCGCCGGCGGTGAAGCGGACCGGCTTGCCGAGCTGTTCGGCCGCGTCCTGCACGGTGCGTTCCAGCGCCGGGACGATGGTCGCCGCCGGGATCAGGCGCAGCCGGCGGACGGCGTCGGTCGCCCGCCCGAGGTCGCGGGAGGTCCGCTCGACCGCCTGCCCGAGATCGTCGCGCAGCCCCCTCAGGGCGTCCCTCAGCCGCCCGGCGAGCGCCCGCACCCGCGCCGTCGAGGAGTCCGGCCCGCGCCCGTCGCCGTCCCGGTCCGGCGCCAGGGCGGCGGCCAGGCTGTCCGCCAGGGCCAGGCTCTCCCTGATCGCCGCGGCGCTCCGCCCGAGCGTCTCCAGCGAAACGCCGGCCTGGGCGACGCCGCCCAGGATGCCGTCGAGATCGTCGATGCCGATCCGCAGCGTGCGCAGCGGCTCCCCCGTCCCCGTTTCCCCTCCCGTCCCCGGCTCCGTCCCCGGCCCGGCCCCTGTACCCGGCGCCGGGGGGGAGGGGCGGGCGGCGGGCGATGGCCGGGGCGCCGATGGTCCGGTGGGGGGGGCTGGCGGGATGGCCGCGGCCGGGTCGTCGATCGCCCGCAGCCGCGCGGTCATCGCCTGGACCAGCGCGCGCAGCGCGGCGCAATCGTCGGGCTGGACCTGGGCCTCGCTCTCGCGGAAGGGAACCAGCAGATCCTCGACCCGGTGGGCGGTGTCGGCGATGTCGGTCTGCCGGACCACCCGCGCCGCGCCCTTCAGGGTGTGGGCGAGGCGCAGCATGACGCCGACCGGCTGGCGCGCCGGGACGCCCTGCTCCAGGGCGAGGATGCCCTGGTCCAGCCCGTCGATCAGCTCGCGGGCCTCGATGCGGAAGAACCGATAGGGGTCCTGCGGCATCCTCCGTTCACCCCTTGGCCTGGGTCTGGACGAGCTGGAGCAGCGTCTGCGACAGGCGGGCGAGGTCGGAGGCGGTCTGGACGGTCTGGAGGGCGCTCGTCTCGGCCTCCTTGGTGGCCTGGGCGACGTTCGCCGTGGCGATGTTGACCTGCTCGACGGCGGTGGACTGCTGCTTGGTGCTGAGCCCGATCTCCCGCGCCGCCTCCGTCGTGGTGCCGACCATCGAGACGATGCGGCGGAAGCCGGAGGCCAGCTCGCCGAACTGCCGGGTGCCGGTCTCCACCGTCTTGACGCCGTTCTCGGTCGCCATGATGGTGGTGTGGACGGCGGCGCGCACCTCCTCGATCAGGCCGCGGATCTCCTTGGTCGAGTTGCCGACGCGGTCGGCCAACTTGCGGATCTCGTCGGCGACGGTGCCGAAGCGGCGCCCGGATTCGCCGGCCCCGGCCGCCTCGATGGTGGCGTTGATGGCGAGGATGTTGGTCTGCTCGGCCAGCTCGTTGATGATGTCGAGGATGCCGCCGATCTGCTGCGACTTCCGCCCGAGGTCGAGCATGTGGGAGACGATGAGGTCGACCTGCCGCTTGATGCCGCCGATCGCCTCCTGGGCCTGCTCCACCGTCTGGTTGCCGTTGTTGGCGTTGACCGCGGTTTCCTCGGCGATGCGGGCGACCCGCTGGGCGCTCTCGGCGATCTGCTTGGAGGTGGCCAGCAGCTCCTGGACGGTGACGGTGATCTCGTTCATCGCCGTCGCCTGCTCGCGCGAGCCGCTGGCCTGCTGGCTGGCGGCGCTCTGCAACTCGGTGGAGGAACTGCGGATGTGCTGGACGGCCGATCCGATCTGGCGCTTCAGCGTCCGCGTCAGGCCGAAGGCCAGGGCCGAGCCGGCCAGGATCGCCAGCGCGCCGAGGGCGGTCGCCAGCAGCGTCGCGGAGCGCGACCAGGCCACGGTGTCCCGCCAGTTGGCGTCGAGCAGCGTCTCCTGCCGCTGGGTGAAGGCGTCGATCGCGTTGCGGGTGTCGCGGGCCTTCGGGCGCAGGTCGCTCTGGAAGCTGGACGCGACGCTGTCGAGCGGGACGCCCGACTGGCGCAGCTGCACGAAACGCTGGACCTCGCTCCAATAGTCGGCCTCCCGGCGGACGATCGTGGTGAACGCCTCCTCGTCGGCCCGTCCGGAGATCAGGCTCTGCATCGGGGGCAGCAGGTCGAGGAACTCCTTGCGGGAGGCGGAGACGAAGGCCAGCGTCGCCTCGTCGGGAACCAGCAGATAGCCGCGCACGGCCGAGGTCGTCTTCTCCGTCGCCGAATCCATGTCCTTGGCCAGCATGACCAGCCGCGCGTGCACCGACAGGGTCTGTTCCGCCTTGTCGAGGACCGCCGTCAGGGTGACGGCGGTGGCGAGGCTGGTCAGCACCGTGACCATCACCATGCCGGCGAAGCCGAGCCCGATCTTCCGTCCAAAGCTCCAGGTGCGTTCCATCTGCGGCATCCCTTCTTCAGGCCTTGCGGGTGTCCTGGGCCGTCGCGCGCAGGGCCGCGGCCAGCCGGGGAAGGTCGATGACCAGCCGCGGCGGCTCCCCGTCCCGCCGCAGCACCTGCCGGACATGGGGGCGCGGCCCGGCGGAACCGGCCTCGTCCAGCGCCTCGCGGGCAACCGCCACATGCCCGTCGAAGCGGTCGAAGGCGAAGGCGAGCGGCTCCTCCCGCCCGTCGTCGCGGCCGGCGAGGGCGAACCAGCGCGGCGCGTCCGGCGTCCTCTCCAGCCCGAGCAGCGCCGCCAGCCCGAAGACCGGAACCAGCCGGCCGCCGATGCCGGCCACCCCCAACAGCCCGGCCCGCCCGCCGGGCAGCGGCACGACCGGCCGCGCCGCCTCCAGGCGCGCGAGGTCGCGGAGGGCGAGCGCGTAGGGCTCCGCGCCGAGGCGTATGGCGGCGAATTCCTCGGTTTGCGCGGCCGGGCTTTGCCGGGGCAGGGCGAAGGAGCGGTCGAAGGCGTCGCGCATCGCGCGGAGGGCGGAGCGGGCGGCGGCCGTCTCGGAATCGGGGTGGCCGGAATCGGAAGGGCGGTCGCCGCTCATGCCGGCCTCCCCGTGGCGAGGAGTTCGGCGCGGCACAGCCGCAGCAGCGTTTCGCGGTTGAAGCCGCCGCCGAACAGCAGGATGCGGGACGCATCCTCGCACTCCAGCAGGGTGATGGCCTGGCGGAAGGCGCGCCGCGCCGCATCGGGGCGCCGGCCGGCCCGCGCCAGCCGGCCCATGTGGACATGCGGCATCGCGAAGCCGGGGTCGAGGTAGGCGGCGGTCCGGGCATGCTCCCAGGCCGCGGCGGGGTCGCCGTCATGGTCGGCGCAGAGCGCGATCAAATAGTGGGCTCCGGCGTTGCGTCCGTCCCGCGCCAGCAGCCGGCGGCAGACCTCGCCGGCCAGCCGGACCGCGCTGCGCTGGGTCAGCGCCACCGCCAGCAGGAGCTGGGCGTCGGGATGGTCGCGGACGTCGGGCGGCAGGGCGTCCAGGGCCCGCACGGCGTCGTGATGGCGCTCCTGGTGCAGCAGGCTGCGGACGGCTTCGAGCTGCCGCGGGGCGGCGGGCCGGGCGGGGAGGGCGTCGGCGGTCGCGACGCCTGCCGGGGAGGGGGCGGACCGTTCCGGCCGCTCCGCTTCACGGGGAGCGGGGGGGAGGGCCGCCAGCAGGGCGGTGATGCGGTCCGCCGCCTTGGCGATCTCGTCCGGCCAGGAGGGAGCCGGCTCGCACGGGGGAGGCCCCGCCACGGCCGGCGGAAGCGGAAGGTCGGGGGGGCGGACGCCTTCCGTCCCTCCCGGCGCGGCCGGGCGGCGGTAGTAGAAGCTGTCGTGCGTGTGGCAGAGATCGAAATCCTCGCTGATTCCACGCAGGGTTTCCGCCGCGCCGAGGAACAGGAAGCCGCCGGGAGCCAGCGAGCGCGCCAGCCGGCCGACCACCGCGCGCATGGCCGGGACCGTGAAATACATCAGGACGTTTCGGCAGAAGATGATGTCGAAGCGGTGCTCCGCCCAAAAGGCCGGATCCTCGTCCATCAGGTTGCGGGTTTCGAAGGCGACCATCGCCCTGATCCTCGGGTCGAGATGGAGGGCGCGGCCGACGTTCCGGAAATGCCGGGCGCGCTGGTCCTCCGGCGTCGCCCGCAGCGCCCATTCGGAATAGACGCCGTGCCGCGCCCGTGCGATCTGTGCGGCGTCGATGTCGAGTCCGGTGACCGCGATGTCCCAATCCCCCCCGGCGAGGAGGGGGTGGACCCGCGCCGCCATGGCCAGGCTGTAGGGCTCCTCTCCGCTGGAGCAGCCGGCCGACAGGATGCGGAGCCGCCGGGAGCCGGCGGAGGATCGGGCGCGCTCGGTCAGCGCCACCTCGCTGAAGGCGGTGATCTGGTCGATGTGGCGGAAGAAATAGGTTTCGTTGACCGTCAGCCGCTCGGCCAGCGCCCGCAGCTCCGGGTGGTCTGGCGGCGCCCGCTCGAGCAGGGCGAGGTAGGCCCCGGCGTCCGGGCAGCCGGCCGCCCAGGGCCGCGTCGACAGCAGGTCGGCGAACTGGTCGCGGCGTTCGTCGGCGAACGCCATCCCCAGGCGGCGCGCCAGGATGTCCCGCAGGCGCTCCGCCGCGTCGGAGTCGCGTCCGGAGCTGTCGGGGGCGCCGCTGTCGGGTGCGCCGGTCTCGATCATTCCGGTGCGTCGGGGAGCCGTCATGAGGGAAGGACGTCCGTGGCGCGGGGCTCCGGCATGCCGCTCGCGGGTAGGGCGGCAGGAGTCCGGAGGAGGGTGGCCGGAAGCAGGCGGGTGGCCTCCAGCACCATCAGCAGCGCGCCGTCGAGGGTGCCCAGCCGTCCCACCACGTCCATGGGCATGCCGGCGAGCAGCGGCGGCGCCGTCGTCAGGCTGCGCGCCTCCAGCCGCCGGACGCCGATCACGCGATCGACCGCCAGGGCGACGCTGCCTTGGTCGTCCTGCCCCCCGGTCCGCAGCGTGACGAAGCGCCGCACGTCCCCGGCCGCCATGGAAGGGGCGGCCATGGTTCCGCCGGGAAGGCCGAGCAGGGCCGACAGCACCACCACCGGGGTCGGGACGCCGCGAATGACCGACAGCCCCGCAACGAAGTCGGGACAGCCTTGCAACCGCTCGATTGCCATGGGCCTCATTGTTTCCACGACACTCATGAGTGGCACCGCGCACAGCGTTTCGCCGGTACCGATCAGAAGGCTTTGAACCGTTTCGGGCGAAAGTGCGGCCATGCGGCAATGCCCTCGTTATTTCTGAGGGAATTAAAATTGCGCGACGGCCTATTATCCCTATGGCAGGCTATCAGGTAAACGTTAAATATAGATTGTGAATCATGCTTTGCTCATCGTACCGTTGTCTCGTTGCAGCCCTTTCCGCATCGCATATGTCATAAGATGTCTCGTTAGGCGTTTTGTCGGGGATAAAGTATGACCAATGTCAGGGCGAAAGCGGGTTGTCCTGAAACCGCTGCCGGACTCGATTCGGGCGTTGATCAACCGCAGGACCTACACACGCATGCGATTATTGCGTGTGACAGGAATGAAACGCTGCGGTCATGGTCCGATGCCGCGCGACGCCTCTGCGGCTACGAGGCGCGGGAGATCCAGGGGCGGCCGCTGTCGCTGCTGCTCCCCTCCGGGGCGGAGGGGGCGGATACCGGGGCGGAGCCGCTGCGCCTCATGATGGAGCGGGCGCTGCGGGACGGTTTCTGCCAGGGCATGGCCGCCTTCCGCCACAAGGACGGAAGCACCCTCCTGCGCCCGGCGCTGGTCACGCCGACGCGCGGCGAGGCCGGCGAGGCGTCGGGCTTTCTGATCGCCGCCGCCCCGTTCGACATCGCCGCCGCCCAGGAGACGATCCAGGCGCTGCGCACCAGGGTGAAGGTGTTCGACGCGCTGAATCAGGCCAAGGACCGTTTCCTCGGCCGCCTGCTGCACGACATCCGCACGCCGGTCGGCGGCATCACCGGCTTCGCCGCCACCCTGCTGATGCGGCTGCCGGGCCCGCTGACCGCCGACCAGGAGCGGCAGATCGGCATCATCGAGACCTGCGCCCAGGAGCTTCTGACCCAGATCAACGGCCTGCCGGACGCCCTGCGCATCGAGACCGGCACCATCGAGCCGCGGCTGTGCCGGGTGTCCTGCCGGGCGGTGGTGCAGGAGGTGGCGCGGGAATGGCGGGACGCGGCCCGCTCCAAGGGGCTGACCTTCGAAACCGCGATCCCGGACGGCGAGGTGGTGCTGCGGACCGACCCCCGGATCCTCGAGATGATCCTGAGCCGTCTGGTCGCCAACGCGGTTCTCCACACCGAGCGCGGCGGGATCTCGCTGGCCTGCGAGCGGCCCGCCGCCGGGCAGCGCGAGGTCGCCATCCGCATCGCCGACACCGGCCCCGGCCTGTCCGCCGAGGATCAGGGCAAGCTGTTCCAGCCTTTCACGCAGCTGGTGTCGACCGCGCCGCGCACCCGGCGCGGGCCGGGGCTCGGCCTCTATCAGGCGCGGCGGCTGGCCGGCCTGGTCGATGGCCGCGTGCTGTGCGACAGCGCCCTGGGGCGGGGCAGCGTTTTCAGTCTCGTTCTACCGTTTGGGGGCGATCATGGCGCGCATCCTGGTGATTGACGACAATCCGGACAACATGGAGCTGATGACCTATCTGCTGCGTGCGGCCGGCCATCAGACCGTGCGGGCCGCCGACGGAATCGCCGGCCTGGAGGCGGCGACCGGCCAGCCCGCCGACCAGCCGGTGGATCTCATCGTCTGCGATTCCCACCTTCCGGGGATGGACGGTTCCGCGGTGGTCCGCCGCCTGAAGGCGGATCCGGAACGCTCCGCCATTCCGGTCCTGGTGGCCACGGCGTCGCGCGGCGGCGACGACGTGGCGAGGCTTCTGGCCGACGGCTTCGACGGGTTCATCGCCAAGCCCATCGTGCCGGCGGATTTCCTGCGACGGATCGAGCAGTTCCTCCCCGCCATGGCGTGAAGGGGGCGGGGCGGGGGCGTGTTGGGGGAGCGCTGGGGATGGCCCGGATTCTGGTGGTCGACGACCACATCGTCAATCGTGAGTTCCTGACGGTCCTGCTTGGCTACGCCGGTCACGAGGTGTTGTGCGCCGCCGACGGCGCCGAGGGGCTGGCCCTGACCCTCGCGCACGGCCCCGAGCTGGTCATCTCCGACGTGCTGATGCCGGGGATGGGCGGGGTCGATTTCGCGCTCGCCCTGCGCGCCGACCCGCGCACGACGGCCCTGCCGGTCATCTTCTACACCACGACCTACCGGCTGACCGAGGCCTACGCGCTGGCGGCGAGCTGCGGCGTGACCATGGTGCTCGCCAAGCCGTCCGACCCCAAGACCATCCTGGCGACCGTCGCGCGGGCGCTCGGGCTCGACGAGCGGCGCCAGCCGGCCGTGACCATGCCGGGGACCGCCCCCGCCCCCGGCTACCTGAAGGAGCTTGCCGACCTCCAGGGACGCATGAAGGAGGCGCTCGACCGCGGGCTGGCCGAGTATGGCGAGACGCTGGACGGCCCGGCGCGGGGGCGGCGGCCCGATCCGGCCTTCGAGGCGGTGCAGGGGATGAGCATGCGGCTGTTCGCCCTGCTCGAGCTGGCGCTGGCCCTGCCGGGCGAGAGCGAGCGGCCGCAGCTGCTGCGGCTGTTCTGCCGGGCCGCCCAGGACATCATGGATTGCCGGTACGTCGTGATCGGCTTCCTCGACCGCGAGGGGCGGGTGATCGCCGACTGGTGCAACCGCGGGCTTTCCGAGGAGGGGGCCGTGCGCCTCGCCAGCCTCGACTGGCGGACCAGCTTCCTGCGCGGCGTGCTGGTCGACGGCGAACGCCACCGCGACCGGGGCCGGGCCGGCGGGCCGGTGACCGACGTCCTGCCGGGTGTGCATGGCCCGGCGAACGGCATCCTGGTGATCCCGGTCCGCTCGGCGACGACGGCGCCGGGCCTGCTCTACCTCGCCGACAAGGTGGGGGGCGAGGGCTTCGGCGAGGAGGACGAGATGTTCGCGGTCATGCTGGCCGCGCAACTGTCGCTCGTCCATGGCGGGCTGGCCCAGCACGAGGAGGTGCGGCGCCACGCCGCCCAGCTCGAGATCGAGGTGGTCGAGCGCGGCCGGCAGGGCGAGCGTCTCGCCCGCCTCACCCGCCTCTACGCGGTGCTGAGCGGCATCAATTCGCTGATCGTCCGTACCCTCGACCGCGACTGCCTGTTCCGCGAGGTCTGCCGCATCGCCGTCGTCGAGGGCGGCTTCCGCTGCGCCTGGGTCGGAACCCTCGACCCCGCCACGCGGGCGCCCCGCTTGGTCGCGCAATGGGGCGACATGGCGGAGATCGACATCGCGGTGCGTCTGCCGGGCGGCGGCGCCGACACGCCGGCCAGCCGGGCGCTGCGGGAGATGCGCCCGTTCATCTGCAACGACTGCGTCAACGAGCCGGGGCTGGCGCCCCTGCGCGACGCCCTGCTGGCGCATGGCCACCTGTCGAAGGCGGTGTTCCCGCTGCTGGTCGGCGACCGTCCGGTCGGCGTCATCGCCTTCGCCGCCGGCGAGCTGAACTTCTTCGACGAGCAGGAGGTCCAGCTTCTCGACGAGCTGGCGGGCGACATCTCCTTCTGCCTGGAGTGCATCGAGAAGGAGGAGAAACTCAACTACGTCGCCTTCTACGACTCGCTGACCGGCCTGCCGAACCTCACGCTCTATCTCGACCGGCTCGACCAGCTCATCCAGGCGGCGCGGCGCGACGGGCGGACGCTGCGCGTCCTGGTGGCCGACCTCGCCGGCTTCACCCAGCTCAACAGCGAGGCGGGCCGCCATGTCGGCGATTTCGTGCTCAAGCGCACGGCCGACCGGCTGGGCGCCGCGCTGGGGGATCTGGGCTGCGTCGCCCGCTGCGGCTCGGACATGTTCGCCATCGCCGCCTTCGCCGACGGGGTGGGGGTGGCCGATACGCTGGTCGAAACCCTGCTGGCGGCCATCGAGCGGCCGCTCGACCTGCCGGACGGGTCGTTCCATGTGACGGCGCAGATGGGCGGCGCGCTGTTTCCCAACGACGGCGGCGACGCCGAGACCCTGTTCAAGCACGCCGAGGCGGCGCTGGGGCAGGCGAAGGCGTCGGCCCAGCGCTTCCTCTACTACGCCGCGGAGATCAACGAGCGCATCGCCCGGCGACGGGCGCTGGAAAGCGACCTGCGCACGGCGCTGGAGGCCCGGCAGTTCGTTCTGCATTTCCAGCCCCGCGTCAGCCTGGCCAACGGCCACATCGAGGCGGCCGAGGCGCTGGTCCGCTGGAGGCATCCCGAGAAGGGGCTGATTCCGCCCGGCGCCTTCATCCCGCTCGCCGAGGAGACCGGGTTGATCGTGCCGCTCGGCGCCTGGGTGATCGACGCCGCCTGCCGGCAGCAGGCCGCCTGGCTGCGCGAGGGGCTCGACGTGGTGCCGCTGGCGGTCAATCTGTCCGCCGCCCAGCTCCGCCGCGGACAGGTGGAGCGCACCCTGGCCGACGCCCTGCGCCGCCACGGGATCGACGCCGCCCTCATCGAGTGCGAACTGACCGAAACGGCGCTGATGCAGGATTCCGATGAGGCCGCCCGCGTGCTGCGCCGGCTGCGCGAGATGGGGATCTGCCTCGCGCTGGACGATTTCGGGACCGGCTATTCCTCGCTGGCCTATCTGAAGCGGTTTCCCTTCGACATCGTCAAGATCGACCGCTCCTTCGTCAACGACGTCACCCGCAACGCCGACGACGCGGCCATCGCCACCACCATCATCGACATGGCCCACCGGCTGAAGCGGCGGGTGGTGGCCGAGGGGGTGGAGACGGAGGCCCAGCTCAGCTACCTGCACCGCCAGGGCTGCGACGAGATCCAGGGCTACCTGTTCAGCCGGCCGGTGGAGGCCGCCGACTTCGCCGACCAGCTCCGCCGGAACCGGACGCTGGCCCTGCCCAAACCGGAGGGCGCCGACGGGCAGACCCTGCTGCTGGTGGACGACGAGCCCAACGTGCTGACCGCGCTGAAACGGGTGCTGCGGCGCGAGAACTACCGCATCCTGACGGCGGCCAGCGGCGAGGAGGCGCTGCGCATCCTGGCGCTGGAACCGGTGCAGGTCATCGTATCGGACCAGCGCATGCCGGGGATGTCGGGCGCCGAGTTCCTCGGCATCGCCCGCGACCTCCACCCCGACACCATCCGCATCATCCTGTCCGGCCACACCGACCTGGAGGCGATCATGGAGGCGGTCAACCGCGGCTCCGTGTTCAAGTTCCTCACCAAGCCCTGCGACGACGAGACGCTGCGCCGCCATGTGCGCGACGCCTTCTACCGCTACCGTCCGGTCCCGGAAAGCGGGATGGTCACGCTGGCGTGAGCTGCCCCTCCGCCGTGTCGGTGGCCGTGTCAGGCCCCCCGCCGCGCACCAGGGCGGCGGCGGCGAGCAGCAGGTCCGGCCCGGCGCCGGGGCGGTGGGCGTTCTCGCTGATGTGGCGGCGCCACGCGCGGGCGCCGGGCAGCCCCTGGAACAGGCCCAGCATGTGGCGGGTGATCGCCGACAGCGGCGTCCCCCGCGACATCCGTTCCTCGGCATAGGAGGCCATCGCCGCGACCGCCGCGTGACGGTCGGGGCCGGGGGCGCCGCCGAAGACGCGGCGGTCGGCGTCGGCCAGCAGATAGGGGGTTTCGTAGGCGGCGCGGCCGATCATCACGCCGTCGAGACCGGCCAGATGCTCCTCGGCCTCGTCGAGGCTGCGGATGCCGCCGTTGATGGCGATGGTCAGATGCGGCCGCTCCTGCTTCAGCCGGTGGACGAGGTCGTGGCGCAGCGGCGGGATGTCCCGGTTCTCCTTGGGGCTGAGTCCCTTCAGCCACGCCTTGCGGGCGTGGACGATGAAGTGCGTGCAGCCGGCGGCGGAAACGGTGCGGACGAAATGGTCGAGCGTCGGCCATTCCTCCATCTCGTCGATGGCGATGCGCGACTTGACGGTGACCGGGATCGACACCGCCTCGCGCATGGCGCCGACCAGCCGGGCGACCAGATCCGGTTCCGCCATCAGGCAGGCGCCGAACCGGCCGGACTGGACGCGGTCGCTCGGGCAGCCGACGTTCAGGTTGACCTCGTCATACCCCCATTCCTCGGCGATCCGCGCGCAGGCGGCCAGATCCGCCGGATCGGACCCGCCCAGTTGCAGGGCCACCGGATGCTCGGCCGCGTCGAAGCCGAGCAGCCGCTCGCGGTCGCCGTGCAGCACGGCGCCGGTGGTCACCATCTCGGTGTAGAGCAGCGTGTTCTTGGACAGCAGGCGATGGAAGTAGCGGCACTGTCTATCGGTCCAGTCCATCATCGGCGCAACGGACAGTCTGTGTGCTTGAAAAGTCATGGATTTTCCAGTGTCTTCAATCCGTTGGGTCGCGCGGGGCGCACACGGGGCGCACGCCAGCCTCGCTGGATCGAGAACGGCCAGCCGCTTTTGGTCGGGACCGCGCGGCACGGGGCGCCGGCCCCGTGGCCCTTGGGATCGATATCGGGATGATCAAGCTCGTTCTGTCTCACGCTGCGGCCGTTCATGGGGTGCCGGTTACGATCGAGCCGGCCAATCTAGCCCGAATTGCGCTTGAGCGTCCAGGGATTGTCGGAAAGGCGGCCGGGCGTGACCGACGTCCGACACGGGATGGACGTGATCGGCCTGTTGCATTTCTTGATGATGACCCACGCCGGGGCGTTCCAATGGGGCGCATCGTCCGCCTTGCTGCGGCAACAGCAAGGCGGCAGGAGGAAATCCGCACGGTGCGTTGCCAGACATTGAGCCCCGGACATTGAGGCCTGGACGCCAAGGCTCCCGATAGCCGGCGACGCGATCCATTCGGGGGCCTGACCGCCAACGGCCCGTCACAAAAGCAAGTGCCGTCCCGGCGGTCCGGTGTTGGGCGTGGGGCGCGGATCATCGCTCCCATCCACGGGCAGCCTCCGTCCGCAAAACCCGGGAGCGACGCCGCCTGGGGGCTTTACCGTCATAATTATAACTGTTATATTAAATCACAATCATGGCGTCGAGCGACTTCCGTCGCGTTCATCCCGGCGCCTGCGGACCAGCAAGGCCGGCGCCGGGAAGCCGTTCCAAAAAGCAATCGCCAGAACCGGAGGAAACGCATGTCCGATCTCCACCCGCCCGCCCGCCGCGACGGCGTCCGCCCGCGCTTGCGCCGCGCTCTGCTGGCCGCCGCCGCCGTGGCGCTGCTGCCCGGCGCGGCGGCGGCCGACATCACCATCGGCCTGATCGTGCCGGCCACCGGCTCGACGGCGGCGCTCGGCATCCCGGTGAAGAACACGGCGACCCTCTTCCCCGAGGAGATCGGCGGGGAAAAGGTCAGGCTGGTCGTGGTGGACGACGCGTCCGACCCGACGACGGCGACGACCCAGGCCCGCCGCCTCATCACCGAGGAGAAGGTGGACGTCATCCTCGGTTCGGTGATGACCGGCGCCGCCATCGCGGTGGCCGGGGTGGCGCGCGAAAGCGAGGTGCCGCAGCTCGCGCTGTCGCCGATCGACCTGCCCGCCGGCAAGGACAACTGGACCTTCCGCCTGCCGCAGAACGTGACGCTGATGGCCCGCGCCGTCGTCGCGCACATGAAGGCCGCCGGCGTGAAGACGGTGGGCTTCATCGGCTTTTCCGACGCCTGGGGCGATTTCTGGCTGCGCGACCTGAAGGCGCTGGCCGGCGACGGCGGCTTCAGGCTGGTGGCGGAGGAGCGCTACGCCCGCGCCGACACCTCGGTCGCCGGGCAGGTGCTGAAGGTGATGGCGGCGCGGCCCGACGTGGTGCTGGTCGGCGCGTCCGGCACGGCGGCGGCGCTGCCGCAGCTGGCGCTGCGCGAACGCGGCTTCAAGGGCGTCATTTACCAAACCCACGGCGCCGTCACCCACGACCTGATCCGCATCGGCGGCGCGGCGATGGAGGGCGCCATCCTCGCCTCCGGCCCGGTCATGGTGGCCGAGCAGCTTCCGGAATCCAGCCCGGTGCGCGCCGTGGCGCTGGATTACGTCACCCGGTACGAGGCGAAATTCGGCGCCAACAGCCGCACCCAGTTCGGTGCCCATGGCTGGGACGCCGTCCAGGTGCTGAACCGCGTCGTGCCCGCCGCGTTGAAGACGGCCAGGCCGGGCACCAGGGAGTTCCGGTCGGCCCTGCGCGACGCGCTGGAGAGCGAGCGGGACATCCCCGCCTCCCAGGGCGTCTTCAACTTCACCAAGGACGACCATTTCGGCCTCGACGAGCGCGGCCACGTGCTGCTGACCATCGAAAAGGGCCAATGGAAGCTCCTGAAGTAAGGCCGAGGCCCCCCGCATCCGACGTCCCGGAGGTCATTCCTTGGACCCGACCATCGCCCTGTTCCTGGCCCAGGACGGCGTGACGAACGGCGCGATCTACGCGCTGCTCGCCCTGTCGCTCGTGCTGGTCTTCACCATCACCCGCGTGATCTTCATCCCCCAGGGCGAATTCGTCGCCTACGGCGCGCTGACCCTGGCGGCCTTCGAGCGGGGCGTGCTGCCGCAGACCGCGTGGCTCGCCCTGCTGCTGGGGGCGGCGGCCTTCCTCGACGACCTGATCCGCTTGCCGGACCGACGGTCGCCGCGCCGCGTCCTCGCGGCGCTGGCGGGCGACGTCGGCTTTCCCGCCGCCGTCCTGGCGGCGGCCTGGTGGGCGGCGCCCCGGCATCTCGGGCCGCTGGCCGAGGTGCCGCTGACGCTGGCGATGGTCGCCTCGCTCGGCCCCTTCCTGTACCGGCTGGTCTTCCGTCCGCTGGCCGAGGCCCCGGTCCTCGTGCTGCTGATCGCGGCGGTCGGCGTCCATCTGGCGCTGGTCGGGCTGGGGCTGGTCTTCTTCGGGGCCGAGGGCTTCCGCACCGCGCCCTTCAGCACCGCCGTGATCGAGGCCGGGCCGGCGACGATCACCGGCCAGAGCCTGTGGGTCCTCGGCGTGACGGGCGGCCTGATCCTGGCGCTGTGGGCCTTCTTCGGCCACACGCTGACCGGCAAGGCGTTGCGGGCGACGGCGGTCAACCGGCTGGGCGCGCGGCTGGTCGGCATTCCGACGGCGGCGGCCGGGCGCATCGCCTTCGTGCTGGCCGCCTTCATCGGCGCGCTGTCGGGCGTGCTGATCGCGCCGGTGACGACGGTCTTCTACGACACCGGCTTCCTGACCGGACTGAAGGGCTTCGTCGCCGCGATCATCGGCGGGCTGGTCAGCTTTCCGCTGGCCGCCGCCGCCGCCGTCCTGGTCGGGCTGGTCGAGGCCTTCGCCTCCTTCTGGGCCAGCAGCTTCAAGGAGGTCGTCGTCTTCACGATCATCATCCCGGTCCTGCTGTGGCGCTCGCTGCGCAGCGGCCCGGCGGAGGACGAGGAATGAGCGCGCTGTCGATGAGCCGCCTCCCGGCGACGGGCGGGCCGGTCCGCTTCGCCGGGCTGGCGATCCTGGCGGCCGGCGCGGCGCTGCCGCTGCTGCCGGGGGTGCCGGAATTCTGGATCACCCTGTTGAACGCCGTCGGGTTGTCGGCGCTGGTCGCGATGGGGCTGGTGGTGCTGACCGGGGTCGGCGGCCTGACCTCCTTCGGGCAGGCGGCCTTCTGCGGCTTCGGCGCCTACACGACGGCGGTGCTGTCGACCGTCCACGGCGTCTCGCCCTGGCTGACGCTGGTCGCGGCGCTGCTGCTGACCGGGGCGGCGGCGCTGCTGCTCGGGCTGCTGACGGTGCGGCTGTCCGGCCATTACCTGCCGCTCGGCACCATGGCCTGGGGGATCAGCCTGTTCTACCTGTTCGGCAACCTCGACGCGCTGGGCCGCCACGACGGCATCTCCGACATCCCGCCGCTGAGCGTCGCCGGCCACGCCCTCTACGACGGCCGCTCGGTCTATTACGTGATCTGGGGCATCGTCGCGCTGGCCGCGCTGGCGACCGTCCGCCTGCTCGATTCGCGGGTCGGGCGCACCATCCGGGCGCTGCGCGGCGGCGTCCTGGCGGCCGAGGCCTCCGGCGTCGACACCGCGCGGGCCAAGCTGGTCGCCTTCGTCTACGCGGCGCTGCTGGCGGCGGTGTCCGGCTGGCTGTTCGCCCATGTCCAGCGCGCGGTCAACCCGACGCCCTTCGGGCTGAACGCCGGCATCGAGTATCTGTTCATGGCGGTGGTCGGCGGCGTTTCCCACATCGGGGGGGCGGTGCTGGGGGCGGGGCTGGTGCTGCTGCTGAAGGACCAGTTGCAGGTCGTCCTGCCCTGGCTGTTCGGCGGTTCGGGCAACTACGAATCCATCGTCTTCGGCGGGCTGCTCGTCCTGCTGCTGCAACACGCCCGCGGTGGGCTGTGGCCGCTGGCGGCGCGCCTCCTGCCGGCCCCCGCCGCGCCGGCGGTCGATCCCGCCGCCGAGCCCCTGCCGCGCCGGAGCCTGCCGGAGCGCGGCCGTCCGCTGCTGGAGATCGACGACCTCCAGAAGAGCTTCGGCGGGCTGGCGGCGGTGCGCAACGTCGGCTTCTCGGTCGCGGCCGGGGAGATCGTCGGGCTGATCGGCCCCAACGGCGCCGGCAAGAGCACGACCTTCAACCTGATCACCGGCGTGCTGCGGCCCTCGGGCGGCGCCGTCCGCCTGCTGGGGAGCGGCATCGGCGGGCTGCCCGCGCGCGCCGTCGCAAGGCGCGGCGTCGCCCGCAGCTTCCAGCACGTCAAGCTGCTGCCCGAGATGAGCGTGCTCGACAACGTGATGCTGGGCGCCCATCTGCGCGGCCGTGCCGGGGTGCTGCGGGCGGTGCTGCGCCTCGACCGCGCCGAGGAGGCCCGGCTGCGCCGCGAGGCGGCGGTCCAGCTCGAGCGCTGCGGCCTGGGCGACAGCCTGCACCGCCCCGCCGGCACGCTGGCGCTGGGCCAGAGCCGGATCGTCGAGATCGCGCGGGCGCTCTGCCTCGACCCGCTGCTGCTGCTGCTCGACGAGCCGGCCGCCGGCCTGCGCCACGCGGAGAAGCAGGCGCTGGGCGCCCTGCTGCGCCGCCTGCGCGAGGAGGGCACCACCATCCTGCTGGTCGAGCACGACATGGATTTCGTCATGGGGCTGGTCGACCGGCTCGTCGTCATGGAGTTCGGCGCCAGGATCGCCGAGGGCGTGCCGGCGGACATCCGCAACGACCCGGCGGTGCTGGACGCCTATCTCGGGGGGATCGAATGAGCGAGCCGCTGTTCGCGTTGCGCGACCTGTCCGTCGCCTACGGCAAGATCGAAGCCGTGCGGCGGGTGTCGCTGGAGATCGGCGTCGGCCGGATCGTCACCGTGGTCGGCGCCAACGGGGCGGGCAAGACCACCCTGCTGAACGCCGCCATGGGCATCCTGCCGGCGCAGGGCGAGATCCGCTTCCAGGGGCGGCCGGTCGGCGGCCTGTCCATCGAGCGGCGGGTCGCCGGCGGCATCGCCCTGGTCGCCGAGAAGCGCGAGCTGTTCACCACCTTGTCGGTGGAGGACAATCTGCGGCTCGGCGCCTACACCCGCCCGCGCGGCGAGCGCGTCGCCGACGCGCTGGAGGAGGTCTACGCGCTGTTCCCCCGCCTGAAGGAGCGGCGGCGCCAGATGTCCGGCACGATGTCGGGTGGCGAGCGGCAGATGCTGGCGATGGGCCGCGCCCTGATGGCGCGCCCGAAGCTGCTGATGCTCGACGAGCCGAGCCTTGGGCTGGCGCCGCGCATCGTGAAGGAGATCCTGCGCCTCGTCTCCGACCTGCGCCGCACCGGGGTCGGCATCCTGCTGGTCGAGCAGAACGCCCGGGCCGCCCTGCGCATCGCCGACTACGGCTATGTGATGGAGACCGGGGCGGTGACGCTGCAAGGTCCGGCGGAGACCCTGGCCAGGGATCCCCGCGTCATCGAGAGCTATCTCGGCTTTTCCGACCGCGCCGCCTGACGGTGGCGGAGGGCGGTCCGCTTGACGGCGGCGTCCGTAATAGTTATAATTCATAACAATAATGCAAAGTAACAGAAAGGCAGTCCGATGGGCTTGGGCGAACATGTGGGCGAACGAATCCTGGAAGGGGCGTTGCCCTCCTCCCTGCGGGCGGAACAGCGGGGCGAGGTCGCCGTGCTGACGCTGGCGCGGCCGGAAAAGCGCAACGCGCTCAACGACGACACCATCCTCGGGATCGAGGCCTTCTTCCTGTCCCTGCCGGCGGCGGTCAAGGCGGCGGTCGTCGCGGCGGAGGGCGACAACTTCTCCGCCGGGCTCGACCTGTCGGACATCGCCGAGCGCTCCACCGTGGATGGCGTGGCGCATTCCATGATGTGGCACCGCGCCTTCGAGCGGATCGAGTTCGGCCGCGTGCCGGTGGTCTCGGTCCTCAAGGGGGCGGTGGTCGGCGGCGGGCTGGAACTGGCCTGCGCCACCCACATCCGCGTCGCCGAGCGCAGCGCCTACTACGCCCTGCCGGAGGGGCAGCGCGGCATCTTCGTCGGCGGCGGCGCCTCGGTGCGGGTGCCGCGCCTGATCGGGGTCGCCCGCATGGCCGACATGATGCTGACCGGCCGGGTGCACGACGCCGAGAGCGGCTACGCGCTGGGGCTGTCGCAGTATCTGGTCGGACCCGGCGAGGGGCTGGCCAAGGCGCTCGACCTCGCCGCCCGCATCGCCGCCAACGCCCCGATCACCAACTTCGCCGTCGTCCACGCGCTGCCCCGCATTGCCGAGGCCGACCCGCGCCAGGGCTTCATGATGGAATCCCTGATGGCCGCCATCGCCCAGGGCAGCGACGACGCCAAGGACCGCCTGCGCGCCTTCCTGGACAAGCGGGCGAAGAAGGTCACCGAATTCTGAACCGCCGGTTCTGAAACCGCCGGGAAGGCCGGGGACGGCGAACGACCGCCCGCCCGGCCTTCCCACCACCCCAACCACCGCAGCGATGCCGGGAGCGGCGACAAGACCGCGACCAAAGCCCGGCCGTATTCTGGAGCCATGTTCCGGGGAGGAACACCCATGACCAAACCGATGCGCGCGATCCGTCTCGGCCAGCCGGGCGTGATCGTGGACCGCCGCGACGACGGCACCCTGCTGGTGCGCGGCGACGCCCCGCTGGAGCCCCATCCCGACAAGCTGACCCTCTGCCTGGAACGCTGGGCGCGCGACGCCCCCGACCGGGTGTTCCTGGCCCAGCGCCGGCCCGACGGCGGCTGGCGCGAACTGACCTACGCCGGAACCCTGGACCGGGTGCGGCGCATCGCCCAGGCGCTGCTCGACCGCAACCTGTCGGCCGAGCGCGGCATCGCGATTTTATCGGGGAACGGCATCGAGCACGCGCTGCTCGGGCTGGCGGCGCAGTATGTCGGCGTTCCCTACGCCCCGGTCTCGACCGCCTATTCGCTGGTCAGCACCGATTTCGGCAAGCTGCGCCACGTCCTCGGCCTGGTGACGCCGGGGCTGGTCTTCGCCGCCGAGGGGGAGCGGTTCGAGCGCGCGCTGCGCGCCACCGTGCCCGCCGGGGTCGAGGTGGTGGTCGGCGACGCGCCGTCCTCCAGCCCGACATCCTCCACCTTGCCGGCGACGCCCTTCGCGGCGCTGACCGCCAGGGCCGCCACCCCGGAGGTGGACGAAGCCCACGCCCGGGTCGGTCCCGACACCGTGGCGAAGCTGCTGTTCACCTCGGGTTCGACCGGGCTGCCCAAGGGCGTGATCAACACCCAGCGCATGCAGTGCAGCAACCAGCAGATGTTGCGTCAGGTCTTCACCTTCCTCGCCGAGGAACCGCCGGTGCTGGTCGACTGGCTGCCCTGGAACCACACCTTCGGCGGCAACCACAATTTCAACATGGCGCTCTACAACGGCGGCACCTTCTGCATCGACGAGGGCCGGCCGGTTGCCGACGGCGTGCTGCCGACCGTCGCCAACCTGCGCGACGTCGCCCCGACGATGTACTTCAACGTGCCCAAGGGCTACGAGGCGCTGGTCCCCCATCTGCGCGCCGAACCGGAGCTGCGCCGCCGCTTCTTCAGCCGCCTGAAGGCGCTGTTCTACGCCGGGGCCGGGCTGTCGCCCTACATCTGGGACAGCCTGGAGGAGCTGGCGGTGGATTCCTGCGGCGAGCGGATCGTGTTCGTGACCAGCCTGGGATCCACCGAGACGGCGCCCGCCGCCCTGATCGGCAACCGCGCGGTCGACCAGCCGGGAATCGTCGGCGTTCCGGCCCCCGGCGTCGAGGTGAAGCTGGTGCCGTCGGGCGAAAAGCTGGAACTGCGCCTGCGCGGGCCGAACGTCACGCCCGGCTACTGGCGCCAGGACGCGATGACCGCCAAGGCGTTCGACGAGGAGGGCTTCTACCGGATGGGCGACGCCCTGCGCTTCTTCGACGACGCGCGGCCCGAACTGGGCTTCGTCTTCGACGGGCGCATCTCCGAGGACTTCAAGCTGGCGACCGGGACCTGGGTCAGCGTCAGCACGATGCGGGCCGGCGTGCTGCGCCATTTCGCCCCGCTGGTCAGCGACGTGGTCATCGCCGGGCACGACCGCGACGACGTGGCGATGCTGATCGTGCCGGACGTTCCGGCCTGCCGCGACCATTGCGCGGACTTCGCCCGCGACCTGCCCGACGCCGAGGTTCTCCGCCGTCCGGAGGTGCGCGCGCGCTTCCAGGAGCTGCTCGACGGTTTCGCGCTGACCGGCACCGGCAGCTCCAACCGCATCGGCCGCGCCATCCTGCTGGAGGAGCGGCCCTCGCTCGACGCCGGGGAGATCACCGACAAGGGGTCGCTCAACCAGCGGGCCGTGCTGACGCGCCGCGCCGCGCAGGTCGAGGCGCTCTACGCGCCGGTGCCGGGGCCGGACGTGCTGGTCGCCGCCCGGCACATCTCCCAAGGCAAGGGCTGACCAGGGCAAACGCCGACCAGGGCAAACGCTGAAAAGGACGCAACGACATGATCATCGAGGGACAGGCGGCCGTCGTCACCGGCGGCGGTTCGGGGCTGGGCGCCGCGACGGCGCGGGCGCTGGCGGGTGCCGGGGCCAGGGTGGCGCTGCTCGACGTCGACGCCGACGCGGCGCGGGATCTGGCGCGCGAGCTGGGCGGCGTCGCCCTGCGCTGCGACGTGACCGATCCGCGGGCGGCGGCCGACGCGCTGGCCGAGGCGGGCGCCGCCCATGGGCCGGCCCGCGTGCTGGTCAACTGCGCCGGCATCGGCACGGCCAGGCGCATCCTCGGCCGCGACGGCCCGCAGCCGCTCGACGCGTTCGCCCGCATCGTCCAGGTCAACCTGATCGGCAGCTTCAACATGCTGCGTCTGGCCGCCGCCGCCATGGCCGGGCTGGAACCGCTGGCCGACGGCGAGCGCGGCGTCGTGGTGTCGACCGCCTCGGTCGCCGCCTTCGAGGGGCAGGTCGGGCAGGCGGCCTACGCGGCCTCGAAGGGCGGCATCGTGTCGCTGACCCTGCCGGCGGCGCGCGAACTGGCGCAGTTCGGCATCCGGGTGCTGGCCATCGCGCCGGGCCTGTTCCTGACGCCGATGATGCGGACCCTGCCCGACGCGGTGCAGGCCAGCCTGGGCGCCTCCATCCCCTTTCCCAGGCGCCTGGGAAAGCCGGAGGAGTTCGCGGATCTGGTCCTGCATTGCGTGGCCAACCCGGCCCTGAACGGCGAGGTGATCCGGCTCGACGGAGCCCTGCGCCTGCCGCCGCGGTGAGGGGCGGGTTACGGAGGGGATGCCTTGGGTGCGCGCGGCTTGCGCGGCTTGGCCGGCGGGGCCTCGGCCGCATCCCCCTCGTCGGCCAGGCCGGGCCCGCCGAACTCCACCAGCCGGCCCAGCAGCTCCAGCAGCCGGGTCCGCCCCTCCTCGCCGATCTGGTCGCGGATGCGCTGCTCGTGCTGCGTCCACAGCGCGTTCAGCTCCTTCACCAGGACGGCCCCCTTGGCGGTCAGGTGGAGCGCGTGGGAGCGGCGGTCGGTGGTCGCCAGCTTGCGCTTGACGAGGCCGCGCGCCTCCAGGGAATCGAGGAGGGGGACGAAGTTGGTGCGCTTGATGCTCAGCGCGTTGCTGACCTGCGACTGCCTGAGGCCGGGGTTGCGCCCGATGATGGTGAGGACGGAGAACTGCGCCGGCCGGATGTCGGCCTCCGCGAAGGTCCGGTTGAAGTCGTTGAACACCGCCATCTGCGCCCGCTTCAGCAGGAAGCCCACGGCTTCGCTCAGCAGGCCGAGATCGATCGTGTCGGCTGGCGCCACGTCCTGCGGGGGGGCGGCGGGAAGAGCGGTCGCGGGCGCCTTCGGGCGCCGGACCTGCGGGCGCTTCGGGGCGGGTTCGGTCATCGGTCGGGGACTCGTTTTCACTGTCGGCGGGGGTGGCCCGGCGCCTTGGGGACGGCAGGGACCCTAGCAGATGCAGGGTGGATGTGGTATCGCTATTAATGTTATAGATCATTACAGTGATGACGAATCATAAACGCGCGAACGCGCTCCGGGGAGGGTTGGCATCATGGGTTTCAAGGCGCCGGTGGACGACATCCTGTTCACGCTCCGGCATGTCGCCGGGCTGACGGAGGTGATGCGCGACGGCCTGTTCGACGGTCTCGACGACGATCTGGCGCGCGCCCTGCTGGAGCAGGCCGGGGCCTTCGCCGAGGGCGTCCTGGCGCCGCTGAACCGGCCGGGCGACCGGATGGGCGTCCGCTTCGCCGACGGCGCGGTCCGCACGCCGCCGGGCTTTCCCGAGGCGTACCGCCGCTGGGCCGAGGCCGGGTGGAACGCGGTGGCGGCGCCGGAGGACTGGGGCGGGGCGGGGCTGCCGGTGATGCTGAACACCGCGGTGATGGAAATGCACACCAGCGCCTGCATGGCCTTCGGGCTGGGGCCGGTGCTGACCCAGGGGGCGGTCGACGCGCTGCTCGCCCATGGCGACGCGGCCCTGCGGGAGCGCTGGCTGCCCCGGCTGGTGTCCGGCGCGTGGACGGCGACCATGAACCTGACCGAGCCGCAGGCCGGCTCCGATCTGGCGCTGCTGCGCACCCGCGCGGTGCCGGCGGGCGACGGCACCTACCGCATCACCGGCCAGAAGATCTTCATCACCTGCGGCGAGCACGACCTGACCGACAACATCGTCCATCTGGTGCTCGCCCGCCTGCCCGACGCGCCGGCGGGAACCAGGGGGATTTCGCTGTTCCTGGTGCCCAAGCGGCTGCCCGGCGATGGCAGCGCCAATGGCGGCCCCGGCGACGGAGCGCCGGGGGCGATGAACGACGTGCGCTGCGCCGGGGTCGAGCACAAGCTCGGCCTGCACGCCAGCCCGACCTGCACCATGGTCTTCGGCGATGGGGAAGGCGCCGTCGGCTGGCTGGTCGGCGAGGAGAATCGCGGGCTGGCCTGCATGTTCACGATGATGAACCGCGCCCGCCTCGCCACCGGCCTGCAAGGGGTGTCCATCGGCGAGCGCGCCTGCCAGCAGGCGCTGGCCTACGCCAGGGAGCGCCGGCAGGGCCGGGTGGGGAGCGATCCGGAAGCGCGGCCGATCATCGAGCATCCCGACGTGCGGCGCACGCTGCTGACCATGCGCGCCCTGACCGCCGCCGCGCGGGCGGTCGCCTACGTCACCGCCGAGGCCATCGACCGGGCCGAGCGCGGCGGCGACGCGGCGGCGCGGGAGCGCGCCGACCTGCTGACGCCGGTGACCAAGGCCTTCTGTTCCGAGGCCGGGATCGAGGTCGCCTCGCTCGGCATCCAGGTCCATGGCGGCATGGGGTTCGTCGAGGAGACCGGAGCGGCGCAGCATCTGCGCGACGTGCGGGTGACCTCGATCTACGAGGGGACCAACGGCATCCAGGCCATCGATCTGGTGACCCGCAAGCTGCCGCGCGGCGGCGGCGCTGCGGTCCGGCGGCTGCTGGCCGATTGGCGGGGCATCGTCGAGGCCGCGCGGCGGACCGACGCCGCCGCCCTCGGGGCGTCCGCCCCGCGGCTCGGCGAGGCGCTCGACGCGCTCGGCGCGGCGACGGACTGGCTGTTGGCCGAGGGGCGCGCGCCCGACGACGCGCTGGCCGGGGCCAGCCCCTTCCTGCGCCTGTTCGGGCTGGCGGCGGGCGGGGTGCTGCTGCTCAAGGGGGCGCTGGCCGCGCTCGCCCTGCAAGGGGACGGGGACAGGAACCCGGCGCTGCGCGCCACCGTCGCCACGGCGCGCTTCTACGCCGAGAACCTCGCCACCGCCGCGCCCGGCCTCGCCCGGACGGTGACCGGGGGCGCCGCGTCCCTGCGCCTCGGTCCGGATGTCTTCGCCTGACCTCTTCCTCGCCCGACTTCGGAGCCGCCGCCATGAACATCGACGATCTGGTCGCCATCGACATCCACACCCACGCCGAGAAATCCTGCCGCGCGCCGTTGCTGGAGGAGGCGCTGGCGATGGAGGAGGCCAAGGCGAAGTATTTCAAGAACGACCTCGGCCAGCCGGGAATCCCGGAAATCGCCGCCTATTACCGCCAGCGCAAGATGGCCTGCGTCATCTTTCCGGTCGACGCCGAATGCTGCACCGGCCTGCCGCGCGTGCCCAACGACGAGGTTGCCGAGCAGGTGGCGCGGAACCGCGACGTGATGATTCCCTTCGCCAGCATCGACCCGGCGCGCGGCAAGGTCGGCATCCGCGAGGCGCGGCGCCTGATCGAGGAGTACGGCGTCCGCGGCTTCAAGTTCCACCCGACCATGCAGGGCTTCTTTCCCAACGACCGCATGGCCTACCCGCTGTACGAGGTGATCGCCGAGCACAGGCTGCCGGCGCTGTTCCACACCGGCCAGACCGGCATCGGCGCCGGCATGCCGGGGGGCGCCGGCCTGCGCCTGAAATACTCCAACCCGATGCACATCGACGACGTGGCGGCGGATTTCCCCGACATGCCGATCATCCTGGCGCACCCCTCCTTTCCCTGGCAGGAGGAGGCGCTGGCGGTGGCCACCCACAAGCCGCAGGTCTACATCGACCTGTCGGGCTGGTCGCCGAAATACTTCCCGCCGATCCTGGTCCAGTACGCCAACACGCTGCTGAAACACAAGATGCTGTTCGGCTCGGATTTCCCCCTGATCACGCCCGATCGCTGGATCGCGGATTTCGAGACGCTGCCCATCAGGGACGAGGTGCGCCCCCTCATCCTCAAGCACAACGCCGCCAGGCTTCTCGGTCTGGGGGGATGATGTCGGCGCCTCCCCTCCCGCCGGGGCTGTGGCGACGTCAATCAGGTTGCCGCCGGTTCCGGCCCGCCATACTTTGAGGTTGACCGATCCGTCGCCCTTGCCGGCGACGGATCGGCTGCCCCATCGTCATGCAGAACCGCGGCGACGCCCTCGATGCCCCATCTGACCCTCGCTCCGAGCGAAGCCCCCGCGTCCACCTACGACTGGATCGAGGGGGAAATCCTGTCCGGCCGGCTCGCCCCCGGTTCGCGCATCGACCTGAAGGGGGTGGCCGGCGACCGTGCCGTGCCGGCGGCGGAGGTCCGCGAGGCGGCGCTCCGCCTCGCCTCCGAGGGGCTGGCGTCGCTGGAGGAGGGGACGATCCTGCGCGTCACCCCGGTGTCGCTGGCCGATCTCAAGGATCTGACGGCCTCGCGCATCGTCATCGAAACCGAGATGCTCCGCCAGTCCATCGCCGCCGGCGACGCGGCGTGGGCCGACGGCGTGCGCGCCGCCTTCGAGCGGCTGGCGGCGGTCGAGCCGCTGCTGGCGGACAACCCGCGCGATTTCCTCGACGACTGGGAGCGCTGCAACCAGGGCTTCCACGCCGCGCTGGTCGCCGCCTGCCCGCTGCGGCGCCTGATGCGCGTCAACGAGCGGCTCTACAAGCAGCACCAGCGCTACCGCCGCCTGTCGCTGCTGGGCCGCGCCTCGCCCCGCGACGTGCACGCCGAGCATCTGGCCCTGTACGAGGCGGCGCTGGCCCGCGACCCGGACCGGGCGGCCGCCGTGCTGGCCGACCACATCGGCTGCACCGTCGATCAACTGGCCAACGGCATCCGCGACGGAAGCTGGTTCGGCCTGCCGTCCGGCTGAGCGGGCTCAGTCCCGGCCCTTGCGGTAGCGGTAGGCGAGCTGCGCGCGGGTCAGGCCCAGCGTGCGGGCGGCCTCCGCCAGGTTGCCGCCGGCCCGCTCGACCGCCGTTTCGATCAGGCGGGCCTCCAGAAGCTCCAGCGGAATTTCGTTGGCCAGGACGCTGTCCACCAGCGAGTCAGGGCCGCCTGCCGCCGCTCCGGCCGCCATTGCTCCGGCCGCCATTGCTCCGGCCGGTGGATCCGGGGCGGTCCGCCCGTCGATCAGCGACCCGTCCTGGCCGACGCCGTAGAAGGGCGAATGGACCTCGTCGCCGCAGGCGAACAGATGGCCGACGTCGATCGGCGCGCCGTCCTCCGGCGCCAGGATGACGGCGCGCTCGATGATGTTCTCCAGCTCGCGGACGTTGCCGGGAAACTCGTAGTCGATCAGCCGGTCCATGCCGCGGTCGGTGACGCCGGCGACCGGCCGCTTGTGGCGGTCGGCGTATTTCAGCAGGAAATGCCGGACCAGCAGCGGGATGTCCTCGCGCCGCTCGCGCAGCGGCGGGATGCGCACCGGAAAGACGTTCAGCCGGTAGAACAGATCCTCGCGGAAATTGCCGCGCCGGCTTTCCGCCCGCAGGTCGGCGTTGGTCGCGGCGACGACCCGGACGTCGACCCGGCGGGTCTCGGTGCCGCCGACCCGCTCGACCTCGCGCTCCTGGAGCACGCGCAGCAGCTTGCCCTGCGCCGCGAGGTTGAGGGTGCCGATCTCGTCGAGGAAGATGGTGCCGCCGTGGGCGCGCTCGAACCGGCCGGGGCGGGATTGCAGCGCCCCGGTGAAGGCGCCGCGCTCCACCCCGAACAATTCGGATTCGATCAGGTTTTCCGGAATTGCCGCGCAGTTGATGGCGACGAACGGCATGGCGGCGCGGTCGCTCGACGCGTGCAGGCTGCGGGCGAACATCTCCTTGCCCACCCCGGTCTCGCCGAGGAACAGCACCGACGCGCTGGTGCGCGCCACCTTCTGGAGCAGATGGTGGGCCGCCAGGAAGCCCGACGACAGGCCGATCAGCCCCGGCTGCCGGCGGGCGTCGGCGGGCTGGGCCGGCAACCCGGTGAAGGCCGGGGGAACGGAGGGGGCGGCGGCCCGGTACAGGCTGCCCAGGCTGTCGGGTTGCAGATAGATCAGGTCGGGGTTGGGATCGTCCCACTCGTGCACCGGCTTGCCGACGATCCGGCAGTGGCGGCTTCCGGTGGCGCGGCATTCCACCTCGCGGTGCAGGATCGGCTGGCCCATGAAGATGCTGGTGTAGCCCGAGGCGTAGCCGATCTGCATCCAGCACACCGGCTCGGCGCTCATGCCGAAGGCGGCGATGTGGGCGTCGACCTCCGACGAGCCGTGCCAGAGGAATTCGCCGTAATAGTGGCCGGATTCGATGTCGACCTCGACCCGCACCGGCTCGACATGGACGACGCCCTCCAGCGCGTGCATCTGCGGGCCGACGTAGAAGGCGTTCAGATCGTCGCCGGGCCGGATGCGGCGGGCGAACTCCGCGTCCTTGCAGCCCGACGCGTAGCCCATCCGGGTGAACAGCCCGCGCGCCGCCGCCAGCCCCAGCGCGCCGACCAGCTCGCGCCGCAGGTCGGCCAGCGCGCTGAGATGGATCAGCAGCATCCGCTGGTCGCCCAGCCAGATGCGGCCGTCCTTCGGGCAGAAGCGCAGGCGGGCCGACAGGTCGGCGATGTCGGGCAGGCGGGCCGTTGCCTCCGCCGCCACCTGCGGAGGCATCAGGGGCACGGAGGAGGCTGGGGTGGATGACGAGTTCACGCGGCGCTCCCCGTTGCGGATTGGCCGCCGGTCATGCGCCGGCTTCGGCGGTCCGGCGGCGTTCGGCCGGTCGCGCCGACAAAGCTACGTGACCGCCCGATCCGGCGCAACGCGCGCCTGACGGATGATCGATTCATCAAATAATCACCTGCCCGGACCATGCCGGAGGGCGGGATTGACGATTTCATCAACGGACCGCCGCCGCCGGTTCGGCCCCGATCCGCGCCGCCTCCGGGCAAGTCCGATCAAGCCCTTGAAATACATTGGTGTTCACGGAAATCGCGGACGCTCGAAGCGCTTGGCACGGCGCTTGCCAATAGGCTCGGCACGGGAAACGCCGGAAGGAGCGAGCATGGCGCATTCAATGACCGCCTACGTCCGGGTCATGGCGATTCGCGACGGCCGTTTCGTCGAGTTCGCCTACGCGCTCGGCGACGACGACCTGTCGGTGGAGCTGATCATGCCCTTCGCCGCCTTCGACGAGTTCTGCCGCCGCGAAGGGGCGGTGATGCTGGGCCCGGCCGAAGCCGCCGGGGCGCCGCCGCCCGCCGGCCCCGGCCTGTACCGGCCCCCGGCGGGCGCCGGCGGCTGACGCGAGACCGAACCAACCCGGCGGAACCCTCCCGCCGCCGGGAGCCGCGCGCGACAAGGGGAGGGCCAAGGAGGAAACGCGTGACCATCGAGATCAAGACCCTGAAGGTCGAACCCCGCCGCCAGACCTTCGGCCACGTCGCCCGGCGTCTGGGCGCCGACAAGCCGGCCTCGCGCTACGACGAGGCGACGATGGACGTCCAGGCGACGGCCAACTTCCATTACAAGCCGCTGTGGGACGCCGAATTCTGGCATTACGACGAGCGCCGCACCGCCATCCGCATGCGCGACTGGTACGCGCTGCGCGATCCCCGGCAGTTCTACTACGCCAGCTACAACATCGCCCGCGCCGCCCAGCACCAGGGCACCGAGCGCAATTTCGACTTCGTCGAGAAGCGCGGGCTGCTGGCCCTGCTCGACCCGGCGTGGCGGGAAACGGTGGAGGGCTACCTGCTGCCGCTGCGTCACATGGAATGGGGCGCCAACATGAACTGCGCCAACATGTGCGACCGCGGCTACGGCACGGCGGTGACGGCCCCGGCGATGTTCGCCGCCGGCGACCATCTGGGGATGGCGCAGATCGTCGGCCGCATCGGGCTGGCGCTCGACGGCAACAGCGGCGCCTCGCTCGACGCCGCCAAGCAACGCTGGATGGAGGCCCCGGACTGGCAGGAGCTGCGCCGGCTGACCGAGGATTCCCTGGTGATCGGCGACTGGTTCGAGCAGTTCGTCGCCCAGCATCTCGCCATCGACGGGATGCTCTACCCGCTGGTCTACGGCCGCTTCGACGCGGCGGGTCAGGCGCTGGGCGGCACCGCCGTGTCGATGCTGACCGGGTTCATGACCGAGTGGCACGCCGAGCACGGCCGCTGGGTCGACGCCGTGGTCAAGACCGCCGCCGCGGAATCGGCGGAGAACAGGGCGCTGCTCGGCGGCTGGCTCGGCGCCTGGAGCCGCCGCGCCGCCGCCGCCTTCGCCCCGCTGGCCGCCGCCGTGCTGGGTCCGGAGGCCGGCGCGGATGCCATCGCCGAAACCGCTGCCGCCATCCGCGCCCGCGCCGTCCGCCTCGGCCTCGACCCGCTTGCCGCCTGACCGGAAGGACCGCGTTCCATGTCCCGCACCGTCTCCATCACCTTGCAGAACACCGACGACGCCCGCCCGATCATCGAGGCGATCACCGAGGACAACCCCGGCGCCACCGTCCACAGCTATCCCGGCATCGTCAAGATCGACCGCGAGGGCAGCCTGACCGTCCACCGTGCCTCGGTCGAGACGCGTCTCGGCCGCGACTGGGATCCGCAGGAAATCCACCTCAGCCTGGTGTCGATGGCCGGGAACCTGGACGAGGACGACGATTATTTCCGCCTCGCCTGGGCGCACTGAACAAAAAAGCCACCGGGAAAAAAGCCACCGAGAGGAAACGCCGCGATGAACGCGATCAACAAGCTGGGGCTGAAGCAGCGCTACGCGCTCCTCACCAACGGCCTGGACTGGGAACCGTCCTACCAGCCGAAATCCGCGATCTTCCCCTACGCCGAGTTCGAGGGCATCAAGATCCGCGACTGGTCGAAATGGGAGGATCCCTTCCGCCTGACCATGGACAGTTACTGGAAGTACCAGGCGGAGAAGGAGCGCAAGCTCTACGCCGTGCTGGACAGCTTCGCCCAGAACAACGGCCAGACCGGCCTCAGCAACGCCCGCTACGTCAACGCCGCCAAGCTGTTCCTGACCGGCATCACCCCGGCGGAGTATCAGGCCCATCGCGGCTTCGCCCATGTCGGCCGCCACATCCCCGGCGTCGGCCCGCGCATCGCCGCGCAGATGCAGTCGCTCGACGAGCTGCGCCACGCCCAGACGCAGATCCACACGCTGAGCCACTACAACAGGTTCTTCGACGGCTTCCACGAGTTCAGCCACATGCACGACCGCGTGTGGTACCTGTCGGTGCCGAAATCCTTCTTCGACGACGCGCGGACGGCCGGGCCGTTCGAGTATTTCATCGCCATCGGCTTCGCCTTCGAATATGTGCTGACCAACCTGCTGTTCGTGCCCTTCATGTCGGGCGCCGCCTACAACGGCGACCTCGCCACCGTCACCTTCGGCTTCTCCGCCCAGTCGGACGAGAGCCGCCACATGACGCTGGGCATCGAGGTCATCAAGTTCCTGCTGGAGCAGCACCCCGACAACCTGCCGATCGTCCAGAAATGGGTCGACAAATGGTTCTGGCGCGGCCACCGCGTGCTCGGCCTCGTCGCCATGATGATGGACTACATGCTGCCCAAGAAGATCATGTCCTGGCGCGAGGCGTGGGACATCTACTTCACCCAGGCGGGCGGCGCGCTGTTCGCCGATCTGGCGCGCTACGGCCTGCGGCCGCCGAAATACGCCGACGTCGCCACCGCCGAGGCCGAGCATCTGTCGCACCAGAACTGGTCGGTGTTCTACCAGTACACCCAGGCCGCCGCCTTCCACACCTGGCTGCCGACGCCCGGGGAGATGGACTGGCTGTCGGAGAAGTATCCCAACAGCTTCGACCAGCACTACCGCCCGCGCTTCGAGATGTGGGCGGAGATGGAGAGGGACGGCAAGCGCTTCTACAACAACGCGCTGCCGCAGCTCTGCACGGTCTGCCAGATCCCGATGGCCTACACCGAGCCGGGCGACCCGACGACGATCTGCTTCCGCCATTCCGAGCACAAGGGCGACCGCTATCATTTCTGCTCGGACGGCTGCAAGGACATCTTCGACGGCGAGCCGGAGAAGTACAGCCAGTCCTGGCTGCCGGTTCACCAGATCTTCCAGGGCAACTGCGGCGGCGCCTCGATGGAGGAGGTCCTCGCCTGGTACAGGCTCAATCCCGGCGCCGACAACATGGACCAGGCGGGATCGCCCGATCAGGCCATGTGGGACCAGTGGATGCGGATGCGCGACCGCGTCGCCGGCTAGCCGCGACCCTTTCCAAGAAAAAATCACCGGAGGAAACGCCATGGCCGTCGTCGCCCTGGACGAACACTACGCCGACAAGATCGAGATCCGCGACCGCGTCGAGAATTTCCACGGCAACATCGTCGTCTACCTGCATTGGGAGGAGCATCTGAGCTTCTGTTCGGCCGTCGCCTTCCCGTTCCCGCCGGCGATGCCGTTCGGCGCGCTGGTCAAGGACATCCTGCCGGCCACCTACGGCGCCCACCCCGATTTCGCCGCCATCGACTGGGACGCCGTGCGCTGGACCGTGGACGGCCGGGAGACGGCGCCCGACCCGGCGCGCAGCCTCGCCGAGAACGGCGTCGGCCACAAGTCGCTGCTCCGTTTCCGCACGCCCGGTCTGCACGGCTACCGGGGAACGCGGAGCTGACGGTGGACGGACGGGGAGGGATGCCGCGATGAGTCACACGCTGACGATCGAACCGACCGGCGAGAGCGTCGCCGTCGAGGAGGGCCAGACCATCCTGGACGCCTGCCTGCGTCAGGGAATCTGGCTGCCCCACGCCTGCGGCCACGGGCTGTGCGGCACCTGCAAGGTCGAGGTGGCCGACGGCGAGGTCGATCACGGCGACGCCTCGGGCTTCGCGCTGATGGATTTCGAGCGGGACGGCGGCAAGACGCTGGCCTGCACCGCCACGCTGCGCTCCGACGTCACCATCGAGGCCGACATCGACGACGAGCCGGACGCCCGCCGCTGCCCGGTGCGCGACTTCACCGGCACCGTGGTCGGGCTGGAGGATCTGACCCACGACGTGAAGGGCGTCACCATCGAACTCCCCGGCGACGGCATCGCCTTCCAGGCCGGGCAGTATGTCAACCTGACGGTGCCCGGCGTCGAGGGCGCGCGGGCCTTCTCGCTCGCCAGCCCGCCGTCGCGGCCCGGCCGGATCGAGCTGCACGTCCGGCGGGTGCCCGGCGGCCGGGCGACCGGCTGGATCCACGACACGCTGGCGGTCGGCGACCGGCTGCGGCTGTCCGGCCCCTACGGCCGCTTCTTCGTGCGGAGCTCGGCGGCGGTGCCGTCGATCCTGCTGGCCGGCGGCACCGGGCTGTCGAGCCCGAAGTCGATGATCCTCGACCTTCTGGAACGGGGCTGGACGCAGCCGATCCTGCTGATCCACGGCGTGCGGGCGCGCCGCGACCTGTACGACGAGGCGCTGTTCCGCGATCTGGCGGCGCGGCACCCCATCCTGACCTACGTTCCGGTCCTTTCGGATCCCCGGCCGGACGACGGTTGGGAGGGGGAGACCGGCTTCGTCCACGAGGCCCTGCAACGCCGCTTCGACGGGCTCTACGCCGGGCGCAAGGCTTACCTCTGCGGCCCGCCGCCGATGGTCGAGGCCTGCATCCGCACCCTGATGCAGGGCCGGCTGTTCGAGCGCGACATCCACACCGAGCGCTTCCTGACCGCCGGCGACGGCGACGCCGGGAAGGTCCGCAGCCCTGTCTTCCGGAGGCTGTGAGATGGCCGTCGCCACCCACGCCATCCGGCTCGACGGGAATCCCGGCGGTGATTCCGGCGGCGCCCCGTCGGCCTTCCCCTGCCGCGGCGACGAGACGGTCGTCGCCGCCATGGAGCGCCTGCGCCTTCCCGCTCCGGGACTGCGGCGGACGCCGGGGCGGCCGATCCCGGTGGGCTGCCGGCAGGGCGGCTGCGGGGTGTGCCGCGTCCAGATCCTGTCCGGCTCCTATCGGTTGCAGCCGATGAGCCGGGCCCATGTCAGCGAGGCGGAGGAGCGCGCCGGCTATGCGCTCGCCTGCCGCCTGATCCCCGAAAGCGACCTCGACCTGCGCTGCGCCCGCAGGACGGGGGCGGCCGCCACCGGCGCGCCCGTCCCGGCGCAGCCGATCACAAACACGTAAGAAACAGGAGGAACACCCGATGTCCGTCAAAGGCGTGCTGCGTCCCGGCTTCATCCAGCTCCGCGTGCTCGACATGGCGGCGGCGCTGACCCACTACGTCGACCGGCTGGGGCTCAACCTCGTGTCCACCGGCGACGACGGCCGCGTCTACCTGAAGGGCTGGGACGAGTTCGACCGCCACAGCGTCATCCTGCGCCAGACCGACACGGCCGGCATGGACGTGATGGGCTTCAAGGTGCGGACCGAGGACGACCTCGACCAGTTCGCCGAGCGCATCCGCGCCTGGGGGCTGGCCGTCGACACGGTGGCGGCGGGCGAGCAGCCCGGCGTCGGCCGCCGCATCGGCGCCGTCCTGCCGTCCGGCCACCGGATCGAGCTGTACGCGACCGTCGAGCTGTCGGGCAGCCACCCGCCGATCCACAACCCGGACGTCTGGCCGGAGGAGCCGCGCGGCATGAAGGCGACCCGCTTCGACCACGCCCTGCTCTACGGCCCCGACATCGACAGGAACCTGCGCTTCTTCGAGGAGGCGCTGGATTTCGCGCTGGCCGAGAAGATCGAGCTGCCCGACGGCGTGCTGGCGATCTGGCTGACCTGTTCCAACAAGGCGCACGACATCGCCTTCGTGAAGCATCCCGAGCCGGGCAAGTTCCACCACGCCGCCTTCTTCCTGGAATCCTGGCACGACGTCGGCCACGCCGCCGACCTGATGAGCCGCTACAACATCTCCATCGACATCGGTCCGACCCGCCACGGCATCACGCGCGGCCAGACGATCTATTTCTTCGACCCGTCGGGCAACCGCAACGAGGTCTTCGCCGGCGGCTACATCCACTACCCCGACAACCCGACCCGCGTCTGGGACGAGAACGAACTGGGCAAGGGCATCTTCTATTACGAGAAGGCGCTGAACGAACGCTTCCTCAGCGTCGTGACCTGAGGGGGCGGCCATGGAACGCGCCATGGAACTGACGGTCCGTCGGGATTGCATCGCCCACGAGGCCGCCTGCGCCGCCGTCCTCGCGGCGGTGCGCGAGGGCGCCGCCCTGGGGGTGGCGGTCAACGCCGCGGTGGTGGATTCCGGCGGGACGCTCGTCGCGTTCCTGCGCGCCTCCGGGGCGTTCCTCCACTCCGCCGCCATCGCCCAGGACAAGGCCTTCACGGCGGTCGGCTTCCGCATGTCCACCGCCGATCTGGGCCGGCTGATCGCCGGCAATCCCGACCTGCGCGACGGGCTGATCCGCCGCGACCGGCTGACCGCCTTTCCCGGCGGGCTGCCGATCCTGGCGGACGGGCGGCTCATCGGCGGCATCGGGGTCTCCGGCGCGTCGGAGGAGCAGGACTGCCGCTGCGCGCGGGCCGGTCTGGCCGCGCTGGGGCTCTGACCGCCGCGCATCACGACACAACAAGGACGCAAGACCCATCATGACCACCTCCACCCTGTCCCGGACCGGGCCATGGCCCGATGGCGCTCAGCCCGATGGCACTCCACCCAAGGAGATTCTCCACTTCATCGACGGCGCCTACGTTGCCGGCGGCGGCGGGCGCCGCTTCGAGAACCGCTCGCCGGTCGACGGCTCGCTGGTGTCGCTGGTGCACGAGGCCTCGCGGGCCGACGTGGACGCCGCCGTCGCGGCGGCCCGCGCCGCGCTGTCGGGTCCGTGGGGGCGCCTGACGGTGCAGGAGCGGGTGGACCGCCTGCACAAGGTCGCCGAGGGCATCCTGCGCCGCTTCGACGAGTTCCTCGCCGCCGAGATCGCCGACACCGGCAAGCCGCGGTCGCTGGCCTCGCACATCGACATCCCGCGCGGCGCCGCGAATTTCGCGGTCTTCGCCGACGTGGTGAAGAACGTCCCCACCGAGTTCTTCGAGCTGGCGACCCCCGACGGCGCCGGGGCGCTCAACTACGCGAGGCGCGGCCCCAAGGGCGTCATCGCCGTGATCAGCCCGTGGAACCTGCCGCTGCTGCTGATGACCTGGAAGGTCGGGCCGGCGCTGGCCTGCGGCAACACCGTCGTCGTCAAGCCCTCGGAGGAGACGCCGACCACCGCCGCGCTGCTGGGCGAGGTGATGAACGAGGCCGGCATCCCGCCCGGCGTCTACAACGTCGTCCACGGCTTCGGCCCGGACTCGGCCGGCGAGTTCCTGACCACCCACCCCGGCGTCGACGCGATCACCTTCACCGGCGAGACCCGCACCGGCGAGGCGATCATGAAGGCCGCCGCGACCGGCGTCCGCGCCGTGTCGTTCGAGCTGGGCGGCAAGAACCCGGCGGTCGTCTTCGCCGACTGCGACCTCGACAAGGCGATCGAGGGCACCCTGCGCTCGGCCTTCGCCAATTGCGGGCAGGTCTGCCTGGGCACCGAGCGGATCTATGTCGAGCGCCCGATCTTCGACGCGTTCGTCGCCCGGCTGAAGGCGGGGGCCGAGGCGCTGGTCCCCGGCCACCCCTTCGCCGCCGGCACCAGCCTCGGCCCGCTGATCAGCCGGGAGCACCGCGACAAGGTGCTGTCCTACTACGCCCGCGCCATCGCCGACGGCGCCACGCTGGTGACCGGCGGCGGCGTTCCCGACATGCCGGCGGAGCTGGCCGGCGGGTCCTGGGTGCAGCCGACCATCTGGACCGGGCTGCCCGACGACAGCGCCGTGGTGCGCGAGGAGATCTTCGGCCCCTGCTGCCACATCCGCCCCTTCGACAGCGAGGAGGAGGCGGTGGCGCTCGCCAACGACACCCCCTACGGGCTGGCGGCGGCGGTGTGGACGGAGAATCTGGGCCGGGCGCACCGGGTCGCCGGCCGGATCGCCGCCGGCATCGTCTGGGTCAATTCCTGGTTCCTGCGCGACCTGCGCACCGCCTTCGGCGGATCCAGGCATTCGGGCATCGGCCGCGAGGGCGGCGTCCATTCGCTGGAATTCTACACCGAACTGAAAAACATCTGCGTCAAGCTGTGAGGGCCGACCGATGAGCGAACACTCCATCCGAACGGCCGCCGACCGGCTGTTCGAGGCGCTGGGCAGCGGCACGCCCTGCGACCCCGTCCGCGAGCTGCTGCCCGACGGCGATCTCGCCGCCGCCTACGCGGTGCAGGAAACCAACACCCGGCGCGGGCTGGCGCGGGGCAGGGCGCTGTCGGGCCGCAAGATCGGCCTGACCTCCAAGGCGGTGCAGGCCCAGCTGGGCGTCGGCCAGCCCGACTACGGCATGCTGTTCGCCGACATGGCGGTGCCCGACGGCGTCGAGATCGCGCGCGACCGGCTGATCCAGCCCAAGGCGGAGGCGGAGGTCGCCTTCGTCCTCGGCCGCGACCTGGACGGCGAGCACGTCACGGCCGCCGACGTGATCCGCGCGGTCGACTGCGTTCTGCCCGCCATCGAGATCGTCGACAGCCGGGTCGCCGGCTGGAACATCCGCATCCTCGACACCATCGCCGACAACGCCTCGTCGGGCCTCTACGTGCTGGGCAACGAGCCCAAACCGCTGGCCGGCCTGGATCTGCGCCTGTGCGGCATGGTCATGGAGATGGGCGGCGAGCCGGTGTCGACCGGCGCCGGGCTGGCCTGCCTCGGGCATCCGCTGAACGCGGTGCTGTGGCTGGCGCAGACCATGGCGCGGGTCGGCCGCCCGCTGAAGGCCGGCGACACGGTGCTGTCGGGGGCGCTGGGGCCGATGGTTCCGGTCGCCTGGGGGTCGGTCGTCGAGGCGCGCGTCGAGGGGCTCGGCTCCGTCCGCGCCGCCTTCGCCAGGGAGTGAACGGGTCATGAGCAAGGTCAAGATCGCCATCCTCGGGTCCGGCAACATCGGCACCGACCTGATGATCAAGGTGATGCGGCACGCCAAGCATCTGGAGATGGGCGTCATGGTCGGCGTCGATCCGGAATCCGACGGCCTGGCCCGCGCCCGCCGGATGGGCGTCGCCACCACCCACGGCGGGCTGGAGGGGCTGATGGCGATGCCGGAATGGCGCGACGTCGCCGTCGTCTTCGACGCCACCTCCGCCTACGCCCACAAGGCGCACAGCGCCGCCTGCGTCGCGGCGGGCAAGCAGGTGATCGACCTGACCCCGGCGGCCATCGGCCCCTACGTCGTGCCGCCGGTCAACCTCGACGCCCATCTCGACCGGCCCAACGTCAACATGGTGACCTGCGGCGGTCAGGCGACCATTCCGATGGTCCACGCGGTCGCGCGCGTGTCCAGGGCGGTGCCCTACGCCGAGATCGTCGCCTCGATCTCCTCGCGCTCGGCCGGTCCGGGCACGCGGGCCAACATCGACGAGTTCACCGAGACGACCGGCCGCGCCATCGAGACGGTCGGCGGCGCCGCGCGCGGCAAGGCGGTCATCGTGCTGAACCCGGCCGAGCCGCCGCTGATCATGCGCGACACCGTCTTCGTGCTGTCCCAGGGCGCCGAGCCGGCGGACATCGAGGCCTCGGTCGAGGCGATGGTCAGGGAGGTGCAGGGCTACGTCCCCGGCTACCGGCTGAAGCAGGCGGTGCAGTTCGAGCGCTTCGGCAACAACGATCCGGTGCGGATCCCCGGCTACGGCGAATTCTCCGGCATCAAGTCCTCGATCTTCCTGGAGGTCGAGGGGGCCGCCCATTACCTGCCGGCCTACGCCGGGAACCTCGACATCATGACCTCCGCCGCCATGGCCACGGCCGACCGCTGGGTCGAGCGCCGGTCCGCCGCCTGAAGGGAGCCTCCCGCATGAGCAAACTTTACATTCAGGACGTGACGCTGCGCGACGGCATGCACGCGCTGCGGCACCGCTACGACCTGCCCACCGTGGTCGCCATCGCCAGGGCGCTCGACGCCGCCCGCGTCGACGCCATCGAGATCACCCACGGCGACGGGCTGTCGGGCGGCTCCTTCAACTACGGCTTCGGCAGCCACACCGACCTCGACTGGATCGAGGCGGTCGCCGGGGCCGTCGGGCACGCCAGGGTGACGGTGCTGCTGCTGCCCGGCATCGGCACGCGCGACGACCTGAACGCCGCCTTCGCGTCGGGCGCCCGTTCCGTCCGGGTCGCCACCCATTGCACCGAGGCCGACGTCTCGCGCCAGCACATCGAGCACGCCCGCAAGCTGGGCATGGACACGGCGGGCTTCCTGATGATGGCCCACATGATCCCGACCGACCGGCTGGTCGAGCAGGCCAGGCTGATGGAATCCTACGGGGCCGACTGCGTCTATGTCGTCGATTCGGCCGGCGCCCTGCTGCCCGAACAGGTGGGCGAGCGGGTGCGGGCCTTCCGCGCCGCGCTGAGGCCGGAGACGGGGATCGGCGTCCACACCCACCACAATTTGACGCTGGGCGTCGCCAACGCCATCGCCGGGGTGCAGGCCGGCGCGACGCGCGTCGACGCCTCGCTGGCCGGGATGGGTGCCGGGGCCGGCAACGCGCCGCTGGAGGCGCTGGTCGCCGTGCTCGACCGCATGGGGCTGGACCATGGCTGCGACCTGTTCGCCCTGATGGACGCCGCCGACGATCTGGTCCGCCCGCTCCAGGACCGGCCGGTGCGGGTGGACCGCGAAAGCCTGTCGCTCGGCTACGCCGGCGTCTATTCCAGCTTCCTGCGCCACGCCGAACGGGCGGCCGGGACCTACGGCCTCGACACCCGCGCGATCCTGGCGGAGCTCGGCCGGCGCAAGATGGTCGGCGGGCAGGAGGACATGATCGTGGACGTGGCGCTGGATCTGCTGAAGGCGCGTGACAAGGAGATCGTGGCATGAACGGCATCGTGACGGGTTTGGGGGAACTGGCGCGGATCGCCGACGACGCGGCGCGTCTGGCCCACGCGATCCCGCAATTCACCGACGGCATGGCCCTGACGGTGGACGACGCCTACGCCGTGCAGGCGCTGTCGCTGGCGCGCCGCGCCGCGCGCGGCGAACGGCGGGTCGGCATGAAGATGGGGCTGACCAGCCGTGCCAAGATGGCCCAGGTCGGCGTGGACGAGATGATCTGGGGCCGCCTGACCGACGCCATGCAGGTCGAGGAGGGCGGGACGATCCGGCGCTCGGCCTACGTGCACCCGCGTGTCGAGCCGGAACTGGCCTTCCTGCTGAAGGCCCCGCTGGCCGGGCGGGTGACGGCGGCCCAGGCGCTGGCGGCGGTCGAGGCGGTGGCCCCGGCGCTGGAGATCATCGACAGCCGCTACCGCGACTTCAAGTTCGCGCTGCCCGACGTGATCGCCGACAATTCGTCGTCGTCCGGCTTCGTGGTCGGGCAATGGCGCCGGCCTGACCTCGACGTCGGCAATCTCGGGCTGGCGCTGCTGGCCGACGGCCAGCCGGTGCAGGTGGGATCGACCGCCGCGATCCTCGGCCACCCGGTGCGCTCGCTGGTCGCGGCGGCGCGTCTGGTCGCGCAGTGGGGCGAGCGGCTGGAGGCCGGCTGGATCGTGCTGGCCGGCGGCGCCACCGCCGCCCATCCGCTGGCCCCCGGCATGGCGGTGCGCGCCGACATGCAGGGGCTGGGATCGGTGTCCTTCCAGGTGGGGGAGTGAGGCGATGCCGATCATCGACGTGACCATCCTGGCCGGGCGCCCGCCGGAGAAGCGGCTGGCGCTGATCCAGGCCCTGACCAGGGCGGCGGTGGAGAGCTTCGACGTGCCGCCCGAAGGGGTGCGGGTCCTGCTGCGCGAGATCCCGCCGGAGCATTTCGCCGTCGCCGGCACGCCCAAGAAACCGCTGGTTCCCGGCTGACCGGCCCGGCCGGCCACCCCGGCCGATTCCCCCGGCACGCACAGGATCACCACGAACAACAAGACCAGCCGCCCGGCCGGCGCCGCGATGCCGCGCGCCGGAACGGGACGGCGCACGGCATCGGAGGAAGCATCGTGAAGATTTGGACATCGCTGGTCGCCACGGCGGCGCTCGCCCTCTCGCTGGCGTCGGCGGCGCCCGCCGGGGCGACCGAGGCGGAGACGCAATACCCCAACGGGGCGGAAGGCTTCATGGCCGGCGCGGTGCCGCCGCCGGGGGTCTATTTCCTGAACTACCTGACCCACTACACCACCAACCGGCTGAACGACGGATCGGGCGACAGGGTGCCGGTGCACTTTCGCCTGAACGCCACGGCGGAGGTCGCGCGCTTCGTCTGGACCAGCGACGTCCAGGTGCTGGGCGCCAATTGGGGCATGCACATCCTGACCCCGCTGGTCAATCTGGAGTATGAGCTGGGGCCGAACTCCGTCCATCAGTTCGGGCTGGGCGACATCACCATCGACCCGGTGATCCTGTCCTGGCACTGGAAGAACTTCCATCTCGCCACCGGCCTCGACGTGATCCTGCCGACCGGCCGCTACGACAAGGCCAAGCCGCTGAACATCGGCGCCAATTATTGGGGGTTCGAGCCGCTGGTCGCCGGGACCTACCTGTCCGACGACGGGTTCGAGGTTTCGGCCAAGCTGATGTACACCGTCAACACGAAGAACACGGCCACCGACTACCGCTCGGGCCAGGCGTTCCACATGGACTACATGGTGGGCCAGCACATCGGCGACTGGACGGCCGGCGTCGGCGGCTACTGGTTCCGGCAGACCAGCGACGACCGGCGGGCGGGTGTCGGCATCGGCAACCGCGGCCGGGCCTTCGCCGCGGGGCCGGCGGTGAAATACGACGTCGGCGGCGTGTCGCTGATCGGCCGCTGGCAGCACGAGTTCGCCAGCGAGAACCGGCCGCAGGGCGACAAGTTCTGGTTCAAGTTCGTCACCGCCCTGTAGGCGGGCTTTTCCCGGACCGGACCCGTGATCGTGGCGCGGCACGCTTTGGCGGGACCGGTTCCAGGGCTTCGAAGCGGTTGCCGCGCTTCCCGGTGGAGCCCGGCCGGCTTCTTGCCGCTTCTTGCCGCCGGATGCGGAGACCGGTTCACCGCGCCATCGCTCCCGTGCTGTGGACAAAAACTGTCGCGGGAGAGCAACAAAACGTGTTAATCACCATTATTGGGCGGCTTTATTTCGCATGACGCCACCAAGGGTGATGGTTGGACACCGGGCATCGCCTTTTTTCAATGAAAAGAAGGGCGCGAATTCATGCAAGCGAAGCGCAATGGCCTGAGAAAATCCATTCTCCCATTGGGTGTAATCGCGTTGCTGGGCGCAGGTTTCGCGGCGCCGTCACAGGCGGCGAAGACCCTGGTCTTCTGTTCGGAAGGCAACCCTGACTATCTCAGCCCGCCGCTCGCGCGGACCACCACCAGTTTCGACGCCATCACGCCGGTCTTCGACACGCTGGTCCGTTTCGATCCCGCCACCCAGACCATCGTGCCGGGGCTGGCCGAATCCTGGACCGTGTCGCCGGACGGGCTGGTCTACACCTTCACGCTGCGGACGGACGCGGTCTTCCACGGCACCGCCGACTTCAAGCCGAGCCGGGCACTGAACGCCGAGGACGTGCTGTTCAGCTTCCAGCGGCAATGGCGGGCCGACCATCCCTACCACCGGGTCAGCGGCCTGACCTACGACTACTTCCGCGACCTGTCGATGCCGGCGCTGCTGAAGAGCATCGAGGCGGTCGACGCGCGGACGGTGCGCTTCACCCTGAACCGTCCGGAGGCGCCCTTCCTGGCCGATCTCAGCATGGTGTTCGCGTCGATCGCCTCGGCGGAATACGCCGAGCACATGCTGAGGAAAGGCACGCCGGATGAGTTCGACCGCGCGCCTCTGGGCACCGGCCCCTTCCAGCTGGTGTCCTACCAGAAGGGCGCCACCGTCCGCTTCAAGGCGTTCGCGGAGCATTGGGGCGGCAAGCCGCCGCTCGACAGCCTGGTGTTCTCGATCACGCCGAACGCCGCCGTCCGGCTGAACAAGCTCCAGTCCGGCGAATGCCACGTCATGCCCTTCCCCAACCTCGCCGACCTGCCCAAGGTGGAGGCCGACCCCAACCTGACGCTGATGCGGCAGGAGGGGTTCAACGTCGCCTTCATGACCTTCAACGTCCAGAAGAAGCCGTTCGACGACGTGCGGGTCCGCCGCGCCGTCAGCATGGCGATCGACAAGGCGACGCTGGTCGAGGCGATCTACGGCACCGCCGGGCGGACGGCCAAGAATCCGCTGCCGCCCACGACCTGGGCCTACAACGACGCCATCGTCGATCTTCCCTACGACCCGCGGCAGGCGGTCCGGCTGCTGGCCGAGGCCGGCTACCCGGAGGGCTTCGCGACGGAGCTCTGGCACATGCCGGTGACCCGCCCCTACATGCCCGACGCCAAGCGCGCGGCCGAGATGATGCGCAACGACCTTGCCAAGATCGGCGTCCGGGCGACGCTGGTGACCGACGACTGGTCGGTCTACATGAAGCGGCTGATGAACGGCGACCACCAGGCCGGCATGATCGGCTGGACCAGCGACAACGGCGACCCCGACAACTTCCTCTACACGCTGCTGAGCTGCGAGGGCGCCCGCCCCGGCGGCGGCAACATGGCGAAATGGTGCGATCCCGATTTCGAGAAACTGATCGTCCGCGCCAAGCAGACGACCGACACCGCCCTGCGCACGACGCTGTACCATCAGGCCCAGGAGGTCTTCAAACGCGAGGCGCCCTGGCTGCCGCTCGCCCATTCGATGGTCTTCATGGTGGTGCGCAAGGAGGTCCGGGGCTACCGGATGCATCCCTTCGGCCTGCACGTCTTCCGCAGCGTCGACCTGGACCGCTGACGCCGTGGCCCGCGCGCCCCTGATCCACGCCCCTGATCCACGTCCCATGACACGCGCCCGATGACCCGCGCCGGCATCGCGCAACGGATCGCCGCCGTCGGCGGCGTGCCCGTGCTGGTCGCGGCGGCCATCGCGGTCGCCGCGTGGTTCCTGCTGGCCCAGGCCGACCGGGCGCGGCAGTCGGCGGTCATCGCCGGCACGGTCTACCGCGAGCTGATGGGCGCGGCGGCGGCGCGGTCGGACTACCTGCACGCGGCCCCGGCCAGACGCGCGCCCCAGGCCGCGCTGTTCGACGCGCGGACGGCGGAGGCCCGCCGCCAGCTGGACGCGCTGGCGGCGCTGGCCGGCGACGGCGAGCTGACGGCGGCGGTCGCCGCCAACCGGCGGACGCTGGGCGGCTACGCCGAGCGGATGGAGCGGTTCAAGGCGGTCACCGAAGGGAACGACGCCCTGATCGCCACCATGGCGCAGCAGGCGGCGCGGCTGGTCGAGATCACCGACAGCGCCCGCCAGCGCCAGCGCATCGCCAACATCCGCTTTTCCGAAAGCATCGCCGAATCCGATCGGCGGCTGCGCCTGAACCGGGACGTGCTGGACCACGCGCGCGGCCTGCGCAACGCCCTGGCCGGTCTGTGGCGCTACGAGGCCACCCGGCTGGCGGCGGTGGACGAGGCGGCGACCCAACTCGACATCAACGTCCTGACCGCCCGTCTGCAACTGACCGCCAAGGCCCTGGACGAGGCGATGGCCGGCATGGCCGGGCAGCCCGCCACCGGGCAAACCGCCCCTGGCCAGGCCGACTCCGGGCAGCCGGCGGCCCCGGACAGTTTCGCGGCGGTGACGGCCGATCTGGGGCAGGCGCTCGCCGCGCGGACCCCGGTGCAGGGACTGGCGCGGGCGCTTGACGGGCGGATCGACCAGATCATCAACATCCACAGCACCGCCTACGCCTCGGTCCAGGACGAGCTGACCGAGCTGACCGGCCACGCGGTGGAGGCCAACGAGACCGAGCAGGAGGTCCAGAACATCGCCGTCGCGGTGCTGAAGCTGACCGGCCGCACCGCCGACGCCGTGGTCCAGCGCGACACGGCCGCCGCCACCCGCATCCTCGGCGACGCCGCCCTGCTGGAGGAGACCATGGCGCGGCTGCCGATCCCGCCGCTGATCCAGGGCGACATGATCGACGCGACGGACAGCTGGCGCCGCAGCCTGACCCTGGCGAAGGACGGGCTGGCCCGGCAGGAGGCGATGATCGCCGAGATGGACGCCGACGCCGGGACGATGGCGGCGGGCGCCCACCGGCTGAACGACGCCTTCGGCGACAACGCCGAACGGATCGGCGCCATCCTGCGCAGCATCCTGGCGCTGGGGGCGACGGCGGGGCTGCTGCTGGCCGCGACGGCAACCCTCCTCGTCGCCCGCTCGATCACCCGGCCGATCCAGAGCCTTCAGCGGCAGATGGTGCGTCTGGCCGAAAGCCCGCTGGCCGGCCAGCACCCCGCCGAGGCCATCGCCGAGACCGACCGCCGCGACGAGCTGGGCGCCATGGCGCGCGCCGTGCAGCTCTTCGTCACCGAGATCGGCCAGCGCGAGATCGCGCTGCATCAGGCCCGCGACCAGGCGGTGGAGGCGACGCTCGCCAAATCCTCGTTCCTGGCGATGATGAGCCACGAGATCCGCACGCCGATGAACGGCGTCACCGGCATGGCGGAGATGCTGGGCCAGACCGACCTGACCGACGAGCAGCGCGGCATGGTCGGCGTCATCCGCAGCTCGGCGCGGGCGTTGCTGACGATCATCAACGACATCCTGGACTTCTCCAAGATCGAGGCCGGGAAGCTGGAGATCGAATCCATCGCCTTCTCGCTGACCGAGGTGGTGGAGGACGCCGCCGAGCTGGTCACCGGCCGGGCCGAGGAGAAGGCCCTCGATCTGGTGGTGCTGATCGACGACGGCGTTCCCGACCAGCTGCTGGGCGACCCGACCCGGCTGCGGCAGGTGCTGATAAACCTCGCCGGCAACGCCATCAAGTTCACCGAGAGCGGCCATGTCGCCCTGCGGGTCCGGCGCCTGCCCGGCGGCGACGACGCGGCGGAAAGCGCGCGGCTGCGCTTCACCGTGTCCGACACCGGCATCGGCCTGACCGGGGAACAGCGCGCCCGCCTGTTCCAGCCCTTCCAGCAGGCCGACAGCTCCACCTCGCGCCGCTTCGGCGGCACCGGGCTCGGGCTGACCATCTGCCACCGGCTGTGCGCGCTGATGGGCGGCGCGATCGGCGTCGATTCGGTGCATGGGGAGGGCTCGACCTTCTGGTTCGAGCTGCCCTTCCCGATGGTGGCGCCCGAACCGCTGGCGCCCGCCGTCGCCATCGCCGACGCCCGCGTCGTCGCGGTCGGCTTCGACGGCCCCCGCCGCGCCGCCCTGGAGGGCATCCTGCGGGCCGGCGGCGTCGGCTCCGTCGCCTGGGTGGGCTACGACGACGACCCGCTGGCGCGGATCGCGGCGGTTTCGGCGGGCCCGGCACATGAGAGCGCACAGGAGGACGCACAGGAGGGCGCATCGGAGGAGACGCCGGGGGTGGCGGTCATTCTCCACACCGCCGGGACCACCGACGCGGCGATGGCCTGCGGCAAGCGGATCGTCGAGGCCGGTATCCGGCCGGCGCCGAAGGTGATGCTGACGGCGTCGCGGCTGCTGGTCTCCTCCCTGGGCGAGGCCGACCGCATCGGGCTGTTCTGCACGCTGACCCTGCCGCTGCGCCGCCAACGGCTGTGGCAGGTGCTGGCCGCCGTCCTCGGCCGCGCCAGCCTGGAACGGCGCGGCGGCGCGCAGGACGACGACGCGGCCGGCTGGACTCCCCCCCCGGTGGAGGAGGCCCGCGCGGCGGGCTGCCTGATCCTGGTGGCGGAGGACAACCCGATCAACCAGACGGTGATCCGCCGCATGCTGAACCAGCGCGGCTACGCGCTGGAGATGGCCGACGACGGCGTCCAGGCGTTGGCGCTGCACCGGCCGGGCCGCTACGGGCTGCTGCTGACGGATTTCCACATGCCGGAGATGGACGGCTTCACCCTGACCCGGATGCTGCGGCAGCGCGAGGAGAGCGAGGGGATCGATCGCCTGCCCATCGTCGCGCTGACCGCCGACGCCCTGCCCGGCACCGAGCAGCGCTGCCTGGAGGCCGGGATGGACGGCTACCTGACCAAGCCCATCGACTCGCGGCTGCTGGCGGCGGTCCTCGACCGTCATCTGCCACGGGCGCGGGCGCTGCGCCGCCGGGCGCGGCCGGTCGAGCGCCTTGCGCCGCCTTCCCCCACGGCGGCTCCGGCCCGGACATGGCGGGACGCCGACATCGATCCGGCCATCTTCGACCTCGCCCAACTGGCCGGGAACTTCGCGCCCGGCGATCCCGACGCCATCGCCTTCCTGGAGCGCTTCCTCGAGATGGTTCCCGGCCTGATCGGGACGGCGGCCGGCCGGCTGGCCGACGGCGACGCGGCGGCGGCCCGCGACGCGGTCCACACCCTGAAGGGAGCGTCCCTGTCCATCGGGGCGGCCCGGCTCGGGCAGTTGGCCGCCGACGCGCAGGATTGCCTGGACGCGGGCGATGCCGACACCGCCGCCCTTCTCGTCGATCTGCTGGCGCCGACGCAGGAGGAACTCGTCGAGGCCACCGCCGCCTTGCGGGAATTCACGGCCGGCATGGCGCCGTGCCGGGAAACGGAAACGCGTTAGGGAACGGAAACGATCATGGCCTCCATCGACTACTCGAAGCTCCGCGTCCTGGTCGTCGAGGACGACGCCTTCACCCGCGACCTGATCCGCAAGGTCCTGAAGGACATCGGGGTGCGGTCCCTGTCGGAAAGCGCGAACGGCAAGGACGGGCTGATGGAGGTGGTGCGGACGCGGCCCGACATCGTGTTCTGCGACATCCACATGGCACCAATGAACGGCCGCCAGTTTCTCCAGGCGGTGCGCGGCATCAAGGTGAAGGACGTGAACCGGACGCCGGTCGTCTTCCTGACCGCCGACGCCGACATCAGCCATGTCCGCTTCGCCAAGGAGCACCAGGTCAATGGCTATCTGGTCAAGCCGATCAGCCTGACGAAGCTTCGCGACGCCATCGACCTCGCCATCGGCAACGCCAACGCCCAGCGCGAACAGGAGGGCGTGGCGGAAAACGGGCTGTCCTGACGGCGTTTCCGGACGCGGGTGGGCGGCTTCCCGCATCGGCGTCCATCGTCTTGCGCCGATGATTCCGATCAGGATTGTCCGCGCGACACCCGGTACCAGTGCTCGGCGTGCTGGCGGCAGAATTCGGCCTCCACCGGATCGCCGTTGCGCGCCGCGTCCTCGGCGCGCGACAGCCACTGCGCCTGCTTCTGCTCCGGCGACCCGCCGACGCGCGGTGGCTGCTGCGGCCGGCTCGGCTGGAAGGAGGGCGGGGAGGCGGCGTCGGACCGGCGGCGGCCGGCTTTGGCGCGAAAACGCGGGGTCTGGGATCCGGGGGCCATTGGCTCGTGCCTGGGGAATGCGATGCCCAGCCGACGGAGGCTTGGGCGGGGTGGAGTCTAACGGCGTGGCGGAGCGTTGTCACCCGTGGCGGTGCCGGTGTCGAGGAAAGGCTTGGCCGACCGGTCGCTGCTCGACAAGGCGCCATCGGTGCGTGGCGATGACAGGCTGATGGTGCTGGCGGCCGGCATTGCCCGGGCGAATCCGACGCTGCCGCTCCGGGCGGTCGGCGCCCAGCCGGGACGATGCGGGGGGTGACTCCGCGCGGCGGGGCGCCGTTGGGCGGTGGCGGTGGCGGCGGCGGCGGCGGTCAAGGGCTTCCCATTCCGTTTTTCCGACCGATCAGCGCACGGATGCGCTCCTTGACCCGTTCGTCCAGCGGGTTGTAGACCAGCAGCCCCAGATCGGGACGGCCATCGACGGCGAAAGCCGAATATTCCATCGCGAAGCTGCCCAGTTCCGGATGCTGGAGGTGCTTGACCCCCTCGCCCGGCGCATGAACGTCGTTCTCCTTCCAGAACCTGGCGAAATCCGCACTCGCCCTGCACAGCTCGTCAACGAGCTCGGCGATCTCCTTCACGGCGCCGGCGCGTGCGGCATCGACGCGGAAGGCGCCGACCAGGAACCGGGCCACGCCCTCCCAGTCCTTTTGCTTGGATTGGATCGCCGGGTTGCAGAACACCAGCCGCAGGATGTTCCGCTGATCGGGGGGAAGCGTGCCGTAATCGGTCAGAACCACCGCGGCGGCGGGATTCCAGGCCAGCACGTCCCAGGTCGCCGTCTTGATGAAGGCTGGACAGGCGTCGAACGCGTCCAGCAGCCGTTGCAGACGGGGGCTGACGCCTTGCGCTGGCCTGTAGCGCATCTCCGGCGGCCGGCCGAGCGCCAGAATGAACAGATGCTCCCGCTCCAGGTCGGTGAGCATCAGGCTGCCGGCGATCCGGTCCAGCACGTCGGCCGATGGGGCTCCTCCCCGTCCCTGCTCCAGCCATGTGTACCAGGTCGGGCTGATGTTGGCGCGCTGCGCCACCTCCTCCCTGCGCAGTCCCGGCGTGCGGCGGCGTCCGGAGAAGCCGAAGGCCGCCGGATCAAGCCGTGTGCGGCGGTCCCGCAGGAAGGCGGCGAGCGAACTGGGCGTGCTGGTCTGTCTGGAGCCGGTCCGCATGGCGATCCTGGTAGCCGCTATACTAGGAAAACGTCACTACTTTAACAGGATATCATGCGGCGTCAGAGTGGAGGCGACGGAATTGGAAAGGTGATTTCCCCATGCGCGTTTTTCTCACCGGCGCCACCGGCTTCATCGGCCGGGCCGTGCTTTCCGAACTGCTGAAGGCCGGTCACCAGGTTATCGGCCTGACCCGGTCGGCGGAGGGCGCCCATTCCCTCGCAGCCGCCGGTGCCGAGGCGCACCACGGCACGCTGGAGGATTTGGCGAGCATCCGAAGCGGTGCCGAAGGAGCCGACGCCGTGATCCACGCCGCGTTCGACCACGACTTCTCGCGTTTCGCCGAGAATTGCGAGAAGGACCGCCGGGTGATCGGCGCGTTGGGCGAGGTGCTGAAGGACTCGGGCCGCCCGCTGCTGATCACCTCCGGGATTGGCATGGGCGGTGCCGGCGATGGCCAGCCGGCCCGCGAGGATGTCTTCAACGATGCCCACCCCAATCCACGCATCGCTTCGGAGCGGGCCGGCAACGACCTGCTGGATGCCGGCGTCAACCTGGCCGTGATGCGGCTACCCCAGGTTCACGACACGCGGAAGCAGGGGCTGATCACTCCGCTGATCGCGATCTTTCGCGAAAAGGGCGTCGCATCCTACATCGGAGAGGGACGCAACCGCTGGTCCGCCGGTCATTTGAACGACGTCGCCCGTCTCTATCGGCTGGCGATCGAGGCGGCGGAGCCCGGCGCACGCTACCACGCGGTCGGCGAGGAAGGGGTCGAGATCCGCGAGATCGTGGAAGCCCTGGCCCGCGGCCTGGGGATTTCGGCAGTCTCCATCCCGCTGGACAAGGCGGCCGAACATTTTGGCTGGATGGCGATGTTCGCGGGCGCCGACATGGCGGCGTCCAGCGTCCTGACGCAGGCGAGGCTCGGCTGGCGTCCGGAGGGGCCGGGCCTCATCGCCGACCTCGATGCGATGCGCCATGCCTGACACGGGGGGGCCGGACCATCGCTGCCCCGCCCATTGTGGGCGGCCGCCTCGCGGAAGCCCACGAAGATCCGCTTGGCGACGCCCTTCCGGCCCAGCCGCACCGGGCGCACTCGGTGGGGCTCCGCCGCAATCTGTCCGGGAAACGGGGCCGCCCAACAATCAGGGCAAGCCGGCAAAATATCCCGTCATCCGTTACGGAATATCAATGCATGTATGACACACATGTTCCAGCAGTCGGTCCTGTCCGAATTGGAACCGTGGGGAGTACATGATCGGGAACCTCAGCATCAAGGGTAAGATCGGCCTGATCCTGGCGGTCAGTCTGGTCGGCCTCACGGCGATGGTCGGCATCGCGCTCAGCAACATGCGCGACCAGATGTTCGCGGACCGCGAAGCCAAGGTGAAGAACCTGGTCGAGGTCGCCTACGCCCTGGTCTCGCATTACGAAGCCGAGGCGAAGGCCGGCCGCCTGCCCGACGAACAGGCGCGGAAGGCGGCCTTGGCGGCGCTGTCGCAGCTCCGCTACAACGCCACCGACTATTTCTTCGCGCTCGACGCCAATGGCATCACCGTGGCGCACGCCAACCCGCAGCAGGTCGGCAAGGACCTGACGGGCGCCAGGGATCCCAACGGCGTTCTCTTCGTCCGCGCCATGGTGGACACCGCCCGCGCCGCGCCGGAGGGCGGCTTCGTCCGCTATTCCTTCGCCAAGCCGGGAGGCGATCCCAACACGCCGCAGCCCAAGCTGGCCTATGTGCGCGCCTTCGCGCCATGGGGCTGGACGCTGTCCACCGGCATCTACATCGACGACGTGAACACCGCCTTCGCCACCGAGGCGTGGCGCCAGGGTCTCGTCAGCGCCGTGGTGATGCTGGCCGGGGTCCTGGCGACGCTGCTGATCGGGCGGGCGGTGGTGAAGCCGATCCCCGGCATGCAGGCGGCGATCGCCGCGGCCAGCGCCGGCGACCTGAGCGGCACCGCCGCGGTCGACGGCGACGACGAGATCGCCGCCATGGCCCGCGACTTCAACGGGCTGATCGGCACGCTGCGCGACAGCATTTCACGGGTTGGCGAGGCCAGCGCCTCGGTCTCCTCCGCCTCGGTGGAGCTGAACGCTTCGGCCGGCGACATGAGCCGCAACGCCGAGCGCATGAACGAGAAGGCCGACAGCATCACCCAGGCGGTGACCCAGGTGGTGCGCGCGGTCGGCGAACTGTCGACGGTGGCCGAGGAGCTGGCCGCCAACGCCGAGACCGTCGCCGCGGCCGCCGAGGAGATGGGCGCGTCGATCAGCGAGGTCGCCCGCCACGCCGCCGGCAGCGCGCAGGTGGCGCACCGCGCCTCGGCCGCCGCCGCGCAGGCCGGCAGCGTGTTGCAGGCCGCCGATGGCGCCATCAAGGAGGCGGTCGGCAACATGCGCGGGCTGGCGCAGGCCAGCACCGAGATCGGCCAGGTCATCAAGGTCATCTCCGACATCGCGCAGCAGACCAACCTGCTGGCCTTGAACGCCACCATCGAGGCGGCGCGGGCGGGCGAGGCCGGCAAGGGCTTCGCCGTGGTCGCCAACGAGGTGAAGAACCTCGCCACCCAGTCGGCAAGGGCCACCGAGGAGATCGAGCAGAAGATCACCTCGACCCAGGAGCAGACGGAGAAGAGCGTCGTCTCCATCGACGAGGTGGCGCGCATGATGGAGCGGGTGAGCGGGACGCTCGCCTCGATCAACGACGTCATCGGCGAGATCGACGAGATCGCCGCGTCGATCGCCCACGAGGTCCAGCAGCAGAGCGCCGCCACCGCCGAGATCGGCCGCAACGTCTCGCAGGTCGCCACCGCCGCCAAGGAGGTCGCCCGCGACACGGTGGAGACGTCGGGCCAGGCGCGGGTGGTGAAGGACGCCGTGGAGTTTCTCGCCCGCATCGCCGGCGACACCGCCAGCGGCGCCACCCAGACCTCGGCCGCCGCCAATGAACTGGGCCGCCTCGCGACCGGGCTTGACGAGATGGTTTCGCGTTTCAAGCTGCGGGCGTAGGACGCCGGGCTCGCCACGTCCGGGCCGGCCGCCTCCCTCGCTTGCATCATGCCGTGGGGGCGGGCCGGCCGTAATCCTGGGTATGGCCGCCGTGAAAGGCCACGCGCCCCGCCTGGAAGCAGCGGAAGGAGCTGGTGTCCTGGGCGTCGGGAATCCGCTTCGACGGAAGGGGCCGGGCGGGACGCGTCACCGGGCGTGAAAGGACGCGATCTCCGGGGGCTGGGCCAGATCGCGGCGGGCGATGGCGACAGCTGCGTCCAGGGTATGGGCGAAGGCGACGCCGGGAGCGTTGCCCAGCCCCATCGCGTCGAGAACACGCTGGGGCTCCTTCGGCATGCCGGCAAGGACCACCGCCGTCTCCGTGCGACGGCAATGCTCGACCAGATCGGACAGCGCGCCGACGCCGGTCGCGTCGATCAAGGGAACGGCCCGCAGATCCAGGATGAAGATCTTCGGCGGGGGCCCGATCTGGTCGAGCACCTCGCTCAACCGGGTGGCCACCCCGAAAAAGAAGGGGCCGGTGATCCGGAACAGCACGGCGCCGTCAGGCAGGTCGGTCCGCGGATCGTAGACATCGCCGGCGGGCCGATCGAAATCATCGGCATCCTCGTCGATCAGCCTGACCTGGTTCTGGATTTCGACGGCCTGGGCCATGCGGTGCATGAAGGCCAGGGCGGCGACCACCACTCCCACCTCGATGGCCACGGTCAGGTCGACCAGCACGGTCAGCCCGAAGGTCAGCAGCAGCGCCGCCCGGTCCGCCAGCGGCGCAGACATCAGATGCCGGAAGCGCTCGACCTCGCTCATGTTCCAGGCGACCACGACCAGCACCGCGGCCAGGCTGGCCAGCGGCACGAAGGACGCCAGCGGCGCCAGGGCGAGCATGAAGGCGAGCAGGAAAACCGCGTGCAGCATGCCGGCGAGCGGCGAACGGGCACCGGAACGGATGTTGGTCGCGGTGCGCGCGATGGCGCCGGTGGCGGGCAGCCCGCCGAACAGTCCGGAGGCGATGTTGGCGATGCCCTGGGCGACCAGCTCGCAGTTCGAGCGGTGGCGGCGTCCGGTCAGGCCGTCGGCGACGACGGCCGACAGCAGCGATTCCACGCCCGCCAGGAAGGCGATGGTGAAGGCGCTGGGGACGAGCTCAGGAATGCGCGACCAAGGTACGCTGGGCCAGGCCGGCACCGGCAATGAGCTGGGAATGCCGCCGAAGCGCGAGCCGATGGTGTCGACGGGCAGGCCGAGCGTCCAGACGGCCAAGGCGCCGCCGCCCACGGCGACGAGGAAGCCGGGCAACCGCGGGGCGAAGCGCCGCAGCCCGAGGATGACGGCCAGCGACCCGGCGGCGACCGCCAGGGTGAGCGGGTCCAGACTGTCGCGGTGCTCCCAGAACGCCAGCCATTTCGCGAGGAACTCGGCGGGGACCGTCTCGATGTCCAGGCCGAACAGATCCTTCACCTGGCTTGAGAAGATGATGACGGCGATGCCGGCGGTGAAGCCGGTCACGACCGGCTGCGGGATGTATTTGATCCAGGTGCCGAGCCGAAGGAACCCCGCGGCGACCAGCATGGCCCCCGCCATCAGGGTGGCGACCACCAGCCCGTCGAAGCCATGCTGGGCGATGACGTTGAAGACGACGACGACGAAGGCGCCGGTCGGACCGCCGATCTGAAAGCGGCTGCCGCCCAGGGCGGAGATCAGGAAGCCGGCGATGATGGCGGTGTAGAGCCCCTTGTCGGGCGTCGTGCCCGAGGCGATCGCCAAGGCCATGGCGAGCGGAAGGGCGACGATGGCAACGGTCAGCCCGGCGACGACGTCGTTCCGCAGGGCCGCCGGACCATAGCCCTGGCGGAGCACGGTGATGAGCTTCGGCACGAACAGGTGCCAATGTGGTGTGGGTTTGGAGGCCGCTCCCGTCATGCGCTATCTCCAGAGAGGATGGAGCCTGGGGTCAACGCTTCGCCGTGATGGGTTCCACGGGGGCCGCGTCCGTGGCCTTGGCGGCCGGTTTCCGGTCCACCGCCCTGAAACGGACGCCGCGCCCGCTGCCCTGGCTCGGCGTGTTCTCCCCGATCAGTTCGATTCCCGCCGCTTCGAGCGCGCTGACCACCTTGACCAGGGTATCGACGATGCCGCGGACGTTGCCCCCGCTCGCCTCCATGCGCTGGATGGTCGGCAGCGACACGCCGGCGGCCTCGGCCAGGGTTTTCTGGTCGATGCCGAGGAGCGCCCGCGCGGCTCTCAACTGGGGTCCCGTTATCATGGTCTGCTCTTCATGTCCCGAGCTGCCGTATCGCCACTTTAGACGGTAGGAGTGATGCATGGAACATCACAATTGCGGTTTCGTGATGTCGGTCTTGCCCCCCTTCGTCGGGAACACCCTGGCGCAGAGGAAGTCCACCAGCGCCCGTACCTTCGGCGAGGGATGCTTGCTCGCCGGCCACAGCACGTGGAAGAGGCCGGTGCGCTCGACGTGATCGGTCAGGATCGGTACCAGCCGTCCATCGGCCAGTGGCTCGCGGATGGCGAAGTCCGGCAGGAAGGCGATTCCCAGCCCTTGCAGCGCGAAGCAAACGCGCGTCTCGATGTTGTTGCAGATCATTGAGGTGGGCAGTTGCAGTTCGGGCTCGCCGGGCGTCTGCCGCAGCGCCCAGACCTCCAGCTTGCCGCTGTTGGGAAAGCGGTAGTGCAGGCAGGTTTGCTGAAGCAGATCGGCGGGGGTTCGCGGCATGCCCCGCCGCGCCAGGTAGTCCGGCGAGGCGACCAGATGCATCTGGAAGCTGCCAAGCCGACGCGCCGACAGCCGCGAATCGGCCGGCTCGCCCGTGCGCACCACGGCGTCGAAGCCTTCCTCGATGACGTCGACCATGCGGTCGGTGAAATCCAGGTCCAATTCTATCGCCGGATAGGCGCGCATGAACTCGCCGAGCACTGGCAGCACCAGCGAGCTGACCAGCGGCAGGCTCACCCGCAGGCGGCCGCGCGGCGCGGCCGTGAGCTGCGACAGCTCCAGCTCCGCGGCTTCGATCTCGGCCAGGATGCGACGGCTTCGCTCCAGGAACAGCGTGCCCTCGGCCGTCAAGGTGACGCTGCGCGTGCTGCGATGGAACAGCCGCACGCCCAGCTTCTCCTCCAGCCGCGCCACGCTCTTGCCCACCGCCGAGGCCGACACGCCCAGCAGCCGGCCAGCGGCGACGAAGCTGCGGGTTTCGGCGACCTGCACGAACACCATGAAGCCGTTCAGGCTGTCCATGATCGGCTTCCCCGGAGCAATTACGGACTTCTTGTTCCGCACAACAAGGAAATACAGCCTACTTTTTCTTTAATCGAGAGATTTCTATCGTCGGGGCATTGCCAATCGCATTGAGGCACCCGCCATGACGAACCCGCCCTTTCCTCCGCATCACGCTGTTCCGTCCACCCGTCTGTCGGCCCGCGTCCAGGCCGTCGTCCAGCAGGCGATCGACGACCGGCGACTGGTCGGTGCCGTTGTTCTGGTCGCCCGTGACGGCCAACCGATCCACCAGCAGGCCGCTGGTCTGGCCGACCGCGAAAGCGCGCGGCCGCTGACCGTCGGGACGGTGTTCCGGCTGGCCTCGGCGAGCAAGCCCATCGTCGCCACCGCCGCGCTGGTTCTGGTGGCGCAGGGACGGCTCGACCTGGACGCCGGCATCGACACCTGGTTGCCCGACTTCCGCCCCTCGCTGCCCGACGGCCGCCCGGCGCGCATCACGGTGCGGCAGCTGCTCAGCCACACGGCGGGGCTCGGCTACCGCTTCCTCGAAGCCGACGCGAATGGCCCCTACGCTCAGGCAGGCGTGTCGGATGGCATGGATGCGTCCGGCATCACCCTTGAGGAAAATCTGCGTCGGCTCGCCAGCAAGCCGCTGCTGTACGAGCCGGGCACGGCCTGGGGCTATTCACTGGCAACCGACGTGCTGGGCGCGCTGATTGCGCGCGTCGACGGCGCGCCGCTGGACGAGGCCGTGAAGCGGCTGGTGACCGGCCCGCTTGGCATGGCTGAAACCGGCTTCGCCGTCCGCGATCCCCGGCGCGTGGCAACCGCCTATGTGAACGATGCGCCGCAACCGCACCGGCTGGCCGAGGGCGAGACGGTTTCGCCCTTCGAGGGCGCCGTCGGCATCGCCTACAGCCCGGCCCGCATCTTCGACAGGTCGGCGTTCCCGTCGGGGGGCGCCGGCATGGCGGGCACCGCCGGGGATTTCCTGCGCCTGCTGGAAACCCTGCGCCAGGGCGGCGGCGCGCTGCTGCCCGGCGAACTGATCGGGGAGATGGGGCGGGACCAGACCGGCGGGATGGAGCTGCCCAACGCTCCGGGTTTCGGCTTCGGCTTGGGCTTTTCGGTGCTGCGCGACCCTCGGCTCGCCGCATCGCCGGAGTCGCCGGGCACCTGGCGGTGGGGCGGCGCCTACGGCCATTCCTGGTTCGTGGATCGGGCGCGGGGCCTGAGCGTCGTCGCCTTCACCAACACGCTGTACGAGGGCATGTCCGGGCGCTTCGTCACGGATCTGCGCGATGCGGTTTACGGCGCGCCGGAGGTTCGGTGATGACGGTCGCCGGCAATGACCGCCTGCCGTTGGCGTCCCTGCTGGCGCTGGCGATGGCGGCCTTCATCACCATCCTGACCGAAGCGCTGCCGGCCGGACTGCTGCCGCAAATGGCGCAGGGGCTGGCGGTGTCCGAGGCCTGGGTCGGCCAGACGGTCACGATCTATGCCATCGGCTCCCTGGTGGCGGCGATTCCGCTGACCGCGGCCACGCAGGGCGTGCGCCGCCGCCCGTTGCTGTTGACGGCCATCGCGGGCTTCGTCGTCGCCAACACCGTCACGACGCTGTCCGGCAGCTACGCGCTGACGATGGTGGCGCGCTTTCTGGCGGGCGTGTCGGCCGGGTTGCTGTGGGCGCTGCTGGCCGGCTATGCCGCGCGCATGGTGCCCGAGCGGCAGAAGGGCCGCGCCATCGCCATCGCGATGGTCGGCACCCCGCTGGCGCTGTCGCTGGGTGTGCCGGCCGGCACCTTCCTCGGCGGCCTGCTGGGGTGGCGGACGTGCTTCGGCCTCATGAGCGCCCTGGCGCTGCTGCTCATCCTTTGGGTGCGCGTGGCGGTGCCGGATTTCGCCGGGCAGGCGGCGGGGGAGCGGCTTTCGCTGGGGCGTGTCTTCACCCTGGACGGTGTGCGTCCGGTGCTGTTCGCGGTGCTGGCCTTCGTGCTGGCGCACAACATCCTCTACACCTACATCGCACCGTTCCTGGCGGCGGCGGGCATGGCCGAGCGGACGGATCTGGTGCTGCTGGTGTTCGGCGCCGCCTCGCTGCCGGGCATCTGGATCATCGGCGTGCTGATCGACCGCCATCTGCGCGCGCTGACGCTCGCCAGCACGGCCGTGTTCGGCTTGGCCGCGCTGGCGCTCGGGATGGCGGGTGGGGTGCCGGCCGTGGTGTTCGGGGCGGTGACCGCCTGGGGCCTGGCCTTCGGCGGCGCGGCGACGCTGTTCCAGACGGCGCTGGCGAAAGCGGCGGGAGACGCCGCGGACGTCGCGCAGTCCATGCTGGTCACCGCCTGGAACACGGCGATCGCCGGCGGCGGCATCGTTGGCGGCCTGCTGCTCGGACGGCTGGGCGTCGGTGCGTTCGCGCCGGCCTTGCTGGTGTTGCTGACGGCGACGCTGGTGGTGGTGTGGGTGGCCGGTTCCCGGGACGACTCGCGTCAGCCCCGGCCGGGAAGCATCAAACAGCGGTATCGCTGATGCTTCTTCACGGTTGCCTGGAAGGGGTCGGTCATTTCGACGCACTGGTGGCGTGCATGGAAAAATGTCCCTTGCGTTCCGCGTGTTGCGAACGGCCCCGTCCCGTCGGCGGCGAAGGCCCGACGGCGGTCTAACCCGTTCGCAGCATTCCCCTGTCCCGGCCGTTCCTCTAATGTGGGGATCGCCGCCTGGCCCGGAGGGCAAGCCGTTGGTCGAGGACAGCGTCACCGACGAAAGCTGGAGCCGGCAGCCGATCGCGGCCGTCCTGGAGACGCTGGGCGCGACCCCCGCCGGGCTGAGCCGAACCGAGGTGGAGGCCCGCCGTCGACGGCACGGTTTGAACCAGCCGCGGGCGCCCCGGCGCCGCCCATTGTGGTTGCGGTTCCTGACCCGCTTCCTGAGCCCGCTGGTGCTGATCCTTCTGTTCGCCAGCGGCCTGTCGGCGGCCACCGGCAACCTCGCCAGCTTCGTGATCGTCCTCGTCATGGTCGTGCTCAGCGTCACCTTGGACTTTGTTCAGGAAATGCGGGCCGAGAACGCCGTGGAGGCGTTGCGCCGCACGGTCGCCGTGCGTGTCCAGGTGCGCCGGGACGGCGTGGAGGTGTCGGAGCCGGCGGATCAACTGGTCCCCGGCGACGTGGTGCGCCTGGCCGCCGGCGATCTGGTTCCAGCCGACGGCCGCCTCCTTGAAGCGCGCGACTTGTTCGTCAACCAGGCCATGCTGACCGGGGAGCCCTACCCGGTGGAAAAGCGCGCCGCCGCCCCGGCCGGCGATGCCGGCGATGCCGGCGAGGCACCGGCCGCCGTCTTCATGGGGACCTCGGTCATCAGCGGCAGCGCCGTCGCCGTGGTCTGCCGGACCGGCGACGCGACGGCCTTCGGCCAGTTGAGCGGCACGCTCCAGGCGCCTCCGCCGCCCACCGCATTCGAGCTGGGCATCCGCCAGTTCGGCTTCCTCATCCTGCGCCTGACGATCTTCCTGGTGCTGTTCGTGCTGGCGGTGAACGTGCTGTTCCACCGGCCCTGGCTGGAGTCCCTGATGTTCGCCCTGGCGTTGGCGGTCGGGCTGACGCCGGAACTGCTGCCGATGATCGTCACCGTCACGCTGGCGCGCGGGGCGATGCGGCTGGCAAAGCGCCGGGTCATCGTCAAGCGGCTGGCCGCCATGCACAACGTCGGCGCCATGGACGTGCTGTGCACCGACAAGACCGGGACGCTGACCGAGGCGACGATCCGGATGGTCCGGCACCTGGATTTCCGCGGCGCGGAGAATGAGCGGGTCTTCCGTCTCGCCTATCTGAACAGCCATTTCGAGAGCGGCATCAAAAGCCCGCTGGACGAGGCGATTCTCGCGTTCCGCGACCTGGATGTGTCCAAGTGGCGCAAGATCGACGAGGTGCCGTTCGACTTCGAGCGGCGGCGCGTCTCCGTGCTGGTCGGCGATGGCGCGGAGCGGCTGCTGGTGGTCAAGGGGGCGCCGGAGGACGTGCTGCGGCAGTCCACCCATTACGAGGGGGAGGGGGGTGTCGAGCGGCCGCTCGACCCGGCGGCGCGGGCGGAGCTGGACGCCCTGTTCCAGAGGCTGGGGGAGGACGGGTTCCGGGTGCTGGCGATCGCCTCCAAGGCGATGGGGCCGGAGCACGCCTCCGCCGCGCTGGGAGACGAGAGCGAACTGGCCTTCGCCGGCTACGCGGTCTTCCTCGATCCGCCCAAGGCGAGCGCGATGACGGCGCTCCATGAACTGACCGGAGCCGGGGTGGCCGTGCGCATCCTGACCGGCGACAACGAGCGGGTGACCCGGCATGTCTGCGCCGAACTGGGCCTGACCGTCACCGGCCTGATCACCGGGGACGATCTGCGGGCGATGAGCGAGGAGGCGCTGCGCGCCCGCCTTCCCAAGGTCAACGTGTTCTGCCGGGTGACGCCGGCGCAGAAGGAGCGCGTGCTTCTGGCCTTCAAGCGCTCCGGCCGGGTGGTCGGTTTCCTCGGCGACGGCATCAACGACGCCTCGGCCCTCCATGCCGCCGATGTCGGCATTTCGGTGGACAGCGCCGCCGACGTCGCGAAGGAGGCCGCCGGCCTCATCCTGCTCGAACAGGATCTGTCGGTGGTGCATGAGGCGGTGATGGAAGGGCGCCGGACGGTGCAGAACGTCACCAAATACATCCTGATGGGAAGCAGTTCGAATTTCGGCAACATGTTCAGCATGGCGGGGGCCTCGCTGTTCCTGCCCTTCCTGCCAATGCTGCCGACCCAGGTGCTGCTCAACAACCTGCTGTACGATGCGTCGGAGGCCGGCGTCCCGCTCGACACTGTGGAGGCGGAGGCGCTGGCCCTGCCGGCGCAGTGGGACCTGCGGCTGATCCAGCGCTTCATGCTGGTGCTGGGCCCGGTCAGCTCGCTGTTCGATTTCCTGACCTTCTACGCCCTGCTTCACCTGTTCGACGCCGGCGAGGGGCTGTTCCAGACCGGCTGGTTCGTGGAGAGTCTCGCCACCCAGGTCCTGGTCATCTTCGTGATCCGCACCCGCCGCAGCCCTTGGCGCAGCCGGCCCAACGCGGCGCTGGCCGGGTTGACGCTGGGGGTGGCCGTCATCGGCGCGCTGTTGCCGCTGACCCCGTTGGCGTCCTTCTTCGGCTTCGTGGCTCCGCCGGCGTCCTTTTATCTGTTCCTTGTGGCCGCCGTCGTCACCTATCTGGTCCTCGTGGAGATCGTCAAGCGGCTGTTCTTCCGCTATGTCGCGCCACGGCCCGGCGTGCCGCGCCGGGCCGCGTCGCGGCGCTGATCCCGCGGTCTTCTCATGCGCGCGACGCGCAAGAGGCAACGGACGGCCTGCGCTCGGCTGCGACTTCGGCCGCGTCCCGGCGAACGGTCTTGGCCGTGTTGCCATCGAACCGGGCCGCCGGCCCCCGGGGATGCCGGCGGCGCCGTCCACGGGGCCGGATCGGGCGGCTGATCAGGCGGCCACCTCGTCCGTCCAGACCCGGAAACCCGTCAGCCTGTTGGGGCCGAAGGTGTGGGTGAGCGGCACGTCGGCCGCGTCGCGCCCTTGCGCGATCAGGATGCGTCCGATCCGGGGGGCGTTGTTCCGCGGGTCGAAGACATGCCAGCGGCCGCCGAGATAGACCTCCATCCAGGCGGCGAAATCCATCGGGGCGTAGGGCGGCGGCAGGCCGATGTCGCTGATGTAGCCGGTGCAGTAGCGCGCGGGAATGTTCATGGCGCGGCAGAAGGCGATGGCGAGATGGGCGTAGTCGCGGCAGACCCCGCGCTTCTCGGCGTAGGTCTGGGCGGCGGTGCGGGTCGGGCGCGAATGCTCGTAGCCGAAACTCACGTGCGTGTGGACGAAGTCGCAGATCGCCTGCACCCGCGCCCAGCCCGGCGGGGTGCCCGCGAACAGCCGCCACGCCTCGTCCGACAGGACATCGGTTTCGCAATAGCGGCTGCCCAGCAGGAACAGCAGGGTGTCGGCCGGCAACGCGTCGACGCGGTGCTGTTCGGCGCCGGGCTCGGCCGCGTCGGGGGTTCCGCTGTCCCGGATGATGCTGTCGGCGCCGATGGTGACGGAGCCGGCGGGCGCCACCAGCCGGCTGCACCAGTTGCCGAAGCTGTCGCGGTAGCCCTGGATCGGCGCCGGCACGCTGGTGACGATGTGGTCGGGCCGTTCCAGGTCGCCGACGCGCGAATAGTGCACGTTCAGCATGACGATCATCGGCGTGGGGGCGGGAAAGTCGAAGTTCAGCTGGTAACCCAGGCGTATGCGCATGATGGCCCTTCAATGAAATCAGTGTGCCGGTGACGAGGCGTGTCGGCGCCGATCCGTGGCTGGAAGGGATCGGGGCTTAGAGTGCCGAACAGAATTCCGTTTTCAGCATCGGTGCCCAATGGGGCCGTCATCCCCGCGAAGGCGGGGATGGCGAGTCGAGAGACGACTCAAGCTTCTGTTAGGCGCTCTCATGGGGCCGGGCTCATGGGCCGGGTTTCGTATCGGGTTTCGTATCGAGGGCCGGAACCCTCGGATGACGGTCCCGAACCGGCAACGGTCGAGAGCCGCGGCGTGGAGAATGGTGGAGGGCTCGCGCGGCACGATCGGACCTCCCGGCACCTCTTGCGGGATGTTGATCCGATACCAGCACATCTGAATGGATTTGGATAGCACTCAACGCCCTGGCCGCCCGGCGTGCCGTGACGCTGGTCAACGCGGGCGGCCGGGAGAGACGGCCGCTGCGGCGACAGCCTATGCCTGATTATGCACCGCTGGGGTTCACCCAATCCCGCGGTCGGGATCAACCGCGGCAGGTCAGGGCGTCCATTGATGGCACGCGTGCCGTCGCCCTGGAATCCGCCCGGGAGGCGATCGACGCCGCCTGCAATCCGACATTCGGCTTGGGGTCACGCGCCGCCGGCTTCGCCGGCGTCACCGGCAAGGATCCGCCGTACCGCCGCGACCAGCGAGACCGGTCGGAAAGGCTTCTGAAGAAAGGCCGTGGAGAGTGAGCGCGCCGAGGGCGACAGAGGCAAGGCGCTCATGAGGATGACCGGAACGGCCTCCATCCCGGGGCGGTTCCGCGCCGTTGCCACCCATTCCTCTCCCCCCATGCGCGGCATCATCATGTCGCTGACGATCATGGTGATATCGGGGACGAGAAGAGCCAGCGCCTCGGCGCCGTCCGACGCCTCGATCACCTGATGGCCATCCTCGACCAGCAGCTCGGTCAACAGCATCCGGATGACCGCTTCGTCCTCAGCCAGCAGAATCTTGGCCACGCGCGTTTCCCTCAGCCAGCCAAGACGATGCCGGTCGGTCCGATGGTGTAGGTGGTCAGTCGGGTGTCGAAATCGCGGTCCGGCACCTTGACGATGGACAACATCTTGTGAATGTTCTCGTTGCGCTCGACCAGCCGCATGGTCAACAGATTGTCGATCAAGGGTGACAGCTCCGCCACACCCAGGGGTGCCGGCGCCGGGGAGTACCCATCCCCCGTCATCGCCGAGGTGTAGAGGGTGGTGACCGCCAACGCCCGCAGCTCGTTGCCCAGCGCCGTCAGGAATCGGCCCATCCGCCCGCTCTCCACCAAGTTCTGCTGGAACCCGGCGATCCCGTCCACCACCAGCCGCCGCGCCCCGCTGCGTTCCAACTCGTCCAGCAGCCAGGCGGCGACCTCGTCCACCAGGATTTCCGTCGGCGAGCACCAGTGCAGGTGCAGCACACCGGAGGCTTCCAGCGCGGCGACGTCCACGCCGATTCCCCGGGCCTTGTGACGAAGCCGGTCAGGACTTTCATAAAAGCCGAGGAACAGGCACGGGGCTTCGGACGTGGCGGCGCCGGCGAATTGCAGGGCGGCGACGGTCTTGCCGGTCCCCGAGGGCCCGGTGAGCAGGCTGGCGGAGCCGATGGCCAGCCCGCCCTTCAGCATGCGGTCCAGTTTGGTGATGCCGGTGCTGACGAAGGTTGGGGCGGAGGAGGGCTCCGGTTTGCGTCCGGCCAGCCCTTCCAGACGTGGGTAGACCTCGACGCCGTGTTCGGAGATGCGGTAGTGGTGACGGCCGCGCACGGCGTTGCCGCCGCGGAACTTGTGCACCTCCAGCTCTCGGACGACGCGACCCTCGGCCCGGACATCGGTCATTTCGAGCCAGCCATCGACCATGGTGTATTCCGGACTGCCCGGTTCACGCTTGGCGTTGGTGAGCAGCAGCAGCGTCAGCCCCGTGACATGGGCGTGGGCTTGCAGCTCGTGCACCAAACGGCGGAAGGCGTGGCTTGAGCCGGCAGCCTCCTCGGCGGCGAACAGGCCGTCGAGCACCACCAGCTCCGCCTTGTGCCGCTCGGCCTCCGTGCGCACCAGACGCGACAGGCCGGACAGGCCGTTCTTCTCCAACTCGGGGTAACCGCTGACGTAGGTGAGGCGCCCTGCCACGATCTCCGGATCGAAGAAGGTCATCTGGCCAAGATGGGCCATCATGCGGTCATGTCCTTCGGACAGCAGCGTGATGTAGACGACGCGGCCGTCCTCTCGGATGCGGTGGCTGGCGATCTGGTTGGCCAGGACCGTCTTACCGGCGCCGGGGAAGCCTTGAAGGATATAGGCGCCACCGCGCAGCAGCCCGCCATCGAGGATCAGATCGAGGCTGGCAATGCCGGTGGGCAGGCGATCGAGCTTGCGCATGGTTCCCTGAAGCGGTTCAAGCGGTGCGTGGCGCCGGGGAAACATACAGGAAAAGGCAATGGCTTGGCTCACCGCAATTGCGGCCCGACATGCCATTCCGAAGGACCGGAGGATGCCGTGCGCGGAACCCGTCGGACATTGGCCGGTTTTCCGGGCATGGCGAAGACCCAGGACGATGTGGACGCGACAGCGTCCCTTGAGCGGCTCCGGCGGTGCCAGGCGATCCTGGACCAATTCGCACGAATCACTTCCGAGACGCGGCGGTCGGATCAGCTGCTTCAAGTGGTCTGCGTGCAAGCGGCGCGGGTCGTGTCCCGAGGCGTGGTGTAGGAGCCTGGGCGCTCCTCATTCCTCGAAGCGGTGTTCGTCGAGCAGGCGGGCCTCCCCGTGGAGGAAGGCTGCGACCTCCGCCAGGGGGGACACGATCGAGCTGCGCTGCGCACCGCGCTCCGCGCCTGCTGCAACCGTTTCAACGAGGCGCTGGGGGTCGAGATCGAGGAGGGCGCCCTGACCCTGCCGCTGGCCCGAGGTGCAGGGTTGGGCATTCGGTCGCAATGACCGTTGTAATCCGAGACTTCAGCCTGTAAGGGCAGCGCGGCCGGCGCCGGTCAGGATCATGTCGTTCTGCGGTGCATGGACGCGGGCGCACAGCACATCGCGGTGATGGCGCTCCAGTGGGTTGTCGCGCGACAGACCGGGATTGCCGGTGATCTCCAGCGCCCGCGCCACCGCGTCGATGGCGTTGTTGGTGACGGTGTATTTCACCAGCAGGCTGTCACTGGACGTCGGCGGGGTACCGCCATCCACCGCCACCGACAGGGAGCGCAACAGCACGCGGTTGGTCAGCAGCAGCGCCTCAATCCCGCCCAACGCCTCTTGAAGACGGGGAACCGTCGCCAGCGAGGCTCCGGCCAAGCCGGTTGGCTTGCGCGCGTGCAGGAAGCCGACCAGCCAGTTGCGGGCGGAGCGGGCGACGCCGTCATAGACGCCGCTGAACAGGGTGGCCATCCAGGCGGTGGCTACCGCGTCGGGAGCCGCCCAGCCGGCTGGCGGGCGAAGCGCGCCGGCATGGTCGTCGGGAACGAAGACATCGGTGAACACCACCTCGTGGCTGCCGCTGGCCCGCATTCCGATATGGTTCCAGGTCTCGCGCACCTCGATGCCCTGTTCGGCAAGGCCAGTGCCGCGCGGAACCACCCAAGTGCCGACCCGTGGCTCGGCCTCGTCGGTGCGGGCCCAGACGCCGAGCCAGGACAGCGCCGGAATGCCGGTGGAATAGATCTTGGTGCCGGAGATAAGCCAGCCGCCCGGCACCTTGCGCGCTACGGTGGCCGGCAGGCCGCCACGGTGGGGCGTTCCCAGCTCCGGTTCCACCCGCAGGATGTTGATCAGACCGCCATCGGTCGCCGCAGAACGGGCGATGGGCTCGCGCAGCGCCTCCGCCCAGGCGGGACCGCGCCAGAGCTGGCTGTGGATGACATAATGCAGCACCAGAACCAGCGCGGTGGACGGCTCGCCGCGCGCGATCCCGTTCACCACCGCCAGCGCGTCGCGCAGCCCGCCGCCCTTGCCCCCGAACGCGGTGGGGGACACCAGCGCCAGCAGCCCGGATTCCCGCAGCCGGTCGAAATTCTCGAAGGGGAAGCTGGCGGCGGCGTCATGCTCGGCGGCGCGCAGGGCGAACTCAGCGGCCAGATCGGCGATGAGCGACGGATTGGCCAGAGGGGCGGTGCCGGCCTCGCCAAGGACGGCGCCAAACGGGGCAGCCGGGAAGGGCGGATCGTCGAAGGGCATGGCGGGCGGCTCCGCGGTGAGGGAAGAAGGAGATCAGGCGAGATCGACCGTGATCCGCCCGGCGAAGCGCTGGCTGTCGGTGGAGCGCTTGATGACCGACACGCTCTTCAGTTCGTCGGTGTAGAGTGCCAGCTGCTGGCGCAGTTCGTCGCCGATGGGGGTGACGTTGTGGGCGTGGCTGCGCAGCATCGCCTCCAGCTCCTCCACCGGGAATTTCGGGGCGAAGGGGGCGTAGGCCGCGGCGGCGGCGCGCGGATCGGCATAGGCGGCGTGCTGCGCTTCGATCAGCGCGGTGGTCAGCGCCTTGGCCGCCGGGCGGTTGTCGCGAAGCAGGCTGCCGCGCACGCCGACGAGGCAGCAGGTGCGGGTGGCGAACTCGCCGCAGACATTGTTGGTGATCTCCACCATCTGCGGATTCTTGGTCTGGCTCCAAACCAGCGGGTCGCCGTCGGCGATGGCGTGGATTTCCCCCTTCTCCACCGCCAGACCCAGCAGGTCGGCGGGGAACTGACGCCATTCGACGTCCTTGTTGGGGTCGAGGCCGAACTTGGTCAGCACGACCGAGAAGAAGTTCTTCGACGGGCTGGCCATGTCGCTGACGCCGATCACCTTGCCCGGCAGGTCGAGCACCGTCTTCACTCCCGCCGCCTTGGCCCCGAACAGCCGCATGCAGCCGCCATGCAGGCCGGCGGAGATCTTCACGTCGAAGCCCTGTTCCAGCGGCTTCAGCCAGCGCAGCGCCATGCCGACGCCGGCATCGGCCTTGCCGGTGGCGATGGCCTCCAGCAGTTGGTCGGTGGAGCCGGTGAAGTTGACCAGCTCGACCTCCAGCCCGTGCTTCTTGAACAGGTCGAGCTGGAAGGCCAGCGGCACGGCGGAGAAGCAGACCGCACCCGCGTTCCAGGACAGGCGCAGCGGTTCCGCCGCCACCGCCCGGCGGCGCAGCACGAAGGGGGCGGCGAGGGCGACGGCACCGGCGGCGATCAGGCCGCGGCGGGACAGGGAAAGGGCCGGTTTCGCAATCATCGGTCAGGGGCTTTCGCGAAGGATGGGGCGGGGCGGGGTCAGTCGAGCAGATCGGGTTCGGCCGCGACGATCCATTCCCAAAGCGGGTGGAAATTGTAGGCGCCGCCTTGGTGGGTGCCGACCTGGGAACGGGTGAGCAGGGCCGTCTCATGGTCGATGGGCTGGGGCCGGCCGGCGGCCTCCGCCAGCAATTGGGTGTGGGCGGCGTTGTCGGCACTGATGAACCACCAGGCCGCGGCCTCCACGCTCGGGCCGACGGTCAGCAGCCCGTGGTTCTTGAGGATCGCCAGCTTTTTGTCGCCCAGCGCCTCCACCAGCCGGTTGCCCTCGCCTTCGGTCAGGACGACGCCGGAATAGGGATCGAAGATCACCTGATCCTCGTAGAAGGCGGCGGCATCCTGGCTCAGCGGGGCGAGCGGCAGGCCAAGCGCCGACCACGCCTTGCCATAGGTCGAATGGGTGTGGGCGGCGGCGATCACGTCGGGCCGCGCCCGGTGGATGGCGGAATGGATGGTGAAGCCGGCCTGATTGATGGCGCGGTCGCCCTGAAGGATGTTGCCGTCGCCATCGACCAGATGCAGGTCCGACACCCGGATGGTGCGGAAATGCTGGCCCAGCGGGTTGATCCAGAAGCGGTCGGGATATTCCGGATCGCGGGCGGTGACATGGCCGGCCAGCCCCTGGTCGAAGCCATAGCGGCCGAACAGGCGGAAGGTGGCCACCAGCCGCTGCTTGCGGTGCTGCCGCTCCTCCTCGACGCTGCTGTGGCTGACCGGATCGACCGGCGGCCAGAATTTGCGCGGTCTCGGCTGGATGTGGGTCATCGGAAAAAGGCTCCGTCGGGAAAGGGGTCAATAGCCGGCGCGGGCATTCACCACGTCGCGCAACGGTCCGCCGCGCGCGTAGGCGTCGAGATTGGCGAGGATGCGGTCGCCGAGCCGCCGGTCGAAATCGGGGTCGGACCATGAGACATGCGGCGTCAGGCGGATGCCGGGGTGGCTGTAGAAGGGATGGCCGGCGGGCAGCGGCTCGGGATCGGTGACGTCCAGCGTGGCGCCGGCGATCCGCCCGTTATCGATGGCGGTGAGCAGCGCCTGCTGGTCGACCAGCGCGCCGCGCGCGACATTGACCAGATGCAGCCCCGGCTTGGCCTGGGCCAGCAGCCCGGCGCCGACCAGCCCGCGGGTGGCGGCGGTCAGCGGCAGGGCCAGAACCAGATGGTCGCTGGCCGCCGCCAAATCCTCCAGCCGGTCGAACGGCTCGACGCCCGGCTCCGGCACCACCCACCCCGAACGGCGCACCGCCCCGACGGTCAGACCGAAAGCGCTCGCCCGCTCGGCGACGGCCCGGCCGATGGCGCCGAAACCGGCCAGCCCCAACCGCTTGCCGGACAGTCCGCCAAGCGTCTCGCGCCGCCAATCCTCCGGTCCTTGCAGGCGGATGGCGTCCCACCGCTTCTCGAAGGACAGGATGGCGGTCATCACGTAATCGGCGATGGCGACCGCCGACACGCCTCGGGCGCAGGTGACGATGTGCCGTCCTTCCAGCAACCAGGGAGGATAGAAGTCCATGCCGGTGGAGGCCGACTGGATCCAGCGCAGGCCTTCACCCCAGCCCGGGGGCAGCTTGGCGGGGGCCGCGTCCCACCCGATCAGCGGCCGGGTCAGCAGCACCTCGACCCCGGCCGGCAGATCCCAGGGGGCGCGCCCCACCCCATGCGCCAGCACCGTCGGCCGGCAGGGGTGCGCGGCGATGCGCGCCCCCACCACGGGGCCAAGCTGGTTGAGGATCAGCGGGGAGCGGGTCGCCACCTTGCTCTCACTCCGCCGCGACGGCCTGGGCGCGCTGGCGCTCGGCCACCAGCTGGCGGACGCGCGGCAGCAGTTCCCGGCCATAGGCGATGGCGTCGGGCAACGGGTCGAAGCCGCGGATCAGGAAGGTGGTGACGCCGAGATCGTGGTAATCCAGCAGGGCGTCCGCCACCTGATCCGGCGTGCCGACCAGCGAGGTGGAGTTGCCCTTCGCCCCGGTCAGGCCGGCGATGGCGGTCCACAGGCGCTTGTCGTGGCGGTGGCCCTTGTCTGCGATGGCCAGAAGGCGGCGGGCACCCTCGTTGTTCGGCGGCTCGCCGCGGCTGAAGCCGGTCTTGTCGAGCAGCGCCTTGGCCTTTTCATAGATGGCGTCGGCCTTGGCCCAGGCGGCCTCCTCGGTGTCGGCCAGGATCGGGCGCAGCGACAGGCTGAAGGCCGGCTGCGGACGGCCCGCCTTGGCGACGGCGGCGCGCACGCGGGCCAGCAGCTCGCGCACCTGATCGTGGGTCTCGCCCCACACCGCATAGGTGTCGGCGTGGCGCCCCGCCACCTCGACGGCGGCGGACGACGCGCCGGCGATCCACACCGGGATGCCCGACGGGTTGTAGGGCTTCACATGGGAGAATGCCTTCTCGACGCGGTAATATTTGCCCTCGTAATCGAAGGGGGTGTCGCTGGTCCATTCGGCGCGGACGATGTCGAGGAATTCCGACGTGCGGGCGTAGCGGTCGTCCTTGTCCTCCACGACATTTCCATCGCGGGCCAGCTCGCCGCGCTCGGCGCCGGTGATGACGTTGATGGCGACACGGCCGCGGCTCAGCTGATCGAGCGTGGCGAATTGGCGGGCCAGGATGGTCGGAGCCTGGAAGCCGGGGCGGTGGGCGATCAGCACGCCCAGCCGGTCGGTGACGTTGGTGATGTGTTGGCTGACCTGCAAGCTGTCGGGGGCATCGGCGTGGAAGGCCTGAAGCACGGCGTCGAAGCCGCCCAGTTCATGCGCCTTGGCCGTCGTCTCGATATAGTCGCGGTCGACCACCGGCCCCTGGCGCGGGATGATCTCCGACGAATTGTGGTTGCCGACGAAACCGACGAAGCGGAGCGGGTGGGCGATGGAGCTGTGGGCGGTGGTCATGGCGGCGGTCCCCTTTTTGCGTGACGAGGGCGTTGGGAGAGGATTCAGCTGAGCGGACGCGACAGGATGTCGGTGAAGCGGCGGTCGAAGGCCGGAGCGATGTCGATGCGCTTCGGCAGCACGCCCAACTGGTGGAAGATGTCGGCGACATTCTGGGCGGAGGCGATGTCGGCGTCGGTGATCGGCGCCAGATCGCGCTGGCGCGAGTTCTTGCGCAGAATCTCCAGGTCGGTTTCGGCCGGCACGCCGATGGCGGCGGAATGAACCTGTGCCCAACGCTCCAGATTGGCGGCGCGCCAGGCAAAGGCGCGGCGCAGCCGCAGGAGATAATCGCCGATGGCGACGGATTTCCCCGCATCGGCCAGCGCGTCGGGTGAGGCGAGATACAGGTAATTGCCCGACAGATAGCCGTTGGAGGTGACCAGGACCCTGGCGCCCTTCTTGATGGCGAAGGGCACCGAATAGCCGTAGATCGCCCAGGCATCGAGGGCGCCCTGTTCGAAGGCGGCCTGCCCCTCCGACGGAGTCAGGCTGATCGCCTGGATGTCGGTGAAGCGCAGGCCCGCTTCGCCCAGCATTTTGGCGAGGTAATAGTGCGTGGTGGTGGCGCGGACATAGCCGACGCGCTTGCCCTTCAGGTCGGCGACCGATTGGATCGGGCTGCCCGGCGGCACCAGCACCACCTGCCAGTTCACATCGTCCTTGATGACGGCGACGATTGACAGGCGGACGCCGGCGGCGATGCCGAAGGCCGGCGGAATCTCGCTGCTCGACCCGACATCGATGGAGCCGGCATTGATCGCCTCGACGATCAGGTTGCCCGACGCGAATTCAGCGAACCGGGACTGGTAGCTGGACCCGGTGTTTCCGGATGCGTCCAGCACCAGCCCGTCCGCCGCCTTGTAATCGGCGATGCGCAGAACGGTTGGGGAGGTCGGGCCGGATGCGGCCTGTGCAAGGGTGGGCGACGACAGGGTGGGCAGGCCACCGAGCGCCAGCGCACCGCAGGCCCCTGCGGCACCACGCAACAGGCGGCGGCGACCGATGGGGGGAGAGGGAAGGCGAAGGAGGTCGGTCGTCATGGCGGGCGGGATCCGTCGGCGGTGAGGGTCACAGGCTGGGCGCGGCGGCCGCACCGGCGGGCAGGGCGAAGCCTCCCGGTGCCGGATTTGCGCCGGCCGCCCTGGTCTCGACGGGTTGCGGTTCCCTTGCGGCCAGATGCTCCTCATCGACGCCCAGTTCGGCCAGCAGGCGGGAGCGCAGCGCGATGAAGCCGGGATCGCCGTGGCGGCGCGGTCGGGTCAGCGGGATCGGGATGTCGGCGGCGATCCTGCCGTTTGCCATCATCACGGCGCGGTCGGCCAGCAGCAGCGCCTCGTCCACATCATGGGTGACCAGCAGGACGGCGGGGGCATGGGCGTGCCACAGCGTCTCGACCAGCGCTTGCATGCGCAGCCGGGTCAGCGCGTCCAGCGCGGCGAAGGGCTCGTCGAGCAGAAGCAGGCGCGGTTCGCGGACCAAGGCGCGGGCCAGCGCCGCCCGCTGAGCCTCGCCACCCGACAGGGTCAGCGGCCAGGCGTGGGCGCGGTGGGACAGCCCGACCTCCGCCAACGCTGCGAGGCCGCGCGCCTCGGCGTCGGCGTGGCGCAGGCCGAGCGTGACGTTGCGCAGCACCCGCATCCAGGGCACCAGACGCGGCTCCTGGAACACCACCGCGCGCTCGTCCGGCAACTGCACGGCGCCTTCCGGTGCCGGGTCCAGCCGCGCCAGCGTGCGCAGCAGCGTGGACTTGCCACAGCCGGAGCGGCCGAGCAGGGCGGTGAAGGAGCCCGGCTGGAGGTCGAGCGACAGGCCGTCCAGCACGGTGACGGCGCCGAAATTGCGGACGAGGCCGCGGACGCTGACGACAGGCCTGGTGTCGGACTGGGAGGGCGTGGAAATCCGGGGAAGGGCGTGGCTCATGGAGCATCACTCCTTGATGAAGGCTGGGCGCCAGACCAGCGTCGAGCGTTCGATGACGCGGACGATCAGGTCGGCGAGCAGGCCGAGGATGGCGTAGACGATCAGGGCGACGATGATCACGTCGGTGCGCAGGAATTCCCGCGCCGTCATCGCCAGATAGCCGATGCCGCTGGAGGCGTTGATCTGTTCCCCCACCACCAGGCTCAGCCACGCCACCCCGAGCGCATAGCGCAGCCCGGTCAGGAAGGCGGGCAGGGCACCGGGCAGGATGACCTGGGCGATCAGCTCCCACCGGGTCAGACCAAGGGTGGAGACGGCTTCCACCACCTTGGCATCGACGGTGCGGATGCCGGCGAACAGGTTGAGGTAGATCGGAAAGGCGGTGCCGAGCGCCACCAGGGCGATCTTCGGCGTCTCGCCGATGCCGAACCACAGGATGAACAGCGGCACCAGCGCCAGGTGGGGCAGAGTGCGCAGCATTTGCAGCAGGGCGTCCAGCGCATCCTCTCCCCGCCGCGACAGGCCGGCGATCAGGGCGCAGACGGTGCCGGCCGACACGCCGATGGCAAGCCCGGCACTGACCCGAGCGAGCGAGACCAGCAGATGCACCGCCAGCTCGCCACTGACCGTCAGCTCCCAGAAGGCGCTCAGGATTTGGCTGGGCGAGGGAACGGAGCGGGTGGAGATCCAGCCCAGTCCAACGCTGGCCTGCCACAGGACGAGAAGAGCCAGCGGCACGGCACAGCGGCGCAGGCCCGCCGGAAGGGGCAGGGACCGGCGCCCCGTCCCCCTGGTCGCGGTGACTGCCGTCATGGTTCCTCCCGAGGCCGTTCGATTGCGGTGGCTGCGGGAGAAAGAATATCCCTATTCGTGAAATAGGAAAAACAAAAAACACAAAAGGAATTGTTGAGGAAAATTTAAGTAACAAATAATTTTTGTATTATCTGATCCCAGCGTCGCGCAGGACCGTGGCCAGCGAATCCGCAAGAATGCCGTGCAGGCGGTCAACGGCTGGGTTTGCGGCCGACGGGGCGCGATGCAGTTCCAGGGGAACCGATCCCAGTTCCGGTAGGCCATAACGCGGCTCAAGGATTGCCAGCGAGTCCGGCAGGCCAAGAGGCGTGCGGACGGTCACGCCCAGCTCGGCCTCCACCGCCGCCCACAGGCCCGACAGGCTGGGGCTGGTGAAGGTGATGCGCCAGGGGCGCCTGTCGTCGTCCAGCCGCTCGATGCCATGCTGGCGGAACATGCAGGGCGCGTCGAGCAGGGCCAGCGGCACGGGCGTTTCCGGGTCGGCGCGGAAACCGCCGGGCGCCACCCAGGCCACCGGCAGATGGGCCAGCGTCGCGGCGGCGCCGGTCGCCGAGCCGCCTGGAGTGCCGCCGATCTCGCCGAAGGCCAGGGCGAGATCGAGGGCACCCTGCGCCACCCGCTCGCGCAGTTCGCGTCCGCGGCCGACCTGTGCCTCGACATGGATGCGCGGATGGGCGCGGTGGAAGGAGCCGAGCACGGCGGGCAGCCAGCGCTCCGCCAGATCCTGGGGAAAGCCGACCCGCACCGTGCCGTCCATTGCCCGGCCACGGGCGGCGGACAGCGCCTCGTCATTCAGCGCGACGATGCGGCGGGCATAGCCAAGCAGCAGGTCGCCGGCATCGGTCAGCGCCACCGTGCGCCCGGCCTTGCGGAACAGCGGCTGGCCGACCTGCGCCTCCAGCTTCTTCATTTGCAGGCTGATCGCCGACTGGGTCCGGCCGAGCCGTTCGGCGGCGCGGGCGAAGCCGCCATGCTCCATGGCGATCACCAGCGCCCGCAGCACATCCATGTCGAGGTTGGTGGGAAGCAACGCCACCGGATCGTCCCCTTCCCATCAGACCGGCAGCGCGCCGTTGAAGCTGGGATCGAAGATCGCCGCCGCATCCAGCCGCTTCGGGATGATGCCGAACTCCCGCCAGAGATCGGACGTGGCCTGCTGCTCGGCGATGACGGCGCCGTCGAGGGCGACCGGCCGCGCCCGTTCGACGCCGAAGGTGTGACGGGCGATGGCGGGATCGACGCCGACCGTCCTGGCCCAAATGTCGGCATAGGCGTTGCTGTTCTCCAGCGCCCAAAGCCGGGCGGCGGCGAAGCGGTGGATCAGATCGACCAAAGCCTCGCGCTTGGTGGCGATGGCGTCCAGCGTGGCGGATTGGTAGGACAGGCCGCTCATCAGCCCGGTGCCGGTGACGACCGCGCGGGCGCCGTCCACCAGCAGCGCCTGCGATACATAGATGCCCCAGCTCGACCAGGCGTCGACGGAGCCGGCGGCCAGGGCCGACTTGGCGTCCGACGGCAACAGGAAGGCGATCTTCACGTCATCCGGCTTCAGCCCGTTCGCCTTCAGCGTCGCCAGCACGAGGTAATGGCCGATGGAGCCGCGCCCGGTGCCGATGGTCTTGCCCTTCAGGTCGGCGACGCTGCGGATGGGCGAGGCGCCCGGCACCAGGATGGTCGTGCTCTGCGGGTTGGATCGTACGGCACCGATGATCTTGGCCGGGGTGCCGGCGGCCAGCGCGAAGGTGGTCGGCGCGTCGCCGGCATAGCCAACCTCGATGGCTCCTGCGTTCAGCGCCTCCAGCAACGGGGCGGCGGACGGAAACTGGCTCCATTCGATGCGGTAGGGCAAATCGGAGAGAAGCCCGGCGGCCTCGATCACCGACTGCACGCCGCCCTTCTGGTCGCCGACCTTCAGCACGGTGCCGGCCGGAATCGCCGCCCGCGCCTGTCCCGGGGACAGGAGGCCGGCGGTTGCCGCGCCGAGGCCGAGGCCGAGGGCATGGCGGCGCGACAGGGCGATGCGGTTGCCAAGGCTCATGTATGGTCTCCTGCGGAGCGGGGCTCCGGAAAAGGGAAGGGCTTTGTCCGCGCGGCGAGCAGCGCGTCGGCGAGTTCGACGAAGCCGTCGCCGCCGGGACCGCGCGTGATCCAGGCTGGCGGCCTGGGAAGATCGGCCAGGAAGTCGGTCACCGTGCTGACGCCCACTGAGGTCGGGAAATGGGCGAACATCGGTGCGTCGTTGACCGAATCGCCGGCATAGGCGATGGCGTCCGCTTCCGCGTCGATGTCGAGGCGGTGGATTTCGCGCATCACCCGGCGTGCCATGCCCAGTTTGTCGTAACCGCCGAACCAGCCGAGGACCCACAGCGAATTCACGGTCACCTCCGCTCCTGCCGAGCGGTAATGCCGGACCAGCGCCGCCCGCAATCCCGGATCGGCGGGGACGCGGAAGGCGAGGCTGCACAGGCGGAAGGGCTGGTCGCTGGCCAGCTCCACCGCCGGCAATTCGCCGAGGATGGCCTGGCGCAACCGCTCCAGCCGTTCGGTCGCAATCGTCCGTTCCGCGTTCCCATGCCAGAACCGGCGCTCGACGTCGCCGTCGGCGGTGCGGCGGAGGAACAGGCCGCCATTCTCCGCGATCACGCCGTCCACCGGCCACATGCGCGCCATCTGGTCGGCCCAGCCTGCCGGCGCGGCGGTGACAGGCAGCACCGGAATGCCGGCGTCCCGCAGCCGCTCGATGGCGTCATAGGTGCGGGCCGACAGGCGGCCTTGGTGGGTCAGCGTGTCGTCCATGTCGGTCAGGACGAAGCGCACGCGGGCCAGCGCCGCTGTCGGTGCCCTTGCCAGCGGGCGCAGGGTGGCGATGACGCTCATGCCGCCCCCGTCAGCCGCCGGGCCACCGGCATGGCGATCTGGGTGCGGTGCATGAGGCGGCGCTGGCCGTTGGGGAAGGGATCCCGGCGATGCATGGTCCAGCGGTTGTCCCACATCACCAGATCGCCGACCCGCCAGCGATGATGCCAAGCAAGCTCCGGCCGTACCGCCGCTTCCCAGATCTCGTCGAGCAGGGCTTCGCTCTCCGCCACGGACAGGCCGGGGATGTGGGCATGGGGACGGCGGCCCAGCAGGAGCGCCCTGGCCCCGGTCGTGGGGTGGGCGATGACCAGCGGATGCACCGTGCCGGGCGAGGTGGCGACATCGGTTGGCGGGGCGAAGCCCTGGCGCAGACAGCCGCCGCTGTTGGTGGTGCTGTCATGCTTGATCGACAAGCCTTCCACCCGCCGCTTCAGCGCATCGGGCAGGGCGTCGTAAGCGGCGAACATGCTGAGGAAGCCGGTGTCGCCACCCTCGGCCGGTATCTCCAGCGCATAGAGGCCGCTGGCGTAGGGCGGCGTCTCCAGATAGGTCATGTCGGCGTGCCACACCGACTCCCCCGCTCCCAGCGCGCCGATTGGCCGGCCATTCTCCGTGATGTTGGAGATGACGTAGACCTCCTCATAGCCCGGCGCGTGCAGGCGGCCATTCTCCGTGATCGGCGCCTTGTCGAGCGGGCCGAAATGGCGGGAGACGCGGACGAGGTCGGCGTCCGACAGCGCCTGGTCGCGGAAGACCAGCACCAGATGGCGGTCCAGCGCCTGGGCCAGTGCCGACACGGTGGCCGGGCCGAGCGGCCGGGACAGGGCGAGGCCGCGGATTTCGGCGCCGAGCGTCGGCGAGACCGGGTGGATGGCGAAGTCTGCATCGGGCATGGCGGGACCTCAGCTTCCGGCTCGGTCGTGGATATCGGCGAAGAACAGGTCGCGCCAGTCGGCCGGCCGGTTGCGGATGGAGCCGATGCGGGCCATGAAGTCGGTGAAGGTGCCGATGCCACGCGGGGCGAGGTCGTAGGAGATCTCCGGATGGGCGATCATCGCCGCGACCTCCTCCACACCCAGCTTGGAAGTCTCGATGCGGATGTAGGCGCGGGCGGCCTCCTGCGGGTCGGCCTTGATCAGTGCAACCGATTCCTCAAGCGCCGCCAGCACCGCCTTCGTCAGCTTCGGGTTGGCGTCGTGGAAGGCGGCGGAGGTCCACAGCGCGCTGAAGGAGGCCGGACCGCCCAGCACGTCATAGCTGCTCAGCACCTTGTGGATCTTCGGATCGCGCAACTGCTGGTCCTGGAAGGGCGGGCTGGTGAAATGGGCGGTGATCTCGGTCTTGCCGGAGAGCAGGGCGGCGGTGCCGTCGGGATGGGCCAGCGAGACGGTCTGAGGGTCGAGCGTCGCATGCTGGCCAGGGCCGAACGCCTGCTCCGCCGCGATTTGCAGCACGATGGCCTGATAGGAGGCGCGTACGGACGGGACGACGATGCGGTCCTTGTTGGTGAAGTCCTTCAGGCTCTTCACCTCCGGCCGGTTGGTGTTGAGATAGGCCGGCTGGGCGTTCAGCGCCGCAAGGCCGCGGAGGTTGACGTTCCCCCTCGTCTTGTCCCAGGCGATGATGAAGGCCGGCACGCCGGCCGCGCCGAAATCAGCGTTGCCGGACAGGGTCGCCTCGGTGATCGTCGTCGGGTTGCCGAGTGGGGTGTAGCTGGCCTTTACCTCCCCCAGACCGGCGGCGCGCGCCTGCGTCTCCACCAGCCCCTTGTCCTGCATGACATGGAGCGGCAGGTAGCCGAGGCCGAGATTGCGGGCGAAGCGGACCTCCGTCGCCTCCGCCCGCACCGGGGCCGGCTTAAGGCCGGCACCCCCGACGGCGAGCAGCAGCGCCGTGACCAACAGGGTCCGGCGCGGGATGGGAAAGGGCATGGTCATGGCGGGTCTCATCGAAGCCATCAGACGACGAAGAAATTGTGGGCGGCGTCGCGCTTGAGCTGATTGACCAGCTCCAGCTCCCAGTCGATGTAGCCCTGCATGGCGGCGGCGCTGTTGTCGGTGCCTTCGTAGGGGCGCTTGTAGATGTCGTCGGGTTCCCCTCCCAGCCGGTCGAGGTCGGTGCTGAGCGGCAACCCTGCGGCGACCCAGCCCTTGGTGCCGCCCTCCAGCAGCAGCGGTCGTTGGCCGGCGGGAAAGTCGGCGACCGCATAGCGGGTCAGCGTGCCGTCGCCGCAGGTCAGCACCGGCCGGACCCCCTTGGGCAGGCGGGCGATGATCCCGGCCAGCCGGGCGCGGGTGGAGAAATACGCCCCCGGAACATGGCCGGCGCGGTAGCGCGGGCTGCGGGTGATGTCGATCACCGTCGCCTCGCCATTCTCCAGCAACGCCAGCAGGTCGCGCGGCGCGATGCTTTCCGCCCCGACCTCCGGCACCGGCGGCAGGATACGGCGGTCGGGACCGCTCTCGCTGCCCAGGGGCGAGACGTCGCCCTCCAGGACATGCACCTCCCAGCCGAGCTGGGCAAGCCAGGAGGCGGTCATGTCGGCGCGCGGACCGCCGCCGGCGGCGGGATCATCGGTCAGCACGATGCGGGCGCCGCGTACCGCGACATGCTCGTCGGTCGCCTGCACCAGCTGGCCGCCGGCCGCATGGCGGAAACCCGGCAGATGGCCGGCTTCATATTCCTCCGGCGTGCGCACGTCGAACAGGTGCAGCGTGTGCCGTTCGTCGCCGCGGAAACGGCCGAGCGTCGCCGCATCGATCCGGCCGACCCTGGCACGGTCGGCGACCGCGCGAGCGCGCCGGCGGCCGGCGTCGTCGCCTTCGGCCGACAGGACGGCGGGAAAACGCCCCTCGCGCCCGTTGTCGAGAGCCAGCCCGGCCAATGTCCAGCCGATGGTGCCGTTGCGCAGGGCGGCGACCCGGTTGGGGATGCCGGCATTCACCAGCGACTGCGTGCCGATGATCGACCGCGTGCGGCCGGCGCAGTTGACGACCACCAGGGTCTCGGGATTTGGAGCGATGTCATGGACGCGCTTGACCAGCTCCGCCCCCGGCACGCTGATGCCGCCGGGAATCGACATGGTGCGGTATTCTTCGAAGCGGCGGGCGTCGAGGATGACCAGATCGGCCTTGGCGTCGATCAGCGCCTTGACCTCCGTCGCCGGCAGCGACGGGGTGTGGCGGTGATGCTCCACCCATTCGCCGAAGGCCTTGCTGGGGACATTCACGTCCCGGTAGATCTCGAATCCGGCGGCGATCCAGCCGGCCAGCCCCCCCTCCAGCAAGGTCACGTCGCCATAGCCCAGCGCCTGGAGACGGCGGGCGGCGGGTTCGGCGTAACCTTCCCCGTCGTCATAGACGGTGATCGGCACATCGCGGCGCGGCAACAGGTCGTAGGCCAGCAGCTCCACCCGGCTGAGTGGGACGGAGACCGCGAACAGCGGGTGGGCCAGCGAATAGGGGCCTTCCTCCCGCGCGTCGAGCAGGGCAACCTCGTCGCGCTCGATCCAGGCGCGGCGGATGTCGGCGGGGCGGCGGGTGGCAAGCGGTGCTGCTGCGGTCATGGTGCGTGGAATCCTCAGGCGGCGTGGGGGACGGGCTGCGAGCGGTCCCACAGGTTGGGCAGGGCGGTGTTGGCGTAGCCGGAGATGAAGAGCTTGCGCTGGCCGGTCAACGGGTCGAACACCGAACGGCGGACGGCGCCGATGTTGCCGCCATAGACATGGATGCTGATTGAAGGCCGGTCGGGCAGCGCGTTGGAAATGGCATGGACGTCGCCGATGCGGGGCGATACCGCCTCCACCGCCCCGGCCTCCAGGATCTCGGGCGGATGGGCGATGGGCGTGCCGCCGCCCGCTTGCAGGTCGTAGCGCTGCGAGCGTTCCGACCCGCGCAGGATGCCGACGAGGCCCCAGACCGTATGGTCGTGGATCGGCGTCCGCTGCCCCGGCCCCCAGACGAAGCTGACGACGGAAAAGCGCTCATATGGATCGCAATGCAGCAGATACTGCCGGTAATGCACCGGATCGGGCTTGGCATAGGCGTCAGGCAGCCAGTCGTCGGTGGCGATCAGTCCGGCCAGCAGGGCGCGGCCGGCGTCCAGCACGGCGGCCTCGTCGTCGCCGTGCCGCTCCACCAGCCGCGTGAAATCGGCGATGAAACCGCGCAGGCGGGGCAGGTTGGGGGTGGTTGTCTTGTCGTCGGGCATGGTCGCAGGGCCTCACCAGGTCTCGGCAAGGCCGAGCAGTTCGAGAATGCGGTGGCGCAGTTCGGTCAGAACCGGATCGCCGCGGTGGCGGGGATAGGGGCGGTCGATGGGCAGGTCGGCCTTGATGCGGGCCGGGCGCTCGCTGAACACGATCACGCGGGTCGCCATGAACAGGGCCTCCTCGATGTCGTGCGTCACCAGGAGGCCGGTGAAGCCGGCGCGGCGCCACAGTTCGACCAGTTCGCTCTGCATCGCCAGCCGGGTCAGGCTGTCGAGCTTGCCCAGCGGTTCGTCCAGCACCAGCAGGCGCGGATCGTTGACCAGCGCACGGGCCAGGGCGGCGCGCTGGGCCATGCCGCCCGACAGCTGGTGCGGATAGGCCTTCTCGAAGCCGGTCAGCCCGACCAGCGCCAGCGCCTCGTCCACACGATGGCCTTGGCTGCGCAGCAGCCCGCGCGCCTCCAGCCCGAGGGCGGCATTGTCGCGCACGGTGCGCCAGGGATAGAGCGTCGGGTCCTGGAACACCACGACGCGCGACGGGTCGGGGCCGGCGATCGGGCGGCCGTCGGCCAGGATGCGGCCATGGCTGGGCGGCTCCAGCCCGGCGATCAGGCGCAGCAAGGTGGATTTGCCGCAGCCGCTCGGCCCCAGCAGGGCGACCAGCTCGCCCGGCTCCACCCGAAGCTCGACCCCGTCCAGCACCGGCAGCGGCGCGCCATGCAGCTCGAAACTGTGGCTGACCGCCTGCACGTCGATGGTCATTCCGGCGGTCATTCCGGCGGTGTCGGTGTTTTCCAGCGCTACCATTTCAGCATTCCCTTCTGCCAGGCGAGGAGATGGTCGCGGACGTGGAACAGCAGCGTCACCAGACCGGAGCAGACCAGTGCCATCACCAGCAGGGCCGCATACATGTTGCCGTAGGCGGCCCAGCCCTGGGCCCATTGCAGGTACCAGCCGACTCCCGACTTCACACCCAGCATCTCCGCCACCACGAGAACGGCGAAAGAGGCTCCCAGTCCCATGAACAGTCCGACGAAGACATGCGGCATCGCCGCCGGAACGGCGACCTTCAGCACCAGGAAACGCTGCGAGGCGCCCAGCGTGCGGGCGATGTCGTAATAGGCGCTGTTGACGCCGGCCACGCCGGACCAGGTGAGAATGGTCACCGGCACGCCGCTGGCCAGCGCGATCAGGAAGACGCTGGCGCTCCAACTGGTGGGGAAGGCGAAGAAGGCGATGGGCAACCAGGCGGTGGCCGGCAGCGGGCCGATCAGCCGCAGCACCGGATGGACCCAATAGCCGACCGCGCGCGACCAGCCGATGGCGACCCCCGCCACCACCCCCAGAGCCGATCCGACGGCATAGCCGGTGACCAGCAGCCGCAACGATGCGGCGAAGCAGTCGAGCAGCCGGGGCCAGTCGTCGAGATAGACCTCCAGCAGCGCCTGCGGCGGGACGAAGAAGGGGCGCGGGAGAAGGTTGAGCTTGGCGGTCAGGATCTCCCAGCCGATCACCCCCAGCGCCAGCGCGATCAGCCAGGGCACGGATGCCGACAGCCCGGCGGTGGTGGCGGCCAGCCAGCCACGCGGGGCGGGGCGGAGGATCGCGCTCAACGGCGCCGCCAGCGCCAGCAGCCCGGCGGCCACCAGCAGCAGGCTGGCAAACTCCCCCGTCCGTTCCCACTCCTGGGCGTCGGGCGCATCCGGCCACAGCGCGGTCATGCCCGATGCGGCGAACCACAGCAGGGCGGCGGCGGAAAAGCGCAGCGGAAGGGCGGAGGGAATGGGGGCGCCATTCGGCAAGGCTCCGCCGGTGGCCGCCGGCAGGGCGGCGGCCGTGTCGTTCACGCTCATGATGGGTCTCCGGTTCGGCCGGTGGTTACGGCGTTCGGATCAAAGGATCACCACGGTTGCCGACGCATCCAGCCGCGGGGCGCGCGGGCGTGGGGGTGGACTGTCGGCATGGCCCAGCGCCACCAGGATGTTGGAGCGCAGGCGGCCGTCGGGGAAGAATTCCGCATCCACCGCGGCGGCGTCGAAACCGGACATCGGGCCGGCATCCAGCCCCAGCAGGCGGGCGGCCAGGATCAGATAGCCGGCTTGTAGTGTGCCGTTGCGCAATGCCGTGGATTCGGCCAGCCCCGGGTTGTCGACGAACAGGGGCGACGGGTCGTAATGCGGGCTCAGCAGCGGCAGATGGTCGAAGAAACGGGTGTCGTAGGCGACGATGGCGATGGCGCCGGCCGTCAGCTTGGACTGGTTGCCGCGACTCAGCGCCGGCCGCAGCCGCTCCTTGGCCCCCGGCGTGGTCAGAAAGACGAAGCGCGCCGGGCTGCCGTTGAAGGCGGTGGGTGCCAGTCGGACCAGATCGTAGAGCCGATGCAGCGTCTCCACCGGGACCGGCCGGTCGGACCAGGCTTGAGGGGTTCGGGCGCTGAGGAACAGGCGGTCGGCGGCCAGGGTCAGATCGTCCGGCAACCGCTCTGTGGTGTCGGGGATGGGAAGGGGTGTGTCCGGCATCGAAGCAGGCTCCTTCAGGGAAAAGAGATCAGGACCAGACATGCTGGCGGCGGTCGTCGATTCGTTTGGCCTTGTGGACGGCGCGGGGTAGGGTGTCGGGGGCCAGAAGCGCGACCTCCGCCCCGACGCCGGTCGCGGCCTTCAACTGGCGGCGCAACCGGGTGCGAAGCTCCTCAAGGTTGCCGTTGAAGCCCTGGCGGTGCTCGGCCTCGACCGTCAGGCGGTCCAGCCGATCGACCCGTTCCAGCACCAGCCGGTATTCGCCGGTCAGGGCGGGATCCTGGCGCACCACCGCCTCCACGTCGCCGGGGAACAGGTTGACGCCCTTGACGATCAGCATGTCGTCGAGGCGACCATGCACCCCCTTCAGCCGCAGCGAGGTGCGGCCGCAGCGGCAGGGCTCCGTCGTCACCGACACCACGTCTCCAGTGCGGAAGCGGATGATCGGACGGGCGCGCTTGCGCAGCGTGGTCAGCACCAGTTCGCCGCGTCCGCCTTCCGGAACAGGTTCCTGCGTCCCCGGGGCCAGCACCTCGACCAGGATATGGTCCTCGGCCCAGTGCAGCCCATCCTTCTCCACGCACATGCCGGCGCAGGAGCCGAAGATGTCGGACAGGCCGTAATAGTCATAGACCTCCGCACCCCACAGAGCCTCGATCCGCCCGCGTGTCTCGGGGATGGAACCGCCGGGCTCCCCGGCCACGAACAGGCGGCGAACGGCAAGATCGCGGGCAGGGGCGATGCCCTCGCGCTGGGCGGTCTCACCCAGATGCCAGGCATAGGACGGCGTGGTCCACAGGGCCGTCGCCCGGAACTGGCCCAGCACCCCCAGCAGCCGTTCCGACGGCAGCGTCCCCGCATGGATGCTGAGCGCGCCCAGCTTCTGCGCACCCAGAACGCAGGGACCACCGACGAACAGCGAGAAGTTCAGGGCATGGGCATAGCGATCGGTCGGGCGCAGGCCGCTCGACCAGAACTGCCGCGCCTCATAGTCGATCCACTCCTCGAAATCCTTGGCGGTGAAGGGCGAGGCGGTCGGCACCCCGGTCGACCCGCTGGAGGCGGAGATATAGACGATCTCCCGTTCCGGCACGGCCACCAGATCGCCGAAGGGCGGCACCGCGATCTGGCGGTCGCGGATGGTCGCCTTGTCCAGGAAGGGAAAGCGCCGCAGATCGTCGAGCGTGCGCAGGTCCGAGGGGAGCACGCCGCGCGCGTCGAAGGCCGCGCGGTAATAGGGCGAGCCGTCATAGGCGTGCCGCAGATGGTCTTTCAGCAGATCGAGCTGCAATTGCCGCCAGTCGGCCCGGCTTTGCGTTTCCAGTCCGGGGTGCCAGTAGGCGTCGTCGTCCTGAACCGCCACTTTCGTCTGTTCCTTCAAGAATGAGAGCGCGCGATCGATCAGGCCAAGGCCGCCAGCGACGCCAGGAGGATCACCGAAACGATGCCGAGGCCGAGAGGCAGCAGGCCGCCAGCTTCGGTGGTATCGATCGGCGATTCCGCCAAGCTGTCCGGAGGCGGCAACAGTGGCAGGACCAACGCACCCGACGGGCAGAGCGACGCCATCGCCATCCGCTCGAAATCATCCAGACCCTTCATGGCAAAGCTCCTGATCAGATGGTGGGAAGCGGGCGGCGGTCGCATCTTCCGGCTGTCGGCCGGTCGCCTTCCAACGGCCTGCGCATATTTCAACAGATGGGTGTCGTTTAATTATCTTATTGCCTATAGAAAAATAGGAAAATGACGCGAGGTCAAGAGCCGGCTTTGGGTTGGCCAATGTTTTTCATGGATGCCTCTGTTTTCCAGCCGGTGCATGCTCTTCAGCCCGGCCTTCCATTGCGGCCCGGTATCGCGGCTTCGGCTTCAATGGGCAATTGGCCGCAGATAAATTAAATAATACAACAAAATAAAAGCGTTCTTTCTGTGGTGGCGGCGTGCTTCTTCCAGATCATCGACTGGAACAGCGCAACGGCCTCGCGTGCCTTGACCGTGCCGCGGCACGCCACCCTCGACGGCTGCGACCATCGCCGTCTCCGTTTTGGTCAGAGCATTCCGGCCGATGGTGAGCAAGCGCGCGATCGTCCGCTCTGTCGGTGTGCGGCCAAGCGTTCCGGTCGGCGCCTGGTGGGAGCGCCGTCGGCGGGGCGCCCATTCACCGACGGCACGCAGGCTGTTCCGACACCCGTTCTCTTCTTCAACTGTTGCCGGAGGTCCGCTGCGTTGTGTTGTCCGGCGGCCCATTGTGCATCCAGCCAGGGGAGCAGCCGAGCTCCACAGTTTCCATTCCTATATCTTGACCCAGGTCAATGCCGCCGCGGGGGAAGGGCCCATGCTGGAAGGGTCGGTGCACAGGGACGACGGGAGGTCCCATGGGTGGCGAGACTGTCCTGGATCGGCCGGAGGACCGGCCTTTGCTCCGGCCGGCCGTGCGGCGACGCCGGGGCGGAAGCCGGCCATGCTGACGCTCCGGCATCTGGCGATCGACACCGTGCGGGAGAACGTCGCCTTCCTGAACCGCAACTGCACCCGTTACCACGCCGAGGAATTCCTCGGGCTCGGACGGGTGGAGGTGCGCGGGGAGACGCGGTCGCTGTTGGCCGTGCTCAACATCGTCGACGATCCGGCAATCCTCGGCCCCGACGAGATCGGCCTGTCGGGGCCGGCCTTCCGCCATCTCGGCCTGCCCGAGGGCACGGAGGTCCAACTCGTCCCGCCGACTCCGCCGGAGAGCTTCGAGTTCGTGCGCGCCAAGGTTGAGGGCCGGCCGCTCGGCGAGGCGGAGGTCGCGGCGGTGATCCGCGACATCGCCGGCCATCGCTACGCCAAGATCGAGATCGCCGCCTTCCTGATCGCCTGCGCCAGCTTCATGACCACGGCGGAGGTGCTCGGCCTGACCCGCGCCATGATCGCGGTTGGGGCACGGCTGGACTGGAAGGGCGTCACCCCCATCGCCGACAAGCATTGCATCGGCGGGGTGCCCGGCAACCGCACCTCGATGATCGTGGTGCCGATCGTCGCCGCGCATGGGCTGCCGATCCCGAAAACCTCGTCGCGCGCCATCACCTCGCCCGCCGGCACCGCCGACACCATGGAGGTGCTGGCCAACGTCGACCTGCCGATGGAGCGCATGCAGGATCTGGTGCGCGAGGCGAAGGGCTGCCTGGTCTGGGGCGGCCATGTCCGGCTGTCGCCGGCCGACGACATCCTGATCTCGGTCGAACGGCCGCTGGCCATCGACACCCGCGAACAGCTGGTCGCCTCCATCCTATCGAAGAAGGTGGCGGCGGGGGCGAGCCATCTGCTGATCGACATTCCGGTCGGCCCCACCGCGAAGATCCGGTCGGCCGGTGAGGCGGTGCGGCTGCGCAAGCTGTTCGAGCATGTCGGCGACCAGCTCGGTCTCGTTCTGGAGGTGGCGATCACCGATGGGTCCCAGCCGGTCGGCCGCGGCATCGGCCCGGTGCTGGAGGCGCGCGACGTGATGGCGGTGCTGCGCGGCGCTCCCGATGCCCCGCCGGATCTGAGGGCGCGGGCGCTGCATCTCGCCGGCCGCATCCTCGAATTCGATCCGGCGGTGCGGGGTGGTGCGGGGGAGGGGCTGGCGCGCCGGCTGCTCGATTCCGGTGCGGCGCTGGCGGCAATGGAGCGCATCATGGCGATGCAGGGCCCACCGCCCGCCGCGGCCCGCCTCGGATCGCTGGTGGCCGAAGTGCCGGCCGCCGCCGACGGAGTCGTCGGGGCGTTCGACTGCTACCGGATCGCCCGCATCGCCCGGCTGGCCGGCGCGCCGAACGACAAGGGGGCCGGTATCGACCTGCTGCGCAAGGTCGGCGACCCGGTGCGCAAGGGGGAGCCGTTGTACCGCATCCACGCCGGTACCAACGCCGATTTCACCTTCGCCCAGGCCCACGCCGCCGAGGGGTGCGGGGTCGTCCTTGTGACCTGACGCGCCGGGCATTGGACGCCGGGCATTGGAGGAGGGAGAGGACGCATGCCGTTTGCTCTGACTTTTCACGGCGCGGCGGGAACCGTGACCGGCTCCTGCTTCCGTCTCGACACCCCCGGAGGCGCCATCCTGGTCGATTGCGGGATGTTCCAGGGAACCAAGACGATCAAGGAGCTGAACTACCGCCCCTTTCCCTTCGATCCCACGGCGATGCAGGCGGTCCTGCTGACACACGCCCACATCGACCATTCCGGGCTGCTGCCGAAGCTGACGCGTTCGGGATTCCGCGGACGGATCCACGCCACCGCCGGAACGGTGGACCTCCTGGAGTTCATGCTGCCCGACAGCGGCTACATCCAGGAGACCGAGGTCGAGCGGCTGAACCACCGCAACCGCCAGCGCGGCCGCGCCGCCGTCCAGCCGATCTACACGCAGGACGACGCCATCCGGTCGCTGCGCCGGCTGCGGCGGGTCGATTACGACCATTGGGTCGCGATCCTGCCCGGCCTGCGCGCCCGCTTCTGGCGCGCCGGTCACATCCTGGGTTCCGCCTCGATCGAGGTCGAGGTGGCTGGGGGATCGGGGGAAAAGCCGGCCACCATCCTGTTCTCCGGCGATCTCGGCCCCGGCGGCAAGAGCTTCCACGCCGACGCCGAGGGGCCGGAGCGGCCCGACTGGCTGGTGCTGGAGACGACCTACGGCGACCGCGACCGCGCCGATCTGGACGAGACGGCCCGCCAGTCCCTGCTGCGCGACGAGGTGAAGGCCGCGCTGGCCGCCGGTGGGACGCTGGTCATCCCGGTCTTCGCCGTGGAGCGCACGCAGGAACTGCTCTACGACCTCGACCGGCTGTTCGACACTGGGCAACTGTCGCCGGTGGACGTGTTCCTCGATTCCCCGCTCGCCGATGCGGTGACGGGGGTGTTCCGCCGCCATCTGGGCGATCTGGAGACCGAAGGCGACCCCTTCACCCGCGCCAATTTCCACCATGCGCGCAGCGTCTCCGAGAGCCAGCGGCTGAACACCATCAATGGCGGCGCCATCATCATGGCGGCGAGCGGCATGTGCGACGCCGGCCGTGTCCGCCACCATCTGAAGAACCGGCTGTGGCGGCCGCAGGACAGCGTGCTGCTGGTCGGCTATCAGGCGCCCGGCACCCTGGGCTCCCTGCTTCAGCAGGGTGCGCCGCGTGTCCGCATCCATGGCGAGGAAATCCAGGTCCGCGCCCGCATCCGCTCGATCGACGTCTATTCCGGTCATGCCGACCGCTCGGCCCTGCTGGCCTGGGTCGCGGCGCGCCAGGGCGTCGGGCGCGGGCTCTTCCTGGTGCATGGCGAGGAGGAGGCGCGCGCCTCGATCCGGCAGGCTCTGCGGGAGCGCGGCTGGGCGGATGACACGGTCGTCCTGCCCGCCCTGGACGACACCGCCGACCTGAGGGCGGCGCGGCCGCGGATCCGGAGCGCGGCGCCGGCCCGGCTCGCGCCCCCGGCCCTGGCCGGCAGCGACTGGCACAACCGCTACGCCCAGGCGTTGCTGTCGCTGAGGCGGGCGCTCGACACGGCCCCCGACGACGCGGCGCGCGAGCGCATCCTCGCCGGCGTCCAGGCGGCGCTTGGCGCCGGCCCGTCCGCAGGAACGCCAGGAGGGACGCGGCCATGACCCTGAAACGCGCTGTCGTCGCTGCCGTGCTGCTGGTGCTGCTCGGCGTGGCGGGGCTCTACGGCTATCGGGCGACGCAGGGCAACCGGCTGCCAAGCGGTTTTGCCTCCGGGAACGGGCGGATCGAGGCGAACGAGATCGACGTCGCCACCAAGTTCGCCGCCCGCGTCCTGACCATCCCCGTCGAGGAGGGTGATCTGCTGGAGGCCGGGGCCGTCGTCGCCACCCTGGACACCCGCGACCTCGAAGCCCAGCTCCGCTCGGCCGAGGCGCTTCTGCGCCAGTCCCGTCAGGCCTGCGACGAGGCCGACGCGCTGGTCGCCCAGCGCGCCAGCGAGGCCGCCTTCGCCGCCAAGGAGATGGAGCGGGCGCTGGTGCTGTTCGGCAAGGGCCATGTCGCGCAGCAACGGGTCGATCAGGCGCGCAACCAGGTCGGCACCGCCGACGCGGCGCTCGCCGCCGCCCGAAGCCACGCCGCCAGCGCCGTGGAGGCCATCGCCGCCGCCGCCGCCGAGGCCGACCGACTGCGCGACCTCGTCGGCGAAGGGGTGTTGAGGGCGCCGCGCAAGGCGCGCATGCTTTACCGCCTCGCCGAACCGGGCGAGGTGCTGGCAGCCGGCGGCAAGGCGGCGACGCTGCTCGATCTCGGCAACGTCTACATGACCTTCTTCCTTCCCACCGACATGGCGGGCAATCTGGCGCTGGGGGCGGAAGCGCGCCTCCTGCTCGACGCCCGGCCCGATCTGGCGATCCCGGCCTCGATCACCTTCGTCGCGCCGCGCGCCCAGTTCACCCCCAAGCAGGTCGAAACCCGGACCGAGCGCGACCGCATGATGTTCCGAGTCAAGGCCCGCGTGCCCGAGTCGCTGGTCGCCCGCTACATCGAGCGGGTCAAGACCGGGGTCACCGGCGTCGCCTATGTGAAGCTCGACGCCGCCGCCGCCTGGCCGGACTGGCTGGAATCGCGCCTGACCCGGCCGGAGGCGGACAGGGCCGGATCATGAGCGCCGCGGTCGAGTTGCGGGCGGTGAGCCACCGCTACGGCGGCACCCTGGCGCTGGACGGCGTCGGGCTGGAGATTGCGGCAGGGGAGACCGTCGCGGTGATCGGTCCGGACGGCGTCGGCAAATCGACGCTGCTCGGGCTGATCGCGACGGCGAAGAAGCCGCAGGCCGGCGAAATCCGCGTTCTCGGCACCGATGCGTGCGACCGGCGCGGGCGGGGGCGGCTGCAACCGCGCATCGCCTACATGCCGCAGGGGCTGGGCCGCAACCTCTACGCCGATCTCAGCGTCGCGGAGAATTTGCAGTTCTTCGGCCGGCTGTTCGGGCTGGACGCCGGCCGCCGCCGCACCCGCATCCGGGATTTGCTGGAGGCAACCGGCCTCGCCCCCTTTCCCGACCGGCCGGCCGGCAAGCTGTCGGGCGGCATGAAGCAGAAGCTCGGCCTGTGCTGCGCCCTGCTGCACGACCCCGACCTGCTGATCCTCGACGAGCCGACCACCGGCGTCGATCCGTTGTCGCGCCGCCAGTTCTGGGAGCTGATCGACCGCATCCGCGCCGGCCGGCCGGGCATGACGGTGCTGGTCGCCACCTCCTACATGGACGAGGCGGAGCGCTTCGACCGCGTGATGATGATGAACGCCGGGCGGCTGCTCGCCGCCGACACGCCGGCCACGCTGAAGGCGCAGCACGGCGCCGAGACGCTGGAGGACGTCTTCGTCGCCCTGCTGCCCGAGGCCGCGCGGCGCGGCCATGCCAAGCTGGTTGTGCCGCCGCGCCCGCCCGAGGCCGACGGCGCCGGGCCGGCCATCGAGGCGCGTGGCCTGACCCGCCGCTTCGGCGGTTTCACCGCGGTGGAGGACGTCAGCTTTCGGATCGGCCGGGGCGAGATTTTCGGCTTCCTCGGATCCAACGGTTGCGGCAAGACGACGACCATGAAGATGCTGACCGGCCTGCTGCCGGCCAGCGCTGGAGAAGCCCGCCTGTTCGGCGCCCCGGTCGATGCCGGAGACCGCGAGGCGCGGCGGCGGGTCGGCTACATGGCGCAATCCTTCTCGCTCTACGGCGAGCTGACGGTGAACCAGAATCTCGCCCTGCACGCCCGGCTGTTCGGGTTGGACGCCGACAAGGCCCGTCTCGATCGGTTGACGGAACGGTTCGGGCTGGCGGCCTATGGCGACGCGGTGGCCGACCGGCTGCCGCTTGGCGTCCGGCAGCGGCTGTCGCTGGCGGTTGCCGTTTTGCACGGGCCGGAGCTGCTGATCCTCGACGAGCCGACCTCGGGGGTCGATCCGGTGGCGCGCGACCAGTTCTGGCGCGATCTGGTCGCCCTGTCGCGCGACCAGGGGGTGACGATCTTCGTCTCCACCCACTTCATGAACGAGGCGGCGCGCTGCGACCGCGTCGCCTTCATGAACGCCGGCCGGGTCATCGCGTCGGGGCCGCCCGACACGCTGCGCCGGCAGCAGCGGGCCCAGACGCTTGACGACGCCTTCATCGGCTTCATGCGGCAGGCGGAAAGGGGGGAGGGTGCCGTCGATGCGGAGCCGCCCGCCAGGCTGGCGGTGGAGGTCGCGCCGGCGGGCGTCCTTCCTTCCGGCGGGCCGGGCCTCGGCGGCGTCTCGTTCCGCCGCCTGCTGGCCTACGCGTGGCGGGAGTCTCTGGAGTTGCGGCGCGACCCGGTGCGGCTGACGGTGGCGCTGCTCGGCACGGTTCTGCTGATGCTGGTCTTCGGCTTCGGCATCACCATGGACGTCGAGAATCTGCGCTTCGCCGTCCTCGATCACGATCGTTCGCCGGAAAGCCGCGCCTATGTCGAGCAGTTCGAGGGCTCGCGCAGCTTCGTCGCCACCCCGCCCGCCGCCGATCCCGCCGCGCTGGCGGCGCGGCTGCAACGCGGCGAGGCGGCGCTGACCATCGAGATCCCTGATGGCTTCGGCCGGGACCTGCGGCGCGGCGGCCTCGGCGGCGGTGACGGGCGGGCGCCGGAGCTCTCGGTTCGCATCGACGGCGCCATGCCCTTCCGGGCCGAGACCGTCCAGGGCTACGTCGCCGGCCTGCACCAGCGCTTTATCGAGGACCGGGCGCGGGAGGCCGGGGTGACGCTCCCGCCGGGGGCGGCGGTGCTGGAGACGCGCTACCGTTACAACCAGGCCTTCCGCAGCGCCGACGCGATGGTTCCGGCCAACATCGGGCTGCTGCTGGTCTTCATCCCGGCGATCCTGGCGGCGCTCGGCGTGGTGCGCGAGAAGGAGCTGGGTTCGATCACCAACCTCTACGTCACCCCGGTGACGCGGCTGGAGTTTCTGCTCGGCAAGCAGCTCCCCTACATTGCGCTGGCCGGCTTCAACCTGCTGCTGATGATCGCGATGGCGGTGGCGCTGTTCGGCGTTCCGGTGAAGGGCAGTCTGGCCGGGCTGCTCCTGGGCGGTCTGGTGTATGTGTGCGCGACGACGGCGCTGGGGCTGCTGATCTCGGCCTTCACGACGACGCAGACCGCGGCGGTGTTCGGCACCGCCATCGCCACGATGATGCCGGCCACCCAGTTTTCCGGTCTGATGCAGCCGGTTTCGACGCTGGAGGGGCCGGCCCACGCCATCGGCACGCTGTTCCCCACCACCTATTTCCTCAAGCTGTCGGTCGGCGCCTTCACCAAGGGGCTGGGCTTCACGGAACTGCTGCCCTTCATCGCCGCGACCGCCGCCTTCATCCCGGCGCTGCTGGCGCTGGGCGTCCTGTTCCTTCCCAAGCAGGAGCGCTGAGCCATGGAGCGATTCCTGCGCAACAGCCTGACCCTGGCCCGCAAGGAATGGATCAGCCTCCTGCGCGACGGCTTCATGCTGGGCTTCGTGATCTACTCCTTCACGCTGTCGGTCTACAGCCAGGCGACCGGCATCTCGCACGAGCTGCGCAACGCCGCCATCGCCGTCGTGGACGAGGACCGTTCGGCCCTGTCGCAGCGGCTGCTGTCCAGCTTCCACGGGCCGGAGTTCCAGACCCCCGTCCTTCTCCGCCACGGGGAGGTCGATCCCGCCATGGCGGCGGCGCGCTACACCTTCGTGCTCGACATCCCGCCGGACTTCCAGGCCGACGTTCTGGCCGGCCGCAGTCCGGCCTTGCAATTGCTGATCGACGCCACGGCCATGATGCAGGCCGGGATCGGCGCCGGCACCATCCAGGGCATCCTGGACGACGAGATCGGCCGTTTCGTCCGGCGCGAGGCCCCGGCGGCGGCGCCGCCGATCTCCCTCCAGGTCCGTGTCGCCTTCAACGAGGCGCTCGACACCCGCTGGTTCACCGGCACCATGTCGGTGGTGAGCAACGTGACGATGCTGGCCGTGCTTCTGGCCGGCGCCGCCCTGATCCGCGAGCGCGAGCACGGCACGCTGGAGCATCTTCTGGTCATGCCGGTCCGCCCGGCGGAGATCATGGCCGCCAAGGTGCTGGCGAACGGGACGGTGATCCTGGCGCTGACCGTGGTCGCGCTCCAAGGTGTGCTGCGCGGCGTGCTGGGGGTTCCGCTCGCCGGGTCGGTGCCGCTGTTCCTGGCGGGGACGGCGCTCTACCTGTTCTTCGCGACGGCGCTCGGCATCTTCCTCGGCACGGTGGCGCGCTCGATGCCACAATTGGGGCTGCTGTTCATCCTGATCGTGCTGCCCATGAACATGCTGTCCGGCGGCTTCACCCCGCTGGAAAGCGAGCCCGGATGGTTGCAGACCGCGATGCAGCTGTCGCCCTCCACCCATTACGTCGCCTTCGCCCAGGCCATCCTGTTCCGTGGCGCGGGCATCGCGACGGTCTGGCCGCGCTTTGCCGCCACGGCCGGCATCGGTGCCCTCTTCTTCGTCTGGAGCCTCGCCCGCTTCCGCCGCCACCTCGCCACGTTCCACTGATCAATATCCGCTGATCGCAAGCCGGTCGTCGACGGCCTTCACACCCGGCGCCGACCAGGCGGCACGTTCGGCGATCTGCCGCTCGTGCCATGCGCGGACCCTGCCGTTCAGGGTGACCTGACCGTCCCTCACCATCACCGTGATGGTGTCGGCGTCGATCTGCGCGCTGCGCTTCAGGGCTTCCTGGATGCGATGCCGGATGTCGGCGGCGTTCGCCTGCGGCTTGACGGCGATCTGGTTGGCGACACCCTTGACGTGATCGAGCCGGTGCAGGGACTCACCCGCCGCCGTCTTCTGGAATTGCCATTCGACCTCGCCGGTCAGGGTGATCCAGCCATCCTGGACCTTGACCTGGACGGCATTCCTGGGAACGAGCACGTCCCAGTCGAGCAGTTGCACGGCCCGCTGGGCAAGGTGTTCATCGCAGAGCATGTCGGCGCCGCGATGCCGGACCTCGATGTCCTGGACCAATCCCCTTATCCCCTTGACCCTCCGGACCGCTTTTTCGGCGGCGATCTTTTCGGCATGGGTCGCCACATGGCCCGTCAGGGTTGCGATGCCATCGGTGACGCTCACACCGACGTCGGCGGCGTTGATGCTCGGCTCGAACGACAGTTCGTCGAGAACATGCTTGCGCAGGGCAAGGTCGGTCATGGCGCCCTCCTTGGTGGCTCAAAAATCCTTGGTCGATGACTGGGGTCGATGACTGGGCTCACCTTCCTCCACCGCGTCCGGTCGCGGTTTGACGCAGGTTAAGAAGGCATCCGCCGAACCCGGCCGAATCACCTGGATGCCGCCGGTTGCGGTCTCGTCCTTTCCCATCCGCTGCGACCAGATATCCGCGCCGGCGGGGGTGGGACCTGCCGGACCTTGATCGAGGTTAAGTCAGGGCTGCGCCGTGTGCGGCAGACTGCTGCCGGACCGGAAGGGCACTCGTTCGGAGACACCAGCATGAACATCACCATCGACGACTGCATCGGCATGTGCGGCCTGACCAAGGACGAGGTGGACGCCATTGCCGAGCATGAGCGTCTTCCGGAGATCGTTGCCGCGGAACTCGGCTGTTATCTGGTCCGGGACAGCGCCGGTCGCACCCGGATCCGCCGCATGATCGAGGACGACATCGCTGCGGCCACGGCGAAGGGGCGCCATCGGCACGCGGCCGTGCTCAAACTCGCGCTGTGCCATTTCCTGAGCGAACACGAGGCCGACGAGCGTCCGGCCTTCGGGTCCGGGGAACCGGAATCGACCAGCGGCGGCTGAGGCCGGTTCGGGGCGGGTGGTCACCGGCCGAAAGCTCGATCCGGCCCGGAAGGCGTTCCCGAACGCAGCCTGACCGAGGACATCGACCATGGCGACCCAGTGGCATCCGCCGAGAGCCGCTGATCGGGCCATCGTTGCGTTCTCATCAAGAGCGCCGAACAGAATTCCGTTTTCGTCATCGGTGCCCAATGGAAGCGTCATCCCCGCGACGGTGGGGATCCAGGCTTTTCCCATGGGTTCCGCTCGGAAAACTCTGGATCCCCGCCTTCGCGGGGATGACGAGGCGAGAGACGACCCAAGCTTCTGTCAGGCGCTCTAAGGGACCGGCGCTTTTCCGCCTGAGCGGGGTGCTGGACGGCATGATGCGAGCGCTGCCGGGTTCGACGCCAGGGAGTGTGCCATGGCTGGTGCCTTGACCAGAAGCCTCGCGCTCCTCGCGATGGCGGCGGGCGGACTTGTTTTGGGAGCCCTCGGTTGGTGGAAGGGGGAAGATGCCCTGGCCATATGGGCATGGTCGGCGGGAACCATCCCGGTCCTCCTCGCCCTGACGATCCATATTCTTCAGTCGATGCGCCGACGGGAAGCGGGGCTCGACATCCTTGCCGTTCTGGCCATGGCGGGCGCCTTGGTGCTGGGCGAGCACCTCGCCAGCGTCGTCATCGCCCTGATGCTGGCCAGTGGTCGGGCCCTGGAGGCGTATGCCGGCAACCGCGCCCAGAGGGAAATGACGGCGCTGCTCGGGCGAGCCCCCCGCACCGCCCGCCGGTATGTCGGCGAGCGGATCGAGACGGTGGCGCTCGACGGGATCAAGCCAGGCGACCGCCTTCTGATCCGCACAGGGGACGTGCTTCCGGTGGATGGCACCGTGGCTGCCGGACCGGTCGTGCTCGATGAGTCGGCCCTCACCGGCGAGCCGCTTCCGATCCGGCATGTTGCGGGAGAAACGGTGCGGAGCGGCACGACCAACGCCGGAGACCCTTTCGATCTGATCGCGGTGACGACGGCGGACGAAAGCACCTATGCGGGAGTCGTGCGTCTTGTCGAAGCCGCCCGGGCCTCCAAGGCGCCTGCCGCGCGTCTGGCCGATCGCTACGCCCTTCTGTTTGTTCCGTTGACGCTCGCTGTCGCAGGGCTGGTCTGGCTGCTGACCGGCGAGGCGCATCGGGCGCTGGCCGTGATCGTCGTGGCGACGCCATGCCCGCTGATTTTGGCTGTGCCCGTGGCGATCGCGTCCGGGATGTCGCGCTGCGCGAGACGTGGAGTGCTCGTCAAGGGAGCCGGCGCGCTGGAGGCTCTGGCCACCGTCCGGACTCTCCTGTTCGATAAGACCGGCACCCTGACCGGCGGTCGCGCGCGCGTCATAGCCGTCGAGACGGGCGACGGCTATGCCTCGTCCGACGTCCTGAGACTGGCGGCATCCCTGGACCAGGCGTCACAGCACGTCCTGGCGGAGGCCATCATCGCCGCGGCGCGCGCCCGTGGCTTGCCGCTGGCCTCACCGTCGGAGGTGGTCGAACATCCCGGCTTCGGAATTGCGGGCTTGGTGAATGGCCACCGCGTCGTGCTCGGCAGCTTCGATTATGTGTCGCGGCATGGGTCCCAGCCCCCTTGGTCCGCCCGACTTCTCCGCCGGATGGGGCACGAGGGGGTGGCCGGGGTGTTCGTCGGGTTGGGCGGTGCGATGGCGGGCGCGATCCTTCTCGCCGACGAGATCCGCCCGGAAGCCCCGCGGTCCCTGCGTCTGCTGCGCAAGGCCGGGGTACGGCGCGCGGTCATGGTGACCGGCGACCGCCGCGACGTGGCCGAGGCCATCGCGGCAGCCTTGGGTCTGGATGGCGTGGTCGCCGAATGCACCCCATCCGACAAGGTGAGGGCGGTCGCGCGGGAGCACAGCCGGGGTCCGACCATGATGGTGGGCGATGGCGTGAACGATGCGCCCGCGCTTGCGGCGGCCGACATCGGCGTGTCCATGGGTGCGCGGGGAGCGGCCGCGTCGTCGGAAACGGCCGATGTCGTTCTTCTCGTCGATCGGCTCGACCGGCTGGCCGAAGCGATGCGGATCGCCCGCCGGTCGCGGCGCATCGCGCTTCAGAGCGTGCTCGCGGGGATGGGGATGTCGTTCGCCGCCATGGGCGCCGCGGCGTTCGGTTTCCTGCCCCCGCTGGCTGGCGCCATGCTTCAGGAGGCCATCGACGTCGTCGTGATCTTGAACGCCTTGCGCGCGCTCGGCCCTGTCCGTCCGCGTGGTGCAAGGACCACGCTGTCCGAAACGGAGGCGCGGCGCCTGAAGGCCGAGCACGACAAGCTCGTGCCGCTTCTCGATCGGATACGCTTTGCCGGAGACCAGCTTGCGGGCGGAATCTCCCCGCCGCCTTCGGAGGAACTGGTCACGTTGGGCGCTCTGCTGCGGGATCGGCTGCTGCGGCATGAGCAGGAGGACGACGCCACCTTGTACCCGCAGCTGGCCAAGCTGCTCGGAGGCGAGGACCCGATGGCGGCGATGAGCCGCGAACATCGGGAGATCGGACAGCTTGTCCGTGTGTACAGCCGAATGGTGGCGGATCTGGGGAGCGGCCCTCCCGACGATTTGGCTCTGCGCGATGTCCAGCGCGTTCTCTACAGCCTCGACGCCATCCTGCGCCTCCATTTTGCCCAGGAGGAGGAAATCTACCAGGCCCTGACCGACGCCGCCTGAACGGGCCGCAGCGCAAGGGAGATGGCCTGGGGGAGATGATTGCCCGCCGCAATCACTTTCCTGGCAGCATCCGCCGCATCACGTCGTCACGCAGGAGGAAACGATGGTAGAGCGCCGCAACAACATGCAACCCCGCCGCGGCCAACAGGACGTAGCTGAGCGCCACATGGACATCCCCGGACGATCGTCCCAGCGGTGAGCCGTCCGCCACCAGCGAAGGCAACGGGACCGCCGAGAACAGGGTTACCGTCCAACCCCGGGCGGAGGCGTTCATCCAACCCAGCACCGGGACGATCACCAGCAGCGCATACAGCAGCCAATGGACGAGCGCCGAGATCAGGTTCTGCCATCCCGGCAGGCCCGCGGGCGGTGGCGGAGCCGGATGGGTCAGTCGCCACAGCAACCGGCAGAGCAGCACGAACAGGATCAGCGCCCCCACCGAAAGATGCAGGTTGATCAAGGTTTCCGGCTGGGTGCCCCGGTGTATTTCGGGCATCGTCCAGCCAAGAGCGTATTGGGCGGTGAGCAGCGCCACCATCAGCCAATGCAGGAACACCGCCACCGCCGTGTAGCCGCTGAATTCCTGGCCTGCGCCGGACCCGCCCTGTCGCATCGGTTCCTCCCTGTCGCGGCCTCGCCGGGCCGGCCTGCGCCGCTGGCGCGTCGGTGCCGAAGTCAACACCGGCGACCCGCTTATGACGACCGCGGAAGCCCGCGTCCGCCGACCTCCCACCCCGCGAACCGGCGTTGGAGTCTGCTCCGGATCGGCGCACCCCGCAAGCTTTGAAGGGCTCCGGCCGATCCCGACGGCCCCGTACCGCAAGTTCGCCCCCTGCTCGATCGCACACCAAGCTATGGCCGGGCGGCGGAGCGGTCGGCGATCTGTCTCAGGCTGCCGTCCGCGCGTCTGGCGAAGACCTGCACATGATGGCCGAGATCGCACACGCGTTCGGCATCCTTGAGGGCGGCTTTCAGGGCGTCGCGCCGGGAGCCGAAGTTCCCGCCGCAATCTCCGCCCTGCATGCGCACGGTCCACGCCTCACGCTGCCGTTCGACGATATAGTTCAGGTGCAGATAGCAATCCATGATGTCACCCATACGCTGAAGAGGCCGGTTGATCAGCCGGCTTCGGCAAGTTGCGTCCCCGGCAACGCCGCTTCCCCCGCTGCCGGCTCCGTATGCCGGTCGGCTCGCGCACATCGTGGGGCGGCGTGTGCACCACCTTCTCGAGTTCTCCGTGCGGCAGACCGTGGGGTCGGACAGCGCGCTCCGCCGCGAAGCCTGCCGGTGAGGGAAGGCGAGCGCCGGAGGGCCGGCGTTCGCCTTTCCAGCTGTCTCATGCCTGCTTGATGTCGATCTGCCGCCTGGCCGGTTGGCTCGACTCGGTCTTGGGCAGGGTGAGCGTGAGGACGCCGTCCTTCATGCTGGCCGCGATGCGGTCGCGGTCGACGTCGGCGGGCAGGCGGAACGTCCGCGCGCACAGGCCGTAGCGCCGCTCCGAGAAGGTGCGGCTGGCGCCCTTCTCCTCCTTTTCCTCCCGCTTCTCGGCCTTGACGGAGAGGACGTCGTTCTGGACCGTGAGGTCAATCGACTGCGCGTCCATTCCGGGGAGTTCCATGGTCACCCGGTACTCGCCCTCGCGGTCATCGACCTCGGCCGGCGGGGCGAAGGCCATGCCCTCCAGCCCGGTGCGCAGCAGCGGTTCCAGATCGAACGGCGCCCGCCGGCTCCAGGGCAGGTGCAGCATGGACGAGGCTTCGTCGAACAGCCGGTCGAACTCGTCGCGCAGGGCGAGGATCGGGTTCCGGTTGTGGACGGCGATCTGCTGCGCCGCCGTGCCCGTCGAGGCGACCTCCTGCCGGGGCTTCTCCTCCTCCCGAGGCTTTGCCGTCACGTTTGCGTCTGCCATGTCGTCCTCCTGGGTTCGGGTGACTCGTGTGCCGCCTCCTGTATCGGCCCGATGCCGGGGGCGCCGGTTAACCTGGATCAAGCGGGTCGGCGGTGGGGGCCGGCAAGGAGGGGGTAGACCTCCCTCCAGTGTCCACGGGCCAGTGTCCACGGGCCAGCGTTCACGGGCCGGGCCGCTGCGCAGGTCATGCAGGGGCTGCGGCACCGGGAGAGACTGCGCCCTCATGAGCACGCTCCGCGAAACGGGAGCCGGGCCTCGGCTCTTCCGCGGTTCGGCGCCGGTGCCGGCCGGTCGGGGAGGACGGACCGGCGTCATCCGCGCAACAGAGGCTTCAGGCGTGCGGGAAGTGTCTGGTCCGATGTGCCGAGCAGATCCTTGGCCTCCTGCCGGGTCAAGCGCAGACGGGCCTGAGGGTTCAATGCCCGCCGCAGGGTCCGCAAGGTCGCGGAGGGGGCGACGAGGATCAGGGAATCGAACATCCCCTGCGTGGCGGCCTGATTGACGAGCGCGGCAACGCGCTGCTCGAAGGCCGTCGCGGCGATGTCCTGGGCGGAGGTTCCCCGCTCCGTCGTGGGTTGTCCCGTTGCCGCGTACGCGGGCGTGCCGGGCGCGCGGCGGTCCGGCTTTTCGGACTCCGGCATCCGCAGGTCGATCGCGGCCTCGCGGGTGAGTTCCTCATAGCCATGGTCCGGCCCGGGCCGCCGGCGCAGGAGGACGGCGCCGGTCTGGTTGGCCAGAATTATCCAGGTGCTGTCGCCTCGGTGCATCGGCGGGTCTCCTCGACGGGGATTCGACCAGCCGCGACGGGGGCGTGCCTTAACCTGAGTTATCCGCCGCCTTGTGCCGCATCGCTCACCGCGCCAGGCTTTCCAGATAGGCGACGACCGCGTCGATCTCGCCGCGCGTGAGGCCCATGTTGGGCATCGGCGGGTGAGGATCGGCCAGCCAGCCGCGGATGCGATCCGGGCCGCGGCCGCGGTCTTTGGCGATGCTGTCCAGGGTGGGCGCCGCGTCCGTTCCACCGCCCTGCGCTCCGGACACATGGCAGGACGAGCACCAGCGCTCGACGATCCGCCGCCCCACGGCCGGGTCGGCCGTGGCGGCGGCCTGGACGCCGGGCGAAGCCAGCAGGAGCGCCACGGCGATGACGCCGATCCTTCCGTTCATCGCAACTCCCTCCCAATGCCGGTTCAGGCCGGTCGGGCGGCGAATCCGGTCGCCTTCGACAGGCCGGCCAAGGGAAGGGTGGAATCCAGTTGGGCGACCTCGGCAAGCCGTCCGGTGTCGAGGAGAACCAGCTGCCCTTTCCGGAAGTCCAGAAGCCCGGCCTGGCGCATCCGCTTCAGGGTGCGGCACACATGCACGGAGGTCAGCCCCGTGGCACCGGCGATGTGGTTCTGGTTGATGGGAAGATGGATGGCCGCCCGCTCGTCTTCCCACCGGGCAATGATGCGTTGGTGAAGGTCGAGCAGCAGGTTGGCGATCCGGCCCTGGGCCGGCTGTTGTCCCAGCGCGCCGACATGGTTCCAGGCGGCGAGCGCCTCGCGCGTGACCGTCGCGGCGAAGTTCATGGCCAGTTGCGGCGATCCGAAGCAGGTCCTGAAGAAGACCGAATGCGTGATGCTGCACAGCGTCACGTCGGTGATCGCCTCCGCCCCGTAGGCCATGCCGTCCGCCTCGTTCCCCTCGAAGCCGAGGAGATCGCCGGGCAGCACGAAGCGGATGATCTGCCGGCGGCCGTCCTCGAAATGCTTGTGGGTCAACGCCCAGCCGCTCCGGACGATCAGGACGGATCCGAACGCCTCCCCCTGATGGAACAGCGTGCTGCCGGCCCGGCGGGTCTGGATGTGCGGGCCATGGGGAAACAGGCGGTCGAAATCCGTGTCGTCGATGTGGCGGCAGACGCTGTGCTCGCGAGCGGGGCAGAGCGTGCATTGGCTTTGTTTTCCGGCGGCGCAGGGGGAGCGGCTCAGGAGATCGCAGGGCTGGAGTGTGTCGGTGTCGCCAAACGCGGGGCTTGTGTCGTGGCTCATGGCTGAGACCTCCCGGTCTGCCGTCCGCCGATCAACCGGTGGATGGCTTCGGCTGCTGGACGTCGGCGGGCCGTGGTTCCAGCGATCGCTTCCCATGATCGCCCACGATCCGGCCGCGTCGCTGCTTCGCAACATCTAGACACGCCCGACGGCTCCGTCCAGCGCTCTGACGTGGTAGGTTTTTCCGGGATCGAAAAAGATCATTGAAGTTCTTCAAGTATTTTCTCTCGCCATCCGATGCTAACCACAAATAGACCGAAGGGCGGCTGGGCATCGTTTCTGCGCTCGTGAAATTTTTCCACGAACCTTCCGCTGTTTCGTTTCCGGGTCTATTTCAAGTCAGCGCCCGCGCAGCGGAGGCGGCACGACAAGGCCGGAGATCAACCTTTCGTCGTGTCCCGTGGCCGAGGCCCCGCGCGCGGGGGCCGATGGTCCGACCGGGCTTAGAGCGCCTCACAGAGCCTTGAGTCGTCTCTCGACTCGTCATCCCCGCCTTCGCGGGGATGACGGCCCCATTGGGCACCGATGGTGAAAACGGAATTCTGTTCGGCGCTCTTAACCCAGGTCAATGCACCGCCGGTCGGAACGGCCATCTTCGTCCCATCGGCGTGTGTCGGGTTCTCGGCCGTGTGGAGCGGGCCGTGAGGAACGCGTCTCCGCCGATCCGGGCTCCCCGACCGCCGGATTCGGGACATCACGCGGGGTGTGCCATGGTCATGATGAAGGCGACCGTGTTTCCGCATCGGTGACATGGTGGCGGTGTTCGCGCAAGGGCCGATCGGCCTCTGCGCCACCGCCGGGCGAGGCTGAAGGGGGCGGCGACGATCATCGGGGCGGCAAGGAGCGGATGCGCCGCCTGCTCGCCGTCGTCGCCTCGGGCCGCGTCGATCTGAAGCCGCTGGTCACGCACCGCTTCACGCTCGACGCGATCGAGCAGCCCATCGGTTGTTTCGATGAAGCCGGAACCCTTGTCGGCGAAGGGCTGGGCGACGCGGCCGTGCGGCGGTGCCGGTTCGGACCGGCCATGCCCTTTCCCGCGCCTTCTACCAGGGGCGTGGCAGCACTTCGGGGCTACCGATGGGGAACCGCGTGGGTGCCGATCCGCAGGATGGTCTTGCGGCCGTCGCCATCGATCGTCTCGATGGTGACGACACCGTCCGGCGCACGGGCGACATGAAGCTCCTGCGGTTTCTCGATGCGATGATCCAGGCCTTCGAGCAGGACATCCAGCTGCCGCTCTCTCGGATCGTAGCTTATTCCCAGCAGGACGACGCCATCGGCCACGCGTTGGGCTCCGAGGTCCGGCGCGATCACCTCGATCGAGCTTGGCCGGCCGCGAAACAGGTTCGCGTTGGCATCGAAGTAGCGGGGCCAGTTCTGTTCGGCGATGCGCGTGGTGACCATGGCTCACCCCTCGGGAGGTCGGTGCGTCTGCGGCTCGGGCAGAATGCGCGCGTGTCCGGTGGCGGCGATTGACGCAGGTTAAGCCGGAGTCGGGCGCGGGTGCCCGGTCAGTGGGTCAGCAGCAGCGCCTTGTTCGGATGGCGGAGCATGAAACGGGTCACGCCACCGAACACGGTCTCGCGCAACCGGCTGTAGCCATAGGCACCCATGACGATCAGGTCGGCGCCGAGTTCGTCGGCGCGCCGGATCAGCCCATCCCCCAAATCGTCCAACCCGGTGCGCACGGCGGCGAACTCGGCGTCCACGCCGTGCCAGCGCAGATACCGCAGCAATCCCGCGCAGTCATGCGGGTCCACCGATCGTGGTTCAGTGGACAGCACGAAGACGCTGTCGGCACGATGGAGGAACGGCAGGCCGGCGGCGACGGCGCGGGTCGCTTCGACGCTGCCGTTCCAGGCAATGGACACCGACCGTCCGAGCGGCGCGGAGTGTTCGGGCGGAACCAGCAGCACGGGCCGTCCGGTGCCGAACAGCGCCGCCTCGACAGCCGCCTGCTGTCCGGGAAGGGTGCTGTGGCCGAAAACGATCAGGTCGGCCTTGCGCCCCTCGCGGGGAAGCAGGGCATCCGCCGTGCCGCGGATCGTCCGCCATGCCGCCGACGGCCCGTCCCGTTCGGGCTGTCCGGAAACGGTCAGTCCGCTCAAGGAGGTCGTGGCCCGCTCGAACAGGCCGTGGGCCCGCTCGCGGATCGCGGCGTTCTGGGCGCGCACGGTGCGCGTCATGTCCAGGATCACCGGCTCGGGCAAGCCCTGGGCGAGGAGCGGTAAGGTGTCCTCCGGACGCGGATCGATGTAGAGGGCGTCGACGTGCCCGTTGAACTCCCGCGCGACGGCAAGCGCTGCGTGCAGGGCGTGACCATCCGTGTCGCTGCCGGTCATCGGTGCCAGTATCACATGGTACGACATTCTGCCTCCTTTCACCGCCCCATCGCGGTTCGCGACGGACGCTCGCAGGCAGGAGAGCCGCCAGCGTTCCGTTGGAGTGAAGAGAGCAGACACGGACCATGTCTGGATTGATCGAGATTAAGACATAAGCAAAATTGCCATGCTTACAAAAATTTCTTAAATGTATGTTCGCAAGCTGCGGTCATGGAAGGAGTGTTTCGCAAAACCAGCAATATGTCTCCGCAAGTGTTTAATAAAATGTTGGAGCGGATTCGTCGTGATTTGACTCTCTCTGGAGTCTTGTGGCGAGAGTGGAATCGGCATATTCTGTTTGGCGTATGATATTGAAGTAAATGTATTTTGCATTCTACGATAATTTACTGCATGTGCGCTTGGTGCCCGTGGCGTAGCGTGACGATGGCGCAGCCTTGTCTTTGGATAATCGGTGTCACGGAGGAATCCGATGGATGTGGCGACAGTCCCGGGTGCTCGACCGGCCTCCCCCGTTGCGGCAAGGCGCAACATCGCCTCCGCGCTCCTCAGCATGATGGGGCCGCCGCTGGCGGCCATGGCCCTGGTCACCGTCGGCCTGATCGCCTGGAATTTTTCCCACCAACGCGGGTTCGCCGAGGCGGAGATGGTGAGAACCGCCAGGGCTCTGTCGGTCGCGCTCGACCGCCAGTTGCTCGTCACCACCAGCGCCCTGGAGAGCCTCGCGGTCGCTCTGGCCGACGACCGGGACCCCGAGCATGCCTACCGCATGGTGCAGGACGTCAAGGCCCGCCATCCCTATTGGTCGCATGTGACACTCCGCACGGTTGCGGGCGATGTGCTGTTCACCACCGCCGTCCCGTTCGGAACCTCCATGCAGGGCGGCAATTCCATGGATGCCCTGGTGGAGAAGGCCGTGGCCACCGGCCGGCCGCAGATCTCGAACCTCCTGTATGGGCCGATCGCCCAGCCCCCCGTTGCGGCGGTGCTCGTGCCCGTTTCGCGGAAGGATGGTTCCGCCGATGCACTGGTTGCGGTGGTGACCACGGCCAAATGGCAGGAGCTTTTGCGTGAGGAGGGGGGCGCCGAGGGCTGGGTGGCCGGAATCATCGACCGCAACGGCATCGTCGTCGCGCGGACGCGCGGCGCCGAGCGCTTTGTCGGCAAGCCGGCGCCGGGCTGGGTTCTCGACGCGATCGGCAAATCGCCGGACGGCTGGGCCGAAGGCCCGGCTCTGGAGGGCGAAGCCCTGTCGCTCGCCTTCTCCCGGTCGGCGGTGTCGGGATGGAGCCTCGCCTTCGCCGCTCCGGCCAGCCTGTTCGAGCAGCCGATGCGCCGGTCGCTGTGGCTGGCGGCGGCCGTCAGCGGCGCCACGATCCTGGCGGCCCTGGTCTTCGTGCTCGCCTACGCCCGCCGGCTGTCGCGGTCGATGGCCGGGCTGGCGCGGACGGTGGATGTCCTGCGACGGCCGGGGGGCGCTCTGCCGCCGACTCCGGTCTCCGCCTCGGCGGAGTTGGCGTCGGTGTACGAGTCCATGCGGGACGCCAGCCTGTACCTGCTCCGGGTGGAACAGGAACGCGCGACGGCGATGCGCGAACTCCAGCACCGGGTGAAGAACGACCTTCAGGCCATCATGGGCCTGATCGCCATGGAGCGTTTCCAGAGCCCTTGCGCCGGAAGCTGCGCCGTGCTCGATGAGCTGGAAGGGCGGATCGAGGCGTTGCGCCTCGTCCACAGCCGGCTCTACGACGCCCGGCGGGTCGGAACGGTCGAACTGGGCGGGTACCTGCAGGAGCTTTGCGGCAACGCCGTCGCCCTGTATGGCCGCAGCCATCCCGGAGGCATAACGCTGGCGGTGCACGCCGACGACGTCGAGGTCGGCCATGACGTCGCCGTTCCGCTCGGCCTGATCGTCAACGAGTTCGTCACCAACAGCGCCAAGCACGCCTTTCCGCAACGGCCGGGGCGGATCATGCTCGATCTGACGCTGATGGAAACGGGGCATGTGCGCTTGCTCTTGGCCGACGACGGGATCGGCCTGCCGGTCGAGCGCGCGCGGTCATCCGGTCTCCAACTGATCGGGCTGCTGGCGCAGCAGGTTGGCGCGGAACCGGAATGGGCGGTCGGCGCGGGCACCAGCCTGCAACTCTCCTTCCTGGTCGCGGCGGTGGCCGAGGCCGCCTGAAGACCCGTTGCCGTCATCCAGCCGTGTTTCGATGTCGTGGTCTGCCGCCAGCCTGGCCGGCCGAAGGGTGGCCTCGATCCAGGTCGACGCCGGACTTTCGACCGGGGTGCCCAGGGCTTGGCACGACCTCGCAAGGCCGGCGGTCGGCCTGTTGAACCGGGTCCTGCGCCAACGCAAGCAGGTTGGAGGGACGGCCTAATGGGACATAAGGACCGGTACCGTCATGCGCTTGAGCATGGCGCGGGTCATGCCGCCGAGCACCAGTTCGCGCAGCCGGGAATGGCCGTAGGCGCCCATGACCAGCAGATCGGTCCCGGAGTCGGCCATTTGGTTGAGCACCAGATCGGCCGCATCGAGCTCGCCGCTCCGAAGGCACAGGGTGTCCACGGACGCGTTGTGGCGGGCCAGATGGCGGGCGATGTCGGCGCCGGGATCCTCGCCATGGCTCCCTGCCGCCTCCGGGTTGACGGTGAGGACCTGCACCGACCGCGCCCTCTCGATGACGGGCATGGCGTCCGCCACCGCGCGGGCGGCCTCCCGGCCTCCGTCCCAGGCCACCAGGACACGCTCGCCGATCGTCGGGAAGGTTCCGTAATGGGGAATCAGCAGAATGGGGCGGCCGGACGACAGCAGAAGCAGTTCGGCGTCATGGTTGTCGATGTCGGAAGCTTCGTCGCCTCCGGGCTGGCCCAGGACGAGAAGATCGGCGTACCGTGCGTGCAGCGCCAGCCGGTCGGCGATCATCGCCGGAGGGCAATCCATGAGGCGTTGCCCGGTCGCGCAGCCCTGCCGCGCGAGCACCGCATCAAGCGCCGCCGCCGCGCGCTCCGCCGTTTCGGTCGCACCTCTTTCGAGGGCCGCCATGACGGACGCGGGGGGCGGTATCTCGGCGCTGAAGCGGAACTGCGGCTGCACCCGGATCACGAGCCCGGTCAGATGCGCGTCGAACCGTTCCGCCAGCCGAGCGGCGGCTTCGATCCTGCGGACACCGGTCGGGGAATGGTCGAAATGGACCAGGATTTCCTTGTAGGACATGACGGGTCTCCCGCTTCGTGGCTTCTCTCGCGGGAAGGATGGGCCGTTTGCCGGCGCCGGCCTTTACCTGGGTCAAGATGGCCGCGGTGCATCGGCATTCTCCGTGGGATGCCACCGGTCCGCGTGATCCGCGTAGAGGCGCCGAGCCTCCCGTCCGGTCAGCGGACGGATCGGGGCCGCGCCAAATCATTCCATGCGGGGGGCGTGGGCTGCCGCTCGTCTGCCCGCTGATAGGCCGCCGCCATTCTTTGTCCCGGCTTCAATCCCTCCTCTGGAACAACGCGCGCCGGACGAATTTCTCCAGTTCGAGGACGGCGAACAGGGCGGCGCCGGTGGCAAGGATCGCCACGCCGTCGTCGATGCCGACCGCGCCGATGTCGAAGAAGCGCTGCATGATGGGAGCATGGGTGAAAACAAGCTGGAGCGTCACGACCGCGCCGACGGCCGCCAGGACATGGGGCGTGCCCCGCAGACCGATGGCCGTGAAGGAGGGGACGCGCAGATAACGGACGCTGAAGAGATAGAACACCTCCATGCAGACCAGCGTGTTGACCGCGACGGCGCGGGCCTCGGCCAGGCTGGCGCCGCGGTCCAGGGTCCAGTGGAAGGTTCCGAAGATGCCGAGCAGGAACAGAAGCGAGACGAGAACCGTCCGCCAGACCAGGAAGCCGGACAGGATCGGTTCACCGGGCGGCCGGGGCGGCCGGGTTATCGCGCCGGCCTCCGGAGGCTCGAACGCCAGCGCCATCGACAGGCCGATGGAACTCACCATGTTCACCCACAGGATCTGCACCGGCGTGATGGGCAGCGTGGTGTCGAGCAGGATCGCCGCCACGATGCCGAGGGACTCGCCACCGTTGATCGGCAGCAGGAAGAGGATCGCCTTCATCAGGTTGTCGTAGACGGTCCGGCCCTCCTGGATCGCCGCGACGATCGAGGCGAAGTTGTCGTCGGCCAGAACCATCAGGGCGGCCTCCTTGGCGGCCTCGGTGCCCTTCCGTCCCATGGCGATGCCGACATCGGCCTGCTTGAGCGCCGGGGCGTCGTTCACGCCGTCCCCCGTCATTGCGACGACCGAGCCGTCCGCCTGGAACGCCCGCACCAGGCGCAGCTTGTGCTCGGGGCTGGTGCGGGCGAACACGTCGACGTTCGGCGCGGTCCGGCGAAGCGCCTCGTCGGACAGGCGGTCGATGTCCGATCCGGTCAGGACGTCCTGCGGGTTGGCGAGCCCGAGGTCGCGGGCGATGGCCCGCGCCGTGTCCGCATGGTCGCCGGTGATCATCTTGACGCGGATCCCGGCCGACCGGCAGCGCGCGACCGCTGCGACGGCCTCGTCGCGCGGCGGATCCGCGATGCCGAACAGGCCCAGCAGCGACAGACCACCCTCGACGTCGTCGAAGCGCAGGAGCAGCCGCCCAGCCGGCATCGGCTTCCAGGCAATGGCCAGGACGCGCCACCCCCGTGAAGCCATCCCGACGACACGCGACCGCCACAACGCGGCATCCGGGGCCGTTCCGTCACCCAGCTCCGCCTGACCGTCGCGGGGCTGGAGCTCGCACATGGCCAGGACCTGTTCGGGCGCTCCCTTGACACAGACGAAGGCGGTTCCGTCATGGCCGTGATGCAGCGTCGCCATGAATCGGTGCTCGGGCTCGAAGGGGATGATGTCGGTGCGTGGGAACAGCCTCCGGAGCTCGTCCGGATCGATCCCCGCCTTGCAGCCGAGCACGACGAGGGCGCCCTCCATCGGATCGCCCTCGATCCGCCAGCCCCCGCCGTTCCGCCGAAGGCACGCGTCGTTGCACAGCACCGCCGCCCGAGCGATTCCGTCCAGGTCCGGCACCTCGCCAGGATCGGCAAGGGGCAGGTCATCCTGCCGGAAGCCGCCGCGCGGGCTGTAGCCGGCACCGTCGACCTCGTACTGGCCGGAGGCCGTGGCGAGCGCCTTGACCGTCATCTCGTTGCGCGTGAGGGTGCCGGTCTTGTCCGAGCAGACGATCGACACGGAACCGAGCGCCTCCACGGCCGGCAGGCGGCGGATGATGGCCTGGCGCTTCGCCATCCGGGTGACACCGACCGCCAGCGACACGGTCAGGATGGTCGGCAACCCTTCCGGGATGGCCGCCACGGCGAGGCTGACCACGGCCATCAGCGTGCCGGCCGCCTCATGGCCGCGGACCAGGACGCCGAGAGCGAAGACCAGGGCCGCGCCGGCCAGCACGCTTCCGGTCACCCAGCGCGCGAGCGTGCCGACCTTCTCCAGGAGCGGTGTCGTGAGCGTCCGCACGGAAGCGAGCAGGCTGGTGATTCGCCCGATCTGCGTGCCCGCGCCGGTGGCGACCACCACGCCCAGACCCTGGCCCGCGACGACCAGCGTCCCGGAGAAGGCCATCGACGCTCGGTCGCCCAGCGGGCTGTCCAGGGCGACCGGCTCCACGCTCTTGGCCGCCGCCACCGACTCGCCGGTCAGCGCCGCCTCATCGATCCGCAGCCCGCGGGCGCGCAGCAGGCGCAGGTCGGCGGGCACCCGGTCGCCGGGTTCGATCAGCACGGCGTCGCCGGGCACCAGACCGGCCGCCGGGACGGCGCGCCTTCGGCCGTCGCGGAGGACGGTCGCTTGGGGGGCGAGCATGCCGCGGATCGCGTCGAGCGCGCGTTCGGCCCGGCCCTCCTGGAGAAAGCCGATGCCGGCGTTCAGGACGCAGACGAGCAGGACGACCACGGCGTCGGTCCAATGCCCCAAGGCGGCGGTGACGGCCGCCGCCGCCAGCAGGATGCGGATCAGCAGAGTGCCGAACTGGGACAGGAACCGGCGCAGCGGGCCGCGAACCGAGGCGGCGGGCATGGCGTTGGCGCCGCAGGTACGCAGACGGTCGGCCGCCTCCCGCTCCGAGAGTCCGTCGGCTCCGGTGCGGAGTTCGGAACAGACGGCGGACGGGTCGATGGCGTGCCAGCACCGCGCCGGGACGGTGGATGGATCCCGCGGCATGCTTCGGTCCTTGTTCGATGGATGGAACGGATGCCTGTCGCGATGATACCGGCCGCAGTGTCCGCCACCGCCGCCGGCCGGCCCTTGACGCAGGTTAAGAGCGCCGAACAGAATTCCGTTTTCGCCATCGGTGCCCAATGGAACCGTCATCCCCGCGAAGGCGGGGATCCAGGCTTTTCCCATGGGTTCCGCTCGGAAAACTCTGGATCCCCGCCTTCGCGGGGATGACGTGTCGAGAGACGACTCAAGCTTCTGTTAGGCGCTCTAAAGGCTGGTGATTCCGCCGTGTCACCCATCCCCTTGACGGTGGCAGAAGAGAGGAGTGCCTGCCGGGAGGAACCACCGCGCCGCGGTCTCGATCAGACGGCATTCAGGCCGCCGACCGTCGCCTCCCGGTACCAGTTGATCCGGTCGCCCCTCAGGAAATCGTCGCGCGGATGCCGTGGCACCGCTTCGCCGAACCAGCCGCGAGGGATGTTCGGGAACAGCTTGAGCCCTCCCTCGATGAAGCGCTGTGGCGGGATGGCCGCCCGACAGTCACGCGATCGTGGACAGCGATCCGGACGGCTTGGCGTCGTTGACGACGCGTCTCTGGCTTTCGAGCGGCCAGACGCCGGGAAGGGAAGCCAGGAGGGTCGGGAGTCCGATCCGGCGTCCGTACGGAACGGGACACCATGACAGGGCGTCCATCGTTCCGCCTGGAAGTCCAATTCCTACCTTCGCACCTCCATGGAGCGGAGCAGGCTCGCGCGAGCGGTGTCCAGATGGGTGCGGCAGGCGGCCATCATCCGCTCCGGGTCGCGGCTTTTCAGGCCCCGGATGTAGGCGAGATGCTCCTGGATGGCGACCGCGTTGCGCTCCTTCTCGTCGCGCTTGTTCCACGGGTAGTGGTAGTGGAAGACCATGGAGATCACGTCGAAGAACATCTCCATGAAGCGGTTGGGCGCCGCCTCGTTGATCAGGCTGTGGAAGCGCTGGTCCAGCTCCGAGAATTCCATGAAGCGCTGGTCGATGTCCTTCAGCAAGGCGACATGCTGCTCCTCGATGCGGTCCAGCTCCTGCCACAGCGGTGATTTCGCATCGAGTTCGATGAAGCGCCGGGCCGAACGGAGTTCGAACATCTCGCGCACCTCCGTCAACTCCTCCGCGAACTCCTCGGTGAAACCGCGGAAGACCCAGCGGCTGTTCGGGCGCCGCTCCAGCAGACCGAAATAGCTGAATTGGTTGAGGTGCTCGCGGATCGCCGAGTTCGAGGTGCCGAACTGGCGGGCGAGGTCGAGGCCGCTGATGTGCTGGCCTGGCTTGCAGTCGCCCTGCTGGATCCAGGCCATGAACTTCTTCTCGACGGTGGTGGCGACCGATTCCGTCTCGGTGTCAGGGTAGTAGTCGGTGGGGGCCGGGTGGCGCAGGATCCGCTTCGCGCGCTTGTCGATGCCGATCAGCCCGGCGGCGGTCAACCCGTCGAGGACGGCGCGCACCGTGGTCCGACTGACGTCGAGTGCAGCCGCGAGTTCGTTCTCCGACCCCAGATCCCCGCCCAAGGTGCGCGTGGCGACCAGATCCAGGCACTGGTTGTAGCTGCGCTTGTAGAGGGTGTTGGTCTTCATGCCGTGGGTTCCACCCTGTTTTTTCTCATTGGTTTTTTCCCATAAAAAACAGATTGACCCTCTCTCTTCTCCTATGTTTGTTATCCGTAACGAACAGGTGACGTCAACAATCAAGATGACGGACGAGCGGCGGTGCGGACGGTTCCAGCGGAAACCGGAGCACCGGCGAACGCTCCGCCGTCGAGGGGAGATCTCCGGACGATGACCGGCCGCATCCTACAATTCGGCACCAGCCGCTTCTTGCAGGCCCATGTGGATCTGTTCGTCCACGAGGCGCGGGAGGCCGGCCAGCCGGTCGGGCCGATCGCGGTGGTCCAGGCGTCGGGCTCGGCGGAGCGGGCAGGGCGCGTCGCCGCCTTCGGCCGTCCCGGCGGTTTTCCCGTCATCATCCGCGGCATCGAGAAGGGCGCTCCGGTGGAACGCCGGATCCAGGTGACCAGCGTCGACCGCGGCCTCGCCGCCGCCCGCGACTGGGAGGAACTGTCGGCGCTGTTCGCCGGTGAGACGGATGCCGTCGTCTCCAACATGGGCGACACCGGCTACGAGGTCGCCGCCGCCGACCGTCATCCGGCGCTGCTGTCCGGCACCGCCGTCCCGCACTCCTTTCCCGGCAAGCTGCTGGCTCTGCTGCACCGGCGCTGGCGCGACGGCGGGCGGTCGCTGACGGTGCTGCCCTGCGAGCTGGTCAGCCGCAACGGCGAGGTCCTCGCCGCCATCCTGGCCGGGCTGGCGCGGGACGCGGGCGCGCCGGCCGGTTTCCTCGACTGGATGGCCGGGTCGGTGACCATCGGCAACACGCTGGTCGACCGCATCGTCTCGCAGCCGCTCGACCCGATCGGCGCCGTGGCCGAGCCCTACGCGCTGTGGGCGATCGAGCGCCGGCCCGGCCTGTCGGCCCCCTGCGGGCACCCGGCGATCGTGATGACCGACGATCTGGAACGCTTCGAGCGGCTGAAGCTGCACATCCTCAACCTCGGCCACAGCGTGCTGGCCGACCTGTGGATGGCGGAGCGGCGCGACCCGGACGAGACGGTGCGCGCCATCCTGGCCGACGGCCGCGTCCGCGACCGGCTGGAAAGCCTCTACCGCACCGAGGTGGTGCCGGGCTTCGCCGCGCGCGGCATGGCGGCGGAGGCGGAAGCCTACGTCGCCACCACGCTCGACCGCTTCCTCAACCCCTTCCTCGACCACCGCATCGCCGACATCGCCCAGAACCACCCGGCCAAGGTCGGGAAGCGCATCGGCGACTTCCTCGCCTGGGTGTGTGGCGCCGGTTCCGCCCGCCACGCGACCCCGCTGCTCGACGGTGTGCTGGGGGCCGTTCTGGCCCGGCCTGCCGAGGGGATCCGCTCATGACCTACGAATTCGACTTCTCGGTCCTTCTCCCCTTCTGGCGCGAATTCGCCACCGGGGTGTGGCTGACCCTGCAATTGTCGGCTCTGGCCACGGTGCTCGGCTTCGTGCTCGGCACGCTGTGCGCCATCGGCCGGGCCGACGGCTCGCCCGCCGTCAAATGGGCGGTCGCCACCTACGTCGAGGTGATCCGCAACACGCCGCTGCTGGTGCAGATCTTCCTGGTCTATTTCGGCATCGCGACGCTGGGCGTCCATGTGTCGGCCAACATGGCGGCGGTCATCGCGCTGGTGGTCAATGTCGGCGCCTACACCTGCGAGATCGTGCGCGCCGGGCTGGAATCGGTGCACAAGGCGCAGTTGGAGGCGGCCGACTGCCTGGGGCTCAGCCGGGTGCAGACCTACTGGCACGTCGTGCTGCGGCCGGCGGTGGAGCGCGTCTATCCGGCGCTGACCAGCCAGTATGTGCTGCTGATGCTGGCCTCCTCCATCACCTCGCAGATCTCGGCGGAGGAACTGACGGCGGTCGCCAACCGCATCCAGTCCGACACCTTCCGCAGCTTCGAGACCTACATCGTCGTCGGTGTCCTCTACCTGCTGCTGTCCTTCGTCGTGCGCGCCGCCTTCTGGGGCTTCGGCATGGTCGTCTTCGTCCGCCGGCGCAAGCTCGGCACGGCGCTCTGAGGGGAAAGGTCATGCCCGGTTTCAGCTTCACCCATCTCGAATTCCTGGCCTGGGCGGCGCTCTGGACGGTCGGGCTGTCGGTCATCGCCTTCGTCGGCGGCGGGCTGCTCGGCTTCGTCGTGGCGCTGGCCCGCGTCTCCGCCAGCCGGTCCCTGCGGATCGCCGCGATCGTCTACATCCAGCTCGTCCAGGGCACGCCCCTGCTGATCCTGCTGTTCCTGATCTATTTCGGCGTCGCCATCGCCGGCTTCGACGCGGTTCCGGCGATCATCGCCGCCGGGGCGGGGCTGACCGTCTACTCGTCGGGCTTCCTCGCCGAGATCTGGCGGGGCTGCATCCAGTCGGTGCCGAAGACCCAGTGGGAGGCGGCCGAATGCCTGGCGCTGACGCGCTGGCAGCGGATGACGCGGGTCGTCCTGCCGCAGGCCCTGCGCCTCGCCACCGCGCCGACCGTCGGCTTCCTGGTGCAGATCGTCAAGAACACCTCGCTGGCCTCGGTCGTCGGCTTCATCGAGTTGTCGCAGGCCGGCAAGCTGATCAACAACTCGATCTTCGAGCCCTTCACGATCTTCATCGTCGTCGCCGTCTTCTACTTCGCCCTCTGTTTCCCGCTCTCGACCTGGAGCCGCAGCCTGGAAAGGAAGCTCAATGTCAGCCGTCGCTAAGCCCGCGCGTCTCCGGGAGGACGAACAGCCCATGCATGCCCCTGTTTCCGCCAAGGCTGTCGTCAGCCTGTCGAACGTCCACAAGAGCTTCGGCGCGCTGAAGGTGCTGGACGGCGTGTCCTTCGACGTCGGCCCCGGCGAGGTCACCGCCATCATCGGCCAGTCGGGGTCGGGCAAGTCGACGGCGTTGCGCTGCATCAACGCGCTGGAGACGATCCAGGAGGGCAGCATCCATGTCTGCGGCCACGCCGTCCACGACCCGGCGCTGGACCGCCGCGCGCTGCGCCGCGACGTCGGCATCGTGTTCCAGAGCTACAACCTGTTCCCCCACCTGACGGTGGAGCAGAACATCATGCTGGCGCCGACCTGCGTGAAGTCGATGTCCAAGGCCGAGGCCCGCGAGCTGGCCCGCGAGGTGCTGGCGCGCGTCGGGCTGGAGGCCAAGGCCGAGCAGTATCCCGAGCAGCTGTCCGGCGGGCAGCAGCAGCGCGTCGCCATCGCCCGCTCGCTGGCGATGAAGCCGAAGCTGATGCTGTTCGACGAGGTGACCTCGGCGCTCGACCCGCAGCTCACCGGCGAGGTGCTGAAGGTGATGGAGAGCCTGGCGGCCGGCGGCATGACGATGATCCTGGTCACCCACGAGATGGCTTTCGCCCGTCGCGTCGCCTCGACGGTCATCTACATGCACCAGGGCAAGGTGTGGGAGAGCGGTCCGGGCTCGATGCTCGACCGCCCGCAAACCGAGGAACTGCGCGGCTTCGTCGGCAGCGGGCTGTGAATTCCTCCCTCTCCCGCCTCGGGAGAGGGCAATTCGAATCGCAACAAATCCAAACGGAGGAAACCATGAACCGCAGACACCTGATCGCCGCGGCCGGCATCGCCATGCTCGCCAGCCTGACGGCCCCGGCCTTCGCCGACAGCCTCGACACCATCAAGGCCAACAAGAAGATCCGCGTCGCCATCGACCTCGGCTCGCCGCCCTTCGGCATGAACGACAGCGCCATGCAGCCGACCGGCTCCGACGTCGAGACCGCCAAGGCGCTGGCCGCCGATCTCGGCTACGCGCTGGAGATCGTCCAGGTCACCAGCCCGAACCGCGTGCCCTTCCTGCTGACCGGCAAGGCCGACATGGTCATGGCCTCCTTCAGCATCAACGAGGAGCGCAAGAAGGTCATCGACTTCTCCGCCCCCTACGGCGTCATCCAGGTCGTGATCGCCGCGCCCAAGAACGTCGCGATCACCGACCTGAAGGACGTGGTCGGCAAGCGCCTCGGCACGACGCGCGGCTCGACCAACGACAAGGAGGCCACCACCCAGGCCCAGGGCGCCGAGATGGTGCGCTACGACGACGACGCGACGCTGATCACCGCGCTGATCTCCGGTCAGGTCAACATCATGGCCTCCTCGCCGCAGGTGATGGCGGCGGTCAACGCGCGCCGGCCGAACGACCCCTACGAGGTCAAGCTGGTGCTGAAGACCAACCCCTACGCCGCCGGCTTCCGCAAGGGCGACGACGCGCTGCGCAAGGTGGTCGACGATTGGATCGCGACCAACCTCGCCAACGGCAAGCTCAGCAAGATCTACGAGACCTACAACGGCGTCCCGCTGCCGGCCGAGATGCCGAAGTGACGCGAACCGGGCCGGCCACGGCGCCGGCCCGCCCCCATCCGACAGGAGTTTCAGGACAATGAAGGCGTTGATCTGCGAGGAACCCGGCCGCTTGGCGGTCATCAGCCGGCCCGACCCGGTGCCGGGCGCCGGGGAGGTCCTGGTCCGCATCCGCCGCGTCGGCGTCTGTGGCACGGACTTCCACATCTTCCAGGGCAAGCACCCCTTCCTGGCCTATCCCCGCGTGATGGGGCACGAGCTGTCGGGAACGGTGGAGAGCGCGCCGGAGGGCAGCCGCCTGAAGGCCGGCGAGAACGTCTACATCGTGCCCTACCTGTCCTGCGGCGTCTGCGTGTCCTGCCGGCGCGGCGTCACCAACGCCTGCCAGAACATCCAGGTCGTCGGCGTCCACCGCGACGGCGGCATGGCCGAGTATCTCTGCGTTCCCGAACAGAACGTTATCCCGGTCGGCGGCGCCTCGCTCGACGAGGCGGCGATGATCGAGTTCCTGGCGATCGGCGCCCATGGCGTGAAGCGCGGCGGCGTGACCGCGCAGGACCGCGTGCTCGTCGTCGGTTCCGGCCCGATCGGCATCGCCGCGATCATCGCCGCCAAGGCGCGCGGCGCCGACGTCACCGTCATGGACATGCGCGAGGATCGGCTCGCCTTCACCCGCGACAGGCTGGGCGCCGACCATCTGCTGCGCGCCGACGCGGAGGCCGAAGCCGAGGCCAAGCGGCTGACCGGCGGCGACTTCTACGACGTGGTGATCGACGCCACCGGCAATTCGGCGGCGATGCACCGCGGCTTCGGCCTCGTCGCGCACGCCGGCCGCTACGTGCTGGTCAGCGTCGTGCCGGGCGAGATCACCTTCTCCGATCCCGAGTTCCACAAGCGCGAGACGACGCTGCTCGCCAGCCGCAACGCCCAGCCCGACGATTTCGCCGAGGTCGTCCGCTTCATGGAGGCCGGCAAGGTGCCGTCGCTGGCGCTGAACACCCATCGGGGCGCGCTGGCCGACGGGCCGGAGCTGTTCAAGGAATGGCTGCGCCCGGAAACCGGCGTCATCAAGGCGATCCTGGAGGTTTGACGCGCGCCATGGCTGCTCTTCCCATCCTCCGCCTGCACGCGGCCGACAACGTCGCCACCGCCGTCGAAGCCCTGGCCCGCGGACAGGAACTGCCCGGCGGGCTGACCGCCGGCGCGGCGATCCCACGCGGGCACAAGATCGCCACCGCCGCCATTCCGTCGGGTGCGGCGATCCGCAAGTTCGGGCAGGTGATCGGCTTCGCCAGCGGCGATATCGCGGCGGGGGACTGGGTGCACGAGCACAACGTGGCGCTCCAGGAGTTCGAGCGCGACTACGCCTTCGCCGCCGAGGCGCGGCCGGACGAGCCCCTGCGGCCCGGCGAGGAGCCGGCGACCTTCCAGGGCTTCCGCCGCGCCGACGGGCGGGTCGGGACGCGCAACTGCATCGGCATCCTCAGTTCGGTGAACTGCTCGACCACCGTGGTCGACTTCATCGCCGACGAGGTGACGCGCTCGGGCATCCTCGACCGCTACCCCAACGTCGACGGGGTGGTGGCGCTGAAGCACGACACCGGCTGCGGCATGGCGGGGAAGGGCGAGGAGTTCGACATCATCGCCCGCACCCTGTGGGGCTACGCCAGCCATCCGAACTTCGCCGCCGTCCTGCTGGTTGGGCTGGGTTGCGAGGTTCTCCAGATCCCGCGCCTGAAGCAGGCCTACGGCATCGTCGAGGGCGAGCATTTCCAGAGCCTGATCATCCAGGAGAGCGGCGGCACCCGCAAGACGGTCGCCGCCGGCGTTGCCCGCGTGATCGAGATGCTGCCCTTCGCCAACGCGGCGCGACGCGAGACGGTCCCGGCGTCGGAGCTGACGCTGGCGCTGCAATGCGGCGGCTCCGACAGCTATTCGGGGCTGACGGCCAACCCGGCGCTGGGGGCGGCGGTCGACATCCTGGTGCGCCAGGGCGGCACCGCGATCCTGTCGGAGACTCCCGAGATCTACGGCGCCGAGCATCTGCTGACCCGCCGCGCCGAAAGTCCGGAGGTCGGGCAGCGGATCGTCGAGCTGATCGACTGGTGGACGGCCTACGCCGCGCGCACCGGCGGCGAGCTGAACAACAACCCCTCCCCCGGCAACAAGGCGGGCGGACTGACGACCATCCTGGAGAAGTCGCTGGGGGCGGTTGCCAAGAGCGGCACCTCGACCCTGCGTGGGGTCTACCGCTACGCCGAGCGGATCGACCGCAAGGGCTTCGTCTACATGGACACGCCCGGCTACGACCCGGTCGCGGCGACCGGGCAGGTGGCGGGTGGCGCCAACATGCTGTGCTTCACCACCGGACGCGGCTCGGCCTACGGCTGCAAGCCGACGCCGTCGATCAAGCTGGCGACCAACTCCGACCTCTTCCACAAGATGGAGGAGGACATGGACATCAACTGCGGCGACATCATCGACGGCGTGACGATCGAGGAAAAGGGCAGGGAGATTTTCCGGCTCATCCTCGACATCGCCTCGGGTGCGCGATCGAAGTCGGAATTGCTCGGCTATGGCCGCAACGAGTTCGTGCCCTGGAAGATTGGCGCCGTCATGTAGAGGGACTGAGGGAGCCAGCACCCGAAGAAAAATGCAGCGAGGGCGAAAAAAGCGCTTGCGGGGTTCGGTCTGTCCGCCTATAAAGCGCCTCCCGACGCGAACGACGCCGACGCGGTCCACGAGGACGGCAGGCAGCGACGCGACGGGGAGCCAGA